>JAGYKR010000009.1 GCA_018401375.1 Ilumatobacteraceae bacterium | reverse complement strand
CCAACAACAACCCGGGACCTCAGATGGAGAACCCAGTGAGCGGATCAGCGAAGGGGTCCGTGGTGTCCCGAAACTTCTCGCTAGCTGAGGGCTTCAGTCCTGCATAAGCAGGCCTCGCTATGGGTTCGGTTAATAGGCCGGAAGGAGGCGATCTAAATGATTGAACAGCATCCACAAGATTCCGGTGACCGGGATTACTCCGGCCAGCGTGGAGACCACAGCCCCATAGTGGTGCTTGACCACTGTGCCCGCAGCCATCGCAACGAGCAACAACAACGACCACACCAATGTGGGCAACAGTTCAGCCGAAACTCCGTTCAGACCTTCGCGCAGATCGCTGACCTGGGCCACAGGGGCTGCCAGTACGGGTGCTGGCTCCCCCCCAGCCAGACCTGTGACTGGTCGGGTACTGCCCGTGCTAGCCGTGCTGGGGGTGCGGTCACCGGTTGGGTTGGTGGGACGATCGAGTTGAAGATCAGCGAGATCAAACTCCACTGCACCAAAACCGGGGGCCAGCATCGCCAGTGGGGCCGTCACCAGTCGCGCCGCAACAATGATCCGTTCGCTCGCACTAAAACGCGGATGACAAGCCGTCAACGTCAATCGGTCATCACCAACATCAGCCAGCACGAAGCCGTCGTCGGGACCAACAATCACAAAGCCAGGGCCGACTTCTCGGACCCGGTCAATCCACACGCTGAACGCCACCCGGGGATCCATCACCTGATACACCGCAACACCAAGCGGAGTTTCCACCACAACTTCATCACCGGGTGTGAGGGCATCAAGATCACCAAAAGGCGATCCATAGGTACTGCGATGGCCGGCGATCGCGGCGTTGCCGGAGCCACCGAGATAAGCCGTGGAGGAATAACGGCCCGGACCCTCACGCAGCGAGTCTGCTCCGACACCTTCGACCACCATGTGGGCCGCACCGAGCCGAGGGAACTCGAGGCGGGCAACCACCTCTCCGTCACGAGCGTTCATCACCTTGGAAATGATCTCCGTGAGTTGGGGGTCCATCATCACAGGTTCGGGGGCAAGCGGACCTCGTGGCGGTGGGATCGTGGTCCCGGCGGGCGCACCCACAGTTGCGTCCGGAGAAGAGGCCGGGATCGATGTGGATGTCGGGACAGTCGTTGTCGTGGTCGTGGTGGTGGTGGTCGCCGAGCGCGACAGCCACAAGGTCAGGCACCACAGCCGCCAAAGAACTGAACTGTTGCTCAAGCGCGCCTTGGGCACGAGCCGAATAGAGGGCAGTCCCCCACAGTTGATAGGAGATAAACAATCCGATGAAGAGACTCAGCCACATCGCCATAAAGGCGATCACCCGCAGCGGAGACGCGATCTGTTGAGTCACCGAAACGAACAGACCATCACGAAGAACTGATCACACCGAAATGATCAGCGTTTGCGTCGCAAAAATCCACGACTCGCCGGGTGATGGGCGGTCGCCGAAGGTGGCACCAACGTGAACTCGTTATCGAGGCGATCAACAGCCGGATGCGGACGCAACATCGCACCGCTCTCGTCGGGGCCGGGCGCGTCGAGTTGAGGATCGATGAGCCGTGACGACATTCCTGTTACCGGCGTGGGGTCTACCAGCCCGGATGAGGATTCCGCTCCGTTCCCAAGGATCCGACGCAAGGTGGCGGCACTGCCCTTAGCGCCAGCACCAGAGGTGGCGGTGGTGCGAGCAGACGCAAAGGCCGCAAGCACCTCAGTTTCAAGGGCCTGATCATCATCGGTATCGCCGTCAATAAGCGTGAAAGTCATCAACGGGGTTCCCGATGGGGTGTGATCGGTCTGGGTGTCTTGTTCGGAGTCGAGGGTTCTTCCGTCAAATGTTCTACTCACCATGACTACTACCTCCTGGGGGTTGTGGCACTGCGGTGGATGGCGCCTTCATTTCACGCAATATGCGTTTGCGTTCGCTGCGAGGCAACGAGACGAGTTCATGCCAGCGAGCCTCCAGCTTGCGAGAAATCTCGAGTTCGATTTGCTTGAGGCGTTCGTCCAGACGACTGTGTTCTGCGGCAGTCACTTCGGTGACGGCGTCTAACTCGGTGTGAGCGGATTCGAGAAGATTTTCGGCCAACAAGTTTTGGGCTTGAAGCTCACGGTTCTTTTCGGCGAGCTCTTCATAACGTGCTTCAAGTTCTTGGCTACGAGCGAGCCCGTCGGCGTGAAGTTGGGCCCAACGGGTCTCTTCGTGGTCAGTTTGTTCACGCACCGCAGCAAGCTCGGCGAGCACATCGTTGAGCTCGGCTTCGGCTTGGTCATGTGCCGCCCGCATCATCAACGAATCGCGATGTAGATGATCTCTGATCAGTCGGGCTTCGGAGAACTCGCTTGCTTCTTCGGCGGTGACAAGAGCATCTTGGGTCGCGATGAGGGCCTGGCGTTCAGCGATCACCGCGTTCAGATTGGTGAGAGCTTCCTCGTGGCGATCATGAAGCTCACTGAGTTCTTTTTTGAGGGGTTCAAGACGAGCAACCATTGCGTGCTCAAAACGCTCCACCTCAGATTTCATGCGGGAACGTTGCTGTTCGAGCCGGTCGATCTCGTGGCCCCGCTCGGCAACAATCGCTTCCAACGCGGTAAGAGATTCCTGCGCGATCACAAATGCGTTACGGGTGCGTTCAAGGCTCTGTTCGGCTGCAGCGGCCTGGGCGTCGAGCTCCTCGGTGGCGGCCCGATGCATGGAATGCTCAATCTCCGCACGGTGGGCTGCCGAGCGCATCTGTTCAGCCGCAGAGAGTTGGAGAGACACCTCATCTTGGGCGGCACGCACTGCGGAACGCTCGGTTTTGAGATCCTTGGTGAGGGTGGCTCGATGCACTTCGAGATACTCGAGTTCACGTTGGAGGGCCGACACCTGATCAGCCAAGACCGCGACTTGGCTTTGGCGAATACTGAGTTCGCTCTTCATGGTGACGATCTCGTTGCGATACGAGACAAGTTCTTGACCGGTCGCCGAATACTCCTGGCGGACCTCATTGAGTTGGTCGCACTGGCTCAGGAACTCGCCTTTGACCGTGCGCAACTGCCCATTCAGATGGGCGAGCGTGCCATGCACCATTTCAAGTTCGGCGTGGAGATTGCCACGAGAACTCTCCAAATCATCGTGATGTCGTGTCGGATGATTTCTGGTGCTGTGCTCACCATTACGTGGGGCGACAGCAACCACATTTGCAGTGACCTGACCGTCGGCGTTCACCTCGCCGGTCAGGTCAATCAGACAGGATCCGGCCCACTGAGGATCGGCAACAAACCGTTGAAGCGCCTCCCCGCTGGCATCGGGTTCGCCCATGAGTACCAAGGTGCCAACGAGACCAGGTGTCGGATCCATTTGGCGCAAGGCCGATACCCCTGCCACCCGCACCGCAGTGAGAATGGTTTCGGAGGCAAACTGCAGATCCACACACAACCACCAGCGGATCCGTCGGCTCGTGATGCGGCGCTGCATGATCGACGCACTCATCTCAGCGGTGGTGGACATCAGCCGTGAAATCTCGGGGCCGGCCTGTGAGGCCCAAGAAATCGCTGGCACCGCAATGATCACGTCTACGGCCTCTGATGAATCGCCGTTGCGGGCCGTGATCTCTTGGAGATGCCCGGCCACACGTTCGAGGGTCAATGCATCAGAATCGATATGCAACCGGGTCACTGTGGCCAAGCCACGGCCGGAATGTGGCGCATGGGCGAGGTGCGGGGCCTGCGAGGCCTGTGAGGCCGCGACCCGATGTTGCAGATCTCCGTAAGCCGAAGATGGCTGATCTCGAGGTTGGTCACCAAGCGATGGTCCCCGTGCCGACTCATCACGAGCAGCAGCGTTCGCAACCGGGTCTGAACCTGGCGCCGTGATGCCACGTGGTTGCGTGGGATCCGAGTTATTTAACAGATGAGCAAGATTCATGACTGCCTCTCCCCCGTTGCGTCAGCACCACGATCATCAAGACCGAGCCGCTTTCGCCATGCCGCAACCGTCCAGCGGGTGACACGCAGTTTGCGGGCTGCAGCGGAATGGCTGAGACCTTCCATCGCCACAAGTCGAATCACTAGGGCCTCATAACGCCGGATCTGTCGGGGTAGGACTCCGGTGGCCAACATCGCCGGGATGAGTTCTTCAGCGGTGGCACTGTGGCGGGCCATCAAGCCGGTGATGCCGAGGACTGCGAGATCATCGGGTGTGATCGACATCGGTGCCGCCAAGCCCGGGGTCAGCCAGCGTTCACGGCCAAGGCGGCCTGCGCAGGGCGAACAAAAGCGTTCGGTGTTATCGCGGGCGAGACGACACGAACACCGGGCGCACACCTGAGGGGGAGCAAGGGTGGTCATCGGCTCGGTCATCGCACTGCGTAATCCGCAGCGTCCTCAGTCTCGCTGATGGATTCAAGCAACTTGCCCACATGGGGTCGCAACCGTTGCTCAAGGCGGCGGGGCAACGTCTGTGATCGTGGGGTGGCTAACCAGACCATCACCATCGCTCGCACCGATTCGGGAAGTTCTTGTTCGAGCCAGACCCGCACCTCACGCTGGGACAGGGCGCGCTCCACCTCGTCTTCCACCGACACCTGTTGGTCGGGGACTTCAGGAACGTCGGCCATTTCGCGGGGATGCCAACCGATTAACAAGATCTCGACAAGGTCGGCTTTACCGCGGGCAATCTCGGTAGCGATCTCGCGTTGCTCCACCGATGTTGCCGGCCGGCCGAGTCGGTTCTCGGCATCGGCGCAGGCCGCACGAAACCGTGACCGCAACACGCGTTGTTGGCGTGACAGATAATCGTCACGGCGAGCAGCTTCTTGGCCGGCTCGACGCACGAGCGCACCGAGGTACATCGGCCAGGACTGCCATTGATCCCAGTCCATTTTGATGACGGCCGTATAGGCAGCCTCGTGCATCAAACTCGACACATTGGAGGCATCAGCGTTAGATGGGATGCGGCGCACATTGTGGGCCACTTGCTGGCGAACCCAGGGCAACACCGCCCTCAACAACTCGTCGTGAAGCACTGATTCAGGTGCACCTGCAGCGCGTCGATCCACCAAAGGCGCGAGGACGCGCGCCACAAAGTTGGACGACAAAGGAGTACTCACAACGGTGAAACTAACCATGAGAAATATCCGCCACAAGGTTGAAGGTATGTTCTAAAGGAGAAACGTATTGCCGTCCCATATCCAGAGTATGGATCTACTTAGCCCCCTGAAGGCCCTATGAAATAAGGACTTCCGACCAAATATGAAAGCGATTATCGCAAAACTGTGAGGCTGGAGAGCCGTTCGGCCAACCCTTGGGCAATGCTCTCCGTGACCGCAGTGACGAGATCAGTTGCCTCATCTGATAAGGCGCCACCACCGCCAGAGCGGTGACGCACAGTGATCAACGAGATCGACAAGGCGTCATCGAATGTGCTGTCCACATCCACGGACTGGACGATGTCGAGGTACTGATCAATCTGACCAAAGCGGGCACTGACCATCGAGGCAGTCGCCGTCTCATCAAGGAGCACCGACATCGTCGCCGGCCACCACAGATCCGTTGCGAACATGTGCACTCCCCCATCGAGACTCTCGGCCCGGATCACCCCGCCGGGTCGGGCCACACACTGACTGCTGCGCGAGATCACACGCACATCAATGGCCATACCGATCGGCAAATCCAAACCGACGTAGATCGGCTCAAGAGAATGCGCGTCCACCGCTGTGGAGACAAGATCACGGAAATCAGCAGGATGCACCTGATCGGATCCGTAGACCAGCGGTCCTACCTGACGGACCCGTGAATCCGAAATGAGTTCCACCCCAAGGTGCGGCACCTGATAGGCCAGCGCCGCTGCGGCTCGCAACTGTGGATAGGGCCTGGCCGAAGGCTGCGCAGAGGCGAGAGTCACCCGCAACGCTTTCTCGGTGATTTTGCCCAAAGTTGCCGACACAGTAGGTGTGTTGGCACGAAAGCGGGGAACGTTCCCCGAATCCCCGCGACAAGGCGAAATAATGCGGCGCCCACATCGGCTATGGCCCTATATGGGGGTAACCCTGGGCATTGCGCTACTCCTCGTCCCGGCGATGGTCCCATCGGTGTGGTCGGCAATATCAGGAGGCGGATCTAGCGATCTTGACATCTCAGGATCACCGACTCAAGGATCAGGCGCTGCCGCAGGGCTGAATGTCACAGCAACCAGCGCTGCGACAGAGGTTGCCGCGTCAGAGGTGGCACCAGCATTTGTGCCCCCAGAGATGGGGACCCCTGAGATGCAATCGGTGGTGTTTCGTCCAACGAGCGCGGTGCTCGAAGGCGAACTCGTCACCATTCAGCGCCGGATTCCAACCACCCGGCGTGGAGTGCGAGCCACCGATAACGCCGTGCGGGCCCTCGGGCGATATCTCGCAGCGATCGGGTATCAGAACGGGCGATTGCCAGCCTCAGCGTTACGGCGTTCCACCACCGGATGTCGGATGTATGCGCCAGCGGCCGTGGCCTATGACCAAATGGCGGCCGCCGCCGCTGAAGCCGGATTCACACTTGAACATTCCGGGTGCTACCGGACCTATCAACAACAAGTGCTACTGCGCCAAACCCGCTGCGCGCAGAATCGTTGCAAGTTTGCCGCTGTGCCGGGCACCTCCTTGCACGGGTGGGGTCTGGCCGTGGATTTCAAAATCGGTAACCGGGCCCTCGATTATCGCGACGGACTGTTTGCGTGGCTGACCGCGAACGCCGGCCGCTTCGGTTATGTGCATCCGTATTGGGCCCGTCAAGGCGGCAACCTGCAAGAACCTTGGCATTGGGAATACGGCCTGTTAACAGCCGGGGCCAGCCAAAGCGTCACTGATCCGAATCCTGATCCGGATGCAGTGCCGATCGAGATTGGCGAGGACCAAGGCAAACTCGCCGACGCCCTTACTGACGACACCGGATCTGACTCTGGTGACCTTGAGGTCGATGACGATCCTGAGGCTGATGATGATCCCGGCGATGATCCTGGCGATGATCCCGGCGATGCTTCTGCTGGCGATCAAGACAGGCAGGCGCCATGAGTCCCGCCCAACTCGACACCTTGGCGATGGCGCTCGTGCTCGGCGCGGTCGCTGCGAACCTCGGCAGTTTCACCACCGTGGTGGCTCATCGTGAAGGAACTGGCTCCACCCTCGCTGGACGATCCCGCTGCCCGAAATGCTCCCACGAACTGAGCGCCCGGGATCTGATTCCGATTGTGTCCTGGGTGCTGCTGCGGGCCAAATGTCGCCATTGCCATCGGCCGATCCCGATTCGTTACCCGGCCACCGAAGCCGCATTCGCAGCGATCGCTGCGGGGGTCACCATCCAACACGGCGCATCATTAGCAACACTCGCCTTGGTGCTCACCTGTCTGGGCGTGGCGATGGCAGCCCGGATTGATCTGGTCACCCAAACCTTGCCAAACCCGATCCTTGCGATCACCGCGATGATCGGCATCTCCATGTTCAGCCTCGCCGCGTTCGCGGATGCGAACTGGACAGATCTCATCCGTGGGCTGACCGCAGCCGGCATTGCGTTTGTGGTCGCGCTCACTGTGTACGGGCTCACTCGTGGTGGCCTCGGTGAAGGTGACGTGAAGTTTGCCCCGCTGATCTGGTTACCACTGGGCTGGCTCGGGTGGGGTGCGGCATTTGCCGGATATCTGGTGGCCGCCGGTGTTGCGTTGATCTTTGCGATCACGATCGCGATACGCCAACGCCGCTGGCGCGGTGTACGACTCCCCCTTGGCCCCGCCCTCGCGTCCGGAGTGATCCTGGTCGTGATCGCAGATCTGCATTGGCCAGCGGAGCTCTCCCGGTGAAAGGTTCCCTTCGCCGCATCATCGGGTGGCTGCATGCCACTGGCTACAGAAATCGCGATCGCGGTGCGGCACTCATTGAATCCGTGTTCGCCGTCGCACTGGTCGGAGTGACCGCCGCCGCCTTAGCCACTGTTGCAACAGCCGTTCTCATCCAGAGCCGTCTGTCGGCATCGAGCACCGCAACCCGCGAGATCGCAACCCAGATCGCCGAACAAGAATCGGCTCTCGGATGCGGTCTACTGACCGGGGCCGAACCACGAGAGATTTTGGCTCTGGCGGTGACACGGTGCGACCTGGACCCCTCAAGCGCTCGGGTGGTGCTCGGCGATATGGAGCGCACAGTCACCCGTGGCGCCGATTCATATGAGGTGAAACTGCGCTACCACTGGCTACCTGACCCTGATCTTGAAGTCAGATTGACCACGCCTTTGACCTGCGCGAACCTCGCCGAGGGCGAACCGGCAGCAATCGCCCGATCGGTCACCGTGACCGCGCTGAATGCCGGGCCTGACTCCTCGGTCAGCGCCGAAGCAACCCCGTACCGGCTCACCCAGAGTGAGTCCGTGCCCCCCGATGCGGCCGCATACGTGTCAGGCCAAGGCGGGGTTTTGGTCACCGGTATGGGTCCCAATGATGCGATTGATCTTCGCCGCGTCACCGTCCCCGCAACCACTACGGCGATCCGACGCTACGGGATCACCATTGGCGCTGGCACCTGCGCATGGTTTCCGTATCTGAAACCCGGCGACTATGTGCTCGGACGCTTAAACGGCACACGTTCCTCTGATATCAGCGTGATCCCTGATAAGACCCGTGTGATTAACTTCAGCGACTTCATTGAGATCCCCTCGTGAAACACCTCGTACAGCGCGTTCATCACTGGTTGATCACCACTCGCAGTTCGCCATCTCCAGGCGGCGAAAATCACGGGGATCACGGTGCCTCGCTGGTGGAAGTGATGGTGGCGATGGTGATTAGCGCCGTGTTATTGGCCTCCATCATCGGATTGCTCGACTCCTCCTCGAGTGCGGCTCGCTCCATGGAAACTCGCGCCGAGATTAACGAACGCAGCAGCCTGCTACAGGATCGTCTCGGAGCGGTGCTGCGCGGATCGATGTCGGTGACCTCTGCGTCTGATTCTGAGATCTGCACGACTGCGCGTAGTCGCGTGCCCATTGATGCGGTGACCACCGTGTCGTCCACCGCCTATGAGAGTGCGCCGCGGGATACCTGTGTGCGCGTGGAGGGATCCACCATTCAAGGTGTCACTACCACAAGTGGATCACCGAGCAGCGAACTGATCCTCAACGGGGCAACCGGATCAGCGTTTACATATTTTGATGCCGACGCCAACGCTCTCACTGTTGATCCGAGCACCGGTCAGATCTCTGAAGCCGATCTCGCGAAGGTGCGCCGAGTGGGGTTCATCACCACAGTGACTGATCGGCTTGAACGCACCAGCGAACAGTTACACATGCAGTTCGCGGTGGGTGTAACCCGCTTTACCGCTGAACAATCCTGGCAGGGTCGCGCCGGCTCCACTGATCAAGCAGCCACAAGCGGTGGATCTGGATGAGGCCCCGTGATGTGTTCACCTCAGCGCGCCAGATCTGGGCGCGAGTTCATCGCTCACTGACCAGCGAACCTCCCCGTGGCTCCGATGAAGGAGCAGCGATGTTGATGGCGGTGGTCGCAACCGTCGCTGCAGCCGGGATCGGTCTGATCGCTGTCACCGCTGTCACCCGCAGCATCACCAACGAAGATCGAGTCCGTAGCCAACACGTCGTTGATCTGTTGGCCACCTCGGCCGCCGAGGAAGCTTTCGGCCGGATCGCACGCGACCGTGAAGGCCTCTTTGAGATCACCGGCAATCAGACCTCCTCTCCGACCGTTGCCGCACACCCCGGCTATGGCACCAACCCCGACACTGCGATTGGTCCGTGGGTCAGATACAACGATGCCGGCCAAGTGGTGCCGTGTCGCGAAGACGGCGCAACCTCAGGCATTGATGCACGCTTGGCCTGTTTCACGATTCGTCTCGGTGCCTCACCCAATCTTGCTACGGCCTCCACAGCGATCATTGATGTGACCGCTCGTCAATGCCGTAACGCGGACCCATTGGTGTCCACCTGCGTGCGCGCTCGAACCCAAACCACGCTGCAGGCCCGCAGTTTTGCCGAAGATCTGATCTCTGTGAGGACTGCTTTCACCCCTCATGCTGATGACGCGCTGACGGGCGCCACAACAACTTCAGCGAACCTCCCCACGCCCAGCGCCACAGATTTCGCCGGGATCGCCGGCCTGACGCTCCCAACGAGTAGCGCCGCCACCAGCATTCGTATCGGCACAGACATCACGGTGACCAGCAGTGCCGGATCTGGTGTCACTGTCACCACCTCGGCACTCCCTGTCAATGGGGTGATCTTCGTGGATGGTGATCTGGAAATCGAAGCCATCGCTGCATTAGTGCCATTGACCATCGCGGCCAGCGGGACTGTCACCATTTCAGGCAACGTGGAACCTTCTGGTCTCCTGACCATCATCTCCACCGATGCCACGATCGAAATCGCAGTGACCACCGAAGCCGAACGCCGCATCAACGCCGTATTAATGGCCACCTCCACATCGGCGGGAACCGGCATCATTCGCACCGCAGCGATTGACCCCACTCTCGTCACCGCTGGAAGCACCACCTCAGCTCTCGCTCTGAGTGGCGCTGTGTTCGCTACGACCCTCGGGCCGTTCACGAACAGCGTCACACCCGGCGCTGGCGGGGATCCGGTGACGGTTGGCTATCGACTGCAGTGGACTTTTGACGCAAACCTGCGAGTGATGCAGTCCCCGTTTGGGATTCGGCAGGTCCGGGGCCGCTGGATCCGAGTGGATCAGGTCTCCGTATTCCCGATGTGATCACGGGGTAGTGATCACAGTGCAAGTTGCCGACACACAATGATGTGAGCAACTTCGCCCAACGCCCCAACTTTGCTGGTCCTCGACAGATGCTGGTGCTCGACACCGGTGAAGCGGCCCGCTTGATCGCCGACCACCTCGGGTTCTCCACCCAGTCAGAACTCCCCATCCCGGGTGATCCCCCGGTGGTAGTAGTGGTCTCTGAGTCCGCCGAGGTAGACGCTCTCGGTGAAGTGGAGGACCGATCCTGGATCGGTTGTGTGGTGGCCTGGCGGCTTCCCGAAGGAGCGCTCGAGCGGCTTTATGAGTTGCGGTTGTCGGTGTTCGTTGGGTTACCCACGGCCGAAGATGTGATCAACGCGTTTGAGTATCCGCCCGAGGAATCCAAGGTCAGCGAGGACCGTTCATTGGCGTCCCGCCTGGCGACCATTGAGGCCCTCCTCGGCGACGGGTGAACACCAACACCCCGCCAGCGAGCACAACAGCGAACATCACACCCACCGCAATCGGCACCACGCTCAACCCGGTGACCGCAAGGTCTTCGGTGGCGGCTTCTGGCTGATTGGGCAACAACACCGGGATGTAGATCACTTCACGATTACCCGTCACCGCCGCTGTCGGGATATCCATGAGCAACGAGGCCGAGGCTTGCACCACCGGACCAGCAGCAGTCGCGCAGGACAGGATCAAAAACGCTTCGCCCCGCCGCACATCATCAGGCAACAACACCGACGCCCGAACACTGCCGGCCACATTGACCTGCGGAGACGGATACACAGCTAAAGCGAGACCTTCGGTGCGCGCTGTGCGCAACTCGAGACGGGTCGTGGCGCGAGGGGCGCACTCGCTGTATTGAAGGTCCACCCGTTCACTCGGGAAATAGACGGGGCGAACATTTTCGATGATCAGTTCATCGTCTTTGATGTCGGCACCATTGGCCGCCACCGGGGAACCACCAAAGGTGAGCAGCGCCACCGCTGCCACCAGGCCGGCCCCCCAGGCCTTGCGCCAATGCGCCAAAGCCGTCCACGAGGGCGACTGCAGGATCGAAATGTTTTCTTTGATGCTCACAGCAGTCAACTCTCCAAGTTCAGATTGCGGGTCATTACACAAATGTCACGCACCAGAGGTGGTGCAGATGACGAGGTCGTTCATTGTCTCGAGGGCGATCCCACATACCCGGGTCCTCCCCCGCCTCCGGGGGTGGGGTGCAGCCTTCGCTACACCCCACCCCACTCCAGAGGAACTTCAGTTACGTCAACTCAAATGGTGATCAGGCTCCGGGAGCGAGAACAACTGTCCTCCAACTCTCGTAAAACTGGTTCGGATTAACGCCCGCCGTAGTGTTAGCGGACGTGACGTCAGCTTGCGCAACGGCAGTACAGTCCGTGGCAGTAACTGCCAAAGTCGGAGTTGCAGAACCAGAAGCGATAGGCGCCGTCGGAATCAGTCCGCCGTAAGCCTTCCCGTTGACCGTCAAAATGGCCTCGGTAGTGGTGGAGTTACCGGTGTTAGCCGTGCCGGTATTTACCACGATCGGAGTAGTGGCATCGACGGCTCCAGCCTCACTGGAAAGGAACTTCCCTTCGACCGTCATTCTCCCTACCCAACAGGTGCCTGATCGCGACATGACGGCAGCATAAAAACCTTGGCAACCCAAGGTCTCTGAAGCGGCATTGAAGGTCACTGCAGACGTAATGCTCACACGACGAACATTTGTTGAAACAGCCCCCGCAGCAAGGAACTCATAGTTTGGCTCGAGCCTTTGAAGATCAGCGGCTAGCACGGTTGATCCAGCAGTATTGCAAGTCGCGCTGGCAGAGTTGGTGAAGTCGCCGTTGTTGGCGTAGTGCAGGCTGGCTGCGTTAAGGGCAGCATCGACAGCGGCCTGGGCCTCACGGTCAAATGCGTTGTTACGGGCACCAAGGAAGCTCGGCACAGCAATCGAGGCCAAAATGCCTACGACCACCATGGCCACAGCCAACTCGGTCAGGGTGAAGCCGCCATTGCGCTTCACGAGTTTGTTCAACATTGCTTTCACTGTTGTTCCTCCAGTTGGTGGTCGTCGGATCCCTGCTACGACATGTCCGTGCGGAGCAGCGTCGAAGAAGGTGTGTGACTGAGTCCAGTATTTCCGGACTCGATAAATGGGTCGGCGAGAAAATCACAGTTCGCGACGACAGCACTCACACCCCGCGATTTCGGGAAAAATAACCGCCCCCGACAACACCCATCCCAAACATCACCGACAATCAATGTCAGGTGAATCTCTGCGGGAGTAAACCGCAACTGAACTGCCAACACATACACCGTGCAGCAAATCGCGCCTTTCAATCCGGCGACCCCGGAGGCCCTTCCCCCGATGGTGAGCATCGCATGGTGAGGCGCGCCCCGTCGATGACACTCGGCGCCGAATATGACGGCACAGTTCTGCGCTTGGTGCGGATGCATGATCGACGAGTCACCCAATATCAAACCTTTGCTGCTACCACCTCCGAAGCCGCAACGCTGATCCGATCCCAGATGGATCGTCACACCCGCTGCGTGGTGGCTTGGGGATCACCCGGCGCCACGGTCCGCAGGTCCCGGGTGCCCGGGGTATCAGCTCGCCAACTCCCACTCGCCGCACGAGACATGTTGAATCGCCAACTCCCCGGTGGGTCCGATCGGCCCGGTGCGGGGATGGTGGTGTCGGGGGTCAACACCCCTACCCCGAGTGCGGCTGTGGGTGCGATCACCGCTGACGACGCAACACACCTATATGAGGATCTGGCTTCCACGAAGGCCTCGCTGGTGGTGGCCCCTTTCACCCTTGAACATGACGGGCTGTATCTCGCGATCAGAAGTTCAGGTGCCGAACTGATCATCGTGACCGCTGGGATCGCCGTGGCCAGCAGACATTTGCGCTGCGGTGGACTATCTACGGCGCTGCAATCTGACCAGCTCGCCGAAGATCTTGACGACAACGCCTTAGAGGCAGTAGCTGCCGGGGATCTGAGTGATGCCGATGCGGTCGCGGCTGCCCGACGGTATGTGGCCACATTGGTACGTGAGGTGCGCCGCACCACCGACCACTGGGAATCCACTGGCGAAGCCTGCCCGGCCACGATCTGGGTGTACGGGCCAGGGGCCACCTTGCCGCATCTGCCTTCGTATATGAACTCGATTGGCCTCAACGCGCAGGCCCCACCGGTGGCTCAAGATCTGGATCTGAACTCGATCCCCACCCCACAGCGTCTGGCCGCCTACGGGGCGTTATCGGCTGCGGTGGCCGCGGCGGGTCCCCAACAGATGTTGGATCTGTCCCGAGCGAAAACTCCCCGTGGGGCGCGTGCCAAAGATCTGAACACCGGAGATCCGTTCGCCGGGTTTGAAGGGGTGATCAATGCGAGTGGAACCCGCGGGTTTTCCACGCCGCGCACCCACTATCAACGCCCCGAACCACTCCCCCGCGGCACGGGCCTTGCGTTTGTGGGGTCAGTGATTGCCGTTGCGTTAGCGGTGGGCGGATGGTGGATGTCCTCCAATGCACTAAATGAGGCGGACCGCGAACTCGCCGCAGCCGAACGGGTGGCCCAAAGCCGCCAAGGCGAAGCCGCCTATGCCACCGAAGTCGGGATTGTTGCTGAACGTCTCAACGCACTCGAGATTTCTGAAGCCACCGATTGGTCGGGTGCGATCCGGCCATTGTTGATCTATCTGCCGGCCTTCCCGGTGGCTGAATCGATTCGGGTGTCAGAAATCGGCGACTCCTTAGAGGCACGGATTGTGGTGCCCACAGATCTGACCGACATCGCCGATTGGACCGAGGCGCTCGGTTTGGCCGGCACCGTGGTCTCGGCCACTGTGCTCACCGAGAACTCGGTATCAACACCGGAGTCCACGGTGACCGAGTTCATCGTGCAGATCTTCAGTCCGGTCCCCGACATCATCGAAACAGACGAAACAGACAACGCTGGCACAGGGGCAAACCTATGAGTCGTCGCACACCCCAACGCTCCTCACGGAATGCATCTGCGGGCCGTAAGCGCCTGAGCCGCAACATGATCCTGCGGATCATCGCCGCAGTGGTGGTGCTCACTTTGGTGATCATCGGTCTCATCATCAACTCGCGGTTCTCCGCCGCAGAGGCCCGCCGGGCGGAAGCCGTCGACACGGTGTCAGCAGCGAACCTGATCCTCAGTCGGCTTCCCGAGGATGCCGCCGCCACTCAAGCTCTGATCGCCACTGTGATGCCACGCACCCTTGAGGCGGACCAACTCCTCGCACAAATCGACGCCGTGGCCATCGAGTTCAATCTCGCAATCATCGACACCGATCCCATCTGGGAAGCCCAACTGCTGTCAGGTCGCGACACCTCCTATGGGGATCAACTGATCAGTGATCTCGGCTTTGAGGATCTGCGTGACCGCAGCCTCGTGGAACCAGTTTCCGCATTGGTGTCAGTGACAGGCACATTGGCCGACATCAATGCGTTTATGACGGCGCTCTCTGAACGCCAAAGCGCTGATCCGAACACACCTCAACTTTTGCTCCGCCGCTCTGATGTGGTGTTGACCTTTACCGAAGATGCAGCCGTCGCGACCTTTGAAGCAATCGGGATTGCGATGACCGCGCTGCCCCCTGAGGTTCGGGTCTTGATCGCAACGGAGGAACCATGAGTATCTCCTCACCCACCGAGTTGCGACAGTTACAGGCCGCGCTGACGATGCTCGCTGAAGTGCGGCCCGATCTCGAACCACGCTTTGATGAACTCGTTGAAGCCGTGGAAGAAGCTTGGAACCTTGGGGTGCGGCCAATGCGGGCCCTCGTAGAACTCGGTGTGGAGATCACCGATCTGGAACGAGCGATCTGGGTCACCGAAGGCTTTGAGTATCTGCCCCAACTGCCTGATCTGGTGGCCCCCGAACTCGTGGAACGCATGGCCCCCCATGAAGGCATGGACCTCGGTGCATTCCCGGTGGGTCGCCACGAAGACACTGTGGTGATGGCGGTACTGAACCCGCATAACCGCCAACTCGTCAACGATCTGCAGACCCGGTTTAAAGAGTTCCATCTTGAGATCGTGGTCACGAACCGTCAAGCGATCGAAGACGCAGCGAACAGCCACGAAGACATCAGCTTAAACGACGAACTCGCCGATGAGGAATCATCGGAGCGCGTCACCCAGCTGCAAAGCCTCGAAACCGAACTGCTCAGCCAAGGCCGCATCGCCGAACTCGCCGACTTATTAATAGAGCGAGCAATCGTGATCGGGGCCTCGGATGTGCACATCGAACCCGAAGGTGACTATTGCGAGGTGCGGTTCCGGTTAGACGGCATCTTGTCTTCAGTCGGTCGGTACCCGGGCGGGTACTCCCAGACGATCATCAACCGGATCAAGATCATGGGCCAACTTGATGTGGGCGATCGCCGCACCCCTCAAGACGGCCGGGCCACTGCGGTGTTTGGTGGCCGCACCGTGGATCTGCGGGTGGTCACCATCCCGTCGGCTTGGGGGACGGAATCTTGTGTGATTCGTCTCCTTGATCAGGCCCGGGTCCGGGGACGTCTGGCGGCGCTCGGCCTCAGCCGACATGTCGGAACCCAGTTTGATCGGGCCTTATCGCTCCAAGGTGGTGTGGTGCTCGCGACCGGGCCCACCGGGTCAGGTAAAACCACCACCTTGTACAGCGCGCTGCAGACCATGACCACCGGCGCGGTGAAAACCATCACCGTGGAAGACCCGGTGGAATACCGGATCCCCGGCATGTTGCAGGTGCAGGTCAATCGTGCGGCGAACTTTGATTTCGCGACCGCACTGCGATCAATCCTGCGTGCCGACCCCGATGTGATTTTGGTCGGTGAGATTCGTGACACCGAAACCGCTGAAGTCGCGATGGCGGCTGCGTTGACCGGCCAAATGGTGCTCGCCTCGCTGCACACCGCGAGCGCGGTATCAGCGCCGATCCGTCTCACCGATCTCGGGGCGGAACGCTTTGTGGTCGCGGCCGCGTTGCGTGGGGTGATCAATCAGCGTTTGTTGCGCAGATTGTGTCGGCGCTGCCGGGTGCCGTTTGCTCCACGGCGTTCCCAACTCGATGAGGCCGGCTGGCCCTTTGCCCGACCGGACCGCCTGTGGTTACCGCATCCCGAAGGATGCGAAGCCTGCTTCCACACCGGTTATCGGGGCCGTCAAGTGATCGCCGAAGTCATGAACCTGAACGAAGAACTTCGCACCGCCGTGGCCGAACGGGCCGAACCCGCCGAACTTGAACTGCTTGCGATCGGCAACGGGATGATCCCGATCCGCCATGACGCCCTCCAACTCGCCCGTCAAGGAGCCACCTCGCTTGAGGAAATCCACCGAGTACTCGGAGCACCCTGATCCCCGATGTCACAGACCTACACCTTCCAAGGATCCGATCAACGAGGCCACGACCGCCGCGGCCGCATCGTGGCTTTGGACCGGTCCAGCGCCCAACTCAAACTGCATCGCCGCGGCATCAAAGTCGCGAAACTCCAACGCCGCCAAGTAGCCGATCTCGTCTCTCGGGATTATTCGCTCCTCGGCACCAAATTGCCGTTGCGCGATGTGGCCTGGATCTCACGCAACATGGCGGGCCTGTTAAATAGCGGCCTGCCGATCACCCATGCCTGCGAACTGCTCGCTGATCAACGGCCCGGTAAACGCACCGGCCGGGTGATGAGCCTGATCCACGCCGATCTGGAAGATGGCCTCGACGTGGAAGAAGCCTTCGAACGTCAACAACGCCGTCTCGGCCGGGTCACCGTCGCGATGGTCCGAGCCGGGGCCGCGACCGGGGCGATGGCGCCCACCTTTCAAGGGGTTGCGAAACTGAGCGAAATGCAGATGCGACTGCGGACCAATCTGCGACGCGCCACGATCTATCCGGTGGTGGTGCTCTCACTGCTGATGGCGATCTTTTTGGTGATGATCTATTTCATCGTCCCCCGCTTTGAAGCGCTGTACGCCGAACTCGGCGCCACCTTGCCCGCAGCTACCCGTTTTGTGATGAGTGCGTCGGCTGCGATCACCCAACAAGCCTGGGCGATACCTGCAGTCATTATCTTGACGATCTCGCTGATCGCATTAGTGAGGCAACTGCCCACCGGACGATTAGTCACCGATCGAATCCTGCTCGGCATCCCACGCCTCGGGCCGATCATTCGCCGTTCCATCTCGGCGCGAGCCTCCGGGATGATGGGGGCGCTCTTGAAGTCGGGGGTGCCGATGCTCGACGCACTGGAACTGACCGGCCAAAGCACTGGCAACGCCGTGTTTGAGCGAGCCTTTGGTCTCGTGCGCCAAGAGGTCGCCCTCGGTGAATCGGTCAGCGTGTCGTTCTCCGGGGCTGACGATCTGCCGTTGGTATTACGTGACCTCACAGCGGTCGGTGATGCAGCCGGGGACCTCTCAGGCGTCTTACAGCGTTACGCCGTCGATGTGGAAGAGGATCTCAAAGGCGACGGTGAAGGTTTCGCGAAAGCCCTCGAACCATTCTTGATCGTGGGTATCGGCGCACTCGTCGGCGCGATCATCGTGGCCATGTATCTGCCGATGTTCAGTTTGATCAACATTATTCGCTAATGGACCCGTTCAGCCTCGGCTGGCATCTGCCCGGTCTAGCAGTGATCACCGCAGCGCTACTGTGGCTTTCAGTGATCGATCTGCGCACCAAAACCCTGCCGCGTCGCATCATCTATGTGGCCGCCGCACTCGGTCTGCCCTGGCTGATTGCGGCATCGCTCGTCACCAGCGCACCTCATTCTCTCCTCACCATGCTCATGGGGGCTGCCTGCGGGTTAGTGACCTTCGGTACGGTGCACCTCATCACAAGGGGCGGTTTCGGCGCTGGAGATGTGCGTCTGGGCGTACTTCTTGGCGCGGTACTCGGCTGGATGAACCCGTATTACGCCCCGCTCGGCCTGCTCGCCGGACTT
Organism: Ilumatobacteraceae bacterium; assembly: GCA_018401375.1. Taxonomy (GTDB): domain Bacteria; phylum Actinomycetota; class Acidimicrobiia; order Acidimicrobiales; family Ilumatobacteraceae; genus M30B72. The sequence continues at coordinate 92,411 of JAGYKR010000009.1, read as the reverse complement.
ACACTTGCCGCCGTGGTGGGTCTGATCCTGATCGTCACTGGCACCGTGAGCCGGCATGACTCGGTCGCGCTCGGGCCGTTTTTGAGTCTCGGGGCCATCGCAACCGTAGGACTCGCCGGGTTAACCTCAGTACAGATATCCTTCGGTTTGTTATGATCATCCATCTTGGTGATAACACTTACGGGTGGGCAGCCCATGGCTGATCATTCGCCGACTACCCCGGGACCAGCTCCGCTGCCACTAGGAACAGTCACCGACCTGTTCAAGCGCACCACTTTGTACATCGCGATCCATCAACCGGTCCTGAATGCACAAGGCCACGTGGACAATCTCGCCTTGTTGTGGTGGAACGACGTGTACGCAAAGGTGCGTAACCGACCTCCGGAGCGCGGCTCATTGGTCACCGACACTTACATTGATCCCCACGAGGTCATCGCACTCGCCAACACCGCATGGGATCACGGCGACGTACGACAACAGTTCGTCCTTGATGAGCAGCGGCTCTCCTATTACTCGGTAGCGCACAATCCCACCACGTTGTCGGTGACGTGGATGGAATATGACGGCAAAATCGTTGAGGTGGCCGAGGATCTCAGCCAACTACGTAACACCCAAGCCGAACTAGAGATCCGTCGTCTCGAGCTTGCCGAGGCTCATCATCACCAACAGATCTCACAGTTGCGTGAGAATTTGGCCCACAACATGCACGACAGCTTGATTCAACAACTATTTGCGATCGGGATCGGGATCGACTCTGTCATCCGCTCAGTCTCTGACCCCCAGGCCGAACAACTTCAGCGCTGTCAAGGCCAACTCCAAAAAACCATTGATGAGATCCGCGACATGGTCCGCGAACTCGAGGTCGGCCCCGCGATTGATCCATCAGAGATCCAACGGCGCGAGATCAATTCGGTGGTGGAAGAGATGGCGATGGCGCTCGGCTTCGCACCCCGATACCACAGCAACCTGACCGAAGTCCTGAGCACCGATCTGCGCTTCGACTTGATTGCGGTGATCCGTGAAGCACTTGCCAACGCAGCTCGTCACTCCGGTGCCGATACCGTCACCGTCACCGTGGATCGCTCCCACAGCCATCTCCATGTAGCGATCAGCGACAACGGACAGGGCTTTGATCCGTCTCTTGAGGCCACAGCCGCCTCGATGCCAACATCCCACGGGTTACGCAATATGGCCAAACGGGCTGAACGCCTCGGTGGCGCCATGACCCTACGATCCACTCATCCAGGTGCAGAAGTGATCTGGAGTATCCCGCTGTGACAAGTGGTACTGATGCCCCGATAACTGCAACAACCGCAGGCGCCACACCGACTGTGGCGATGCGCCTCATCCAAGCAACGATTTCGGTCATAAACCTTTTCGATTTAGAGACGCTTCCGATCGTAAAGATCTTGGAGGGGGCCAATGCCAGTTACGCCGATCTCTTCGCCGAGTTTGGCGGGGTAAACGGCCTCATCGATGCCGCCCACCTGTCCGAGGTCACCAGTCGTAGCCGGGAAAGTATCGAATTCATTGCCGAAGCTTTTAAGACCGCCCTCACCTACGAAGAGATCTTGCAACAGATGAGCCACCTCACGTCTGCTGTTCGTGGCCCTGAGTTTAAAAGAAACCGGGTGATGAGAGCAGTGGTGATCGGTTCCACCATGCACCGACCCGAACTCGCGGAGGCCCTAGCCGACGCCCAAAACACTTTGACGAATCGTTTCGCTGAGATCCTCGCCGAAGGTGAACGTCGCGGTCTGTATCGCTGCGTGACATCGCCACGGGCCCTCGCCTCGTTCATCCAAGCTTTCACCGCCGGCCAGATCCTTGACGAGATTGACCATGTGCACACCTCTAATGATGAATGGTTGGTTGTGGTAGACCGCTCACTACGCGCCCTGTTTCTCCCACCATCAACACAAGGTGACCCGTGATGATCAAAGTTGTGATTTGTGATGACCACACGCTGTTTCGACAAGCCGTGGAGAGCATGGTGGACAGCCATCCCGACATGACGGTGGTAGCCGGCGCCGCTTCGGTTGATGAAGGGATTGAAGCGCTCAAAACCCACGAACCCGATGTGGCAGTCGTGGATGTCCGCCTTGGTGAAGGCAACGGGATCATGGTGGCCCAATGGGTCAAAGCGCACCTCAGTCAGTGCAAGGTGATCATGATCTCGGCCTTTGCCTCTGACCGGGTCACCGTTGACGCATACACGGCATCTGCATCGGCGTTTGTCCTGAAACAGATCACCGCCGACGAACTCTTACAAACCATCGCCGATGTCGCTGTGGGCCTGCACTTCATCTCCCCCGAGGAGGCCCGCACCTCCCAGCAGCGGCTGAATCAGTCCAAATCTCAGGTTCTCAATGATCTCAGCCCCTCGGATCGCCATATTCTGAGTTTGCTCGGTACCGGCAAAACTGATCCAGAGATCGCAACGATCATGTATCTGAGCACGCAGACGATCCGCAACCGGATGTCACGTCTGCTCGGCGAGTTCGGTCTTGCGAACCGCACCCAACTCGCATTGTTCGTTGCTCAACACATCCCGGAATCCGAGAGATTCGAATCCGAATAAGTTCGCGTAGCAGTCAGGCCCACATTCGCGTGGACCACTCCGACGGGTCAATTCCGAGTTCCGCCATGCGTCCCCGAATGAACACCGGTGCCGGCATGGGCGCCCCTTGTTCAAGTTCGGTCACGTATTCACTGTCCTGCGCCCACACATGACATGAGTTGATATTCATCTGCCACATCGCTTTGCGTTGCTCAGCGGTCGCGGGCACTGGTGACGGCGGTGCCTCACCGGCTGCCAACGCCGCAGCGCCGGCGCGCCGAGCCTGTGAGGCCCGCATTGACCACACACACTGGATCGCGACCGGGGCCATCGCCTGTAACAGCGCAGTGGTATGCGTACAAGCCTTCGGGCCACCAAAGAGTTCACGGACCTTATGGGTGAACCCACGGGCGATAGAAAGCCCCACCAGATTGTCGTAATGCTCCACGATGTCGGGGCAGATGTCGTTCGGAAACGAAACAAACCGCACCTCTGCGGCGAGGATCTCCATCATCGGGAAACTGATCTCCAGATCGATCTGCATGTGATGAATCGTGAGTGGCTGATCATCGTCTCCGAGATACAACCCCGGTGGTTTCTGATCGCGCACTGCACCCCGGATCAGAATCAGATCATCGGCTTTGCGATAGGCCTGCACCCGATACTCACGGTCATGTAACACCTCAAGATCAGGTGGTGGAGGCAGAATCGAATCGGTCGCAAACTGGGTCACCTACCACTCGTATCAGATCGGCCTGTTCCGATCAGAACCCGCCGGGACCCCAAGCCCAACTCGCGGCCTGACTAGATTGCCCACGTGACCGCTTCGCCACGCCAAACGCATCTGATCAAAGTCCTGCTGGCTGGGGCCGCAGCCGGTCTGATGAGCGGGGTGTTCGGGGTGGGAGGCGGACTGCTGTTAGTGCCGGCTTTGATTTATGCGCTCGGCTACGACCAGCGTCTGGCCCACGGCACCTCGCTCGCAGCAATCTTGCCGATCGCGTTCGCCAGTTTGATGACCTATATCGGCACCGGCAATGTGGACTGGGCGGTGGCTATCTGGATCGCAGTTGGCGCGATCGCCGGCGCCGTGGTCGGCACCAAACTGCTCAAAGTGTTGCCGGTCAAAGTGATCGCGATCGCGTTCATCGTCATGTTGGTGGTGACCGCTGCGCGACTGTTGATGAGTTTTGAGGCGCTCGGCCGTGAAGACCTGAGCCTGGTGCTTGTGATCCAACTCGTGATCCTCGGCCTGGTGTCTGGCACCCTCGCCGGTCTGCTTGGCGTGGGCGGCGGGGTGATCATGGTGCCGGTGATGATCCTGATCTTCCAGATGCCGCCGGTGATCGCCAAAGGCACCTCGGTAGCAGTCATCATCCCGACCGCTCTCATGGGGACGTGGCGGAACCGGCGTAACGACAACACCGACATCAAAGCGGGGCTGACCCTTGGGTTGGCGGGCATGTTGGCGGCAGTGGCCGGCGGCCTGATCGCCAGCACAATGGACCCGAACCTGTCAAACTTGCTGTTCGCCATTTTGTTGTTCTTCGTGATCATCCGTCAGGTCTCTGGCCTCCGCAAGATCGATCATTGATCCGCTCTAACTGCGCTTACTTACCGTGTCTGCACCCTCGCCCACCGAACCTGCTGAAGCCCTCGCTGTGAAAGGCCGACGCGCACTTGTGATCTTGGCTCATCCCTGTGCCGATAGTTACGGGGCCGCTGTAGCCGCAGCCGCAGTGACCGGCCTCCGCGAGGGCGGCGCTCATGTAGATCTGCTGGATTTATATGCGCTGAACTTCCGGGCGGTGATGAGCCCGGAGGAACGCCGGGCCTACATGGGTGACTCTCCGATCCTTGACCCGATGATCACCGAACATGCCCGATTGCTGATGGCTGCACACACACTGGTGTTTGTGTATCCGACCTGGTGGTCTGGACCTCCGGCCATCTTAAAAGGCTGGATCGAACGGGTGATGGTGTCAGGGGTGTCGTTTCACATTGACCCGGACACCAAACGGATCCGGCGCGGCCTCACCGATCTGCGTCGCGTCGTGGGGATCAGCACCTACGGCTCACCGCGGACGTATGTGCGAGCAATCAATGACAACGGCCGCCGCCTGTTCACCCGTTCTCTCCGACTCGCCGCCGGCATCCGACTGCGCACCACATGGCTCGGGCTCTATGCGATTGATACCGCCACCGCATCGGACCGCGACGCGTTCATCGCCAAGGTCCGACGCACAACCGAACGTCTGGCCCGATGAGGTCTCATCGCCGGGTGCGTCGGGTGCTCGTTATTTACGCCCATCCCTATCCCGATTCCTTGATCGGCGCGGCGCGTGATGCACTCCATGAAAGCCTCATCGGATCAGGCCATGAAGTGCGGATCACCGATCTGTATGGGAGTGGTTTTGATCCGGTGATGTCCGCCACCGAACGCCGTGAACACCGGTTCCCCGGGGTCAGCGAGGACCTCGCCCCGCACGCTGAGGATCTTCGATGGTGTGACACCTTGGCGCTCGTGTACCCGACCTGGTGGTCCGCTCAACCTGCGATCATGAAAGGCTGGATCGATCGGGTCTGGACCTCTGGGGTGGCCTGGGAGTTACCCGAAGGCGCAAACCGATTGAAGCCATTACTGACCAACATCACTCGGATCATCGTGGTCACCAGTCACGGCAGTCCCAAATGGATCAACGCCCTCCAAGGCGAGGCCGGCAAACGCATCGCGTTGCGTTCCATTCGGGTGTTATGTAACTGGCGGTGTCGCACCTCATGGTGGGCGATCTACGGTGTGGACACCGCAACACACGATGCGACCAGCGCCTTCATTTCCCGGATTCGCCGCCGCGCCAGCCGGATTTGATCTCCGGGCTTTGATCTCTGGCTTTGATCTCCCGGTTCAGTTAGGGCAGATGCATCAGGGATACGGGAATACAGCTTCAATCCGCAGGTCGCTGCGACGCCAAAAAACCTTATACGGGTAACGTCCAGGCACGGCGTAGCGCAACACGATCCCATCGGCAGTCCGAACGGCCGCTGACTGAGACTGGGCGCGATCAGGGTGGAGAAAGATCTCCTCACAGATCGTCACGAGATCGTTATAGAGCAACGGGTCCGAGGCCTCCAACCGATTCAGCTGCTCATCGGCGATGACCGAATACGCGCCCTTTGGGCCACGGCGCGAAGAGGGATTCACGTCGCCCGGCGGCGCCGAGTATGAACCGTCGCCGAGCCCGCCGCCCTCGACAACAGTTCTTGAAGTTCTGGGCTCTGGTCATATTCATTTTGCGCTTGAGAGATCACCACTGCAGGAAGCAGCAAAATGCTGCCATCGGAATTCTCTTGCAGAAGAAATCTCTCGCAGGGCCTTCCCGGTAACACAACACGGCTGCGATCATCGGTCTCGATCAAGGTCATGCCCACAGCCTAACCAATATCCCATTATGGGAATATGGGCGACCCATAATTATCGGTGCCTTGGATCGCGAGGGCGATCTCGCCAGCTATTGCCGCGTTGTGTTCAGCCAGCGCGAGATTGGCGGGCAGGCTGCGCCCGTCCGTGGCTACGGCGATCCGGCCGAGCACAAACGGGGTGATCGCCGCACCGGTGATGCCGGCCGCTGCGCACTCTTGGAGCGCCCCTTCGAGCACGGCATCGAGATGGGTGGCATCCAATGCGGCCGCCTCAGGGATCGGCACCGCAACCAATACCCCAGTATCTGGTCGGCTCCGCGCGCCGAGCACCGCGGCCACTTCGGCGGCTGTCTCTACTCGATGCGGGACACTCAGTCCTGATGACCGGGTGTAAAAGGCCGGGAAATCATCGTGACGCCAACCGAGCACCGGCACCCCGACGGTCTCGAGGTACTCCAAGGTGCGAGCCAGATCCAAAAACGCTTTGGCTCCCGCACACACCGTGACCACCGGATGATGAGCCAAGGCGTCGAGATCGGCACTGATGTCCCCGGTGATTTCCGCACCCCGATGCACCCCACCGATACCCCCGGTCGCGAACACCGAAATCCCGACTGCATGGGCGAGCGCCAACGAGGCCGACACAGTGGTGGCCCCAAAGGCCCAGCCTTGAGCGATCGCCACGGCCAGATCACGTTCGGCCACCTTGCGGGCCTCACCAAAGATCAGATCCGTCTCGTGATCATCGAGCCCCACTCGGGCTTCACCATTAATGATGGCTGTCACTGCGGGCACGGCTCCGGCGGTTCGCACCGCAGTGGTACAGCGCTCCAAGGCCTCGGCGTTTGCGGGGGCGGGCAGGCCGAGGGTGGAAAAGATCGTCGATTCCAAGGCCACCACTGCGCGACCTTCAGCGATCGCAACAGAGACTTCTTCGGACAGACGGGGCGTGATCACAGGCGACAGTGTGCCAGTGAAATCAGTTCACTTCGCCCACGAACGCACCGTCTGGATTGCCGTCACTAATGACTCCCCCGGCCGGTTCGATCGTGATCGCAAGGGCCCGCAGATCGGCTCGGGCCGTGAACGTCTCTAACGAAGGTGTGGGTCCGAGCACCCCGAGCGAGATCACCTGCTCACCGATCACACCCCACAACTGATAGGTCTGATCCCTACCGAGCCGAGGCAGATCCCCGGCAAGTAGATAGCCGTGGCCTTTCAGATCGATCAGTGCTTCCACTGCCACCGGGGACGCAGCATTGACCAGCGACGCGATCCGCACATCACGGTCTTCACGCAACTGCTCTACAGCCACTTGTAATGGATCAGAAACCGCAGAGGGTGATAACAGCACCGCTGAGGCCGCCACTGCGATCACTACCGCTGCCGCACTCGCAAGCCACCAGCGCACAGACGGCCACCGAGACGCGGCCTGATGACCTGTTGGCGGAGGCGATTTCGGGGCCGGCATGGACAACACTTTGGCGAGTTCGGGTCCTGGACTCGGGGCGCGATCATCAAGGCTGGCTTCAATCCGTTCCCACAGATCAGGCGGAGCCACCGCAGAGGAGTAGCCGAGCCAGGCCGCCACCTCACGGAAGGACTGCAATTCCTTCAACGCTTCAGGGTGGAGCCGCAGGTAGTCCTCTACCACTGCAGCTTCAGAAGCATCGACAGCGTCGAGGGAGAATGCTGCGACCAGACGGGCCGGATGATCTTCTGGAACACCGGCAAGATCATCACCGGCAAAATCATCCCCGGCAAAATCGAACATGTCCTTCATCACACCACCCCCGGGGTCACACCGGCGGCCTGAAGCTGGTCGCGCAGGCGACGCAGTCCCGAACGGATCCGACTCTTCACGGTGCCTTCTGGCTCACCGAGGATCTCGGCAACCTCGCGATAGGTACGGCCGCTGAAGTAGGCATGTTCAATCGCAACGCGTTCGGGTTCGGGGAGTTCACTCAATGCCTCGCGAACAAACCCTGACAGCGCTACATCCCACACCTCTTCCATCAGATCCGGTGTGGGTGTGGGCACTGCAGACTCGGTTTCTTCTCGGCGGCGCCGGGCCGCATCAGCACGGATCAGATCCACCGAACGACCATGGCAGTGGGCCATCAAAAAGCTGCGCAAACTCCCGCGGTCGGGATCAAAACGGTCCGGTGCGCTCCACAGCCTCAAGAACACCTCTTGGACCACTTCCTCGGCACGGGCTTGATCATTAACGAGCCGCCGTGCCAGCCCAAACACTGGACCTGCGTGACGCCGGTAGGCCTCAGCGAGGGCGTCATTGCGATACCGGGCGATCGCGAGCACGAGTGCTGCGTCTGAGGCATCCCGAAGATCGCTGAGCATGATCCTTCTACGGAGCCGATCCTGCTCCAGATGAAACATGGTTGCCTCGCTCAAGCCGGCTGACCATTTCCACATGATGAGTATGCGGAAACAGATCGAGCACCTCTATTGCAGTCACCTGATAGCCAGCCTCACCTGCGAGCCGCAGATCTCTGGCTCCGGCGGCCGGGTCACAACTCACGAGCATGATCACCGGGGCGGCGGTAGCCACAAGAGCAGCGAGCCCCTCACGATCAAGGCCCTGGCGAGCGGGATCCGCGATCACGAGATCCACCGGGACCACAGCGTGGGATGCATCCCAGTTCGCTGTGTTTTCCACGGTGCTCTCCCACAGTTGGGCGCGACCATCATCAACCCATGACCTCAGGTTCTGTCGGGCATCGGCCACCGCTGAAGCCGAGGACTCGATCAGCGTGATGTGTGCATCGGCGTCAGCGAGGGTGGCAGCAAACAGCCCGATCCCACCGTAGGCATCCACGAGATGACGAGCGGTCACGACCTCGGGGGCGAGGCGCCGCACCGATTCAATAAGTAACGCTGCCGCCTCCGGGCCACTTTGGAAAAACGATCCCGCCGAAACCTGCAGATCCACCCCAGCCACATGCTCGATCAGATGAGCGTTGGGCCCGATCTGCACCTCTGGCCCGAGACCACTCACCGCATCGAGAGGGCCCTCCCAGATCGCCGTGATCTGTCCGGTGGCCACAGAGATCCGCAGCGTCAGTTCCACCCCCGGCGTGATGCGCACCGTGTCCAACACCTGATGCAGACCCGGGTGGGCAACGAGGCATCCACCGATATCAATCACTCGATGCGATCCCGCCGCATACAACCCAGCTCGACCAGCCGTCGTGCCCCGCACCCGCAGCGTGGTCCGATATCCGGTGGAATCAACTGAGCCGCCCGGACGCACTACAGCATCATCGGTGCCGAGATCGATGCCGAGAGCACGGCCCGCACCTCGGCGGATCGCGTCGATCGCAATCTGAGTCTTCGCCTCGAGTTGATAGGCCGGATCCAGATATTGCCAATCGCACCCGCCGCAGCCGCGCGCCACATGCGGACAGGGTGGTTCCACCCGATGCGGTGAAGGTTCGATGATGTCAGTCACCTCGGCACGACGCCACTGCTTCTTGCGTTCGGTCACCGTCGCAGTCACCAGTTCGCCCGGGACTGCACCCCGCACAAAGGTCACCGGCTGATCAGGGATCCGCACCAGACTTTCCCCACCCGGGATGAACCGCTCCGGACGCAGAGTCAGCAGATTCTGATCTCTCGTTGGAGCGTTAGACATCGCGGGACCTGTCCATCTGGTGCAAGGCTAACCAGCCTGCGACACTGGACCCCATGAACACACCCGCTGACCGACCAGCTGACAACAGTGCCCGCGACCTCGACGACCAATGGGGATGGGATCTCGGAAAGAACATTGCGGTGCGGTGGACTGAGCGTGGCCCGGGCGATCAGGTGCTCGGGCCGTACCCGAGTCGCGGCGCCGCTGAACACTGGCGTGAGCGAGTGGAGGAACGCAACACCGTCTGGGATGACCAAGATGAAATGTGGAGAGACGAAGCCTGGCGTGGCGAGGACTCGCGCAGCGCAGATCAGGATTGAGCGGCCGGGAGGAATTACATTGAACAGATGGCCCGTCCCATCTTGATTGCCCCCTCGGTGCTGCCCGCCGATTTCTCCCGTCTCGGTGAGGAGGTGGCCGCCCTTGAAGCCGCCGGAGTGGACCTCATCCAATGGGATGTGATGGACGGTCAGTTCGTACCCAACTTGACCTTTGGGCCTGATGTCATCGCATCAGCTCGGGCCCACACCACCTTGCCCTTTGAAGCCCATCTGATGGTGCTGAACCCGGATCTGATGGCGCAGCGTTATGTGGAGGCGGGCTGCCAACGCCTGATCTTGCATGCTGAGACCTGCACCCATCTGCATCGCAGTCTGGCTCGGGTGAACGAAATCGGAGCCACCGCAGCAGTAGCCCTGAATCCGGCCACCCCGGCCAGTGCGATCGCCCATGTGCTCGATCTGGTGGATCTGGTGTTAGTGATGACCGTCAATCCGGGTTTTGGCGGCCAGGCGTATATCTCCACCATGGAGCCGAAAATCACCGAAGTCCGCCGGATGCTCGATGAGGCCGGATTGTCTGACACTGTGGATCTCGAGGTGGATGGCGGGATCAGTCCCTCCACGATTGGAGCGGCTACCGCAGCGGGCGCAAACCTGCTGATCGCCGGGAGTGCGCTGTATCGCGATCCGCTCGGGCTCGAGCATGCGGTCAGCGAGTTGCGGACCCTTGCGAACGAGGCCCGCGCAGCATCTGCCACAACGTGACCTTGATCAAGGCCAGCGCAAACATCACCACCATCATCACCCCGAGCGGTAACGCCAGGGATGCGAGGACCTGAGTTCGCTCTGCGGTCAACGTGGAGAACACTGTGGTGGAGATCACCGAGCCATCGGTGTGAAAGGTACGGGCCACATCCACCACCGGCGGACAATCGGTCTGCTCATTGACCAAACCCACCACATCGGCACCGCCGAATACCTCCGGTGTGGGCGCGATCTTGGAGGCCAACACACCGATGAACGGGTCGCGCACGGTGGACACCAAATAGTCCTCCCCCACGGTGAGGAACTGTCCATCGAGACCAAAACGCACATCCACTTGTTGACCAGCCCCAAAGGCCTGTGGATCCCCGGCGCGGACCTGGCGAATCTCCCAACGCACCGTGCGGAAATCACGCTGCACCACCGTTCCAACAAACACCACTTCAGGCATTTCCGGGACTTCACAGCCTGCCGGCACCAACATCAACGGCTGTCGGCTGGTACCTGAACTCTCCGACCCCGCATCCGCGCCTGAATCGTTGTCATCGACCGCCGAGGCCACACCCGCAGGCACCAAGATCAGCGCCCAAAGCAACAGCAGCACTCGCATCACCGCAGGGTACCGCGCCCCGCTGATGATCAGGCGACAAGACGGTGGGCAGCGCCACTCGTCCAGAAACGACATTGAGAGAGAAAACAGTTACAGTTATCTCTCATATTCTCCTCAACTGCATCGACCCTAAGAACGCACATAGATGAACTGCCCGAGCGGTCATTCCTACGCGTTCGTGACCTCCTCACAAATGATGAGTCTTCCAGAAGAGCAGTGGAGGTTGCGATGAGTCGGTTTGCAAGCACCGGACTTGTTCTCCCTGTTCGCAAGGGCCTCTACTGGAAGGGCCCTCGGACGGAAAGGGGAATGTTGCCTCCGCTACCCGGTGAGTTGGGCCTTGAGATCGGAGGACCTGGTTCTGGTCCCTGTGGCCTATCAGCGGCCCGCTTCCTCGGGTTGACCACTCAGGTCCCCGTCACGATGGACATTGCTGTGCCGGGTAGGGCACCAATGCCCGTTGCCGGTGTCGAGTTTCATTCGCGCCCCTATAGCCGTCTGCTGCATCGACTCAAGCCTGCCGAGGTTGCGGTAACCGAGGTGCTGCGGTCGTGGCCGTCAGGAGTCGAGGCAGATTGGCAAGCACTGTCTGCTCGCGTTTCGCATCTTGTCCGTGAAGGGGTGGTTCGCCCGGGAATTGTGAGTTTGGCAGTGAGCGAGGAACGCACCCCGCTCGTCAAAAACTACTGGAAAGATCTTCATGCAACCCTCACGTCGTGACCACGCCTCATTTCGTTCCGCAAACCTGTAATGCGACGACTGCGCGAGGATCCAAACGCTCTTACAGAATTCAGTGCCACCGTGGCCAAGATGACTCGTATTCCTCTTGAGCATGTCATCAAGGATTTTTGGGTAACTGAGTCACTTCGCATCATGGCCGAGGTTGCCAGAAGCCATGAGGTTCGGATCGTATTCAAAGGAGGGACGAGCCTGTCAAAGGCCTACAAACTCATCAACCGCTTCTCCGACGACATTGATCTCTTGTGCATTGCGGAGGGCGGCGACAACGCAGTGCATTCTGCGATGCGGCGCCTGCATCAGGCAGTGGCCGACCATTTGGGGGTGGAGCAACAGGTTATAGCGGACAAATCAACCAAGGGAGAGTTCCGACCTGCCGAGTATGTATATCCAGGACAGATGCTGATAGACGGCCAAACACCGGGCATGATCCGCGTCGAACTCAGCACATGGGGCGGATCCATTCCCAGCGAAATCGTAACGTTGCGTTCGCTCATCGCTGAGCATGCACGCACGGCAGGACTAATGGGCATCTACGAAGAGAACGACGATTTTGAAATTATGGTTTTGCGCCCGGAGCGCACCCTGATCGAGAAACTTGTCATCCTCCACGACGCTGCCTTCACAGCAGACAAGCATCGACTGCGCAAGACCGCCCGTCACTACTACGACATCTGGTGCTTGCTCGGCCACGAAGACCTTCAACGGTCACTTGCGCAAAGTAGTGCCGCGTTACTCGCTAACGAGGTCTACAAACACAACACTGCATCCAAGAGTAGAGCTGCGCAACGACGTCCCACCGGCGGCTTTGCGACAAGTCCGGCGTTCACAGGCGATGGCCCTGAGGCGGCCCGGGATGAATACTCTCGCCATGTGGTCAGCAGGCTGATATGGCCTGATCACCCGCAACCAACATTCGATGAGTGCCTTGATCGGATCCGGCAGCATGCCAGCATCTTGTAAGAAGCTTTTGGTGGCGATCAGCGACGGATGCTGATCAGCGACCTTTGAACTCGGGTTCGCGGCGATCAAGGAAGGCTTTGACGGCCTCTTTGGTATCCCCGGTGTAGAAGTTCACTGTCTGGGACAAGCCCTCATCATCAAGGGCCTCTTCCAAAGTCACGTTTAAGGAGTTGTTTAACAGGCGCTTGGTCATCGCCAAGGCGATGGGCGGGCCACCTGCCAACCGTGAGGCCCAGTCATCGACGAAGGCATCGAGCTCGGCAGCGGGCACCACCCGGTTCACGAGGCCCATCTCGGCGGCCTCTGCTGCAGAGTAGATCTCGGCCAACAATGCCATCTCTTTGGCCCGATGCATCCCCACCCGACGGGGCAAGGACCAAGATCCACCAAAGTCGATGGTCAATCCACGCTTAGCGAAGATCTCCGAGAACCGAGCGGTCTCATCAGCCACCACCATGTCACAGACCAAGGCAAGGTTCAGGCCGGCGCCAACAGCCACACCACGCACCTTGGCCACCACCGGCTGGGGCAGGCGATACCAGGCCATGCAGACATCGCTGATGTGGCGCATCGACGCCAACTGATGCATCTGCTTTTCGCCGTCGGCCATACCGCTGACATCGGCCCCCGAACAAAAGGCTCCACCGGCACCGGTGAGCACCACGGCGCGCACCGTGTCATCAGAACCGATAGCGCGAGCCACCGCCAATAACTCGTTCCACATCGCGCCGTTGGCAGCGTTCTTCTTCTCGGGACGATTCATGGTGACCGTGGTGACGCCGTTTGCGTGGTCCACGATCAAGGTCTCATAGGTGGCGGTGTGAGCAGACATGAATCCGACGATACTGAGGGCCATGGGCTTCAATCCGCACCGGAGATTTCGGGCTCGGCCCGGCGACTACGCAATGGTGGTGGGAGCGCTCGTTGCGGCCGCTGTTCTGTTGGTGTGGGCACTACGCGGCTAGCAACGACCGGCACGCGCTAAAACGCCCCGGCGCGAACTTCAATCTGCACCCCGGTGATGGCCGCAACATCAAAACGAATCGAGGTGCTGCGGTGTCCGTTGGCGGACAGCCAGGCGGCAGCGATCCGTCGCAAGCGAGCCTGCTTACGGTGGTCTACAGCCCAGAACCCTGAGCCATACGTATCGGTGCGGCGGGTCTTGACCTCACAAAACACGATCAGGTCCCCGTCTCTCAGGATCAGATCCATTTCCCCATGAGAACAACGCCAATTGCGATCGAGTACCTCATAACCGAGGCGTCGGTAATGGGTCGCGGCCCGGTCCTCGCCCCAACGGCCACGCGCCACCCGCGAAAGATCCACGGCTCCGGCACAGCGGGAATGTCGAGCGATGTAACGGCTCATGGCCGACCTCCTCAAAACAGATACGAGGGGGCCAATGGCCGAAAAATCACAAGTACATCAGAGGCAGATCAGAACGAGATCTGCAGCAGGATCAGAAGTCGCGCTTCTCGCGCACGCGAGCAGCCTTACCAACCCGGTCACGCAAGTAGTACAACTTGGCGCGGCGCACGTCGCCACGCTTGACCACTTCTACCTTAGACACGGTCGGCGCATGCTTCGGGAAGGTGCGCTCCACGCCCACGCCGCCGCTCAGCTTGCGGACCTTATAGGTCTCCTGCAGGCCGCCGCCTTGGATGGCGATCACGTTGCCTTGGAAGATCTGGACGCGCTCTTTGCCGCCTTCGATCACGCGCACGTGCACCTTGATCTCATCTCCGGGCCCGAAATCGGGGATGTCGGTGCGAAGGGAGTCATTGTCAACCAAGTCAGTGGATTTCATGGGCGTGCTCTCTTGTTCGGCGGATGGCCCAATACTTCAGGGCCGCTCAAGGATAGGTGGATGCAGGGAACTCTTCCAACAGGCGTTGCTCAGCTTGCGAGATTCCTCCCCGGGCTTCAATCAGATCCGGACGCGCCGCGAGGCTGCGGTGAAGGGACTGAGCGAGACGCCACCTAGCGATCCGGGCGTGATCCCCGCTGCGCAGCACCTCGGGCACCGCCCAGCCACGAAACTCTGCGGGCCGGGTGTATTGGGGTTCTTCGAGTAGGCCGGTGGCCCCAAAACTTTCCGTCACCGGGCTATCGACGTTACCCATTGCGCCTTCGCGCAGGCGCACCACCGCTTCGATCACGACGAGGGCGGCCGCCTCACCACCCGATAACACCAGATCGCCAATGGAGATTTCTGCGTCTACGAGGTGCTCACGGACTCGGTGATCCACACCCTCGTATCGGCCACATAACAGGCTGAACCCGTCCCCTGCGGCGAGTTCGGCGGCCAGGGCCTGATCCATCCGACGGCCACCCGGACCGAGCAGAAACAGCGGTCTCGGCGGCGAAACAGCCTCCACGGCAGCAAAGATCGGCTCGGGACGCATCAGCATCCCTGCCCCGCCCCCAAATGGGGTGTCATCCACGCTGCGATGAACATCGGTGGTGTGATCACGGATGTCGTGACAGCGCAGATCAAGCATCTGGGCATCTCGGGCTTTGCCGAGCAGGCTGACCGAACAAAAATCATCCACCAGATGGGGGAAGATCGAAAACACGTCGATCCGCATCGCGTTTACTCTTCGATGGCTGGTTGTTCGGGGGCCGGGTCAGGATCGTTCAGTGCGAACAACCCTTCGGGAACATCCACCGTGATCACACCGTCCACCACGGATTCCACGAAAGTGATCGGCACCAGCGCACCAGACTCGAGTTCCAACAGATCAGCCGCCGGGTTATCAATCACCGAGACACAACGTCCCCGCTGGGTGCCGTCTACCTCCACGACCTCAGCGCCGATCAGATCATGCACCCACAGCGCATCATCCACATCCAGTAACGGTTCAGCCATCACCTCAAGAGATGTCAGATGAGCGGCTTCATTACGGTCGGTGATCCCCTCAAACGACACCACCCAACGGTCCATGGCGCGACGGGCTTTAGCCACAACCAGTAACCGGTCCCTTAACAGTTGATCACGACACCACAACTCAGCACCGGGGGCGACGCGCTCCTCACGGTCCGATAGCAGATCTAGATACATGTCGCCGCGCACCCCGTGGGGGCGTCCAATGCGACCAACGATCAGCAGACCTTCTGGCTTCATGTCAAGGACCGAGCGTCCGCCGACCCCGCCAGATGCAACATTGCGGATTCAGTCGTCAAGAAATTCGATGTCGATCTCGACATCATCGATTGCTGCAGCGGCACGCGTCAGGGTGCGGATGCTGGCAGCGGTCCGGCCACGACGGCCGATCACCCGACCGAGTTCGCCGTCACCGACGCGGACGTCAAGACGGGCCCGATCACCGAGAGGGGTCTCGGTCACGGTGACCTGATCGGGTTCGTCCACAACTGACCGCACGATGTGGGTCAAAGCAGCCACCGCAGTGGGCGCCATGGACTCGCTCATTTGGCGGCCTTGAACTGCTCAATCGCGCCGGAGATCTCAAGAAGCTTGCGCACCCGCTCGGTGGGCTGAGCGCCCTCAGACAGCCATTTGACGGCCTTATCGTTGTCCACCTTCAGCACCGAGGGCTCCTCGCGCGGGTTGTAGTGCCCGAGGATCTCGATGAAACGACCATCGCGCGGCGAACGGGCATCAGCAGCCACGATCCGATACTGAGGTTGCTTGGTCTTACCGACCCGAGTGAGGCGCAGCTTGACTGCCATAGTGAAAAACTCCCTGACGCAATATAAGAACGAGCCTTGCCACGTTGTGGCATGACTCCTGAAGGCTAGCGCTTACGGCCCGGGACACCACCAGGACCGCCCAATCCCGGTAGATCACCAAAGCCCGGCAGACCAGAGCCGGGCAAGTCGTGCATTCCCGGCGGCATGAAGCCCGGCTTCGGGCCTGCGCCGGGAAACGATCCTGGAGCTTTGCCCTTCTTACCTTTTTTGGCGCCCTTAGCGGCTTTGGAACCCTTGCCACCTTTGAGGGCTGCTGCCCCGCCGAAACGCTTCATCATCTTTTGCATCTCCGCAAACTGCGAAACGAGACGGTTCACTTCGGCCACGCTGGTGCCTGACCCCACTGCGATGCGTTGGCGACGGCTGCCATTAATGATTCCGGGGTGGGTCCGCTCGTCACGGGTCATGGACCGGATGATTGCTTCCACGGGCTTGAGATCGTCATCATCGATCTTGGCCCCTTTGAGTTCTTTGGGCATGCCGGGCATCATCCCCATCAGACCGCCGAGCGGACCCATCTTTTTGAGCTGTTGCATCTGCTCCAAAAAGTCGTCGAGGGTGAACTGCCCCTCGAGCAATCGGGCAGCAGCCTCCTCGGCCTGATCGGTTTCGAACGCTTTCTCGGCTTGCTCGATCAAGGTGAGCATGTCGCCCATCCCGAGGATCCGGCCCGCCATCCGGTCCGGATGGAACTGTTCGAAGGCGTCGAGTTTCTCCCCGGTGGACGCGAACGCGATCGGCCGGCCGATCACCTCTTTGACCGACAACGCCGCACCGCCACGGGCATCACCATCGAGTTTGGACAAGATCACGCCGTCGATACTCAACGTGGCGTGAAAGGACTCCGCCGTTGTGACCGCGTCTTGGCCGGTCATCGCGTCAATCACCAAGAACGTGTAATCCGGCGAGATCGCTTCAGAGATCTGACGGACCTGTTCCATCATCTCGGCATCCACCGACAAGCGTCCGGCGGTGTCAACGATCAACACGTCACGACCGAGGCGACGGGCCTCTTCAAGCCCGCGGGCCGCAACCCGCACCGGGTCTGAGGCCTCGGAGAACACCGGGACATCGATGCTCGCCCCGAGGGTCCGCAACTGTTCCACGGCAGCGGGACGCTGAAGGTCCGCTCCAACGAGCAGGGGATGCCGGCCCTGCTGTTTCATCCAGTTGGCTAACTTGGCCGAGTTAGTGGTCTTACCCGAACCCTGTAGGCCGGCCATCAACACCACTGTCGGCGGCTTAGAGGCAAACGCGATCTTGAGGGTTTCGCCACCAAGGATCGCTGTCAGTTCGGCATTGACCGCTTTGATGACCTGCTGGCCGGGATCGAGGGCCTGAGACCGGGCCGCGCCGATGGCTCGTTCGCGGATCCGATTGACCACCGAACGCACCACGGTGACATTGACGTCGGCTTCCAATAAGGCGGTGCGGATCTCCCGCATCACCTCATCCACATCGGCTTCGGTCAGGCGCCCCTTACCTCGCAGCCGCGTGAGGATGCCGTCAAATCGGGAGGACAAGGTGTCAAACATGGCCCTCTCAGGCTATCCGGCCAAAAAGATCCAGCCCGAAACAATCAGCCGGACTGGATCAGCCGGGGAAAAGCACCTCAACGATGGTCTCGGGGCCGGTGCCCGATCCGTCGGCAGTGGTGGTGGCGATGTTGATCCGATTGAACCGGTAGTCCATAGTCAACATCTGCTCCTCGCCGTCACGGTTTGCCACCCGCAACTCGGCATCTTTGGTGGCCGCCAACTCGATGGCTGCATCAAGATCCATGCCGACCAGTTCCTTAGATGCCCAGTTGAACAACTCCTCCATGAACGCAGCCTCCTCGCCTGATCCTGGACCGCTCACATCGATATCAGGTGCTGGCAGCGGCTCAGCGATCCCCACCTGCGGCTCAATCATCAAGAACTCATCGGTGACTGCGGCAACGGTGTGCTCACGGCCTTCGGTGTCGGTAAAGCGATAGGCCGGCAACAACCACACTGCGCCGTCCACATCAGTGGCCCACCACAGATCGGCCTCTACCTTGACGAGGACCGCGATCTCCTTTTCGGGCTCGGGCATTTGCTCATCATCAGAGCTCGTGGTCCGGTCCAACTCCGGTGCGGGCATGCCGATCGCTGGGCCCCATCCGGTGTAATGATCCTCGAGGCGCAGGAGGGCCTCATCGATGCCGATCAACGGGAACGGACCCGTCGCGACCGCTGAGGCGAAATATCCGCCGGCCCACTGCAGGGCACCCATTTCCCCGAACCCGAAGTTCCACGTCATCGGTGAGCGACGCCCGCCGAGTTGTGGCCACGCGGTCACCGAGGCGTACCACTCATCGGCCCATACCTCGAGCTCAAAATCGTTGAGGTCCTTCCCCATTGCGGTGAGGATCCGTGTCGCTTCGGCGCGAGCCTCATCGGCCGTCAAAATCCCTTCCGGCGGTGTGGGCGGCTCCCAGTCACGTATCTCATCGGGGGCGTCAGGATCACGCGGCTCCACACTCGCAGTGCCGCTGCCCTCACTGCCCTCACTGCCCTCACTGCTCGAGACCCCGCTGTCACCTCCACCTTCCATCGCCCAGGCGCCCGAGAAGTACCAAGTGACTTGGGCGTCGTTCACCACGGTCAGCGCGGGTGCAGATCCATCCATCGGCCCCACTGTCCAGACCTGGTCATAGAACTCCGGGTTTGGGTTATTCACTGGCGCATCGGTGATACCGAGGGCAGTGGCCAGACCGCGCACATCGTTCTCAGAGACACTGGCCACCGCATCAGCCGGGCCAAATCGATACCCGGTGGAATCGGCCGGCAGGGCGTTCAGGCCCTCACCGATCTGGTATTCAAAACCGCCGAACCACCACATCGCCTTATCGATGCCCATCCCGTCAGATCTCATGGCGTCAGATCCCGTGGCATCAGATTCGGGGACGCCCGACGCCAGTGCGCCCTCGCTTGCGACCTGAGATACCCGGATCGGCACCGGGGCGGCAAGACCACCTGAGTCATCTCCACATGCCGCCAAAGAGAAAACCAGTGTTGAGGCGAGAGCCGCGGCGCTAAGACGTGTAGTGAACATGAGGATCAGACGTTACGGCTGTTCCATCCGTTCCCGAGACATTAAAAATTCCCAAACCCGGGTCAAGCGGACCTCGCACCCCCCCCCATGACCTCGCACCGGGGCAGGTTCAGGATTCGAAGAGGGCGTCCACAAACTCAGCGGGATCAAAGGCGATCAGATCGGCTGCAGTCTCACCCACACCGACCAGCTTCACCGGGATCCCCATCTCGGTTTCGATCGCGAACACGATCCCACCTTTGGCGGAGCCGTCCAACTTGGTCAGCACCACTCCGGTCACATCGGTGACCTCCGCGAATTCGCGGGCCTGCACGAGACCGTTTTGCCCGGTGGTTGCATCGATCACCAACAAGGTCTCGGTGACCCTACCGGTGCCTTTTTCGGCCACTCGCCGGACCTTACGCAACTCCTCCATCAGGTTTGTCTTGGTGTGCAGACGCCCCGCAGTGTCGGCGAGCACGAGGTCAATCCCGCGGGCGCTCGCACGCTCCACCCCATCAAAGATCACCGATGACGGATCGCCGCCCTCAGCACCGCGCACGAACTCGGCCCCGGCCCGCTCCGCCCAGGTCTGAAGCTGTTCTGCTGCTGCCGCACGGAAGGTGTCACCGGCTGCAAGCAGCAAAGTACGACCCTGCGCAGTTTGCTGAGCGGCAACCTTGCCGATGGTGGTGGTCTTACCGACCCCATTGACCCCGACAAACATCCAGATGTTCGGGCCGTCCAGATCAGGATCAAAACGCAATCCACGCTCGGAGATCTCAAGGCGAGAACGCATGCTGGAACGCAACATGGCCAAGAGTTGATCGGGTTCGGAGATCTTGTCTGCGGCCACTTGAGCCCGCAGGTCATCCAACAGCCCTGTGGTCACACCGATCCCAACATCGGCGCGAAGTAACGCTTCTTCGAGTTCATCCCAGGTATCGGTATCGATGCCGCTGCGCCCGAGCACCGAGGCGAAGGCACCCGCCAAAGTGGACCGTGCCTTGGACATCCGGTCCCGCAAAGAGGCCGGTGGCACCACCGCCGGCGCAACTGCCGGTTCGGGAGCCACCGCTGTTTCGGGGGCCACTGCTGTTTCGGGGGCAGGCTTTCGCACCGGGGCTGGAGCGATCGGGCGGTCGGTGCGAGCTGGGGCTCGACGACGATTGAGGACGAACACTCCGAACCCAAACGCCACGACCAGCGCTGCGAGAAGGAGAAAAATCCATTCGATCGACCATTCCATCGACATGAACCTATCGACAACGAGCTCTCAGCGAGCCCGGTTCAATCCGATGTGGCGCCGGCTCGTTCAGTGACCACCTTGGAGGAGCCGCCCGGCTGCATGGACACACCCACCAAACAGTCGCCCGCTTCCATCGTGCGCTTTTGGTGGCTCACGATTAACAACTGAGCTTCCTTGCGGAACTCGGCCACCAAACCGAGGAACCGGTGCAAGTTCACATCGTCAAGGGCTGCCTCGACTTCGTCCATCACATAAAACGGTGAAGGCCGAGACCGGAAGACTGCGAACAAAAACGCCAACGCGGTCAGCGACCGTTCGCCACCAGAGAGCAGCGACAACTTCTTCACGTTCTTGCCCGACGGCTTGGCCTCGACTTCAATCCCGGTGTTGAGCATGTCGTCGGGCGCCGTCAAGGTCAGTTTTCCGGCACCGCCAGGGAACAGGGTGGAGAACAACTGCGTGAAGTTCGCTGCCACATCGGTAAAGGCCGAAGTGAAGACCGATTGGATTTCATTGTCGATCGCAGTGATCACCCGGGACAGTTCACGACGACTCGTGCGCACATCTTCGAGTTGTTCTTCCAAGAAGTTGTGACGCTGCTGCAGTTCGTTGAACTCCTCAAGGGCCAGCGGGTTAATCGGACCCATCAGACGCAACTCCCGGTCAAGGTCACGCACCCGTGTCACTGGGGTGGCGCCTTCGGGCACCGATGGTTCCGGGGCCTGCACTGCAATCTCTGGCTCCACCTCGAGGTCACGTCGAACAGTCTCAATCGCGGTCTCCAGACGCAACTTGACCTCGGTGTGTTCGAGTTCGGTGCGCCGAGTGGTTTCCCGCACCGTCTCCAGATCTCGTTCGGCTTGGGCGCGGTCGCGGCGGTGCTGTTCAAGATCGGTGTTCAGCGCACGCACCGCTTCGGAATGCTGCTGACGTTGCGCACTGAGGGACTGATACTCCGCTTCCACGGTGACGCGATGTCCGTCAACGATCGCCCCCAAAGAATCCACGGCTCGCAACGCACGCTCAATGGCCACCCGGCGATCCGCAGCAGCGGCCCGGGCCTCGGTGTCGGCTTGGAGACGGGCTTCGGTTTCTGCGATCCGCCGCTCGAGGAACTGATGACGTTCAATCAACCCGGCGTTACGAACCTCAAGATCGCGGCGTCGTGAAGCGAGCACCGCAGCGCGGGCTTCGAGTGCCGCACGAGCTTCACCACGGGCACGGGCCGCTTCACGTTCGGCATTCTCATCGGCATCGAGATCAGGCAACAACGTTTCAAGGGAGGCGATTCGTTCCCGCTGAGAGTCCACGTGGCCCCGCAGATCCGTTACCGAGGCCTCGAGCCGTTCGCGTTCGGCATCGGCTTCACGGCGCTCGGCCTGAGCGCGGGTGAGCACATCAGAAGCAGCCATGAACCGGGCGTCGTTGGCGTCCAAACGGGCCACGAGTTCGGTCTCCACCGTGCGCAACCGAGCGAGTTGTTCCTCGGCGGTGCGCATCTCGGTGCGGACCCGGTCCATCTGCGCGGACAGTTCGGCATCTGACTGTTGGGCATCGGCCAATGCAGCCGCCGTCACCCCGGACCCGGCCGCTCCTACCCGCCAGCCTGTCGGACCGAGACGATCCCCACCCCGGGTCACCACCGTCAGGTTGGGTGCGGCTAATGCCACCTCCACTGCAGCGGACATCTCTTCCACACAGATGGCATCGCCGATCAGATAATCGAGCAACTGCGCAACGTCCGCGCGCCCGCTGCGGACCCGCGGCCGCACCGGTTCCCCGTCGCTCGGGGACGCGTGTGACGGCGATGCTGCCTGACCCGCCGTGCGGGCCGTACCGAGGGCGAGCACCGCCCCGCTCGTGTCAGATTCGCGCAGGGCCCGCAATGCCTCTTTCGCCGAGGTTGCCGAATCCACCACCACCGCAGACAGCGCTTCACCGAGAGATGCCTCAACAGCTGATTCCCAACCCTCATCGATCTCCACGAGATCGAGCAAGGTGCCGAGCACCCCAGTTACCCCGGCCAGACGCTCGGCTCCGGCACGGGCATGAGCAGCGTCGAGGGCCATCTGCAGCGCCTCCACCCGCGCTGAGGCCCGTGATAGCGCATCGGCCACGGTGAGACGATGGGCGCTGATCTGTTCGAGTGCGGCTTCGGCGCTTCGTCGAGCGGTTTCGGCCTGTTCCACCTCCACTACCAAAGGTGCTTCCACAGCTTCAGCTTCGGCGCATTGGGCTCGGGCCCGGTCTACTTTGGTGGCGAGTTCCTCCACCCGGGTGGCAACCCTCGCTAAGGCTTCGGTGGCGCGACGCAGTTCGGAGTCGCTGCGTTCTGCCGCACTGCGGGCCGAACGCAACTCACCGCGGACTTCCGCTGCTGCTTTAGCCGCTGAGGCCCCGGTCGGATCCAGATCGGTGCGGTTCTGTTCAAAGCGGGCCCGTTCTTCAGCGAGAGCTTCCTCATCAGACATGATTCCGGCGGCTTCGGGTTCGAGGGTGTTGGCTTCGATTCCGACCTCTGACACCTCAGCGCGCATCTGTGCGAGATCGCCTTCGAGACTTGCGATCACACCTTCGTCAAGCAGTTGGCCCCGATCGCGTTCCATGGATCGACGACGCTCGGTCACGACCGCACTCAGACCGCGGGACCGCTCCCGCAACTGCTCCACCTGCCGCAGACGGTCCGTCAGATCGGTGACACCGTGAGCGGTCAGTTGGGCTTCGAGGGCCTGAATCTCGGTATCGAGACGCAACAGCAGCGTTTTGAGATCCGCCTCGGATTTCTCGGCCTCGATCTGCGCGATCGCAAGCGCCTCACCCCGTGTGCGCAGCGTTGCGATTTCGCGACCTGCCACAAAGAGCCGCAGCGCCGTCAGTTCGGTGATCAGTTCCCCGTGGCGTTGGGCGGCCTCAGCTTGACGGGCCAACGGACGCAACTGCCTTCGCACCTCACGCAGCAGGTCCTGCACCCGCAGCAGGTTTGCTTCGGTGGATTCGAGACGGCGCTCAGCTTTTTCGCGTCGCTTACGAAACTTGAGCACCCCGGCGGCTTCTTCGATGATCGAACGACGATCCTCGGGACGGGCGTTCAACACCGCATCGATCTGGCCTTGGCTGACGATCACGTGTTGTTGACGACCAACCCCGGCATCCGACAACAGTTCTTGGACGTCGAGTAGTCGACACGACACCCCGTTAATCGAGTATTCGCTATCCCCGCTGCGAAACAGGATCCGACTGACCGTCACTTCGGAGAACTCCACCCCGAGCAGGCCGGCCGAGTTATCGATGGTCAATGCCACCTCAGCGCGACCGAGAGCCGGACGCTTGGCCGTGCCGGCAAAGATCACGTCATCCATCTTCTGGGATCGCACCGCTTTGGGGGCTTGGGCGCCGAGCACCCAGGCGATCGCGTCCACGACATTGGACTTTCCGCTGCCGTTCGGGCCAACGACCACAGTGACCCCCGGCTCCAACGTCAACGTTGTGGGATCAGCAAAGGACTTAAAGCCCTTGAGGGTCAGACTCTTCAGGAACACAGCGAGACGAAACGCTAGTGGTTATGCCACCCCAAACACTGCGTCGCCGATTGTGAGTTCATTCTTTGATCGCTGAGGCAGACCTGCGAGCCATACGTGTCAACGGTTGGCAGGTCCGACACAAATGGGTGGAACGCTGTGCGACAGTGATCCGTTCGATCCTGCTGCGATCACAGGTCACACAACGCTGCCCGGTGCGGCCGTACACACGATGACGATCCTGATAGCTACCGCTGTGCCCCAAAAGATCCACATACTGGGCGTCGCCGAGTGTGGATCCGCCGGCTGCGACGGCCGCTTCGAGCACATCGGTGATCGCTGCTGCCACTCTGAAGCGGCCCGCACTGGAGATCTTCCCCACCGGCGTTAGCGGATGCAACCGGGCCCGATGGGCGATCTCATCGGAATAGATGTTGCCGATCCCGGCGATGAACCTTTGATCGAGCAAGAAGGATTTCAGACCCTGTGAACGACTCTGCCACATCGCTGACAGAACGCTGGCCGTGATCGGATCATGCAAAGGGTCGCGACCGAGCCTTAACAGTTCCGGGATCTCCGCAGCATCGCCGTAGACCACCATCTCACCAAAGGTCCGGGGATCAACGAACCACATTTGCGTCCCATCGTGAAGGTCAAGAACCACATGGGTGTGTGCGGGCCGGATGCCCCCAGGCGCCCCCGACAACAGCTGACCGCTCATGCGTAGATGGATCATCAACGACTTCCCGGTGTCGAGCGGACAGATTAAATACTTGCCCCGACGCTCGGCAGAGGTCACCTGGGCACCGGTCAGCCCGGCGATCAGTTCCTGCGCCGAGGTGCGTCGCACCACTCGTTCACGGCCCACCTGAACCGCTGAGATCCGCCGTCCAACCAGATGCTGATCGAGGCCCCGCCGGACCGTTTCCACCTCAGGAAGTTCAGGCATCGGTGTCGTCGGACTCAAGCGCTGAGAGAAGACCCAACGCCACCGCAGCCGCTGCCTGCTCGGCATCCTTTTTTGATTTTCCGGTCCCGTTCCCCAGCTTGCGACCGCCCACAGCCACCCTCGCAGTGAACTCTTTGTCATGGTCTGGACCCACCGAGGACAATACGTACACCGGTGCCGGCCGATTGAGGCGACTACACAACTCTTGGAGAGCGGTCTTGTGATCGAGGGGTGCGTGCAATGCGATCTGAAGGCGATCCCCGAACAGTCGTTCCACGAGCCCATAGGCGGCCGGCATGCCTCCATCAAGATGGACCGCTCCGATCACGGCTTCACACGCATCAGCGAGAATCGATTGCTTCTCCCGACCGCCGGCCGCATCCTCGCCTCGACCGAGTGCCAGATACCTGCCGAGGTTGATCTCTCTGGCCACCTCGGCCAAAGTCACAGCATTAACCACCCGTTTGCGAGTGTCCGACAACTGTCCTTCGGGGGCGTCGGGGAACCGCCGATATGACAGATCAGCCACCACAAAGCCGAGCACCGCATCCCCAAGAAACTCCAGCCGTTCGTTACTGATCGGACCGGGATGCTCAGCGATGTAGGAACGATGCAGCATCGCCCCTACCAGCAGGTTCTGATCTTCAAACCTGTGACCGATCGCCGCTTCGAGTTCGCTGAGCGGCGGCAGAGATGGAACCTGATCCACGTGGAAGGGGTGGCCCTGCGTCAGCGGACCTGGGCGCGTTCGAGCACGTAATCCACGGCGTCGCGCACAGTTTTGAGATCCTCAAGATCCTCGTCTTCGATGCGGAACCCGACGGTTCGATCGGCGAGTTCTTCCTCGAGACCTTCGACGAGTTCGATCAGCGCCAGCGAGTCCGCATCCAGATCATCGGTAAAGGACTGGCCTTCGGTGATGGTGGAGGGATCGATCTCCAAGATGTCGGCTAAGCGGTCACGCACGATCTCAAAGATCTCGTCGCGTCCGAGGGGACCGTGTTCTACATGGGTTTCAGCGGGCACCGTCACATCCTAACGGAGACATCTACCCGGTTAGCCCGCAGCGATGGCCGCTGCAAGTTCGGCCACGATGTTGGCTTCCACCATTTCATGGGCCACCGAAATGCCGTTGCGGATCGCCCGAGCGCTCGAGGAACCATGGGAGATGATGCATACCCCATCCACCCCGAGCAGGATCGCGCCTCCGTAGGTTTCGGGATCGAGGGTTTCGTAGAGCGGCAATAGCGCTGGCATGAGCGCATCGGCATGAGCCTGATATTCCGGGCTGCTCGCAAACGCCCCCATCAATGCCCGCAACAAGGACTTCACTCCGCCCTCAAGGGTCTTGAGCACCACATTGCCGGTGAACCCGTCGGTGACCACCACGTCCACATCGTCGGTCATCACATCGCGACCTTCGACGTTGCCGATGAACTCGATTCCCGAGGCCACACCGAGCAGTTCGTAGGCCTCTTTGCGTAATGAGTCCCCCTTGCCGGGTTCCTCGCCGATGGACAACAACCCAACCCGGGGTTTTGCGATATCGAATCGGTGGCGGGCATACACGCTGCCCATCTGGGCGAACTGCACTAGCCAGTCAGCCAGCACCTCAGAGTTCGCACCGGCGTCGAGCAGCACCGTTGGCCCAGACCCAGGCACCGGGATCGGGGTGGCGATGGCTGGACGCGACACACCTTTGATCCGTCCCATCCGCAATAGCGCAGAGGCCATGGTGGCTCCGGTGTTACCGGCTGAAATCATTGCGCTGGCCCGGCCGTCACGCACCGCTTCAGCAGCGCGCACCAGAGTTGAATCCTTCTTTCGGCGGACACCTTGGGCGGGATCATCCTCCATTTCGATGACCTCAGAGGCCTCGATCAGTGAACATCCCGAGAGGTCCATCCCCACCAAAGCCGGATGGGAGGCGAGGTCGGATGGACCCACCAATGAAATCGGGAGCCCCGCGGCAAAGGCGTCGAGGGCTCCGGCGACGATCGTCGCGGGGGCGTGATCGCCGCCCATCGCATCAACCGCAATGGGCAACATCAGCAAACGATCAAAATCAGCTGACGTCTACCGCAACGCGGCCCTTGTACCAGCCACAGCTGGGACACACCACGTGAGGCAACTTTGCCGAACCACAGCGCGGGCAGTTGCTGCGCGGGGGTGCGTTGAGCTTCCACGCGCTCGCACGACGGCTGCGGGTCTTCATCTTGGATGTCTTCTTCTTGGGAACGGCCACCGTTCGTGCTCCTCAGTGCTCTTCGACTCGGATCGATCAGGCAACTGCGCCCGTCTACCTCCATCGCAATCCGTACGGATCTCGGCTGCGGATCATATCTGTGGGATCGCCCGGATCGTCACCAAGAAGATTTTCAGCACCCGAATCACCGCTGGATTCGGAACGGACGCCAAAGAAATCCGACCTACCGAGAGTTATTCAGCGGGTAAATCACGAAGCTGGTCAAGGGCCGACCAGCGCAGATCGGTGACCTCGGACGTACAGGTGCACGACACCTCGTTCCGGTCCTCCCCACACACCGGACACAAGCCAGCGCAGTTCGGGTCACACAGCAACGGCGGTCCCGCCAAAGCGAGCAGCACCGCATCGCGCACCACCGGGGTCAGATCTAACGCCTCAGATTCAAGCAACGTGATGCCCTCTGGGGCCTCGGTACGGCCGGGGGTGGCTTGCTGGTAGACCTCGTCGATGTCCACGTGAATCGGTTCGGCCACCGGTTTCAGGCACCGCCGACAGTCATCGGTGGTCACCACCTCAACGTGGCCGTGCACCACGAGACCGTCCACTGTGGATTCCACTGTCAGATCTGCGCACGCTGTCCCGACCACTCGTTCGAGCAGGGCCGAGTCCGTGATCTCAAGATCCGACGGATTCACATCCGCTGGGTAAGCGCGCACCAAGCCCGGCGTTCGCAACAACTCCACGGTGTGGACCCGCAACTCGCGCAGCCCGGCCACGGCTCAGCGATCCTGATCGAAAAACACGTTGGCTGTGTCGTCGGCGGCGAGATCCACCGGCTGACGAATCTCGGTCCCACCGATCGACAAGCGGGTACGACCGTTAGCCACAGTCTTGGCCAGCCTGTCCAACAAGATTTCAAAACTGCCGAGGCGCTGATCCAAAAAATCCTCGGTCTCGAGTTTGATGCGCCGGGCATCGGTCTCCGCGGCTTCCAGCACTTGGCGGGCCCGATGCTCTGCGGCGCGCACCACCTCGGTGCGCTGCACCATGCGCTCAGCTTGGACTCGAGCGGCCTCAAGGATTTCATCGGCTTCGCGACGGGTCTTCGCGATGAACTCTTGACGCTCTTTGATCATCCAGCGCGCTTCGCGGATCTCGGCGGGAATCCGGTGCAAGGCTTCTTCGAGGATTTCCACCATCTCGTCGCGATCAATGCGCGGCGATGAGGACAACGGCATGGTCGGAGCGGTGGCCACCAGATCGATCGCCCGCCGCAACAAAGTGGCCGAATCACCTTGCGGTGCCGAAGCGAGGTCATCATGCCCGTACTCCCGAGGGACCTCCGCTGATGAACGAGAGGACCGCGGCCGCGGGACCTCAAGACTCGGGTCGATCGGATCCTCGTAGCTCATCTCGCCCCTTCTGTTCACTTCTCGGTGGCGCCTGCGAATCTATCGGTCAAAGCCTGAGCAACCGGCGCAGCCACGAGATGGTCGATCGCACCGCCGTGTGCTGCGATCTCGCGCACAAACCGGCTAGAGATATGACCGAGATCCCCGCGACACGGGACATACACGGTACGGATCCCCGTCACCATCTGATTGTTATGCGCCATCTGCTGTTCAATCTCAAAGTCACCAGCGGTACGCAGGCCTTTAACAATAAAGTCCGCTTCCACCTCAGCAGCGGCCTGCACGGCGAGTCCGGTCAGCGCACGCACCTCGATCTGACCAGCCTCAAGGGCGGTATCGAGTCCACGCAGTGAAGCGCAACTGGCCCGCACTAACTCAACACGCTCGGTGGGTGTGAACAACCCCGAGGGCTTCGTCGGGTTGTGAAGCACACCAACAACCACCGTCCCGAACAACTCGTGGGCCGTAGCGATCACATCGAGATGCCCGAGGTGCACGGGGTCAAAACTGCCGGGGATCAAGACGCGTGACATGAGAAGTCCAGATTACTCCCCGGCGGGCATGCGTTCCCAGAAGGTCACCCAGGTTCGGCCATATCTCTGCGAGCGCACAATTTCGAATCCCATCGGCGTACCGAGTTCCTGATGCAGTTCGTGACCTGATTCCGTCACAATAAATGGAGCCCGCACCACGCTGAGCAGCCGTTCCCAGGCCTCAAAGCCATAGGGCGGATCGGCGTACACCAGGTCCACATCGAGCGAAGCAACCAAGGCCATCACATCTCCGGCCACCACCCGAGAACGGTCCTCGCAGTCAAGTGCATACAAGTTGTCGCGCAGCGCATTGAGCGCCGAGCGGTCCCTCTCAATAAACACGCAGGACTCCGCCCCACGCGAAATTGCTTCGATTCCCACAGCCCCTGATCCGGCAAACAGATCTGCGACCTTGGCATCTCGGATCACACCGAGGCTGCCCAGCGCGTTAAAGGTGGCTTCACGCACCTTGTCGGTGGTGGGTCGGGTGGCCATCCCCGTAGGAGACACCAACCTTCGTCCTTTGAGATCTCCGGCGATGACGCGCACCGCCCCACATTATGAGCCCCAACTCAGTTTCGGATCGGTTTCGGGCACCTCGGGGCCAGACTGGACCCTATGTGGGTACCAGAGCCAGTGATCGACTGCATCGACTGCGGCGGGCGGGCCCACCTGCTGACCCTGCCGCCAGAAGATGGGCTGTGGGAGGCGGGCGACATCGTGGCCTACCGTTGTGAGGATTGCCGGGATCGATGGGATCTGGTGCTCCCCGATGGTGATGACACTGGCCGCGGTGATTAGCCGCCCATTTACGCGTCAGGATTTTGTGAGGAACTCTTCTTGACGGTCGCTGAATAACAACTCAAGTTCGGCCCGTAAAATCACATGGGTGTCGAGTTCGGGGTCGGCGTCCACGATCTCCTCGGCGGCGGCCCGGGCGAGTTCCACGAGTTCGCGATCTTTACGCAACGAGGCCAGCCGGAGGTCACTGCGACCTTTTTGAGAGGTGGACATCAACGTCCCCTCCCCGCGTAACTCGAGGTCCACCTCAGCGAGTTCAAACCCGTCGGTGGAGGCCACGAGAGCCTCGATGCGCGGGTTCGGTCCAGATGCGCTGCGCCCTTCAGCGGTCTCAACCTCATCGAACAGGTCGGGTTCTGATTGCTGCAACCCCGTCACCAGCCAGCAGCGCGAGGCGTGGCGTCCCCGACCCACCCGGCCGCGCAACTGATGTAACTGCGCAATCCCAAATCGATCGGCATCGAGGATCGCCATAATCGTTGCGTTGGGGACATCCACCCCGACCTCGATCACGGTGGTTGCTACCAACACATCGATCGCCCCGGCCCGAAACTCATCCATAGTCGCTGCCTTATCGGCCGCCGACAGTCGCCCGTGCAGTAGGCCGAGTCGAAGACCCGCTAGCTCCCCAGCGCCCAGCCGAGCCAAGGTCTCCTCAGCGGAGGCCACCTCGAGTTTGTCGGATTCCTCGATCAAAGGACACACCACATAGGCCTGTCGCCCAGCGGCCACCTCCGAACGAACATCTTCCCAGACCTCGGCTTCGAGTAAAGGCCCCACTGCCGAGCGGGTATGGATCGGGGTGCGTCCGGGCGGCAGTTCGTCCAGCACGCTTACATCGAGATCCCCGTACACGGTCATCGCTGCCGTCCGGGGAATCGGGGTAGCTGTCATCACCAACACATCAGGTACCGAATCAGTGGCCTTATCGCGCAAGGCGGCGCGCTGTTCCACACCGAAACGATGCTGTTCGTCCACCACCGCGACCCCGAGACTGGCGAATTTGACCCCTTCTTGGATCAGGGCGTGGGTCCCGATCGCGATGTCCACGGTGCCCTCAGCCAACCCTTCGAGCACGGCTTTACGTTCCGCTCCCGTCACCCTGTTCGTCAACAACTCCACTCGCACCGGCCGATCCCCAAACAAGTTGGTGGAATCAGAGACCACAAAGCCATCCAACAGTTCGCGGACCCCGGTCGCGTGCTGTTCGGCGAGCACCTCGGTGGGAGCCATCAGCGCGCCCTGGTGGCCACCTTGGACCGCAGTAAGCAAGGCCGAGACCGCGACCACCGTCTTGCCGGCGCCCACATCACCTTGCAAAAGTCGGTGCATCGGATGCGGCGCAGCGAGATCGCGCTCGATCTCAGCGATCACACGTTGTTGGGCCCCGGTCAATGCATAGGGCAGCCCCGCATGGAAACGGTGCACGAGATCCCCATCCAACACATGGGTCACACCGCGCTGTTCGCGTTCGAGACGGCGTTTGCGCATCACCAACACCAACTGCACCCGCAAGAGTTCGTCAAAGGCGAGGCGGCGCCGGGCCTCATCTTTTTCGGCCATGGTCTCGGGTGTGTGGATCGCGTTCAGCGCCACGTGTCGCGACATCATCTTGAGTCGCGCCCGCACCGCTTCTGGCACCGGGTCTGCGAGGGTCCGCTCCGCGCACCGCCGCAGCGCCTCGGCTACCCAACCCGCCATCTCCCATGTTGCGATCTGTACCTTTTCGCTCTGGGGGTATACCGGCACGATGCGGCCAGTGCGATCACCGATCAGGTCCACGAGCGGATTCGTCATCTGCAGGCCGCCCCGGTACACCGTCGCCCGACCAAACAGCGCGATCTCTAGGCCCTCACGCAGTTGCTTCTCTCGCCACGGCTGATTGAAAAACACCACATGCAAGCGGCCGGTGCCATCACCGACGGTGGCGGTGACCATCGAGCGGCGGCCCCGGGTCGGACGCTTCTCCACTGTGCGGACCGTCACCAACAACAACTGCGGCCGTTCAGGCACCAGATCGGCCACGGAGGTCTGGGCGCTGCGATCGATCCAGCGCCGGGGGTAGGTAGTGACCAAATCGAGCACGGTGGTAATCCCAAACGCCTCCAGGGCTGCGGCCCGGCGCTCCCCCACCCCGCGCAGCACCCCGACCGAGATCGCCTCGAGGTCGGGCAGCGTGATGGGTGCACCCCCCGCTGTCACGCCTCCTATCGTCATGGCTACGGATCGTAATGAACCGGTGTTGCCGACGCCGCCATGTCGTTGCCATGTCGTTGCCATGTCGCTGCGAACAGAATCGCTGGTAGCATCCACCTGCTGTTCTGGCGGCCTCGCCAGAGTCCAGTTTTTCTTAAGATGTGATCTCCCCAGGAGTTGAAGACCATGGCATCAGTGTGCGAAGTGTGTGGCAAGGGCCCCTCGTGGGGTATGTCGGTGTCTCACTCCCATCGTCGGACTAAGCGTCGGTGGAATCCGAACATCCAGCGCGTCCGGGCGATCATTAATAAGACTCCGCAGCGGATCAACGTGTGCACCTCGTGTATTCGGGCCGGCAAAATCGTCAAGGCCGGCTGAGGCAGGTCACCAGATGCAAGGTGTGATCAAGGCGTACGATCCGTCCTCGGGTCACGGTGTCATCATGTGCGACACCGACCTCGCCGATTATGACCTCGCCGACAACGCCCTTGAGGGGTCTCTCTTTCGCATGTTGCGTCAGGGCCAGCGCGTCATTTTCGAACTCGACGACTCCGGCCAGGCCACCCGCCTGAGCCTTGGGTCCGAGGTCGATATGGCCACCCCCGGAGAGTGACGCGGCAGGGTGCCTGACCTCGTGCGTTCAGGAACATCTCCAACCAATGTCACCCGCCCTCTCTCCGTGGAGAAGAGGGCTTTTACATTTTCTTGGCGGTCTCTCCTACTAAATCCTCTCGCGGGATTTGTAGTTGAGGGATCCTCGCGACACACTGTGCCCAGATCTTGTGCGCAGAGCCTGTGCGGCCTGCTAGCTACACCAACAGCACTGATACACATCCACCCTTACCAGCAACCACCGGCATACAACGGGGAGAATGATTCATGAGCGGGACCAGCGGAAATACACAGCTTCACCAATGGGTCGAGCAGTGGGCAGAAGTACTCCAGCCCACCGACATCTACTGGTGCGACGGATCCGCCGAGGAGTATGACCGCCTCGCATCTGAACTCGTAGCAGCTGGCACCTTCACCAAACTCGATGAGGCCAAGCGCCCCAACAGTTATTGGGCCCACTCGGATCCAGGTGACGTGGCACGTGTGGAAGACCGCACCTTTATCTGCTCCACCACCGAAGCCTCCGCCGGACCCAACAACAACTGGCGTGAGCCCGCCGAAATGCGCGAAGAAATGATGTCGCTCTATGCCGGAGCGATGAAGGGCCGTCGGATGTACGTGGTGCCTTTCTCCATGGGGCCGCTCGGGTCACCGATCGCTCATATCGGCGTACAGCTCACCGACTCGGCCTATGTGGCGGTCAGCATGCGGATCATGACCCGCATGGGACAAGGCGCTCTCGATGTGCTCGGCGATAACGGCCAGTGGGTTCCGTGCGTGCACTCGGTGGGTGCACCCCTCGAGCCCGGCCAAGCCGATTCCCCGTGGCCGTGTAACCCCGATAACAAGTACATCGTGCACTTCCCTGAGACCCGGGACATCTGGTCCTTCGGTTCGGGCTACGGCGGCAACGCCCTCCTCGGCAAAAAGTGTTTTGCCCTGCGGATCGCTTCGGTGATGGCCCGAGATGACGGCTGGCTGGCCGAGCATATGTTGATCCTCAAGCTCACCAACCCAAACAACGAATCCAAGTACATCGCAGCGGCTTTCCCGTCCGCATGCGGCAAGACCAACCTTGCGATGCTGGTGCCGACGATCCCGGGTTGGAAGGCCGAGACCATCGGCGATGACATCTGCTGGATGAAGTTTGGTGATGACGGTCGCCTCTATGCGATCAATCCTGAGGCCGGCTTCTTCGGTGTGGCCCCGGGCACGGGGTTTGACACCAACGCCAATGCGATGCACACCCTGTGGGGCAACGCGATCTATACCAACACCGCCCTCACCCCTGATGGCGATGTCTGGTGGGAAGACATGACCGACACGCCTCCGGCCCGGGCCACCGATTGGCGCGGAAACCAGTGGACACCAGAAACCGAAACCCCCGCCGCTCACCCGAACGCCCGCTTCACGGTGCCGGCCTCCCAATGCCCGTCGATCGCACCCGAATGGGAAGACCCCGCCGGCGTACCGATCTCGGCGATCTTGTTCGGTGGCCGCCGCCGCACCACTGTGCCGCTGGTGACCGAGGCCTATGACTGGGAACACGGTGTGTTCCTCGGCTCAATCATGGCCTCAGAGACCACGGCCGCTCAGGCTGGCGCTGTCGGCAAACTGCGCTTTGACCCGATGGCCATGTTGCCGTTCTGCGGCTACAACTTCGCTGATTACTTCACCCATTGGCTTGAGATCGGCAAAGCCTCCAACCCGGAAGCCTTGCCCAAAATCTTCTTCGTCAACTGGTTCCGTCGTGATGAAGACGGCCGCTTCTTGTGGCCTGGCTTCGGCGAGAACAGTCGGGTTTTGAAGTGGGTGTTTGAGCGGGTCAACGGTTCGATTGATGCCGTGGACACAGCGATCGGGCGCCTGCCAGCCGAAGGGACCCTCGACACCAACGGCCTTGAGATTGACGCCGCCGACCTCGAGGCGATTCTGTCGGTGGATCAGGCCGGTTGGCGTGAAGCGATCCCGCAGATCCGCGAACACTTCAACCAGTTTGGTGATCTCTTGCCCGCCACCTTGCAGGTGGCCGTGGACAATCTCGAAGCCAAACTGGCCTGATTCTGTATTTCAGCCGTAAGGGCTGAGATATAAGTTTCTGATGCCGAGACCCATCACGAACAGGCTTCCGCAGCCATACAGCAAATGGGCTCGCCCGACCATGAATGGGCTACGGCGATAGCTGACCAAAATCCCCACGGCGATCAGGGTGGAGAAGCCATATAAAGCGTGAAAGTCTCCTAGCACCGCCCCTGGGCGCGTCGCCAGCCACGTCCCCGTAAAGGCCATCACGAACGTGATCAGGTAGCCGACTGTGATCAACCACCACATCGCTGCCACCCGAATCACCGGAACCCGATGTGATCCGAGGGCCCACAGTCCGGCTGCCGCATTGACACCGATCATCACCCAGGCCACCACGGAATGTATGTCACCAGCCACAACGTTCCCCTGCCTGCATGACCGTGATCACATCGGAGTCAGTGGTTCCGGTAGTGAACCCGGAAAGTCCGCCCTCCTCAGTGAAGCTGGGCGGGAAGTTCCCCTCTTCGCCTTCATGCAGTTCCGTGGTCGGGTACGCCACCAACAGTTCATCTATTCGCGCCCCGAGCCCTACACCGAGTCCGGTGATGATGCCTTCGGGATCCTCGCCGAGACGCCCGTCGGTGCCGTAATCCCAGCCGATGAAATGGGCCTCCGCTGGCCCATAAATCGACGGGGAACCGAACTCCACGCGCAGCACTCCCCATTCCACTTGCCGGAAACTGGCGCGCTCACACAACAGGGCAGATGTCACCGACTCGGGATCAAGCCACCCGGTATCGGCCGTCGGGGATCCGAGCAAGCTGGAAACATACGCAATCGTGGCCTCAGGTTCGTCCCCAAACCGGGCCTCACCGAGACTGTTTGCAGACAGCACCAGACCCGACAGGGGAACTGGTTCAAGAGAGATCACCGGCAAAGTGGCGGTGGTGGTCTGCGAGTTCGCCACTGTGGAGTCAGTTACTCCGGTGCCGGTGTCGAGGGGGGCCAGAGTAGACGGGGGACCCCCTTGTGAGCCTGAACCAGCGCAACCCGTCAGCAAACCAGCAACTGCCAGAGCCACTGCCACTGCGGCACCGAGGACAGGCCGGGTATCGGCGAGCGGTTTCATCTTCACAATCATTGCGATCAGTCTGCCTCAGCGGATGAGCGTGTCCGCTTCATGTCCGCCTTCGAGGAGACCGATCCCACTGTCGGTGACTTCCACAACGGTCACCGAGCAGTTATCCAGACTTCTGATCACGAGCCGGTCATCGTTGAGGCAGGCGCCAATCACGGCGTTAATCGCTACAAAATGCGAAAAAATCACGGTGTCGCCCGTGCAGGCTGCCACCCGAGCCACCACCTGATCTCGGTAATCGGTATAACGCGCACCGAGATCGGTCCAGTTACCAGTCATCGCTTCGCGCAGCCAACCCACCCGGTCCACCATCTCCACGCCCGGTGGGGAAGGGATCTCCGAAACCAGCGGCTCGATGACCGGCTCGCTGCCCCAAGAGGTTGCGGTCGGGATCGCCGTGGACCGACAACGCAGTAGCGGGCTCGTGACGATCGCACAGGGACCGATCGGGATCAGAGTTTCAGCCACTGCATGAGCTTGTCGCCAACCGAACTCATCGAGATCCGGATCGGGGTCCACGTCCCAGCCGGCGGCCGCTCGGCCGTGACGAACCAAATAGATCCGACTCATCAGCTACTACCCCCGGGCATTTGATCTTCAAGCAGCCACCCCTCGCGCAGATCGTGGTCAGCGCCGCGGCGAATAAACCATTCGGTGCCGAACGCAACTGCAAACTGTCCTTCATCCATCTGCAAGAAAAAGGCCGAATCAGAGATCTGGCTGCGATGACACGCGATCGCTGCTCGCTTGAGATGCACGTACCCGCTGACATCTACTCGATGGGTGAGTTCGGCCTCTGGCGTCCCGAACGGGTTCCCATCATCAGCGGGAGCCTCCGGGTCAAAATCATCAACCGAGTCGCCGCCAATATCCGTCCCCTGTTCACGGGCCACTGCGATCATCCGGGCAAACTCGTCCCGATTCATGGTGGCTTCAAACACAGCGAGTGGACCGTGCTGCCCGGCGAGCAACTCCTCGGCAAACATCTCTTCGACTCGCAGTCCAACACGATGCACCTTGATGTGATCGGGATGGCCATAACCGCCGTGCCAGTCATAGATCACGAGTACATCGGCAGACTCACCCACCAGCAGTTCCGCGAGTTGAGTCGCTACCGCTTCGGTGTCGGCCTGCAAAAAGCATCCTGGATCCTGATTCTGTTCCCATCCGGTCATCCCCGAATCGGTATAGCCAAGCCAGTGCACCTGATCCACGCCGAGCACCTCGGCGGAGCGTTCGGTCTCCACCCGCCGACGATCCATCAAGGTCTCCCCCGGAGCAAGATCCTCGGGCACCTCGCCGTGAGCACCATCGGTAGCTACCACGAGCACCACCCGATGGCCCTCAGCGCGAGCTCTCGCCATCGAGCCACCCGTCAAGATGGCTTCGTCATCGGGATGGGCGTGTAAATAGACGAGTGTGCTCATCCACTCAGGCCTGACGCACAGCGCCGGAGGCGAGTAGCGCCTCGATCCGCGCCGCGTCCAGACCCCAAGCGGTCAGCACCTCGCTGGTGTGCTGACCGGGATGGGCCGGAGGGCTCTTCACCTCAGGGACGCTGCGCGAAAATCGCGGTGCAGGCTTGGGCTGCGTCTTGCCGGCCACCTCAATAAAGGTGCCGCGCTCCACGTTATGGGGATGTTCGGCGGCCTCGTTGATTGTGAGTACCGGAGCAAAACACACATCGGTAGCTTCCATGATCTCACACCATTCGGCGCGGGTCTTCGCCAAAAACACTTGAGCGATCTGCGTCTTCAGGTTCGGCCAATCGGCCTTATTCATCTGGTCGGCAAACCCAGCATCACCTTCGAGACCTGTCAAACGCAACAACTCGGCATAAAACTGAGGCTCGATGGAACCGATCGAGATGTATTTGCCATCTGCGCATTTATAGACGTCGTAGAAATGAGCGCCGGTGTCGAGTAGGCCCGTGCCTGGACGATCGGGATCGAACATGCCGGTGGTGGACATGGTCCAAAACATCGACATCAACACTGCGGCACCATCCACCATTGCGGTGTCGATCACTTGACCAGATCCGCTGCGCTGCGCTTCGAGCAACGCACAAACCACGCCGTAGGCGAGGAACATGCCACCGCCACCGAAGTCACCCACCATATTGAGCGGTGGGACCGGCGCTTCACCGGCTCGGGCGTAATGAGCCAGTGCGCCAGCCAAGGAGATGTAGTTGATGTCATGGCCGGCGGCCTGGGCATACATGCCCTCTTGACCCCAGCCGGTCATCCGGCCGTACACGAGGCGCGGATTGCGCTCAAGACAGACTTCCGGGCCGACACCGAGACGCTCCATCACACCTGGGCGGAAGCCTTCGATGAGCGCATCAGCGCCCGCCACGAGTTCCAACAGTGCCGCCACGCCTTCGGGATTTTTCAAGTCAATGGCAACATTTTGACGGCCGCGCAACAACACATCGGCGTGCGGGGTGTCAGGGGCCGGTCCGCGTACCGCTTGGGCGCGATCAACGCGCACCACTTCGGCACCCATATCCGCCAGCATCATCGCGGCGAATGGGCCGGGTCCGATGCCAGCGATCTCGATAATCCGATATCCGTTCAATGGTCCAGGCATGTCAGCGCTCCTTTAAAGGGTTCACAGGGGGGGTATCGACGTGTATGTGGCGTGATTCAGGCGGTGCGGATGTGGCCAACGACCGCGTTCACCATCATCGGCCATAAGGGCTCGGGCATGTCGTGGCCCATATCAGCGAGCATCAACAGGTGAGCTCCAGGGATCAGTTCGGCGGTCCGGAACCCACCGTCAGGCTGGATCAAGGTGTCGTCACAGCCGTGCAACACCAAGGTCGGAACACTCAGCGACTTCAACTTCTCAGAGCGATCCCCGCTCGCATAGATCGCCGCCAGCTGCCGGGTTGCGCCCTCAGGGTAAAAAGCCCGGTCATAGGCGAACGCTGCGTTGGACCGCAACTGATCGAGGTTCACGTACCGCTTGGAGGCCCACACAGCATTTTGGGTAGCGGATTCGATGAATGCGGCCCGATCGCTCGGCGGGGTGGCCAGTAACGCGGTGCGGGCCTCTTTGGTTGGTTTGCCCACAGCCAAGTCACCGGGGCTGCTCATCACTGAGGTCAGTGTTGCGATCCGATCCGGGTATTCGATCGCCATGGTCTGCACGATCATCCCACCCATTGATGCACCCATGATGTGGGCGCGTTCTACGCCGAGATGATCGAGAAGCCCAATCCCGTCAGCAGCCATATCCGACAAGGTGTAGGGAACCTCAGGGATCGGTTCGCCACTTTGGAGGGCACCCATCACCGCCATCGCATCGGCTTTGAGGCCATCAAGGTGAGTGGACAGACCACAATCACGGTTATCAAAACGCACCACATGTAGTCCGTGGCCCGCCAACATCTCATAGAAGGTTTCCGGCCACGCAGTCATCTGGGCGGTAAAGCCCATCACCACCAACAAAGTTGGGTCACTGGCAGATCCGAAAGTCTGATACTCCAACTCGATACCGGTGGGAAGTTTCGCTGTAGCCATCTCTTGAGTGTTGCAGGTTCCCCAGAGTGGATCCGACTCGGCGCACAGCGCGTGACGGAGGCTTACCCTCACTCGGTCAGCAGGCGATACTTCTGAAACTCAAACTCCTCACGGGTCAATGCCCCACGCTCGAGGAGGCCTTCGAGCCGTTCAAGTTGGGAGGCCACATCGCTACCCGGGGCGATGGTGTGCTCGCTGCGCCGATGGATCTGCTTCTCGATCTGAATTTGGGCGTAGATCTGATTTTGTACCCTCATCGGAGCCCGGATGTCGCTGAAGCGCTGCTGGCCGGACTCCCCTGCTGATTCGATCAGTAGATCCCCGGCCCCGATGATCCGTTCGCTCAGACTCTGGGAGATCACCACATTGTTGACCCGGTCCAACGGGATGTCGATCCCGTGCTTTCGCAGCCATCCGGTGCGATAGATAATCCGATGGTTCGTCACCACAAAATGGCTGGTCACCCAACTGATGTAACGGGCTACGGTCCACGCGCTACCGGCTGCGATCGCTGCCAGCGCAATCCATCCGAGAATGTTGCGACCCCAACTACCGGGGCCGAACAGGATCGGGGTAACTACCCCCACCACAAGGGCCAACAGAAGCGAAGCGACGGGCCTGAAAAAGTGCGACCAGTGCGGGTGGAGGTCCACCGCTACTGATTCATCATCGTTCAGAAATCTCTGCGGATAGCCCACGATTAAACAGTAGTGCTGCGGTGTGGTCCACGGATCGACCCGGATCGCTAACGTGACATGGGTGGACGCTCTCGGACCTCAGATCCTCGGATCCTCGATCCTTGAGGGTCTCGACCCTGATCAGTTACACGCGGTCACCACCCCGTCGCGATTGGTGGCGGTCATCGCTGGGGCCGGCTCAGGAAAAACTCGAGTGCTGATCGCTCGGATCATGTTTCGGGTCACCGCAGGTGATGCCGATCCCCGTCACACTTTGGCCCTGACCTTCACCCGTGAGGCCGCCGGGGAGATGCGCCGTCGACTGACTCGCCATGGACTGCGAGAAAAGATTGAGGTTGGGACTTTTCACTCGGTCCTACTCGGAGTGCTGCGCCAGCATTGGACCGATCGCCGCCAACCTATTCCAACGGTGGTGTCGGATCGTCCTCGTCTGCTCCGAGAGGCGATGGGACGTGAGAGCCGGGAAAGCCTCGACGAACTCTGTTTGGAGATCGACTGGGCTGCCGCACGCGGCATTGGTGCTGACAGATACATTGCCGCCGCACGGCAGGCTGGCCGACGCACCACCGGCTCGAGTTCCAAAGTGGTGGAGGCGCTCCATCAGTATCAAAAAATCAAAAGCACTCGCGGTGTGATGGATCTCGATGATGTGCTGTCGGTCAGCCTCGGATTGTTCGAACGCGACCGTGAGTTCGCAGAGGTCATGCGGTGGCGTTTTCGGCACATCTTGATCGATGAAGCTCAGGAC
Organism: Ilumatobacteraceae bacterium; assembly: GCA_018401375.1. GTDB lineage: Bacteria > Actinomycetota > Acidimicrobiia > Acidimicrobiales > Ilumatobacteraceae > M30B72. The sequence goes on along the minus strand of JAGYKR010000009.1, from coordinate 51,048 downwards.
TTAAACCCGCTCCAGCATCGCCTCGTTGAACATCTGCGCCGCGGAACCGAGGACATGTTTATGGTCGGCGATCCCGCCCAGGCGGTCTACGGTTTCAATGGTGCTGACCCCGGACTCTTGATCGACGTGGCGGACCGCTTCCCCGGCATTGAGGTGATCCGTCTCGGCATTAATCATCGCTGCACCCCACAGGTGGTGGAGACCGGGGTGCACGTATTGACCACCTCCGAGCAGACCGCCACCGCAGCCATCTCAAGCCGCGCTGATGGACTCGCAGTCACGATTCGCTCCGCCGCCGATGAGACCACCGAAGCCGAGATGGTGGCCAACTTCCTTCGCCGTTGCGATCCGGATCTCATCCGTACCGGCCAAGTGGCTGTTCTGGCTCGTACTCACGCCCAGATCTCAGTCCTGCGCGACCGACTCCACCTCGAACAGGTGCCGATCATGACTCGGGTGGACGGGCCCGGGTCCCCGTATCGCCCCGCCATCGAAACCGCCGGCCGACTCGGCTCTGCGGCCCGGTTACGCGCTTGGGCCCATGACATGTTGGAGCAAGCCGAGGAACACTCCGTTCAGCACTCCGTTCAATACAGCCCTATCGGCACACCTGACCCACGCCGCGCCGAACGCGAGGTGGCGGCATGTGTTCTTGATTACCTCCGAGAAAACCCAATGGGAGACGGCCTCGGACTGCGGACCTGGTTTGTGACCACCGACCCGCTCGGCCACGGCCGGCAGATGGGTGTGGACCTGCTCACCTTCCACGCCTCCAAAGGCCGTGAGTGGCATACGGTGCTGGTCACCGGAGTGGAGACCGGCCTCGTCCCGCATCGATCGGCGTCCACCCAAGCAGCACGGTCGGAGGAAGCACGTCTGTTATATGTGGCGGTCACCCGGGCCCGAGACCAACTCTGGGTGTCATGGGCGGGTCGCCGTGGCGGGTACCGCCGTCACATCAGCCCGTTAATCGATACTCTCACCACCGAGTCCGATCCGGTGATAGCCCCACCAGTGGAACTTCGTGCCCACACTGCACCGAGTCAGCCAACTCAGTCTGCGCGTCTGCTCCATCGCGACCTGGTGGACTGGCGAGCCCAACGCGCTCGCATGGCTGGCATGCTGCCTGAGCAGTTTTGTTCGATGGCTGTGGTTCGCGCGATCGGGGACCACAGGCCACACAGCGTGGAGGAACTCGCAACATGCAGTGGTGTGGGAGTCTTGACCGCCCAACGGTGGTTCCCAAGTCTCGCTGAGATACTCATCCGCCACGATGAGCCATAACAACTAGCCATAGCAACTAGCCATAACAACTAGCCATAGCAATCACCGCAAGTACACACCGATCACACGGAGACCCGACCAATGACTGATTATTCACACCTCGGACCCTTCGTGCAGACCGCCGCACTGTGTGAGCGAGTCCTCGAAGAAAAAGACAATGTGCTCAGCCTGATCCGGGTGATCGATGGATGGACCTCGTGGGCTCAAGGACCTGAAGCGCCATCGGAGATGCCGCCGTTCATCTTGAATGGCACCTATCTGTTGTCGCTCAAGGCCGGAGCCGCGCTCGGTCGGTTCCGGTACCGGTTCGATCTGGAGATGCCCTCTGGTCAGACTCAGGCGCTCACGGAGATGGATGCAAACTTCCAAGGAGGCGTCTCGGGCGTCAATCTTCGGGTCAACCTACAGATTCAGATCGTCCTCGAAGGCACTCATTGGATCAATGTCGTGCGCACCTATCCCCAACCGGTCCAGCCTGAACAGGGACCAGACTTAGCGTCGAACCTCGTCAGTCGCACACCGCTCAGCGTGCAGTACATGCGCACCACCTAAAACTTCAGAGTGCGATTTCTGCCACTACAGGAGCGTGATCGCTCGGTTGAGTACCTTTGCGAGCATTGCGGTCGATAATGCACCACCTGCTCGCCTCCACCACTGGTCGGGTCCCCCAGATCAGATCGATCCGCATCCCGCGTCCTTTGTGGAAGTCCCCATTGCGGTAGTCCCACCACGAATAGATGCCGGACTCTTCACGATGGTGATGCCGAAACAGGTCAGTCATCCCCCACCGTTCAATGTTGGCTATCCGGGCCCGTTCAGCAGCGCTCACATGGGTGGACCCAGCGAGTGCATCGATGTCATAGACATCTCGGTCCTCGGGAGCGATGTTGATATCACCGGCCACGATTACGGGAGCATCGGGTGAGGTGTCCACCTCGAGGTGGGCCACGAGTCGATCCAACCATCCCAGTTTGTACTGGTAGTGATCGTGATCGAGGGCCCGCCCGTTGGGAACGTAGACACTTGACACCCTGATGCCCCCGCAGGTCGCGGTGATGATCCTCGATTCGTGGTCCGGCTCAACGCCGGATGCAAAGTTCACCTGCACATCGGTGAGCCCCACCTTGGACAAGATGGCGACACCGTTCCACTGACCGAAGCCGTAATGGGCGCTCTCGAAGCCGAACTGGCCGAGATCGAGAGCCTGATATGCCTCATCGGTCATCTTGGTTTCCTGAAGGCAAAGGACGTCCACCTCTGATTCAGCAATCCACTCGATGACCCTCTCTCGACGCGCCCGTAACGAGTTGACGTTCCAGGTCGCGATGCGCATCAGCGACGGGCGGGAGCTTTTTTGGCTGCAGCCTTTTTCGGAGCGGCTTTCTTCGGAGCGGCTTTCTTCGGAGCAGCCTTCTTCGGAGCAGCCTTCTTTGCTGCCGGCTTCTTTGCTGCCGGCTTCTTTGCGGCCGGCTTCTTTGCGGCCGGCTTCTTTGCGGCTGCCTTCTTAGCGGGTTTAGTTGCCATATCGGTTCCTTCTTTCGTGTTATGGGTTTCGTCAGCCGTTGTGGCTGGCGACCGGCGCGACCTCAATCTCCGGGTGGAGGGGCCGTCGGACTGTGAGGCGTGCACCGCAGCAGAGATCACTGCGGAGGAATCCTCAACATGCGTTCCCGTTGCCATGTGCGGCAGGGCGCAGTCGATACTTCGACGCGCTGGGGCGTACTCGTCCACCACCAAAGTGATGGCCTCACCAATCTTCATCACCTCACGTGCGCTCTTCGGAGGCGGAGAACTCATCAGACGCAACGGCACGTAGGCCCGAACCGTACCGATCATCACATACGCACCATGGGAGGAGTAGGTGTCCACGATGGCGTTAACACTGGTCCCCACCGGATGGTGTTCCACGAACTCAAGGAAGGGCAAAAGCTCATTGACTTGGCCGGTATCGGATCGTAAAGCCGGGCCGGGAGGCGGCGTGGTAGGCACCGGCATCGGATCGTGCGCACTGACCGTGGTGGTGGTGGTGCGACTGCGACGAGTCGATGATCTCCCCGAAGCGGCCTTGGTCCCCGCGGGCTCTTGAGTGCGCGACCGCGAGGTGGAATCCGCGGCCTTCTTCACTGGGGTTCCGCGCTGAGAATCGCGTACGGCCTTACGACTCGTTGGCCCACGCACTGGCACCCGTTCCACGAACACCCAACCCACATGAGGTACGGGCTTGCCGCCGATCAGACGGCCCTGATCAAAGAGCCACTCGTACTGACCATGGAACTCCTGAAAGGAATCGTTGGACAGCACCAACGCTTTGGCCTTATCGGCGATGCCGAGCACGAATGCATCGCCTCGGCCAACGGCTCCCGCCGGTGGTGCCACCAGCTCGTTGTTGGCCACGGCTTCATCAAACTCTTTGGCTTCGGACTTGTTGATGCGATGGCCGAATGTGGCATCCACCACCACCGTTACGGTGATGTCGGAATGCTCAGCCATGAACGCCAAAACGGCATCATTCAGTTGAGCGAGACTCGGAGCCGAACGGCCCTCGGTCGCAATGTTCGAACCGTCGACCACCACATGGGTCGGTCCGGTGTGCTTCGTCATATTTCCTGTCTCTGTCCTGTGATGGTGGACCACCGGAGTGGTGGTTCACCTCGGGTGTTGAGGGGAGTGCAGCTCATCTCGGCGTCACCACCTTCGTGCATGTGCAACTCCGCCTCACCACGAGTTGTCAGCGTATACATCTGTTGGTGCCAGAGCGCGGATCTCATGTCCAGACGACTGACTTGAGAGCTGCGCGTCGCATCGCTCTAACATCACCGCAATGACAGCGCACTCCCCCAACAGTTCCTCATCAGCACACACCACATCAGCACGCACCACCGGTGAGGCAGTTACCCAACCTGAGATCGCTGCAGTGATGTGGGACTTTGGTGGCGTGATCTTGTCGAGCCCGTTCGAAGCGTTCAACACTTACGAAGATGCCCATGGGATACCTCGCGACTTCATCCGTTCGGTTAACGCTCACAACCCTGATGACAATGCGTGGGCCAAGATGGAGCGCACCGAACTCACCCATGGCGAGTTTGATGAGTTGTTTGCCACCGAGTCCGAAACTCTCGGACATCGCATTCCTGGGTCCGACATCTTGGCGTTGTTGTCCGGGGCGGTGCGCCCTGAAATGGTGACCGCGCTGGACAAGGTGATCGCCGCCGGCTACCGCACCGCTTGCATCACGAACAACGTGTCCGGCGGTGAGCCTCGGCCCGAGGTAGCACCGATCATGGCGCGCTTCGATGAGGTGGTGGAATCTTCCAAGGTTGGCATCCGCAAACCCGAACCACGCATCTATGCAATGGCCTGCGAGATGCTCGGGGTGACTCCAGCTCAGTCGGTATATCTCGATGACCTCGGGATCAACCTCAAGCCAGCAGCGGCGATGGGGATGACCACGATCAAAGTGCTCTCCGCTGATCAGGCGATCCGCGATCTCGAAGCCGTGCTCGGCATCAGCCTGCGCTGACTAGAGGTCGGCGAAGACCTCGTCCATCAGATCGGCGAGTTCTTGATCGTGCACCGTCTTGGATCCCGTAGCCGGTGAACCAGATGGCACCCGTGCCACATGGCGCAGGTCATAACCACGTTCCTTGATCCGCCAAATACGGTGCTCCACGAAGTTCCATGGCCCCATGTTCTCCGGTTCTTCTTGAAGCCAGCGCACCTCACGAGCATTGGGATAACGCTCAAGAATGGCGTTCATTTGATCCAGCGGGAACGGATACAACTGCTCCACGCGCACCACTGCCACCGGAGCATTACGGACATCGCGATCGCTCATCGCATCCCATGCCACCTTGCCCGAGCAGAACACCACCCGGGTCACAGCAGACGGATCCGTCACGAACGGATCGTCGAGCACCTCAGAGAATGAACCCGTACTCAGTTCATCCGCCATCGAGCGGGTCTGCTTCATCCGCAGGCCCTGCTTCGGGGTGAAAACCACGAGAGGGGTCCGACGCTCTGAATGCACCTGACGACGCAGGAGATGGAAGTACTGCGCAGCGGTGGTGGCATTGCACAACTGGATATTGTCCTCAGCAGCGAGAATCAAGAAGCGTTCGATGCGCGCCGAGGAGTGCTCGGGTCCTTGTCCCTCAAAGCCGTGCGGCAGCAACAACACGAGTCCGTTGCGCTGATGCCACTTGTCCTCGGCTGCCACCAAGAACTGGTCAATGATGATCTGGGCGCCGTTGATGAAGTCACCGAACTGCGCTTCCCACAACACCAGTGCTTCAGAGTTTCCGAGCGAATAGCCATACTCGTAACCGAGGGCGGCGTACTCCGACAACAACGAGTCATAGACCCAAAATTTGGCCTGGGCTGTGGGCATCTCGCCGAGTGGGACCCACGGCTCACCGGTCTCAAAGTCCACCAGAGCGGCATGGCGTTGGCTGAACGTACCTCGCCGTGAGTCTTGACCTGCCAGACGCACCGGATGCCCTTCACGAACCAAGGACCCAATGGCCAATGCCTCCGCTGTGGCCCAATCCAGATCTCCTTGGCTGTGATATGCCTCTGAACGCAGTTCAAACTGCTTAGCCAGTTTCGGGTGTGGGGTGAAGCCCTCGGGGTAGTTGGTCAGGTGTTCAAAGATCTCATCGAGCACCTCACGGCCCACCCCGGTAGGGATCGGGGGCAGCACACCGAGCGGCTTAGGCGGCCGCGGCACCTTCATTGGTGGCGGTGTGGAAGCCCGAGTCTCATCGAGCGCGAGTTGCAACTTGTGCTGGAAGTCAGCGAGAGCTTGCTCAGCTTCTTCCATGGTGATGTCGCCACGCTTCACGAGGCTCTCCACATAGATCTTGCGAACGCTGCGTCGCTCGGCGATCGCTTTGTACATGAGCGGCTGGGTGTAACTCGGGTCATCACCCTCGTTGTGGCCGTAGCGGCGGTAACACACCATGTCGATCACCACGTCTTTGTGGAACCGCTGGCGGTAATCCCATGCGAGGCGTGCCACGCGCACGCAGGCCTCGGGATCGTCGCCATTGACATGGAAGATCGGGGCTTGCACCGTCTTCGCAACATCGGAGCAGTAGATCGAGGACCGTGCGAACTGCGGGGCGGTGGTAAAGCCGATCTGATTGTTGATGATCAGGTGAATCGTGCCACCAACTCGGTAGCCGTTGATGTCGCTCATCGCAAGGGACTCGGCCACGATCCCCTGGCCAGCAAACGCAGCGTCGCCGTGAATCAATAGTGGCAACACCGGGAAGGAACCAGGTGGCTCGATCTGGTCTTGCGCAGCGCGCACCATGCCCATGACCACAGGGTTCACGGTCTCGAGGTGGCTCGGGTTCGCGGCCAATTCAATTCGCAGATCCGCACCGGTTGCGCTGACGTACTTACCAACAGCGCCGAGGTGATATTTGACGTCCCCCGAACCCTGCACGGTTGCGGGGTCCACATGGCCTTCAAACTCAGAAAAGATGGCCGAGTAGCTCTTACCCATGATGTTGGACAACACGTTGAGCCGACCGCGGTGAGCCATACCGAGCACTGCACCCTGCAACGACTCATCAGCCGCCGCCGACAAAATCTCATCAAGGATCGGGATCGCCGATTCAGCGCCCTCAATCCCAAATCGCTTCGTGCCCACGTACTTGGTGGCGAGGAACTTCTCGAAGGATTCGGCTGCATTCAACCGCTCAAGGATCCGATGCTTCTGCTCCACCGAGATCGGCGGAGGTGCCACCTCCACCTGGCTTTGGATCCACATCTGCTCTTCGGTGTCTTGGATGTGCATGTACTCAACGCCGATGGAACGGCAGTAGGCATCGCGCAGCAATCCGAGCAGATCCCCGAGGCGCATGCGCGTGTAGCCGCCCACCGCATCGGTCATGAACTCGCGATCGAGATCCCAGATGGTGAGGCCATAGGTAGCCGGATCAAGTTCGGGTGGGGTGACTGGCTTCTTCCAGCGCAGTGGATCGAGATCCGCCATCAAGTGGCCCCGCACCCGATGCACCCGAATCAGTTTCGCGACCTGCACCTGCTTGAGGAGCATGGACTCCTCGCGGTCGATCGGGTTGACGTCGGGACGCCATTGCACGGCTTCATAGGGAATGTCCAAGGAGGCGAAGATGTCTTGGTAGAAGCTGTGCTCACCGAGCAGCAGTTCATGCACCCGCTTCAAAAACAGTCCCGACTCGGCACCTTGGATGATCCGATGGTCATAGGTGCTCGTGATCGTGACCACCTTTGAGACACCGAGCGAGGACAGGTTGGCCCGGTCAGCTCCTTCAAACTCGGCCGGGTAATCGATATTGCCCACACCGACGATCACGCCTTGGCCCGGCATTAACCGCGGTACCGATTGCACGGTCCCGATGGTGCCCGGATTGGTCAGGGTGATCGAAGCCCCCTGAAAATCCTCCACGGTCAGTTTGTTGTTGCGGACCTTGCGAATGATCTCCTCATAGGCCACGAGGAACCCGGCAAAATCCACGGTGTCGGCACTGCGGAGCACCGGCACCACCAAGGTCCGGCTGCCGTCCGCCTTTGCCACGTCGGCGGCGAGACCCATATTGAGATGCTCGTTAACCACGATGCGCGGGGTGCCGGCGTCATCGACCAGATAGGAGTTGTTCATCGCCGGAACCGCATCGACGATCGCCCGCACGATTGCGTAACCGATCAGATGGGTAAAGCTGATTTTGGGTTGGCCGGTGCGGCCGCGGTGACCGTTAATGACGGTCCGGTTGACCTCGAGCAGCTTGGCCGGAATGTTGCGAAAGCTGGTGGCGGTGGGAACGCTCAGGCTGCGCTCCATATTCGCAGCGATCGCCGCAGCCACACCGCGCAACGGCTTACCCTCGGGATCGGACACCCCCAGAGCAGAAGCTGTTGCCGGAGCGGGAGCTGCCGCCGCAGCCGGTGCGGGAACTGCAGCCGGAGCCGGTGTTGGCGCTATCGGAGCGCTGGTGGCACCATTCGCTCCGGCGCTGTTCGGGAGGATTTGACCCTCACGCCGATAATCGGCAAAAAAGTCCTTCCACGTGTCACCGACCGAGGACGGATCTTCGAGGTAACGGTCATACATCTCTTCCACGAGCCAAGAGTTGGGCCCGAAGTGAGCGGTGGGGTGATCAGAAGCAGACATCGCCCCCGATCGTATCCGCGCCGGTCCGTCACGAACCGCTCAGAGTTCTGGCCAGACCAGATCGTTTCCCACTGGCTAGCCTCAGGGCTGCATGGCATCTGAGTTCATCTACACCTGTTACCGGCTCGCTCGTCACTATCCGCCGGATCGCACGGTTCTGGAGAACATCTCGCTGTCGTTTTATCCGGGGGCCAAAATCGGCGTCATCGGCTCCAACGGTTCCGGTAAATCCAGCCTGCTACGGATCATGGCCGGTCTTGATGACGGATACTCCGGGGAGGCCCGCCTCACCCCTGGATTTAGCGTTGGCTACCTGGCCCAAGAGCCCGAACTGGATCCCGCCAAAGATGTGCGCGGCAACGTGATGGACGGCGTGATGGCCGTGCAGTCAATCATCGATCGCTATAACGAGGTCATGGCCATGTGGGCCGATCCCGACGCGGACTACGACAAAATCGGCAAACTCCAAGCCGACCTCGAGGACAAGATTGCCGCCACCGATGCCTGGAGCCTCGAGCGCAACGTGGAGATTGCGATGGACGCACTGCGCTGTCCCCCCGATGACGCTGATGTGACGGTGCTCTCGGGCGGTGAAAAGCGCCGGGTTGCGCTCTGTCGTTTGTTGCTCAGCAGACCTGACCTGTTGCTGCTCGATGAGCCCACCAACCACCTCGACGCTGAATCGGTGGAATGGCTGGAACGGTTCCTACAGGAATATCAGGGCACCGTGGTGGCGATCACCCACGACCGGTACTTCTTAGACAATGTGGCCCAATGGATCCTGGAGCTCGATCGGGGCAAAGGCTTCCCCTTCGAAGGCAACTACACGAGCTGGCTCGAACAAAAACAAGAGCGAATGTCGCGTGAGGATAAATCCAACGACGCCCGTCGCCGCACCCTCGAACGCGAACTCGAGTGGGTCAAGATGGCCCCCAAGGCTCGTCAGGCCAAAGGCAAAGCCCGCCTCGCCGCTTACGAGAAACTGCAAGCGGAGGCCGAGGCCACCAACGATGTCGCAAATCGTCTCGAGATTGCGATCCCTCCCGGACCACGTCTCGGCGACACCGTGATTGAGGTGGAAGGTCTGCGTAAAGGATTTGGCGATCGCCTGTTAATTGAGGACCTGTCCTTCTCACTTCCACCAGCGGGGATCGTGGGCATCATCGGCCCGAACGGTGCCGGTAAAACCACCTTGTTTAAGATGCTGACCGGCCAAGAGACCCCTGACGCTGGGACCATCAAGATCGGTGACACGGTGGAACTCAGCTATGTGGATCAAAACCGCGATGATCTCGATCCCGACGGCACCGTCTATTCCGAGATCACCGGCGGCATCGAGCACCTCAAGATCGGCAACCGCGAAATCCACGGCCGGGCCTACGTGGCCTCATTTAACTTCAAGGGTTCGGATCAACAAAAGCGCGTCGGAGACCTCTCCGGCGGTGAACGCAACCGGGTCCATCTGGCCAAGTTGTTGAAATCCGGTGGGAACGTCTTGTTGCTGGACGAACCAACCAACGATCTCGATGTGGACACCTTGAGAGCACTCGAGGCCGGCCTCGAGTCCTTCCCCGGATGTGCCGTGGTGATCAGCCACGACCGCTGGTTCCTCGACCGAATCGCGACTCACGTGTTGGCCTTTGAAGGTGACTCGCAGGTCCGCTGGTTTGAAGGCAACTTTTCAGAGTACGAGCAGTGGCGCCGTCAGCAGTTTGGGGCCAACGTGGACCAACCCCATCGCATCAAATACAAGCGGTTGGGTGCCTGACCAGGTGCCAGACCAGGTGCCAGATCAGGTGACTAAACCTGAAACCGATACCGAACTTGCGACGCGCCTCGCAGTCGAAACGGGGATCGGCCTCGTCAATCTGCGCGAGCAGATGTTCGCCGATCGCATGCCTTCATGGCAGGTCATGGACGGTGGCGATGCCGCTGCTCAACGCTTCATTGAAGATCAGTTGCGCACCCTGCGACCCGATGACGCCGTGTTATCGGAGGAGGGTCTCGAGGATCCGCGCCGCTTCACCGCCGACCGTGTGTGGATTATCGATCCCCTCGACGGCACCCGTGAATACGGTGAGCAGGGTCGTCACGATTGGGCGGTGCACATCGCGTTATGGGATCGCGATCATTTCGCCGCGGCTGCCGTGAGCCTGCCTGCGATGGGCGCCGTTTTCGCCACCGATCCGGCACCGGTACTGCCCACCCCCGAACGTGACCGGCCCCGGATCATCACCTCCCGGTCCCGCGCCCCGTATGCCGCAGTGATGGTGGCCAACAAACTCGGCTGCGATGCGGTGCGTCTCGGATCCGCTGGAGCCAAAGCGATGGCGGTGGTGCTCGGCGAGGCTGACATCTACCTCCATGACGGCGGTATGTACCAATGGGATTCGGCTGCTCCGGCGGCCGTCGCCGCAGCGGCCGGTTTACATGTATGTCGGATCGATGGATCCCCTCTCGTGTATAACCACCGAGATCCCTGGCTTCCCGACTTTATGGTGTGTCGACCTGAGTACGCCGCTGACGTGCTCGCTGCGATTTGGAGTTAAACATGTCTGACCCTGTCCAATCGAATGCCCCGGCCCCATCGAACGCTCAAGAGATCACCCTCGACACGATCCGAGTGGTCATTGAAGCTCCGATCGCCACGGTGTTCCTCCATCGTCCGCACCGCCATAACGCGTGGACCGGCACGATGCATGCCGACTTCTTGTCGGCGATGCGGACCCTTGAAGACCGCGAAGACATCAGGGCGGTCATCGTGACCGGCACCGGGACGGCCTTTTGTGTGGGCGGGGACTCTGATGCCTTAGCGAAACACGCAACCTCTGGGAGTTACGACACCGGTCTCTCCGCCGACACCACACGACCCGGCAGCCAAATGCGCCCAGAATACGACAGCGATCTGACCTGGCAGTATGCGTATCGCTATCCGATCATCGCAGCCATCAACGGGGCGGCGGCGGGAATCGGTCTCGCGCTCGCCCTGCTCGCTGACCTGCGGTTTGCGAGAGCCCCCGCCAAAATCACCACCGCTGCCCCGAAGCTCGGCCTGCCTGCGGAGTATGCAATGAGTTGGACGTTGCCCCGTTTAATCGGGGTGACCCGGGCCAATGATCTGTTGTTATCGGGGCGCATCGTGACCGTGGCCGAAACCGCCGACTGGGGACTGTGGAACGAAGTACTGCCCGATGGTGAGTCAGCCCTCACCGCCGCCCAGAATTACGGTCGCATGCTCGCCGAGACCACAGGCCCCGAAGCGGTCAGAGTCACCAAAGCCCAGATCTACCGCGATCTGACCAGACCCGATGTCGCTGGCGCACTCGAGGAGTCAAAAAACCTGCTCGATCAGGCCATGGGTACCGCTGAATACCGCGAGGGCGTGGCCGCCTTACGCGAGAAGCGCCCCCCACGCTTCTAAAACTCCCGCAACCCGGAGATCGGCGAATGCGCTGTGTCTCATCGGGGTTGTGACCTGTGCAGCAGGAGAGGAACACATCCACGAACCACGGCATCATGGGGGCATGACATTTATGGCTGATCGCGCCTGGGGCGCATTCACCGAACAGGGCCCCTGGGTGGTGGATCGTTCTGAGTTGCGCTGGCTGCCTCGGGCCGCTTCCTTGCGCGCCGGCGCCCAAGCGGAAGTCCCCGGATTGACCACCCCTTCGCGGATCCCGCCCGGACGTCGGGTGCTGACCGTGGTGCGCCATCTCGGAATCGCAGTGGTGCCCTGGCTGATCAACAAACGCCGCAATCGCTACGCCACCCCCGAGGCCAGCCGCGCCGATATTTCGCTGCGAATGCGCAAAGCCGTAGAGACCCTCGGGCCGACCTACATCAAGCTCGGCCAAATCATTTCTTCGGGTGAAGGCCTGTTCCCCGCCGAACTCGTTAACGAGTTCAAAAAGTGTCGCGACCAAGTTCCCGCCGAACCTTTTGGCGTGGTGCGCCAGATCGTTGAACAAGATCTTGGTGGCCGCTTAGAAGACCTCTTCGAAACCTTTGAGCCGGTCCCACTCGCTGCGGCATCCATCGCCCAGGTCCATGCAGCCCGCCTCATCACCGGTGAAGACGTGGTGGTCAAGGTGCAGCGACCCACTGTCTCCACTCTCGTGCGCAAAGACCTCAAGGTCATGTCGTGGCTCGCACCATGGCTGGTGGGGCGGATTCACGTCGCCGCCCTCGCTAACCCGCCGGCCCTGGTGGAACTGTTCGCGGAGACCATCGTGGAAGAACTGGACTTTCGGATGGAGGCCGCCAACATGTTGGACATGGCCGCTGTACTCCACGAACTCGGTCAAGACGGCTACGTCATCCCCCGACCCCACAAAGAACTCGTCACCCGACGGGTGCTCGTCATGGAGCGAATCACCGGATTCAACTTTGACGATGTGGCCGGGATGAAAGATGCCGGCATCGATACCGAGAGCGTGATCCGCACCGGCATGATCGCCTTCATGGAAGGCGCTCTCGTCCACGGCATCTTCCACGGGGACCTGCACGGCGGCAACTTGTTCGTGCTCGCCGATGGGCGCACGGCACTTTTGGACTTCGGGATTGTCGGCCGCCTCTCCGGTGAGCGTCGACGGGCGTTTCTGCGTTTGATGCTGAGCGCCACCACCAACGATGTCAAGGGCCAACTCGCCGCCCTGCGCGACCTCGGGGCTTTGCCCTATGACACCGATCTCGATGCCGTCATCGTGGATCTGCGCCTCGATCAGGCCCCCCTTGACCCCACCGCATTATCCGGTGAGGAAATGGTGGCTGAGGTCCAGCGGGTGGTGAAGGCTCTGCTCGGTTACGGGGCCAAACTGCCCAAGGAACTCATGTTGTACGTGAAGAACATGGTTTTCATTGACGGGGCGATCGCCCGTTTAGCACCGGATCTCGATCTGTTGGCCGAGATCGCATCGATCTCCATGTTGTTTGCGCAACGCCACGGTGAACGCCTCGGCAAGGAACTCGGTGTGGACGCCGCCGCTGTGGAGTTTGACTTCACGGGGGTGAAGTCCAGCCTCGGCCTTGACGAATCCGTAAACAGATTCACCTACCGCGAACTCCAAGAACGCCGTGAGTTGATCCAAAAACGGATGCGCGATCACGTCGTACCCGCCAGATAAGGCGCACAGCGGGGGCTGAGGATCGCACGGGGTTACGAGCGGATCGCTAACCTCATGTCAGTGCGTCTTGTGATTGCTCGCTGCAGTGTGGACTATGCCGGACGTTTGACCGCTCACCTGCCCGAGGCCACTCGTTTGATCATGGTCAAAGCCGATGGATGTGTGGCCATCCATGCCGATGGCGGGGCGTATAAGCCGTTGAACTGGATGAACGCCCCGAACACCCTCACCGACCACGGTGATCATTGGACTGTCGTTAGCCCCAAAGGGGAGAAGCTGACGATCCATCTCCATGAGGTGATCACGGAGGTCGGCCACGAACTCGGTGAAGATCCCGGACTCACCAAAGATGGGGTGGAGGCTCACCTCCAAGAACTTTTAGCCGCCGCTCCCGAGGCCATTGAGCAGGGTCTGACCTTGGTGCGGCGCGAGTACCCAACGGCCATTGGTCCGGTGGATCTGTTATGTCGTGACACCGCCGGCCACGTAGTAGCGATCGAAATCAAACGGCGCGGCGAGATCGACGGGGTGGAACAACTCACGCGCTATATCGAACGTCTCAAACTGGACAGCTCCCTAGGTGAAATCCGGGGCATGCTGGTGGCTCAGTCCATCAAACCGCAGGCCCGAGTGTTGGCCGAGGACCGTGGTTTTCGCTGGGTAGAAGTGGACTACGACGAACTGCGTGGTCTCGCCCCCGATGACCTAAGACTGTTCTGAAAGATCTCAGCGATGGATCAGATTGTGACCACTCGGGATCGGAATCCCTCCCCCCAGGTCCATCACATCAACGGCCCGGTCCAGCACTACGCATGGGGTGACACGGAATTTCTTCCCGGATTCCTGCATCGTGAGGCGGACGGACGACCGTGGGCGGAATGGTGGCTCGGCACCCATCCGAACGGCCCAGCGCGGCTAGAGAACGGACAACTCCTCGAGGAGATCTCCGGACCACTCCCCTTTTTGGTCAAGGTGCTGGCCGCCGCCCAGCCACTGTCTCTGCAGATACATCCGAGTGCCGCTGAAGCCGCAGCCGGCTTTGCCGAGGGACGGTTCGTGGACCCCTATCCAAAGCCTGAACTGATTCACGCCCTGAGTGATTTCGAGGCCTTCTGCGGCATCCGACCGTTACCTCGCACCCTGGCTGTACTCGATGATCACGGCCTTGATGACCTCGCTCGGCTCCTTCGTTCCACCGGTGTGGCGGGAGCCATGAGAGCCATCTTGACCAGCGAGTTTGATCCTGCCTTCACTCTCGCCACGTGCACCCGCCACGCTGATGCTGGAGCCGGCGATCCTGTGCACCCCTCTGTTCGTTGGGTGGCCGAACTCGCGCAGATCCATCCGGGGGACCCCTCGGTGGCGGCCACCTTGTTGTTACATCATGTGCGTCTCCAACCCGGCCAAGCGCTGCGACTGACGGCCGGAACCTTGCACGCGTATCTGCGGGGAGCCGGAATCGAGGTCATGGGACCGAGCGACAATGTGGTGCGCTGCGGCCTGACAGCCAAGACGGTGGATATCGACGGTGTGCTGGCCTTGCTCGATCCGACGGAGAGCGCTGATCCAGTGATCGGCTCAGGCGAGCCGCATGGCCTCCCAGAACTCGGCATCCGTCTCTGGCAGTTACCGCAGGGCCAGACGCACATCGCGGCCACCGCGATGATCGCAGTGGCCGCTGATGGGCATGGCTATTTCATTGAGGCCGGAGCCGAGTTTGAGTTGGGAACCGACTGCTACCTGATCGGCGCGTAACCTGCCACAACCCGATCACTTCGCAATTGCGGCGTGCATCGCTTTCGTGCCGGCAACGAGCGCTGATGCCTGAGTCTCGGTCAGCACCGAGAAAGCCGACACCAAAATGTCATCGGTGATGCCCTCAGCGCGATCGAGGCGGGTCCGATCCTCATCGGTGGCCACCACGTCATCGCCCCATCCAAATGTGGTCATGTCGCCGGGGCGCTTGATCGCGTGAGCCACTTGGCTCTCAAGGCCAACGGCGCGCACTGCGATCAGGTGGGCGCTTCCGCGCAACTCGCGCAGGAGCACCGCATTGTGGATCGCCCGGGCGGGAGCGTCAGCGGGGACGGGTTCGGCTTTGATGGCAGCGAACAGCGACAGACCCGAAAGGTCCACGGCATTGATCACGGCTTCGGCGGCTTCGTTGTAGGCGTCGAGGCCGTCCACCGCAGCAAACCACTGGCGGCCAAGTTTCGCATTACAGGCGAGGTACTCCTCGGCGGCAGTTTTCGGGGCCACCTTTTCTTTGGCCGTGGTCCACAGTTTGGCCACGAGGCCGGGATTGAAATACCCAAAAGCGGCGACGACAACCTCAGGGGCGACGTCACCGAGCACGCCACCGCGGCCAAGGAAGTAGAACCGGAAGCCATCGAGGCCGAGTTCCTTACCCCGTCCGAGGGTGTCGGGATGGAAGTAGAACGCGGCACCAATGTCTCCGGTAGCGGACGCGATCTCTGAGATGACAGTACGTGGATTCACGCCTGAATCCTTGCATCTCCGCCGGTATGCGAACGAGTCGATACCGACTGTCAGCGCGGGCCGAATTAGTTGCCGACGGTGCGACGGATCTCCACGATCCGCTCGCTGCTGTGATTAGCGTCAGATCCCTGGGTCTCCATCAAAGCATCCCGGTCGCGCTTGGCTTCGCGCTCAGCGATCGAGACGTCCACCCGGGCGATCGCCGCTTCGGCGCCGTGCTCATGGATGAACTCCGCCCACTCCACGAGCGCCTCCACCATCTCTGATTCGGGGACCACAGCCACATTGCGTCCCTTGACGAACAGGTGACCGCGCTTGTTCCCGGCGGCAATCCCAATGTCTGCTTCACGGGCTTCACCCGGGCCGTTCACCACACATCCCATGACCGCAACCTGCAATGGGATCTCGCGTTCCCCAAAGGCCTCCATCGCCCGTTTGGCCACATCGATCACGTCGATCTCGGCGCGTCCACAGGACGGGCAAGCGATCAAGTCCACGTTTTTGCGTTCACGTAAACCGAGGGCTTCGAGCAACTGCCGGCCCGCTCGGGCCTCTTCAATCGGATCAGCGGTCAGGGAGTAACGGATTGTGTCGCCGATCCCTTCCATCAACAATGTTGCGATCCCTGCCGTGGCCTTGATCAAACCGTTAGGTGGCGGGCCGGCCTCGGTGACCCCGAGATGCAACGGATAATCCGTGACCTCGGCGAGTTGACGATATGCCTCCACCATCAACGGCACGCTCGAGGCCTTGACCGAGATCTTGATCAGATCGAAGTCCACCTCTTGGAAATAGGCGATCTCGCGCTGTGCAGATTCCACCATCGCTTCGGGAGTAGCCCCGCCGAACTTCGTGTACAGGTCAGGATCAAGAGACCCGGCATTGACCCCGATCCGGATTGGCACATTGCGGTCACGGGCTTCAGCGGCAACGGCCTTGATGTGCTCGGGCCTACGAATATTGCCCGGGTTCAGACGCAGGCCCTGCACCCCGGCCTCCAGCGCTGCGAGCGCCATCTTGTACTGGTGGTGGATGTCGGCGATGATCGGCACCGGGGACCGTGGCACGATCTGAGCGAGGCCTTCGGCAGCCTCAATCTCATTACAGGTACAGCGCACGATGTCACACCCCGCCGCAGCGAGGGCATAAATCTGCTGCAAGGTGCCCTCAACGTCAGCGGTCTTGGTGATGGTCATGGACTGCACACTGATCGGCGCGTCACCGCCCACCTTGACATCGCCCACCGAGATCTGTCGGGTGGTCCGACGGGCCGTAGCCCATTTACCGACGTCCATAATCAACAACCGTCCATCTCAACCGCCGAGGGGTTTGGTGATGTCGAGGTACAAGCCCGACGCGAACAAGAACAACAACAAAACGATCACCGCAGTAGCAAAGGGCATGGCCTTAGACACATCGGCGTAATAGCGCTGCCCACGGCGTTCACGGACCCGCTCATAGGTCGCAATCACCGCATGGCCACCATCAAGAGGCAGCAGCGGGAACATGTTAAACACGCCCACAAAGACGTTGAGGATCGCTAACAAGAACAAGATCCCAACGATGCCCTCGGACTCGCCGACGTCATCGCTGATCCCCGTGATCCCCACTACGGTGGTGGGCCGGGTGGTGATGTCATCGTTACTGCCGGTCAGATGCCCAAAGATATTGACTGGGTTCAGCACCTTGATGACGCCTTTGGTGGACTCCCAAGCGATCGGGAAGATGTCAACGACGCTGCTTCCCGCCGCAGAGACCACCGAGTGATCCCGGGTGCTGAACACCTGCCCCGAGGCCACACCGAGGTAGGCCTTACCGAAGAAGTTTGAGGACTCGTCGATGTTGGCACCGAGGCCGACATTCACAATCTGGGCCACGCCTTCACGCAGCAGATCTAACTGCACAATCGTCCCGGGTGGGTAACTGCGGATCTCGTCACCAAGGGCTGCGGGACCTAACACCGACACACCGTTAATCGCAACGATCACATCATCGGGTAACACACCCGCCACGCCGGCTGGCCCGGCCATCTCCACCCGCGACACCCGTGCCCCGTCCCCGAGCACCGTCTCACCTGCGATCGAATAGACCGTAAATAGCAACAAAATTGCGATCACCATGTGCATCAATGATCCGGCGGTGATCACCAGAATCCGCTTTGGATAGCTCTTGACCCGGTAGGTCCGTTGCTCATCTACAGGGTCCACCGGGTCCATATCGCTCATCCCGATGATGCGCACGAAGGCCCCGAGCGGCAGAGCCCTCACCCCGTACTCGGTTTCGCCCCGGCGGAAACTCCACAGGCGCGGCCCAAAACCGATGAAGAACTGCGTGACCTTCATCCCGGTGACCCGGGCGGTCAGATAATGGCCGAGCTCATGCAAGAACACCGAGATCAACAAACCGACCACGAACACGAACCACCAGATGTTGATCATGGCCAGCCATGTCAATAAACCCACGAGCCCGAGCACCCCGAAGGCGCCTCGCCAGCCACCGGCGAGCTCATCGGGAGTGTGTTCTGTCACCGCTCCGCCAGCCACCATTTCACTTTTAAACCTGTTGTAAGCGCTCATCGGATCCTGTTCATCTCACAGTCTGCAGCACTTCGGAGGCTCTCACCCGTGCGAGAGCGTCAGCGGCGATCACATCATCAATACTTGCGGGGATGTGCCCGTCATATCGTTCAAGGGTGTCAACACAGATGCCAGCGATCTGATTCCATCGGATCCTCCCAGCGAGGAAAGCCTCCACCGCCACCTCATTCGCAGCACTTAACCAAGCCGGGGCAGTCCCGCCGGTTTGACCCGCCTGATATGCCACCTTCAACGAACCGAACGTGGTCAGATCAGGTAGTTCAAAGTCCAGACGAGCCAACTGGGCCCAATCGATCCGGCCGAACGGGGTGGAAATCCGATCGGGATAACCGAGCGCATAACCAATCGGGAGGCGCATATCAGGCAAGCTCATCTGCGCGATCGTGGAGCCATCACGGAACTCCACCATGGAATGGATCACAGATTGAGGATGCACCACCACATCGATCTGTGCGTAGTCCACCTGGAACAATTCATGGGCTTCGATCACCTCAAGCCCTTTGTTCATCAAAGTGCTGGAATCCACGGAGATCTTCGGCCCCATCGACCAGGTCGGATGGGCCAACGCATCAGCCACGGTCACCGCTGCTAGTTCGGCTGCGCTGCGGCCCCGGAACGGGCCACCGCTCGCAGTCAACACCAGTCGGGCCACCTCGCTGCCCGCATCATCGGAACTACGATGCGATGATCTCAGGCACTGATGGATTGCGCAGTGTTCTGAATCCACCGGCAGGATCTCTGCTCCTGGAATCTTGCGCAGGGGCTGCACCACCGGACCCGCAGCGATCAGGCTCTCTTTGTTAGCAAGACCGAGCCGAAGGCCAGCAGCCAGCGTGGCCACAGTCACGTCGAGCCCGGCGAAACCAACCACGCCATTAATCACCACATCGGCGCCGGTCACCAGATCTGTGAGGTCCCCCGACACCAGGACTGACCCGAGGCCCTCAGCGCGCAGCCCAGCAGATCCGAGCCGTTCCACCACATCATCGCGAGCGGCGGGATCGGTGACCACCACCATCTGGGGGCGAAACTCCCGGACCTGTTGGATGAGCAGATCGGCCGCAGAGCCAACCGCCAGTGCGACCACCTGATAGGCCTCAGGATCGGAGCGGATCACATCTAAGGTTTGGGTGCCGATGGAACCAGAAGAACCGGCTACCGCAACGCGCACCGGCGGGCCGGACGTGGTCATTGCACCCAAGGCTGAAGCACCACGGTCAGGTAGTAGACCGCAGGCAAGGCGAACAAGAACCCGTCAAAGCGGTCCAGTACCCCACCGTGACCACGGATCGTGGTCCCGAAATCTTTGGCGTCCAGGTTGCGCTTAAACATGCTCTCCACGAGATCGCCCATCGGAGCAGCCACCGAGATCACGAGCGCTAACAACACCAAATCGATGGTGGAGGTCCAGGTGGTGCTGCGTTCGGAGATTCCTACGATCACGAGTACCACCACGGTAAACAACGCCCCACCAATGAAACCTTCCACCGACTTGGCTGGACTGATCCATTTACGCAGCGGGGATCGACCCGCCGCCGAGCCCACGAAATAGGCGCCAACGTCATGAGCCACGACACCGAGGGCCAACAAGAACAAGGTGTCGGTGCCATAGGTGCTGTTGAGGCCATCGTTAGACAACGACAGAATCAGTGCCGCAAAAGAACCGAGCAGACCAATCCACACCACTCCGAGCATGGTGATTGCGGTGTTCGGCAAGGGTCCGGCTTCCACGGACTCGGCCCCGATGAACCCACCAGCAGTGACCAACATGGCAAAGGTAATCACGAGCAAAACTCCCGACACACCTACCCAATATCCAGCTGCTGGGGCGAGGACCGCCGCCAAAACGCCCGGAACGATGGAGGGTCGGTACCCCTTTCCGGCCACCTTGTTATAAAACTCAACTGCAGCCAACCCGAGTAGGAGCATCACCAGAATCAAGGCGGCGACCGGACGCCACATCACCGTTGCGGTGAACACGGCTGCCATCAACAAACCAACGGCCACCGCCATCGGCAGGTCACGACCAGAGGAGGCTGCGAGCTGGGATGAGCCTGTGGCTGGCTGGCGACGCGTCGAGGCCGGCGGGGGGCGCCGCACGATACCGGAGGGATCGGTGCCGATCGTGATGCGGCCCGGACCGCCGGCCGTGGCCTCTGAGCGCGGCGGGGTGGCACGCCCCGGCCGGGTGGTACCACCTGTGGGCGTGTAGTCCTCAAGGACATCGTCCTCGCTCCACAACGGGTTTTCTCCGGTGAAGCTGGACCAGACATCCACCCCTTCGTCCAATGGTGGATCCTCGGCTGTTGCAGCACGTCCGCGTCCGGTCACCTCGCCGGTGGGCGGATCAGTCCAGGCCGGTAACGCGCCCGAATCATCAAACCTCAGACGCTGCCGGGTGACCTCCCCAGAGGCCGGATCCGTAGATGACAGTTCTGTAGATGACAGTTCTGTGCTGGCATCGGGGTCGTCCGCGAACAATGAGGGCCGACGCTCCTCTTCCTCACTCCACCGGTCCTCACCCATTACCTCTCCCTTTTCCACTCGTTAGAGTTGATCACTAGTCCGAAACCCCCGCACGGTAGTTACACACCAACCGAGCCGGTCGGTCTCAGACCTCAAGCAGTTCTTGTTCCTTGCGTCCCAGAGCGGAATCGATCTTCTCCACGTGTTCGTGAGTGATCTTCTCCAACTCTTTTTCGGCCCGCTCCAGTTCGTCGGCGGAGATCACACTCTCCTTCTCCGCCGCCTCCATATGTTTACGAGCATCACGGCGCAGGTTGCGGATCGCAATCCGACCGTCCTCGGCCATGTTCTTGGCCACTTTCACGTATTCCTTGCGGCGCTCCTCGGTCAAGGCCGGGAAGTTCAGCCGGATCGCCACTCCATCGTTATTCGGAGAAACGCCGAGGTCGCTGTTGCGGATCGCTTTCTCGATCACAGCCAGCGTGGAGTTGTCATGGGGCCGGATCAACAAGCTGCGGGCCTCAGGCACTTGGATGGAAGCGAGCTGTTGCAAAGGAACCGGAGCTCCGTAGTACTCGACGAGCAGCTTTTCCACGAGGGCAGGAACCGCACGGCCGGTGCGCAGACTTTGGAACTGCCCCTGAACGTGCTCCACGGCCTTATCCATCTTCTCCATGGCTTCGAGCAGGGTTTCTTCGGTCACCCGAACAGCGTACCCATACCCGAGAGAATCGTGGGAGATACTCAGAGATCGCGAATGATGGTCCCGACGCGCTCACCCATCAGGATTGACCGCAAGGAACCAGGATCAGACATATCAAAGACCACGATCGGGATGCCGTTATCGCGGCAGAACGCGATCGCTGTCGCATCCATCACCTTCAGGTTCTTCGTCATCACTTCCATATAGCCGACCTCTTCATATTTGGTCGCCGTGGCGTCGGTGCGAGGATCGGCCGAGTAGACCCCGTCCACACCCGAATGGGTGCCCTTAATCAACACATCCGCTTCGATCTCTGCAGCCCGCAATGCGGCGGCGGTATCGGTGGTGAAGTAAGGGTTTCCGGTACCGGCTGCGAAAATCACCACGCGGCCCTTTTCGAGGTGGCGCATCGCTCTCCGCCGAATGTACGGCTCAGCGATCCGAGGCATCTCGATGGCCGACTGCACGCGGGTGTCTTGGCCGCAGCGCTCGAGCGCATCTTGGAGGGCGAGCGCATTCATCACGGTGCCGAGCATGCCGATGTGATCGGACTGGCTGGCATCCATTCCCGTCAACGAACCGGTCCGGCCCCGCCAGAAGTTCCCGCCACCGACCACAACCGCAACATCTACGCCGAGGTTTTGGCGCAACTCAATGATCTCGAGGGCCGTCTTTTCGAGGGTGTCTCCATCGAGGCCCCGGCCAGCCGGGCCGGCCAGGGCCTCACCAGAAGGTTTAAAAACGATGCGCTTCCATCGAGGAATCCCGGCGGAAGGCATCGAGTCGCTCATCTCAGCCGATCTCCACTTGAGCGAAGCGGACGATCTGTGCTCCACCAAGGATCTGGGTCACAGACTGTTTGTCATCTTTGGCGTAGGGCTGTTCGAGCAGAACCACATCTTTGTAGAAGCCCCCGATGCGGCCTTCAACAATTTTGGGGATCGCCTGCTCTGGCTTGCCCTCGTTACGGGTGATCGCTTCGAGGGTGGTCCGCTCCTGAGCGATGATCTCAGCGGGGATCTCCTCACGAGTGAGGTAAGTCGGCCGGGCGAAAGCGATGTGGACCGCAACATCGTGTGCGAGTTCTTGGGTACCACCACTGACCTCTACGAGCACGGCATTCACCCCGCGACCACCTTGGATGTGCTCATAAGAATCAAGAACATTGCCGGCGGCAGCGTCCATGCGGATCACTTCACCAATCTCGATTTTCTCCTTGAGCGTGATCTTCAGTTCCTCGAGCTTCTCGGTGCGCTCGGAAACAGCGTCTACGCCTTTGGCGATGACGAGATCAACCAGGGCATCCGCCTCGGCCTTAAACAACTCACTCGAGGCGACGAAGTCCGTTTCGGACTTGAGTTTGACGATCGCGCCGACGGTGCCGGAGATCTTCAACGCGACGAGGCCCTGAGTGTTCTCACGATCATCGCGCTTCGCGCTCGCTGCCAGTCCTTTTTCACGGAGTAACTGCTTAGCGGCCTCCATGTCTCCCGAGGTCTCCTCGAGAGCCTTCTTGCAATCCATCATCCCAGCGCCGGTGGATTGGCGGAGGGCTTGGACGTCTTTAGCGGTGAATGACATGTTCTTGAACTCTCAGTTCTCGGGAGTGGTTTCTTCTGCGACGGGAGCCGTGTCTTCGGTGACCTCGGCTACAGCGACGGGCTCTGGGGCGATCTCTGGGGCGGTCTCTTCGGCTACCTTCTCGGCGCGCAGGCGAGCATCACGCTCGGCTTGGGCCCGGGCGGCCTGGCGGCGAGCCTCGGCCTGAGCCTGCTCAAAGGCGGCCTCCTCCTCAGCGTTGCGCTGGACCGGAGCGGCCGCAGCGGCTGCTGCTGCTGGATTCCGGCGAGAGGAGATGTAGCGACCCTCTTCGATCGCATCAGCGATGACCCGTGACATGAGAGCGTTGGCCCGGATCGCGTCATCGTTGCCCGGGATCGGGAACTGAATGACGTCGGGGTTGACGTTGGTGTCCACAACGGCCACAACCGGAATCCCGAGCTTGTTGGCCTCGGTGACTGCGATGTGCTCTTTCTTGGTGTCAAGGATGAAGATCGCATCGGGCAGACGCTTCATATCGCGCAGACCGCCGAGGTTGCGCTGCAACTTCTCGAGCTCACGGTCGAGCAGCAGGGCCTCCTTTTTGATCATCACTTCAAACTCGCCAGAGGCCTTCATGCGCTCGTATTCGAGCATCTTGGCTACCCGCTTGGAAATGGTCTCAAAGTTGGTGAGCATGCCGCCCAGCCACCGCTCGTTCACGTACGGCATCCCGCACTTGTTAGCGAAGTCACGGACCGGATCCTGGGCCTGCTTTTTGGTGCCCACGAACAACACGGTGCCGCCCTTAGCGGCGATCTCATCGCGCACGAAGTTGTAGGCGACCTCAACACGGCTCAGCGTCTGTTGCAGATCGATGATGTAGATGCCGTTGCGCTCACCGAAGATGAAACGCTTCATCCGGGGGTCCCAACGGCGGGTCTGATGTCCGAAATGCACTCCGGCTTCGAGCATCTGACGCATAGAAATGACGGCCATGACTTCTCCTGTAGCGGTTGTGATCCCATTCAGACGCTGACGCGACCGCTTGCGAATGAGACCCTGTGAATGTAACGAGGCCCTCAGGTGAGGACGAGGGGAGTCTAACCCGGGATCAGGCGGGCGCGCACGGTGCGCGGTGCCCACAGAATTGACGGATCGATATAGGAGTCCTGGCGTCGGACACCGAGGTGAAGGGATCCTTCGGTGATGCCGAGGACTGAACCAGCCGGAACCGGATCACCCACCCGCACATCCGCCGGGATCACACCGCCATAAGTCACCCTTAGGCCCTCGCCGATGTCCACCACCACGTACCCAGTCCCCGCCACGAAGCCCACATAACTCACGTATCCGGACCGCAGCGCCCGCACCTCATGGCCACTGGGTGTATCCAACTCAATACCGCGATTTCCCGGACACCAGGTGCATTGGGGTGGCCGATACGGATCAAGGATCTCGTGATCACTCAGCCCGGGTGTCCCCACTGCGGCGATCGCCAGCACGGCTATCGACCAGATCATTTGCGACAGCATCGGGCCCGCCTGATTCAGATCAGGCCCGAGGCCGACAACCGTGACCGCAGATGCAGCACCGCTTTGGTGTGAATCTGTGAGACTCGACTCTCCGTCACCCCGAGCACCTCAGCGATCTCCGCCAAGGTCAGACCTTCGTCGTAATACAAAGAGAGCACAAGTTTCTCGCGTTCGGGAAGGCTGCGGATCTCTGCACGCATCGCCCCCCGGGTCTCCCGGTCCTCCAAAGCGCGAATCGGCGAATGGGTGGGAGTTGGGTCGGCCGGCGGTTCGTGACCCATCTCGATCGCTCGGTCCAAAGGACCGACGGTGGTGGCGGCGATCGAACTCAGCCATTTCGTAAGTTCGTTCGTACTGATCCCGAGATGTGCCGCCAGATCGTCGTCATCAGGGGCCTCGCCGCTACGGCCCTCAAGGTCAGCAAAGGCTTGCTCCACCTCGCGGGCCCGACGCCGCACGGACCTCGGCACCCAGTCCAATTCGCGCAGCCCGTCATAGATCGCCCCGCGGATACGCGGTGCGGCGAAGGTCTCAAACTTGATCTGCCGATCCGGTTCGTAGCGTTCGATGGCGTCGATCAGACCGAAGATGCCCGCTGACACGAGGTCCCCGGCTTCCACGCTGGACGGCATGCCCGCACCGACGCGACCCGCCACGAACTTCACGAGCGGGGAGTAATGAATGATCAGTTGGTCTCGGGCCCCAGCATCCTGCTTTGCGAGCCATCGCTCCCAGTGCCGTCGGAGATCCGGGTCAATGACCCCGTGACTCATGCCCGAGGATGGCTTTCGGTGTAGACGGCCCGCAGCCGTTCCCGGCTGACATGGGTGTAGCGCTGAGTGGTGGCCACATCGGCGTGGCCCAAGAGCTCCTGAACCGCTCGCAGATCCGCTCCACCATCGAGCAGGTGGGTGGCAAACGTGTGACGTAACGCGTGCGGGTGGGTGGGGTTCACAGACCGGCGGTCGAGGATCCGACGCACATCGCGCGGGGTTAAACGGCGACCGCGTTCGTTGGCGAACAGCGCTGCCCCTTGAGTTGGATCGATGGCCTCGTGACGGATCCCCAACCACAGCCGTAGCGCCGCGGTGGCCAGATCCCCGAGGGGCACCCGGCGTTGCTTGGATCCCTTGCCCCACACGGTCACAGCGCCGCCGGATAGGTCCAAAGAGTCCAGATCCAAAGAGCACAATTCGGAAACTCGAAGCCCCGAGCCATACAGGACTTCGAGCACAGCATTGTCGCGACGGAGTCGCCATTCGGGTTCTTCGGCCGGGGTCGGTCCCTCCAGTAACACCTCTAGTTCGGAGCGTTCGATCACCCGCGGCAGACGTGACTCGGCGCCAGAAATCTGCACCCCAATCGTTGGATCCACCGTCATCACACCCACCCGGGTGGCCCATTTGCAGTAGCGCCGTAAGGACGCCACCTTGCGAGCGATGCTGCGTCGGGCGAACTGTCGGGTGGTGAGGTGTGCCACGTAGCGCCGGACTGCGCTGCGGGTGACCTCGGGCGGGGACATCATCTTGCCGCGTGCGCACCACTCCGCAAACAGGTGGATGTCGCTCAGATAGGCCTCTTTCGAACGCTCCGCAAGCGAGGTGCAGGACTGAGCGAACTCGGCGAGCCTCCAGAGTTCGGAGAAAGAATCGGACACGGAATCGGAAACGGAATCGGACGCCGGTTCCCGAGGCGCGTCCTGAGCGGTCATGTTCCATAGGGTATTGCCTCCGGTCCGCTGTGTTCTGGACACCCTGCGTCAGCAATGTCGTGTTCAGCCCCCTCACCCGCCTCAGCACTCGGGGTTCCCGCCCACGCACCGAGCACCTCAAACCAGCCTCCGGTCTCGGCCACCCAGCCGTCGCGCTCAAGCCGAGCAACGGCAAGCGCTGCTGTGCTGACCGTGATCGCTAACCCCCGACACAGGTCGTCGAGGGTCTGAGGTCGGATCCGACAGCGATCCAAGATCGCAGCTTCCATCTGGCCTACCGCCGGACGTGGATCTTGGGCCAGGTCGCTGCGCCGCTGCGAGTGGAGCCCGAGCGCAACGAGCACATCTTCGGTGCAGGTGACCGGAGGTGCTCCATCACACAGCAACTGGTTCGTGCCAGCGCTAGCTCGGGTGTGCAGGGATCCGGGGACAGCCATCACCGGAATCCCTCTGAGCGATGCCTCCCGGACCGTGGACAGCGATCCGCCCCGCTCACGGGATTCAACCACCACGACGACCTCGCTCAACGCAGCGAGGATCCGGTTGCGCATCGGGAACCGATACGAGTCGGGCGGTACCCCCGGTGGCCATTCAGTGATCAGGAGGCCGTGATCGCAGACCTGTTGCCAAAGGTCTCGATGCGAGGCCGGGTACGCCTTATCCGGACCGTTACCGACCACTGCGATCACCGGTCCCCGAGCGGACAAAGCGCCCCGATGCGCCGCCCCATCAATCCCGCGAGCCAAACCTGACACCACTGCGATCCCGGCCTCGGCTAACTCTTGGGCCAAGGTCCCTGCGGTGGCTACCCCGCTGCGCGTCGGGTTGCGGGTGCCGACGATCCCCACCCGGCGCTCTGCGAGGCACTGCAGTTCACCCCGCCAAAACATCACTGCCGGAGGTACCGGATCAGCCAGAAGCAATCGGGGATACTGCGCTGATCCGAAAGCCGCAGCGCGCAGACCTAACTCTGCGCAGTTGGTGGCCACCTGCTCGAGATTGCAGGACCGCACCGCCACAGCCCACCCCCGGCGTAGATCGAGCGAATAGAAGTCGGCGAGGTCCGAGGGCAATCCGCCCGGATCGGCGAGTGCGTGGAAAGCATCGATCGGATCGAGATGGGCGAGCAGCAATCGCAGTCGGCGCGGCCCCATTCCGGACAGGCCCGCCAAGATGGCCAACACACCCACCTCAGCGGGGTCTGCGGGTGCCTCAGGTATCAGCGACATCAGGCGATCTCCGGCAGCCGAGCGTGGATCTGAGCGCGCATCCGGAGGGCCTCGGCGACGTGGGCTTCCTCAATCATCTGCACCGGATCGCGCCCTGACTGTGCATCGAGGTCAGCAATGGTGCGCGCCACCCGACGGATCCGATGCAACCCCCGGCCGGTGAGACGGTTACACACAAGTTCAAATCGCAACAAGGACCGGGCTGCATCGCTGAGCGGGGCGTGCAGGTCCAGGGCGGCTCCATCGAGTTCGGCGTTCGTGCATCCGCTGCGGGATACCGCGACCTGTCGGGCCTGCAGCACCCGGGCCGCCACCGCCGACGAGGGTTCGGATGTTTGCGTGGTCAAAATCTCCTCCACATCGGGGGGATGCACCGCCACACGCAGATCGAAACGGTCCATCAACGGCCCCGACAGCCGCCGCAGATAGCGCTGCCGGCTGGTCTCATCACATTGGCATGACCCCGGTGGCCCACCTCCGCAGGGACACGGGTTCGTGGCAGCCACCAACTGGAAGCGGGCCGGCAAATCCGCATGAACGTGGGCCCGAGCCACATGGATCACCCCTTCTTCTAGGGGTTGACGCAAGGCGTCGAGCACCGAGGGGGCGAACTCCCCCAACTCATCCAAAAACAACACACCTCGATGCGCGAGAGATATTTCTCCCGGCCGCAACAGATGCGATCCACCACCTACGAGAGCCACGTTGGAACTGCTGTGATGGGGAGCGCGAAACGGTGGAAGATCCACGAACCCGAGCGGAGGCAGACGCACCCCCGCCGCCGAGTGAATCATCGTCACTTCCATCGCCGCATCGCGTTCCAACCGGGGCAACAGCCCCGGCAGTCGACGCGCCAACATGGTCTTGCCGGAGCCAGGTGGGCCGACGAGCAACATGTGATGGGATCCGGCCGCCGCAATTTCGAGGGCTCGCCTCGCCACTGGCTGACCGTGAACATCAGCGAGGTCCGCCACCAGATCCACGACCGCGTCGGGGGCCTCCACCTGGTGGTCCGGCCATGGGGCCTCCCCGGTCAACACCGACACCAACTCTGAGAGATGGGCCACCGGGCGGACCCGACCACCTGCTGCTCGTAGCGCCTCGTGCACAGATCTCGCTGGCACCACCGCATCGAGATCGCCGAGTACCCCGACCATTGGGGCGATCCCCGGCACCGGGCGCACCGACCCGTCGAGACCTAACTCGCCCACGCACCCGAGGTCCGCGATCGCATCGGCCGTGATGTTGCCGTTAGCGGACAACACCCCGATCGCTATCGCTAGATCGAGACCCGTGCCGGTCTTGCGGTGGCGAGATGGTGCAAGATTGACCGTGATCCGACGATCCGGCCAGCACAGCCCCGTGCTCAAGATCGCGGCCCGGACCCGGTCTCGTGCTTCCCGGCAGGTCTCATCGGGAAGCCCGACCATGGTGAACCCAGGCAGACCGTTACCGATGTGGACCTCCACGGTCACTCGATGTCCTGCAGCACCCAGAATGGATGCCGATGCGACGGTGGCGAACATTGACCCTCCTCACAACCAATCCCCCGGCCCCTTGACCGGGAATGGCCTCAGGTGGTCGCACCATGAATCGAGTAGGCAGAAAACCAGTGGAACGTTGGCGAAGGCTCAGTGATGACCGCATCTACACCGAAGGGTCTGGCACACTCACATCGTGCCCATTGCCCCCATTGCAAATGAACGTCGCCGTCACCGGTGGGTGCGCCCGATGTCCACCATGACAACAGTGACAACAGTGACAACAGTGAGAACAGTGACGGTTGTGACGGCACTCGTACTATCCGCCGGACTGAGCCTTGGCTGTTCTCGTGACGAGGGCAGCGACGCCGAGCGCTTCTGTGGTGAGGTAGCCGCCGATCCAGTGGCCTTGGTGTCCCCGCTCATCACCGATCAAGAGCAACTCTCAGCAACGATTTCCCATTATGAAATGCTGATCCGCCTCGCGCCCGTGGACATTGAATCGGAGATGATGCGCATTCTGGTGGCGATCGAAACCGCTGCGGCCGTGGATCCACAAGACGAGGAGACCGTGCAGACCGCAGCCCTCACCGCGTACGCGAGTGAGGCTGCTGCCGTCAGGATCGCCGAGTGGGTCTCGGCTTGGTGTGGGGTGGATCTCGGGCCGGTGACCACGATCACGCCCCATGGTCCAGCGGTCATCCCGCAGCCCTCGAGCGGCACTGTTCCCGCCGGCTAGCTCATCAACGGCTAATCAATCAACGGCGGGCAATCACCGGCGAGTCAGAGGATTTCGCCGCGGCGCAAGATGACCTTGTCCACGAGACCGTATTCTTTGGCCTGCTCGGCGGTGAACCAACGGTCACGCTCAGAGTCAGCACGAATCTGGTCATATTCCTGGCCAGAGTGGAACGCAATCAACTCCGCCATCCGACGCTTCACAAAGGCGAGTTGCTCCGCCTGAATCGCGATGTCGGCAGCTTGACCCCGGAGACCGGCCAATGGCTGGTGCATCATGATCCGGGCGTTCGGCAGCGTGTACCGCTTGCCGGGAGCGCCAGCGGCCAAAAGGAACTGCCCCATCGAGGCGGCCAGACCGAGACACACCGTGGCCACATCACAACCAACGAACTGCATCGTGTCGTAGATCGCCATGCCGGCGGTCACTGATCCACCGGGGCTGTTGATGTAGAGCCAGATGTCAGCAGTGGGATCTTCGCTCTCCAGATACAGCAGCTGTGCACAGATCTGATTGGCGATCTCGTCGTTCACATCCGAGCCGAGCATTACCACTCGACTCTTTAACAGCCGATTGAAGACATCACTGCGAGGGTCGAAACCGCCGTCTGCGGCCTGAACTGGGATCATTTCCGACATAGACGTCACGCTACCGTCCCCCACCCCATTGTGAGATGTGGGGCGCCGATGTGCCCATGGGAAACACCGCGATGACCCGCTGATGTGCTATCACCTGAGGCAATGGCTAGCGCGAGTCCGGATATCCCAAGTTGGACCTTTCTTACCAACCACGGCCACGTCATGGTCTGTATCGCCCATCAACCCGATATCCGCCTCTCTGAGATTGCCCAGAAAGTTGGGATCGGCGAACGAGCGGTGCATCGCATCGTGCACGAACTGATTGAGGCCGGTTACCTGACATCCACCAAGGTGGGCCGCCGCAACATCTACCAGATGGATCTCGAACGCCCACTTCGTCATCCCCTCGAGTCCTCGCATCGCCTCGGTGCGATCCTTGACCCGCTCTCTTCACCTCAAGGATCTTTATGACCGACTTCGTTCCCAACGCTCCTGCGATGGTCAGCCACAACCAGCGGTACGCCGAATCATTTGATGAGGGTGACTTGGAGGTAGCGCCGCTGCGACAACTCGCCGTCGTGGCCTGCATGGACTCGCGGATGGACTTGTTTGAGCTGCTCGGCCTTCGTCACGGTGAGGCCCACATCATTCGCAATGCCGGCGGGGTGGTCACCGATGATGTGATCCGCTCGCTGTGTCTCTCCCAGCGACTGCTCGGTACCCGAGAGATCATCTTGGTCCACCACACTGACTGCGGGCTCCAAAAGGTGACCGAGGATGCGTTTAAAGCCGAACTCGAAGCCGAACTTGGCATCAAGCCGTGGTGGGCTCTGGAATCCTTCACCGACCCCTATGCCGATGTGCGTCAATCGATCACCCGCTTACGCAGTACTCCTTTTGTACAGCACAAAGAGCACATCACCGGCTTCGTTTATGAGGTGACGACCGGACGCCTCATCACGGTCGAATAGTCACGGTTGAGTAAGCACGGTCGAATAGTCACGGTTGAATAATTAACTGCGGGCGACTCCCGACATCACCACTGCAACACGATCCGTGGGCCGCAAGGTTTCTGCCCGGGCGAGAAGACCCGCGAGACCCGCCGAGCCGGTGTGGCTGACCTGATAGCCCGCAGCCCGAGCGAGAGAATTCGCCTCACGGATCTGTTCCTCGCTCGCCACCACCGGTCCCCCGCCGCTGGCTCGCATCGCCTGCATCACACCAATCCAGTCATAGGTCTCGTCATCGAGGATCCCATCAGCAACCGAATGTGGCGACTCCCACGGCGTCATGATCTCACCCCAATGCTGAACCGGATCGCTCACTCGCCCGCAGCGCTCCCAGGCCCGAGCCAATGGGGCGCACCCCTCAGCCTGCACCGCCCACATCTGTACAGACGGCCCGAGCCCGCGACCGAGACATGAGGCAAACGCGCCGCCCCCCACCTGCACGAACACCGCATCAGGGAGACCCAAGGGATCGTGCGCGATCTCCCATCCCATGGTCCGGCCGGCGTCGAGACAGTAGGCATTCTCTGGTCCCTGCACGCTGAACGGGATTGCGCCCGCCGCCACTGCAGCACGGAACTGATGCAGGGCCGGATCTCCCGGTGGATCCCCGGCATTGCGCCTACAGGTGGTGATTTGCGGGCCGAGTTCGTTCAACTTTTGAGAGTAGGCCGGATCCATCCACTCGGGAACGAACACCTGAATCGGCCACCCGACCCGGGCGGCCAAGGTGGCCGCAGCGAGCGCAGCATTCCCGCAGGATGCGATCGCCAATGGTGGCCGCTCAGTGATCAGGCCGAGGGTTTCAGCGGCGCGCAGATGCAACAGAATCGACGAAAGGTGACGAGACTTCTGCGATCCAGCCACGGATCCGGTCTCGTCTTTAACGAACACCTCCGCCCCGATGGCTGCGGAAATGGTCCCATCGCGCTGGTAGGGGGTGACAACAAAATCCCCGGCCACCTCCAAGGTCAGGGCCGCGCAGTCCTGATCACTCAGACCATTCGCGCGAGCCCACCGCCACCAGGCCAAACGGGGCCCAAACCGAATCAGCGGATTTCGATCATCGAGCAGCGGTTCAGCAGCAGCGGTATCGACGATCTGCAGCAAATGATGCGGATCATCCACGGACGCGTTCGGGCAGCGCCAGGTGAACGGTGTCCCAATCGCCTCGGTGGCCCCGCAGACAGCGCATCGCCAGCCGGGCTGGTCAGGAGTTGGCTGACCCACCGAGGATCCGGTCGTTGAACTCGGTGATCATCTCGTCCCACACACCTACATACCGGCGCAGG
This sequence comes from Ilumatobacteraceae bacterium, assembly GCA_018401375.1. Taxonomy (GTDB): domain Bacteria; phylum Actinomycetota; class Acidimicrobiia; order Acidimicrobiales; family Ilumatobacteraceae; genus M30B72. Next base: position 18,106 of record JAGYKR010000009.1, on the reverse strand, counting down.
CCCCGCCAAAACTCCTGAGACCGCCGCTGCTCAAACAACTCAAACGGCGTGCCTTGCTGCTCTACCCAGGTGTAATAGCCGAGGTTAAAGATCCGGGTCCGATCCCGATGGGTGCATTCGATCATGTCCTCGGTGGTGATGGATCCGAGATGGGTGCCGTAGACCTCAGCGGCAGATGCAGAATCAAAATCGCCGCCGTAGCGCGTGGCGAGCGTCTTGGCCCGTTCGCTCGGGTAGAGATCCCCGCCGTCGGTGGCCACAGTGATCACTGCATCCTCCGGCCCGAGATCGAGCAGACGAGCCGTCTTAATCGCCGCCAACACGTTGGCGATCGCCGAGAAACCGAAATGGGCGAGGGCGTCCACGAGTGCGGGATCGAGCCCCTTGCGTTCGGCCAGATAGGCCCGGCCGGCCTCGGAGTTAAACATCACGTCGAGGTCATCGGTAGCGCGATCACTGATCGCGACCACGAGATCAGTGTTCATCACATTGTGAATCAGAGGGATGTGCTTATCGCCGATGCCTTGGATGTTGTGCTCCCCGAAGCCGTTCTCCAACATGGTGGGACATTCGAGGGCTTCCACCGCCACGATCTTGGTGCCGTGGAGATCTTTCAGTCTGTCCCCTGCTGCGATCGTGCCCGCTGACCCGGTGGCCGAGGTGAACGCTGCGAGGCGCAGATCGCGACCGTCGCTCGTCCGGATCTGATCCTGACGTGGGTGAACATCTGGTTCTGACGGTGCCGGTCACGTAGTGACAAATGAGGTGGTTCAAACTCACTGAACTGATTGAGAACAAAATCTCTGGACTGGCCAGTTCGTTACAGGTCGTAGATCTTTACATTGGATTCAGTGCCGGGTTTTGATGACGTCCTCGGCCGGGTTCTCACACCAGCTCCTAACCACAGCGCTCGGCGCTCATCCCTTCGGGCAGGACGCCACGCCTCGTGAAGCCATAATCCGGCTGGACGTACGCCTCCCGGGCGTAGCGTTACCGGTGAGAGGGCCAGAAATCACCTGGGGATGATGGGTCGGGTCAAACTGCCCGGTCACGATCCGTGGGGCCAGACAGGAATAGGCAGCGAGCACCTTGTGCGCTGTGATCACCGGGAACCGGTCGCCGAACACCACGATGATCGACTGTCCACCCCGGTCAACGAGGGCAACCCACATGATTTGGGGACCTGCAACTGACGCCCAAAGATCATTGCCAGGCACCCGCCACAGGTTCCGTGGATCGGCTGCGTTGTGATCGGCATCACCCACCTTGTCGGCGTGGCTAAATGAGGACGGGTTAGCTACCTGAGCAAAGGTAGGCAAGGTGATTCCCCGCTCACGGAACCGCTGCACACTGCGTTGGAGCGCTGCCTCATCGGTAACCCGATCAGCGAGGCCGAACTGGTTCTCGAGGGCATAGGCATTCGCATCGGGTATGTCAGTGATCGTCACGTTTAACATTCTGTCAAGTTCTCTCGGGCTCTGCTGTGTCCCGTTGATGCAGATCTCTATTTAATGGCCTGTGACACATCACCGGTCTGACCGCTACCGTTACAACCTGCAAACGCTGTGTCATGCGGGCGTGGCGGAACTGGCAGACGCGCGGGCCTTAGGAGCCCGTTCCTATGGAGTGAGGGTTCGAGTCCCTCCGCCCGCACGGAGACTCCGGGGTCCCGTCACAGGATCTGGGATAAGAACAGTTTGGTGCGCTCCTCGGTGGGGTTCGTGAAGAAGGTTTCCGGTGTCCCCACCTCCACCACATCCCCCGCTTCCATAAACACCAAACGGTCCGCCACCTCACGTGCGAATCCCATTTCGTGGGTGACCACGATCATCGTCATCCCATCGGCCGCTAGGGCTTTCATGACGTCAAGCACCTCAGAGATCATCTCCGGGTCTAAAGCCGAGGTCGGCTCATCAAACAGCATGATCTTGGGATTCATAGCTAAGGAACGAGCGATCGCCACGCGTTGTTGTTGTCCACCGGATAACTGCCCGGGAAACTTCGCTGCCTGCTCGGGGATACCTACCCGTTCCAAGAGTTCCATGGCCCGGATTTCCGCTTGGGCCTTGGGCTGCTTACGGACCCAAATCGGTGCGAGAGTCACATTGTCAAGCACGCTGAGATGGGGAAATAGGTTGAACAACTGAAAGACCATGCCCACCTCGGAGCGGATCTTTTCGATGTTGCGCAGGTCGTTAGTGAGCTCCACCCCATCCACAACGATCTGGCCCTCTTGGTGGACTTCAAGACGGTTAATGCAGCGGATCAGCGTGGACTTACCCGAACCGGAAGGGCCGAGAACCACCATGACCTCCCGCTCCTTGACGGTGAGATCAACACCGCACAGCGCCTGGAAGTCACCGAACCATTTCTTCACCCCCCGGCATTGGATCATGTCGGGTCGCGAGGCCATCTCGGAGGTGAGGGCTCTGTCGGCGATGCTCATTGACACTGCTCCGTTCGTTGAGTTCGAGAAGTAGGCGAGATGGCCAGTGGTCTGGGTTGTCGTCGGCTCATGCTCGAGCCGATCCGAGGCGAGTCTCGAGGTTCTGGGATGCCCGGGACATGGAATAGGCGAAGACGAAGTAGATGAGGCTGATGAACAACAGTCCGGGACGCTTCTGGCCGAGGAAGTCCGGCTGGTTGGGGATTGTTGCGTTTGCAATACGCAATAGGTCGAACCCGCCAACGATTGCGATCAGCGAGGTTTCTTTGAAGGTGGCGATCGCCTGGCCTACGAGGTTTGGGATGGAGACCCGCAGGGCTTGGGGCAACACGATCAGACCCGTGCGCTGCACCGTGGTCAGGCCGAGCGCATCAGCGGCCTCAAACTGCCCGTGTCGCACGCTTTGGAGGCCACCGCGAATGTTTTCGGCCATATATGCCGCCGAAAACACGGCGTAGCCGGCAAACACCGCCGCTAAGTCGGAGATCCCCATCCCGCGGGGCAAGAACAACGGCAACATGATCGAAAAGAAGAACAACACCGTGATCAGCGGGACCCCGCGGATTACCTCGATGTATCCGGTAGCTAGCACCCGAAAGATCGGCAACTTCGAGGTCCGAGCCAATGCGAGCAGCACACCGACCGGAAAAGAGGCCAACATCACGTAGTAGGCGATCGTGACCGTCAGCACGAAACCCCCGAGAAATGGTGGGGCTGCAATCTCTAATGTGGACGGGGTGTTCATCCCCGTGATCAACCAGTGGAAGATGACCATCGCCACCGCCCACAGTCCCATGAGTCGCAGGCGCGCAGCGCGCTCTCCGGCCAGAGTCGGTAACAGCAACACCAACAGAGCCAGCAGAGCGAAAGAGATCCGCACTTTTTGCAGCATCGGGTACCAACCCATGAACCCTGCCATCCAGTTGAACACTGCACCCGCAGCGAGAACTGCTCCAACGATCCGGGCGAGTTCGGCCCGCGCCGGCTGACCCAGCAGCGAGATCAATACAGCCCCCGCCAGCACGAAACCTGCGGCGATCGGAATGTCCACCCTCAAGACGTAGCCCATGTCAAAGGCCGGGTCGCGCAAGACGAGGAAAACGAGAAACAACGGTCCCACAACCCAGAACACCGTGAGTGACCGCCGGATCAGACCTCCCGCCTCGCCGAGACGGCGAACCGTTTCTCTGCCTAAGAAAAACGCGCTCACCACGATTGCCATCAGCACGGTCCACGGCACCCGTGTGGATTCGGCCACAAGACCAGGCTCGGCGTACACCGCCCCTTGAGTGAACCCGTAGTTCCCGAAGGGGAATAACCACAAAAAGGCCACAACCGCTACACCAAATGTCACGAGTAACGAGGCGAAACTCACCGATCTGCGGTGCGGTTTGTCCACGATCCGTAGGGCCGTCAGAGAGATCAGGACCAGGGCGGTGCCGATGATCACGATCCAGGTCCTAATGGACGACGGAGTGGAGGCGGGAGTGATCACACCGATCACGAGCAGGAATGCCCCGGTCCCGGTGCCTGAGACGCTGAGCCTGCGCACCGTCATCCCGGGGTTGATATTCCACGCACCACAACTCGCTCCCACCGCAGCCAAGACGGTTCCCGTTGCTACCCAAATGCGTCCATATTGCGCGGTCGGGTAGTTGTAGGTGAAGAGCAGACGCATGTTCGTGGCCACCGCCGTCCAGTCGGTGTCTTCGGCGAACACGAGACCGAGTGCCCAGCGCAACAAGCCGAGCAGGATGACCGTGAAAACCACTGTTTGGACTGAGTTGGTGATCGAGGAGAACAAGTTGTCCCGGATCCAACGCCCGGGAGAAGGCAGAGCCACCTCCGGAGCAACGGTCCGTTGCACTCCAACGCTCGCATCGCTCATCTCAACGCTCCACGATCGCAAGTTTGCGGTTGATGAAGTTGACAATCGACGAGATCACCAAAGAACAACCGAGAAAAAACAGCATGTAAATGCTGAACACCGCCAATGTCTGAGCGTTTTTGTTATAGACCGTTTGACCCACCTGCACGATGTCGGAAAATCCGACGGCTATCCCGAGGGAGGTGTTTTTGGTGATATTCAAGTACTGGTTTCCGAGCGGCGGCATCACCACCCGAAACGCCTGGGGCAGAACCACCTTGCGCAAAGTCTGGGCCCGGCTGAGACCGAGGGCCGCTGCGGCCTCTGACTGGCCTTTTGGGACTGCAAGGATCCCGCCTCGCACGATCTCGGCGATGAACGCCGAGGTGTAGAACACGAGACCGAAGAACAACGAGGCATAGAACACCGTCATCGTCAAGCCGCTCGGACCGAAGTTTACGAATCGGCCTTCGGTCAGAGTTGGACGCATCGCATCGAGCGGGCGGGCGCCACGGCCGTCACCGAACTTGTCACCGAGAAGCCCCCAAAAATCGCTTCCCGAGTTGATCATCCAACTTGCCATCCCCGGCCAGATCACCGTGATCACAAGAACCATCAAGGCGGCCACTAGGCCAGCGAAGACCATCTTGAAATAGTCGTCATCAATCAGCTTGGTCATCCCGGCCGGGCTGCGGTGGCTCAGCAAGAACCCCCGAATCCACCACCCCGCTCCAGTGATTGCCGCCACTGCGACGAGGATTTGCACCGCCTGCTCAGGAACCGAACCCCAAGCCGTCTCAATCCCTCGCATGATCGGTCCCATAAAGGCCATCACTGGATTTACGAACCACGCCACCGTCAGCGCAACTACCGTCACCGCTGACAGTCGGAGACCAACTCGCTGGTTCCCCCCGAGCAGGTCTTGTCGGCGCCTCAGTCTCCGGCGCAATAGCCAGATCCCTACGCCAAAGAAACCCATGAGCGCCATGAACTGATAAAAGCCATCGGCAAGAAAGACTCTCGGTAGGGAGATCCCCTTCTGGGAGACGTACAGCCATCCTGGGATCGGACCTGAATCCAAAGTCAGACTGCTCAACGATCCGAGAATCGCAAGCCACAAAATGATCTGCACCAGCACCGGAATGTTGCGCAGACTCTCCACATACATCGCTGCGACCTTGCGGGCGATCCAGTTCTGGGAGAGTCGTGCCACTCCGACCAGCACCCCGATGACCGTTGAGAAGATGATGCCCACGACTGCGATCCGCAAAGTGTTCACCATGCCCACCCACAAGGCTCGCGACATCGTGAGGCGCCGCTCAGGGGAATCGACCGTTTGGATTCCCTCCCCCAACTGGATGTTCGCAGGATCGTCCAGCCAGCCGTAACCCACCGGGATTCCTCGGGCCGACAGATTGCTCCTCGCCTGGTCCGCAAGGAACCAGATCACGCCGAGCACTACGAATAGCACCACGACCTGGATCGACCATTTGAGAATCGTGCTGTTGCGCCAAATCGGTGGACGGGCGTGAGCCGCGACCGCAAGATCCGTAGCAACCGCATCAAAAGAACCTGACACCCTGAGCGAGCCCCCGAAAATAAGTGACAAGAAGTGAACGACGAAGCGAGAACCGGTCCGGTGGGGCGGAAGCATCAGCGCTTCCGCCCCACCAGATCCCCGGTAGTAAATCCCCGGTAGTAAAAGGTTTCGCTATGTGGTCAGCGGGCGGGCGGCGGGTACATCAACCCACCTTCAGTCCACAGAGCGTTAGCTGAACCCTCTCGAGCCAAGCCCACTGGGGTTAAGTTCCGGTCCCAGATCTCTTGGTAGCTACCCACCGAGGAGATCACGTTGTAGAAGGCATCCGCCTCGAGGCCCATCTTGGTCTGGAGTTCTCCCTCGCCGCCCATGAGGCGCACCATTTCAGCGCCAAAGTTGCCGGACTTGGCCGCATCGGCCTGAGCTGAGGTGACCCCATACTCATCGGCGATCAGCGTGGCGTACACCACCCAGTTGATGATGTCGGCCCATTGGGAGTCGTTCTGCGGATACACCGGACCGAGCGGCTCCTTGGAAATCGGGGTGGCCGGGAAGATCACCCAAGTCTCACCTGCAGGTTCTTGAGCGGCCTTGCGGCCAACAAGACCCGAACCGTCGGTGGTGATCACGTCACACACCCCGGAGATGAAGGAGTCGGTGACCTGGTCGTAATCCTCGAAAGTGGTCAAGGTGATGTTGATCCCCAACTCAGCGGCGAGTTCTGCGATATTGGTCTCCGTGGTGGTGCCAGCATTGGTGCAGACCACCGCTCCGTCTACCTCATCCACCTGTGATGCCGAGGTATAGCCGTCGCTGGCCCGACCCATGAGCTGTTGACCGTCAAAATACGTGGTCGGACCGAAGTCCATTCCCACCTCGGAATCCCGACTCTGGGTCCACGTGGTGTTACGCATCAATACGTCAACTGCGCCGGTCTGAACTGCGGTAAACCGCTCTGCTGCGGTCAAGGAAACGAACTCCACCTTCGAAGCATCGCCAAAGACCGCCGCCGCCACCGCACGGCAGTAGTCGGCATCGATACCCGCCATGGAACCGTCGGCTTGAGTAAACGAGAACGCCACGGCGGCGCCCGAGACACCGCAATTGAGCGTGCCACGAGCCAGGACGTCAGCGAGGATGCTGGAGCCTGAGTCGGGAGCCGCGTCTGCGGAATCCCCGTTGTCATCGCTGCCGCAGGCGCTGAGCACCAAAGCGAGAGCCGCAATCGTTGCGGCTGGCCTTCGCCAACCGAAACCGGAAATAGTTGTCATTGTTCCTCCTCCTGAAGTGATGGGGATGTAGACACCCCATTCATCGCTGCGATTTCTTGATCCACCTGAGTCGTCAAGAATGCGAAACCGCAACAACTAAGGCGAAAAGGAAATGGCGTGGAGATGAAAATAACACGAATTCGCAGGCCGCGCGCCGGGAGCACAACTACAGCCATGTAGCCCGGCTATGGATACCTCGATAAATCCGGATGAAAGCCCCTTAGGGGCGGGATTTAGGGCTCGTCCCTCAGCATCTCCAGAAGCTTGCCCAAAGCTTTTGAGCGATGAGAAATGAGATTTTTCTCCGCCATTGTCATTTCGGCGAAGGTGCGGTGCTGCCGGGCATCTTTCAAAATGCCCGGTGTCAGTTCAGGAATGAACACTGAGTCATACCCAAATCCACGCTCCCCGATTTCGAGATTCGAGATAAACCCCTCGCAGACACCCTCGGCAATGATCTCCCGACCGTCGGGCCAAGCCACCACGAGCACAGTGCGAAATCTTGCTCGCCGGTTGGTCTGGCCTTCCATTACGGCCAAGAGGTGCTTACGGTTGTCATCGTCAGATCGTTGCAGGCCCCCGAAGATCGCCGAATCCACACCAGGTGCCCCGTGCAGTACGTCCACCTCCAGCCCCGAGTCATCTCCGAGCGCCGGGAGTCCCGTGGCCGACGCAACCGCTGTGGCCTTGAGACGAGCGTTACCGACGAAATTCCCTGCCGATTCCTCAATCTCACCCACAGCGTCCGGTCGGGGACGCACCTCAGCAACCCCTTCGAGGATTGCAGCGATCTCTGCGTATTTACCCAGATTCGCCGTGGCACAAACTAGATCCATCATGTCTTTCATTTCAGCCACCACGATCTCGAAATCTGCGGCAGGCAGCTATCTCTTTGCTGGCGCCACTGAGAGTAGACCGGCCTGCAGGTCTGCAATCTGCAGGAGACCAACTTCTGCGAGGCCGAGCAAACTGTCGAGTTCGTGGCGGCTGAAGGCCTTTCCTTCGGCTGTTCCTTGGACCTCAACAAACTTGGCTTCACCAACAGTCCCATCGCCATTGGCGATCGGCCGCAGCATCACCACGTTCATATCCACCTCGGCTGCGCTGTCCTCCACATAAGGAAGATCGAGCACCGGCAGGCCATTAACGATGCCCACGCTGATCGCTGCGCACAGATACCGAAGGGGATGAACACCGATCAGCCCCGAGGACATCTTGCGGGTCAAGGCGTCATGCAGCGCGATGAATCCGCCGCAGATGCTGGCGGTACGGGTCCCCCCATCGGCCTGCAGTACATCGCAGTCCACCACCACTTGCCGCTCGCCGAGCAGTGTCATATCGCAGGCAGCGCGCAAGGATCTGCCGATCAGCCGTTGGATCTCCACCGTCCGGCCGCTCTGCTTGCCCTTCGCTGCTTCTCTATCCACCCGCTCAGGTGAGGAACCCGGCAGCATCGAGTACTCAGCGGTCACCCAACCCTTACCTGAGCCCTTCATCCAGCGCGGCACATCTTCATCGATGCTTGCCGTGCACAAAACCCGAGTGTTGCCGAAGCTCACAAGGCAGGATCCGTCGGACATTTTCGTGAAATCACGCTCAAAGGTGATCGGGCGAAGCTGGTCGGGTTGGCGTCCGTCGGGACGCGAAGTGCTCTCTAAACTCATAACCCGACGGTACCGCTGATGCCAGGGCGGTTCCCATTTGGCCACGGCTCGACAGTCTCGAGTTCTGGGCCAAGTAACTGAGCTCCCATCAGCTTGAACCATTCCACGTCACCGCTCGATAAGAACCGGTGCCGCCCGAGGTGCTGAAGTGGCCTGTCTGTCTGGTTTCCAGCCGGTTGGAATTTCACCGGTTGGAATTTCACCGGTTGGAATTTCAATAGCCCGGCGGCGCCAAGGATGTGGCGGGCGGCAAAAGCCGTTTCATCAGCCGAGGACACCAGTGTCACGTCCGGCCCCATCACCTCAGAAATCGTCCGCGCCAAAAACGGATAGTGGGTGCAGCCGAGCAACAAGGTATCCACCCCGGCTCCTTTAATCGGAGCCAAGAGACGCTCAGCGAGCACCATCACCTCATCGCCGGTGGTCTGGCCGCGCTCCACGAACTCCACAAACCCCGGACAGGCCGCGCTCGTGAGTTGTACCTGTGCTCCGGTCTGTTCCACTGCGGTCAGATAGGAACCCGACGAGATCGTCCCCACGGTCCCGATGACCCCGACTCGGCCGGTGGAGGTGGCCCCCACCAGTGCGGCTGCTCCAGGTTGGATCACGTCGATCACCGGAATCGATCTCTCCGCCATCTCGGAGCGCAACTCCTCGAGACCCGCAGCGGTGGCGGTGTTACAGGCCACGACGATCGCCTTCACCCCAAAGTCCTCCACCAAACTGTGGGCGATCTCGGCGGCAAATTTACGCACATCGCTCAGGGGTTGGGAGCCGTAGGGATAGCGCGCCGTGTCGCCGATGTACACGAGGTCCTCGGCCGGCAACAGATCGATCAACGCCCGGGCAACGGTCAGACCACCGAAGCCGGAGTCAAACATGCCGATCGGTTGATCCACGAACACTCACACTATCTGCGGGCGAGGAACCGCATCGGCTTAGCGGTATGACCAGCAGCGAGGTCTCGGACGCCGGGTTCTCCTGAGCTTCGCTGAACCCATCGCTGTGACATGCTGAGGTGATGTCGGGATCACCCCATGATCAATGGGTTTCCACCGTGGTGCTCGGCGATGGTGACACCGCTGTGGTCCGCCCGATCACCCCCGCTGACCGTGACGCTTTGGCCGCATTTCACGCCCGCCAATCCGATGAGAGTAAGTATCGCCGGTACTTTTCGGCCAAGCCCACCTTGTCTGCAACTGAACTCACCCATTTCACCGAACTCGATTTTGTCAATCGGGTGGCGCTTGTGGTGGAACGCCACGGGGAGTTCATCGCTTGGGCCAGTTACGAACGCTGGCCCAATCGGGCCGATGCCGAAGCGGCGTTTATGGTGGACGATGCCCAGCAGGGCCTCGGGATCGCCACCTTGCTACTGGAACATCTCGCAGCGATCGCCCGAACGAACGGGATCAGTCGGTTTACCGCCGAAGTCCTCGCCGACAACCGACCGATGATGGTGGTGTTCACCCGGGCCGGTTGGCCCGTGGAGCGCCACTTTGATTCCGGGGTGATCGATGTGGAGTTCAGCCTCGATAACACCGCCGCATTCATCGATTCGGTGGAGCGGCGCGAACAACGAGCCGACTCGCGAGCGATCGCCCGGTTGCTGATCCCCCGATCGATCGCTCTCATCGGCGCATCGGACACCCCAGGTGGTATCGGCACCGAGATCTGGGAAAACCTGCAAACCGGGTTCTCCGGGCCGCTGTACGCAGTGAATCCACACCGTGACCGCATTGGCGACACCCAGTGTTATCCGAAGGTGTCGGCCATTGAGGCTGAAGTCAGCGTGGCTGTGATCGCTGTCCCCGAGGCCGCTCTTGAAGCGGCCATCTCCGACTGCATCGCAGCCCAGGTGCGTGGGGCGGTGATCATTACGGCCGTGGACGAAACCCGGGTCCCGATGCCCGAACTGATCGCCACCGCCCGCCGCAATGGATTGCGGATCATCGGCCCAGCCAGTTTTGGCTTCGCTTCCCCACTGCCTGATGTGGCGATTCAAGCAGCGATGGTGCCGGTCTCTCTGCCGCCAGGAGGAGTGGCGATCTCCTTGCAGTCAGGCACCTTGGCATCCTCGGTGCTGTTGATGGCAGCCGAGTTACAGATGGGGTTGTCCTGGTTTGTTTCACTGGGCGACAAGTCCGACGTCTCGGGCAATGACCTATTGCAGTTTTGGGAGGATGACGCCGCAACCTCCGTGATCGCGATGTACACCGAATCCTTCGGTAATCCCCGCAAGTTCGCCCGGCTGGCCCGCCGCATATCCCAGACCCGCCCGATCGTGGCTGTGCGCACCGGTGCCGCGATGGCTGGCCCCGCCGGCTCGGCCCTCTATCGACAGTGCGGGGTGATTGAGGTCCCGACCGTGGCTGCGATGCTCGACACCGCCCGGGTGCTCGCCACACAGCCTTTGATGCGTTCTCGGAGGGTGGCAGTGATCACCAACGCCCGCAGCCCTGGCGTGTTGGCCGAGGCTGCGTTGCGTGCGGCTGATCTCGAGGTGGTGCCCGCACCGCGCACATTGGACTGGACCTCGGGTGACACCGAGTTCGGGGATGCCATACGTCTGGCACTAGCCGATGAGAACATCGATGCGGTGGTGGTAGTCCACGCTCCACCGACTACCGCCCTATCACAGGGACCGATCACACAGATCGATGAGGCGGCGCGCGATGCCATCAAACCGGTGGTGGCAGTGATGCTCGGGGCCCGTGACGGAGCACTCATGCCGGGATCACCGGTGCAACGGTTCTCCTTTCCCGAACCGGCCGCTGCGGTCCTCGGTCGCCTCTACGCCTATTCAGCCTGGCGAGCGAGCGAAGGAGCGAGCACCGTGGAGGTGTTCACCGATGTGGATCCCGGCGCAGCGGAGTCCCTGATCCAGCACAATCTGCGTCCATCGGGAGTGGACTCACCCGACGTCACTCTTGAGCCAGCAGAGATCAAGGACCTACTCCGAACCTACGGGATCACCATGGCTGATTGCCGATTGGTAGTTGCGGCCCAAGCCGCAGAGGCCGCCGCCGAAATCGGTTACCCGGTGGCCCTCAAAGCGGCCCGCCGCCATACCGGCAGATCCGTACAAGCAGGGGTGGCCCTCGATGTGGCTGACCCCGATGACCTCGCCCGGGTGATACGTCAAATGCAGACCCACCTCGGGAGTGACGCCGATTGGATCATCGTCCAAGAAATGGTCACTCCAGGTGTGGATCTGAGGATTCACGTCACCACCGATCATCGACTCGGACCAGTGGTGACCGTGGGGCTCGGTGGCGCACAAGCCGATGTGATCGGGGACGAATCCAGCCGATTGGCGCCGATCTCTGAGGCGGCGGCCATCTCAATGCTGGCCAGCACCCGAGTGGCTTCGGCCCTGGACCCACAACTCAGCGTGCTCGTGACCGATCTGATTCGCCGCGTCGCCCAACTCGCCGCCGATCATCCAGAGATCATTGAGATTGATGTGAACCCGATCCTGGTGAGTGCGTTCGGGGCCACGGTAGTGGACGCCCAATGCCGACTCGCCCCCGCTCCCGTCACCGAAACGGCGTTGCGTCGCCTCGAGTGAAATCGGGCCCGAGACAGGTTCCACCCTGCACCGCCGTCACGGGGCGAGGGTGTCTTCCATGACGTGCAACATTCCGTTGCCGGCGCTGTCGTCAATCAACAAAAAACCGACCCCTTCGAGCGTGCGCGTGAGCGAGTCCACGCTTAAGAACTCTCCCGTGGCCACGAGCACATATCCCTCATCAAAGATCTGCTGGGTGGTCAACTTCCGAGGAAAGGCCAAGTGCCTAAGCAAAAAGGTTGTGAGTCGCCCTGGATCAGAGATCACTGCAGCGCCCGTACTCGTGGCCTCGTAATCGGCCAACGCTTCATTGGTCGGAGCGAAGAAAGTGAACTCATCTGGCCCACGCAGCACGTCATCAAGTTCGGCGATCACGAGCAGTTCAGCCACCCGACTCAGGTTGGAGCGGGTCTGGAGAAGATCCCACACCGTCAACTCCCCCACCTCAATCGTCGTGGTGGAGACCGCCGGGTCGATGGTGGTGGAGGTCGCGCCGGGATCCACCGTGGTCTCGGGGACGGTGGATGACGGCAGAGTCGCGGTCGTGGAATCAGGAGTCGTTGTTTGATCCGACGTGTCACCGGTGACCACCGTGGAGGGCGGAGTCGTGTCAGTCGCTGCGTCGCTGTTGCCACGACCACCAGCCCACACCACGATCACGATGATCAAAAATATTGCCGCCACCGCCGATGTGATCGCCACCGTCAACGGACCGCGCTGGCGATACCAGGGTTCCTCCGGTCCGAATCCGTAGGAGACCGGCTCAGAATCCCACTGCGTCATGGACGGAAGTGTCGCAGATCAGATCGCACGTGACAGATCAGAAATAGATGATCTTGTCGGCTGCGGCTTCGGCTACATCGAGATCATCGGTGTAGGCGCCGGTGGAAAGGTACTTCCAGCCGCCGTCACACACGATGAACACGATCGTTCCCTCATCGATTTGTGAGGCGACCTTGGCCGCACCAGCCAATGAGGCACCGGTAGAAATCCCAGCGAAAATCCCGCATTCACGGACCAGTCGCCGAGTCCATTCGATGGATTCGCGTGGCCGGACTACCCGCTTGCGATCCAGTAGGTCGTAGCCGTTCCAGTTCTCAAACACGGGAGGGATGTACCCCTCATCAATGTTGCGCAGGCCTTCTACGTTCTCGCCCAGTGGGGGTTCCACGGCCACGATTTGGATATCGGGGTTTTGTTCTTTCAGGTATCGCCCTGTGCCCATCAAGGTTCCACTGGTCCCGAGACCTGCCACGAAGTGGGTGATGTCGGGAACATCGCGCATGATTTCTGGTCCGGTGGTCCGATAGTGGGCCGTCGGGTTCGCATCGTTTGCGTACTGATAGAGGAAACACCATTCGGGATGTTCCTCGGCCATCACCTTGGCCCGAGCCACCGCACCATTGGAACCCTCGGGACCCGGGGTCATGATGATCTCGGCACCGAAGATTTCGAGCATCTGCCGGCGTTCGATAGACACACTGGCTGGCATCAGAATCTTGATTGGGTAGCCCTTGATGCGAGCGATCGCTGCGAGGGCGATGCCGGTATTGCCCGAGGAGGGCTCAATGATGGTCTGACCCGGCTTCAGCACGCCATCTTTCTCGGCCTGTTCGATCATCGCCTTGGCGATCCGATCTTTGACCGATCCGAACGGGTTCTGCATCTCCATTTTGGCGATCAACCGCACCTTGGGGTTGGGAGACAACACAGAAACGTCAATCACCGGGGTGTTACCGATCAGGTCCAGCACACTCTCGTTGATCAGGCCGAAACCAAAGGGCTGGCCAAGACCTGACGCCATGCCACCGGAGACGCCGGTGGCAGTTCCCCCTGTGGATGCTGCTTCGCTGATGATGGTCATGATCCGTTGAACCTCGCTCACCCGGTATTTGTTCCGACAAATCCGATGTGTTTCGTCAACAATCTAACGGCGGGGTTCCCTCGAGTCGACCTGAAAGCGATTTCTCCGGACATTTGGACCGATGTCACCTGCTCAGCAGCGGAGGTTCAACCCTCGAAAATTTCGATGGATTCCTCGATGATCTCTGCATCAACGATCCGGTAACTGCGCACCTCAGGCACCTCACGCTTGAGGCTCAGAATCAGATAATGCCAGTTCGGATCAGGGGCCTGCGCCACATCAGTCGGACTCGGAAAAGGCTCAGAATGCGTGTGAGAGTGCATCACACCGTTGATCTCAAGGCCGCGATCCTCCGCATCGTTCTCGGCACGCAGATGCTCGAGCGGGTCAATGGAGTAAATCCGTGCCGAGGCTGCCTGGTTGGCACACGGATAGAACCGTGTCACGGTCTCGATCACCCCGTCAGCGCTGACCTGATCAGCCGGACCGGCAAACAATCCGCAGGCCTCATCGGGATACCCGAGATACGCAGCTTGCACGAGTTCGTCAAAGGCACGGCGTGACAGTTTCAGCACGGGCGCCACGCTATCGGCGGGGGCGATAGCGTCGGGCGGGCGATGAAGTCTCCCGCCAACAAGCCAGTCGCCAGCAACCGTCGGGCCCGCCACGACTACGAAATCCTCGACACCGTTGAGGCCGGAGTGGTGCTCACCGGCAGCGAGGTGAAGAGTCTGCGCCTGTCACAGGTGCAGATGGCTGATTCCTTCGCGCGGGTGCGTGACGGCGAGATGTGGATGGAGGGAGTACACATCTCCCCGTATCAGTTCGCTGTGGGCGTCGGCTCTCATGATCCGGATCGACCCCGCAAGTTGCTCCTCCACAAATCCGAGATCGCCAAATGGGCCGACCGGGTGGCTCGCGAACGCCTCGTCCTCGTCCCGTTGTCGATCTATTTCTTAGAGGGCCGGGTCAAGGTGGAACTGGCCATCGCCCGCAGTCGCACCAAAGGTGATAAGCGTCAAGCCATCGCCGAACGTGATTCACGGCGCGAGATGGATCGAGCCCTCGGGCGTCGCACCAAAGGTGCCAGCTGAAGCGAGTTAGCATGCGAGCTCGCGTGTGAATCTCGTGTGTGAGTGAGGGGGAACGCATGGAACTGAAAGGCCGCAATGTGGTGGTCACTGGCGCCTCACAAGGAATCGGCGAACGCCTCGCCCATGAGTTCGCAAAAGCCGGAGCCCACGTGTTGGTGGCGGCGCGTAGCGAGGATCGTCTGGCAGCTATCGCCCGCAACCACAACGGTTCGTTCCTCACGGTGGATCTCACCGATCCGGACCAGGTGGACGGGTTCGTGGATCGCTGTGTAGAGCGGCTCGGCCACATTGATGTGTGGGTGAATAACGCCGGGGTGGACACATCGGCGGCCTTCACCGATCTCGATCACGCAACGCTTCGCAATGTGGTCCGACTCAATGTGGAGGCCACGATGATCCTGACCCGTGACGTGGCTCGCCACATGTTGAGCCGCGGATCCGGACACATCGTGCAGATGAGTTCGGTTTCCGCTGTCGTGCCGTTTCCCGGTCTCACCGCCTATGCCGGAACCAAAGCGGCGATCACGCACTTTTCTGAGTCACTGCGCCTCGAACTCTCGCGGACCCCAATCGGCATCACGGTGGTCTCACCTGGCCCCACCGCTACCGAGATGTGGGACCGCATCGAATCCGCCTCGGTGGACTTTACTGAGCCTGTCCTGCGCCGATTCCGCCGCCTCGCCTTCTTACCCACCCTCCATCCCGACAAAGTGGCCCGAGCCACGGTCCGCGCCGTGGAACGCAATCGCCCCCACGTGCGTCTCCCCCGCCGTTATGGACCGTTCCATCTGCTCGCCCATCTCCCCCGCCAGCTCGTGACGATGACCATGGCAGGGGTCCGTTTAGACGTACCGGTCCCTGCCGAGGACTCCGCGCACCCCGGGCATACACTGTGAGAATCCTCAATAGAGGAATCACCAATAGGTGATACTGATCCACCCACGGGGCTGACTGGTTTCGACGTTAGAGCTGTTGGGCGGGTTTGCGACCCGAGTTGCTCAGACTCGCTAAACGGGGCACAAAAAAGAACCGCCGATGAGCAGTTCGCTCTCGCCGCCTGACCTAGTCAGGTGACCGAGAGTCATCGTGAGCAGTAATGCCGCACGGGGCCACTCCACCGCAGCCCGGCAACAGAAGCGGGGGATGACAGCGGAAAAGACTGCTGACAGCCGGAAAGACTGCTGACGTTCAGGAAAGACTGAGCGAGGGCCACCGCAAGGTGACCAACTGACCCGCCGGTGAGACAGCGTGAGACTCAATGTCGGGAATGGTCGTAGCAGGTTCGTTCACGGGCTGATGGACGGGGGTTCGATTCCCCCCAGCTCCACTAAAAATTTCTTTCTCACAAGGCCATTCCGAGGGTCGTGGTCCTTGTGGCTCCGAGGCAGGTACACCAGGCCCCATCAGTGGTTGACGAGCCGTTCGAAGCGCTGACGAGCGCCCTGCCGTGTCATGCCGAGTTGTGCACCGATGGCACCCCACGACAAGCCGGCACGATGCGCGGCCAGCGCCGCTGCCTCGATGCGGGCTTCGGCCTCTCGTCGTGCTGCGGCAGCGGCGCGGAGTTCACGCAGAGTTGCTGCGTCCGCTAACGAGTACTCGTCATCGCTGTGATCGTCGAAGGCGGCGACGAGCGATTCGGCTTCGTCGGCGGTGAGATCGCGTGGGCGCTTCTTGGTCGTCATGGTTGGCCATTCCTGTGTGGTCGGATCAGTTTCAGGTACTTGGGTCGGGCGGGCATCGCGTGGATCACGTAGTCGTTGTCATCGTCTGCGACGATGCCAACTTCGAGGAGTCGACCGGATTCGTCTGGGCCAATGATCATAGAGAAGTCCGGTTGGTCCGGCACGGTGATGGATGCCACGGCATTCTCGAACGCGTGGCGCATGTCGTCGTCGGAGATCCCATGCTTGTGGGCGCTTGAGAGGATCTCCACCGCGACAACTATAGTTGTCACGGTGTTCCTCGGCAACGTCTGGAAGGAACTCGGCCTCAACGAGTGTCCAGAGTCCGCCCTCTCGGACGACGCCCAGTGGCGGCGAAGATCTGGACGTTGTCAGTCGTTCGGATCAACCACGACAGTGGTCACCGTCGCCAGCTGCATACCCAGACTTCCGGTTCTTGCTTCGACCACTCGTTCCTCGCCAGTGGTCGTTGTCACGAACGTGATCTTGAACTCTCCG
Source organism: Ilumatobacteraceae bacterium (assembly GCA_018401375.1). Classification (GTDB taxonomy): domain Bacteria; phylum Actinomycetota; class Acidimicrobiia; order Acidimicrobiales; family Ilumatobacteraceae; genus M30B72. Next base: position 606 of record JAGYKR010000009.1, on the reverse strand, counting down.
GTTGTCGGAACCCATGCCACGAATCGCTCCATCGCACCCTTAACCGACGCCATTGTGCGTTCCAGTCCGAGGCCATCAACGTATGCCTCCCATTGGGACTCGATGAGCTCGTTCAACTCACCTGTCGAGTTCGGATCGCTTCCTGTTGTGATCAGGGGAAGATACCCGAGGACCATCGTGGTCGGGAGGATCTGCCAGATGGTGCCCAATGGCTAGCGCGTCGTGACCCCTCGCACCTCTGAGATGACTGCGTCCCGAGAGTGCCACTGGGGTAGTCCGTCTCCGTCCAGGCGGCGGATTACCGCCACAATCTCAGCGCGGCAGGTTGTCCCGGCCCGAACCCTATCCAAGACCCTGAAATCAATGGTCGGAGCCATCAGACCGTGGTTAGAAAAGAGTCCGGTCAGCACCTTGATGTGATGTCGCAGGTCATTGAAGACAGTCCGAATCCACGTCAGGGTTCGGGCATTTTGTTTTTGGGGTGTGTTGGGGTGGGTCGTCCCAGATTTGTTGCAGTTCCTGTTGCTACCGTTTTAGGCGGCGGAACTGGTCTCTTCGTTTCGGTCTTCTTTGTTGATTCCGGGTTGTTGTTCCGTTTCACGTTCA
>JAGYKR010000008.1 GCA_018401375.1 Ilumatobacteraceae bacterium | reverse complement strand
AACCAGGCACCAAGGGACAACTGCTGCCGGTCCTTCACCTGCCACACCGCTGACGGTGACCGTGGGCGGACCAGCCCCAACCTCGCGGAACCCGGTTCCGGTCACAGTGACTCTCGTATCCGAGGTGTAATCCACTGTCCCCCGAGGGGTCACGGCGTCACAATTACCGATCGAGGGCTGACCAACAGATCCGAACCCTGAGAACAGGAGCGCTGTGCCCTCATTGGTGGTGATCGACAACGCCTGCGTTCCCGCCGACATCACCGGAGTGGTGAACGTGAGGCTTTGGCCATCGTTTGCGACGGTCAGTCCCACCACGTTCACTCCGCCCATCCGCACGATCGGCAGCGCGTTGTTGGATCCGCGGAAGTTGAAGCCGGTGATGGTCGCCAAAGTTCCACCGGTGCTAGGGCCACGTTGCGGCGACATGCTGGAGATCAGTGGTGTTCTCACCGTGTTTACGTATGCGAAGCCCGCAGCGAGACTGCCCGACCCGGTACCCACGGCCGGCGTCACCGTCACCGTGACCGGACCAATCGCTGCACCTGCAGGCACCACGGCCGTAAGGGACGTGGGAGAAGACAGCACCACGTTGGTGGCAGCTCTGCTGCCGAACATGACCACCGGGATGCCCGAACTACCAAAGCCGGTCCCTAACACGGTGACCGTCATACCTCCCTCGAGCACACCCGAGGAGCTGAACACCGACGTCACCGTCGGGTTGTCGTAACGGAAACCTGCGCTCAGACTCAGTGCAGGGAATCCGTCCTGCGATGGTGTCACCACTACGTCACGCGGGCCCACGGGCCCGGGAGGAGTATCAGCCACGATCAACGTGTCGTTAAACGACACCACGGTGGCGGCGAGGGCGCCCACGGTCACGGTCGGGGCACTGGTCCCAAACCCGCTTCCGCTGATGGTGATCTGAGTGTTTCCGGTCGTTGGTCCGTTAGCCGGCGTCACAGCCGTGATGGACACGAAACTGAACTTGGCAGCCGCCGCCTGCTCCAGGACCGAGCCGGTGGAGGTGGTGACCTGCACGCTGGCGGTGCCGGGCTCGCCTGAGGGTGTTATCGCAGTCATCTGGGTGTCGCTGACTACCGTGACCTCCTTGGCGCATTCCCCATTGATCAACACAGTGGGGGTGGACGCACTGGTGAAGTTGGTACCGGTCAAGGTGATGAGGGTTCCGCCAGCAGCCGGACCCCGCCCGGGTACTACCGTGGTCAGGGTGGGGCTGGCCGTGGACGTTGCGTAGGTGAAGCCTCCGGTGCTGGTCACCGAACCACCACCTGTTTCCAGAGCCACGAGAACGTCGGCTGCGCCCAGGGTTCCTTCGGGTACGACGGCAGTGATCTGGGTATCGCTTACTCGCTCAACACAGACCGCTGATGTTCCACCAACGATGACTGTGGGGGTACCGGTGGAGCCGAAGTTCGAACCATCGATCACGATGCCGGTGCCACCGAGAAGAGGGCCTGACGAGGGCGTGATCGCCGAAATGATCGGAGCGGTCCCATAGGTGTAGCCGTTGGTCAGTGTGGCGCGGCCATCGCTGGTCACACCCACCACGTTGACGAGCCCAGCGGCTCCGGGCGGAGCGACCACGGTGGCCTGCGTGTTGTCGTCACTCATCGACACAAAGGTGGCGGCAGCCCCGCCGAAACTAACGGTGGCGGGCTGCAGATTGGAGCCACGCAAGTTGGATCCGGTCACCACGACGTTGTTGCCACCGCCGGTGGGACCATTCGCCGGAGACACCGAGGTGATGGTGGGCAAAGCGGGAGACACCACATACGAGAAGGCACCGGGGGCGGTGATCACGATCTGTGATCCGGTACCTGTAGTGACTGTGACCTCAACGGTGGCTGAACCGGCCACACCCGGCGGAACCGTTGCGGTGATGGTGGTGGGACTGACACGCGTCACGCCAGTGGCAGCGTTGCCACCGACACGAACCGAGGACACGGACGAGTTCCCTATGGAATGGCCATGCGCGAAACCGAATCCGAGTCCGGTGATCGTGATTTGGCGTCCACCCACGGTTGCGCCTGATCCAGGTGTAACGCTGCTGATCGCCGGCTGCAGGTAGAGATAGCCGGCCTCGCGGGTGACCCGCACATTACCGGCCACCAGCGTGATGTCGGCGGGACCCACAGCGATGCCGCGTGGAACGATGACAGTGATTTCAGTGGCTGACATGCTTTGCATACGAGCAGAAACACCACCGGACCCCTGAGATCCCCCGAAGAACACCGAGGATTCAGATCCGGTATAGCCGGAAACATTATTCAGATCGGTACCCGTAATCGTGAGCAATTCTCCACCGGTTAGCGGACCTTCATCGGGGCTGATCGTGATCATTTTCGGCGTGACCACCGAGACCGTCGCATCTGCGGTAGCAGGGAGAACGAAGCCAACAACCATGGCGACGAGTACCACCCTCGCCATCGCACGGTACGGCACAAACCTGGCCCTAGCCCCTCGGGTCAACATGACTAGCTCCAAACTTGAGCGGCACGGATAGACCACTAATAAAAAAATGTACTACATCTCGGTTTTTCAATCCATTTTTTGCATAAATACATCCCAATTTGGGACGGCAATTACTGTGTATTCACTCTCACCACCACCGCCACAATGCGACTAGCAACTTCTCCCCCGAAGCGAAGGGACTAGTGAGCGCCGGGGCGTCGCCTCATTCCGCTGCAGTTGCGCCGACCAGAGACCAGAGACTAGAGACCAGCGATCGTGGCCAGTCGGGGAGTCGACGCAGTAGACCGGCTTTTCTTCACCTGAGGTTGCAGTTTCCGTCATCACCTACGAGTGTCAGTTCATGATCGAGATTCCATCTGCGCCATGACCTCGTTACCTTTTTCAGCGAGCCTGCCGGGCGGTGCGATTGATGTCGCCGTCGTGGGCGCCGGGATCGCCGGCCTGTTCGCTGCGAGTCGACTGATCGATGCCGGCGCCACATGCGTGGTGCTAGAGAGTCGAGACCGCATCGGCGGGCGGCTTCTCAGCCACGACAGTGGTGCTGGGCGTTTTGACCTTGGCGCCTCGTGGTTCTGGCCGGGCGAACGGCGCGTGGCCGCACTCATCGATGAACTGGGGGTCCCCATTCACACCCAACATGTTGCCGGCGATGCGATGTACCACACCGCCGATGGGGCTCAACGCCTCGCCGGCAATCCGATCGACGTCCCCGCCGGTCGATTCAGCGACGGTGCTTTCTCACTGGCCGATCGTCTCGGTGCCCGACTCGGCGACGCTGTACGGCTCCAAACCCCAGTTCACGAGATTGATTACCAGGACGATGATGATTACCAGGACCATGTTGTGCACATCAGCCACGCACACGGATCCCTCATGGCGCGACACGTCATCTTGGCACTGCCCCCGTCGCTCGCTGTTCACCACATCACCTTCCGCCCCGCCCTCCCAGAACAACTCCACGCGCTGGCCATCGCCACCCCGGTGTGGATGGGCAACATCGCCAAGGTCGTCCTCGTCTACCGTGAGGCGTTCTGGCGCCATGGCGGACTCGCCGGTGCGGCAATCAGCCACCTCGGTCCCCTTCGGGAAATACATGACATGAGCGGTCCCGGCGGCGTCCCCGCAGCGCTGTTCGGATTCGCTCCACTCTCGCCCGGCCGTGGCGCGCCGACCAAGGACGAAGTCATCGCCCAACTCGTCAACATCTTCGGGCGAGCCGCCGCCGCCCCGATCGAAGTGATCATTAAGGACTGGCGCGCCGACAGCCACACAGCGCCACCAGGCACCGGTGCGGACACCTCGATGTCAACCTATGGGCACCCGTGGTACCAAAAGCCCGCGGGAGACGGCCGCTTGCACTGGGCTTCCACGGAGACAGCACCGACATCCCCCGGTCACATCGAGGGCGCAATCGCTTCCGCCGAACGCGCCGTTGAGGCCATCACCACCGCAGGATCTGCTCCCCGACTGACCGCCCGACCACCCCAAGGAGACCAATAGTGCCAACGCCAACCCTTCGCGAACTACTGGGCGAACTCGACCGCGCCCACGCCTACACCAAGGGCCTCCACGCCGGGCTGACACATGACCAGATCGCTTGGCGACCGAGCAGCGAGTCATCGGGGATCGGCTGGCACCTCGGTCACCAGAGTGCCGTCGCCCACTACATGCTCCGAAACCTCACTGCCGCCGAACCGCGCATCGCGCCCGAACTTGAAGCGCTTATGGATTCAGCAACCCTCGAGACCGACCGGGGGTCGCTCCCACCAATCGACCACATCCTCGAGTACCGGACGCTCGTTGCCGAACGAATCCACTTCCGAATCGGTCAGATCGACAACGGCGCCGTCGGTGCACCCAATCAACTGCGTCTCATCGCAAAGAACCTGCTCACCGCAATCATCAATCACGAATACCAGCACAGTAAGTGGATCGAGGAACTCCGCACCGACACCTTTGGTCTTGATGCACTAGCCCCGCCCATTTCCCCGTGGCTCTCGATCATCGACGGCTACGTCATGCTGGTGAGCGATCACTAAAAGCGAGATCAGCGACGGGGTCTCTCCCCCATCCACCGCCGACAAAGGATCGGACTATCGCATCGACTTCGTAATGCGTTGAAATATCTCAATTTCCGAGGCGTCGTAGTAGCTGCCATCTGAGTGCAACAATTCATGAAACCATGGCTCATCGTCTGTGACGTCCTCGGTCCAAGAACGCCACGGAAATCGGGTCTGTGTTTTGCCATCGACCAGCCCCCAGTTGATTGCTCCCACGTGAGCGTCAGCAAAGACTTGGAGCAGGTCAACACCCGAGCCCACGCTTCGTGCCAGCCACTCGGTGCACAACAACGGACGTTTGTGTGTTTGGAGAGCCGCAATGATTTGCTCGAGCCTCGGACGCGGTTCGTAGCAATGGAAGGAAATGACGTCACTAAGTTCGAGAATTATCGAGTTCAACGAGTGAGCAGTTGGATGACCATCTTCCTCGTATTCCCAGACGCCAACAGTGAGGGGCTGGGTCGGACCTATTTCACGGCACCATTCAAAGACGAGAGACACCAACTCGGTGGCGGTTGCAATTTTTGCTTGCCGTGACCCGGCCCTGAGCGTGACGGTGTCCACCTGATCTGGCTCATTAAAAACATCCCAAGCGAGGATGCGCGGATCTGTTGCGAATCGCGACAACACCCCATGCACGTAGGGCTGTAGCTCGCCCCAACGCGAACTGTCATAAAAAATTGCCGCACCTGGACCTTGCACCCAGACCGAATTGTGGCGCATTGGAATGGGAGCCGGCTGAACCCCGAGTTTGGGTTTCGTGTTCCATACCCCGTCAAACAAAACAGGTATTGCGTCGATCCCATACCCGGCGGCGATACTCAGAAAATCGTCGACTCGGTCGAGAAATGCCATCGAGTCATCTTCAAACAACAAATCATGCAAGTACACACGAACCGTGTTGAGACCGATTGATGCCGCCCAGCCCAGTTCCCGAGAAATGGTCGCTCGGTCATAGGTATCTGACTGCCACATCTCTAGTTGATTGGCTGCAGTTGATGGAGTGAAGTTACAGCCCACTCGCCAGCCGACATCCCGCTGCCATTGAGCTGCTTTTTCTAACGACCATCGAGTGTTTAACCTCTCGTCCTTGGCCGTCAAGAAGTGGGCGCTGCTCCCCACATCACTCGGCAATGAATCCGGCGAGTTTGCCTTGATGTCTTTCACGGGCTGAGACACGACAGGACTCCAGTTGACACAGGTTTGAAGGGACCTTCAACTGTAGAGGCTGATCCGGTGTGTGTTGTCACCCAAGATTCTCGGCGATGGGATTGAGATGGACCGTCTGGTGGTCTGCGACAACTCTCCGGACACGCGCCACCTGTCCACTCGCCCTGCGGCCCGACAACGCCGGCTACACGTCGTTCATGACACGCGCCGCTCCAACAGGAACAACCGTCCAGGCGCCGGGGATCTCCCCATCGGGTTCAGTGATGGCCACTACGCATCCTCCAAACCCTCCCCCGGTCATCCGCACTCCCCACACCCCGGGCAGCTCCGAAATCGAAGCCACGACCTGATCCATCTCCGGGGTGGACACCTCATAGTCATCAGACAAACTGCGATGGCTGGCGATCATGATCTCCCCAACGAGATCGAGATCCCGGCCGATGAGCGCGTCAGCGAAGGCATGAACCCGCGTATTCTCGGTGATCACGTGGCGGGCTCGACGCCGCAACACCTCAGACTCGATCGAGTCCAGATCGCTGAGATCAGCCGTTGCTAAGGAGCCGATGATCGCCTCGGCCTCAGCGCACTCTCGGACCCGATCGCTGTAGGCAGAGCCCTCCAAAGTTCGGTGCGCAACGAAGAGGACCTGCACCCGCACCTGCTCGGGCATCTGAATCGGCTCCCAACGGGTAGCGCCCGGCGCACAATCGATCAACAATGCGTGACCAGCCTCGGCACCAGCGATACAGAGTTGATCCATGATCCCGGTCGGTACCCCGGTAGCGCGATGCTCCACCCGTTGCACGATCTGCGCCAACTCGAGCGGACCCGGCATCGTGTCGCTCGGCAACATCGCCATCACCAATCCCACGGCGAGTGCAGCGCTTGAGGACACTCCAGCTCCCACAGGGATCGTGGAGCGAATCTCACCGACGAGGCCTTCAGTAGTCCCTGTTTCGATCATCGCTGCAGCCACATATCGACCCCAATCGACAATCGTTTCATGTTCTGATCCAAAAACCGCCAGATCCACGATCCCCGGCAGTTGGGCCGACTTCAGTGTGATCCGGTCTCCACCGGTCTCGAGATCAAACATCATCCATCGGTCAATCGCCATCGGCATCACCCATCCGCCGGTGTAATCGGTGTGATCACCGATCAGATTGACCCGACCAGGAACTCGTATCTGGCGTCTCATGGCACTACCACTGGGCCGTCCCCATGGCTCAAGGCCTCGAGGTGGATGACGAGGGCGCTACCCGGATGCATCAACGGCAACCGCAGACCAGACACTGCGAGTTGTGCGCCCGTCATCACATCGCCGCCGCGCTCCCATGCGGCTTGGCCTCGCCACCGGGGTAGGCCCGCACTGGTCAGCGTGGATACTCGGTAGCACTGCTCAGGAATCAGGTCAGGACACAACAGCGGCGGCACTGCGGTCAAGGGACTGGTCTCGAGTTGCGCACAAGAGATCACCGCCTCGGAACGATCTGCGGTGTACACCCCGTGCGCAATCCACGGCTCCTCCATGTCGAACCGGACTGTGTCTAAAAAACCGGTGTCAATAAATCCTGCTTCCCCTTGATGTAACAGCGGTCGCAACCTGCGATGCAGCGTGATCAGTTCAGCGAGTTCGCGGCGTTGAGACTCGCTCATTGCCAACAGATCAGCTTCGATCCCGAAGTGGCCGAACAACGCGGTGATCCCCGCAAAACCCACTCGATGGGTACGACCGGTGGTGTGAGCCGTAGCGGGCCCCACATGTGCACCCATCATCTCGGGGGGAATCAACATTGACGCGCCGCGCTGAATGCGTTGGCGTTCCACGGGATCGTTGCAGTCACTGGTCCACACCCGTTCGGTGCGCTGCAGGATTCCGTGATCGATGCGACCTCCACCCGATGAACAACTCTCAAACTCCACGCTCGGATGCCTCGCCCGCAGTTCATCGAGCAAGCGATATACAGCCCGTGTCTGCGCATGGGCGCCCGCACCACCAGATTGAGCCACCGGGTCCACGAGCGGCCGGTTCATATCCCATTTCACGAACGCGATCTCGTGATCTCGCAACAAGACATCGAGCGCTGCGAGGATGTGCGCGAAACAGTCGGGATCTGCGAGATTCAGCACCAGTTGGTTCCTGCTCAGAATCGGCTCTCGACGCAGATCGGCAAGCACCCATTCAGGGTGAGCGCGATAGAGATCACTGTCGGGGTTCACCATCTCGGGCTCCACCCAAATACCGAACTCCATACCGCGGCTACGCACCGCGTCAATCAGTGGGCCGAGGCCATGGGGATGCGCCTCTGGTGATACCCACCAATCGCCGAGGCCACGTCGGTCATCACGGCGACCACCAAACCAGCCGTCATCAAGCACAAACCGTTCCACCCCAACCTCTGCGGCCGCGTCCACGAGGGCGAGAAGTCGAGTCAGATCGTGATCAAAATACGTCGCTTCCCAGGTGTTAAAGGTGACCGGGCGCGGTCGGGTGGGATGCGTTGCTCGTGATCTCAATGCCCGATGAAACCCCCACGTAGCCGGGGTCAATCCCCGATCAGAAAACACTCCGAGCACCGGTGGCGTCTGATACGTGGCACCGGGATCCAAGGAGATCTCGCCAGGCAGCAACAACTCTGACATCTGCAGGTACCGCCGGCCGTCGGGTAGCCGCTCAGCCAACACCTGATGGTTCCCACTCCATGCCAGATGCAGACCCCACACCGATCCCTGCCATTCACCAAAGCCGCGCTGGCCGGCAAAGATCACTGGCGGAGCCTCATGAGAGGTGCGACCCCGGCGATTCTCAATGCTCACCGCACCTCGGGCCCACTCGACGCGTTCGGTATCAAACTCGCGTATCCAGTGACCAGAGAAACGCAGGATCTCGGCTGCGTTATCGGCCACCGGCACGGTGACACGCAACGCGTCGAGCCGATAGGGCGTGGATCCGCGGTTCGTGATCTCGGCCTCAATCTCAAGCGTGTGGTTCAGCGTGATCGTCACCTCGAGGCCGAGTTCGGCGATCTCATCCACACAGATGGCTTTCAGAGACTGTGCCCCGTCGCCGTGTTCGGTCAGCGTGTATTCGGTGGCTGTGAACTGCGGAGCAAAAGCCGAACCATCCGGACGTGATCCCTCACAACCGGGCCGCCCATCGAAGCCAAGTGCGCCAGATGGAACCACCGGCATTCCGAGCGGCCATGTGACCGATGCCGGATAGGCCGGGAGTTCGGCTCCTGCTCGGACCGCCCCCAGCATCGGTTCTCCACCAAGGGACGCTCCCCAATGAACGATGACTGGGCCGTTGCGGTCACACACCACGACCACTTCACCCCCGGTGGGAGCTGCTTGTGATCCGGATACGCGCAGTCGAACGATCTCACCGATCTGCACTAAGCGAACGAGCTGGGTCATTGGTTGGCTCGCGTTCCGATCCAGATCTCGAACACATAGTCACCCACACCGATCCGGTATTCCGGGCGCACGTCAGGTCCACAACTCGCCGTACCGAGACCGCGATGAGCGAGATCCACCTGTAGCCACAACCGGTCCTCAGGTATGAGGTCAGACGCATTGGCGCAGCGGAACAACTGCTCGGTGCTGTACGGACTGACCGAAAACGAAAACCTCTGCGGCCCGACCGCCCACACCTCTAATAACTCCTGGGTGTTGGTCGGATCGCTGAGCCTGACCCAGCGGGTCCCACCGCGACGACCATATTCCTGCGGGATCAAATACGGGAACAGATCCGGGCTCGCTGTCCACACACCGCGCCGAGCGCCGGATTGACGATCGGGGTAGTTCTCTCCCGGGCCAAGCCCCCACCATGTGATCTGAGAGAAGTGGGCCGGCAACGCACATCGGATCCCGAGACGAGCGGAGTCCGCAGTCTCCTCGGTCACCCGATAGCGAAAGCGGTGGATGACACCGCCGCCCGGCGCCGGCTCAATCTCATGCTCAATCTCCATCACCTCATCTGAACGTCGATCCGGCAATCCGGCTGCAGTCCACTGGCTCCAAGCCCGCCCGCCGATCCCGAATCGCTCAGAAAGTTCAGGGAGCAGTTTGAAACCGTCGTTATCGGTGGTCGCCCGCCAGATCCAAGGCTCCACGGCACTCAGCAACAGATCACCTGGATCTCGGGCTGTCGTTGGATGGCTCACCGCACTGACGCGTTCTTTTACCACCACCTGATCCCAGGCCTCCATATGACCAGCCGGCGCATACCAACTCGCGGACCGCAGATGCCAGGTCACTGTAAAGATCACCTCAGCCTCAGCCAGACCACCACCAGCCGGGTCAGTGAATGGCAGGTCCACACTCAACGATTCCTGCGGCTCAATGGTCGGTAGATCCCATATGCCAGCCTCCACCGCCTCGCCGTCCACGCTGAGTTCCCATCGCGCTTCAAGATCGCTGAGGTCGGTGAAGAAGCGTCGATTGGCGATCTTCGCCCTCGTGACACGGGAGGATCCCGTCTCATCCAACGAAGCCGTGACCGTGACCGGTCGATGCACCCAGGCCACCTCGGTCAGGGCCGGATGCGGATCCAGATCCGCGGACATCAATCCGTCGGCGACGAAGTTCCCGTCGTGCGGGGTGTCGCCAAAATCTCCGCCGTGCAATAAACGGCCCGAGCCATCGAGGGCTCGCAGCGCGTGATCCTTCCACTCCCAAATGAACCCGCCTTGGAGCCCAGGCGTGGAGGTGATCACCTCCCAATAATCCGCCAGCGAACCATTGGAGTTACCCATCGCATGGCTGTATTCGCACATGATCAACGGCCGATTATTCGCATCGCTCATCCCGTAGGCAGCGACCGACTCAATGGTCGGGTACATCGGGCAGGAGATGTCGCTGGCCGTTTGCGCGTCGCCCCCATGAAAGACCGCACCCTCATAATGGAGCGGCCGAGATGGATCTACCCGACGGATCCATCCAGCAAGAGCATCATGATTGGCCCCGTAACCGGTCTCATTGCCGAGACTCCACGCGATGATCGAAGGGTGGTTCCGATCGCGCTGCACCATCCGGGCCCCACGCTCAATGAAGGCTGATCGATAGCGCTCGTCATCACAGATGCTGGTGTTAAACGCATGACCTTCAATGTTGGCTTCATCGATCACATACATTCCGAGTTCATCACACAGGTCATAGAACCGGTGATGGTTCGGGTAGTGAGCCGTACGCACCGCCGTGATGTTGTGGGCTCGCATCGCAATCAGATCATCACGCAGATCCTGCTCGGTCACCGCCTTACCGCGGTCGGGATGATGATCGTGACGATTCACCCCAAAGATCCAGATCGGTGCACCATTCACCAGTAACTGTCGATCCCGGATCTCTACTCGTCGACATCCGGTCCATGTCTGTACCCGATCAAGCTCGCGACCTTGCGCATCACGCAGCACGGCCTCCACCATCTGACGTATCGGACTTTCCGCTGACCAGGGTGTGACCTGTCCAAGGTTGAGATTGGATGTGACCTGATGGCCCGTGAACACATAGGGCGATCGGGCCTGATGAGGAATGTGATGTCCGGTGCTGTGTGCAATCGCTACGCCGTGAGTATCGGTGACCGTGAACTCCACGGTGCAGCCGGCCGCAGGTGTATCTCCAAGAGAGACCTCGGCGGTGACGGCAATCTCACCGACTCCGGTCCCCGGCTCCCAATCCCCGATCGCCACCAGATCACACAGATGGACCGGCGGTCGAGCCTCAATCACCACTTCTCGGTGCAGGCCGGCCATCCACCATTGGTCCTGGTCCTCGATGTAACTGTGTGCGCTATATCGAAGGACAAGGATCGCCAGATCGTGATCTCCGCCAGGCGTCACCTGATCGGTGATCTCGTACTCGCTCGGCAGACGGCTATCGGTGCCATACCCGATGAACCGGCCGTCCAGATACACCAGATGCACACTCTCGGCACCTTCCACTCGCAGCACGATTCGTTGACCCGTCCAATCCGCCGGGATCGTGATCGACCGTCGATACAGACCTGTTGGGCAATGCGCCGGAATCTGCGGCGGCACCTCGGCAAAGGGCATCTGCACATTCGTGTAATGCGGTAAATCACCGGTTCCTTGCAGGGTCCAGTTGCCGGGCACGGTGACGCTGCGGGATCCAACTGGCTCCGGTGCACGCTGGCTGGTGAGCGCGTCGGCGGGCACCTGATCGGGATGGTCCCACAACTCAAACTCCCACTCGCCGTCGAGTCGGATCTGGTCTTTGCGCTCCAATGGCACGTGCATCCCGAGCCGGCCGATCCCCGTGATCGTGGGTTCGGCCCACATTGCAGCCCCCGCCGTTCCCCCCAAAGAAGTGATCATCAGGGCGGACATTAGATCCATTTCATTGACTTGATGTCGTTGCTCGCCCAACCTATGTCCGATGACCTCACCGTCAATACTTCGAGTAGACCCGACACTTGGGACCAGAGTTCACATTGTCGGTCACCGCCAAGGTCGCCCCAACCTTCCCGCAACCGGGACGAACCCATCGTCATGCCCGTTTTGTGTGGGCGGCCTCGAAGCGCCTGACCCTTATGAGGTGACGTGGTTCGTTAATCGCTGGCCGGCCATGGGCCAGGATCGTTGTGAGGTGGTGCTCTACTCCCCCGATCATGAAGCCTCCATGCGCACCTTGGGTCCTAACGGGATCATCAAGGTGATCGATCTGTGGACCGAGCGCACCGCCATCAATGCTGCTCGCGAGGACGTGGCCTCAGTGTTGATCTTTGAGAACCGTGGGGCCGAAGTGGGAGCCACGATCTCCCATCCCCATGGGCAGATCTACAGTTATCCGCATATCCCCGATCGACCGCTCCGGCGCCTTGAGGGTGGCTGGACCCCCGATTTTTTTGCCGGCCAGCGATCGGTTATCTCCGGGAACTTCTGGGAAGTGTGGATCCCCGAAGCACCGGTGTTTCCCTGTGAGATCGCTGTGGCACCTCGGGAGCAACGCCGCAGTTTGATGGATCTCACCGCTGTTGAACGCGTTGAACTCGCCGACCTGCTCGCTGATGTGTTGTCCCGCCTTGACCTGCACTTCGGGGCCGGATCCGACAGCACCAGCACCCCGTACGCCAGCACCCCGTACATGATGTGGCTGAATCAGCAACCGTTCAGCACAGCCCCCGAGGATCACGCTCTGATCGAAGCGGCCTGGTTCAACATCGAGATCGTGTCGCCCTGGCGAGCCCCGGGGGTGCAGCGTTACATCGCAGCGGCCGAAGTGGCTTGTCAGGAGTACTTCAATCCGGTGATCCCCGAAGAACTCGCTGCATCCCTGCGATCGATCACGACAACTGCAGGCACCGAGCCGCCGCAACAACTGACTCGGTGACGTGCACCCCTGGGGTCAACACCTTGCCTGTCTGCGGATCGATCCGACAGGTCACGCCAGGCGAATGGTCGGTTGCATGAATCGTTACCTTGACCAGCCCATCGATCTCAAGCACGAGGGTATGGGTCACGCGCCCCTGGCAATCCAGCAACCTCTCCGTCAGTAGATCCATCAGTTCCGCCTCGCTGATTTCGCCTTTTGCCGATGACCCCTTGCATCGGCCGTGGCATCGATCGCGGCATTGATCGATGCGTCAAAACTGAGCCGTTCCCATCGGCCATCTTGACGTCCAACCACGAGGGATCCAGAGTCCACCCAGGCCAATGAGGCCACCGCCTCCGCACCCTCCACCACCGCAACCGGCGCGAGTTCTTGGCGCTGTTTACGCGGTGATGGCCACAGCACAACCTTCCCGTCGGCCCCACCCGTGGCCAGGATCTGTCCGCCGGGCATCCACTCCATCACCTCGATATGGCGCTCATGGCAACGACCCACGGCCGGAGTAGAGCCCTTAGGCCCGCGTCCAGAGAAATCCCACAAGGTGAGTTCCTCCACACAAGCAGATGCCATCCATAACCCATCACCACGAAATGCGAGATGCTCGATCTTGGAGGGATACCCCGACATCGACAAGTCATCACCCGACCAGAGTTTCCAGAGATGAATGCTTGAATCCTGTGCGCCTGCACATGCCCACTTACCCGTTGGGGAGATGACCAACGAAAGGAGCGATCCCTTCCATGGGTAGGTGCGGTGCGGAAGATCTCCGAGTACCTCTGGGTCATACCAGTGCACTCCCCCGTAACAGGTGGCACCGATGCGTTTCGCGTTTTCCGACCATGCGAGATCGGTGATCGTGGACTGGAGTGGCTCGAAATGATGTTCGGGCCAAGCCACGTCACCGAGAAGAGTGAGTCGTCGTCCGGCGGCGACCGCAAGCGCATTACTCATCGGCGACCAGGCCAGCGCCGCAACCCAGCCTGTGAGTTCGAGAACCCGAATCAGCGAACCCTCCCGGTCGTAGATGCGCGTGCGGGAGTCATGGCCCCCAACAGCACACATTCGGCCATCGGGAGACCACGCAGCACAAGATGCACCAAAGGGATGCTCCACCAATCTCGTGACCGTCTGACCCGTGGACACGCTGACCAGAGCGGCCTCACCCGACAAGGACCCGCAGATCGCCAACTCGCGTTGAGGGTCAAGGGCAAGGACACCGGCGAAATCAGCCATGACCGGCCCCCAGGGGCTTCGGTCGATCAGCCCGTCAGGCACGCGCGAAAACCCTGTTCAAGTTCGGCTCGGTCCAAATTTCGGCCGATGAAAACCAGCCGACTGCTCCGCAGTTCATCTGGACCCCAAGGACGATCCGCCTTGCCATCCATCAACATATGCACGCCTTGGAACACGTAGCGCTGCGGCCACCCTGCCACCGCCAGAATGCCCTTTGAACGGAAGATGTCGGTGCCCTTCTCCATCAATAACTGCCCCAACCACGCGTTGATTCGATCCTGATCGACTTCCCCCGCAATCTCGATCCCCACCGAGGTGACCGAGAGGTCGTGCTGATGTTCGGCTTCGGGATCCAAGAACTCAGGGTCCCCTATCAACACCCGGTCCAAGTCAAAAGCACCGACATCAAGAATCCGGTCTAGGTCCACCTTGGCGTGGGTGCTTTCGATGATCGGCGCGATCGCGTTGATCTCGCGGATCCGGCGCTCCACCTCGGCGCGCTCCTCGGGGGTGACGAGATCCACCTTGTTCAAAAGGATCCGATCGGCAAAAGCCAGCTGCTCAATCGCTTCGTTTTCCACGCCATCGGGCTTGTGGTCATCGAGGTGTTCAATGAGGTGTTTGGCGTCCACCACGGTCACGATCGCATCGAGTCGAAGTTGCGCCTTCATCTCCTCATCCACGAAAAAGGTTTGAGCCACCGGCGCTGGATCTGCGAGGCCGGTGGTCTCAATCAGAATCTGATCGAAGCGGTCTCGCCGTCGCATCAAGTTGCCGAGGATCCGGATGAGATCCCCCCGCACGGTGCAACAGATGCAACCGTTGTTCATCTCGAAAATCTCTTCCTCGGCGTTGATGACGAGGGCATCGTCGATGCCGATCTCACCAAATTCGTTTTCGATCACGGCGATGCGCTTGCCGTGGTTCTCCGTGAGGATGTAGTTCAAAAGTGTGGTCTTGCCCGCCCCGAGGAATCCGGTGAGCACAGTGACAGGGACCTTGTCCTGAAGTTCTTCGTCAGCGTTCATGTGCTCAAGACTACATGGGAATGAGTCTCATTACCGCATAGAGTTCCCCTCATGACCTTCATCAACGACCCATGGTCATGGTGGGTGGAACCGTTTCTCACTAACCCGTTCATGCGTAATGCCCTGTGGGCCGGCCTTTTGACCGTGATCACCAACTGCATTGTTGGGGTCTGGGTGGTTCTCAAAGGGCTCAGTTTCCTCGGCGATGCCCTAGCTCACGGCATCCTCCCCGGCATCGCAATCGCGTACATCATGGGATTCAACCTCACGCTGGGGGCCTTCATTGCTGGCGTCACCATGGTGCTCGGCGTTACCGCTATTCGATCGGTCTCTCCCCTACCAGAAGACACGTCAATTGGCATCTTGTTCGTCGGTTTCCTTGCTGCAGCCGTCGTGATCATCTCCAGCCAACGTTCCGCCTACGCAGGGGATCTGAACCGATTCCTCTTCGGATCGGTGACCGCTGTGGACACCGCCAGCCTGCACCGGCAGATGATCGCTGCGGCCTGTGTCGTGGTGGTCAGCCTGGTGTTTTACCGCGCCTTTTTGGTGATGACCTTCGATCAGGTTCAGGCTCGCATGCTCGGACTGCACCCTCGCCTTGCCCTGCTCGGCCTGCTCGTGTTGTTGACGGTCGCCATCATCTCCTCTTTTGAGACCATTGGGAGCCTGCTCGTCGTTGCATATCTGATCGCCCCGCCTGCCGGAGCGCTCCTCGTAGTCCGACGTGTCCCAATGGCCATGGTCACCGCCGTCGGAGTGGGAGCGTTCTCCGCATTAGTAGGGATACTCCTCAGCTACCACCACAACTCTGCTGCCGGTGCCACGATGGCTCTTTGTGCAGTCGGGAGCTTCTTTTGTCTGCTCGCGGTCTACCTAATGCGGCGGTTCCTCCGGAGATTTCGCACTCGCCGAGTGGCTACCCAGATCCTTACTCATCCGGCATAGATCCTGCTGGAGCCAGGTGAGATCGGCCAGACTCGTCGAATGCATGCAGTAGGGATCATCGGCCTCGGCACAGTCGGGGCGCGGTTCGTGGAACAGTTCGGCCTTCACCCCAACTTCACCGTGAGCGCCGCCTGGGATGCATCACCGGCCGCCCGGGACCGATTCTCTCGACTCATCCCGGTGATGGACTCCGCTGCCGAAGTGATCTCCGCATGTGACGTGGTGTACGTCGCCGTTCCGCCAGCCGCCCACAGCGCATACGTCCGACTGGCGGTGGATGCTGGCGTGGCGATCTTTTGCGAGAAACCTCTCGGGGTAGACCTCGCCGATTCCACCGAACTGGCCGCTTTAGTCAGCGAATCTGATCGGGGAAGCGGGGTCAACTTTGTGTATTCCTCAGCCCCCGCAGCTACTCATCTCGGTTCGCTGATCGCCGCCGGTGATGCCGGTGAGGTCACCCGCATCGAAACCCGACTGCAGTTCCCCCAATGGCCACGCTCCTGGCAACGCGAAGCCACATGGCTGGCCGGGGCCGCAGAGGGCGGTTGGCTACGCGAGGTTGGATCGCACTATCTGTTTCTTGCTCACCGGCTCGCTGCGCACCTCGGCACCGGCCCGATTGTGGTGCAGCGGGCACAGATCCAGCGACGCTCTCCCGACCTCGCAGAGCATCGGGTCATCGCCGAACTCGCATCGGGCCGCAAAGAAATTTTGCTCACTGGCGCCAGCGGCGAGGCTGGCCCCGAACAGGTGGAGTTCACCGTGTTCGGGACCGAGAGGTCCTTTCGGATTCGAGAGTGGTACCGCCTTGAGACCTGTGGCATCAATGAGTCTGAGTGGACATCGGTTCCTCTACCTGATCAGCCGAGTCCGGCCTTAGCTGCATATCAGGCCCAACTCGACCAGTTGGATCTCATGGCACAGGGAGCCGACCACGGATTGGCCACCTTCGATGAAGCCCTCGCAGTCCAAAAGATCGTGGAGCAGATCCTTCAAACGGGGTAACTCGCTTAGTCCCAACTGGGCCCCCTCGGTGTCCATGTTCCAGTGTGACACCCCCTAACTATGTTGGTCGGTATGCCGATCACGATCGAGATCCCCACCGCAGAGGAGATCCGCGAAGTGCACAACAGCGAGGATTCTCGCGATCTCGATGCACTACTCGCTGAGCTCGAGATCGCATCTCGTCAGGTAGAGGCCGCCATCATCGATGCTGTGCGGCACGGCCACGACACCGGTGCCGGGGCAGTTGACGGGCATCGCACCACTGTCCAATGGGTGACCGCCGTAATGGGCACATCGCGTGCCCGGGCCCTTCACCGGACCAGGACCAGCCGTTTCACGGCGCTCGGGATGCACCTCTGGGCCGCTGCTGTGAGCGACGCATCACTTGGCATAGAGCAGGCCTGGGCACTTGCGCGGACTGCGGCTAACCCACGGGTACGTGAACATCTCGAAGGCGGCGAACAGCTCCTCCTCGATATGGCTCGGTCACTGCCCTTCAAAGATTTCATCCACGCTCTCTCCTATTGGGAGAGTTTGGCTGACCAAGACGGTGCACTGGCCAGCCATGAAGCCTCTGATCGTCGCCGGCGTTTCTCGATGGGCTTCGTCGGTAACGAGTTTCACTTCAAGGGTTCCTGCGGCGCTACCCAGGGAGCCGTCATCAAACAGTTGCTGGAGCAGTTCATCAACGCCGAGTTTCGAGCAGATTGTGAGGTAGCCAAGGCTGCCGCAGCGGCACAAACCGAAGATGCTTCAGAGCCTTCAGAGTCCGCAGATGCTTCAGAGGCCCCCGAGCCCGCCCTCGGCCTACTGCCTCGGACTGCCAGCCAGCGTGCTCTCGACGCCTTCGTCTCCGCCCTCGAACACGCGGCCTCCAGCGAACACAACACCGTGGAGCCGGTGGTGAATCTGCTGTGTGATGCCACCACCATGATCGAATGGTTGAGGTTCGGTCTCGGAGGCGCTCATCCTCTTCCTGATCCCAATGCCGAAACATTGCGCCGATGCGAGTCCATGGGTGGTGGGCCAGTGGATCCCCGATTGATGCTTGATGCAGCGCTGTCTGGCCGCATCCGATCGATCATCACCGGAGGGGACAACACCCCACATTCCGTGACCAGCACCTCTCGCTTCTTCAATCGCCAGGTCCGTGACGCAATCCGCAGTCTGGATCTCACCTGTTTCTGGCCGGGTTGTGATATCCCGGCGGCGTTCTGCGAAATCGATCACCTCCGTCCCCACGTCCGCGGCGGGCCCACCTCCCCAGCTAATGCCGGACCGGCTTGTCGCCGTCACAACGGGTGGAAAGGCGAACGCTGGCACGCCGGTCGAAAGCGTTGGGGATGGGCCATTACCCGTCCCGACGGCAGCACCTTCAGCGGCGCTCCACCAACACCTTCAGTCTGAGAGATCTTCAAAACGATCGGCTCTCCGCATTGACGGAAACAGCACACTCCACAGGCCCACGATCGCCAATGTGGCCAGTCCGCCGGCGATCACCGTGGCCTGTACCCCTGCCACCTGAGCCACCGCACCAGCACGGAACGCACCAAGTTCGTTGGACCCCCCGATGAAGACATTCTCCACCGCAAGCACCCGACCGCGCTTTTCATCAGGTGTGAGCTGTGGGACCAAGGTGCTGCGGATGTAGACGCTGACCATGTCGGCACCGTGCAGCACAAGGAGCGCAACGAACGCGATCCAAAAACTGCGGGTCACACCGAGCACCACGGTGGCTGCGCCAAACACTGCCACGGTGCCGAGCAGGGTGGAACCGATCCGTCTTTGCACAGGTCTCACTGCGAGCCACAACGCCATCGCCGCAGCTCCGATCCCGGGGGCTGCCCTTAGCCATCCGTAGGCGATATCGCCCACACCAAGTTGTTCCTTGGCGATCACCGGCAACAACGCCACTGCGCCACCGACGAGCACAACGAGGAGATCCAACGAGATCGCAGCGAACAACACCGGGGTCTTGCGGATGAAGTGCAAACCTTCCAATGCCGAGCGGATGCTTGGACGATCCGCTGGATCCGGAGCGGCAGGTCTGCGCAGAAACTGCAGTCGGAACAACCCTACCCATCCGACACCGAGCGCGATCACCGCTCCGGCATAGGCCATCCACGGGTCGATGGAGATCAAGATTCCCGCCGAGATCGGGCCGAAGATCACTGCTGTGGTCCAGGTGGCGTTACTCAATGCGATCGTGCGCGGCAATCCACCTTCGGGAGCCACCATCGGCGGCATGGCCCTAATCGACGGTGCGTGGAACGCACGGGCCGCACCAAACACGAGTGCTAACCCAAACAACGGCAGCACACTGGTCGGATTCGAGATCGCATACAACATCAGCGCTACCGCAACGCATAGTTCCAACCCGATTGCCGCTATGGCCACAAACCGTCGATCCACCCGGTCAGCCACACTGCCGGTGACGAGCACGAGTGCCACTGCGGGAATGAACTCAGCGAGACCGATGATCCCGATGTCGAGTTCGCGTCCGGTGATGTCATAGACCTGCCAGAACAAGGTGGTGGCCTGCATCGACACACCGAGGAAGAGGGCGAAGTTACACAGCAAAAATCGACGGACCGGGACGAAGGCCCAATACCCCCTCAAGGTCTCTGGGGGGTGTGGAGCCATGGTTGGACTAGGCGGCGAATCTGACACAGTGGGAGCGGACACTACATGGAGATCTCTGCTGCGCTCGGCTCCAACAGTTCCATCGAAAGCGCTCGGAGTAGCGTTAGGAAATGGCAGATACCCCGTGGTCCGGCGATGCGTGTTCGTTAGTGGAAGAGTTCCGAAAAGGTGGCCGCAGCCCGCTCGAGGAACTCCATGCCACGGCGGCAGCCATCGACTCCAGTGAACTCAATGCGTTCAGTTATCTCGCGATTGAACAGGCGGAGAGCGCTGCCGCATCTGCGGATCTGAGCCTCCCCTTCGGCGGGGTACCAATCGGCGTGAAAGAGCTTGATCAGGTGCAGGGATGGCCCGACACTGAAGCCTGTCTCGTTTTTGCCGATCGCATCGCCACCCACACCTCGTTGCAGGTATCACGCATCCGTGACCGTGGCGGCGCAGTCCCGATTGGTTTGACCACCGCCAGCGAGTTCGGTGGAGTGAACCTGACCCGCACGGAACTGAACGGCATCACCCGAAATCCATGGGATCTGAGCCGGACACCCGGCGGATCTTCAGGCGGGAGTGCAGCAGCGGTCGCGGGCGGATTAGTGACGCTCGCCACCGGGGGTGACGGAGGAGGATCTATTCGCATTCCCGCTGGCTTCACTGGACTCGTCGGTCTCAAGTCCACCTTCGGTCGGATCCCGCGGGGACCGCGCGCTGAGAACGGTAACTACACCGTGACCGTTGGATGTCTGGCGCGCAGCGTGCGCGATGCGGCCCGGTGGTTTGATGTCACGAACGGCCATGACCCGCGGGATCAGTTCAGTTTGCCGCAGGTATCGGGATGGGAAGTTGGCCTTGGGAGTTTCGCTGAGTCCCTGCGCGGCCGGAGGGTAGCTCTCGTTCCCGATTGGGGCGGTGCAGTGGTCTCTCCGGCAATGTGGGAGGTGTTGGTGGCCGCCGCTCAGGATCTGATCGCAGAGTCTGGCCTGCGCCAAGTGGACGACGTGGACACCTCACTGCCCTCGATGGGTGCGGCCTGGAGCATTAGCGGGATGATCTCCATCGCCACCGAACTGGGCGACCAATGGCCGGCATGTGCCGAGCTGCTCACCCCAGAGATCCGTATGGGACTCGAGGTGGCCCCGCAGCGTTACGGTCTTGAAGCCCGAGCAAAAATTGAACGCCGCCGGATGGAACTCAACCATCGCATGGCCGAGATTTTCGACCCAGCGACCGGGGTGGACTTCATCATCACCGCCAGCAACCCTGATGTCGCTTTTGACGCGGCCGGTCCCCTGCCCTCGCAGTTCGGTGGGATCACCGCCGGCGCAGGCAACAACGGTCGCTTGACCTTCCCCTGCAATCTGCACGGCAACCCAGGCATCTCGGTTCCGGCGGGAACTCTGACCGAAAATGGCAGCGCACTACCGGTGGGTTTGCAGATCATTGGTCGACATCACGAGGAACAACTCCTGTTAGATCTCGCCCTCGCCATGGAACGCAATCAACCCTGGCCGCTGATCGCACCCTGATCGAACCCTGATGAGCCGAGTGACGCCTTAAGTCTGCGGCCGAGAGATCTCTATGAGCCAACTCGTTGGATCCTCACATGGTCTTTCTCATCAGAATTTTCCAGAGTGATCCTGACACCATCTGAAACCACAGAATCGCCCTGCTTCAACAGAAAGTCCAAGTAGTTATTCGAGAGTCGCCGGTCGGGCGCACCTTCAGGGGCCAAGTAGTAGGCCCACTTGGAGTAAGTTGGATCATTGCCTGTGTCCCCAAAACTCTCGCCTGATCGGTCGTTATCCAGGCGTGTGTCAACTCGATACACGAATACGCCGCGGGCATCCGCCGCCCATTCTGAAGAATCTCCAACAGGCCGCCGCGATTCGATCACGAGGGCCTGACTAGCACCTACCCGGACGATTGCCACCTGTCGCTCGCCGCCTTGGACTTCGACGGCAGTCAAAATCACATCGGACTCGCCCAAGTCCTCCCTGGTTGCACAGAAAACCTGACTGTCGGTAAGCCACCCGAGCAGAAACTGTTCCCATGCGCCGATAACCAATGACGGCCCATATTGATCTTGGCCAAGCCCTACTGCGAATCCGTTACCCGGCGCATGCAATGCAAGCCCTTGGGAGTGAAGCATCTCGTGAATCCAAAAGGCCCAGAATTTGCTCCTCTTAATCGAGGCTGTCAGCGGCTGATAGTGCGGGCTGTTATGCGTCGTCTCGTGATGGTATTGGCCACCTCCCCAGAAGAAATAGGGAAAGCGACCACCGGGAGTGTTGAGATGAATCCCTCTGCCGCCGAGATCCCGCTCGAGGCCCTTGATGGAAGATGGAAAGTGGAAGATAATGCCGTCAGCCCCCGCATAGTCAAACTGGTTTCCTGCAGCGGACACGATGGCTTCAGCCAACCGAATTTGAGTCTCAAGATCAACTTGGGGACCGTTTTGCATCGCCCACCCAACAGGAAAATCCGCCGATTTCACTGGAACGGTCACCCAATCTGTGGGTTTTTGAAACTCATATCGGAATCGACCTCCCGACATCCTTTCGCTCCACTCAGTGATCTTTTGCAGTTGAGGTCCGAACTCGCCCATCGGGTCAGGTTCACCAACCGCATCTGAAAATTGAGCCGGAATAAAGATGATGTTTGCAGTCCCATCGGAGGGGATACTTAGGTTTCCCGCCAGCGGGAACCCAACATTGTTGGGTTGGTGCCGCACCAATCGCTGATCAGGCACTTTGCAATTATCGATACTCGAAGGACTCACTGATTGGAAAGGTCCAGGTCGCTGTGTCGGACTGTCGCCAGAGGTGCACCTCTTGCCAGCCGCAGCAGCCGCAGTAACTGCTGTGGTGCCACCCACTACTACGACCCTCGAGACCTTCAACCGAAGCAGTTCATCCGCGACAGCCATAGGAAGACATTCCGCTCGCGTCAGCAGCAAAGGCCCGTCCAGCCTGCGTGCCAGTGAGCCGGCCGCCAATGCATCCGGGAAGTTGCCTCCGGTCACCACTATGGCTACATCCGCCGAAGTGAAAGACTCCCGGGAAATGGCCACCGAAGTGGAATGGCGGTCGATGCCAGAGCGGCGCACCACATGACGGCTCGGACCTTGCAACGCGTGCATGGTCTGGTCAGATACCGCCTGAGAACCTCCAACTACCACCACCGATGTGGCTCCAAGTCTCTCAATTTCAGCACTGACAACTTCCGGCAGTCCAAATGCCGCCGTTAAAAGCACTGGCCCAGCAGTTGCTGCAGCCCAAGGGCCACTAGCAAGACCATCAGCGAATCCGTTACCGCTGACCAGATATACGGTCTGCGCGCCTAACGGAAACATCCGTTGAGACAGCTCAACTGCAGTTGAGTAGCGGTCCCGCCCGGCCACCCGTTCAACATCAACTCCACTCGCCTCTGAAATCCTCACCTCAAGCTCAGCGGATACGGCATTGACCCCTCCAAGGAGGACCACTCGCCGCGGCTGCAGTCGTTTAAGTTCCGATTCAGTTACTGCAGGCAAATAATCCGGCGCAGTCAAAAGGAGCGGGGCCTCGTTGAGGCCTGCAGCTGCTCCACCGGCAAGCGCGTCGGCGAATCCCACACCGCTTGCGATAAAAACGACTTCGGCCGGAGCGGCGAAAAACTGCTGCGACAACTTAGCCGCCGTCGCATAGCGGTCGATCTCCCCGATGCGATCAACTAACCAAGTCGATGCAGTCGCTTTCTGAACGCTCTGATCATCTGCAAACTGACTAATGAAAGGAGGGTAGACACCGAACGTCAGTAGTCCAAGCAGCAAAATGAATGCCAGCGACAACCTACGTCTCACTCCGCTTGACCTCAATCGCTTGCCTCCTGCACCAAACCACACACACTTCTCAACGCATCATCGCTGAGCCACATGACGCATTAGGTCTGCGGCCGGGAGATCTCCCCGATAGTCATCGTCCATCGGGCGTCAGTCTCCCACGGCCTACCCATCACCACTTCGAGGGCCAATGTGTGCGGTTCGGTCAACACCGTCCCCTCAAAACCGTTGGCACCCCACAGCAAACGGCGACGGTGACCGCGAGTGTTACCGAAGAGCAAAACCGTACTGGTGGAATGGGGCGCGGAAAGATCCAGTCTCATCGGAGTGTCGGCCTGAAACTGGATCACATCAGAACCCACACCCTCAATAGTGGCGCCGATCTCAGGCTTCAACACTCGCATTTTCGATATGGGTTCAAAGTGCAAGATCCACGAACCCTTGGCATCAGCGGTCACGTACCGGAAACCGTCGCGCATCAAAAAGTTCAGGGAATACCGGCCGTTGAAGGAGCCTGTTCCCGTGATCGCAAACACCTCATCACCGGCGTGTGCATCACGAAACTGAAACTGAAAGCGATCCGGTCCATCATGGGAGATCTGCACCACCATCGGACAGGTGACAGTCTCGGGAAACTCAATGATCTCAGTGCCCGATCCCATCAGTGTGTGGGCCCATTCAGGCAGAGTGGTGATCGGCGCCATCAGTGGATGGGTGGAGACGGTCGGCTTGACTTTCGCCGGCGCTTTCTTTGCTGGAGCCTTCTTGACCGGAGCCTTCTTGACCGGAGCCTTCTTTGCCGGAGCCTTCTGGGCCGGAGCCTTTTTGGCACGAGGCTTTCTCCAAGGCAGGACCATCAGCGCAGACTAGGCAACCGGTGGTCGAAGAATGAGTCTTCCATCCGGCCCGATCTCGGAGTATGGATTGTGTGCGATCTCCCACAGATGCCCGTCCGGATCCGCCACATATGAGGAATATCCACCCCAAAATGCCCGGTGCGGCTCCACCTGCGGCATTGCACCTGCCGCCACCCACTCGGCAAATACTGCATCCACTTCGGTGGCATCGGCGCAGTTCAATGCCATCGTCACGCCTCGAAATCCGGTTCCTTCCGCAGGGACCTGAGCGTCCTCGGCTAAGGCCTCACGTTGGTACAGCGCGAGCACCGACCCTTCGAGTTGGAACATCGTGATCGCGTCCATGGATGATCCCGATCGCCGCCACCCGAGTGACTCATAAAACGAAGTGGAGACAGCGAGGTCAGCCACGCCGAGGGTCAGGATCGAAAGGCGTTGTGGTACCGACATCGCCACATCTTGCCCCAACTGCCTATGCCCTACCTGCGCGACCCGAACGGCTCACAGGCCACTTGCGCCCGCGCCAGTTCAGCTGCGCAGATTACGGCGCAACATCGAGTGCACCCGTTCCCAATGCAATTCAGAGGCTGCCCGGTCATAGCGAGGTCCGGCGGGGGCAAAACCGTGCTCAGCCTCGGTGATCACATCGAGGGTGAATCGCACACCGGCATCCTCCAGGGCCGCTGTCATCACCGGGATGTGCTCGGGTGGGGCCGTGCCATCGGGATCCACCCAAGCCATGTACACCTCGGCTCGCACCGAGTCCAGCCCGAGGTGCGGGGAGTCAGCGGACTCACGCACCATCCATGCCCCGTGGATCGATGCCACCGCAGCGACACGTTCGGGCATCGCCCGAGCGAGTGAGATGACCAGACCACCACTCATACAAAAACCGACTGCCCCCACCCCTCCCGGTCGGGCCGCCGGATCGGTGGCCGCATGAGCGAGCAGCGCTTCAGCGTCGCCGATGATGTTGGTAGGGGTGACGGTGTCCATGAGTTCGCGGCGCAGATGCATGTCCTCATCGCTCATCCCGAATTCGCGAAACTCCGCTCCCCGGTAATACAGGTACGGCATCATCACGTAGTACCCGGCTGATGCAAGGCGTGAGGCCATCTCATGCAAAGCCGGCCGGATGCTCGGCGCATCCATCAAGTACAGCACCACCGGATGCGGCCCCTCATTGCTCGGGTGCACGATAAATGTGGGCATCACGCCCTCATCAGTGGTGATGTCAAAACGACGTTCAATCATCTGTTCAGCCTGCCAGAGTGACAAGGATGTCGGCTGTGTCGGCGGGAGTCGTGGCCGGATTGGCGATGCACAATCTCAACACAGTCTCACCGGCCCAGGTGGTGGGCGTCATCGCTTGGATTCCAGACCTGCCCCTCTGGCCCTGATTCTTGCAACACTTCGAGGCATTCCACATGTTGGGCGTGAGCTGCTTTGGCGATCGATGGGCACAGCGGGAACGAAAGCGGATACCGCAGATCGGTGGCACCGTCACGGGACCGCAAATCAGATTCTGATGTGGACTGCCCGCCCTTGAGTTCCACCAAGTATCGCGAGTGAATAGACGAGATCATTGAGCGTGTGCCTTACGAGGAGATCCCCGACGACTACGGGGTCGACACCGGATTCTGACCTGCGAGTCGCCTCGCCAGCAGCACAGCGAGACCCAAGATCAGCAATCCGGTGACAAGAATCAGTAGAGGCACCCGACCCTCGCCGGGAAAGAAATGGCTGATTCCCCATGGAACGTTGATCAAGAGACCTACCGATCCGGTCACCGAGGCCAACACCCGATCGGGAAACGTCCCAAGCACAAGCAAGCCCACCGCAATCACCAGACCCAGCAAGATCGCAATCGCAGTGAACTGAACCGAGATCACCGCTGCCCCGATCACCATTACCACGGCCCCGAAAACCTCAAACACCCTTGGCAGTCGCAACATCTTGCGCACCCCGGCGCCAAGAATTAGACCGCCGACTCCCCACGCCACGAGACCTGTGACAAGTCCGCCGTCAGCGGCATAGCGGCCGATCGTCAATGGAGCGGTCTGGAAGGTAACCACCCCTGCAACGATCCCGAGTGCGAGCCGTTCATCAGAGCCGGCCACCAGACCCGGGACCACTGCCAGACTCATAATGCCGAGCGCAGTGACCAACGTGAAGAGCAGGCCGAGGTTGGTGTACTGCGAGGTCACGAGGGCAGCGCCTACCAGTGCGGCCACTGCGCCGATCACCACCCACACCAGTCGCACAACAGAGACGCGATCAACAGAGATCCGATCAACAGAGATCCGATAAAGGCCAAGCCACAGAGCGAAAACCCCTGTGGCCCACACCGTCAACCCGCGACCCGCACCTTCACCGACAATGCCAGGGATGTGCGCAACCGCAGATCCCGTCACCACCGGCCACGCGGCAAGAAATGCGATCAGTTGCAAAGGCCGAGGCCGACCCGCCCACATCAGGCCCGCTTGAATCAGGACCGCCACAGCCACTGCGAGCACGACAGTTTCGGTCCTCGCAGACGTGACCCACTCGTCCATCCCAATGCCGACAGTGATCCCGGTTGCCACCACCGACAAGGTCCACAACACGGCCCGCAACCGGGTGAAGGCTGCAGCGCGGTCCTCAGCGATCAGCGCTCCCGCCAACCCGAGAGCAATGGCTGCACCTCCGGTCATCCCGAGACGGCCTGGTGCGCTAACGCTCTCCCAAAACCGAGAAATCAAGGCGATCAGGCCACCGAGCGCAAGAAGTCCACCGAGGTAACCAATCGCCTCGGGAACAGTCGTGGAGAACGCCGATCGTGCTGGCATCGACTGGCCGTGTTCGGACCCTCGATCACGTTCGTAAGCGCTGATCGCCGTCACCTGATCGCCGGTCAGTAAGCCGGCTTCAACCCACTCCTGCCACTTATCGCTGGAGCTCATACCCATCATCATCGATCCTGACGTAATTCGATCTGCCTCTAGTCGGGTAAGTAAACCGAGCGTATCGACCCGGATTTTCGCAACTAGATCACAACCCACTTTGAAGGATTGGTTTCCCTCGGGCAAGTGACCTTATGCCCGGATGGGCTCGCGGTTCCGTCTGCAACATGAAGCCAGCGGCCTCAGGTATCAATCACCCTCGAACTACGAAACCATCGCAACGACACCGCACATGATTGGGCGCTGGTCGCTACGATTCAGGGTCCGTCTTCACAAAGGATTATGAACAGTGGCCACATCACCGAATCTCACCCCGCTTCAGGCAATGGAGGCCGAGCGCCTCGCCCGTGCCGAAGCCCGTGCCAATAAGGTGGCCAAGGTCTATTCCGAAGAGGAGAAGACCCAACGCAAAGAGCGCGTCGCTAAGGCCAAAGACGCGCTCAGCCGCTCAGTCGGGATTAAGGGCGAGCATGTCGCTCCGGCCCGCGCTGCGCTGAAGAAGTTCCTCCAGAACCTCAATGCTCCGAACCAGCCCGATGACGCGCAGTTCGAAATGCTCGTAGAGGCGCCGTTTAAAGCCCCGCCGAAGAAGAAGACGAACGACCGCCGTTTCTAATTCCGATCCGGTCATAGGCGATCTCACCGCCCACCACCGTTGCCTCCACCCGGGTCTCGCCGATCCCATCGCGATCAATGGTGAAGATGTCAGACCCGAGCACCACGAAGTCCGCAAGCATCCCGGCGCGCAGTCGGCCTTTGCGCCCCTCTTCGTGGGCCGCATAGGCCGAGCCTGCGGTATACGCGGACACCGCCTGCTCCACGGTCAGCGCCTCGGCCGGCACAAACGGCTCCCCTGAGGCGGTGCGCTGGTTGACCATGTCATGGATACCCAATAACGGTGCACCGTTGACCACCGGACGATCCGAAGATCCGGGCAAGGGGATCTGACGATCCAGGAATGATTTCTGTCGGTACGCATCAGGAGTGCGATGCAGTCCGAGGGCCGCTTTCATGCCATCACCGATCTCACTGATAAATCTTCCCTGCGGCACCGGCACCACACCGAGTGTTTTGACCTTGTCTAATAGCCCCTCTGCAATCACCCCACAGTGTTCAATCCGGTGCCGGGTATCGGAGCGAGGGAAGGCCGCCTGGGCATCGGCGTAGGCGTCGAGCACCGTGGCAACAGCGCGGTCACCGATCGCATGGGTGCACACCTGCCAGCCGCTGCGATGGGCGTCAAGGATCAATCTGCGCAACACCTCGGGTTCGGTCTGGAAAAATCCGCAACCGCACTCGCCGGCTCCGCCTCCGCCCTCAAAGGGCTCAAACATCGCCGAGGTCCGTCCGATCAACGAGCCGTCAGAAAAGATCTTGGTCCCACCTATCCGCAGCCATTCATCGCCAAATCCACTACTCATCCCACCCTCAATGGCAAATGGGGCATCCTCATCGTGGGCGTGGTCAAGGTGTCGGAGGGCTTCAACAGCCACCAGCAAGTTGATCCTGACATCGAGCATCCCGCGGCGGCGCGCCTCTTGCCAAGCGCGAATCTCCAGCGGGCTGTGGGACACGAGGCCTCCGCCGACACCGGCCTCGGTAGCAGAGGTCACACCTTCTGACACGTAACGCTGACTGGCCTGCGAGATCGCATCCACCATCCGGTCCACAGTCACCGGAAACACGAGGCTGCGCACCATTAACTGGGCCTGTTCAAGCACGAGACCGTTCGGTCTGCCGTCAGCATCCATGGCTAACTCCCCGCCCGAAGGCACCGGCATGGATGCAATCTCTGCGAGCACCATGGAGTTCACTGTGCACATATGCCCCGAGGTGTGGCGTAGCCAGACCCGATGGTTCGGGGCCACGGCGTCGAGCTCCTGTGCGGTGGGGTGGCGGCGTTCGGCGAGTTTGTTCTGGTCATATCCAGCACCGAGGACCCAGCCTCCCAGCGGGGTTTCTGCGGCCCGCCTACGCACTGCCTCACAGATGTCAGCCACCGAATGCATCGGCGGCGAGGAGATATCCACATCAGCCAGTGACATCCCATAAAACACCATGTGGTTATGAGCGTCATTAAAGCCCGGCACCACCGTGTGTCCGCCGAGGTCCACCGTGTGGTCGGCACTCAGCAGGTCGAGCAGACCTTCATCGCCCATGGCCACGATCCGACCCGCTGTCACCGCCATCGCAGTGGCCCGCGGCCGCGCTGGGTCAAAGGTGTGGAACTGGCCGCGATGAAAGATCTTGTCAACTCTCATAACGGAGATTGTGACAGCCCGGTCACTCAATCTCGGTGTCGCGGGTGCGACGCAGACCCGCCGAGCGCAGGGCTCGCACCAGGGTGGTACTCGGCGCTACCTCGGCACCGAGGGCCAACATTTCGGCGAACATCTCCTCAGGGATGTCGTAATGATCCCGGTGGAAGCCTCGTCGGGGGATTCCCGCCTGTTCGGCAAATGCGTGCAGTTCGTCAAAATCGGTGTCCGAGATCATGTGCGACCAGCGCCGGCCTCGATGCCACCAGCGTGGCTCATCGATCAGAACCATCTCGATCAGAACCGTGCCCGCTCCGCCACAATGTCCGATCGTACCGATCCGAGTATGTCTGTCTGGGTACTGTGCATCAGATGACAGGGGCCCACCAATGAACACTTCAATGATCGAGATCAACGGTTTCTGCGCACCCGAATACGAGTTCGTACGCGCCGCGTTTGAACTCAATCACCGCTCTGGCACCGAAATCGGATCCGCAGTTGCCGTCACCGTGGCCGGCGAGTTGGTGGTGGACCTGTGGGCCGGATCGATGACTACCGATGCGACAGCGTCTACTGCACAACCATTAGCCCCATGGCAGAGCGACACGGTGATCACCACCTGGTCGATCACCAAGTCCATGGTGGCATTGTGTTGTCACCTTCTCGCCGACCGCGGACTCCTTGATCTCGATGCCCCGATCGCCACCTATTGGCCCGAGTTTGCTGCCACCAGCAAAGAGTCGGTGACCACCGCCCACGTGCTCAGCCACGCCGCTGGCCTCAGTGGATTTGAGCACCCGGTGGTGGCAGCAGATATGTGGGACTGGGACAAGATGACCTCGCTGTTGGCTGCGCAGGCCCCGTGGTGGGAACCAGGCACGAGGTCCGGCTACCACATTTTGACCCAGGGCTATTTGCTCGGTGAGGTGATTCGCCGGATCACCGGGACCACTGTGGGTGAGTTCTTCACCCGCGAAATCGCCGGCCCACTCAAGGCCGACTTTCACATTGGCATCGGACCCGAATTTGATGAACGCATCGCCTATGTGGTGGCTGATGCCGGTGAGATCGACATCCCCGAGGGCGCAATGGACACGATCGCCGCTCGCTCCGCCGCCTACCCACGCCGATCTGCGCTGATCGCCAACACCCACGAATGGCGACGGGCCGAGGTGCCATCCTCCAACGGCCACGGCAATGCTCGATCGATCGCCCGAATCCATGCGATGGTGGCCAATGGGGGCACTGTGGATGGGGTGAGGATTTTGTCTGAAGCCGCCTGCGAGGCCATCTTCACCGAGCAGACCTACGGGATGGATCTCGTGCTTGGTCGAGTGATCCGCCACGGACTCGGGTTCGGCCTGATCAGCCCGGAGATGCCACTCAGCCCTCACCCGCGCAGTTGTTATTGGTTCGGTCGGGGCGGATCGCTGGGACTGATCGACTGCGACGCGCGGATGAGTTTCGGGTATGTAGTGAACCGGATGGAAGACAACACAACGCCCAATAACACCGTGGACGACACTCGGGCCGTCAGCGCCCTCGCAGCGGTGTATCGAAGCCTGGAGGAAACTGCATGAACCCCGAGCGTTGGACAGTCACCGCACAGAACCTTCCCGAGCACGCTCGGAACCCCATCCACACCGATGCGGGAGCGCAAGCGGCCGGCTTCCCGCGCGCTCTCGTCGCCGGAGTGACCACCTACGCCTATCTCACGCATCCCGTCGCCGCCGCTTGGGGATTGGACTGGGTGCGCTCTGGTGGTGGCGAGGTGCGGTTCCGCAGACCCGTATTTGATGGTGACCTGCTCGCCTGCACACCTCAACTACGTGATTCCGGTGATGTGGAGATCCATGCGATCACCAGTGAGCCCGAACAACCGCGGGCCATTTTCACTGCCGTTGCCCGCGCTGAGGCTGCACCTGATCTGCGCCCTGGCGAGGTGCTCAGCGATATCGAGATCACCCTCGACGGGGAATGGGGATCGGATTATGCCGAGCGAGCGGGAGATCCGTTCTCGCTGTATCGAGATCATGAGATCGTTCATCCGGCGGTATGGACGGCGATCGCCAATCAGGTGGTTCACACCCAGGTAGCTCGAGGCAGTTGGATCCACACACGCAGCATCGTGCGCCATCACAATCTGGCACCGGTTGGTTCCGTGGCGCAGGTGCGGTCCCGAGTAGTTCGGCGATTTGAGGCTCACGGTGAACGCGCCATTCTGGATGTCGAGATCCGCATCGCTGACAGCGCTCACCACGGATCAACTGACCAGATGTTGGTTGCGACATTGGAACATGAAGCGATCGTGGCTCTGAGTTGATCAACGAGTAATCACCAAGCTAGGCACTGGAGCCCGCCATGAGTTCTGAGATCTTTGAGTTAGCCGATCGCCATGTGGAGCTTCTATGCCGCCCATGATCCACTTCGGTGCGACCTTCGCCGGCATCGATGGATAGTGAGGATCGCTTCCACCTTGCTCCCCAACTGGCATGACGAACTGGACCGACCGGAATCAACAAACGCTGAGCGGATTCCGCCGCACCACCCGACTCGGGCAATCCCGAGGATCGGGTGGCCCGCTTAGTATCGGGCGAACGTCTGCAGGTGGAACGAGATCTGCACGCCTCCGGGCACTGGCGTCGGTGACCTCAATAACATTGCCTCACCTCTCTGCAGGGAATCCTTGAGGTGTTCAGCTCAAAGCCGACACCTCCACCGCTGGGAGGGCGGACCGCCCTTTTGGAGCGTTTGCAAGCTCTTCCCGACTGGGTGGTGGACGGGATCCGCGACTGTTTGGCCGAGGGCCTGCGTGCGCCGGCGACACCGCTGCAATCCAAATGTCACCGCTTGCATCGAACAGACCCGGCAGCGCAGTGGGTTCCTCCCCGATCTCGTGGCTCCCTTTACCAATGATCCAAGCCTCGGTGAACATCTTGGACGTGCGGCGGCATCCGCCCGAGCGGCATACCTCGGATTCGGAGACTGGCTGGAATCCACCTATGCACCCTCCGCTCGTCTCAGCGACGGCGTAGGTCGGGATCGATATCGGCTCGCTCAACGCCAGTTCCTCGGGGCCGATCCAGAGCCCGAGGATTCCTACGCGTGGGGATGGTCAGAGATCCATCGGATCCGAGCCGAAATGACCGAGGTCGGCCAGCAGATTCTTCCTGGGGCCAGCCTCGCTGAAGTACTCGAGCATGTGGAACGAGACAGCGACTTTGCTGTCCATGGGCTCGACGCGTTTGTGGACTGGGCCCAAGGCCATGTGGATGCGATGATCTCCACCTTTGGCCGAGATCAGTTTGATCTTCCCCCCGCCCTGCGTCGCTGCGAGGTCCGGGCTGCACCCGGTGGAGGCTCTACCGCAGCGCACTACACCGGCCCGAGCGAGGACGGCAGCCGGGGTGGCATTTACTGGCAACCAAATCTCGGCGATGGGCGGTACCCGCTGTGGAACCAGGTCACCACCGCTAACCACGAAGCGGTGCCCGGCCACCATCTACAGATCGCCCAAGTGGTGCTCGGTGGCGCCCCGGTGAGTCGCTTCCAAAAAGTGTTGGGCTGGATCTCTGGTCACGGTGAGGGCTGGGCTCTCTACGCCGAACGGCTATGCGCCGAACTCGGTCTGCTGGAACGCCCAGAAGCCGTGCTCGGGTATTTGGCTGCTGCTCAACTGCGAGCGGTGCGCGTTGTGATTGACATCGGAATCCACTGCGGCCTGCCGATTCCCGATGACGCCCCGTTACATCCTGGAGCCGAATGGACCTTTGAGAATGCCTTTGAGATGGCGCGCTATCTCACCGGTGAATCAGAAGCCGAGATGACCTCAGAGATCACCCGCTACTTCGGATGGGCAGGCCAAGCACCGAGCTACAAACTCGGTGAACGGCAATGGTTAGCGGCTCGCGATGAAGCTCGTGGTGCTCTGGGTCCAGCGTTTGATCTGAAAACCTTCCACACGGCGGCATTGAACCTCGGTCCGATCGGACTCGATCTCTTACGGACCGAAGTGGTGCAGGCCGTCACCACCTCCCCGTGAAGTTTCCAGCGGTTTCGTATCTCGGTGTTGCTGGAGCGGTTGCGATCGCATTGCTGATCAGCACAGCCATCGGTCTGTCCTCACTAGTTGCTGGCCTGTTGCTCGGTGTCGGGATCGCGAATCTGGCACCACTGTTCGGATCGGGCACTCAGATCGTGACCGCCCTGCAACCCGCCACCCGATTTGCGGCGCGTCGTTTACTTCGACTTGGAGTCGTGTTGCTCGGAGCCCGGATCAGCCTGGATCAGATCCGTGAACTCGGCCTGACCGGAGCGATCGTGATGATCGCAGTGGTCACGATCTCTTTCTTTGGGGTGCAGATTCTCGCACGGGCACTTGGGCTCTCACCGGGTCTTGGTCTGCTCACTGCGAGCGGATTCTCAATCTGCGGAGCGTCAGCGGTCGCAGCAGTTGCCCCGGTGGCCGGCACTAGTGAAGACGAGACTGCGTACGCCGTTGGGTTGATCACGCTCTGTGGAACCGCATCAATCTTCGTTCTGCCCGCGATCGGACATTTCTTGCAGATGCCAGTGGAACAGTTCGGAGTCTTCGCCGGTGCGGGGGTTCATGATGTCGGTCAGGTAACGGCGACCGCCGCAGCATTCAGCGAAGACTCCCTAGCTACTGCGACATTGGTCAAACTCACCCGGGTGATGATGTTGGCCCCGATTGTGGCGGGGATCGGCCTGTGGGTCAGATCTCGAAAATCAGACCCACAGGAATCTGGTTCGCAAAAATCAGGTCCGGCCCCTACGTTGATTCCACTTTTTGTCGCCGGATTTCTCGGAATGATCGCACTGCGTGCCAGTGGTCTCCTCACAGGGTCCATGTTGGATCTGATCGCATCTGTAGAACGCGTCGCTTTGACCGCCGGTCTGTTCGGACTTGGGGCTGGTGTTTCGATCCGACGTCTTCGCCCACCTCGGCGGTCGGCCTCTGCTTCTTGGATTGGCTTCATGGGCTTTGATCCCTGGCGGCCTCGCTCTCGGGGGCCTCAGTGATCATCAGTTTCTGAACTACAGATCGTTCTCTGCCAGCACCTAGGGTGCGGTGGCGTGGCGATCGACAGCATCGAGGACGTACCGATAGCGGATCGATCGCTATCCACGCCGTTTGTTGATGACCATCCTGTCCGCAGTGGTGTTCTCCTCCTCAATGACCATCGTCCTCGGCCTCACTGCCCATTAGCGATGGCCTGCGCACATCTGCAGCCTTTCTCAGTGGGCGGTGCTGGACTGTTATGGTGATGGCGGCGACCACACAAATTATGGGTCGTCTCGGCGACACCTACGGCCACCGCCGACTCTTTCTCACCGGGCCAGCATCCTCAGCCTCGGCACCTTGTTATGCTTGTTCGCCCCGACGGCGGTCACCTTCGTGGCGGCACGGATGCTGAGGTGGTCTCGGGATCTCCGCCACTATGCTAACGGCACCGCTTTGATCATGGCCGCTTACCCGCTCGAGCAGCGTTCGAAGGCTTAATGGGCTGGTTCCAAATGACGGTGACTGGCGCCCCAGTGCTCGGTCTCATCGTTGGCGGCCCACTGATCGAAGCCTTCGGCTGGCGATCCGGTGTTCGCCGTGCTGTTCCCGCTTTTCCATTGATCGGCTTGTCCCTTGGTAGCGAACCGCTCCCGTGTGCGGGCCCCGCACTAACGGTGCCGATCGATTATCGAAGGGGCTGCCAGCCTGGCGGTTGCCACCTTGTCATTCCTGCTGTGGCTCGAGCGCAGTGGCCGCAGCAGTTTCACTTACGACCCGTGGGCTTTCGCTCTGCTCGGCCTGGTGTGATCGGCCTCGCAGTGTTCATCAGGTGGAACTGACCGTGGAAGAACCGATGCGCCTCGCCCTATTTCCGGCGCCGCAACTACCGGACCGCTCCTCAACCATCCGCTCAATCAGTTCGCCTACATGGGTGGCTTTTTTGATTGCCCCGATCTTTTTGAACGAGTTTCTTCGGCTACTCAGTGGCAGCGGTTTGCACTCGTGTTGTTATTCCGGCCCAGGCGTTCAGCATCTTCTCCCCGTGAATAGGACGGCTCCTCCGAGTGGCGGGGAACGTCGAATGCTGATGGCCGGATCCCTGTTGATGACCTTGTCGATGATTTCATGGGTGTTTGCCGCCCAAAACGTCAATCTCGGTCTACTGGTAGGTCCTCGGTATGGTCCTTATCGGGTGTGGCGATGGGCGTTTCATCACATCTTATTCCACCGCTGTGGCCGCAGCGTTGACTCCCGTGATCTCAGCGTGGCCCGCGGGATGAACGGCACAATGATGACCGTCGGCATGCTGACCGGGATCTAAGTGATGTTTACGATCCTCGGTGAGGGTCTCGCGCCCCCATCGGACTTTGCCGCCATGTTCCTTTGGCGGCGGGGTGGCACTCGTGTGTCACTGATTGGCGCATTGATCATGACCGACCGGATATCGCTCCCCGATGCAACTGTCTGATCTGATCCCTCCGACCGGGTCAGATCCGATCGAGGTCCTCGATGCCTTCGAGACCTGGGCGGCTAGCAGCGAACGCGACTTGTATCCACATCAGACCGAGGCTGCCTACGCGTTGGCCTCTGAAGATCACGTGGTGCTCGCCACCCCCACCGGGTCAGGCAAAAGTTTGGTGGCCACGGCCGGCATCCTGCTGGCCCTTAATCGTGGGGAACGGGCGGTGTGGACGGCTCCGATCAAAGCGCTCGTGGCGGAGAAGTTCTTTGATCTCGTGAATCTGCTCGGCGCCGATCAGGTGGGGCTCGCCACCGGGGATGCGACGATCAATCCCGATGCTGCGGTACTTGTCTGCACCGCTGAGGTGCTGGCAGTCTCCGCTCTCGCTACCGGAGCCGACAGCAAGTTCGGGTTCGCCTGTCTCGACGAGTTCCATTATTACGGGGAACCGGATCGTGGCTGGGCCTGGCAGATCCCGCTGCTGGAGATGACGAGCTGTCAGTTCCTCTTGGCATCGGCCACCCTCGGGGACATGACGGCGATCACCACTGATCTCACCGAGCGCAGCGGTCGCAATGTCGTGACCGTCACCTCGGTGACACGGCCAACACCGCTCCATCACCAATGGCGGATGACCTCGGTTGCGGACTCGGTTACCGATGCCGTGGGCGATGGTCTCAGCCCGGTCTACGTGGTGCACGCCACCCAGGCTGCAGCGATCGAACGCGGCCAGGCTCTGGTCTCATTACCCCTCACCACCCGCCCTCAACGCGAAGCGATCGCAGCAGCCCTCGCGGGGGTGAAGTTAACCCATGGCTTCGGGGTCACCCTCGCCCGTTTGCTGCGCAACGGGGTGGGGATCCATCACGCCGGGATGCTGCCCCGCTACCGCCGCCTCGTAGAACGCCTCGCCGGCGATGGCCTGCTCCCGGTGATCTGTGGCACCGACACCCTCGGGGTGGGGGTCAACATCCCGATCCGCACCGTGGTCATGACCGCACTCACGAAATATGACGGGGTCAAGGTGCGGGTGTTCTCTGCTCGCGAGTTCCACCAGTTAGCAGGGCGGGCCGGGCGGCCAGGCTTTGATCCTGACGGTCATATCTGGGTCCAAGCCCCCGACCATGTGATCGAGAACGCGAAGGCTCTGTCACGTGCCGGCGATGACCCGAAGGCCCGCCGCAAAGCGGTCCGCGCCAAAGCCCCCGAACGTTTCGTCCACTATGACGAAGCGACTATGGACCGTCTCGTGGCAGCGAGCCCTGAGCCCCTCGTCTCGCGTTTTAGCGTCACTCCCGATCTGGTGGCCACCGTGCTGGCGCGGCCCAACGGCCCACGCGACCTCAAACATCTCCTCGCCACCAATCACGACAGCGCACCGCGTCAACGCCAACACCGCCGCCGAGCGATTGCGATCTACCGCAGCCTTGAAGCTGCAGGTGTGGCCGAACGGATCCGAGATGCTGAAGGCCGTTGCGTATCAGTGCGGATCGGATCAGTGCTCCAAGGGACCGAGGACCGCGAAATGCTGCGGTTGTCCTCCCCGCTCACGGCCTTCGGGATTGAGGTGGTCGCCACTTTGGACCGCGATGATCCCCAGTACGTGCTCGATGTGGTGAGTGTGATCGAGTCCACCATCGAGGACCCGCGCCAGATTCTGATGGCCCAACGCGATGCCGCTCGGGCCGCGGCGATCGCCCAGATGAAAGCCGAGGGCGTGCCCTACGAAGAGCGGGTGGAGCGCATCGAGAAGGTGTCCTGGCCGATGCCGTTGGCGGATCTGATCGGATCCTGCTTCGAGACCTACCAAGCGCACCACCCCTGGGTCTTCACGGCCCCCTCCCCCAAGTCGGTGTTGCGGGAGATGATCGAGTCGGGCGACACCTTTTCCACCATCGTGCGCCGCTACCGCCTCGAACGTTCCGAAGGTCTGATGCTGCGCTATCTCACCGATGCGTGGCGGGCGCTCGACCGGGGCCTCCCCGAGGAGGCGTTCACCCCCGGACTCGAAGATGTGATCGACTGGCTGACAGCGTTGATCCGAGCCACCGATGCCAGCCTGCTCGACGAGTGGACTCTGCTGTCAGGCGGCGAGGTCCGAGACCATCAGGCCCCAGAGGCTTTGGCCATCACACCGGCCGGTCCACCCGCCTCGTGGAAGACCACGGTCCGCACGGCGGTGTTCGGTTGGGTGGAGCTACTCGCCGCAATGAACCACGAGACCCTCGCCCAACGCTGCGGCTGGACAGTGGAGGCTCTCATCGCAGCAATGACCCCGTACTGGCAACGGTACGGCTCAATCGCTATCGACGCCGATGCCCGATCTGGCCAATGGTTCCAGCTGACAGAGGAACCCACCCGTTGGGTGATCACCCAACAACTCAGCGATCCCGATGGTGATCAGGAGTGGCGGATCACCGCCGAGGTGGACCTCGCAGCGGCCATGGATGAGGGTGCCCCACTGCTACAGATGGTGGCGCTTGATTCGTGGGAAGCAACGGCCGCAGAGTTCACTTGAGCCATGGCTGGTTCACCCCCCGTGACAACTGATCAGATCCGCTCTCTGGTGGCCGAGGGGGACCTGCGGATCATGCTCATGTGTTTGGTCCATCTCACCGGCGATCACAAATGGCTGGAGCCACCATTTACGCCACGCCGTGATGTGCGCCTCGTTGCTGATCCGGGCGCCGGTTTACCCCCCGAGGTAGCCGCCGAGATTCGCTCGGCAGTAGCCGAACTCCTGATCGCCGGCCTCACCGATCCGGCCGTTACGACCCCGGTCATCACATGCCCGGAACCAGACCTGATGCAAGAGATGATGAACGTCTGCCTCGGTGAGGTGGTGCCACCGGAATATGTCGGGATGATGCGCGAGGACATGGGCTTCATATCGCGTGACGCTGGCCTCGAGCCACCCGCTGGGGCCGCCGCCCCGAAGATGACGGTGGCGATCATCGGGGCCGGGGTCAGTGGGATCGCACTCGGGGCGCAGCTCGGCCGGCTCGGGATTGAGTATCGGATCTACGAAAAGAACCCCGAGGTTGGCGGCACCTGGTGGGATAACCGTTATCCCGGTTGCGGGGTGGACACACCCAACCACGCCTACTCCTTTTCCTTTGGGCCCCGCCACCAATGGAGCCGATACTTCTCTTTGCGCGATGAGATCCAGAACTACCTCACCGACAGCGCCGACACCTTCGGGGTGCGACCCCATGTGCAGTTTGAGACCGAAGTCGTCGCTGCCCACTGGCAGGCCGACACCCAGGACTGGTTACTGACCCTACGGGACACCGCCGGCAGGACCCATCACACCTCAGCCCCGGTGGTCGTCAGCGCACTCGGGATTTTGAACGTGCCCCGATGGCCCGACATTCCGGGCCTCGGTGATTTCGAGGGCACCTTGTTCCATTCGGCTCGCTGGCCCGACGGGGTGGATCTCACCGGCCAGGATGTGGCCGTGATCGGGACCGGAGCCACCTCGATGCAGCTGGTACCAGCTATCGCCCCGGAGGCAAACTCGGTCACCATCTACCAGCGGTCTCCGCAGTGGGCCCGACCGATTGAGGGCTATCGGGATCAGATCCCCGAAGGGTCCCAATGGCTGCTCACCCATCTGCCCTTCTATGTGGAGTGGTTCCGGTTCACGATGCTGTGGCGCTACGGCGACGGGTTGTTGCCGTTCTTGCGCCGTGACCCCGAATGGCCCCACCCCGAGCGGGCGATGAACCGGATCAACGATCGCCATCGCCAAGAGATGGCCGATTACATCGTCGACCAACTCGGTGATCGCCCCGATCTTCTCGAAGTCTGCATCCCGGACTATCCCCCCTATGGGAAGCGGATCTTGCTCGATAACGGGTGGTTCGCCACCCTCAGGCGCGACAACGTGCATCTCGTTACCGACCCGGTCCGCACCGTGGACGCCACCGGTGTCGTCACCAGCGATGGACGCTCGCGCGCCGCTGATGTGATCATCATCGCAACCGGATTTGAGACCACACAGTTGACCGCCCGCCTCGATGTCCGAGGTCGTGACGGTGCGGTGCTCGCTGAGGCCTGGGCCGAGGACAATCCAACAGCTCACCTCGGGATCACAGTGCCGGGCTTCCCCAATCTGTTTGTGATGGCTGGACCGAACACCGGTCTCGGTCATGGGGGGTCAGCGATGTTCCAAGCCGAATGCCAAGCCCGGTACATCACCGCCATGCTGATCGAGATGAGCGCCCGCGACCTCGGCTCGGTGGAAGTCCGAACAGAGGTGCATGACCAGTTCGTGGCTGAGGTAGACGCCGAACATGCCGAGTTGATTTGGACCCATCCGGGGATGACCAACTGGTATCGGAACCGCCACGGAAGAATCACTGCGCTCATGCCGTTCCGACTCGTGGACTACTGGCAAATGACTCATGACCCCGATCTTCGTGAGTACATCACCGAGCCTCGCTACACTGAAGCCACAACGACCCCGAAGAGGTGACCATGATCCAAGGTCCGCAACTCATCATTGTTCTGGCAATCATCCTGCTGCTGTTTGGTGGCTCCAAACTCCCCAAACTGGCCCGTTCGCTTGGCCAGGCCCAAAAAGAGTTCCGTGAGGGTCTCAAAGAGGGCGAGGCCACTGGCCAGACAGATCCAAAGGATCCGTCACAACCTGGCTGATCACGCCTGATTAGTGCAGGTTGTAACGCAACAGCACCTGTTGGGCCACGGTGGCCACATGCGTGCCGTCTGCACTGAACGCGTCTCCGGTGGCAATGCCCCGGCCCCCGTACAGGCCGTGTGAGCGCATCTCAAACCAGTGCCATTCCTCCACGCGGATTGGCCGATGGAACCACACGGCGTG
The DNA here is from genome assembly GCA_018401375.1 of Ilumatobacteraceae bacterium. Taxonomy (GTDB): domain Bacteria; phylum Actinomycetota; class Acidimicrobiia; order Acidimicrobiales; family Ilumatobacteraceae; genus M30B72. Next base: position 76,969 of record JAGYKR010000008.1, on the reverse strand, counting down.
GTCGAGGCTCGCCCCTTGGAACCGGCCAAAGTCGCTGCGATCCCCCGCGAGTTCGGGATGGAGAATCCGGGCCGCCCGCGAGGGAGCCGCATCGGACATAAACGCCAGTGCGCAGGCCTGCATGGTCTGATCCTCACCCACATCTGCGGCTAAGCGCAGCCAGTGCCCGCTCAGATCTGAATCCGCCGGAGCGGACCGCCGCATGAGCAACTTGCCCCAACTTTGATCCACCATCATTGGATCATCAGGTCCGGGCATGTCCATCTGGAACCCGGGGGCCGCGACATCGGCCTCTTCTTCTGGCTGATGGAATGAGACCGACAGGTTCAAGATCGCACCCGTGGATTGACGGGCCACCACCTGGCGGGTGCTAAAGGATTTGCCATCGCGCAGGCGCTCCACCTCAAAACGAATCGGTTCCTCCGATGTCCCGGGCCGGATGAAATACGCGTGGAGGGAATGCACCGGCCGATCCTCGGGCACCGTGAGTGTGGCTGCTCTCAAACTCTGAGCTACCACTTGGCCCCCATAGAGGCGAGTGGCCCAGGGGTAACTGACCGCAACCCCAACGAAGGTGTCGGGGCCATGAGGTTCCAGATTGAAAAGGTCGAGGAAATCGATTTCCTGAATGCGCACCGGTCTGTGTCCTCCGGCTCAGGCGTCAAGGAGGCTGCGCAGCATCCAGGCCGTCTTCTCGTGGACCTGCAGACGCTGAGTCAACAGGTCTGCTGTCGGTTCGTCATTGGCTCGCTCCACTACCGGATAGATGGATCGTGCGGTGCGAGCTACCGATTCTTGTCCCTTCACAAGACGCTTGATCATCTCTGAGGCGTTCGGGCGATCCTCGTCTTCTGGGATCGAGGACAGCGCACCAAACTCGCTGTAGGAGCCGGGGGCGAAAGCACCGAGGGCTCGGATCCGCTCAGCGATGAGGTCCACCGCCAACGCGAGTTCGTTGTATTGAGTCTCAAACATCAAGTGCAATGTCTGAAACATCGGACCGGTGACGTTCCAGTGGTAGTTGTGGGTCTTCAGATATAGCGAGTAGGAGTCAGCAAGCAGTCGGGACAGGCCTTCAGCGATTTCGAGTCGGTCAGCCTCATCGATTCCGATGTCAATCCGCATATCGCTCATTGTGTGCTCCGTTCGTTTCGCCTTATGTAACCAACCCTAAGGGTCTCAGGTTCATTTCATTCCCGTGGTTGTTCCCGTGGTTGTGCCCGTGCCGCAGGGTCCTGACCGTAATACTGCACAAACTCGCCGTAGAGGACAGGTTCGGCCTCTTTGAGTTGAACCGGCTGACAAAAGAACGTCTCGGTGGCTACCGAGAAGAACTCAGCCGGGTTTGTGAATGCGTAATCCCGCAGTACCTCCGGTGGCGCCTCAAAGGCCGTGGTGCACACCTCCATCCACCGCCTACGATCCGCATCATCGTCAAAGGGCGGGGTGCCATCTACTGATCCATCGATCATGTCGAGTTGATGAGCGAACTCGTGAAACACCACATTGCGACCCCGTTCCGGGGCATTCATCTCGGCGCGCACTGCTGACCATGACAACAACACCGGTCCCCGGTAGTGAGCTTGGCCGTCCACCGCCATCACTCCACTTGAGCGCAGACCGCCGCCGAGGTGATGTTCCCCGCGTAGACGCACCGTTCCGGGATGCACAATCACCGAATCGGTAGCCGGATACTCATCGATCTCCAGTCCGAGCAACAAAAGACAGGCTTGGGCGGCCACGAGTACCCGCATCTCTTCGGTGACCTCAAAACCCTGCGCGCCCTCCCAGCCCATCGTGGCGAGAAACAACCCGATCAGACGTTGTATCCGGTCGCGTTCTGGCGCCGCCAACTGTGGCCACAGGTGCCATTCGCGCTCGAGGATCCCCACCTGTTCGGCGCTGATCCCGTGCTGGTCCGCTGACCGCATCCCCCGCGCCCACCGCCACCAGGCCCGACGGACCGGTCGCGTCAAGCGCTCGAGATCGGCTCTCACACAGGCATCTCCCAGTCGGGTACACCGGCATCGAGCGCCACCCCTGTGGTGTTCAAAAACATGGCCACGAGGTGATAGTTCCCGACTGTGGCCACGAGATCGAGCATCTGTTCTGTGGAATAGCGGGCACTGAGCTTGGCCCAGATGTCATCACTTAACCGATACCTCTGATGGAGTTCATCGGCGGCGATCAACAGATCGCGATCCTCAGCGTTCCATTCGCTGGCCTCTGGACCGCGGGTGACCTGTTCGATCTCGGCTTCAGTGATCCCGCATTCCAGAGCGATCACAACGTGCTGCCCCCACTCGTACTTACTCGCACAGTTCCATCCGGTGCGCAGGATCAGCAGTTCACGATCCCGGGCCGACAGCGTGTTCTTGGACATCACATGGGCTGCGAACACCAGCCAGCGACGCAGGAGATCGGGGTGGTGAGCGAGGGTGCCGAAGATGTTCAGAATCCCACCTTCTGGACCTTCGAGACCTCGAGCAAAGATCTCGGTGAGGCGAGGATCTTCCCCCACGGAACGAACAGGCAGGCGCGGTGTAGAGCTCATGTCTTCATCTGAACAGATCGCGGGACGTATCTCGTAACACAGGGGCCATTGACGCCGCGTCGTCAGCCGTCCATTCGTACCCTCTGATGACCGCCACCGGAATCCGTGAAGTGTTGCCTTTGACAAGTTCAGCCGCTGCGGCGAGCTCATCGACCACGCACAGTTCTTGGACCCGGAACTCGTGGCCGTGTGGATCTACCTCACCGATGTAACTGCGCATCGGGTGAATCCCTGCCACTCCGATTGCAATATCGGTCTGACCTTCACGCCATGGCCTGCCGAACGTGTCGGAGATCACCACTGCGATATTGAGCCCCCGGGCCTCAAACCCGGACCTGATAAGACGGGCCGACGCATCAGCATCCTTCGGCAACACCAACGCCCGATCCTTCGCACCGCTCGAGGATTGATCCACCCCGGAGTTTGCGCACACAAAACCGTGATGGGTTTCAGTGATCAGTACCGGTCCGATCTGGCGCACGATGCGGCGCGATTCGCGCAGCACCACTTCCACCACTCGCGGGTCTTTTTCCCATTGGGCCGCCCACGTCGTTGCGAACTCGCTCGGGATCACATCGGCGAGTTCCACCTGACAACTCTCCGCCTTGGAAACGATCTTGGAGGTCACCACCACGATGTCACCGTCCACAAGCGGATACAGATCAGCGATCTGCGCCGCTAGATCATCGCCCGGGACAATCTCCCCCAGACCCTCTACCCCATCGATCGATATCATGCTCACGCCCAGATCAGACCACATCTGGGGCCGCCGTGTGAATTCAACCCCCGATCCGCTGATCAGGTGACATGATCCGACAACATGGGGACCATGACATCTTCGGTCTCTGAGATCTTCGACCCCACCGCCTGGCATGAGGTGCCCGGCTTCGCATTCACCGACATCACCTATCACCGGGCCAATGACACCGGTGCCGTCCGGATCGCGTTCAATCGCCCAGAGATCCGCAATGCGTTCCGGCCCCACACCGTGGATGAGCTCTACCAGGCCATGGACCACGCCCGGATGTCCACCGATGTTGGATGTGTACTCCTCACAGGTAACGGCCCGTCCCCCCGCGATGGCGGTTGGGCCTTTTGTTCCGGCGGGGACCAACGAATCCGGGGTCGTGAGGGCTACAAGTACGCCGAAGGCGAAACCGCTGACACCATCGATGCTGGTCGGGCCGGCCGACTCCACATCCTCGAGGTGCAGCGCCTGATCCGTTTCATGCCCAAAGTGGTGATCTGTGTGGTGCCGGGCTGGGCCGCAGGCGGTGGCCACAGCTTGCATGTGGTAGCCGATCTCACCCTCGCCAGCCGTGAACATGCCCGGTTTAAACAGACTGATGCCGATGTGGCCAGTTTTGATGGCGGGTTTGGATCGGCCTATCTCGCTCGACAGGTGGGTCAGAAGTTTGCCCGAGAAATCTTCTTCCTCGGTCGTGAATACACCGCTGAAGATGCCCATCAGATGGGGATGGTCAACGCCGTGGTCGATCATGCCGATCTTGAGGCCACCGCCTTGGAGTGGGCCCGGGAGATCAACGCCAAGTCTCCAACAGCGCAGCGAATGCTGAAGTACTCCTTCAACCTGATTGATGACGGCCTCGTCGGCCAGCAGATCTTCGCTGGGGAATCCACCCGGTTGGCCTACATGACCGATGAGGCCGCAGAGGGACGTGACTCCTTCTTGGAGAAGCGGACCCCCGATTGGTCTCCGTATCCGTACTACTACTGATGCAAGCTGTGATCATCCCGGTTACCTCCCTTGAGGATCCAGCCCTTGCTGAGTTCCGACTCAACGAACGCGCCCTTTCTAATCGGGCCGAACGCCGCGATGACGCGGGGGCCGGACGATTCCTCGCCGAAGGTGATCTCGTTGTGGAAAGAGCCCTCGATGCCGGATGTCGTCCCGTGGCCGTCCTCGCTGATGCTGGACGCTTACCCGATCTCGTTCAACGTCTGATCGATGGCGATCGGGTGGCCGGCGGACCGATCAACGTCTTCGCTGGGGATGAGACCGTGCGTCGGATGATCACCGGCCTCGGCGTACCCCACCGGATCGTGGCCCTCTTTCTGCGGCCGCCACGACCTCACGCAATCGACCTGTTGGCGCGGTCGCGACGGATCGTGATTCTCGACGGAGTGGATAATCCCGCCAATGTCGGATCGATCATCCGCAACGCAGCGGCTTTGTCCTTTGACGCTGTGATCACTGATCACTCCAGCGCTGACCCGTTAGCGCGACGATCCCTTCGGGTGGCGATGGGCACAGCGTTCTCCTTGCCTCACGCTCGGACATCAGATCTGGCCGAACTTTTATCGGCCGAAACGCTGGAATCAATGGGGGTGAATGACCTTGATCTGATCGCTTTGACCCCTGATCCGGACGCTCCGGCCATCGATGAACTGCGCCTGAACCACGATCGGCGAGCCGTGCTGATCGGCTCGGAACGCAACGGCCTCAGCCCCGAGGTGTTCGCCGCTGCGACCCACCGGGTTCGGATCCCCATGGCTGCCGGAGTGGACTCATTAAACGCAGCATCGGCCACAGCGATTGCGTGCTACCTGCTCGGGCGATAGACACACAGTCAATGTCACCCACCGCAGTTCTTTTGTTGTCTTGTCCAGATCAACGTGGCGTCGTCGCAGCGACCGCCGAGTTCATCGCTCGCCACGAGGGCAACATCACCCATGCCGAGCAGCATGTGGACCCGGTGGAAGGGGTGTTCTTCCAGCGTGTGGAGTTTGAACTGGAAGGATTCGGACTGCACCGTGATGAGATCGCTAGCGGCTTCTCCCCGATCGCTGAACGGTTTGGGATGAAGGTGGACCTGCGATTCTCTGATCAACCGATGCGTGTCGGCCTGCTCGCATCGCGCCAGCCGCATTGCCTCTACGACTTACTGACCCGGTGGCGCACAGGAGAACTCCCCTGCGATCTGAAGGTAGTGATCGCCAACCACCCTGACCACGCCGATATTTGCGCCCACCTCGGCGTGCCCTTTCGCTATCTGCCCGTCTCATCGGCCACGAAACTGGAACAAGAAAAAGACATGCTCGCAGTCCTCGGCGAGCACCAAGTAGATCTCGTGGTGATGGCCCGCTATATGCAGATTCTGTCCGCCCAAGTGATCGATGCCTATCCGCACCAGATCATCAATATCCACCATTCCTTCCTCCCAGCCTTCATCGGAGCAAACCCGTATCGCCAAGCCCATGACCGAGGGGTGAAACTGATCGGAGCGACGGCCCACTACGCAACAGAGGACCTCGACGAGGGGCCGATCATCGCCCAAGAAACGGACCGGGTCACCCACCGTGATGATGTGGCGAGCCTGACTCAAAAGGGTCGCGACCTCGAGACCATCGTGTTAGCTCGTGCGGTGCGTGCCCACCTCGAGCATCGGGTGCTGGTCTATGGTCGTAAAACAGTGGTGTTCGCCGGATGAACACTCCGCAGTCTGGCGCCCGTGCGAGTGGTGACGGATTTCTTCGTTGCAGCGATGGCCATATCCGGTGGGGGCTCTACGGGGCCGCCGGCGTGGTGTTTATGCATCGTTCCCCCGATGGTGGCCTGCGGGTCATGCTCCAAAAGCGATCAGCTTTCTCACATGAGGGCGGCACCTGGTCCTGTGCCGGGGGCGCTCTGGACCTCGGCGAAACACCGCTCGAGGGTGCGTTGCGGGAGGCCTCAGAAGAGGTGGGCGAAATCCCTACCGATCATGTGCTGCGCGGCGCGTGGGTGTTTGAGCCCTGCCCGGAATGGCATTACACCACCGTGGTCGTGGAGGTCAGCGAGACCTTCGGGGATTCGATCAACTTTGAAACCGATGCGGTCGGCTGGTTCACCACTGATGAGGTGGACGCACTAGCCGTGCACGCCGGCTTTGCGGCGGCCTGGCCGCATCTCCGTGAGATCCTCGCTGGCACTGCCTGAGCCACGACCAGCACACCACTGTGCGCACACTCAGTCGCTGGACTCAGCGGCGCTGCGCCGCCGTGACCGACGTCCACCGCTGCCAGATGGTTCCCATCGGAACTGCGTCACGGCCACCACTGCGCCAACCACGCCCCATAAGGCGATAAATCCGAGTCTGCCCGGCGCCCATGCGGCTCCGGCGATTGTCGGATTAAAGGTGTCTTGGAACGCGCTGGCGAAAGCCTTGAGCGGAAATGCATCACCGAGCAGTTGGACCCACCGTGGCGCGCCGTCCACAGAGAGGAACACATTGGAAACAAACGCGAGCGGCAGCACCGTGGCATTGGCCACTGCCGAAGCCGCACTGGCCGTGGGCACCACAGCGGCCACCGCCATACCGAGGGCTGCGAACGAGGCGATCCCCACCGCCAACGTCACGATCGCTGCGGGGATCTTCACCGCATCGATCTCCAGTCCGTAGGCCACCACGCCGAGGGTCAACATGACGATCACGTTGAAGGCCGCCAAAATCACCGAGGAACAGATCGCTCCCCCCACATAGATCCACGTGGGTAACGGCGTGCTGCGCCAGCGCTTCAACACTCCCTCGTCACGACGGATCGGGATCATATTGGCGAGGTTTGTGTAGGTGGCTGTGACCGCCGCGAACACAGCCAGACCCGCTGTGTAAAACTGCCGCGTCGGCCACATTTGAGACTCGCTCCCCTCACCGACGGTGTCGGACCCGAACACCGCATTGAGCAGAATCAACATCACGAGAGGCAACGCGAGCGTGAAGAACATCGCCGCAGGGACCCGGTAAAACAACTTCAACTGATAACCGGTCTGAGCCAACAACAGACCCGCCGATCCTGGCCATCTCGCCTCCGTCTCACCGGTAGACCTCATCATCAGCGGTCCTGCCCAAGACGGATGAACACGTCTTCGAGGCTCGATCGAACCACCTCGAGATCAGGAAGTTCCACTCGTCGCGATACCGCCCAGGCCGTCACCACCGACAGGTCCGAGGTTGGTGAAGACGAAGAGATCTCCACCCGACCAGAGGCCGTCACGGTCACCGTGCCCGACACCTGTGCGGCGATCTCGCCCTGCAGAACCTCCGACCACGTGACCGCCTCACTCTCGGGCAGGCTAAAACGCACGGTGGACCCGCCAAAGGACCTGATCAGATCCGCTGGTGTCCCCTCGGCGATTAAGCGACCGTCGGCCATCACCCCGACCCGATCGGCAAGATGTTCCGCCTCGTCGAGGTAATGGGTGGTTAACAACACGGTGGTTCCCTCGGCTGCCAATCTGGAGATCAGATCCCAAAAGCTGCGACGCGCCACCGGATCAAAACCGGTGGTCGGCTCATCGAGAAACAACAACTCCGGACGGCCGATGATCCCGAGACCGAGAGCGACGCGTCGGGCCTGTCCGCCCGATAGTGACCCGACGCGCTGATCAGCCTTGTCGTTCAGCCCGATCACATCGATCACCTCGGAGGTGGAGCGTGGAGATCTATAACTGCGGCGGGCGATCTCGAGGACCTCGGCCACCGACAGTTCCGGCTCCACACCCGAGGTCTGCAACACCACACCGATCCGGTCCCGCAGATCCCTTCCACCATCGCCGGGGTCCACGCCGAGCACTTTCACCTCACCAGATGTGCGCATGCGATGGCCCTCGAGGATCTCGATCGCCGTGGTCTTGCCCGCCCCATTGTGGCCGAGCAGCGCATACACCTCGCCGGCCGCGACGTCCAGATCCAAGCCATCTACGGCCACAACAGTGCCAGATGCAGATGAATCCTTTGAGCGGTACTCCTTGCGCAGACCCCGCACCACTATCGGCGACATCGGCTCGGACACACTCATGTCTTCGGACTGCTGATCGGGAGTCCGGTGTCGTTGCGGAGGTGCTCCGCTGCCGGCACGAAATACGCCATTAGCTCGGCTCGGATCTCAGGATCTTCGGTAACCGTTTCCACGGCGGTGGCCATGTGGATGAGCCACCGATCACGCTCTAACGCGCCGATCACGAAGGGCATATGCCTCATTCGCAGCCGAGGATGTCCTCTGAGCTCCATGTAGTCGGTTGGCCCGCCCCAGTATTGGGCCAGGAACAGATAAAGACGCTCGCGCGCCCCCGTGAGATCCGATTGTTCTGGGTAGAGGGGGAGCAACACCTCATCGGTGGCCACACCCTCATAGAACACCTCCACCAACCGTTGGAAAAAGGTCATGCCACCTACGCGATCGAACAGGCTGTCCGATGGGGCGGCAGTCATCTCTGAGGCACAGGGCTCAATGAGAGGGGGCTGATCAGAACTCGGGTTGGAACCGGCGGTACTCCACCAGATCCTCACGACGGATCACAAAGGGGGTGGAACCATCACAGGCATCAAGGATCACAGCGGTCTCGGTGGCGAGCAGCACAAGTACGGTCATCGGCTCAGTCTCACCGGGGATCTCAAGAACATCTCCGCTCTCAAGGGATTCCATTTGCAGGGTTGTCATTGTCTTCTTCTCCATCATGACGCTCCGAGCCTTTCGGAGCTATTCGGCATCTCTGACTCAATGTGTAACAGGTGAGACCCGAGAACATTCCCTTGGGATGTCCCTGAAGCCACGTGTCAGTGGACACACTCGGTGTGACCGGTCCGATCAGAACTCGGGATCCACCCAGCCCGGGAAGATATCGGGTAATCCGTCGCTGACGCGATCAGGGAACACCGCTGGGCGCTTTTCGAGAAAACTCATCACGCCCTCCGCTGAGTCTCCGCTTGCTCCACGAGCCTTGATGCCTCGGCTGTCCACCCGATGAGCTTCCATGGGGTGTTGGGCGCCGAGCATCCGCCACAACATGCGGCGGGGCAACGCCACCGACACGGGGGACGGACCATCCACAAACTGTGCGGCTAGCTCATAGGCCGCTGGCAACAGGTCCTCAGGCGCATGAACACTGCGGACGAGACCGCCCTCAAGTGCTTCCGTAGCTGGGAACACCCGACCCGAGTAGCACCATTCAGCGGCCTGGGATATCCCGACCAACCGCGGCAGGAAATAACTGGAACAGGCCTCAGGCACGATGCCGCGTCGGGCGAACACCAAACCAAATTTGGACTCGGTGCTGGCCATCCGGATATCCATCGGCAAGGTCATTGTGACCCCAACACCCACGGCCGGACCATTGATCGCCCCGATCACCGGCTTCGTACACTCAAAGATTCGTAGCGACACCATGCCACCGCCGTCTCGGGGTACACCGGCCGCAGTTTGGATGTCAGATCCACCGCGCGAGAAGGTCTCTCCCCCGCTGGAGAGGTCCGCTCCCGCACAGAATCCACGGCCGGCCCCGGTCACCACCACGGCCCGCACATCGTCATCGGCATCCACCTGATCGAAAGCGTCGATCAACTCGTTCATCATTGTCCCGGTGAACGCATTGAGTTTGTCTGGCCGGTTCAGAGTGATCGTGGCCACGTTGTCGGCCACCGAGTACAGGATCTGGGAATAGTCGCGATCGGTCACGTGGTCACGGTAGCCAGCGGGCTCAGATATTGAGGAAGCGGGAAGCTGCGATACCCGAACCGACCGTTCCCACCACCGCGCCAAATACCAGCACGATGGCCATCACCACACTCAAATAGTTCCCGGTCACCACCAGTGCGGCGAACCCGGAATCCACGGGGAACTCCGCCACCCCCGCCGCCCACCGACCATTGATAAACCACAAAGCACCGCAGGCCGCCAGGCCTCCGAGCACACCTTGGAAGAGGCCTTCGAGCATGAACGGAATCCGGATGAACCAGTCGGTGGCACCCACAAGTTTCATCACCTCAATCTCGCGCCGACGCGCAAACATCGCGGTGCGGATCGTGTTCCAGATCAACAAGGTGGCCGCCAACATCAACGAGATCCACATCCCGGTGGTGTACAAACCAACAAAGCTTTGTAATCGGCCAATCAGATCCAGCTGTTCTTCGGCCAGTTCCACCGACAACACGTTGGGCAGACCTCGCTGATAGTCCGCCTTCAAAGCACGCAGGGTCTGCACCGTCGTCCCCTCGGCGGGCACTACCTTGAACTGCGTAGGGATGTTGGCCTCAGTCAACAGATCCAAGGTCACCGGATCTCCCGCAAACAACCGCTCCGCTTCAGCAAGCGAGCAGGCCACATCGCAGTAACGCCACGAGTCCACTACCACGCCACGCTGCTGGTTAAGGGCAGACTCCACCACCGACCGTTGTTCATCGGTGGCGCCGGCTTGCATGAACACGATCATCTCCACCCCGCCCTCCCACTTGGAGAGCAGGTTGTCGAAGCCGTGCTGGATCAGCAGCGTCAGACCGAAGATCAACAGCGACACCGCCGAAGTGATGATCGCAGCAACAGTCAAGGTCACATTGCGTTGGGAGCTCGCCCAGGTCTCACGCAAGGTGTACGCGACTCGTGACCACATCACAAGAACCCCATCACAAAAAACCCATCAGTCGTACACCCCGCGGGCCTGATCGCGAACGATCACGCCCCGGTCGAGTTGGATCACGCGTTTGCGCATCGTGTTCACGATCCGTTGGTCATGGGTGGCCATCAACACCGTGGTGCCCGTGCGATTGATCCGGTCCAACAAACGCATGATCCCCTCGCCTGTGGCTGGGTCCAAGTTTCCGGTGGGCTCATCGGCCAACAGAATCAACGGGCGATTCACAAACGCTCGGGCCACCGAAACGCGCTGTTGCTCACCACCGGACAGCTGGTGCGGGAACCGCTCCTCTTTTCCTGACAGCCCCACCAGTTCAAGCACTGTTGGAACCTGTTGACGGATCTCATGCTTGGGTTTGCCGATGACCTCTTGGGCAAACGCGACATTTTCGAACACGGTCTTGTTAGGGAGCAGCTTGTAGTCCTGAAATACATTGCCGATATTGCGCCGCAGATACGGCACTCGACTCGGCGGCATCTCCACAATGTTGCGGCCCGCCACCCAAACCTCGCCACGTTCGGGACGTTCCTCACGGTTTAACAAACGCAACAGCGTGCTCTTGCCCGAACCCGACGGACCAACGAGAAACACGAACTCGCCCTTTTCCACCTCAAAGGAGGCGTCACGAACCGCAACCGAATCGGCCGCATAGGACTTGGTGACGTTATCGAGCCGAATCATGGTGAAAACCAGGGCGGATCAGCGCCCGCAGCCAGACACATTACCGCGGCCGAGGACTCACTCACTGGCGCGCCGCCACCGCAAATACGCCTCGATGAACTCGTCGATCTCCCCGTCCAAAATGGCGGCCACATTGCCCGATTCGTGTTCGGTACGCAGGTCCTTGACCATCTGGTAGGGCTGCAACACATAGCTGCGAATCTGACTTCCCCAGCCCACCTGGGCCTGCTTGCCAGCAATCGCGTCAAGTTCGGCGGCCCGTTCCTCTTCAATCTTGGCTGCGAGCATCGCCGTCAAACGGCCCATCGCACGCTCGCGGTTCTGGAGTTGGCTGCGCTCCTCCTGAGAACTCGCCACGAGACCGGTGGGCTCGTGAATCAACCGCACCGCCGAGGAGGTTTTGTTGATGTGCTGTCCACCGGCACCAGACGCCCGAAAGACCTCCATACGAATATCGGATTCATCGATCGCGATTTCGGGATTTTGAAGAATCGGCCACACCTGCACTGCCGCAAAGCTCGTCTGCCGGCGACCTTGATTATCAAACGGACTAATCCGCACTAGGCGGTGGGTGCCGCGCTCAGATGTCATCAACCCATAGGCAAACCGGCCCGTCAAGGTGAACTCTGCCGACATGATGCCCGCCTCAGCGCCCTCAGATACCCCGTTCACCTCAAAGTCGAGACCCCGCTTCTCCGCCCACCGCTCGTACATCCGCAGCAGAACCTCGCTCCAGTCCTGGGCGTCCACGCCGCCGTCTTTGGCGTTGATTTGGACGATGCAGGCCAGGTCGTCGTGCGGCCCGGTGAACAAGCTGATCAACTCAAGTTGTTCAAACTTCTGAGCGGTCGACGCAATCTGCGATTCAATGTCGCCCTCTTGGGATTCGTCGTTCTCCTCGCGGGCAAGTTCGTGGAGCACCTCGGCATCCTCGATCGCCGCAGCCAAGGCGTCGAAGGTCTCGAGATCACCCTTCACGTTGGAATAGTCAGCATTGACCTGCTTGGCCCGATCCGAGTCGTTCCACAGATCTGGATCGGCCACCTCATGTTCGAGTTCCACGAGGCGATCACGACCCTCGGCCACTTTGAGGTAGACCTCCGCCTCGCTGAGGCGCGTCCGCAGGGACTTCAGATCATCAGAAAAATCGCGCATGTGATGATCCTTTGGTCAGCCCACACCGTGGCACTGCTTGAACTTCTTACCCGACCCGCACGGGCAGGGAGCGTTGCGCGGCGTCTTGGAGAGGGCGTCTTTGACCACGGGGGTCTGCGGGGCGTCAGCGCCCGGGTAATCAGCGATCGCCGACGGGGGGAGCTCTCCGTCTGCCACCGCAGCGGCCGCCGCCCGATCGAAGCCAGAAGCCGAAGCATTGTCGCTAGAGAACTGCTGGAACTTCTGGGGCTGAAGGGTGGGGGCGGCTGGCTGCACCACCTGCACATGCATCACAAACCGCACGAAATCCTGCGCGATGGCTTTCATCATCTGCCCGAATAACTCAAAGCCTTCGCGTTGCCATTCGGTGAGGGGATCTTTTTGACCCATCGCACGCAGGTTGATGCCCTCTTGGAGGTAGTCCATCTCTTCGAGGTGCTCACGCCAGCGCTGGTCGATGATGCGCAGCATGACCTGGCGCTCAACCTCGCGCATCTGTTCCTCACCGAGTTCGGCCTCGCGCCGGACGTAAAACTCGGTGGCATCGGCCATGACGATCTCAAAGATCTCATCGGTATCGGCAGCATCGAACAGCTGCGCCTCAGAGAGGTCGGTGGGCCAGAAAGTGGCGAGTTCTCTGGCCAAACCCTCCAGGTCCCATTCGTCATCGGCCACCGAAGCGCAATGGGAATCGATCAGCGCTTCCACGGCCTCTTCGAGGTATTCCATGGCTGCGGCCCGCAGGTCCTCGCCGTCAAGGATCTGATCGCGACGCTTATAGATCACCTTGCGCTGCTCGTTCATCACCTCGTCGTACTTGAGCACGTTCTTGCGGATCTCCGCGTTGCGGGTCTCCACAGTGGTCTGTGCCCGCTCAATGGCCTTAGTCACCATCTTGGCTTCGATCGCTTCGTCCTCATCGAAGCGTCCCATCGCCCAGGTCAATGCGCCGGTCGCGAACAGTCTCATCAGCTCATCGTCAAGGGACAGGTAAAACCGGCTCTCTCCCGGATCACCTTGGCGTCCGGCGCGGCCACGCAACTGATTGTCGATCCGGCGGCTCTCATGGCGCTCGGAGCCGATCACGTACAGTCCGCCAAGTTCGCGGATCTCGGCGCCCTCAGCGGAACATTCGGCGGAAAGGTGGGCGAGATGCTCGTGGTAGCGGGCAAACGCCTTGGTACGGGCCTCTTGGAACTCTGCCGGCATCTGCTCAATCGGAACCGGCAAGGTGAAGTCATCCACCATCACCTCTGCTGAATGCCCCTCACGCAGGGTGGCCTCTCGTGCCAGGCCCTCGGGATTGCCACCGAGCAAAATGTCCACTCCACGGCCCGCCATGTTGGTGGCCACAGTGACCGCCCCGATCCGACCCGCCTGGGTGACGATTTCGGCTTCACGAGTGTGTTGCTTGGCGTTGAGTACCTCGTGAGGGATTTGGCGCTCGCGCAGCATGGTGGCGAGCAGTTCGCTCTTTTGGACGCTCACCGTGCCAATCAGCACGGGCTGGCCCTTTAGGTGCCGCTCTTCGATATCGGTGACCACTGCGTTAAATTTGCCTACCTCTGAGCGATAGATCAGGTCTGGTTGGTCCATCCGCACGAGCTCTTTATTGGTGGGAATCGGGACCACGCCGAGTCCGTAGGTACCGGTCAACTCAGCCGCCTCGGTGGAGGCCGTGCCGGTCATCCCCGCCAACTTGTCGTACATCCGGAAGTAGTTCTGGAGGGTGATCGTGGCGAGGGTCTGGTTTTCCTCTTTGATTTTCACGCCCTCTTTGGCTTCCACGGCCTGATGGATGCCCTCACTCCAACGGCGACCTTCGAGGATGCGACCGGTGAACTCGTCCACGATCTTCACCTCTCCGCCTTGGATGATGTAGTCCTTATCGCGGCGGTAGAGCTCTTTGGCTTTCAGGGCGACGGTGAATTGATGTACGAGGTTGCGCTGAACGTCGTCGTACAAATTGTCCACGCCGAGGGCCGCTTCGACCCTTTCGATTCCGGCCTCGAGGGGGACCACAACCCGCTTGTCCTCTTCGACCTCGTAGTCCACCCCTCGGGTGAGCGAACGCACCACCGAAGCAAAGCGGTAGTACAGCTGCGCCGCATCGCCGATCCGACCGGAAATGATCAGCGGTGTGCGCGCCTCATCGATCAGGATCGAGTCCACCTCATCCACGATGCAGTAGTTATGGCCACGCTGCACCTTTTCTGCGGTGCTCTGGGCCATGTTGTCGCGCAGGTAGTCAAAACCGAACTCGTTATTGGTGCCGTAGGTGATGTCGGCGGCGTAACTGGCCCGCTTCTCATGGGGCAAGGTTTTGAAGCCCGGGATCACAAGTCCCACCTCAAGGCCAAGCCAGGTGTGGATCCGACCCATCCATTCGCCGTCACGGCGGGCCAGATAATCGTTAACGGTGACGAGGTGCACGCCCTTGCCGGACAGGCCGTTGAGATAGGCCGGCAACGTCGAGACCAAGGTCTTGCCCTCACCGGTCTTCATTTCGGCCACCATGCCGAAGTGCAGGGCTGCACCACCAACGAGCTGTACGTCGTAATGGCGTTGGCCGATCACCCGCCGGGCGGCTTCCCGGGTCACGGCGAAGGCTTCGACGGCGAGATCATCCAGCGTGGAGCCGTTAGCGAGACGCTCGCGGAACTCGGTGGTCTTGGCTTTGAGAGCGTCATCCGACAACTTCTCAAACTCAGGCTCCCAGGCGTTGATGTCGGGCACCATCGCTTGGAGTGCTTTCAGTTTCTTGCCTTCTCCGGCGCGGAGGATTCGATCCAGGATGCCCATGCGCTGCGAATGCTACCGGCGCCGTCGGCCATGGTCCGACCACGACCCGACCCCATCGCTGCTGACGGCCGTGCACCCCGGCCGGAGTAGCGGCCACTGCGGTACGGATCACACTGACCGCCCCGGCAGCCCCGAGAGCCCGAGATGCACCACCGAGTGTGCTCCCGGTAGTGACCACGTCATCAACGATCAGCACCCGGGCTCCGGCCGCTCGGGGATGCACCCCAAAGCGCGGCCCCGCCAGCCGCTCGGTGCGACCTGCGCCGGTCTGGGGGGCGGTGGCGCTACGCCGCACCAGCAGTTGACGCACCGGCAGGCCCAACTGCAGGGCCACCCGCCGAGCTACTAACTCGGCTTGGTCAAAACCGCGGGCTCTACGCCGGGCCGCTGACGTGGGAGCCCAGGTCACCACATCAAAATCCACCCCGGGCCGCAGACCCGCTCCGAGGATCCGATTCACCAGCAAACCGGCCAGATGTGCAGCCACGGCGCGCCGGTTACGGTATTTGAAGCCGAGGATCACATCGCGGGAACGGCCAGAAAACGGGACGGCGGCGATAATCCCGTCGGGCCCGATCGGTTGATGGCGGCGCCCTCCGGGCGGACGCACCAAAGCGAAACGGCAGGTGCGGCACAGCGGATATCCGGGCTTTGAGCACCCGGCGCAGGATGTCTGAAGAAGCATGTCTGCATCATGACGAGGGGGTGTCACAGTCATTATGTGAATGCCCCCAGCACTACTCTGATCCGGCACTGCTCTGATCCGTCACTACTCTGATCAGTCACTACTCTGATCAGGATGGAATCCACAGGGGCGCACATCTCACAGCCGGGTGAAACCGGGTTCACCACCAAACTCAAGATCATGGGTCCGTTCAGGTCCCCGGCCCAGATGCTGGCCGATCAGGTAGTGGACGGCCATGCCAGCGTGCATGACGGAGACCAGGCCGCCGACCTCGGCCTCGCTGGTGCCCCGATCGAAGGACCCACCCATTTCAGCCAGTTCGACCCCTTAGCCACATCGATCTGGGGTACCGCCTGGTTTGAGCGGGGCTGTATTAGCAGTCACTTCCGGACGATGGTGGTGGAAGGCGAACAGGTGCAGGCCACATTGATCACCACCGGACCACGGACCGGTCGCATCGAAGCCTTTAAGGCCGATGGCACCCCCGTTTTGGAGGGCTCGGTATCGATCGGCCCTGATCATCCCACCAGCGCTTTGGATCTGCGCCGTGAGGCCCAAGGCGATCCCGGGGACCTATTCATCATCGATCAGCTCGAGGTGGGCATGGCGGGCGATGCAGACCGGGTGGTCTCGATGGGGTACGCCGAGCACAACGGCCCGGCCTATCCGTTTTCTCAGGCCGACAAGGTGGCCAAGATCACCGAACCCCACCCGTGGTACACCCCCGAAGGTGCTGCACAGTCCCCCTGGGGCCGAGCGATCCTGCCGATTGAGATGATCAGCGTGCTCGCCAACAAATCCTCCAACCGTTGGCCAGTGCGCTCACCAGTCATGGGCTTGTTCCTTGATCTCGAGATCAAGCTCGTCCACGGACCGGTGTTCTTGGATCAGACGTACAGCCTGCACCGGGAGGTGATCGGGCTCAGTCAGAGCCGCAAGACCGAGTCCTACTGGGTCCGCACCACATTGACCGATACCGACACCGGCAAAGTAGCCGCCGAGGTCACCCTCCACTCGGGCGTGTTTAAGGCCTCGTATCCGGGGTACCCAGCAGAACTGCTGAGCTGACCCGGCTACCCTGAACCCTTCTGAGCGAACGCCCTCATTTGCCTCACCTGCCTCATCTGCACGTGCCTGAGCACATTGCTTTGTCGCGGGCGGGAGCGCTGGCAGTGGTGGCCGCCGAAGTGGAGCGGACAGCACCGCGCCCCGACACCTTGCATCTCGGACTGCGGATCATTGTGTTGCTGCTCGGGTCCACCTTGATCGCCGCCGGGGTTGCACTGTTGCTGTGGACACAACTCGGACCGGGCCCGCTCGATGTCTTGATCACCGCAGTCGCTTTTCGTTGGGAGATCCCAATCACCTTCGTGGTCTGGGCGATGGCGGCGGTGATGATCGGGCTATCGATGGCGCTCGGGCGAAGGCCCGGCCCAGGAACGCTGGCTCTGCCGTTAATCAGTGGCGCCTTATTGCCGGTGTTCATGAGTTGGTGGGACCATTGGACCCCGCCGTCGGGCATCAACCCGGCAGTCATTGCCTGGCACGTACTTGCAGTGGCGGTGGTTGGGCTCGGAGCCGGAGCGGTGATTGCGTCAGGGCTCGGCGCTGGGATGGGTGAACTCTTGGCCACTGCGGCCTCGGATCGCACCGGTGGGGCCGAGGCGTTGATGCGGACCGGCTTTGAGGTGACCTGGCTGGTGGTAGGCGTGGCCCTCGGAGGTACCGCCGGACTCGGAACCGTGATCGTGGCAGTCATGATCGGCAGCAGTGTGCGTCTTGGCTACCGCACGATGGCTTCCGCATTGAAACCGCTGCGCCGATCGGCGGTTCACCTGGCTTCAGCGGAAATCGCGACTGCGCGACCCAACCGGCACTGACATCGTCTCTAGGTGATCAGCCACAAGATTAATCACCCCTTCGGAGATCTCGAGTCGGCCCCGGATCACCATCGCCGATGCGCTGCGGGCCACCTTTGCGAACCGCTTCCAACATCCCACCGAGACCACCACATTGATCAGACCGGTCTCATCTTCGAGGTTCAAAAACGTGACCCCACGTGCCGTCATAGGACGTTGGCGATGGGTCACCACCCCGGCCACCAGCACCCGCGACCCTGATTCCTGGTTCATCAGATCGGCTGCCACCACCACCCCCATCTGGGCGAGTTGTTCTCTACAGAACTGGGTGGGATGGCCATCGGGAGACACCCCTGTACTCCATAGGTCTGCAACCGCTTCCTCGATGGGAGTCATCTCTGGCAGTCGGGGAGCCCGCTCGCCGGTGACGATTCCCGCCAGCCTGTCAGGCCGTGACTGCGAGACCGCACCTGCGGTCCACAGCGCCCGGCGCCGATCCAATCCCAACGACTCCTCACAGGCCCCCGCCGTCGCAAGGGCCTCGAGATGTGCAAGCGTCACCTCAGGTACCCGGCGCACCAGATCCTCCATGTCCACGTATGGCCCGCGCTGATCGCGCTCGGTGACGATCTGTTCGGCCACCGCATCAGAGATTCCCCTGATCGATCCCAAGCCGAGACGCACCGACGCGCCCTGGTCCTCAAGGGTGGCCCCCGCCCGAGAGACCGCGAGATCAGGGGTACGGACCTCTACCCCGTGGCGTCGGGCGTCACGGACCAACGTGTGCGGACTCCAAAACCCCATCGGTTGGGAGTTGATCAACGCTGCACAAAACGCCGCCGGCTCATGCAGTTTGATCCAGGCCGAGGAATACACCAGATAAGCGAAAGACACGCTGTGGGACTCGGGGAACCCATAGTTCGCGAAAGCCCGCATCTTGAGGTAAATCTCGTCGGCCACATCTCCGGTGATCCCCCGTTGGGCCATCCCCGCATATAGCCGGGCCCGCAAACGTTCCATCCGTGCCGCCGAACGTTGTGACCCCATGGCCTGACGGAGTTCATCAGATTCTGATGGAGTGAACCCGGCCACGTCGATTGCCATCTGCATCAACTGTTCTTGGAATAACGGCACCCCGAGGGTCTTGCCGAGGGAGTTCTCGAGCAACGGATGCAAATAGGTGATCGGTTCTTGACCGTTGCGGCGTCGGATGTACGGGTGCACCGAACCACCTTGGATCGGGCCGGGGCGGATCAAGGCCACCTCCACCACAAGATCATAGAAACGACGCGGTTTGAGCCGAGGCAGAGTGGCCATCTGGGCCCGACTCTCCACTTGGAATACCCCAACGGTGTCGGCCCGACACAACATCGCGTAGACCTCGTCCTCTTGGGGGATGGTGGCCAGATCCACCTCATAGCCACGGTGCTCACGGATCAGATCTACCGCAGCGTGCAGGGCCGACAACATCCCGAGACCGAGCAGATCAAACTTCACCAGACCGGCGGTGGCACAATCCTCTTTGTCCCACTGCAGCACCGACCGGCCCTCCATGCGCGCCCACTCCACCGGACAGACCTCAATCACCGGACGGTCACAAATCACCATCCCACCAGAGTGGATCCCGAGATGGCGCGGTGAGTTCTCGATCTGGGCGGCCAGATCCAACACTGCGGCCGGGATCCCGTGATCAGGCTGATCGTTGACCTTGTCGACATCGCGCCACCGGTCCACCTGTTTGGCCCACGCATCGAGCTGTCCGGGCGCATACCCAAGGGCACGGGCCATATCGCGCACCGCCGAACGCGCCCGATACGTGATCACATTGGCTACCTGAGCGGCGTGATGCCGCCCGTAGCGCGAGAACACGTATTGGATCACCTCTTCTCGGCGGCCGCTTTCGATGTCGATATCGATATCGGGGGGTCCATCGCGCTCGGTGGACAAGAACCGTTCAAACAACAAGCCGAGCGACACCGCATCAGCCGCTGTGATCCCGAGCGCGAAACACACTGCCGAATTAGCCGCCGAGCCTCGACCCTGGCAGTAGATATCGCTCCGCCGACAAAACTCCACGATGTCCCAGACCACGAGGAAGTAGCCGGCAAAACCGAGGGATTCGATCACTGCGAGTTCGTGGTCAATCACCTTCCAAGCCCGGGAACGCAGCGACAGATCCTCGCCTGCTGTGGGCCGTTCCCCGTAGCGTCGCCGCGCCCCGTGTTCGGTCAGTTGACGCAGATATGCCATTTCGGTCAACGGTTTCCCTGAGGGCCCCGGTGGACACGCGAATGGAGGTAACCGAGGCGCCACTAAGGACAGATCAAACGCCGCAGCCAGACCGATCTCACCGGCTCGCTCCACCACCCCCGGATAACGAGCGAAACGGCGGGCCTGCTCGGCTCCCGATCGAAGATGGGCACTTGAGTGGGCCACCAACCACGGATCCATCTCCACCAGGCTGCGCCGGGCTTTAACGGCAGCCACCGCAGCGGCGAGATGGCGTTGGGAGGGGCGGGGCGGGTGAGGTCGTTTCAGGCCACCGACTCCACTCCCACGTGGGCGGCAACCGCCACGAGCGCATCATTGCGCGCCGAATCCACCGGATCCCCGTGATCCCACAGTTCCATCAGCACCCGATCGCGCCCAAAACCTGCCACCAGCTGTTCCAGTCGGCTTCGAGCCGCCCGAGGACCCTCTTTCATCAATGCGGTCGGCACCATCCCGCGACCGCATCCGGTCAGCACCCAGGCATCACCGGCGAGACCTTCCACGAGATCAGAGATCGTGAATACCGGTGCACCCTTGGATCCGGCCAGATGGCCGAGGCTGAGGGTTCGGGCCAACCGGGCGTAACCCCGAGCTCCGTCGGCAATGACCACCAGACTGTGTGCGCCGATCGTGATCTCAGCCCCGAAGGCCATCGGCAGACCAGCGGCGCGAGCCGCTCGCGCCCCGCGCACCACCCCGTACACACCGTCACGATCGGTCAATGCGAGTGCAGCGAGGTTGAGGTGTGCAGCCTCATTGACCAAATCCTCTGGATCGGCCACACCCTCAAGGAAGGAGAAATTGGAGTGGCAATGCAACTCGGCGTACGACACCTGTGCAGTATCGAACAAATGTTCGTTTAATGCAAGTCAGGGTCGGAACGCACTCAACGCGCCCCTCAGGCCCGGATCGGCGCGCTCGATCGCTTGGCCCCAGTCGAGCCACTCCACCTCTTGGCTTTCCTCCGGAGGCGGACAGGGATCCGTGGATGCACCGTCAACTCCAGCCGTCATCAGATATCGCAGGTCGAGGTGGACATGGCCCCGCGGACCGGGGTGCACATCCACGTGATCCACTCCATAGATCCCCTGCTCGAAGGGCAGATCCTTACGAGGGGCGCCGCTCAACTGAGCCTGCAATCCGGTCTCTTCCCACACCTCGCGCAACGCCGCTTCCCAGGGTGTTTCCCCCGTATCGATGTGGCCCCCAGGCTGCACCCAGATCCCGAGTCGGCGGTGCTTCAACAACAACACCCCGCGCTCGCCGATCACGATCCCCGAGGCCGTCAGATGCACCGGATCGGCATGTTCAGCGAAGGGATCCGGCAATCGGTCCAACTCGACCAAGATCTTCTCGATGCTCCTACGCTCGCGATCGTCAACGGGATCTCGAGACTCCACCTGAGCGATCAACTCGGCCGTCAGCAGGCTCTGGGGCCATCCGCCACCAAGAACCTTCGGGCCAAATGTCTCTGCCGGCGTCACGCCACCGAACCTACTCGCGGATCCATAGACCCGATCAAAATCTGCCGGCCCGTCACCCGTGCCACCTGTCACCCGTAGAGGGCGATGATCCACCAGCGTTGGTGCTCCACCACCGCTAACACCGCAGACCCATCGGAGAGCAACATCTGGAAACGGGCCACTCGCCGTACGGACTGCGGATCCCACCACCTCTGCTCAAGCGGCCAAGGACCAGCCCAGCACGGCACCTCTACGGATCGGCCTTTTTCGATCACCACCGCCGGCGCACCGCTGATCTCACCACGCCCCGTCACTGTGACCGGATCGCCATTCGCATCGTGAACTGTGACCGCTCGAGGTTCGGTGAGCACCACCGCCGGGGAAGGGGCCGGCAGCGCCCCTGGCCACAGAGCAGGCCCCACATCAAACCGCGACTGAGATCCGGACTGAGGCCCAGAATCAGGCCCGGAATCAGATCCGGTGCTGAGAGCTGGGACCCATCGATACCGCTCATCGGGCAGACGCCCGCCTTGCCATCTCGGCACCCGCACCGCATCCACACCGGCCATCCCCACCAACCGGGTGATCGCTCGCAGCGCATCATCATCGGCTCGGGACCGACCACCCCAAAACCGGTCTTGCACCCCGGAGTCCGCACTCACCTCGGTGGCCGCCAACCGGATCAGCACCACGCCAGCGGTCATCTCTGCGGTACTCGCCCACCCCTCGAGCTGCCAACGCACCCGCTCGAGGATCTGCGCCGCCCGAAATCCAGCTCCGTGGTACCACGAGCGTTCGTTACGTTCACCGTGTTCGGTCTCGATCGCAATCTCGATCCGGGTGCAGACTCGGCCACGAGTGGATAGTTCAGACCACATCTGGTCAGCGATCTGTTTGGCGAGAAATACCACCGCATCGAGATGGGGCACCGGTTCTGACAGTGCCCTTTGATACTCCCAACTTCCCGGCGGGTCCGTGGCCGCCACCGGGCGCAGATCGCGACCAGCCGCCAGGTGATGAGCCCGTGCTCCCACCGGACCGAATCGGCCGAGCAGATCCCCCGGCGACATGGCTGCCAGATCGCCACAGGTCCGCAGGCCCAACTGTTCAAATAATCTGGCCATCTCCGCAGGGATCTCACCAACACGTTCCAGCCACTGCAGGGAACGGTCCGCGAGATACTCCCCCGAGGTCTGGGCGGGCACGACCACCGGCCCCGATCGCACTGCGTCGCGGGCTGCCACCGTGGACGCAAATCGACCATCCGCAATCCCCACCCCCACCGGCCATCCGGTGAGATCTGCGACGAGATCGCGCAATCGTTCAGCCACCGCTTCCTCCCCACCGAAATACCGTGCGGGCCCACGGGCGGGCAGACACAACCACCCAGGAGCCGAGATTTCACAGCGGGGTGCGAGATCGATCACAGCGCGTATCACTGGCTCAAAGTTGCGGGCGGTACGCGCCGGGTCATCCTCATGGATCTCCAACTCCGGGCAGTGCCGTTGGGCTTCTCGTTGGGATTGGCCCACCCGCACCCCGACCTCGGCTGCCGCCGGGGATCGGGCGATCCCCCGCCGGGCGCGCAGCACCGCAGCGGGGGTCTGCGCAGAAACGTGCACAGCCGCCATCGGCCAATCCGGACTCCAGATCGTCACGAGCCGCGGTATCTCATCCACGCAGGATCATCCATTCACCGTAAAACCAGCTGTCCCTTGCGCACCCCGGGCAGGCGCCGCGCCGCGACCTCCACTTGCAGCCGACGTGCCACGAAACGTCCCGATCCCCGCCCGAGACCCTCCCATACCGAACCGACCACCCGACATCGCAGGTCCACGCCCCGCAGATCCCCTGTCAAATTTGAGCCGGTTAAATTTGAGCCGGTTGAATTTAAGCCCACAACCACCGTGCCGTTGCGACGGGTGCGCTGGGACATCGATCTCCAGATCCGATCCGGGATGTGTGTCGGCATAGTGGTCAAGACCAGATCGAAACCATCAGAACAGGCCACCACCCGTTCAGCCCACTGCATCGGGGACTCGAGGTCTGCGTCCACCGCAACCACCCGGCCAAGATCCACCCCGAGTTCGCTGATCGCCTCCACACCGAGAGTGGGGGTGGCCAAGATCGCCAACCATGACCCCTGCTGTGTGGCGGCGCTCAGCATCGCTGCAGCGAGAGAAAAAGACCCCTGGCCCTGACAGGTGATCCACTGGCTGCGGTCTAGTGCCTGACGACCGATCAATTCGCCGACCTCGGGGGTCACGGCCAGTGCATCGGCGGTGAGCAGCCTGTCAGCGGTGAGGAGGCGGTCGGGGGTCAGCAGCGAGATCGGTGAGCCCATCGGCTCATGCTAGCGAACAGGTGTTCGTATATTCTTGGTGGAGTGCGTGTGATCCAACAACAACTGCGTGAACTCCTCTGCCGAGGCCGCACGGGCATCAGCCCCGAGGCTCACCGCATGATCTTGATCTCGGATCGCTGCACCACCCACAACCCTGAGCACATCAGGAAAGGCGGCACCCACCTCAGCGCACACCTCAGCAGCCTGGGCAAGATGATCCCCGTGGGTCACCGAAATCCCAATCGCCACGAGATGATCAGATCGACGCCCGGCGAAGAGGAACGAGGAGGCGGGTGAATCGGGACCGAGATCGCTGACTTCCCAGCCGTCGAGGCGCAACAGGTCCGACAAAATCGCTGTCGGCAGACCATGGGATTCCCCCGAGGGAGCACCGATCACCACCGAGCCCCGGGTACGACCACGGCGCAGAAACCGCGGCCCCAGCCGGCCCAACAATCGCTGCACGATCACCGTGGCCTGATGCTCAACTGCGATATCGATTTCGCCGGCGGCCCATCGAGCGCCCATTGCGACCATCGCTGGGGAGATCACTTCCAGATGGATCTGACTGAGGTCGGCTCCGGCCGCCATCGCAGCCTCCACCACACCCCACGCTCCTTGGGCATCGCCTTCGAGTAATCGGGCCTCAAAACGCTCACTCCACGGTGCCGGAGCTCCCGCCGCCACCGGACCAGTCCGACTTGAGGTCAAGAACGCATCGAGGTCATCACGGGAAACCTGCCATACCCCCGAGGCCTTGGCGGCTGGCAATAGACCGAGCCGTACATAACGGTACGCCGTCATGTAATGGACGCCGAGTTCGTCGGCTACTTCTTGGAGGGTCAACGCCACAGGCACAGGAATGCACAGTAGGTCGGGATCAGCGGTGATGCGGATTCATGCCCACATATCAACCCTGCAGATCAACCCTGCAAATCAGCCCTGCAAATCAACTGCTCTTTGACTTCCAGCGATCCCGTGCGGATCGGCTGCGCTCAAGAAGATGAATGGGCACCCGCTTGGCGGCCTCGGAGAGTTCTGCCGACATGCCCTCGCCGCCGGCAGCGACCTCGCCGGCCACCTCCTCTGCTGGCTGCAGATCTTCAAAAGCGGGCGGTACCACCCCGGGCTTCCAGTATTGGTACATGTCCCGGATCACCTCATCGAGGCCCGCCGAGTCATGACCCTTTAACAGGTCCACAGTGATGATGTTGGCGAAGATGTGCACCGACTCCACTCGGCCAGTCTCAAACAACATGCGGGCCAGCATCGCTGCCGGACGCGGACCGAACGCATCGGCCGAGGAACGAAATGTCTCATGGCCCATCCCGGTCAGGGAACGGTTAATTTCAAAGCGCACCAGGCCCGGACGAGAAGAGGGCTTTTCGGTGACAGCGACGAGTTGACCCATAGATGACCACTTTATATGTGAACTCCCAACCGGCCGCGATTCGTCGCTGATCCGGCAGGCATCTCCCTGATGCGATCAAGTCCTCATGGGATTTCCTAATGTGCACCCATGGACGCACCCCCATCCCATCTGGACTCCGCACGGTCCTGGGTGGTGGTGGGCGCTGCATTCATCAGCACCTTCACCGTGTTCGGTGTTGTCTACTCCTTTGGGGCCTTCTTCGATTCGATGGCCGCCGAGTTCGGCATCGGCCGTGGAGCGACAGCACTGATGTTCTCCATCACCACTGCGCTGTATTTCACCCTCGGGCTCGTTACCGGTCGATTAGCCGATCGTGACCTGGCCGATCTTGATCGCCGGCGCCATCTCGCTCGGCCTCAGCTTGATCATCACCTCCCGCGTGAACTCGATCTGGGTCCGAATTGCGCGACCTACGGGATCGGGTCAGATCGCTGCCGCCTGCAGGTATGTCCCGATGGTGACACCGTCGGAGGCCTGGTTTGACAAAAAACGCACCTTGGCCCTCGGGCTGGCCGTGTCGGAATCGGAGCAGGAACACTCGTGTTCGCCCCCATCGCAAACGCTCTGATCGAGTCGTATGGGTGGCGAACCGCGTATGTGATCCCCTCGGGATCGGTGGAACGACATCATTGTTACTGGTCCGCAAGCATCCGGTGCGTTTCGGCCTCATGTGCCCGTCGGATCCACCCAGGTGAACCCTCAATGGTGATCCGCAACCGCTCATTCCTGTCGCTCTACGCCGCCTCGCTCTTGGCCTCTGATGGCACTGTTCGTACCCTTTATTGTTCATCGTCCTATGCCACCGAACGTGGGATCGACTCCGGCTTAGCTGCCACTTTGGTGGGCGTGATCGGGGCGTCAAGCATCATCGGGCGCCTTGGCATCCGGCGCACTCGGCACCCGATGGAGCACCACTGCGTTGATGCAGACCAGTTTGCAGTGATAGCGCTAGTTATCTGCTGTGGTTGTTTGCCGATGGAACATTCCTCATTCTTGTGATCTTTGCGATGGTGATGGGCGTTGGTTGCGGCGGCTTTATTGCCCTACAGCGGTGAATTCGCCGCTTTGTTCTTTCGTTGGCATGGCCACCATTCTCGGAGCCGTCTACACCTCAGCCGGTCTCGGTGGACTGATCGGCCCGCCGATCGCCGGCGAGATCATTGACCGGGTCTCCTGCCAGCAGGGATCATGTTCGCGTTAGTGATGACCGGACTTGGGACCTTGGCCCTGCTCGCCCTCCCCCCGCACGGCCCGACCGGGTAGGCCATTGGTCAAGTAACCTGAAACTTATGGGTTCACGTCGTTCCTCTCGTGATGTCCACCATGGTCAGTGAGCGAAAGCTATGACGAGCCCCGTCATCGTCCTCGACGGCGTGCGGTGACTGGTCACCGCGTGTGGCTGGTCATCGGAGGACTCGCCCTCACCAGTGATCGCCCCGTGATCGCCTTTTGTTCAGCTGGCGCTAGTTGACCGGGGGTTAGGCGGCGCAGTGAGCGCAGGTCCAGACAGGTCAATGTTGTGATGGCTGCGGCGTGAAACCCGCCGCTGTCGCTAACTCGTCAAAGACCCGGTCAAAAGCACGATTCCGTGGACGGATCCAAGGTGATATCGCAAATCAACCCGCAGCGTTCGCAGATCAGGTGATGGTGGTGTTCGGTGAGATCCTCAGCGAGTTCAAAGTGTGCGTGCTCGGCCCCATGGACGAGACGTCGCACCACCCCAGCTTCTTCCATGATTGACAGGTTGCGGTAGGCCGAACTTTGCGCCAGTGATGGCGACGTCGATCAGTTCAGGCAGAGTCACCGGACGATCCACCGCCGAAGGCATCAACGATCTGACGTCGATTTGCGGTGTAACGCTGGTCTCGATCAAAAGCCGTTCTGAGCGTGCGGTGCAAATCCCCCCGCACCGGGATGGGTTTCTGCCTTGCTACTCATCTGGCCCCTAAGACTACTGGCAGACTACTGGCAAGACTGCTGCGGGGTTCCTCATCGTTTACAGGCGCTGCGTGAACACGTTGTGGACGGAAATCAGAGAATCGGGCTGCCACCTGGATCCACATGATCGCAATCTTCATGACGGTCACCATGGCCGTGATCGTCCATGACCACGGTGGACCCGTCCACTTGCAGCACCCTGCCAGCAAGGCTTGAGCCAGTAACTCGGGACGTAGAGCCTCCTCAACGGTCCGTCGGCAACCACCTGGCCGGCCAGCGGGATCACTCGATCCGCCCTTCGGGCCTCGTCGAGGTGATGGGTAAGGCTGCTACGGTGGCTCCGCATTGCGCTCTCCTCAGCGATCACCCGCAAAATGGTGGCCTGACTCGCAAGGTCCAAACCGGTAATCCAGCTCATCGAGTAGCAACAGATCAGGTGCAGCCACAAGGGCCTGTGCCATGAGTACCCGTTGGCGTTCTCCCGATAACTCCCGTAGGAACGCCGCAAGAGGTCAGTGATTTCCAGCCGCTGACCACCTCCTCCCCGGCAGCACGTTGGTCTTGCCAATCCGACCGGAAGACCAACCTTGCCGAAACACACCCCATTCCCGCACGACCTCGTTAACGGTGAGGGGCATCCATCGATGATGGTGGTGCTGTTGGGCAACAGAAACTGACCCGAAGGCCGGGGCGCAAGTCACCGAGCCGACGCTCGGTGCCACCAGACCTGCGAGCAGGCCGAGGCGAGATTGCTCTTACCGCTGCCGTTGGATCCCACGAGGGGCAACGGTCGTGCCGGCAGCAGGCTCCAATGTGGACGGCGCAAGGGCCTCAATCTCCCCATAACGCACCCCTGCACCGGACACGAGGGCGAGTTGACTCGCTGTGTTCTGGGATGAGTTCATGGGACAGGTTTGGGAATGACTCTCAGTATCGTCAGGTGGTTCGTTGAAGTTTAAGTCGCAGACAAAAACCTGCACATCACGAGATGCAGAGGTCAATGAGATGTCATCAATGAAAGGCACACAATGAAGAAATCACCCCAGCGTCTTCGACGCTGCCGCACCACCGGCGCCCTGATCGCCAGTCTCGGCTGGTTCTGGCCTCCTGTGGCGGTGACACTGAAGACCAACACACCCGCTACCTCTCTCCGCCGGTCGCAACCACCGCCGCCCCGACTGCGGATACGACTGTTCCCGCTGGGCCTCGTCCACTTTGGTATGTTTGATTTGGGCTGATGTCGTCTCCAACGTGACCTGCGCAAATCTGGCCGGTGATCTGATCGTTCCCGCGCTAGCGCCGATAGCCACACCGCTGAGCCGTCCTTGAGAGACCGCGAGACCATGGGCACAACGGACCTGATCATCATGAACGGCCTATTCCTCGAGGATTGCTCTCCCACCTTTGAAGCTGTTGCAGCGGAGAGTCCCCCTTTTCGCAATGACCACGTGCCGTGACCACTCTTCTTAAGCCGAGGCGGCAAAGATAGGCACGACGACCACGACGACCACGACGACTACGACATTACGACGACCACGACGACCACGACGACCACGACGACCGACGACACGGCTGACCGACGACCACGACGACCACGACATTACGACGACCACGACGACCACGACGACCGACGACCACGCTCATGACACCGATCCGCACATCTGGTTTGATCCGGCTCGGGTGAAGCAGTCGCTACCAGCACTGACTGCGGCGGTCATCGCCGCACTGAGTCTCAACGCCGACAGAGTGCAGGCCTGCGCTGATGCCTACGCCAGTGACCTCGATACGATCGATACCGAGATGGAAGAACTGTTCGCTGCCATTCCGCTGACCTTCGCAAACTGGTGACGAACCATGACACGCTCGGCTATCTCGCCGATCGTTACGGATTCCGGGTCATCGGAACCGTCCTCGGCGGCACCTCCTCGTTGGCCCGGGAAACCAACCCCGCCGCCCTCGAGCAACTCGCCCAGTTGATCATTGCGGCCGGTTACCAGCGATCTTCACCGGGCCGAAACCTCAACTCGTGATATCGAGGCTTTGGCTAACCAGATTAAAGAAACCTTCAGGTGATCGTTGCTCACCGAGTCATTGGATGCCCCGGGCACCTCCGGCGTAACTTCCCATCGGCCTGTTACGCAGCACCGCTGAAACGATCCTCTCCGGACTTGGCAACTAATCCGCATTTGACGGCGCCCGGGGTTCCAAGCAGGCTCTGTGTGAGATTCCTTCTGGAGCCCTGGGCATGGTGGGTGGAGCCGTTCCTCAATAACCCCTTCATGCGCAATGCATTGTGGGCGGAGCCTGTTAACAGCGGTGATCACCTCGGTGGTCGGCACCTGGGTGGTGCTTCGAGGGCTGGCCTTCCTCGGCGATGCGCTCGCCCACGGGGTCTTACCCGGCATTGCGATTGCGTTCATTCTCGGCATCAACACCTCCATCGGTCGTTCGTTGCTGCTTTGGTGATGGTGGGCGGGGTCAGTCTTGTCCAGAACCCACTCCCCACTCCCCGATGACACGTCCATCAGATTTTTCTTCGTCAGTTCCTTGCGCTCGCTGGTCATCTTGTCCAACCAACTCGGCAGTTACACCGGCGATTTGAATCGCTTTTTGTTCGGGTCCATTACCTCTGCTTCAGGGTCCGACATCACTCAACAATTGATCGCAGCGGCCTTCGTGCTCACCGCATCGGTGATCTTTTTTATCGAGCCTTTTTAGCGATGACCTTTGATGAATCCAGGCCCAGATGCTCGGACTCCGACCAAAATGGGCTTAATCTTGGCCTGCTCGCCCTGATCGCGGTATTATCGTTTCTTCCTTTGAAACCGTGGGTTCGCTGCTGGTTTTTCACTTTTAGTGGCACCACCGGCCGCAGCGCGCTAAGTCGCTCGACGAAGTACCATGGGTGATGTTCACCGCTGTGATCATCGGTTCGATTTCGGTAGTGAGTCGACATCTTGGTCAGTTACCACTACCGATCTGCTGCTGGTGCCTCGATGGCGCGCCAGGCTTCGGTAGTCATTTTCTTCGGGATCCTCACCGTTAACGCCGTCCAGAACAGCATCAAGGTGCGCAACACCGGTACATCCAGAAAGCCTCACCCCATCTGATCTTGTAGCCCTCCATGACCCCCCGACCTCTCGTCATCGCCGCCAACCGCCTCCCCGTGATGCGGACCACAGATGGCTGGGAGACAAGTCCCGGTGGCCTGGTGCGGGCCCTGCTGCCGATGGTCACCGAAACCGGCGGAGTATGGATGGGATGGACCGGCGTGCCCGATGATCTCGAGGGCAAGTTTGAGGTGGACGGGGTAGCGATGCATTCGATCAGCCTCTCCGAACGCGAGATTGAGGAGTACTACGAGGGGTTTTCCAACGACACGATCTGGCCCCTTTACCATGACGCGATTCGCGACTCGGGGTACCACGCCTCGCACTGGCAGACCTACTCTGAGGTGAACCAGCGGTTCGCCGATGCGCTCGCCGCAGCGGCCCACCGGACGCAATGATCTGGATCCACGATTATCACCTGCAGTTAGTCCCGGCGATGCTTCGCTCCCAACGCAACGACGTTCGAATCGGGTACTTCAACCACATCCCGTTCCCGCCCCCGGAACTATTTGCTCGCCTGCCTTGGCGGACAGAAATCATCGAAGGCCTGCTCGGCGCTGATCTCGTGGGCTTTCAGCGCGACCGTGGAGCACGGAACTTCGCTGGTCTCGCCGAACAACTTACGGGGGCGCAGATCGAGATAGATCATCCCCTCGGCCGCGATGGATCCCCCGGTCTGGTCCACCACGCCCAAGGCATCACCGCTGTTGGGGCGTTCCCGATCTCCATCGATGTGGGCGAAATCGAAACCTTGTCCGCTGGGCGGACCACCCGACAGCAATACAACGCGATCCGCAATCGCCTCGGTGAACCCGAGGTGATTCTGCTCGGCGTAGACCGGCTGGACTACACCAAAGGGATCGGGAACCGCCTGAGTGCTTTTGGTGCGCTGCTCGATGAGGGTCGTCTCGATGGGTCCCGACACATCCTCGTGCAGGTAGCCACTCCCACCCGAGAAGGGGTGGACCACTACCGAGAGGAACGCCACGAGATTGAACGCCTCGTCGGCGAGATCAACGGCCGTCACGCCCGGCTCGGCTTCCCCGTGATCCATTATCTGTATCGGTCGCTACCCCTCGAGGAGTTGGTGCCGCTGTACCGGGCCGGCGATGTCATGTTGGTGACCCCGTTCCGTGACGGGATGAACCTCGTCGCTAAGGAATATGTGGCGACCCGGCTCGATGACGATGGAGTCCTCGTGCTGTCGGAGTTCACCGGAGCAGCCGATGAGATGACCGAAGCGGTCCTCGTCAATCCCCATGATGAAGAGGCGCTCAAATCGGCGATCCTCACTGCAGTGGAAATGAACCGCCACGAACGCCGCAACCGGATGCGCAGTCTGAGGGCCAAGATCACGAGCCACGATGTGGCCGAGTGGGCTCGCCGCTTCTTGAACATCCTCGAGCAACCAGAAACCCCAGAAATCCCCGAAAAGCTAGAAATTTCGGGCACCGGAATAACTCCGTGACCGTACTCCGATCAATCCCGCCCCGGGAACTGGCGGCCTCATCTTGGCCATCACCCGATGCAGGTGATCGGCCTCGATGTAGACGGGGTGTTGGCCCCGATAGTGGCCCACGCCGATCATGCCCGATTGCTACCTGGAATGACAGAGATTCTGCGCGCCCTCGGCACTCTCGCCCCAACCGCCGTGATCTCCGGGCGAGCCCTCGCCGACCTCGAACAGCTCTATGAGTTCCCAGTGGAGATTGAGGTGATCGGCAGCCACGGCCTCGAATCCCGTTTGCATCCCGATCTGCGATTGGACCCCTCCGAGGAAGCAGTGCTGCGGGATTTACGGTTCTGCGCCCAACAGGCAGTGCATCAGGCAGGCCCCGGCGCTTGGTGCGAACACAAGCCGGCCAGCGTGGTGCTTCACACCCGCGCCGCAGCGCCGCTCACGGCTATCGCCGCGGTCGCAGATCTGATCGAGCGGGCCCTCGGGAAAGGTTGAGGGAGCCACATCAAACAGGGTCATCAGGTAGTGGAACTCATGGCCCGGCCAACTTCAAGGCCATTGCTATGGCCGATCTGCCGAAACGCCATAGGGCCCAATGCATGGCCTTTTTCGGTGACGACCTGACTGATGAAGAGGTGTTTGAGACCTTCGGAGCCAACGACATCGCCGTGCGCATCGGCGAGGGCCGACCACAGCGCGCTATCACCTCAGCGATCCGAACGGGTGCAGGCCACGCTCGTCCATCTCCTCGAACTACTCCGGAATTCCAAAATCAGTTCAGGGAACAATTCTGGTTTCGGTCACACAGCGACCCTTGAGCGCTGCGGTCACCCATACCCCGGCCCTGGTTGGGTATCCATGAACACCCAACTGCGACGAAATGTTCAGCCGACGGCCCGTACCCGGCAAGTCCGGCCCGATGGCGCAGACAGGGATACCCCTTGTTCGTCTCAAAAGCCCAGTGCGGAAGGTCGCCCAAGGCCCAGTTCACCCACTTTATCCCACACGATCTCGAATTCACCTTGGCCAAAATGCTGGCTGCAGCCACGCTGACGAGGAGTCTGATCGGCTTTGACCCTCATCTCCACGCGGGACCAACGGACTAATGAGTCCATTTCCCATCACTAATCGCTGCATCCACCGTGATCGAGGCCGTCCAGAGCCCGCCCTGTGGCCAAACGTTGCTGCAGCCCATCCTAACAGATCGCATTCCAGGCGCTCGCCGCTCCCTGCCACATGCTGAACACCAGTTGCCGAGGGCCTCAAACATCTGTTCACGTTTTGGTCTCAGAAATCATCTCTTGGGTCGCAGTTTGGCGGAACTCCTCAACTCCAGCCCCAATCTGCGGGACCACAGCGGCCGCCACCATCAAAGGCCCGGCCCACGCCCCTCAGCCCACCTCATCGATCCCGACCACCACCTGATGTCCGAGGAGGTGAAGTTCGTTCTCAATAAACGGCTCGGACTGCGCACCCCGGAACGGCTCACTGCAACACGACCATCGGCTCCCCGCCTCGATCACACCCACCTGCCACCAACCTTCACCACTCGCTAGAGCATCGGCGGCCGCCTCTGGACTGAGGGCGGCGAGCAGACCGCCAGAAGTTTGCGGATCAAAACACAAAGCCTCCGCCCCCGGGGTGGCCGATGAGGTCACATGACCTGCGAGGTAGTCACGGTTGCGGGGATCGCCACCCGTGCGGATCCCCGCATCTGCGATCTGCGCAGCCCCCGGATACGCCTGTAGATCGGCGGTAGCGATGACGAGTCGGACCCCGCTGCGTTCGGCCATCTCCCATCCGTGACCTGCGAGGCCATAACCGGTCACGTCCGTCACCGCGTGCACCGCATCCCCATAGGTCCGCAGGCGCTCGGCCGCAGCCCGATTGAGGGCGCGCATCCCGGTAATCGCTGCAGCCCGAATCTCATGATCATCCGAGGTCAGCGCCAATGCGGTCCCGATCGGCTTGGACAGAATCACCACATCACCGGGTTGGGCTCCGCCTTTACGGAAGATCTTGTCGGGGTGCACAACCCCTTGGACCGCCAGGCCAAAGATCGGCTCCGGGTTGCGGATCGTGTGCCCTCCCGCAACCGAACCGCCAGCGAGTGCCACCACCTCGGCTGCAGCAGCGAAGATCGCCGCAATCGCGTCCCGGGGGAACTCCTCGGGGAAGGCCGCCACATTGACTGCCATCACCACCTGTCCACCCATCGCAAACACATCTGAACAGGCATTGGCAGCAGCGATCGCCCCGAAATCACTGGGATGATCGACTAGCGGCGGAAAAAAATCGGTGGTGGACACGAGCGCCACCTCATCAGAGACCCGGTAGATCGCCGCATCATCAAAAGGCGCAAGACCCACCAAAAGTCTCGGGTCGGCACTCACCGGGAACTCTGCCACTAGATCGCTCAGCAGCGAGGCACCCCATTTGGCTGCGCATCCCCCACACGAGGTCCATTCGGTCAACTTGAGATCCTCGAAACCTGCGCTGATCTTGGCTGTTCCCGTAGCTGCAGGGCTGGTGTCTGGGTCACGGCTCATATGGGCCAGACTATGCAGCGATGATCACCCTCGGACCATATGAGTTCACCGACACCGATGCGCACCGTACTTTCACCAATCTCGGTGAGTTATGGACCCATCTGATCCACGGGCTCGATGAGGTACCGATGGCGGCCTGCGGGGAAGCGCTGGTGGTGGCTAACGGCCTCAGTGCAGCCCTCGGGGACCGCGACGCTGTGAGTTCCGACGCGACAGATCCCGATGTGCTGGCTCTGCGTCTCAGTGATCTCGGCCAGCGCGCTTCAGATCGCTGGCGTGATGGCGACTGGGATCTCGCAACGGCCTCGGCTGCCCTCGAGGCCGCTTGGGTCAGCCTGCGTGGGATCGGGTTCCACCTGCGGTCTGCCGGAGCCTTCGGTGCCGAACGTACCGCTGCCGTGGCTCAGATCAATGTCTCCGGTGGCGGGGCACCCAAACACCCGGTAGACGCTGTGGCCGTGGATTACGCCGGGATCATCGGCGACATCCAAGGTTCGCGCCAACATCACGGACGGCCCTGGCAGGCGCTGTGTCTGTGGAGCGCCGAGGTCATCTCAGGGTTCCAAGCCCAAGGCCATCGGATCGGACCCGGTTCGGCTGGGGAGAACCTGACCATCGCCGGTCTCGACTGGTCGGGGATGCGTCCAGGAATGGTCCTCCACATTGGTGAGGTGTTCTGCGAACTCTCCAGCTACACGATGCCATGCACCAAGATCGCCCAATGGTTTAGTGACGGCGACTACCGACGCATCGACTACCGACGCGGCCCGGTCAGCCGGATCTATGCCACGGTGCTCGTACCCGGGCGAATCGCCACCGGGGACGAGGTCATTGTTGAGCCGGCCTCGGCCGTGCACTGAGCTCTACTCGCATCGAGACCGCCGAGGAGCCCGCCACGGAGAACTCTCCGGGAGGCGGGGGCCACAACGCTTCACCTTGGGTCCCCGAGGTACGCCAGGTCGGCTCGGCGGCCGGGGAACTGAGCTCCACCGGATCTCCCGTGATCTCCCACAGCACCGCTGGACGATCTCCATGCCATCTGATCGCGAATGACACCGCAGACAGGCCAGGTCCACCCCTATCGCCCCATGCACCAACCGGGAGTCCGTGCATCTCGAAGTTCACGCCCCACCAGGCCGATGGGATGCCTTCGGGAAGGATCTCGGTCCCCCGTGCCCCGCGCTGCTCCAACCATCTACCCAAAAATCCGTGTGGTGCAGTGTCGGGCCGAGGGTGCACACCCCCACGACGAGAGCGCAGTTTGGCCAAGTCCCGCAACGCTCGGGTGTCACCAACGCGAGCCAGAACCTGCGCGGCCGCCTCGAGCCCGGTGTCAGACTCCCACCGCTGATCCCGGGCGAGAGCTTCTACCGCAGCAGCCAACTCCGCCAACCACGGATCCACAGGTTCACCCATCCGCACCAGATCTTCGAGATCCACGAGGAATCGGGCCGGATCATCTTCGGCCCGAGCCATCTCGCCGAGCAAAAGTTCACAGCGCGCCGCACGCGACTGCGCTACCAAAGTTGCGCTGTGGTCCGTATCGGGCAGATTCATCCGGCCGCTTCGATCCACGAGGGTGTTCCACCCGCGCACCACTTGATCCACCTCGGGTAGACCCGCTGGCAGCGGGCCAGGCCCTGACCCGTCGTGAGCGATCGCAATCCGGACCCGGGCCTGATGGCCGACCGGCATCACACAGGAGCCCGCAGGGAGTTCGATTCCCATGATCGGTTGATCGATGATCGGACGTTCGCTGCGCACATCGCTGCGGGTGAACGCCACAGCGATCGGCATCGTGGACTCGTTGAGGACCTCGATGATGGTGAATCCGGCGGCCACCGAGTAGACGGTGTGCACAACATCGCCGGTGGGGACGCGCAAGCGGGTCCGAACCACCGCAGAATCGGCGACGCGTTGTTGACGCAGGGTCGGTTCTTCGGCCGGTCGATGCCAACGATCATCTGCGGCTACGAACCAGTCGAGACCAGCCGTGTGATCCCAGGGCTCCACCCGACCCCACGGGGTTACGGTGGCCCGCCATCGCTGCCCTGAAACACCTGTGGTGATACCCGCAGCGGCGAGAGGGTCATGGCTGATATCCAAGTCTTTTGCATTCATCGGGGGGACACCTGCTCCTCACGTTCCAAACGATGGTCACGACCCATCAACATCACCATCGCTGCACCCGAGGGGTTCCATGGGCTCAGGTTAGAGTCACGAAGGTGGGTGTGAGTCAATCGTCGGCGGCCAGTTTCGGACTCGCTGTGATCATCCCGGTGAAATCCTTTAACGCCGCTAAGGCCCGACTGGCCTCGGTGTTAACACCTGCGGAACGTGCCCGCCTCGCCCGTTGGACCGCATCACGGGTGGTCTTTGCCGCTCGCGGCCTCGACACCTTCGTGGCCTGTGATGACCACGAGGTGGCGCAGTGGGCGACATCCTCGGGCGCTCAGGTGCTGTGGGGGGCCGGTCTCGGGCTGAATGGGGCGGTGGATGCCGCCGTGGCCGCAGTCAGCGACCTCGGTTATGACCGGGTCCTGATCAGTCACGCCGATCTGCCGCTCGCCGAGGACTACTCCGCACTGGTAGAAACCCTCGATCCAAGATCGGTGGTGCTCATCCCGGACCGCTTTCAAGATGGCACCAACCTCGTGATCCGACCGACCGGGATCCATTTCCCCGCTCGTTATGGCGGCGGTTCCTTTCGTACCCATCTCGGCCTCGCACTCGCATCGAGATGTCCGGTCACAGTGCGCATGGACCTTCACCTGGGGCTCGATCTCGACACCGTGGCTGAGTTGAACCATCCTTTGATCAGACCTCTGATCACAGATGTGCTGTAGGCACAGGCTTTTTCACAGACTGGAACCGATACCCGATATGAGCGACGCCAACCAACCCGGACAACCTCCTCACCCCGGCCCATCCGCCTCAGCCTCCGCTTCGGCTTCGATCTCTGCCGCGCATCTGCATGTGAGCCGCAACATGGAGATTCCCCGTTCGGCCCTTGCGATCGGTGCTCATCCCGATGATGTGGAGTTTGGCTGCGGTGGCACCTTGGCCAAATGGGCCGCTGCAGGGTGCCGGATCCATCATCTGGTCTGCACCGATGGCTCCAAAGGCACTTGGGATCCCCATGCCGACGTGGTGGCACTCGCTGCTCGCCGCCAGATCGAACAGACCGAAGCCGCCCGCCGACTAGCCAACGGCCACATTGACTCGATCGGCGAAGTGCACTTCCTCGGGCGTGTGGATGGCGAACTCGACAGCGACCTCCTCACCCGCGCCGAGGTGGCGCGGGTCATCCGTCTGTTAAAACCCGAAGTGGTGTTGAGCCACGACCCGTGGAAGCAGTATCGATTGCATCCGGATCACAGACACGCCGGTCTGCTCGCCTGTGAGGGAATCGTCGCCGCCCGAGATCCCCACTTCTTTCCCGAGCAAGGTCTGGCGCCGCACCGCCCGACCCGTCTCTTGATGTGGGAAGCCCAAGAGGCTCACCACGTAGAAGATGTGTCAGCCCATGTGGACACCAAACTGCATGCCTTGCTCGCCCATGAAAGCCAGTTCGAATCCACGATGAAAGCCACCGATCCCGCCGAACTGAAGGTGTTTGAGGAACGGATCCGTGAACGTCTCGCCAGTCTTGGCACCCCCTACGAGATGGCTGCTGCCGAGGTGTTCTCCAACATCGAGCGGATCTGATCAATCATCTCGCTTTGGACTAGTCAGATTCAGCCGAGCGGCTCGCGGCCTCCGCCCGGGGGCCCGGCAAAAGCTTGGGCGATCGACATCCACTGAGTCGCCGCCGGCCCTGTCGCCTCAAGGCTTAGATCGCTGCGGTGACGGCGTTGAGTGACGAGCAGACAAAAGTCGAGGGCCGGGCCGCGCACTGCGTCGGAGGAACTGGGATCGCCCCATTCCCACAGGCTGCCATCGGGAGCATCGAGACCCACATAGACCTCGGTATCGGGCATCTCAATCTGATTCACGAGATAACTGAACGGCCGGGCCCGGACCCCGATGTGGGCGATGTGGCGGAGCCGTTCTGTGGCGGGTCGCTCCACACCAGGCAGGATCGCGGCGACTGCATCCACCACATCTTGGCCATGTGCCCAGGTCTCCATAAGCCGTGCCGTGATGAAGGATCGAGCCCCCATTGCTGGCCCGTACCACGGCACCCGAGTGGAGGGATCCACCGTCCGAGCATGGGCGATCAAGCGGGCCCGGTCGTGCCGCCAGTGCGCATGTAAGGCCGGCGGTGTCACGTGACGGCCAGGTACCACCGACGCATCGGTCCCTCCGGCCGCCATCAGTTCTGCCGCATCGGCCGCGAACGCCTCGGCGTCGGTCAGGGCCAATAGTGCCCGCTGATCAAAGAACCATAGGTGGCTCACGGTGTCGCGCACTGACCACCCCTCCGCCGGTGTCGGCATGTCCCAGTTCTCCACCTGCCCAAGCACCCGGTCCAGTGCTTCGTGTTCGGCCACCAGGTCGTCGCAGATCTGCTCCATGCCGACCAGTCTTACCGATTCGCTAGGAGCCGCAGCGTGTCCAAACGCAAGAACGGGACGGAGCCGAGGCCACGTCCCGTTCTTGATTGAGTTAGCGAGGGATCAGGTCCCCGAATTCAGGGACCTGATCATTGCTTTCAGATCATTTTGAGTTCAGGGTGGTCTTCAGGGTTGAAGAGGCGCTGAACTTCATCACCTTGGAGGCCGCGATCTGGACGGGCTCGCCGGTGCGGGGGTTACGGCCGGTACGGGCCGGGCGGGAAGTGGTGCTGAAGGAACCGAAGCCGGGCCACGCAACCTTGTCATCGCCCTTCTTTGTGGTGGACACCACGACATCGAAGAACGCCTGAACGGTTTTCTCTGCGTCTGCCTTGGTGACGCCCGCTGCGGAGGCGACGGCGTCGATGAGTTCTGCCTTGGTCATTGGGTTTCCTTTACTGAAAAGTCGGATCGGGGGGCCAAAACCACCCGATGACCGTTAACTGACTTTCCCATCAGAACCACCGAGCAGAGCTGTTGCAAGCACCCTTATTATTGCACTTGCAATGAGTTCCATGGGTTGGAAATCCGACGGGCCTCACCCCGGGTCAACTAGAACAGATTCCGTTGAGTAACGACATGGCTTCCCCCCGTATCGATCAGCTGCCGACGAGCACCGGTCTTCGGACCCGAGTGGTCCTCGATACCTCGGTGCTGGTGGCCGATCCAAACTGTTTGTTCAGCTTCTCTGAGGTCGATGTGGTTGTCCCACTGACCGTGATTGAGGAACTCGATGGACTCAAAAACCGGCCCGATGATGTTGGCCGATCGGCGAGAGCGGCACTGCGAACCCTCGAGGATCTGAGAGTGCAGCACGGCGGATCTCTCGCCGAACCGGTCCCCGTGGGTGATTCCGGGGCCCGAGTCAAAATCGAGATCAATGGAGTGCAGACCCACCTTCTGCTCGAGCACGGCCTCGACCCCAAGGTCCCTGATAACCGCATCATCGGTGCGGCTCTCGGCCAGGCCACCGTGTGTCCCACGGTGATGATCTCGAATGATGCAGCACTACGAATCAAGGCCGCCCACCTCGGACTCCAGGCCGCCGAACACCAACCGACGCGTAATCTCCGCACCACCCGCCCCATCGGTTGGGGTCTCATCGAGACTCCATATGAGGTAATCGACGGCCTGTACGCGGCTGGGGCTGTTATCGCTGAGACCATTCCCGAGGCCAGCGAAACCAGCGAAAACGAGTTCCTCGTGCTGCGGGCCGGATCACAGTCCGCCCTAACACAGCGCGTTGGTAATGAACTCGTGCTGCTCTCCCCCACGGTCCCTGAGGCGTGGGGCTTGAGACCCCGCAACAAAGAACAGCGCTTTGCGATTGAACTGCTCCTTGACCCTCAGATCAGCGTGGTCGCTCTCGACGGACGGGCCGGAACCGGCAAGACCCTGCTGGCCATCGCGACTGGTCTCGAGCAAGTAGTGGAACAGCATCGTTACGACCGGGTCGCGATTTACCGGCCTCTCGTGCCGGTGGGCCGTGCCGATGTGGGCTTCCTTCCAGGTGGTCTCGATGAAAAACTCGATCCGTGGATGTCGGCCATCCACGATGCGGTGGTTGCGCTCACTGACCAAGGCAACAGCAGCAACGCCAGCAAGCTGATCGAGGAACTGACCTCACGTGGCCAACTCTCTCTCGAGTCGGTGACCTTTTTACGTGGTCGTTCCTTGCAGCGGCAGTTGATCATTGTGGATGAAGCCCAGAACTTGGAGCCAACCACCTTGAAAACCATCTTGACCAGGGTGGGCGAAGGCACAAAGGTGGTGTTCACCGGCGACACCAGCCAGATCGATGCGCCTTACCTCGGTGAGTCCAATAACGCTCTCGCAGTCTTGACCAACGCGTTCGCTGGGCAATCATGCTTTGGCCACATCACGCTCACCTCCTGTGAGCGCAGTGATGTGGCCAGTCTCGCCGCCGAGCTTCTGTAGACCTGACTTCCCGTCGGCCGGCCCGCCCCCATCCCGGGCGCAGCTTTCGGGGTCTCACCCCGCCAAAAGTCACGTTCCCCTACTGTGATCACGTCGTTGTAATACCTGACCGGTTCATTTAGTATTAAATCCGAGTGAATGGTTCACTCTCCCCCTTCTCGCTGGCGAGTACGCACAGGAGACAAAATGTCCACTGCAGAGTTACTGGTTCAAATCCTGCCTTCCGGAGATGACTGGCGGGACCATGCGGTGTGTAAGGGCCGGACGAAATTGTTCTTCCCACCCAAAGCCGAACGCCCTCAGGCTCGAGCCCGCCGGGAAGCCCAAGCCAACCTACTGTGCTCCACCTGCCCGGTGCATCAACAATGCCAAGGGTTCGCTCGGGATAACCGCGAGTACGGCTTTTGGGCTGGCGAGTCCGAGGAGGATCGCCATTTGCTCGGATTTACGGTGGCGGCGCCGATTGGGATTCGGGCTCGCCTCAGTTCCCGCTGAATCTGGACCACCAGAAGTCCAGATCCACTCCAGATCCACTCCGCTGTGACACCGCCTGCGTAGGGTGGAAGCGTGTCACCTTCTGAGCTCCCCAGCGCCTCTTGGCGTTTTGCGATCGTCGATGTAGAGACCAGTGGCCTCGAGTCGAGTACCGACCAAATTTTGCAAGTTGCTGTGGTTGGTCTGGACCTCGATGCCGATGGCATAGCCCATACCTCAGAGTGGTCCACCATGGTGCGGACTCGGTTTCCTTGGGACAGCGTGGGGCCCCACCACATTCATGGGATTCGGCGCCGAGCATTATGGGCAGCGCCGTCGATGCGCCGGGTGCTCGATGACCTCTCTCAGCAGATCTCCGGGCGGATCTTCACGGCCCACAACGCCGCATTCGATTCGAGCTTCCTGCTGGCGGCCGCTCAGCGCAGCGGACACACCCTGGAACTTGAACCCCGATTATGCACCCTCGAGTTATCGCGGCGTTTGGACCCCGACAAGAAGTTGCGTCATCGACTCGCCGACATCGCCGAACGCCACGGGATCCCTCACGACAACCCCCATGACGCCCTCGAGGACGCACGGACCACCGCCGAGATTCTTCCGCATCTGCTGAAAGCCCACCAGATCAACAATCTGTCTGACCTCCAGCCCCATTTCCTGCGGCCTATTAATCAGGTCCGGTAAACCCCAAGGATCTTTTCGGCTGCAGACCGGACCTGCGAACGGATCTCTGGTGAGGATGTCACCTCGGCATCGGGGCCGAGACGCAGCAACAGCCGCTCGAGCCAAGCCGGACTGACCACTGCCACGGTCACCGGAGTCCAGCCGTGAGGATCACGCTCCCCGACCTTCAGCATTGGGTAACGCTCCGTGATCCACAGGGCCGCAGGCTGAAGGCGCAGTGTCACCTGAGCGATCCCGTCCTCAGTAAACCACTGTCCCGGTTCGGGGAGATCCACCACCGGACGCCCAAAGGTCACCTCGGTGATGGTTATCTCCAGAATCCGGTCCACCCTGAAGGTCCGCAACGCACCCGCAGAGATCTCCAGCAACCCGAGATCAGACCCGAGATCAGACCCGAGATTAGACCCGGCATCCACAGCCACGAGATACCAGTTACCGCGATCGGCAAAGACTTGCAGGGGGCAGACCCGACGCAGACTCACCTCCTCGCGATTCGGATTCCAGTAGTGGATTTCGATCACCTGAGAGGCCTCGGTGGCTGTGACCACTTGCTCCACAAGCACATGGGAACCACCGAGGATCTCCACGTCCACGCCGATCCCCGCCGAACCATCCGCCCCGAGCGCAGCAGCCAACTTGGCCAGTCCCCGCCCAAGTGGCCCGGTCGGGTCTGCCCCGGGTAACTCCATCGCCGAGCGGGCCGCCACCAACAACTCGAAGGCCTCCATCGAGTTCAGACGCAGCGGTCGAGTAAACAATCGCGGCACCCCGACAAAAACCATTCCCTCGTCGATGAAGACATCGATCAACTCGTCCACATAGGGCGGTAGGCCGCACATTGAAACCAGTTCGAGATCTGCGACCACTTCGGCTTCATCGAGATCAAAACGGGCCGCAACCTCGGCGAGGGGCACCGACTCTTGTTCCATCAGCCATGGCAACATCACGAGCAGACGCGAAAGACGATCCTCTGCTGTGCGTCGGGAACGACGAGCCATTAGCGCACCGCCTGAGTTACATCGTCAGGTTGCTCAGGATCGGCAATGATCGCCGTCAACCAGCCGATCACATCCGCCCGAACATCTGGCGGCGAGAGCACTTCGGCGTCAGGCCCAAGGCCAAGTACCCAAGACCGAAATGCCTCCCGATTCTCACAGGGCACCGATACCTCAATCCAGCGCTGCGGGTCAGCGACCGAGCCTCCTCCGGCCGAGAGAACCCGCTCGGCGCCGAGGTCGCGTTCCACGAACACCGATCGGGCACCGCGTACGCGAACCACAGCATCGGGCGCAGCTTCATCGATCCGCATTTGCTTGGGATCTCGCGGCAGGATGGAACGCACATCCACATCGGGTCGCTCAAATCCTCCGGGATCCCCGAGGGTCACCTCCGAACGCATTCGATCCACCCGAAATGTGCGTGGCTCGCCATGGCCACGATCCAGTCCAATCAGATACCAGAACCCGTCTTGCAACACCAGACCGTAGGGCTCCACCACCCGATCGCGATCGCGATAACTGAAGTGAGCAGTGGCCCGCACCGACACCGCCTCGCGCAAAATCGCTAAGGCCGGCGATGAAGGCAAGCGGGCGATCACCGCCG
This sequence comes from Ilumatobacteraceae bacterium, assembly GCA_018401375.1. GTDB lineage: Bacteria > Actinomycetota > Acidimicrobiia > Acidimicrobiales > Ilumatobacteraceae > M30B72. The sequence goes on along the minus strand of JAGYKR010000008.1, from coordinate 32,985 downwards.
ACGGGGTCTCGGCCACCCCGACGCCAAGTTTCCACAAACCATCCTGGGCCGATCCCGATCCCCCTCGAGTGGCCGCCACTGCAACCTGCAGTGCACGCCGCTCCTCAGGGCTGAGATCTAAATCCGCCAGTTCGTAGCGAGCTCGATCGATCCAATACCGAGAGGTCCCGGCATCAGGCCCTGCCAACACGATCTCGGTGTCGATCGGCACCCCGATCGACCGCAATCCGGCCTTATCGCGTTCAAAGGCCGCCCGCCGAGCGGGGGCAGTCTCGGGATACATCCCTGCCAATTCACCCGAAATCTGCACCAAGGTCAAAGGCGACCGGGTCTCGAGCAAAAGGGCGAGCAGATTTGTGAGACGTTCCACCCGATCCACCGGCTCAGGCTATGCCTCAGCCCGTGACCTCAGGCATGATGGAGCGATGTCGGCACCTGTTGGCCCCGTCCGCCGCTGGCTCGGCCAACCTGCGCCGCTCGGTGCCACCTACGACGGGACCGGCACCAACTTCGCGATTTTTTCGAGTTCAGCCGAGCGGGTGGACCTGTGCCTGTTCGATGAGGATCGCGTCGAGACTCAGATCGAACTCACCGAAGTGGACGGCCATGTATGGCATGTATACCTGCCTGACATCGGACCGGGGCAGCGCTACGGCTATCGGGTCCACGGCGCCTGGGATCCCGGGGCCGGGCTGTGGTCTAACCCCCACAAGTTGCTGCTCGACCCCTACGCCACCGTGATCGAAGGGCAGGTGGACTGGAGCCCCGCCTGCTTCGCCTTTCAGGCCGAGGATCCCGACCAACCCAATCTTGAGGATTCCGCCACCCACGTTCCTTTGGCGATGGTCTGTGATCCCTCTTTCGATTGGGGAGATGATCGCCGACCCCACACCCCCCTCCATAAGACCGTGATCTATGAGACCCACGTCCGTGGCCTCACCTTGCAGCATCCGGGCATCAGCGAGGAGCTGCGCGGCACCTACGCCGGCCTTGCCCACCCCTGCATGATCCAACATCTCCTCCAACTCGGAATCACCGCAGTGGAGTTGATGCCGGTCCATCAGTTTGTTCACGATCATCACCTCGAGGTCCAAGGGCTCCGGAATTACTGGGGTTACAACACCATCGGCTATCTGGCCCCCCACAACGAATACGCCCACGCTGGTGCCCTCCATGCCCCCCAAGAATTTAAATCGATGGTCAAGGCCCTTCACGCGGCCGGTATCGAAGTGATCCTTGACGTGGTCTATAACCACACCGCCGAAGGAAGTCACCTCGGGCCGACACTGTCCATGCGCGGGATCGACAATCTCGCCTATTACCGCACGCTGGACCACAACCCCCGTGAATATGAGGACTTCACGGGCTGTGGAAACAGTCTCAACGCTCGCCATCCCCACGTCCTGCAGTTGATTATGGACAGCCTGCGCTACTGGGTGACCGAGATGCATGTAGACGGATTCCGATTTGATCTGGCCTCCGCTCTGGCCCGCGAACTCTTTGCAGTGGACCGATTGTCCACGTTCTTCCAACTGATCCAGCAGGATCCCGTGATCTCCCGAGTGAAGCTGATCGCCGAACCGTGGGACCTCGGCGAAGGTGGCTACCAAGTGGGTCGGTTCCCACCCCAGTGGTCTGAGTGGAATGCCCAATACCGCGACACAATGCGCGACTTTTGGCGTGGCGAGCCAGCCCTCATCGCTGATTTCGCTTCCCGATTCACCGGCAGTTCGGACCTGTATGCCGCCGACACCCGACGCCCCACCGCCTCAATCAACTTCATCACCGCCCACGACGGGTTCACCCTTGCTGACCTGGTGTCGTATAACGAGCGCCTCAACATGGCCAACATGGAAGAGGGTCGGGATGGGGAGTCACACAATCGCTCCTGGAATCATGGTGTAGAGGGACCAACCACCGATCCCGAAATCATCGAACTGCGGGCTCGGCAGCGTCGCAATATGGTCGCCACCTTGTTGTTGTCCCAAGGGGTACCGATGATCCTCGGTGGAGACGAACTCGGTCGCACCCAACAGGGCAATAACAACCCGTACTGCCAGGACAACGAGATCTCTTGGTATGACTGGTCCACGGTGGACACTGCGTTTGTTGAGTGGGTCTCGCGCCTGATCGCACTGCGGGCGGCCCATCCGGTGTTCCGACGCCGACGTTGGTTCCAAGGACGTCGGATCCATGATGTAGAGGACATGGCATGGTTCCGACCCGACGGTGAGGAGATGTCGGAATCTGACTGGGATCAGGGCTACGCCAAAGCGATCGGTGTATTCATCAACGGTGAGCAGATCCACGTCACCGACACCAAGGGCCAACCGGTGCGCGATGAGACCTTTTTGTTGCTGTGTAATGCTGCAGACCACCCTATGGAATGGAGCCTTCCTGAAGCCCGCTGGGGCGATGAGTGGAGCACCGTGATCCACAGCGCGGACCCGAAGATCGGCTCTGTTGGTCATGACAGCGATGCGTTGGTAGCGGGAGCCACCGTGGAAGTCCCCGAACGCAGCCTGATTTTGTTGATGCGGACCATACCCCGGCTCATTCGCCCGCTGGGTAGTGATCCCGGTGGGCCAAGCGATGGATGACCACCTGCTGCATGAAGAGGCCGCCCGATTGGGGGTGGAGACCTCCTTCACCGATGTGTTTGGTCAGGAACATCCCGCAGATCCCGAGGCGTTGGCGCTCGTCGTTGAGGCCTTGAGCGCTGACCGGGCCGCACGCAGTGCGCTGTGCGAGCCGGTGATGGTGCTTAACCCAAACGAACGTGGTCAACTCCTCGAGTATCCACGTAGCTATCTGATCCACCTCGACCTCACGGTGATCGATGGCCATCTCATCGTCCACGACGGCCTCTCCGGACATTTGGAAGCTCGCAGCGAACCGATTGTGCTCCACCGGTCTTCGGCTCATCCCGCTGGAGATCACGGTGACAGCATCATCTTGCCCGCAGACCTTCCGGTGGGCTGTCACAGCCTTGAACTCGACACCGAGCAGGGTGCATGTCTCATCACGATCGTTCTCCCGCCGGCCTCGATGCTCCCGAACGCACCCTGGATGGGCGGAGCGGCCTTGTTCCTCCCGACCTACGCGCTGTGGGAGACCGAGGCACCGCTGCCTTCGTTCGGTCTGCTCGGACGAATGTCTCGGAGACTCGGAGAAGTCGGGGTGGAGTTACTCGCCACGTTGCCGTTGTATGCCGCGTTCCTCGATGACCCGGTGGAGCCGAGCCCCTACTCACCAGCTTCACGTTTGCACTGGAACGAGGTACTGATCTCCGAACACCTCGTGGATCTTCCGGGCGCACGCTCGATCCCGCTGGAGATCGACCGTCTCACCCGACACGACGGCCGCTATCTGGACTGGGCGGCCCTCGGGTCCCGACGACGCCAACAGATGCTGATCTTGGCCGATTCCCTCGATGACGCAACCCGCTCTGCGGTCCACCGGTTCACCCACGACCGCCCCGATGTCAGCGATTTCGCTAGGTTCCTTTCCGAGCGGTCTGGCCGCTCTCTCCACGATCGCCGCCACGACATCGATCTTGAGATCCGCAGTTACGAACTCGCCCAATATCTCGCTAATCAGGAACTCCGACACATCGCCGGATCCGATGGGGCCGGGCTGGCTCTGGACCTACCCGTCGGATGTCACCCCGACGGATACGAGCGCTGGGCTGCACCTGAACTGTTCGCTGATCAGATGTCGATGGGCGCCCCGCCGGATCTCGTGTTTGATGGCGGACAGGACTGGGGATTACCACCCACCCTGCCGTCTGCCATGAGCCACAGCGGCCATCGTCTGTGGCGCGATCTCGTAGCTCGAGCAGGAGAACATGCCGCACTGGTGCGCATCGACCATGTGATGGCCGTGCACCGTCTGTGGTGGATCCCTGCTGGTATGGAGTCCGGTCGCGGCGTGTACGTCAGATATCCCCGGGAAGAGGTGATGGCTGTCATCGCTGCCACCGCTGCGGCCGTGGGAACAAGTGTGGTTGGCGAGAACCTTGGCACCGTCCCGGCTGAGGTCACCGAGTCCATGGAACGTTGGGGAATGCTCGGGATGTATGAGGAGCAGTTCCACATGCATGATCGGCCGCTGCCGCATATTCCGGCTCGCACTGTGGCCGGGATCCGGACCCATGACATGATCCCGTTTCGCAGCCATGTGGAGCTCGATCCAAACGGTTACGGCTCCTATCGCCGCCAGTTACCCGATGGGTCCGAAGATCTCCTCGATGCCGTGACCGACCGCTTAGTTCACAGCCCGGCCGCGCTCGTGCAGGTTGATCTCGATGACCTGTGCGGCGTTACCGAACCTCACAACATGCCCGGCCAAGTGATGAGCACGCTGTGGTCTCGGCGCCTCGATCGCCCCCTGTCAGAAACCTTGGCTGACCACGACCTCGAGGGACGCCTGCGCCGGCTCGGGTCACGTCAGGCCTGATCGGCGATTCGTTACCTGCGCCTGCCTCGATACCAGTCGATGGCGGCGGCCGTGGATCCGTCACGTTGACTCACCCTCCGCACACCGGGGTCGGTGATCTCACTGAGGATCCCCGAGGCAAGTTCTTTGCCGAGTTCCACTCCCCACTGGTCAAAGGAGTTAATCCCCCAGATCACCCCTTGAACAAACACCACATGTTCATACAGGGCGATCAGTTGTCCGAGCACCGACGGGGTCAAGGCCGGCGCCAGAATCATCGTGCTCGGGCGGTCCCCGGCGAAGGACCGATGCGGGGAATCGGGTCGCAACCGCCCAAAGGCCAGCGCCTCGGCCTGAGCGAACATGTTGGCCAACAATGCATCGTGATGGTCCCAATGGCGCACCGATCCATCCACCTCGGGATTCGGGGCGGTGGCGGCCATATGCCCGGGGGTAGCGAAACCAATGAAGTCCACCGGGATGACTTGGGTTCCTTGATGCAGCAGTTGATAAAAGGCGTGTTGCCCGTTGGTGCCCGGCTCCCCCCAAATCACCGGTCCGGTGGCCACCGAGACTGCCCGATCATCGCGGCGCACCGACTTTCCGTTGGACTCCATATCGAGTTGTTGCAGATAGGCCGGAAACCGAGCCAGTTCTTGCGCGTAAGGAAGGACCGCTTTGGATCCGTATCCCATCACATCCACGTACCACAAGCCGATCAGGCCGAGCAGCACCGGGGCATTGTCAGCGAGAGGCGCCTCAAGAAAGTGCCGGTCGATCAGGTGCATTCCAGCGCACATCTCATCAAAGGCATCCGGGCCGATGGCGATCATCACCGACAACCCGACCGCGGAGGCCACCGAGTAGCGCCCACCTACCCAATCCCAAAAGCCGAACACCTGCTCAGCCGGGATCCCAAACTCAGCGGCCGCTGCGAGATTGGTGGACACCGCTGCGAAGTGATCCGCCACCGCATCGGGTCCGAGAGCTGCGACTAACCATTCGCGGGCGGTACCGGCGTTCATCAAGGTTTCCATCGTGGTGAAGGTCTTCGAGACCACGATGAACAAGGTGTGAGCCGGATCGAGATCTCGCAAGGTCCGTACGATCTCCGAACCATCCACGTTGGAAACAAAGTGGGACCTGATCCGCCGATGGCCAAAAGCCCACAGCGCATCGGTGACCATCGCCGGACCGAGATCAGAACCGCCGATCCCGATATTCACCACATCGGTAATCTGCCCCTCGGCCGAGACCTGCGTGCGGATGCGCTGCGCATACTGGGCCATTGCGGTTCGCACCTCATGAACATCGGCCATCACATCGTGACCATCGATCACCAGATCAGAACCGCGCGGGGCCCGCAGCGCCGTATGCAGCACGGCCCGACCCTCCGTGGAGTTAATGGCTTGGCCGCCCATCATCGCGTCACGCCAACCGGGAACATCCATCGCCCCTGCGACCTCAATGAGCGCGTCGAGGATCGGGCGATCGATCTGATGTTTGGAGAAGTCGATCCGCAGATCTCCCGCCGTGACCTGCCATGTGCGGGCCCGGTCGGGATCAGCCGCAAACAGCTCGGCGATCGAACCCGGGACCCGATGACTGATGAGGTTCATCCATTGCGGTAACGAGGTGACATCCACGGTGTTCATCCCCTCACGGTAGTTGTTTGGCGTCATTGGATTACCGGACAGATGAGCGCGCCGAGATCACCGACCGGCTGGCACACTGGAGGCGATGTCGGATTCTCCCGAGGACACCACCCCACTGAACATTGCTGAATCTGTGTCCCCTCTGCCGTGGTGGCAGAACCCGATCAACATCATCACCATGTTGGTCACGATGGCGCTCGCCGCCGGAATGATCGGTTGGCTGGTGCGTGATTCCGTTGATCCACGGCCCAATGAGGTTGATGTTGGCTTTCTCCAGGACATGCGGGAGCATCATGAGAATGCCGTTGCGATCTCGTTTGTGTTCCTCGATCTCAACGAAACCCAACAATCTCTAAGAACCGTTGCCCGTTCGGTGATCCTTGGCCAAGGCATCGACATCGGCCGGATGATCCAAATGTTGCGCGAGATGGGTCGGGCGGAGGCCAACATGGGTGACACCTCGATGACATGGATGGGGATGTCAGCGGCCGTGGGGTCCATGCCGGGGATCGCGACCCCCGCCCAACTCGACCTGCTCGCCTCTTCTGCTGGGGCCACAGCGAACCAGTTGTTTGTGGATTTGATGATTGAACATCACCTCGGAGCTCTAGAGATGGCTGAGTTTGCTGTCGCCCGGGCCCAGATGCCCGAGGTCCAAGGTCTCGCCGGTTCGATCGTGGAAGCCCAACAGGGCGAGATCGCCGAACTCCGCAAGTTGTGGCCGTGAGCGACCTCGAAACATTTCGGGATGGATATTCCCGTGACGAATATTCCCGGGACGGGAACTCCCATGAACACAGCGTAGGGGTCATCGCAGCCCTCGATATCGGGACCAACAGTTTCCATATGGTGGTGGCCCGCCATCGAGGGGCCCAACGCTTTGAGGTGATCGCTCGCGAGAAGGAAATGATCCGCCTCGGCCATGGAGCCACCGACATGAAACATCTCTCCGCAGATGCGATCGAACGAGCTGTGGCGAGCATCTCGCGTATGTCACAGATCGCCACCAGTTATAAGGCTCAGCACCTGCGGGCCGTGGCCACCAGCGCGACCCGAGAAGCCGCCAACGCTGACCAGTTCTTGCGCCTGGTCCGGGAACGAACCGGGGTGGAGATCGAAGTTATCTCGGGAATCGAAGAGGCCCGCTTGATCTACCTCGGGATCCTCCAAGCGGTGCCAGTGTTCACTGATCGCTGCCTACTGATCGATATCGGTGGCGGATCTACCGAATTGTTGATCGGCGAGCGCGCCGAGATGCTCACGGCTCGCAGTTTCAAACTGGGAGCAGTTCGGCTCACGGACCGATTTTTTCCGGGCGGCAACATCGCACCCGGATCCATCGAGGCCTGTCGCAACTACATCTCCTCGGTGATCGCACATTTCGATGATGAACTGGCCGAATACGGCTTCGAAACCGTGGTTGCCTCATCGGGAACTGCCGAGACCTTGGCACGCATGATCCATGCCCGGCGCGGTGGCTCCACATTGCGCACCTATAACAAGATGGAGTTCACCCGGGCCGAACTCGGAGAGGTCACCGCAGCGATCTGTGCAGCCACCGACTCTGCGGCTCGGTCCCGTCTGACCGGACTCGAGGCTTCACGAGCCGATATCGCAGTAGCGGGGGCCTTGATCCTTGAGCAAATCGCCGAACGTTGGGAAATTGAGGCGATCACCTTCTCCGAGGCCGCCCTGCGCGAGGGAGTCATGGTGGAGACCGCACAGCGCCTCGCACACCACCCCGCCGGTGCTCACGCATCGCATGGGACGACGCTCGCCCGCACCGAGGTCCGCGATGTTGCTCATCGCAGCGTGTTACATCTCCGCGATCGTTGCGACGAGGACCCTCAGCATTCCGATCAGGTGGCGCGCCTGGCCCTCGGCCTCTTTGACGCGCTGACCGAGATCGGCCTCATAGAGGCCCAGGGTCGCGATCGGGAACTGTTGGAGTTCGGTGCTTTGTTGGCCAACGTCGGGTTGGTGGTGGCCCATAGCAAGCATCACATCCATGCGTATTACGTCGTTCGCAACAGCGAACTGACCGGGCTTACCGATCATGAGATCGACTTGATCGCCCAGATCGCTCGCTATCACCGAAAGAGCCATCCGAAGTCCTCGCATCCCGAGTTCGCTGCTCTCAGCACTACCGACCAGTCACGAGTCCGCACCCTCGCGGGCATTGTGCGGATTGCGATCGGGCTGGATCGAACCCATCGCGCTCAGGTGGCGAGCGTGCGAGTGGAAGTCTCCGAGGCCGAACCTGCCAGTGATGCCACCGAGATCACCGGGGCTCCTCGCACCTTGGTGATCACAGCCGAAGCTGCCGCAGCCGATCGTGATCTCGGCCTTGAGATCTACGCCGCCAACGAGCGTCGGGAACTCCTCGCAGAGGTCCTCGATCTATCGGTCACGATCAGAGCCGGCTCCTAAGGATTTCGGCAAGTTCTACTGGTCGATCCCCCTGGATACTGTGGCCGGCACCCTCCACCACCAGATGTTCGAGCAGCGGCTGGCGGCTTCGGGCCTCAACGATGTCGGCCTCGTCCACCACCGGAGAGGTTCCCCCCTGGATCAAAAGGATCGGCGCTGTGACGGCCGAAAGTTTCTCCCACAGTGGGGAGATGTGATCGGCCATCCCCGGTGTGCCCGAGTCCGCTGCTGCGGTTTCGTCTGCTCCCTGACTCGCACGGGTGTGGCCTCGCCGGTCATAGCGCCATTGCCATGAACCATCGGCGAGCTGACGTGCATTGTGCAAGATTCCCCGCCGCAACGAGGACTCTGAACGCGTTGGATTGTGCTCGATGGTCCGAGCCAACAAGTCCTCAAAACTCGCAAAGGACTGCGGGCCGGTGACAAAGTCGATCACCGCTTTGGCTTTGGTCTGGTTCACTCCAGGCGTGATGTCCACCATGACCAACGAGGGCACTAGTGCGGACCAGTCCGCTGCCAAAGTCATCGCAGTCAAACCCCCGAGAGACATTCCCACCACCATTCGAGCCTTCGGCGCCCAAGCAGCCAGCGGGCCCGCGATCTCTTCAGCCAAGGTGACCGGGTCATAGCGACCATCTTCACGCCATGCTGAGTGTCCATGTCCGGGTAGATCGATCGCCACCAATGGCCGGTTGAGTGCGAGAGCAACCGTGTCCCAGGTATGAGCGTTTTGCGCTCCACCATGGATCAGCACGAGTTCTGGCTCGCCTGTTCCCCAGATCAGCCCACTGACCTCTAGGCCTAGATCTGAGCGACAGGACTCCCGTCGCACCAGCGGAGGACTGGCATAGGTGAGTCCATATTCCTGAGCGTTCTCGTGGAACAACTCAAACTCTTGGTAGTCAATCTGGCCGGGCCCGGGTGCAGTCACCTTGTAATGGTGGCCGATCGGCCCGGTTCAGTCGTTGTCGGGGACGGTAGACGTCGGGGGCAGCGTCGTTGGTGCTGCGGTTGTCGTCGTTGTCGCCGGCATCGTTGTTGCCGGCAAGGTTGTAGGTGTAGTTGTCGTTGTGGCACCAGCGATTGTGGTGGTCGGCAGTTCCAGGATCGGCAGGCCCTCATCCTCATCCACGGGTTCGGTGGTGGACGACACGTAATCCGGGTCCGGCCGATCGAAATAGGGCAGTTGTTCGCCGTACTGTTCGGGTTCTTTGAGCCCGTCCCAAATGAACACCTTGTCGCCAAAATCGGTCAGCGCAAACATCTGTGCGCTGATCGCATTGGCCACTCGGATACACCCGTGAGAGGCCGGCTCCAGAGGCACCTCAAAGCCGCCATGCAGCGCAATGCCGTAGTTGAAGTAGACCGGATTCAAAAGTCCGCCGAGGGATGACTGGCGATGCCCTTCCACCTTGCGATGAATCGTGAATACCCCACCCGGAGTGGTGGAACGACCACACCGCCCCACGAGCAAAGGCTCGGTCCCACGCTCGTTGCCGTACTCACCAGGAGAGATCGTGACCTCTTTGCACCAGTCCTCGCCGGTACCGCTCGAGGCGTGGGCGACAAATACGGCCTTACCCGAATGGAACACTGCGACTACCTGTTCGGGTAGGTAGATCTCTACATGATTCGCTGAAGCGACCCGACTCCGCCGTGGCTCCACCTGCATCGGTGACCGCATCACATCCCACATCTCTGGGGTGACCCGACCGGTCACCTCCGAACGCGGAACACCCATCACCAACTTCTCAAAGGCCCACACCGCCTGGGTGGTCAAAGAGGCGAACAGCCCATCAGAGCCACCCGGCTGAAAGCCGAGATCGGTGAGGCGTTCTTGGAGCAAGATGACGTCTTGCCCCACCGTGCCGCTGGACAAGGTCCGCGAGAGGGGCAGATAACGACTCAGATCCACCGTGACTTCAGGTGCATCCACCTGATCAGCTACTGAGGTCAACTCCGAATCATCGACGAGCAGCGTGGTAGCCGTGATCGCCGATGAGCCTCCGCCTCCGCCGGCTGCACCAACCAGGATCACAACCAGCATCAACGCCCCAGCGGCCACCGCCGGAAGCCACTTACCGGATCGGGGGCCGGATCGGGAACTCGATCGAGAAGGAGTGCGAGAAGGAGTGCGAGAAGAGGTATTCACGTCGGGTCATAGGTCCATCGCAGCGGAGGTCTCAGGCTACCAAGCAGGTGCCATTTCATGGCCTCAGCCGATGAGGTGAACCCTGCTACCACCTGGCATGGATGACGGCTTGAGGTCACCCGGTTCGATCAGCGATCGGCGTGATCCGGTCAAGGTCTTTACGCAACATACGCATCTCGCGCAGGATCTTGATGATCACCGAGGGCTGAGACAAGGTGGACTCGCCACGGGTCCGGGGGAAGTAATCCACCCCAAACTGCAAAATCTCAAACCCGAGCCGCTGAGCCCGAATCACGAGCTCAGCATCCACGAAGGAACCTTCACTGCGAAGTTCGATGTGATCGAAGATCCGCCGTCGACACAATTTGAACGCGAAGTTGATGTCGCGGATCCGCACCCCAAACAACATCTTCACCAACGCGTTATACGCAAAGGTGTAGATCGCTCGTAGCGATCCTTCCCCGGTCCGATCGAAACGATAGGCGCTCACCAAGTCAGCGTCGTACTCGCGCATTAACCGCACAGCCCGAATCAGTTCCGCCATATCAAACGGCAGGTCAGCATCGGTGTAGAGCACCAGATCACCCGTGGCCGCAGCAAAACCGGTCTTCATCGACCCACCCAGCTTGCGGTTCTGAGGATGATGGATCACCCGGATCCGAGGGTCCGCCGCAGCCAGCGCATCAGCGAGTTCGGGGGTCCGGTCGGTGGAGGCATCGTTGACGATGATCAACTCGTAATCCCCGATGTCGCCGGCTGCGAGAAGCTGATCACATGCCCGCTGCCCGAAGGCCACAGCCCGCTCCACGTACTCCTGCTCATTCCACATCGGGTAAAAGATGGTCAACCGTTCAAATGCCGGCGTCAAAAACCTTGCCGCCGCGTCGGGTGCATCTGAGGTGCCGGGTGCCGACATAGACCGATACGGTACCGGTGTGGCCGGATTTCCTGCACCGCACCCCAGCACGCGGGTCATTTCCCCCTACCCCGATATTCACGAAGCTATGCACGAAGCCACCACGGCTGACCCCGAGAATCCTCGTTCGGGGTGGCGAGTGGTCTTGATGCTCGGCTGGGTGGGCGGCATCCTCGGCTATTCCACGATCTGGGCGGTGAGCCGTCAGATCGGCCTCCCCACTTGGTGGCTCGGACCGCGCAGCACCCCGAGTCCGATCCCGGTGATGTCGCTTCCATTCCTGGCGCCGGTCCTCGTGCTGATCGGGATCGCGATGAATTTACAGCGGATTGCGCTCTACAGCTTTCTCGCAGCCATCGTCACCTTGGGAATCGCCGCCGGGGATGCGTACACCCAACCGGGTCTTGCTCTGGCCCAAGTGGCGACCTCCATCGGCCTGTTGAGCACCTCGCTCGCCGCCCTGATCGGCGGCGGAGCACGGCAGGGCCGCTCCCACATGACAGCGAAGCCGCCGAAGGCAAGATAGTTTCGGCGCTGATGACTGCGGCGCCTAACTCTGGAACCTCTCGAACCGTCTTGACCTCGTTGCCTGCTGGGGAGCGGGTAGGCATCGCCTTCTCGGGAGGCCTCGATACCTCCGCAGCGGTGGCGTGGATGCGAGAGCACGGCGCAATCCCTTACGCCTATACGGCGGATCTCGGCCAATACGACGAACCGGATCTCTCTGGGGTCCCCGATCGGGCAATCCAATACGGAGCCGAAGCCGCCCGCCTGATCGACTGTCGCACCGAACTCGTGCGCGAAGGCTTAATCGCCCTGCAGTGCGGGGCCTTCCACATCACCACGGCAGGGCGCACCTATTTCAATACCACCCCGCTCGGCCGAGCCGTCACCGGCACCTTATTGGTGCGGGCCATGCAAGCAGATGGAGTGGACATCTGGGGTGACGGCTCCACTTATAAAGGCAACGACATCGAGCGCTTTTATCGCTACGGGCTGCTGGTCAACCCACGGCTGCGGATTTATAAGCCGTGGCTGGATCCCGATTTCGTGGAGGAACTCGGTGGTCGGGCAGGGATGAGCGAGTTTTTGCAGACCCGCAACCTGCCGTATCGGGACTCTATTGAAAAGGCCTATTCCACCGACGCCAACATCTGGGGCGCGACCCATGAAGCCAAAGCTCTTGAGGAACTCTCCACCGGCATGGAGATCGTGAAACCGATCATGGGTGTGGCGCACTGGGATCCGAACGTGGACATCGCACCTGAGGACGTGACGATCCGTTTCGTTGAAGGCTGGCCGGTGGCGATCAACGGCATTGAGTTCGCCTCGCAGGTGGAACTCGTCATGGAAGCCAATGCGATCGGTGGCCGTCACGGGCTCGGCATGAGCGATCAGATCGAGAACCGGATCATCGAAGCCAAGAGCCGCGGCATTTACGAAGGCCCGGGCATGGCGCTATTGCACATCGCTTATGAGCGTTTGATCTCGGGCATTCACAACGAGAACACCATCGAGAACTACCGGTCAATGGGACGCCGCCTCGGCCGTTTGCTCTACGAGGGTCGCTGGTTTGATCCCCAGAGCCTGATGTTGCGTGAGCCGCTTTTGCGCTGGGTGGGCTCAGTGGTCACCGGTGAGGTCTCGTTGCGTCTGCGACGTGGAGATGACTATTCCCTGCTCGACACCGTGAGCGCCAACCTCACCTATGAGCCTGATCGTCTGTCCATGGAGCGCGTCGAGGACGCAGCTTTTGGACCTTTGGACCGGATCGGTCAACTCACCATGCGTAATCTGGACATCGCTGACACGCGGGCCAAACTTGACGTGTACCGCCAGGTCGGCACCCTCGGCGCCGGCGGGCTCACCGAACTCGAGCCCTAACCCCCTGCAGCATTGCTCACGATGTGAGGATTCGCTCCAAAATCCCGCGCAGCAAAACCACCCGCGGGATCATGGTGTCCACAACAACATGTTCGCTGCGGGCGTGCGCTCCCCCACCAACAGCGCCGAGCCCATCGAGTGTGGGGACCCCGATCGCAGCGGTGAAGTTGCCATCGCTTCCTCCGCCCACGCTGAAGCCTTCGATGCTTGGATCCACCTGTCGGGCGATCGCAAACAGCTTGGCGGAGGCGGACTCCGGCATCGGTGGGCGACCGATCTGCCCGGTCACGGAGATCTGACAGCGCCGATCCCTGACGCTGAGCGCCGCCATTTCTGACTCGACCCGCTGCTTCTCGGCGGGTCCGGTCACCCGCACATCCACCGTGATTCGGGCCAGTTCGGGCACCACGTTGTCGGCTGATCCCGCCACCGCCATCGTCGGGGTGACCGTGGTGCCTTCGGCGGGGGCGCCGAGCGATGCGATCTGAAGGATCTGATGGGCGGCTTCGATCAGGGCGTTATCACCCTTTTCTGGCTCCAGACCGGCATGTGCCGCCCGACCGGTGATAGTCACCTCAAAGGTGCCAGTGCCCTTACGGCCAGTTTTGAGTGCACCACCATCGGCACTTGGCTCCAACACCAGCACCGCCCCACAGGCTGCGGCTCGCTCTTCAATGACCGCCCGAGAAGTCCCTGATCCCACCTCTTCATCGGCGCTCAACAACATCTCCACTCCAGCCGTCGATGCCAGACCGGCCACTGCATGAATGGCCTGCACAATCCCCGCTTTCATATCGAATACACCCGGACCGGTGGCGATCCCGTCAGTAACGGCAAACGGCCGCTCCGCCAAAGTTCCGAGGGGATGCACGGTGTCGTGATGCCCGAGGATCAGCACCTTGGGGTCTCCGCCACCACTCCAATGGACATGCGGCCCTTGTGGACCCTCCAGCAACCGAGCCGGAGAGCCCAAATGGCGCTCAATTATCCCAGCCAAGGCCTCAGCCGAACGCCGCATGGCGTCAAGATCCCGTGACGGGGACTCCACGCTCACCAGTGCCTCAAGGTCCGCGAGGAGTTGGCGCAGATCAGCAGTCTGCGACGCATCGGTACCGGTGATCGACATCACCTCAACTTACCCCGTCTCGTCCTCTCTCGGCCTGTCCCTCTGATGAGACGCGAACGGTGCTCACCTGATCCACTATGGGGTATGAGTTCCCCTCGCTCCAATGACGATGTCTGGATTATCGGTTCCTTCTCCTCGAATTTCGGTCGCCATCCGGATCTGGATTTCAAAGATCTGGCCCGTGAAGCTGTCACCGGTGTGCTCGCAGATGCAGCCCTACCCGGTGATCTGATCGAATCGATCTGGTTTGGCAACTGTTTGATGCACGCCCATCCGACCGCCAGTGGTCGGTCCCAAGCCGGAATCCGCGGCCAGGCCTCGTTGATTGAGATGGTTGATGATGGGACGATCCCCACCTTTGTGCCGGTGACCAATGTGGAGGGGGCTTGCGCAACCGGATCGATGGCGTTCCAAAGTGCCGTTCGTGAGATTCGCGCCAAAGACGTGGGTGTGGCGCTTGCCCTCGGAGTGGAAAAGACCTGGCATGCGGGTGCTGAATCGGACCCGGGGATTCGCAACCAGATGTTCGATGCCTACTGGAGCGGGATCGACAATTTCGATGTGGAACGACTCCTTGAGCTCTATTCCTGCGGGGCCGCTGAGGCCGGGACCGAGTTTGATCCCGAAGCACCCGGCCGAACCTTGTTTATGACCACCTACGCCACCCAGGCGGCCTTGCACATGCACCACTACGGAACCACCGTGGAACAGATCGCAGCCGGTGCTGCGAAGAACCACACGTATGGTTCGCTGAACCCGGCCGCCCAGTATCGGTTCGCGATGACCGTGGACCAAGTGCTCGCTGATCGCCCGGTGGTTCATCCCTTGACCCGGGCCATGTGCGCTCCGATCGGTGACGGTTCGGCTGCTGCTTTGGTGTGTTCATCAGAGGTGCTGGCCGGTCTCGATGAAGCGGTCCGCTCCCGGGCGATCCGCGTCGCAGCCAGCAGCCTGACCGGCGGCCGCTACCGCAGCTTCACCGATAGGACCAGCGCCAGGCCGCTCAACGGGCCTATCAGCGCAGTGGCTACGGACCGGGTGACATCGATGTGGCTGAGGTCCACGACGCCACAAGTTTTTGTGAGATTTCGTAAAGTGGAGATGCCTGGTTTTCGTACGGCCAAGGGGGACCATTCGTCGGATCCGGTGCGATAATCCGAGGGATCGATCCTGGGTCAACAATTTCCGGTGGCCTGCCCTAAAGGCCATCCCGTTGGCGCTACCGGACTGATCCACGAACTCGTCACCCATTGCGCCACGAAGCCGGGGCCCCCGGCAGGTAGTTGAGGCCGCCCGTGTTGCCTGGCCGAAAACGGTGGCGGGCGGATCGGGCGAAGCAAGGTGGCTTGCGCCGCCACATCTTGACCGACTCAATGATCACTGACCTCCTCTCCGAGAAGGCCATCCAAGACCTCACGGGGTCTGCAGGACCCCAGCACGGCCCCGTGGTCTGGCCCTGAGCATCATGCCTGGTTCCTTTCCACCTATGAGGCTGTGCACGACGGCTTCAGAGATCAGGTCAACTGTCCGCCGATCATGCTTAACCTCAAGTTGGAATCGCTTCCTCTTGGACCTGAGGCCCGTGCAACGCTCGCGACACCTTTGACTCTTACGGAGGTGGATATCTTTTCGCGCGGATCTGGCCTTATCACGAACGCTTGAAGGGGACCGGTACGGCGCGCCTTACCCCAAGGCAGTGGAAACTGGTGTCCCCACGTGGAAGAAGTGGTGGGATCGTTTAAGAGCGCCAGCAGATGGTGTCGAGACGCGCGCGACCGGACATGCCGGACCTGCTCTCGCTTGCGTTTCCGCCACCGGCGACAGACGCCGTGAACTGCCTGGCGTCCCCGCTGAGGGATCGTGACATCGCAAGACTGGAGCCATCAGCTCGCAGCAACTGTTTTTCGGTACGAACAACAAGTCCACTCAGGGCAGCCAGCTGCTGCGGGCAGTCGCACGTTTTGCCACCTAATACCGGGCTGATTCGATTGCCCATTACGAACGCTTCCCGGGGACAATCTGATTCCTGGCGCTGATCGCAGCGCGCGACCTGGCAGATCCGCCGCTGTCATCCACCGAACTTGTCGGGGCCTGCACACTGTTGCTGTTCGGCGGCCATGAGACCACCACCAACCTGATCGCAAATGGCACTCGTTCACTGCTCGATCATCCCGATCAGCAGGCCTGGTTAGTGGATCACCCGGAAACAATCGGTCACACCGTTGAAGAACTGCATCGCTATGACGGTCCCACCAAAGTGATGGTTCGGATCGCAGCGCAAGATCACGAACGCCACGGGGTGCACATCCGCGCTGGCCAGACCGTGTTCCTCGGAGTGGGAAGCGCGAACCGTGACCCACAGCGATTCAGCGATCCCGAATCGCTGGACCTGACCCGGACGGACGCAATGCAGCACCTTGGCTTCGGATACGGCCTCCATTTTTGTCTCGGGGCTCCGCTCGCTCGCCTCGAAGGTCAGATTGCCATCGGAATGCTGATGCAGAGATTCCCTGATCTGCGTTATGCGGTGGACCCCTCCGACATCCGGTACTCGGGTGCGATCCTTGGCCGCAGCCCGATCTCGATTCCCGTCACCAGCGATCATGTGGGCTGACCGCTAGCCCATGCACAGCGCAGTAGCCTTTGTGAGGTGAAAACCCGCGAACCTCATCCCGGCCATCGCTCCGTCTCTGGAGGGCTCGTTCGGGCCTCTGTGTTTGGCGTCAATGATGGTCTCGTCTCCAATGTTTCGTTGATTCTTGGCTTCGCTGCCACCGGGGTGGATTCCTCGATCGTCCGCCTCGCCGGGATCGCGGGCGCCGTGGCGGGAGCGATCTCAATGGCCGCTGGTGAATGGGTCAGCGTTTCCGCCCAGAACGATCTCATCTCTCGGGAACTTGACGTAGAGCGTCGCGAACTCCTGAATAACCCCGAACATGAGACAGAGGAGTTAGCTGAACTCTACGAGAGCCATGGCATGGAAGCCGAGCAGGCGCTGATCGCCGCCACCTCGGTGATGCGTCACCCCGAGACCGCCTTACTAGTTCATGCCCGCAACGAATTCGGTGTTAACCCCGAGGACCTGCCATCACCGTGGTGGACTGCGCTGTCGTCGTTCATCTGTTTCGTGTTCGGCGCGGTGATGCCGATCGTTCCGTGGTTCATTACCGATGGGTTCGCCGCCGGCCTCGCTTCGGTGCTCATCGGTGTGGTGGCCGCCGGTGCCGTCGGTGGTCTGATCGGACGTTTCGCGGAACGAGCCCTGCCGTGGGCAATCTCACGCCAGATTCTGATTGTGCTCGGAGCTTGTGCGGTCACATTCGTGATCGGCCAACTCGTGGGCGTAAACCTCGTTTGATCTCATCTGCGGGGACCTGATCGGAGAGCCGGACTCGCTCGCGCACCCCAGACCTGCTCAGATGGGGGAATGCAACAGATCAACGTCCTCGGCACCGAACTGATCCCCTGTTCGATGGATCCGCTCACCGGCTACTACCGCACCGGCTGCTGCGAGAACCATGGGGACGATCCCGGGATGCATGTGATTTGTTGCCGGGTGACCGCTGAGTTCCTCGAGTTCAGTGCCAGTTGTGGCAACGACCTGTCCACACCAGCACCCCAATACGGTTTTGCCGGTCTGAAGCCAGGTGATCAATGGTGTGTCTGCGCTTCACGCTGGGCTGAAGCTTTTGAGGCCGGAGCAGCCTGCGAAGTAGTGCTCGAGAGCACCCATGTGTCGGCTCTCGAATACGTGGATCTCGCTCACCTTCAAGCCCACGCCGTCGCTGCCGAGTAGTCCCCGAGCAGTCGTCCCCCGCAGTGATTCAGGTCTTCGGCGGACGCAGCGACTCAGGTAACCCGGTGGGATCTACCGGCATCCCGAATACCTGCTGATTGTTGGAATGCCCCAACTGTTGCAGCGACATCGCCGCATTGAGAGCCACGTTGAAGCCTTGGGCATCAAGGGCTTGATTGACCGACATCTTGGCCAACTTGAGGCCCATCGACGGCTTGGTTGCGATCCGTGAAGCCAAAGCCAAGGTGAAAGAATCCAACTCCGTGCGGGGTACCACGTGATTGACCATGCCGAGCATCCGTGCCGTCTCGGCGTCCACGGGATCACCGGTGAACAACATCTCCTTGGCCTTGCGAACCCCAAGCTCCCAAGGATGAGCAAAATACTCAACCCCGTTCACACCGAACGCAACAGTCGGATCATTAAAGGTTGCATCATCGGCTGCCACGATCAGGTCACAGACCCACATCAACATCAATCCACCAGCGATGGTCCGTCCATGGACTTGAGCGATGGTCGGTTTCGGAAAGTTCCGCCAGCGCACACACATGCCGAGATAGATCTCTTGTTCAATCGCCATCGGACCTTCTTGGCCAGGCTGATCAAACTCGCGCCATGTGCCCACCGGCGTGAACTCGTCCATTGAGGCCGGGTCGCGCAGGTCATGACCGGAGTTAAAGTGCGGACCCTCTCCGGCAAGGATCACAACTTTGGCCTCGGGATCGCCTGCCGCCTGGTCAAAGGCCGCATTCAGCTCGTAGGTCATCGCCTTGTTCTGGGCGTTTCGGGCCTCGGGACGATTCAACGTGATCTTGAACACGCCCTCGGCTGGCCGATCCACGGCGATGGTTTCGTATTGCTCGGACATCCAAGTAGTCCCCTCAGTGGGACGCGGAGCCCACGCCAGTCAGCGTGCGCCAGTCCCCTTTATAACGGGCCGAGGCCAACTCAGGTGTGAGGCGCAAAGTGGACTCCGGGACGAGATCCGCGATGTGGCGTCCCTCGGCGTAATGGTGGGCGGTGTGGGCCACCCCTTCGAACAATCCGGACCGAACCTCAACGAGATCGGCCTCAGGAGAAGGATCAAAATACCCCCAGATCACGAGCGCGAGTCGCAGGTCGTGAACAACCGGGGCACGGCTGAAGATCGATGCTCGGCGCAGTGCGATCCCGAGACAGCCCCGGATCGCATCGGCGCGGTGCTCACCCGGCGTCACCTGGATTTCTGGTTCGAGCAGGCGGGCGATCCGCAGCGCAAAACCTTGATCCGGCCCCTGAGCACCGAGGCGACTCTCACGGGGCTGCAGTCCGTTCACCTCGCCGGGGCGCTGTGGGACCCAGCCGTCAGGGACGTGGTCAGGTGATGAGTAGGCCCGAGATTCAGAGACCGGGGACACGGGAGCGAAACGCGGAGCAGCCATACCCATGCAGTTCTAGCGCACCGTGCGTCAGAACCCACAGATATGGCAGGACCGCGAATGGCAAATCACGCCACAGCGTGCGAATCAGGCCGGTGCATGCAGCAATCCGTAGGTGATGCTCTCTTCGAGGGCTCGCCAAGAAGCCTCGATCACGTTTGCGCTGACACCGATGGTGGTCCAGTCCCGAGCGCCGTTAGTGGCGCTCAACAGGACTCGAGTGACAGCCCCGGTGGCCTGTCCCCCATCGAGAATCCGCACGGTGAAGTCAGTCAAATGGATCTTTTCCAGTGAGGGGTAGTACTTGACCAACGCCTTACGGAGAGCAGTATCGATCGCATTGACCGGGCCGTTGCCCTCAGCGATAAACACGTGGCGCTCATCGCCCACCCAGACCTTGACCGTGGCTTCGGTCCCGAACTCCCCACCGGGTAGCTCGTCGGTGATGACCCGCATGGATTCCACCGTGAAGAAATCCTGGGTCCAGCCAGCAGCACGGCGCATCAGCAATTCCAGCGAACCATCGGCTGCTTCGAAGTGGTATCCCTCGTGCTCAAGACGCTTGAGATCATCGATCACCTGATTGATCGCCGCGCCATCCATCTCGATGCCGATCTCATCAGCTTTCATTTGGATCGTGGCCCGACCAGCCATCTCTGAGACCACGAAACGCGTGCCGTTGCCCACGGATTCAGGTTCCACATGCTCATAGGCATCCTTGGCCCGGGCGATTGCCGAGACGTGCAATCCCGCCTTATGAGCGAAAGCCGATGAGCCGACGTACGGGGCCTGCGGGTTCACGGACCGATTCAGCAGTTCAGCCACATGATGACTGACTGCGGTCAGCCGCGGCAGGTTCCCGAGCGGGAGAGCGCGATAACCGAGCTTGAGTTCGAGGTTGCCGATGATCGTGGTCAGGTTTGCGTTACCCGTCCGCTCACCGAGCCCGTTGAGGGTTCCTTGTACGTGCCGGGCCCCACCGCGGACCGCAGCCAATGAGTTCGCTACCGCGCAACCGGTGTCATCGTGGCAGTGAATGCCGATGGTCACGTCACCACCAACGTGGGCGTGCACCGTGGACACGATCTGCTCGATTTCGTGGGGCAGGGATCCACCGTTGGTGTCGCACAGCACGAGATGGCTCGCACCTTTGACGATCGCTGCCTCGAGGATCCGCAACGCAAACTCAGGATTGGCCTTAAAACCGTCGAAAAAGTGTTCCATGTCCACGAGCACTCGCCGGCCGGCACCGTGCAAAAAGGCCACAGAGTCCGCCACCATCGCCTCGCCTTCATCGAGGGTGGTTTGCAGAGCTTCCAGAACGTGATAATCCCAACTCTTCGCCACAATGCACACCGCCGAAGTCTGGGCGTCGAGCAGATTGCGCAGGGTCGCATCGTCATCCACCTTGCCCCGAGGACGCCGAGTGGAGCCGAAGGCCACCAGCGTTGAAGCGTTCAAATTCAACTCGGTGACGGCGCGCTGGAAGAATTCAATGTCTTTAGGGTTCGCACCTGGCCACCCACCTTCGATGAAGTCCACGCCGAGATGGTCAAGTTGCTCGGCGATCCGCAGTTTGTCTTCGACGGTGGCCGAGACGCCCTCTACCTGGAGGCCATCGCGCAAGGTGGTGTCAAAGACCTCCACATGCTCAGCCCCTGCAAGGTCGATCACCGATTGGTGATCGGAGATGGCGTGGGTTGCTCGGTCTGTTGTTGGCGTGTCAGTTGTGCTGGACATGAGTGCTCCCGAAAATCAAAAGAGCCGCCCGGAGGGCGGCTGAGCGTGCACGAGTGAAGGACCCGTGCACTAGGAAATAATGATGATGGCGGTGGCTGCTGCGTTGCTCATCACCCGTTATTCAACCCCAGATATCACCAAACGTCAACTCCGAAGATAGCGGCTGCCGTGAAACGCGGTCGGCAGATCTAGATTGCCCGGCATGACGCGTCCCTTTTTCATCGATACCGATACCGCCAGCGATGATGCCGTGGCCTTAGTGATCGCCCTGCGACACCCCGATATTGATGTCGTCTCAATCGGAATCGTGGCCGGCAACGTCCCCCTCGAACACGGCGTTCAAAATGCCCTCTATGTGGCTGAACTCTGCGACCGCAGCGATGTACCGATCCACGCCGGAGCGGCAGTGCCACTGCGCCTACCGCTGAGCACCGGACAGTATGTCCACGGCCAAGACGGCATGGGCGATATCGGTCTCCCCTTGACTGGCCGCCTCCCTGCGCCCGGCCACGCCGCCGACGCTTTGATTGCTGCCTCCCACGCCCATGCCGGCACCTTGGAGGTGGTCACCCTCGGACCTTTGACGAATATTGCGATCGCCCTCGAAAAGGATCCTTCACTCGTGGGTCGCGTGGCCCGTGTAGTGGTGATGGGAGCAGTGGCCGATCACATCGGGAACCAAAATCCGGTGGCCGAGTTCAATATGTGGGTGGATCCCCACGCTGTGGACGTGGTGCTGCGGTCCGGGCTGCCACTCGAGTTCGTTGGCTGGGACATCTCACGCACCTACGCAGTGATGGAACCAACCGATGCTGCAGCACTTCGTGCTGTGGGTACCCCCGTGGCCGAAATGTGCGTGGACATCCAAAAGACGCTGATCGAGTTTTGCCATCACCACACAAAACTTTCTGGCTTTGATCTGCCCGACCCGATTGCAATGGCCTATGCGATTAACCCGGCCATCGCCACGCAGACCCGGCATCTGCACTGCGAAGTGGAGACCGAAAGCCCGCTCACTCGCGGGATGGTTGTCATGGATCTGCTCGGCTTCACAGGCAAGGAACCAAACGCCCTCGTTGTGACCGCAGCCGACCGAGATCTGTTCCTCAAGATGTTGTTTGAGGCAGTGCGCTAAATCAGTTGGGCTGTTATCAGCCGGCGAGTTCGCACCAGTCGCGGTAGCGAGGATCCTCGCCGCGCACGGCTTTGGCGTACACCTCAGCGATGGCAACGGTCTTCGGGCCGGGACACGGGATCTCCCGGTCATCCACCGAACGCACGGACGACACCTCGGCGGCTGTGCCACAAACAAAGGCTTCTTCAGCGATGTAGAGGTCACTGCGGGCAATGTTGTCCACCCGGATGTCGATTCCGAGATCCGCTGCGATCCGCATCACCGAGTTTTGGGTGATGCCCTCAAGCGCCCCGGCAGAGATCGGCGGGGTCAAGAAGATGCCGTTGCGCGAGACAAAAATGTTCTCCCCGGTGCATTCGGCCACGAGGCCATTGGGGGCCAGCATGATCGCCTCCTCATAACCGGCATTGAGGGCTTCCACCTTGGCCAATGAGGAGTTCACATAGTTCCCGACGGTCTTGGCCGCCGGCGGCATGGTGTTGTGGTCGTGACGGGTCCACGAGGAGATTTTCATTCGTACACCCTTGGCCACTGCGTCGTCACCGAGATATGCACCCCAGGGCCAACATGCGATTGCGACATCCACCTGACAGGGCAGGGTGTTGAGACCCATCTCCCCGTAGCCGTAGTAGGCGAGCGGCCGGACGTAGCAGGCCGGAAGACCGGTAGAGGCCACCGTGGCCTTAGTGGCTGCGATCAGTTCATCCACCGTGTAGGGGATGGTCATGCCGAGAATCTTGGCCGAGTTAAAAAGGCGCTCAATGTGCTCGGTCAAACGGAAGATGGCCGGGCCATCGGCGGTCTCATAAGCTCGAATCCCCTCAAACACTCCGGTTCCGTAGTGCAAGGTATGAGTCAGGACATGAACCTGCGCTTGGTCCCAATCGACCAGGTCACCGTTCATCCAAATCTTTGGTGTGGGCGTAATCGGCATTGCGTCATCCTGCCAGTCGTGAGGCGATCAGATCGCCGATGTCGGTAGTGGAACCCTGCGAAGGTTGGGCGCAGGCAGACCTGATTCGCTCTGCTGCGCTGTCTTCTCCGAGGAAGTCAAGCATAAGTGCTGCACTCAATATGGCAGCGATCGGATTAGCGGTGTTCGTACCGGCGATATCCGGGGCCGAGCCGTGGACCGGTTCAAACATTGATGGTCCGGTACGAGCCGGATTCAGATTGGCGGAGGAGGCCAGACCGATCCCACCCGACACCGCCCCGCCGAGGTCGGTGAGGATGTCGCCGAACAAGTTGTCGGTGACCACCACGTCATATCTGCTCGGGTCCTGAACAAAATAGATACAGGCCGCGTCCACGTGGTTATACGCCACGGAGACATCGGGAAACTCTGTGGCCACCTCGTCGGTGACCCGCTGCCACAGATCACCAGCGAAGGTCAGCACATTGGTCTTATGCACCATCGTCAGATGTTTGCGCGGACGAGAAGCAGCGAGTTCAAATGCGTACCGCACGCAGCGCTCCACCCCCATGCGGGTATTGACCGATCCTTGGGTGGCCACTTCATGAGGCGTACCACGGCGCAGCACGCCGCCCTCGCCCACATACGGCCCCTCGGTGTTCTCGCGGATCACGATGAACTCGTGACCCGGACTGTCCGTGGTGGCGGCCTGCACGAAAGGGCGCTGATTCACATACAGATCCAACTCAAAACGCATCTTGAGCAACAGACCTCGTTCAATCACCCCCGGTGGGACCTCGGGGGTTCCCACCGCACCGAGCAGAATCGCATCGAATCGGCGCAACTCATCGAGGGTCCGGTCCGACAGGATCTCGCCGTCACGCAGGTAACGGGCACCGCCGAGGTCAAAATCGGTGGTTGCGATCTCCACGCCGGCGGCTCGAACCACTTTGATCGCCTCTGCGATGACGTCGGGTCCAATACCGTCACCGCCGATCACTGCAATTTCATAGGCAGACATGAGGGCGTACTCTAGGGCCACCGACAGTGCTACGCCCAGTCCCCGCTAGCATCCAAGCGATGGCTGCGCTGCAACTGTCCCGCACTACCTACGACCGGCTTCGTACCGAGTTCGAGGACCTCACTACGAGGGGTCGGATCGAGGTGGCCGAAGAGATCGAGCGGGCACGGGAGGAAGGCGATCTCAAGGAGAACGCCGGCTACCACGCTGCCAAGGACAAACAAGGTCACATGGAAGGTCGGATCCGCCAGCTCGAGCACCTGCTTGAGTCCGCCCAAGTCATCAATCACTGTCCGGTGTTCACCTTCGTTTACGAGGGAGATTCCGATGATCAAGCTGAGCGGTACATGATCGGCCACATGGAAGAGCAGACTCCAGACAGGGTGGACCTGATGGGTCCGGACTCCCCGCTCGGCTCCGCTCTCGTTGGCGCCGAACCGGGTGAGATCGTCACTTATCAAGCCCCCGGAGGCCAGATGAAAGTCCGGGTCCTCGCCATCGAATGGATTTGATCTGAATGGATCTGACCTCGATGGATTTGGCCCCGATGAATTTGGCCCCGATAGATCTCGCGGACCCTGTTTCAGATCTAGGCGGACCGATCGGCGTCCCACCATGGCGGATGCTCGAACTGCCTGGTCGCGGCGATCTGCCAATCCGGGAGTTTCCCGGACCACCGGGGGCCCCGACCGTGCTTTTGCTGCACGGCTGGACGGCCACCGCGGACCTGAACTGGTTCACCTCTTATCACGCCCTCGCCGCCCGCTATCGCGTGATCGCTTTTGACCATCGTGGCCACGGGACCGGTCTGCGGTCGCGACGTCCATTCCGGCTCGAAGATTGTGCCGATGACGCCGCCGCCGTCCTCGATGCACTCGGCATCGATCAGGCGATCACCATCGGCTACTCAATGGGCGGACCCGTCGCCCAACTGATCTGGAAACGTCATCGCGAACGGTTGGCGGGCCTCGTGCTGTGCGCCACGGCGGCCCATTTCGTCGAGCGGCCCGAACATCGGATTCCGTTCCTCGGGATGACCGGCCTGGCCGCCCTTGCCCGGCTCACTCCGAGCCAGGCCCACACCTGGCTGAGTGAGCAGATCTATCTTCAACGCAAGACCGTGCAATGGGAACCGTGGGCCGTGGCGCAGGCCGCATCTCACGACTGGCGAATGATTCTCGAAGCAGGCTCCGCCATCGGCAACTATTCGGCGACCTCGTGGATCGGCGAAATCGCTGTGCCTACCTCGGTGGTGGTCACCTTGCGCGATCCCGTGGTGCCGTTGACGAGGCAGTTAAAAATGCTCGAACTCCTCCCGCACGCTGACGTCTTCCGAGTGGACGGCGACCACGCCGTGGTTGTTACCGACACCGCCCGCTTTCTGCCCGGTCTGCTCCGCTCAGTTGCTGCGGTCATCCACCACACTCAATCGTGAGCATGGCTCCATGGAGGCGATCTCATGAATGCAATGCGCCGTAGCTGGCTGAGCCGCTCCGCCAAAGTGGCCCGGATCGGAGCCAAGGTGGGCGGCACCTATGCCAGCACCAGTGCACGCAAGGTGTTCGCCTCTGCCGAACGCCGGATCGAACTCGATTACCAGCGCGAGATGACCACTGCCGCCCAAGTGGCAGGAGAACTCGGCCAGATGAAAGGCGCCCTGATGAAGCTCGGCCAAATGGCCAGCTACCTCGATGAAGGGCTCGGCCAACCGATGCGCGAGGCGCTTTCTCAACTGCAATCTCACGCTCCGCCGATGTCACCGGATCTCGCCGCCGAGGTGATCACACAAGAGCTCGGCGATAGTCCGGACCGGATTTTTGTGGAGTGGGATCCGAATCCGATCGCCGCGGCCTCGATCGGCCAGGTGCATCGGGCTGTGGTCGTAGATCCAGACCTCGGAATCGAACGACCGGTCGCAGTGAAGATCCAATATCCCGGTGTTGATCAAGCGATCGCAGCAGACCTCCGGAATGCCGATCTGCTGGGATTTGTGCTGCGTCAAGGCTTCAGTGGTCTCGATCCCACCGAAATGGTCGAAGAGATCCGGGAACGCCTCACCGAGGAACTCGATTACCGCCAAGAGGCCATAAACCAGCAGTTGTTCGTGGACTTCTACAGAGGTCATCCCCTGATCCACATCCCCGAGGTCGTGCATCGGTTCTCCACCGCCCGAGTGCTCACCACTGAACTGGTGAATGGCCGACCATGGGCAGAACAACGCGATCAGGATCAAGCCACCCGGGATCACATCGGCGAGGTCCTATTCCGGTTTGTGTTCCGCAGCCTGTACACGATGCGGGCCTTTAACGGTGACCCTCACCCCGGCAACTATCTGTTCCATCCCGACGGCAGGATCACCTTTCTCGATTTTGGTTTGGTCAAACACTTCAGCAACACCGAAATGGACACGTTCACTCAGATGGTGAAGGCCGCGGCGGTGGATCACGACGACGCCCATTTCCGCAGCATCCTCGAAGGTGCGGGGATGCTCACCCCGGGAGCGCCGGTGGAGACCGAAGATGTTGGCCGCTACTTCTCAAAGTTCTACGAGCCGGTGCGCTCCGATGCCGACATCGTGTGGACTCCCGAGTACGCCACGAGCCTCGTGCGCCATACCTTCGATCGCAGTAGCCCCATCAGCCAATATGCGACCGTGCCCAAGGCGTTCGTCTTCATCCAACGGATCAACCTCGGTCTATACGCTCTGCTCGGCGAGCTCCGCAGCCAAGGCAACTACCGCCAGATCGCGTCCGAACTATGGCCATTCATTCAGGCCCCGCCGACCACCGAAATCGGGCGGGCCGAGGCTGCGTGGCTGGCCCAACTTCCTCCCAGGAACCAAACCGAGATCTGAGACATGTCTGGGGCCCATCGCCACTGGCCGATAGCGTCCCTGTGATGCGCGTCATTTCCCCCCGCTCAGTTCGATCTCTTATCTCCGTGGCATTGATCGGTGCGATAGCGATGACCGCATCGGCTTGCACCACATCCACAGATGATGCGGGGGCGGTCACCGAGTCCACCACCGTCACCGATATCAGTCTGGTCCCCACAACCCCGAGCGTCCCCGCTCCTGTGGACCTCCCCGAGGTGCAGATCCCCGCTGAACTACCCACCGAACTGCAGGTCACCGATCTCATCTCTGGCACCGGGCCTGCTGCTGGCGAAGGCAACCTCGTGGTATTGGATTATGTCGGGGTCCGCAGCGCCACCGGAGAGATGTTTGATAACAGTTACCAGCGAGGCCAGCCATTTGACGTGGTGCTCGGGCGGGGCATGGTCATTCAGGGCTGGGAGGCCGGCCTGATTGGCGTGCAGGTCGGCACCCGGCGCCAACTCGACATCCCAGCGGGTCTGGCATACGGCGATAATCCTCCCGGCGGATCAGTAATCCAAGCCGGGGACGCGCTGACCTTCATTGTGGACGTACGCGCCGTGGTCACGGCATCGGATCCGGAATCCGCTCCGGTTGATCTGGCCGCTCGGGCAGTGCTCGGCGGCGATGAGATCGTTACTGACGATGTAGTGGTGGGCGAGGGCACCGAACTCACCGAGGGGCAGACAGCGCTCGTCAACGTGTTGCTGGTGCGAGGCAACGATTTTGAAGTGATCTACAACAACTGGGAGTTCGGATATCCAGACCCGATCGTTGTGGATCGCAACCAGACCCTTGTAGCGCTGGTGGAAGGTCTCATCGGGATGCGCGTCGGCGGCACCCGAGTGGTCTCCGTCCCCGCTGCTCTCGGTTTTGGTGAGCAAGGCAACGAGCAGATCGGTCTGCCTGCGGGGGCAGACCTGATCATGGTCCTTGAACTCGTCGGCAGTTTCTGACCTGCTCCCGATAGACCTGCTCCCGATCAGCAGAGCTTCGTTTTAGCCTGCTTGGAGATCCAGGCCGAGGTCCAGAACCGGGGCGGAATGGGTGAGTTCCCCGACTGCGATGTGATCCACGCCGGTGGCAGCAACAGCAGCGGCGGTGGCTAGTCGAAGGCCCCCGGAGGCCTCGAGCACGAGGTGAGGTGCGCTGGCATTGCGGATCCGCACAGCTTCACGAAGGTCATCCAAGGTGAAGTTGTCGAGCAGTACCTCATCGGCGCCCGCAGCGATCGCTTCATGCAGACCGGCGAGATCGTCGACCTCCACCTCGATCCGCAGATCGGGAGCCATCGCCCGGACCCGCTCGAACGCAGCGGTGATCCCGCCAGCGGCAGCCACATGGTTGTCTTTGATCAAGGCCGCATCCGATAGGCCCATCCGATGATTCTGACCACCGCCACATCGCACGGCGTACTTCTCGAGGGCCCGCAAACCCGGCATCGTCTTGCGGGTATCGCGCACGATCGTGGAGGTTCCCGCTAGGGCATCGGCCCAGGACCTTGTCAAGGTGGCTACCCCGGAGAGATGGCACAGCAGGTTCAGCGCGGTCCGTTCTGCGGTGAGCAGACTGCGGGTGGGGGCCACCACTGTGGCCACCTGATCGCCGGCGCGCACTCGGTCCCCATCGGCCCTGAGGTAGTCAAAACGGCTGGCGCTCGCCCCACAGACGGTATCCACCACGGCTGCCACCACCGCCAACCCGGCTACTACACCATCGGCGCGTGTGGCAAAGACCGCAATCGAGCGTTGATCGGCCGCAATGGTGGCCACCGAGGTCACATCGCGCCCACCCATCAAATCCTCGGCCAAGGTGGCTCGCACCAACTGCGCCACAGCATCGGGGTCGAGACCACCCTCAATGAGCCGATGACGGGTGGGATCAGACAGTGGGTGCGTCACGAACACCCCGTCAAGGTACCTGCATCTGTGTGCCAGTCAGGCACCCGTGACCCGCAGATGACCCTGGGCGTCCATCCGAACGTCAAGGTGCGTCACCCAGGCCTCGGCCGGGTCGGGAAAATCGGTACGTCGATGACATCCCCGACTCTCGGTGCGAGCCGCAGCAGCTGTCACCACCGCACTGGCCACCGTCAACAGATTGGTCGCTTCCCAAGATTCCCGATCAGCGCGCACCTGTTCCCTCGAAGATTGATGAAGAACCTCGCTGAGCACGGCTGCAGCCTGCTCCAGTGATCGTTGATCACGCAGGACTCCTACGTGACGCGACATTGCCGTTCGGATCTGGGGGATCGCTGCCGGGTCAACGAGACCGGCGGAGGCCACGCCAGCGGCGTCAAACAGCACCTCGACCCGCTCGGGAAGTTCCCACGCCAAGTCACGGCCACAGCGAGTCCCCGTGACAACGCTCTCTGTCAAGCTGTTTGAAGCCAACCGATTCGCCCCATGTACCCCGGTGCGAGAAACCTCCCCGGCCGCATACAGTCCCCGCAACGCAGTGGTGCCATCCAGTCGAGCACGAATCCCACCGCATGCGTAGTGAGAGGCAGGGGCCACCGGAATACGGTCTCGGGCCGGATCCACTCCGATCTCGCGACAGGCCGCCGTGATCGAAGGGAAACGGTCATAGAAATGCTCACCCATATGAGTGGCGTCGAGATAGACGTGATCGAAGACCCCGTTAGCTCCCGCAGCCATGCGCTGGGTGATCGCAGCGGCCACAACGTCTCGTGGAGCGAGATCCTCGAGCGGATGGATCCCCGCCATCACCCGTTCCCCAGCGGCATCAAACAAGATCGCACCTTCACCGCGCACGGCCTCAGAGACAAGGTGCTGCTGACCACGAGCTTCAGGACCGGTAAACATCACCGTCGGGTGGAACTGCACGAACTCCACATCGGTCAACGGAAGACCGGCCCGAAGGGCGAGGGCCACACCGTCGCCGGTGACCGCCGGCGGGTTAGAGGTGCTGGCGAAGATCTGCCCGAACCCACCGCAGGCCACCACCACCGCCCGTGCGGTGATCACGCCGATCGAGATCACCGTTCCCTGGGCGTCGAGTTGGGCGATCCGCACCCCGGCTACCTGCCGCTGCCCATCACGTCCACGACCGAGCAGCAGATCCAGTGCAAACGCGTGATCCATGACCTCCACCCCGGCTCCGACCGCTGATTCGTCAAGGGTGCGCTGCACTTCCGCTCCGCTGCGGTCACCCCCGGAATGCACGATGCGTTGATGGCTGTGGCCGCCCTCCCGGGTGAGAGCCACATCGCCTCCATCGTCGGGGTCAAAGGCCGCGCCAAGGCGCATCAGATAACGGATCGAGGTGGGAGCGGCCTCCACGAGTTCGCGCACCGCCTGCTCATCACAGAGCCCGGCCCCTGCGATGATCGTGTCGCGGATATGGTCCTCAAGGGAGTCTTCGGGATGCAACACCCCCGCTAGTCCCCCTTGAGCCCACGCCGTGCTGCCCGCCGACAAGACATCTTTGGTAACTACGACCACACTGCGCACCGGCCTCACTGCCAAGGCTGCTGACAGACCCGCAGCCCCCGAACCGAGCACCACCACATCGATGTCGCGAGTCCACGACACCGGTGGCGCCTGAAGTTGGCGAGCGAGCGGTGGCTGATTTTCGGTCATGAGTTTCTCGCCCGCTCTTTGGGTGGGACCCGGACTCACTGCGATGTGGGCGAAGGCGAGCCGATCGCGATCATCGCATCCACTGAACGACGGGCCCGCTCAATGATGTCTGCTGGAACGAGGACCTCATCGGTTCCCTCGCGCAGGCTGCGCAAAAGCTTGGCCGGGGTGATCATCTTCATGTACTTGCAGACCGCAGCCCGGTTTACCGGTTCAAATTCGGTAGTGGGGTTGACCTTGCGCAACTGATGCAACATGCCCGTCTCGGTGGCCACGAGCACCTTGGCGGCCGTGGTAGTCCGGGCGGCCTCCACCATCTGTCCGGTGGACATGATGTGGGTCCGTGCGGCGGGTACCACGCCAGTGGAAGCCAGGTAGAGAGCGCTCGTGGCACAGCCACATTCGGGGTGGATGAACAGTTCCGCCTCGGGTTCGCTGTTCACCTTGGCTTTCAAATCTGCACCATTGATGCCAGCGTGCACATGGCATTCACCCATCCAGATCCGCATGTTTTCGCGGCCTGTCACGCGCTGAACATGGGCGCCGAGAAACTGATCCGGGCAGAACAACACCTCGGTGTCAGAGGGGATGCTGGCCACCACATCCACTGCGTTAGAGGAGGTGCAACAAATGTCGGTCTCGGCCTTCACGGCTGCGGTGGTATTCACGTAACTCACCACCACGGCACCGGGATGTTCTGCTTTCCATGCTCGCAACTGATCGGCGGTGATGGTTTCCGCCAAACTGCAACCAGCCGCCGCATCAGGGATCAGCACCGTCTTGTGTGGGGCCAGGATTTTTGCGGTCTCGGCCATGAAGTGCACCCCACAGAAAACGATCGTTGAGGCATCCACCGATGCTGCGATCCGTGACAACCCGAGCGAGTCACCGGTGTGGTCTGCCACATCTTGAATCTCGGGGAGTTGGTAGTTGTGGGCGAGGATCACAGCGTCGCGCTCAGCAGCCAAGGCGCGCACCTGCGCAGCCCAATCGGCGGGGAGCATCTCCACGGATACAGCCGGTGACTGCATGGTCATGGGCCAAGCGTAGGCCGGTGTCATCGCCACGCGACAGACAGCGGACAGATCCGCACTTGATCACCCTGCAATCAGGATTGCTGTGATCTGGTCTGCGGCTCCGATGACGTGAGCCCCAAAGCGCTCACCTGGTTGGCGACTGAGGCGCTCCACTGGACCGCTGACACTGACTGCAGCCACCACCTCCCCACGCGCGTCGCGCACGGGGGCGCTGACCGAGGCCACCCCCGGTTCGCGCTCCTCCACGCTATGGATCCATCCTGCCCGCGCATCCTCTCCGGAGAGCACCCGCCCTGCGGACCCCACCTCGAGCGGCAGTAAGGAGCCCTCCGGAAGGATCCAACGCAGGCCGTGAGCTGATTGTAAGGAGACCACGCAGCGTCGTCCAGAGACGCCACTGCGGCCCAGGGCTCCGTCCTCGCGTACGAACAACTGCACGCTCTCACCGGTCGCGTCGCGTAGGTCGCTCAGAATCGGTCGTGAGAGTTCAGCCAAGGGAAACCGGTCCAACGCCACCCGGCCGAAGGCAATCAATGCTCCACCTAGATCGAAGCGACCCCGGCCATCCCGACGCAAGATGCCGTGAGCCTCAAGGGCCTGAGCCAATCGATGCGTTGTCGCTCGGGGCAGGCCGCTCGCCTCTTGCAGACCAGCAAGATCTGCGGGACCATCGGCCACTGCTCTGATCAGAGCCACCGCCTTGTCCAACACCCCGACACCCGATACGCTTTCCATAGTTCAGGAACGATATCTCAATATGTGGGACAACCCCCACATCATTCTGGAGGCCTTGCGAATGACCGCACAGACACCTGCCCACGGTTCGGGCGTCCCACATCTCATGACCC
>JAGYKR010000007.1 GCA_018401375.1 Ilumatobacteraceae bacterium | reverse complement strand
CACAGCTTCCAGTGGCAGCCTTGGTGGATCAGTTTTATGCCGATGTGCAATCTGACGGCGGGAGTCGCTGGGACACCTCGAGTCTGATCACTCGTCTTTAACTGCGCTGACGGGCAGTAGCTGACACCTCAAGTTCGAGACGATCGAGACCGCGAATCGTTACCCGATCCCGAAAGCTCGGTTCTGACAGCATCTCGATATGTTCGAAGCGCCGAATCAGTGAGGAAACAGCGATCTTGGCTTCCAGCTTTGCGAGTGATGCCCCGAGGCAATAGTGAATGCCAGCCGCGAATGCGAGATGACGCGACGCGTTGGGACGGGCTAACCACAGACGATCCGGATCGGTAAAGACCTCGGGATCCCGATTCGCCGACCCGAGCAAGGTGAACACCAAGTCGCCGGGGTTGGCAGCCACGATTTCACCGTTGAGCCCGGCGTACTCCACATGTTCCATTGGCACCCGCACGGTGTGCTGAACCGGGCCATCAAAGCGGAGCAACTCGTCGATCGCGTTGTCATCGAGACCGGGATCTGACCGCCATAGTTCCAACTGATCACGGTTGTTGAGTAATGCCAACATCGCGTTGCCGATCAGGTTCACGGTGGTCTCATGGCCAGCCACATATAAGAGCACCACGAAGGTGATCAGCTCTTGGGCGTCAAGACGGTCCCCTTCGTCTTCCGCGATCAGCAGCGCCGATAAGAGGTCCTCGCCGAGATTGGTGCGGCGCTCTTCGATGACTGCGATCAAATACGGAACGAGATTGGCGATGGCGGCCTCGGCCTCATCGAGAGTTTCGATGGTGGCTGTTGGTTCCAGTGAGGCGGTGATTGCCTCACTCCAATTTCGGATCATGTCGCTTTCATCGGTGGGCATGTCGAGAAGTTCAGAGATCACCAAAAACGGCACCGGGAACGCGAGGTCTCCGATGAGTTCCATCTGTCCTGAAGCCTCGGCGCGATCGAGCACGGTGTCCACCATTGCTTGGATGCGGGGGCGCAGACGCTCAATAGATGTTGGAGTGAAAGCGGTGGTGACAATGCGGCGCAGCCGGGTGTGATCGGGGGGATCAAGGTTCAAGATGCTGCGCGCCCCTTGGGCGCGGCGTTCACGCCGACGCAGCGACACCGGGTCGGTGCGAGGTGTCGCATTGGCGTCAATGTCACGGCTGAACTGAGCGCCTCTTAAGGTCTGTGCCACATCGTGATAGCGGGCGAGCACCACAGTGTCGAGATCGGTCCGTGTCACCGGAGCTTCTGCACGCAAACGCGCATAGGTGCTGTACGGGTCCGCTCGAAACTCGGGATCGAGCGGATTCCAGACGGGAGCAGCCTCAGCCATGGGACACCTTTTCGTTTTGGGAAATCGCGGTGGCGACCACATCGATGATGCGGTCTACTTGAGCATCGGTGGTGACCAATGGCGGGCAAAAAGTGAGAGCTTCGGTGGCGATCGCTCGCGAAATCACACCCATCTCCAGCATCGTGTCGCGAATATGCATCGCATTTTGATCGGGTCGCATCGCTGCTGCCCATACCGCCACCTCACCGCGGGCGTGATCGATGAGACCGTCGGCTGCGAGTGCCTGAAGCCCGGCGCCGAGGCGGGCGCCAACGCGACGTGCTTCGGTGAAGAGGTCTTCCTCTTCAATGATGTCGAGATTCACCATCGCAGCTGCGCAAGCTGCGGCATGCCCGGAATAGGTGTAACCATGGCGCAAAAGGAAGTTCGGATCTGACTCGAGAGCATCAGTGACTTTGCGGCCAAGGAACACCCCGCCGAGAGGCTGATAGCCAGAGGTGACCGCCTTAGCGAAGGTGGTCAGATCAGGGGTGACCTGATAGTGCTCAGCGGCAGACCATTGGCCGAGACGACCAAACCCGGTGATCACCTCATCAAAAATCAGCAATGCGCCGTGTTGGTCACAAAGTCGGCGCAGGTCAGCGAGATAACCCTCTGGTGGTGGGAAGACTCCGCCAGCTCCTTGGACCGGTTCGGCGATCACTGCGGCGAGCCGCGAAGAGTGTTCGGCCATCATCACCGACATCGCCTCAATGTCATCGTGGGGGGCTTGGATGATGTCGGGCACCAGCGGGCCATATCCATCGCGGTTAGGGGCGATGCCCTGAGCGCTCGTGCCACCCATGTTCGTGCCGTGATAGCCCCGGTTACGGCTGATCACCACCGTGCGTTCGGGATGGCCAGCCATCACATGGGACAGACGGGCCAGTTTGATTGCGGTGTCTACCGCTTCTGAGCCCGAAGTACACAAAAACACGCGAGCGTCAGGGATTCGTGTCAGCCCAACGAGACGTTCGGTAAGCGCATCCGCCACCGGATTGGTGAACGGATCAAAACAGGAATACGCAGCGATCTGGGTCATCTGGGCGTGAACGGCATCAGCGATACGGGTGCGACCGTGACCGACAGCGCAGTACCACAGGCTGCCCATCGCGTCGATGTACTCACGGCCATTCGTGTCCCACAAGGTGGCGCCTTGGCCACGCACGATGGAAACAAACTCTGAGCGCACCGGTTTGGTGAATGGATGCAAAAAGGCTCCAGGCATGTTCGCGACCGTATCAACACCACAGATCGCACTCGTGCTCGCAGGTGCATTGATATTTCTGTCAGGCTGTAGGCGTGGCCACCCCGTTGCTCGTGTTCAGCGCCCCTGATCTCGATGCCCATGTGACCCCGAGTTGGCATCCAGAGAACCAGGCTCGCCTCAACGCGGCCTTGGCTGGGATCGCAGAGGCCGGGCTTTTGGAGGCCACCGAGTGGAGGGTGCCAGAGCAGGCTTCGGTGGATGCGATCGGTCTCGCCCATGACCCGGCCTATGTGGATGCGTTGCGGCGGTTTTGTGAAGCCGGTGGAGGCGAACTTGATCCCGACACGATCGCTACCCCGGGATCTTGGGAAACAGCGCGCCGCGCCGCTGGTGCCGTATTGGAATCGATTGCAGCTTTAGAGGC
Source organism: Ilumatobacteraceae bacterium (assembly GCA_018401375.1). Taxonomy (GTDB): domain Bacteria; phylum Actinomycetota; class Acidimicrobiia; order Acidimicrobiales; family Ilumatobacteraceae; genus M30B72. The sequence goes on along the minus strand of JAGYKR010000007.1, from coordinate 124,777 downwards.
GGGGGAGTGCGATTTCGCGTTCAGCGCCGGGCGCCCTCCAGGTCATCACGCGGTGCGTGATCAAGCGATGGGGTTCTGCCTGATTAATAACGCTGCAGTCGGTGCTGCTCACCTCGCGCAGGCCGGACACAAAGTGGCGATTTTTGATTGGGATGTGCACCACGGCAACGGCACCCAAGACATCTTCTATAACAACCCGAATGTGCTGTATGTGTCCACCCACGAATCCCCGCTGTATCCAGGTACCGGGCGCATCACGGAGACCGGCGGCCCTGACGCTTCGCGCACCAATCTCAATATTCCCCTCCCTGCGGGCACCCGCGGGGACGTGTACCGGGCGGCCTTTGATGCGGTGATCGCTCCGGTGGTGAGTGAGTTCGCCCCGGACTGGTTGATCATCTCGGCCGGTTATGACGGTCATCGGGCTGATCCTTTGGCCGGGATGGAACTAACCGCAGCAGACTTTGCCGATCTTGCGGTGCGGGCGGCCGGATTGGTACCTGCCCAACGCACCTTGGTGGTGCTCGAAGGCGGCTATTCCCCCGAAGCGTTGACGATGTCGGTGGGAGCAACACTGGCTGCGCTGCTCGGAACGAACTACCGACCAGAAGCAGCCTCCACCGGTGAGATCGGCTTACCGACAATCACGGCCGCCCGCCAGATCTGGGATCTCACATGAGTGGCGGTGGGTTGCTAGTGGGACCGATCATTGTGGGTGTGGATGGGTCCGCTAACGCTGAGCGAGCACTTGCAGTGGCGGCGCGACTCGGCGTGGCCCTCGGTGTGGAGGTGCGCGCCGTGCATGCGCTCGGCATGATGACCACCATCGATGGTCACAAAGTGCCGTCTCATGACCATCGCTCAGAGATTGAACGATGTCTCGATGAGCAGTGGTGCGCGCCGCTCGTGGCAATCGACGGATTGCGGTGGTCTGCAGAACTGCGCGATGGCAATCCGGCCGAAGTGCTGTTGCATCTCGCTAGTGATATTGGGGCCGGGATGATTGTGGTTGGCGCTCGCGGTGTGGGTGGAGATCCCGATCTGATGCTCGGTAGTACGAGCCATCATGTGGTGCATCATGGGGTCTGCCCCACCGTGGTTGTGCCGCCTGATAGGTGAGTGGGTCCGTGGCCCTGAGCGGACCCAGAGACTAAGGTACGCGTATGACCAAGCCGTCAGTTGAGATTCCCTCCACTCCGCCTCCAACTACCTTGACCATTCACGACGATGTGGTGGGCGAAGGCGCCGAAGCCGAGTCCGGCATGACGGTCACCGTGCATTATGTGGGTGTGTCCTGGTCTAACGGTAAGCAGTTTGATGCGTCCTGGGATCGGATGGAGCCGTTTCGTTTCGGCCTCGGTGCTGGCCAAGTCATCCAAGGGTGGGACCAAGGGGTCGCGGGGATGCGTGTTGGGGGACGCCGGACGCTGCAGATCCCGCCCGATCTCGGTTACGGACCCCGCGGTGCGGGCGGGGTGATTGGCCCCAACGAAACACTCGTGTTTGTGGTGGATCTGCTCGCTGTTGACTGAGACGACGCGAAGGCTGATCGCTTAGCGGCCCATCGTGTAAAACTCGGCGTTCGGTTTCATGTCGGTGACATGAGCCATCCGGTTGGAGAGAGCAAAAAACGCCGTGATCGCGCCGAGATCCCAGATGTCTTCTTCGCTCAGCCCCACCGTTCGCAGCGCGACGCGTTGGGGTTCCCCAAACTTGCCGGGTTCCATCGCGAGGGTCATCGCTGCATCACAGATCGCGTATTCACGTTCGCTCAGGTCAGCGGATCGCCAGTTGATGGTGACCTGATCGGCGAGTTGGGGTCGCTTGGAACGGATCCGCAAGATCGCACCGTGAGAGATCACGCAGTACAGGCAGTCATTTGCGGCGCTCGTGACTACCACGATCATTTCGCGTTCTGCTTTGGTGAGACCTGACTCCTTGTCCATCAACGCGTCGTGGTACGCCATGAACGCCCGGAACTCATCGGGTCGATGCGCGAGCGTCATGAATACGTTCGGGATGAAACCGCTGCGCTCGGCGATCCCTTCGATCCGCTCACGGATATCAGCGGGAAGGTCTGCGAGCGCCGGGACGGGGTAATAGGAGAATGCGGTTTCGGTGGTGTCTTCACTCATGAGATGAGTCTCCCATATGGTCGTGAGTGGACCACAGCCTTCGTCGCTACCGTGTCGGGCAATGTCTGCTGAACACCCGAGTCCGTTATCTGATCTGGAGACCACCTATGTGGCGGGATCGCATCTACGCGTCGGCCCTTCTTCCAAGCACGGCCTCGGTGTGTTTGCCGCCCGCGATTTTCGTGCCGGCGAACTGGTGCATCTGGCGCCGGTGATTTTGATGGAAGACGTGGATGTGGAAATGCTCGAGGACACACCGTTGCGCGGCTACGTGTACGGGTGGGAGGGGCCTGAGGGCAGTGCAGCCTTCGCGTTTGGGGTGGGGTCACTGATTAATCACGCCCCGTCGCCTAACTGTGTGTATCACCGCATCGACACCGGCGATGTGGACGAAGAGACCGGTTTTGTCCACACCTTTGATGCATTGGCCTATTCAGCGGCCATTGATATCGCTACCGGCGAGGAACTCACCGTGGACTACAGCGGCGGAGATCCGTCGATCTTGTGGTTTGACCCGTTGTAATTTTCCGGTACTCACTCGATGGTTGCGTAGGCGCCTGCGGTTCCTGAATCGGCGCTGCCACTCACCTCGTGTACTGCTGCGGCGAGGTCCTCAAGATAATGATCCATCATCGCTGCGGTGCCAGCACTGACCGTGGCATGCAGTGAATCGGGCGGATATTGGCGCCCATGAAACCAGCCGCGACGTGCAAGCGCGTCGCCGAGGGCAAAGATCGGTATCTGCAGATTGGCCTCAGGGTCAGCGGCCATCGCGAGCAGATGGAACTGGCTGTCACCGAGGATCCGCAGGCCGTCAATGGCGCGGATCCCGGCTCGCATCTGAGCCGCTGCTTCGAGCGTGGTTGCGGTCAAGGAGCGGTAGCCATCAATCCCGAGGTGTTGCATCACCGCCCAAGCGGCGGCCATCGGCACCCCCGAACGGCTGCCTTGCATGTTGGGTGTGGCATACATCCCGCCGAGCCAGCCATCAAAGGTGAATGTCTGATGTCGGCGCAGTTCCTTCGTGCGATGCAGGACCACTGACGCGCCCTTGGGTGCGTAGCCAAGTTTGTGAATGTCAGCCGAGATGGTGGTCACCCCGGGCACACGAAAATCCCAGGGCGGGACATGGGCCCCGTTCATCTCAGCAAAAGGCAGCACGAACCCACCCATGCAGGCATCCACATGACAGCTTGCGCCTACTTCCACAGCGAGGGCAGCGATTTCACCGATCGGGTCAATGACCCCTTGGGGATATTGAGGGGCGCTCCCCACCACGAGCACCGTGTTAGAGGTGATGAGCGCGGCCATTGCGTCCACATCGGCAGTGAAATCCTCGTGCACCGGTGCGACGCGGACTTCGATTTTGAACATTTCAGCGGCTTTATGGAACGCGGCATGGGCGCTGATCGGCAGCACCATTTCCGGTGCGGTGATACCGCGTTCGGTTTCGGCGCGGGTGCGTGCAGCCAGCACGGCACACAAGATCGATTCGGTGCCGCCACTGGTCATGAATCCGGCTGCGGTGTCACCCCCGTGAAGCAGTGCAGAAGTCCAGCCCACCACTTCTGATTGGATTTCCCCGAGTGACGGAAACGCGTGGGTGTTGAGGGCGTTCTCGTGCAGATACAGCGCGGCCGCACGTTCGGCCACCTCGTGCACACTCGGCCCGCCGTCAAAGACCATCGCGAACACTTTCCCGTCACGCCAAGGCACATCACGGCTGCGCTTGGCGTTCAGATCCTCGAGTACCTCTTCCACCGGACGGCCCTGCGCATTGAGTTCCATCGCCTCAGTCTGACAGGAGTGAGAACGGCTGATGTGACCAAACGGTCAGACCGGCGGGCAGACCTAGGCCTTCTAAGAATTCAACGTCGTCGGACCAAGGTCGGTAAGAGCGAAGTTGTCACCCACATACAACAGGTCTTCACGAGCAGTAGCGGCAACCGCATAGCTCAAGCAGTCTCCGAAGTTGAGAGCTGCCCGATGGCGACCTTTACCGAACCGGGTGAAGGCCCCGACTGCGGCCTGCCAGTGGTGCTCGGTGAAGGCGATCACCTCGAGATCGAGTTGCTCAGTGAGCCGAGCGACCACCGGACGGGCATCAAGGCCGAGGCGAGCCGACAGCACAATCCCGAGTTCCACGAGCACGGTGGCCGGCACCCCCACAGGCTGATCGGCCTCGATGATCCGATCGATCAGGGCTTCGTGACCGGGTTCGCGCAGCGCAATGGCAGCCAGCGCGGAGGTATCGAGAATCATACGCCGTCGGGTCCGTAGCCCAAGATGGCCTCCTCTTCCGCTCGGCTCAGTTGACGGCCGAGTTCAGAAGAGGGAATCAACGGCCAGACCTCGTTTTCCAGAAACTTCTGGACCGCAGCGCGGCGGTTCTCCGGGCGACCCTCCCGGGTCAGTTCGGCGCGCCGGATTTCAAGGGCACGTCGAATGGCCTCGGTCTTGGACTCGCCGGTGAGGCGGGCCACCTCTGCTGCGAGAGATTCAACATGTGGGTTTTTGATGTTGAGGGCCAAGGACCCAAAGTACAGAGCGATTACACCATCAGGCCGCGACTACACCATTTGAGGAATTTCGGGGCGAGGGTGGAGCGATCACTCGTCTACGAGGGCGCTGACACGTGCCCGCAGCCAAGTGGTCAACTGGTCCTCTTTGGTGTCACCTGCTGCGACGGACAACATCATCTCCACGGCATCGTCCTCCGTCACGTCTAACGATGAGCCGTTGAGCTCAAGGAACACCACCATGGCCAACCAGGCGAGCCTCTTGTTGCCGTCGGGGAGTGGATGATTACTGGCGATGCGTACGCACAGCACCGCAGCCTTGTCGAGCAAGGAGGGGTAGAAGTCCGTGTCGCCGAAGCCGGCTTGGGGTGCATGAAGGGCTGAGTCGAGCAGGTCGCTGCGCGACGCCGGGACCAGCGTGTGCGCGTCGATGCCGGTGACGGCCTCCGCAATGACGAAAGCCTCCGCCAGATTCAGGTACCTCACTGGGCGAGACGGTCAAGGATCTGTCGATCCCGCTCAGCGAGGCGCTTCACACGAGATTGGAAGTCGGCATCACCGCGTACCCGGTTGATCTCGGCGTGTAAAGCATCGATGATCAACTGGTTGACACTGCTGCCTTGAGCGCGGGCCACAGCCTCGGCTTCGGCCGCCAAGTCGCTGGGGAGGCGGACAGTCGTCTGCTTGGTCATGACATCACGATATCGCGAATGCTTGACATCATCTTGCGGAGAAGAGGTGTCGTAGGGATGAGCGCGCCCTTGGGGAAGCTCAGCCTGCAGACTCGATGTAGGCCATCACAAGGTGCAGTGCTTCAGCGTTCCAGCGCTCGAGGGAGATGTCACGGCCGGTGACTTCGTCATCGTCAAAGATCAAGATTTGGAGTGAGAGCCCCATCAAGATCCGAACTACAAAATCCGCTTTCTCGCTGACACGGTGGGGATCGTCATGGTTTTCGTGATGGGAAAGTATCTGCTCGACGAGGGCCAGAATCATTTGGGTGGTCTGGTTACCTTGGGTGCGCATCGCCGGATTGTGGGCGTTCACGAGCATGTGGAATGCAAGCGTGTCGCGGTGGGTGCGCACGCCGGCGAAGAGACTGCTGATAAACGCTGCGAACGCGGAGCGCAGTGAATCTGCATGGGATTCCCTTTGAGTTGACTCTGACTGAAGCATCCAAAGAGCCTTTGGCGCCACTGTTTAATATCTCGTGGGATCTGTTCGGTCCGAGCAGCCTCAAGATCTTCAGCGGCTTATACGCATCATGTGGGGTGGTGCCCGACGAAGTGGACACCATGACAGAGGTCTTCGTGGGCGGGTCTCTATCGGGGCCTTTGTGCTTCTCGATCCCCCAAGCAGATGCTGACGCAGGCCCATTGCTGTCCACCGATCAGGGTTCGGTGCGTCTCTACCTCGCAACGAAGTGAACCTTCTCCATTGAAGCGTGATTGCGGTGAGGTGGGTGAGATCAGGCGCACTGTCGGTTCTCACCTACCTTTCAATCTGTCACCCATCGTTGATTGAGGTGTCATTCGTTGAGACAGCAACTCTTAAGGTAAGAGGATGTTTGCTCGTCGGATCTGGTCGTTGATCGAGACCGTTCATGCCGTCACCTATTTCGCTCCCGAATCTCGTGAAAGCGCCAAAGATGCCGGTCTGAAGGGTTTCTGGATGGGCTACTTCGGTTTCAGGGCGTGTCCTTTGGGGCCGGTTGGAGCAGGGGTTGTGGAGGCAGCGTTCGCAAACTTCGCGCCATCAATGGTCCACAAATATGTGCCAGACCTGTGGTCTCACGCCGAACCGGCCCAACTTGCCACGGTCCGTGCGGTAGCCGCAGCGAAAGCTCTCCGGCAGAGATCCTCGACCATTGAACACGTGGCATTGAGCGTTAACGATGACTTTGAGGCCGTCATTGCCTCAGGAAGTTCGGTTGGGCTGCCACTTTTCGCAGCGAACCGGACCCTCAAGGCTTGTGAGGATCCGGTGGAAAGACTGTGGCAAAACTGCACCACCTTGCGCGAACACCGAGGAGATGGGCACGTGGCAACACTCGCTACTGAACAGATCACCGGACCCCAAGCACATCTGCTGTTAGCCGCTGAACATCACTGGGACCCCAATGTGTTTTTTGATAACCGAGGATGGACCGCTCACGACCGAGACGCCGCACACACCGAACTCGTAGATGCGGGCCTTCTTGACGGCAGCGGCCTCACACCCAAAGGCCAGGCCGTGAGATCTCGTATCGAAAACATGACCGACACCCTCGCCGGCCGGCCCTATGAACTCGCTCTCAGCCAAGAACGCCAATCACACCTGATCGCCGTGCTGTCGCCGATCGCAGCCGACATCAGCAACAGCGGTGTGATCCCGTTCCCCAACCCGATCGGACTGACAGTCCCGAATCGTTAAGTCCACGAACAAGAGGGGGGTCTCTATCAGTGTGCGGACCAATCGGGGGTCCCTTCATGGGCACTCAAAGGTGCCCGAGGCTTCGCAGATGACCGCACCGCCACCGACCACGACCGCCGTAAAGCCCGCAAGATGTTTGGCCGGATCGTCGCCTACGAGTTTGGGAGGTGGCCGCAATGAGCCGAACGAACCTGTTCACCGGTGACCGGAACAATGGCACCCGAGTCAACGGCGAAGCTGTCCTCCGCTGGCTTGCCGCCGAAGCCGGACAAGAGTCACGGCAAACTAACCGGCGCATCGCAGCAGCGATCGAGCTCACCCTCGACAACGGGCGAACGCGAAGCCGACGTCTCAGTGAAGCCCTCGAAGCATTGCGGACCGCCGGTCTCATCGAGATGCTGTACGAGCCATCGCATCCACGTGAGTCGCCGACAGGTCGGGTGATTCAGCTCACCGAGAAAGGTGCGCAATTGGTCGCCGCCAACGTTTGACACAAGCGAAGTGAACGCCCCCGGCTTTCGGCTGGGGGCGTTTGCCGTTTCCCGGTGACCTCTCAGACGAACATTTGCAGGAACTCTTGCTCGTCGATGATTTCAATACCGGTTGCTAATTCAGCGAATCCGGCTGCTTTCCGCATCTTCTCGCTCATGCCGTCACGGACTTTGGTGAAATCCGTCATCCCGACAACGAGGAAGTTCGTTTTCTTGGTCGGGCCGGCGTGGGCTTCACCTCCGACGTCGACTACTCGTTGCGCAGCATCCCGCCGGCTCATCGACTTCAACGTCCCGGTGAAAGCAAAACTCAACCCGAACATCGGATGCGTTTCGTCGACCTCCCCAGTCGGCACCAAATCTTTAAAACGAATGTTCTCGCCGCCACCGAAATCTTTAGAACGAATGTTCCCGCCGCCACCGAAATTTCGCGCATTGGAGAACCGGTTTTGTGGATGAACCTTGGGTGAATTCCCTAAGCCGGAACTCCGTGCCGTTCGGCTGCCTCAACAAGCGAACCGGTACCGTTCGCTTCACAGATTTTCGCAGCTAACAACGCTGAAGCGAGAGCGTCATAGGCGGCATGGTGGTGATGTTCCAGTTCGATGTCCAGCTCTTGAGCGAGCACATCAAGCCGATATGAGAAGAACGATGGCCAGGTCTCCTTCGCGAGACGGTAGGTACATAGAAAATCGAACTCGGCAGGTTTGTACTCGTACCACTGTGCGGAGTCCCTTAACACGTACATGTCGAAGGCCGTGTTGTGTGCGATCAGGATGTGCCCGTCAAGACGTTCCTCGAATTTTGACCACACCTTGTCGAACGGTTTTTCTTTTACTGTCATCTTTGGCGTGATGCCGTGAATAGCAATGTTGAAATCGTAATACTCGTTCCCCGGAGGACGGATCAGTTCGTAGAACGGTTCAGGGTCAACGGTCCATTTGTTCTGCTGCTCGTCGACATCGATGAACACTCCGCCGATCGCACAAGCAGAACTGCGATCGAACGTCGCAGTTTCAAAATCGATAGCTGCGATTTTCATGACGCATCAACCGGCTCGTCTTTACGTGACCTTCTGCTGCCCGCTTTCACCGATTCAACAACGGACAGCAACTTCGTGTCGTCCATAGTTGCCCACTCTGTCGACAGAGAGAAACAAAACTTTCGAAGCTGCCAGCTTTGGTCGTCTCCTTCAAAGAACACTCCGGCGGCTTCAACCCACGCTGCGGGCAACTTCCAGTCCACACTTTTAACATCGACTTCTCCGGCTATCTGCTCAAGCTTGAAGAGAAGTTCCATATCTCCAGTCGCATCTGTCAGCGCAGTGCCAAGCGCTTGAGCGAAACCGACACCGGTTGTGTGGCCGACCCGTGCTGCCTCACATGCGATCGCAGAGCGGAGCTTTCCTCGGCCCAACAGTTTCGTGGTTCCTGGACGATGCTTCGCTTTCACATTGTCGTACGGAGTTTCAGGGTGAGCTGCGCTGGCACGGGTCAAAAGGACCAAGACTTCCAGTTCAGTCCGTTCGAGTTTCATAGCCCATGTCTCGGTCCGTGTTCCTGATAACTCGTCCAACCTGGCGTACGTCCAGCGGATGCCGCTAGTGATCTCTTTGTGGTTGGTGGCTACAAGTGTTGAATCTTGAAACTTCAAACCGAACTCTGTTGCGATAGCGGAATACAGAGTCATCGTTCTGTCCGCCGCTTTTACCGGTGAGACTGTGTCTATCTGTGGGCGGAAACGTCCCCTCAGGTGTGATGCGATCCCATCGAAAAGTGTCATACGCCTATTATCGCCTAAGGGGTGTGGCACAGATGCCGTTTTCCGGTGCGTTACTTCGGCTGTTCGCATGCGGGTATGAACTAACAAACTCCGCTGACAATCTCAGGTCGGATCGGAAATGTTGACAGGAGACCCAATCCTGATCTCCGGGTAACCGATGTCGGCTACCCAGCCGACCGCTTCGCCAGTGTCGTCATCGACGTAGTCGTCGAAATCCCAGCTGGCCTCCTCAATGCGCATTGAGACCTGGCACCTCGGAGCGCCCCCCGCATATTCGGGCCGGGACTTGGCAGCAGCCTCACCAATCTGGTTGATCAGCTCACAGGCGTAGTAGGCCTGGTTCTTGCTGATCCAACCGATGTGTCGTCCACTCTTCGTCTCAACACGCACAGAGTCCGGGTACTGAGAGGTGAGGTCCCGAGAGATCCAGACCTTCACGGTCTTCGTGACTTCCTTATCGTCTTGGGGTTTTCCGATTAGCTCTTTCATCGTCGCAAGATCGTCGGCATACACAGAGACGCTCAGTGCGATTTGCTTACCCGTTTGCAGAGCGATGCTGAATGGCTCACCTGTCGCTGGCGGAGGGGCCTGCCCGGTGATGAAAGTGTTGACTTCTTCGTCGGGCCGCGTTTTCGGTTTAGGCGCAGGCTTCGATTTCGATGCCGCCTTGAGAGCTTTGGAAAGAAATCCCATGCCTAACCGTATCGCAGGGGTATCAGGGGGTTTCCCCGATACGTCAAAAGTCGATCGTTTTGGAGCGGGTGACGGGAATCGAACCCGCACAACCAGCTTGGAAGGCTGGGACTCTAGCCGTTGAGCTACACCCGCAAGGTGGCCACATGTCGTGACTCGCCCAAGGCTATCGGGGTCGCGCACCGGTGACCACAGGAGCCGGCTCCCAGACAGTCTTCCCCGCTGCGACACCCCTTGTGCATTGTGGGTGCATGGCTCACATCTCATCACCTCACACCATCGGCGGGCAGCCCTCAACCACTCACCTACACTCGACTTTCGCGAACCTGGCCCAAGACCGATCTCAGACCACCATGACCAACGAAGCCCCGACCAGTGCGGCCGCCGCTGAGCGCCAGATGATTGACAAGGTGCTCAAGCTCCTTGCGATGGCCGAAGGCACCGACAACGCGACAGAAGCCGAAGCCTTCTCCGCCAAGGCGGCGCAGTTGATCACCGATCATCGCATTGATCCGGAGCGATTGTCACAGCTGCATCGCACCGATCAGCTCGAGGTGCTGCAGATTCCGCTCGGACGTGGCGCCTACATTCTTGCCCGCGTGGCGCTGCTTGCTGCCGTGGCTAGGGCACACGATTGCCAGATCGTGTACCAGTCCCTCTCCACTGGCACCGTGGGCCTCGTGGCCGGCTTTCGATCTGATCTCTCCACGGTGGAGATGCTTTACACCTCCCTTCATGCCCAAGCCTCCTCGCAGATGTCAGAAGTCCGACGTGGGACAGGGGCAGCCACGCAGAATTGGCGGCGGTCATTTCTGTTTGGTTATGCGGCCCAGGTGGAAACCATGCTCCAACGCAGCGTGGAAACCACGTTGAAGCAGCAGCGAGTAGAGACTCGCAACGAGTTGCTACCGATCCTGCTCGAGCGTCAAGAACGCGTCAAAGAGTTCGCAACAGTCAGTTTTGGGCGGTTACGTAAAGGCCGTCCGGTGTCAGGGATCGGCCAGTCGGGATATGCAGCCGGCCAACACGCCGCTGCAACACGCGCCAATCTCGGCCACAAAATGGTGGCGCCCCGACACGGTTTGGGGTCGGGGCGATGAGCCAGAGAGCGGACCACGGACGCTCGGAGGTGTATGCCGCCGAACTTCAAGCGTTTATGGGGACCGGCCTCGAACAGGTGCGCCCCTTTGAAGAGATCCAACAGCTTTTCGCCCAGGTGGTCAGTGTTCCGTGGTGGCCACGACCTGACGTACGGCTTCGGCGGAGTCGATCGGATGCCTTTTCCTCGGTGGCGAGGTTTCGTGCTGGCCAAGCACCGACAATCTCGTTGGCTAAAGGCCAAATGACAGTCGCCACCTTGATCCACGAGCTAGCCCATGTGCTCGCTGGCGGTTGGGCGGGGCATGGTCCGCTGTTCCGTCGAGCCCAACTCGATCTCACGGCCTGTTGGATTGGGGTGCGTGAAGCCGAGTGGCTCAGCGATGCGTACGCCGGCTTTGGTTTGGGGATCGGCGAACGCACATGGTCCGAACCGCCACAGCGGGGCGGGGCGATTGCACTCTGAGGCTGTGGATGAGTAGGTCGACGTGGCGGATCAGGACTCGTCGAGGCGGGGGAGGACCTCGGCAATCAGCAGGGGCAACGTCGCCAGCATCACCGTCCTCACCTGACTGCGGTCAATCCGGTGTCGACTCACCCACTCAACGGTCAGTTCCTGAACGAACCCACCCCACGCACGGATAAAGGCGCGCACCAATGGTTCGTCAGAACGGCCGGAGAGTCCGATCGCAAGCAGTGTTTGATCGGCCAGAATTTCACGGGTTTCGTCGAGAATCGCCGCTATCTCGTCATCGCGTTCGGGTCCTCCGGCGTTCACTGAGTTCAGCCATCGGGTGGGGTTGCGCTCAATCGCGTCAAGAAAACTGTCCACCAACGTGGCCCAGGCCTGTGGGGTGCCGAGCGCTTCGGGAGGTGCAGAGTCGAGTGGGGCCCGGGCAAATACCCGCACCACCTCAAGGTAGAGATCCCGTTTGGACCCGAAGTAATGGTGCAGTAACCCGCGGGCGATCCCTGCTGTCCTTGCGATATCGCTGATCGACACCTCGCTGTAAGGACGTTCGCCAAAGAGCCGTGCTGCCACCCGCAGAATCTGATCGCGGCGTGCGTCAGGGTCCATGCGGATGCGACGTGGAGCATCGCTCGGGGGAGAACTCACAGATTCATTCTGACCGGTCCGAACCAGAAACCCGCTTGTTTGCTATTGGACGATATTCAACAACTGGGTTACTGTCCGAACATGGGGGCCCGCAAGTTTGTCACGCCTGAGCCTGGGGAGGATCTCGCAGCGATCGCAGCGCGTGTTCTGCCCGTTCATGAATCCGGCGATGATTCCGGCGATGCAGCCGCTCAACAGTTGCTGTCATGGAACCTGCATCTGGCCGCTCGAGCCGGATCTGGCCTATCGGTGGGGCTGTTGCCGAGCGACATCGTCTTCACCGAACCCCCGCCCAAGCGGGGAGCAACGTCATGACTGCGATCATCAGCCGGGCCAGCGTGGTGGGCGGTCATGACGGCCGAGCCGAGATTGAGGTGGAGGTCACCTACACCAACGGGGGCACCACAACAATCTCCCTCGATGAGGAGGCCTGCACTGCGTCTTTAGACCGGGCCGGTGTCACATCCATCGAACAGCTCGTCGGAGCGCCGTGGAGCGTTGTGCTGCCCGCTCTCGAGCAGCAGGGCAGCACCCAGTGAGCACCATCGATACATCGCACCTAATGGAGGACACCAATGCTTGATCTCGTCATCCGCAACGGACTGATCGTTGACGGCTCCGGGCTACCTGCCCGTCGGGGCGACCTGTCAATTCATGACGGCCGCATCGTGGCCGTAGGAGGTCGAGCCGGTGAGGCCCATCGCGTCATCGAGGCCGACGGCAAAGTGGTGGCACCCGGTTTCATTGACCCTCATACCCATTTTGATGCTCAACTCTGCTTTGACCCCTATGCGTTTCCGGCCATTGAGCACGGCATCACCACCGTCGTACCCGGTAACTGTTCGCTCTCGCTCGCACCGCTGCGAGCAGACCACCGCGATGCGTTTAGCCGAATGTTCCGCCTTATCGAAGAGATGCCCGAAGAGGCATTTAACACCGGGGTGGACTGGCAGTGGGGCGAAGGGTTTGGTTCCTGGCTCGAAGCTCTGACTGGACAAATCGCCCTCAACGTGGCGCCCCTCGTGGGTCACTCAGTGATCCGCATGTTCGTCATGGGCGAAGCGGCCCAACAGCGAGTAGCCACCGACTCCGAGATTCACGCGATGGCGGCCCTGCTGCGCGAATGCTTACACGCCGGCGCTGTTGGGATGTCGACAAGTTTCGTGGACGTTGACGAGAACTATCGACCTGTCCCGAGTCGATGGGCGGCACCCGCAGAACTTGATGCGCTGGCCGCCGTCCTCGGTGAGTGCGACAAAATCCTTCAAATCGTCCACGAGTTTTATGACGCAGATCTCACCATTGCCCGCATCGAACAACTCGCAGATCTGTCGCTGCGACACGGCATCACCACCACGCTGTCGCCGCTGTTTCACTCTGATGCAAACCATCGAGGCGTCACCAGGGTGATGGCCGCGGTGGCCGAGGCCCGTGCCCGAGGCGCCGCCGTATGGCCACAGGTCCAGACACGCCCGATCGACATCAGTTTCACTTTGGACCAGCGAAGCCTGATGCTGATCCGTATGCCCTCATGGTGGAAGGTGGCAGCGATCCGTGACCGAAGTGAAAAGATCGCCGCGATCAACGAGAAGCGTCAGGTGCTCGTTGACGAAATGAACGCGCTCACCGGTCAAGCCGCAGCGGGACTCGGTGCCGGAGATTTTGTGGTCCGTGAAGTTGCCAACGAGCACAACGCCCACCTCGTGGGGCGGACCATCGATGAGATCGCCACTGAGCGAGGTGTCTCTTACGGTGACGCCGTCGTTGATTTAGTTCTTGAGGAGAACCTTCAGACCTGGTTCATCCGGGCTTCGGTTGGTCACAACAACTCCGAGGTGGTGGGCGGACTGCTCGCAGATCCGCTCGTCCACGTTGGGGCCTCTGACGGTGGTGCTCACGTCGGCTCGTTCTCCACCTTTGGTGACACCGGATATCTGTTCTCGGAGTTTGTGCGGGGGACCGGCTCACTCAGTCTTGAGGCCGCAGTCAAAAAGATCACTCTCGACCCGGCCACGATCTGGGGCCTGAGAGGTCGTGGTTTACTCGCTCCCGGGTATGCCGCCGACGTCGTGGTCTTTGACGCTGATGAGATTGGCCGGGGACCCGAAATCGCATCCGATGACTTCCCGGGTGACGGCATCCGCTGGATCCGCCGTCAACAAGGCGTGGACACTGTGGTGGTGAACGGCGTGGAGACATGGAGTGCCGCTGGTGGATATGTGGCCGGTGCCCGCGCCGGCCAGATCGCTTCTCGAGGAGCAGATCATGAGTGATCAGATGCCGGCCGGAAGTCGCTCGCGGATCGTGGATGTCAGCGGTACCCGAATCCACTGTGTGGAAGCCGGCGAGGGACCACTTGTCCTGCTCGTACATGGCTTTCCGGAGTCCTGGTATTCGTGGCGCCACCAGATCCCCGCGCTCGCCGAGGCCGGATACCGAGCCGTGGCGATCGACGTTCGTGGCTATGGCCGCTCCTCCAAGCCGCTCGCAATCGATAGCTACCGGATGGTGCAACTCGTCGCCGACAACGTGGGCCTCGTCACAGCACTCGGCGCATCCACAGCGACAGTGATCGGTCATGACTGGGGCGCACCAATCGCATGGACCTCAGCGATGTTGCGGCCCGACGTGTTTACTGCGGTGGCCGGATTGTCGGTCCCGTACTCACCGCCCTCTGAATACCGCCCGTTAGAAATCATGCGGGCAATGGCCGGTGACGAAGAGTTCTACATCGAATACTTTCAAGAGCCAGGCCGAGCCGAAGCCGAAATCGAAGCCGATGTCCGCAACTGGTTGCTCGGTTTCATGTTTACGGCCTCGGGTGACGCACCACCTGTGGATCCGGCCGCTGGCACGGTGGCCACAATCCCTTATGGCAAACAGATGAAAGACCGCTTTCACCTTCCCGAGAAAATGCCGGACTGGCTCACGACAACAGATCTCGACATGTACGCAAGCGAGTTTGAGCACACCGGTTTTCGCGGTCCGTTGAATCGCTATCGCAACGTGGACCGCGACTGGGAGGATCTCGCCGCGTTCCGAGGATCAGCCATACAGGTCCCGGCGCTGTTCGTCGGCGGTGACCGCGACGGCCCGACGATCTGGGGCGGAGCCGCCATTGCGGCTTTCGTTGACACCTTGCCGCATCTGCATCGCTCGATCATCCTCGAAGGGTGCGGTCACTGGACCCAACAAGAGCGACCCGCTGAGGTCAATGCAGCGCTGCTCGACTTCCTAGGAGCCGTTTATGACTGACGTACTCACTGACACGCGATCACGCATCATCACTACCGATCCCCAAGACATCGCTGTTGTGGGCGGTGGGATGGCGGGCATGCTCGCAGCACTCGTGCTTGCCCGCGATGGCCATACCGTCACCGTGTACGAGCGTGACGACACCGACCTGCCCGAGACAGCCGATGAGGCCTTTGAGATGTGGGACAGGCGAGGCGCCGCCCATGCCCGCCAGTCACATGCCCTGTTAGCGCGGCTTCGCCGGTTTCTGCGCGAACGCGCCCCCGATGTTTTAGAGGCGCTGTTAGAGCAAGGTGCGACAGAACTGTCGATCGAACGCATCTTGCCGCCCGATATCACCGATCGAGAACCGCGACCTGGAGATGAGGATCTTGTCGTTTTGTGTTGTCGGCGCCTCACCATTGAGTGGGTGCTGCGCCGTGCTGTCACCGCAGAGCCAACGATCACCTGGCGTGGCGGGGTGGGAGTCGCTGGCCTGATCGCCGACGGTACCGACATCCGCGGTCTGAGGCTTGAAGACGGCTCGACCGTGACGGCTGATCTCGTGGTCGCTGCCGGTGGCCGCAATGCCATGGTGATGGATTGGATCGCCGAACTCGCAGATGTGGCCCCACCGCTCGAGGAACGCACCGAGGCCGGGATTGTGTATCTGTCGCGCTTTTACCGTCTGCGCGACGGCCAAGAATTACCGGTGCTCACCAAGACGGGTTCAGGCGGTGACCTCGGGTATCTGGCCTTTTCTGGGTTCTACGGAGATAACCGCACGTTCTCGATCACCTTCGGGGTGCCAACCGTTGACCGTGAACTGATGGGGCTGCGTGATGAGGCGGCCTGGGAGGCGGCCATTCGCACCCTGACTCCGCTTGAGCCGTGGACGACAGACGGCCTCGCCGACCCAATCTCTGGGGTGGAGTCCATGGCTCGACTACATAATCGGATCCGTCGCTTCGTGGTGGATGGCGCGCCGGTTGCGACCGGCCTCGTTGTGATTGGTGACGCTCTCACAGCCACCAACCCGTGGTACGGCAAAGGGTGTTCGCTCGCAGGGATCGCAGCGGAAGCATTGTCTAATGCGCTGTTGGCCCACGGTCGGGACCGGACCGCTGTGGCCCACGCGATGGACCACGCTGTTCGCACAGAGTTAGAACCGCATTTTGACTTGTCGTGTCGCCAAGACGCAGACCGGATCAAACTCCACACGGCACGTCACGAAGGCACAGAGCCCGATGCGATGGCGGTGGCGACACATGACTTCATCATGAACGGTTTGCTTCCTGCCACACGGGTCGATGCTGACGTGTTTCGGGCCTTCTTCCGTTCCTTCAACATGCTCGATGCTCCGAGTCAACTTTTTGCTGACCCGAAAGTGCTTGCCGCTGTCGGCGCCGCGCACGCCACTCAACACGAACGGCCACCACTGCCAGATCTCGGGCCTCCACGCGAAGAACTGCTCGCCGTGATATCGGCGGCAACTGAACGCTGACTGCTGCAGTCAGTTACTCACTCGTGCCACTGGGTGATGAGACGCAGCCCGCACCACAGCGCAGCATCTAGCCTGTTCACATGGCGCAAGCCCAAATATTTCATGGTGTGGGCCAGCCGCTGGAATGGCGTTCATTTGCTGATCCGACACCAGGGAACGGCGAACTGCTGGTCCGTATCGACCTCGCAGCGATCTGTGGGTCTGACCTGCACACCTTTGCGGGCACCCGCAACGAACCCACCCCATGTGTGCTCGGCCACGAAGGGGTGGGCACGGTGGTCGCCGCCGGGCCGGCCACCACAACTGCTGTGGGCCAACGAGTCACTTGGACCCTCGCAGATTCCTGTGGCACCTGTCGAACCTGTAGTCGCGACCGACTCCCACAAAAATGCACCCAGCTTTTTAAGTACGGTCACGCGCCACTCAACGACGGAACCGGTCTCAACGGCACTTACGCCACCCATATCTTGATCCGCCCCGGGACCTCCGTGGTGGCTCTACCCGATGACGTCACCGATGAAATGGCTGTGGCCGCGAACTGTGCGCTCGCGACCATGGTGGCTGCGGTGCGTGCGATGCGAGGCCACAGCTCTCTGGTGGAGACCGTCGTGATCCAAGGTGCCGGCCTGCTCGGCGTGTACGGGGCGGCCCTTTTAACTGAAGCCGGCGTACCGACCGTGCTGTGTACCGATGTCGATGAGCATCGACTCGGGGTCGCTGCGGCCTTTGGCGCGATCCCGATCCTTGCGACGAGCCCGGAGGCGACCCTCGCCGCAGTCCGTGATCACGCACCCCACGGGGTCGATGCCGTCATCGAAGCGGCCGGTGTCCGCCACCTACTCGCTGAGGGAGTTGCGATGCTGCGTGCTGGCGGCTGGTACGGCTGGGTGGGTCTCGTGCACCCCGATTCGGTGATTGGCCCCACCGCCGAGCAGATCATCCGACGCTGCCTGATCCTGCAAGGGATCCACAACTACGCCCCCGAAGATCTCCGCGACGCGGTGGACTTCCTCGCCCGCACCATCAACCGCTTCCCCTATGGACGTCTGATGAGCCCGCCAATGCCGCTCGAAAATCTCGAAACCGCCGTAGCTCATGCCCGCGAGCGTGAGTTCATGCGCATCACTGTGCAGCCGAGCGCCACGTCACTGCGCAGCGGTCCGCCGAAGAACTGATCACTGCTTCAGTGAACCCACCTTGGCGGGTGGAGGCGCTGCTTCTTGATGTCTTCCCAGCGGGAGTAATTGGCCATGACGGGATCCCTAGGGGGCGAGCCAATGTGCCAATGGTCTACGACAAATCGATGGTCGGGATGGGGAGATTCGAACTCCCGACCCCCTGCTCCCAAAGCAGGTGCGCTAGCCAGGCTGCGCTACATCCCGTGACCCCCAGATCTTAGCGTCGTAGCGCCTCAGGTGGTCTACGTTCTGAACATAATGGCGGAATAGATTTCCCCAGGCTCATCTGGCAGAGCACTGTTTCCTAATGACGCCTCTTGAGTCCACAACCCGATGAGCCGACATCAATAGATCGAGTTGCACGACACGACATCCATGAACCATCCCCCCGAGTTGCAATCGGCTTGCACCCAGAATCCACTCCCGACCTTCGGTTCGGCGTGCCCTGCCACTCTTCGCTGCGCTCGCAGTGATCACGATCGGTTTGATCGCCTACACCATTAGCGCGCTGTCAGCAGATGAGGTCAGTGTGGGCGATGCGACAGCAGGAGCTGCCGGGCCGAGCAGCACAGTGGTTAACACTGCGTCTACATCTCCGACGACCACTGCGACCACTGCGACAACTCCCACGACAACTCTCGCGACAACCACTACGACGACTGTGCCGGCGTTCCCGACCGACCAGCGGGTCATGGAACTCGCCTTTCGGATCAGCCGGGACAACCTGCAGCCCAAAAGCATCGTGGCCTCACCGGATGGGCGTTTCGTGGCCCAAAACATGATGTACCGCCACAACGTTTCGGTGTTTGATGGTGATGGTGCCCTGCTCGCAGAGATTGACGACACGGTGGATCTGTCCGCTTTCGGCGTGGCCGATGGTCCTGTAGCTAAAGGCTCTCCGGTAGAAGCAGCGTTCAGCCCAGATGGGCGCCACCTGTATGTGTCGAACTACAAGATGTATGGGCCCGGCTTCAACCCGATCGCCGATGACGAATGCGAACGTGGTGACTGGGATGACAGTTACATCTATCGCATCGATATGGAGAGTTACACCATCGATGGAGTCGTCGCGGTGGGGGCAGTGCCGAAGTTTCTTGCGGTGTCACCTGATGGCAAATGGCTGGTGGTCTCTAACTGGTGTGGATTTGATGCTTCGGTGATCCGCACCTCTGATCTCACAGAAGTGGCTCGTGTGAATCTCGGCCGGCACCCACGCGGCATCGCGATTGATGCTGACTCACGCCTCGCATACGTGTCCGTGATGGGTGCAGGTCGGATCGCAGTGATCGACCTCAACACCGCCACCGAGATCGAGTCCATTGAGGCTGGTATCAGCCCACGCCATCTGGTGCTGTCACCCGACGGCCGTTACATGTACGTCTCCAACAATCTGCAAGGCGGAGTCCGCAAGATTGACCTGACCGGAGCGTCCCCCCAGGTGTTCATCCGCACAGGGGAACGGCCACGCTCAATGGCACTGTCAGAAGATGGCTTGAGTTTGTACGTGGTGCACTACGAGTCCGGTGGAATGACCAAAGTCGCCACCGCTGACATGCGGATCGTCCAACGGATCGACGCAGGATCAGGCCCGGTAGGCATCACCTATGAGCCGACCTCGGCGCGCATTTGGGTGGCTGACTATCGCGGTGTGCTGTGGGTATTTGACGATCGAGTACCGGACTGAAGGCCGGCCGAGAGCCGTCAGCAGTTAGCGGTGAGCGCGAGCGGCGACTTTGGCGAGACGCTTTGCGGTGCGGCCCACCGGTTCAATATTGCGGTGATCCAGATTGCCGAGTTCGGCACCGGTCTCGAAGAGGACCCGGTAGCGCTGCCAGTTAAAGCCGTTGGCCAAGATGACTTTGCCAACTGTGCCAACGGCAACTCCTTCGAGTTCCACGATGGTGCGAACGCGATCGCCGATCCGAAGTTGGATCTGATCGGTGTGGGGTACGGCTAGGGAGTGCGGCTTCCAGAACTGCATCGCTCACAGTCTGCCTTATCGGAGGGGTTCAACACACGTTCGGGTCATGAAGCAGTGCCTACCGGTACACTCGACGCTCTGTGAAAAGTTCTGTCGAACCCCTCGAGGGGAACAAGGTCAAGCTCTACGTCGAGATTGACGAAGCCGAATTCGACCGCGATATCGATCGCGCCTTCAAGACGATCGCCCGGGAAATCAAGCTCCCCGGGTTCCGCAACGGCAAGGCGCCGCGGCGGGTGCTTGAGGCCCGGATCGGCGTGGCCCCCGCCCGGGAGCAGGCCCTGCGCGATGCGATCCCGCAGTACTTGTCCAAAGCGGTGCGTGAGCACAACGTGGATCTGATCGCCACCCCTGAGGTGGAGATCACCGGTGGCGAAGAGGCCGGACCGGTGGAGTTTGATGCCACCTGTGAGGTGCGTCCGGAGATTGTGGTTCCCGGCTATGCCGGCCTGCGGATTGAACTCCCGTCCCCCGTGGCCACCGGTGAGCAAGTGGATGCGGCCGTCGCCGAGGAACTGCAGCGCCACGGCAAACTCACCGACGTGGAGCGCCCTGCTGCGAAGGGCGATTACGTGACCTTGGATCTGTCCACCACCCGTGACGGAGAAGACGTCATCGGGTTATCTACCGAGGACTGGTCCTATGAGCTCGGTCAAGGCTGGGTGACAGAAGACTTTGACGACCAGATCATCGGATCCAGCGCGGGCGATGAGGTGCGATTCACCTCCACCCCGAAAGGCATCGAGGAGGCTGCGGACTTCCTGGTGGCCGTCAAGCGTGTTCAGGTGCTCGAGTTGCCTGAAATCACCGACGAATGGGTGGCGGACAATCTCGGTGAGTTCGAGACCGTGGACGAATGGAAAGAAGACATCGCTGAGCGGATCGGCGAGACCAATCTGTCCTCGGTGCGTAACCAACTCGTACCCAAACTGACCGAGGTGCTCGCCCAGTTAGTCGAAGAGGAGCCGCCGCCCACCATGGTTGGCCAGGATCTCCAAAATCGGATCCAACGGACCGCTGAGCAACTCCAAGCCCAAGGCATTGATCTTGAGACATGGATGTCAGTGACGGGCCAGAGTTCTGAGGACTTCGTCAATGGTCTGCAAGCCCAGTCCACTCAAGCCGTCAAGGTGGATCTCGCCCTGCGGGCAGTGGCCGCCGCCGAAGCGCTCGTGGTGTCCGACGACGAACTCGAGGCCGAGTACCTGCGGATGGGTATGCAGTTCGGCCAGACCGCAAAGGCCGTTCGCAAGGCCTATGAGGACAACGATGCCGTCAGCGAACTGACCGCTCAACTCCTCAAGTCCAAGGCGCTCGATTGGTTGTTGCACCGGGTGGAGATGGTGGACCCCGAGGGAAATCTGCTTGATTCCGACCTGATCTTGGGTCACGACGAGCACGATCACGAAGATCACGGCAATGATGATGACGGCAATGATGAAGCCCAGAACACCGATGAGAACGGAGACGAGGAATGAACCTCGATGCGGTCAACTATCTGGTTCCCAATGTTGTCGAACAAACCAGTCGTGGTGAGCGGGCCTATGACCTCTACAGCCGTCTGCTGAAAGACAACATCATTTTCTTGCAGACCCCGATCGACGATCAGATCGCAAGTTTGTTGTGCGCTCAGTTGGTGCACCTTGAGTCCGAAAACCCGGACAAAGACATCAACATCTACATCAACTCACCCGGTGGCGACATCACGGCGTTGTTTGCGATTTACGACACGATGCAGTTCATTCGTAACGACATCGCCACGATCTGCCTCGGCCAAGCTGCTTCAGCGGCTGCAGTGCTGCTCGCTGCGGGGACCAAAGGCAAGCGTCTCGCCCTCCCGCACAGCCGGATTCTGCTCCATCAGCCATATGGCCAAGTGGGCTACGGACAAGTCACCGACCTTGAACTCGCCGCGAAGGAGATCCTGCGGATGCGGGAGATCCTCGAGCAGATCCTTTCTGAGCACACCGGGCAATCGCTTGAGCGGATTCACGCCGATACGGACCGTGACTTTGTGATGGAAGCTAATGAGGCCGTGGAATACGGCATCATCGACGCCGTGCTCACCTCACGGGCCAATGTTGACCGCGAAGGTCCCATCCGCTGAATCTGGCGCCCTTGCATCCCGAATCCTGCGATGCAGCGCCCCCCTGTGAGGTGTCCGTCGCGAACATGTCGGGTCGGTTAGTGTCAGGTCGTAGAGGGGGTTCCCAGTCGTGGCAAAATTTGGTGAGACGGGCGAACTGCTCAAATGTTCGTTCTGCGGTAAGTCTCAGAAACAAGTAAAGAAACTCATCGCTGGCCCCGGGGTCTATATCTGCGATGAGTGCATTGACCTGTGTAACGAGATCATTGAAGAAGAGTTTTCGGAGACGGGCGAACTCGCACTTGAGGTGGTGCCCACACCCCGTGAGGTGCGGTCATTCCTTGACGACTACGTCGTCGGCCAAGATCAGGCCAAAAAGATCCTTTCAGTGGCTGTCTATAACCACTACAAGCGGATTCAGTTCCAACAGCAGACCGGCCTCGGGCGGCGCGAGGACGTGGAGTTAGCCAAGTCCAACATCTTGTTGCTCGGCCCCACCGGTTGTGGAAAGACCCATCTCGCCCAGACCTTGGCACGGATGTTAAACGTGCCGTTTGCGGTGGCCGACGCCACTGCTCTCACCGAGGCCGGTTACGTGGGCGAAGATGTGGAGAACATCCTTCTCAAGTTGATCCAGGCCGCTGATTTTGATGTGAAGCGGGCAGAGACCGGCATCGTCTACATCGACGAGATTGACAAGATCGCACGCAAAAGTGAGAACCCGTCGATCACTCGTGATGTGTCCGGCGAAGGTGTGCAGCAGGCCCTACTGAAAATCCTCGAGGGCACCCAGGCCTCCGTCCCCCCGCAGGGAGGGCGCAAGCATCCGCACCAAGAGTTCATTCAGATCGACACCACCAACGTGTTGTTCATTCTCGGCGGGGCTTTTTCGGGTCTCGAAAGCATTATTGAGCAGCGCATCGGGCATAAGGGCGTCGGTTTCCACGGCACCGTTCGGTCCCGTGTAGAACAAGATGCCGGCGAGTTGTTTTCTCAGGTGCTCCCCGAGGACCTCGTCAAATTTGGCATGATCCCTGAGTTCATTGGCCGTTTGCCAATGGTTGGTGCGGTACGCAGTTTGGACCGTGAGGCCTTGATCCAGATTCTCACCGAACCCAAAAACTCTCTTGTCAAGCAGTTCCAGAAAGTGTTCGAGTTTGAGAATGTGGAACTCGAGTTCACCACTGATGGTCTAGAAGCGATCGCCGATCAGGCGTTAGTGCGCGGCGCCGGCGCCCGTGGCCTGCGAGCGATCCTCGAAGAAGTGCTGTTAAACACCATGTATGAACTGCCCGGCAGGACCGACGTCGGCAAGGTTTTGATCGATGCTGCCACGGTCACCGACAAGGTGAACCCGACGCTGGTACCTCGAGAGACTGCTCGGCCTCCTCGGCAGCGCCGAGCCGCAAGTTGACCTCCAGCGGCCCGGGCGCTCTGGCGCAGCTGCTCTCCTTTGAAAGATCCCCTCGATGAGCTTCACTGATGCGATGGCCTATCTTGAGGCCCACGCCAGTTATGACGTGACGGGCCGGATCGCTTCGCCTTCGGTGGCCACGATCACTGGTTTGTGTTCAGCGATGGGGGAGCCACAGACCGCGTATCCGACGATCCATGTGACCGGTACCAACGGTAAGGGTTCTACGGTGCAGATGATCACCCGGCTGTTGATGGCTCAGGGCCTGACGGTTGGTACCTATTCGAGTCCGCACCTCGAACGGGTCAATGAGCGCATGACCCGCAACTGTGAGCCGATCAGCGACGAGGAACTCGCCGAGCAGATCGCAGCGGTAGCGGACCTCGAGTTGATCACGGGTCTTCGGCCTTCCTACTTTGAAGTGCTGACCGCTGCGGCATTTCGGTGGTTCGCCGATGTTGCGGTGGATGTGGCGGTGATTGAAGTTGGCCTGCTCGGTCGGTGGGATGCGACCAACGTGGTGACCTCCACAGTTGCGGTAGTCACCAATATCGGTTTGGACCATCTTGAGTTTGCCGGGCCCACCCGGGCCCATGTGGCTACCGAGAAAGCGGGAATCATTAAACCTGCTGGTGCCGCTGTGATCGGGGAAACCGACCCTGAACTTCTTCCGATCTTCACAGCCGAACAGCCAGCGTCCCTGATTCTCCGAGAATTGGATTTCGGAGTGGGGGAGAACGCATTGGCCCTCGGTGGTCGTCTCGTGGACCTGCGCTCCCCAACAACCATCTACCCCGAGGTCTACCTGCCCTTGCACGGCGCTCACCAGGGCGATAACGCAGCGGTGGCTTTGGCTGCGGTGGAAACGTTTTTTGCGGCCCCGTTGTCGGGGGAAGTGGTGCAAGAAGGATTCGCAGCGGTCACCATGCCCGGCCGCTTCGAAATCATGAGCGTGCAACCTCTCGTGATCGTGGATGGCGCCCACAATCCGGCGGGAGCCGACACCTGCGCACAGGTTTTCTTTGATGACTTCCAACCCGAAGGACGCCGGATCCTGGTGATCGGCACGCTGCGTGACCCGGCAGAGATGTTGTCCTCGATCCGTGCCGATGAGTTCGATCTCGTCATCGTCTGTACCGCCCCTTCCCCGAGGGGGATCGGATGTCGTCAAGTTGCCCAAGCCGCCCGTGACATCGGATGTGCTGAGGTGATCGTCACCGACACCGTAGAGCAGGCCTGTGACTACGCAATCCGTCATAGCGACCCCGATGATGCTGTATTGATCGCCGGTTCGCTGTACGTGGCCGGAGCGGCTCGGCCGGTGATTCGTCGGCTTACCGGATGAGATCCACCGATAGCCTCACGGACATGTCTGATCGCACACTTGTCCTACTCAAGCCCGATGCCGTGGAGCGCGGCCTCGTGGGTGAGATCCTCGGCCGGTTTGAATCCAAGAACTTGAAAATTTTGGCTATGGAGTTGCGCTCCTTGTCCACCGATCTGCTCGCTCGGCATTATGAAGAGCATGTGGGCAAGGGCTTTTACGCCGATCTGGTGGAGTTCATGTCCCGCGGACCCGTGGTGGCACTTGTCATCGAAGGTCCAGAAGACACCTGGGAAGTGGTGCGGACGATGATGGGTGCCACGAATCCGCGCTCGGCTGCCCCGGGCACGATCCGTGGGGACCTCGGGATCTTGTTCACCGAGAATCTGGTGCACGGCAGCGACTCCCTCGCATCTGCCGAGCGCGAAATCAGTATTTTCTTCCCCAATCTGTAACATTCGGGATCTGGGGGTTGTCACAGGCCCCGTACTTTCATCAGTGTTCCCGTGTAGCCGAAAGGGGGGCGAATGAACCGCAGCAATCCACTCGGCCTCGGACGCGACCTCGCGATCGATCTCGGGACAGCTAACACGTTGATCTACGCCCGTGGGCTTGGGATCGTGCTTGATGAGCCGTCCGTGGTGGCAATCAATGTGGCCGACGGTCGTCCCGTTGCAGTCGGCGCCGAAGCCAAACGGATGATGGGTCGCACCCCGAGCAACATTCGGGTGATCCGGCCTCTGAAAGATGGAGTCATTGCAGACTTCGAAGTGTGCGAGAAAATGCTCCGCTACTTCATCCAAAAGGTCCATTCCAGCAAGTGGTCAAAGCCACGCATGGTGATCTGCGTGCCGTCGGGCATCACCGGTGTGGAACAGCGAGCGGTCCAAGACGCAGCTGAATACGCCGGGGCCCGCAAACCGGTACACATCATCGAAGAACCGATGGCTGCTGCGATCGGAGCCAACCTCCCCGTCCATGAGCCGAGCGGCAACATGGTGGTGGATATCGGTGGTGGCACTACTGAGGTTGCGGTGATTTCCCTCGGCGGCATCGTGACCGCTCAGTCCGTGCGCGTTGCCGGGGATGAACTTGATGAAGCGATCCTGCAATACGTGAAAAAAGAGTTCTCCCTCGCCATCGGTGAACGCACCGCCGAGGAAATCAAGATTCACATGGGTTCGGCCTGGCCATTAGAAGAGGAACTGACCGCTGACATTCGTGGTCGTGACCTCGTGAGCGGGTTGCCACGGACCATCGAACTCACCACTGAGCACGTGCGTGAGGCATTAGCCGAGCCGGTGGCGGCGATCGTCGACGCCATCAAGACCACGTTGGATAAGACGCCGCCCGAGTTAGCTGCTGACATCATGGAAGATGGCATCACCATCACCGGCGGTGGCGCCCTGCTTGGTGGCCTGTCGGAGAGACTGAGCCATGAGACCGGAATGCCGATCAGGATTGGTCCCGAACCGTTGTACAGCGTGGTGATCGGTTCTGGCCGAGCGCTAGAGAACATCGATGCGATGCGGGGCTTAATGTCGCTCGGTGGCGACAACTGATTAGGGGCCTTTGATGGCAAGCGTGCCGGTAGGTCGTCGGCGCATCATCGTCTTGTTGATCTTGACGGCGATTTTGCTGTTGACGATGGATGTGCGGGGCAGTCGGTTTCTCGACGGCACACGGTCAGCGTTTGTGTGGGCTTTGTCGCCGGTGGAGACTGCGATCCGGGTGGTTGCCCGTCCGGTGGGTAACGCATGGAATGGGATCACGAACTACCCATCTCTCGAAGACGAGAACGCCCGACTACAAGAGCTCATAGATTCCCAGCGCGGAGCCGAGGTTGCAGCACGCAATGCCGTAGCCGAGAACCAACGTCTGCGCGCGCTCAACGAACTCGCATCCCTCGCCGATATTGAATCGGTGACGGCCTCAATCATCGGTCAATCTCCGAGCAACGTGGACCAGATCGTTGAGATCGACCGGGGTTCGCGCCAAGGGATCGCCGTTGGTATGGCGGTGGTTAACGAGGCCGGCATCGTGGGCAAAGTAACCCGGGTGTTCGCTGAGGCAAGCTTGGTGATGTTGGTCACCGATCCGCGTTACGCAGTGGAAGTCAAGGTGCTGTCAGCTGAAAGACCGCTGTTTGGAGATACTTCTTCGGGGCGGGCCCCCGTGACCACCACCCCATCTGGTTTGAGCGAGGAGGATCTGCGCGATGCGCGAGATGTGCTCACTGGGCCGTTGCCTGGGGTCACTACGACCACTGAGCCAGTGCCGATGGTGCAGCGCGAAACTGGAGCGCTGATCGGCCAAGGCCCCGATCGGCTTCCTCAGATAAATTTCGTGAGCAATAGTCCATCACTCGGGCGACTCCTTGAAGGTGATCCGGTATTTACGTCTGGTGGCCGCAACAGCCTCGCCCCTCCCGACATTCCCGTCGGAGTGGTCGCGAACGTGATTCAGCGTCCCGGGTCGGGAGGAACCCGTCTTGAGGTGCGCCTCAGTGCGAGTGTGAACCAGTTGCAGTTCGTTCGGGTGCTGCTGTATCGCCCGCCCGCTGAGGCGGAAGAGTGAGTCCATGCAGATGTTGAGGATCACGTGCTCATCGGTCTGATTCGTGGTCATGTAGGACGAATTGTGCTGGTTGGCTTCACCTTGCTTGCTTTCCAGACCACCGTGTTTGCTGAACTCCGGTTTGCCGGGGTGGCCCTCCAAGTGCTGATGACCTTTGTGGCGGTGGTCGCAGTGGCCGGTGGGCCGGAGAAAGGAATGACGGCGGCGATTATTTGTGGGGTGATGTTCGATATGTCTTCGGGAAGCGATATCGGATCTTCGGCGCTCACCATGGGGACAGCGGCCCTCGTCGCAGGAATGGTCGCCTTCATCAATATCGAACAGCAATGGTGGATCTCGGCGGTGTTCGTTGGGCTCGGAGTTGGGGTGGGGGAGGCCTCGATGCCGTTTATTAGGGCCATGACCGGCGAAGAGTTAATTGGTGTTGCCGATCTCACGGTGGCGGTGCCGATTGTTGCCGCAGGTGCCGTGGTGATGGGGCCGTTGCTGCTGCCGGTGGCGCGATGGGCTCTGGTGATTTCCAAGGCCGAGTGGCGTGTACCTGGGTCTTCTGCCATCCGTTGATGGACATCCCATCTTGAAGCGCGTCCCATAAGCGGGTCCCGCAGGCCACAATAGAAACATGGCATCGGATCGGCGCGCCTCGCGCCTTGGAGTTCTCGCTCTCGTGGGGGTGATGCTATTTGGCTTGGTCGGGGTACGGATGTGGTTTTTGCAGACGGTGCGGGCCGAAGAACTGCAGCAACGAGTCACATTCGCGAAAACCCGGACCGTGGATCTGATTCCGGAGCGGGGCCGGATCTTTGATGTGAACGGCCGGATTCTCGCCGATAACCGGCCGACCCTGAACGTGACGGTGGACCGCGCAGTGATCCGCAGATCTGCAGATCGAGCCGAACTCTTCCGGCGGGTTTCGGGCTGGATCAAGGTGCCAGTAGACGAACTAGAACGGCGTTACAACAGTGTGCGCTACAGCCCGTTTTTGCCATTACCGCTCGGCGAGGACATCGAGGAACCGGTTGCGATTGCGCTGTTGGAGCGGGTGGAGGACTTCCCAGGGGTCAACGTAGAAAACGGTTGGCAGCGGGTCTATCCCTACGCCCCCCATGCAGCCCATGTGGTCGGATACATGGGGGCGATCACCGCTGAACAGTTATCGAGATACCGGGCTCTTGGCTACAACATGAACCAGCGGGTCGGACAGTTCGGGATCGAGTTGTCCATGGAAACTGAGCTCCATGGCACATGGGGTCGCCGGGTATATGAGGTGGATGCAGCGAACCGCCCGGTGCGGGTACTCGAAGAGATTCCACCGATTAACGGGTTCGATGTCCAACTCAGCATCGATCTCGAAATGCAGATGTACGTGGAGCAAGCGCTCGAGACATCATTGGAGTTGCGTCGCGGCCAACCCGCCCCAAATCCGTTAGTACAGCGTCCAGGGGGGACGGCCGAACGCCTCGCCCCGGACCTGCCGGGAGAAGTGCCCTTCCCTGCACCCGCCGGATCAGCGGTGCTGATGAACTACGACAACGGCCAAGTGGTCGCTATGGCCAGTTATCCCACCTTCGATAATCGGTGGTTTGAAGCGGGGATCAGCGGGGAGAAGTTTCGGGAACTGTTTCCGGTGACCGATGACCCGGATCTGTCGATCCTGGTCAATCGGGCCATTCAGGGCCGGTACAACCTTGGCTCCACGTTTAAGCCATTCCCAATGTTTGCTGCACTGAACAACGGGCTCTTCGGACCCGATGAGATCTTCCGAGACACGGGTGAATACAAAATGTTCTCTGTGGATCCGGATCGTTGCCGGGCCGGTCTCGTGAGATGCGTGTATCGCAATGCAATTTGCTCGGGGACTGGGCGGCCATGCAGCTACGGAAACGTGGACCCGGTGGATGCCCTTGCAGTGTCGAGCGACGGATTCTTCTACCGGATCGGCGAAGAACTGTTGGTGTACTACGACACTCCGGTCCTCCAAGAAGAGGTGCGTAAGTTTGGGTTTGGTGAGCGCAGCGGCATTGATTTGCCCTTTGAGTTTGCTGGCACGGTCCCCGACCGCGAGTTAAAACGCCGTTACGCCGAGTTGGGGATCATCAGCGTGGATGAGGGTCGCGGCTACTTCGCTGGAGACAACGTGCAGATGTCGATCGGCCAAGGATTGCTGTCTGCAACCCCGCTGCAGCTAGCCAACGGCTACGGGGCAATCGCATCAAACGGTTTCTTGTATCGCCCGAAAGTGGTGTTGGCCATCTACGAACCAGGAGTGCCTGCAGGAGATGTGGGCATGGCCGATATCGCAGGCGGTCGGATCCATGAATGGCGTGGGCAACGAGATCTCGAGCGGCGTATTGAAATCCCCTCTGAGATCAAAGATGTGCTGGTGGACGGTCTTACCCGGGTGGTGACTCCACGGGGTGGGCTCGTGTCCTCGATCACCGGTAACTATCACCGGGCCACCGGCGAGAACCTGTTTTTCGATTACCCGTCCTCAGCCATCCCGTTGGCTGGTAAGACCGGTACCGCTCAGGGTCGTAATAACTACGCGTGGAATGACTCCTCGGCTTTCGTGGCGTTCAGCCTTGACGATGACCGCCCGTATGTGATGTCGGCCTACTTAGAAAAAGCCGGCTACGGATCGCAGGCCGCAGCCCCCGTGGTCAAATGCACCTTCCTCGCATTGTCGGGTGTGGTGAACACTCCGGAGGCGGCGCCATCTGATCCGTTGGATCCCGCATCGACGGTGGTGGCTGCGCCTCAGAAGTTACGTAATCTCTCGTGTTTCAACACTCGATTTGGCGGCGGGGTCGCTACTCGAGAATGAGTGCTGGCAGATCGTGACGTGACACTTCCACTTTTGAACCGAAAGCCGGATCGAGGACTCGGCAACCTCCGATCCAGTCCCGGTGATCCGAGTCGTAATATTGACTGGGTTTTGTTGGCTGCCCAAGGCCTGATCGTGGTGATCGGGCTTTTCGTCGTCTATTCCTCTTCGCGTTACCGCGTCCCTGCAGACCTGTTTTATTACACGACCCGTCAGGTGCTGTTCACGATCTTTGCTGTGGTAGCGATGTTTGTGACCATGTCTTTTGATTACGACTGGTGGAAAGAACGGGCTCGCTTTCTCTACGGAGCATCACTGATTGCGCTCGTGCTGCTGCAGCTATTGTCGCGGGCCTCGGGACGCGATTTGATCACGTTTCAGTTGGGCCCGATCAACATCCAACCCCAAGAGTTCGCCAAGATTTCCGTGCTGCTGGCGCTGTCGGCATATTTGGCTGAGGAGCGCAGCGACGAGATCTCCTACCCAAGATTCCTCGGCGGCTTGGTGCTGGTTGGATTTCCTGCCGTGCTGGTTCTGCTCCTGCCTGACCTCGGAGGGGCAGCGATGCTGACGGTGCTGGCGATGGGGGTGCTCCTCGTTGCCGGGGCAAAGGCTCGCTACATCGCAGCGATCACGATGCTGTCGCTCTTTTCGGTGTTGATGGCTTTTGTGGCCGGAATCTTCAACCGCTATCAGATTGAACGTCTGCAGGTGTTCCTTAACCCAGACACCAGAGATCCGAGCCTTGTGGACGCGGCCTATCAGGTGCGTAACTCGATCCGTGCCGTCGGCACAGGAGGGGTCTTCGGCAAAGGATGGCTCCAAGGTCCACTCACCGCCGGCGGTGACATTCCGGTGATGTGGGCGGACTTCCCGTTTGCGGCGATCGCCGAGGAGTTCGGGCTGATCGGCGGTCTGTTCGTGCTTGGGCTCTTTGCTGTGGTGTTTACCCGGATCTGGCGGATCGCTCATCTGTCCAGAGATCGGATGGGAACCTACATCTGTGCTGGGGCCGCCTCCATGATGTTGTTTCAGGTTTTCCAAAATACGGCGATGACCGTTGGTTTGATGCCGGTGACTGGTCTGCCATTGCCGTTCATTTCTTATGGGGGATCGGGGCAGGTGACCTGGTTTATTTTGATGGGCCTCGTCCAAAGTGTTCATATGCGCCGCATGCGCTGACCAGCCCTATGATCCAATGATCCGGCAGTTCGCTGCGCCTGAGAGGTAGGCTTACAGGCGTTATGTCATCAGTGTGGGCGCGGGTCGAACCGCTCCTGGCACGGGTACAGAAACCCGCTCGCTACATCGGGTGTGAGGACGGGGCGATCGCCCCCGGGCAGGAAATCTTCGGCCCGGAGGGTCCGGTGGCCTGGCTGCTCGCTTACCCCGATACCTACGAGATAGGTCTGCCCAACCAGGGGCTGCAGATCCTGTACGAGATCTTAAACGAACGGCCCGATGCGGTGGCCGAACGTACCTACGCGCCATGGCAGGACATGAACGCTCAGATGCGCTCTCATTCGGTGCCGTTGTTCTCGGTGGAGTCACATCGTCCGGCCGCTGAGTTTGATCTCATCGCCTTCAACTTGTCCTCGGAACTGGTGTTCACAAACCTGCTCGAGATGTTGGATCTGGCAGGTGTGCCGATCCACACCGAGCGCCGTGCCCCCACCGACCCACTCGTCATTGTTGGCGGCCACGCGGCTTTTAACCCGGAGCCGATCGCTGATTTCATTGATGCCGCCGTGCTCGGTGAAGGCGAAGAGGTGATCGCAGAAATCACTGATCTGGTGCGGGGCTGGAAACGTGCGGGGCGTACCTCTCGAGAGGGATTCCTCAGAGAGTTAGCCAAGATCCCCGGCGTCTATGTGCCATCGATGTACATGGTGCATTTTGAGGGCGAACGTCTCGTGGCAGTGGAGCCGCGTTTTAGCGATGTGCCCGCCACCGTTGACAAGCGCACCGTGGCCGACCTCGGGCAATGGCCCTACCCGAAACGGCCGCTCGCTCCGCTCACCGAAGTGGTGCACGACCGCCTCAGCGTGGAGGTATTCCGTGGTTGCACCCGGGGGTGCCGGTTCTGCCAGGCCGGAATGATCACCCGGCCGGTGCGCGAACGCCCAGCCGAACAGGTGCGGGTGATGATCTCTGAGGGTTTGCGCCGCACCGGCTACAACGAGGTCAGTCTGACCTCGCTTTCTACAGCGGACTTTTCGGAGATCGAGCCAGTGGTGCGTGGCATTCTGGCTGATTCTGAGGCTCGGCCCGGATCCTCGGGAACGACCACGATTAATCTGCCGAGCCTGCGCGTGGACGCTTTTACTGTGGGCTTGGCTGCTGAGGTCAATAACGGTCGTCGGAGCGGATTGACTTTTGCCCCCGAAGCTGGCTCATGGCGTTTGCGTCAGGTGATCAACAAACTGATTACCGAAGAGGATCTGTATGGCGCCGCTGAGTCTGCGTTCTCTCAGGGATGGACCCGGCTGAAGCTGTACTTTCTGACCGGTCTTCCCACAGAGACCGATGATGACACGCTCGGCATCGCGGAGTTAGCGCGCAACGTTGCTGCGATTGGCCACTCCCACACGGGGCGGGCCTCGGTGAATGTCAGCGTGGGCGGTTTTGTTCCCAAACCCCACACCCCATTCCAATGGTTCGGCCAGAACACCGAGAACGAACTTCATCGCAAAATCTCGCTCTTGCGGAACGCCACCCACAAAGTCCGGGGTGTGAATCTGAAATGGCACGACCCAGCGGCTTCAATGGCCGAAGGCATCATCAGCCGCGGTGACCGACGCATCGGCAAGGTGATTGAACGGGTGTGGCGAGAAGGCGGCATCTTCCAAGAATGGGGTGAGTTCTTTCGGCTCGGGCGGTGGACTGATGCCATGGTGGCGGAAGGTCTCAGCGTGGACTGGTACGTGCACCGTCATCGACAGGCCGATGAAATTTTGCCCTGGGAACACCTGACAGCAGGTCTGCATAAGGATTTCTTGTGGGATGACTGGCAGGCCGCCTTACACGAACATGGTGTTGAGGACTGTCGTTGGACCCCTTGCTACGACTGCGGTGTCTGTACCGGGTTCGGAATTGAACACATCGTGGCCTCAAATACGCCTCCTGCAGGTGGGAGCCAAGGCACCGGCCAGGATCTGTCCCGCGGCGGGTTGATACCGGTATCGGTGGCTCCCGTGCTGACGGGGGGTCGGTCATGATCCTGCGGTTGCGTTCCACGAAACTCGGCAAGATTCGTTTCGTTGGTCATCGCGACCTTGGGCGGGTGTGGGAGCGGGCGTTGCGTCGGTGCGGTGCGCCGGTGGCCTTCACCTCCGGTTTTACCCCGCGGCCGCGGATCTCGTTCGGTCTCGCTTTACCGATGGGTGCTGAATCTCTCGCAGAGTATGTGGACGTAGAGATGGACCCGGCCTTCGGAGAACTCCCTGACCCAGCGGTGATCCTGCCCCAACTTTGCGAATTCATGCCCGACGGAGTGGATGTCACCGGATATTGCATCGTGGATCGCTCTGCGACATCTCTTCAAGAAGTGGTCACCTCATGTACCTGGGAACTATGGGGACCAGAGATTGCTGCTGATGAGGTGGCGAGAGCATGCGAACTGATCGCAGCCGACACCGTCTCGGTGGAGCGAGAACGTAAAGGCGCCACACGTATCGATGATGTGCGGCCACTGATTATTGATCTGCAACCCTCCTCTGACGGGTTGCGTTTGATCGCCGAACTAGCCACGACCGGAAGGGCGTTACGCCCTGCCGAGTTGGCTGGGGTGGCATTCCCGGGGTGCGATCGACGCGATGTACGCGTGCTTCGTACCCATCAATGGGTTCATGGTGATCACACGGAGACAGGAGTGTCAGAGGACTCACGGTCTCCCCGAGAACACAGCACGAGTTATGGCGATTCCCGGCGCGAGGTCATCTCGCTGCCGGTCGCTGTACCGGCGTCGACCTTGGTGGTCGGCGCATGAGAAAGGATTTCTTTCATGTCAGAACTCTCCGATCAGGGCCGCGACCCGGTCCCGACCTCCGATCCCGGTGGGTCTGCCGCTCATCGCTCCGATGTTGATCGCTCCGGCGATGATCAAGCCGTTGCTGATCAAACCGGTGCTGATCAGACCGGTGCAGATCAGACCGGTGAGCCTGCGGGCGAACTGAGCGCAGCGGCGCGTCGCCGTCGACGCGGGTCGCGTGGTGGCCAACGGCGTCGACGGGGGACCGGTAGCGGCTCTGGTACCGCCAACGATGCCGGATCAGGTGATGCCGGATCAAGTGATGACGACTTTGAGGACGATGCTGACTGTGATGACGCTGGTTCTTCTTCGCCGGCGACTGCTGAGCAAGCGCCTATGCGGCCGCCTCAGCCTGCGTCGGCTGCAGAGGCGCCGCAGCGTCGCCCTCAGATCGGTGACACCCGGCCCGCTCCGCCGAGCGCACCTCTGATCCCGCCACCCGGGCCAGCGGTCCTGCCTGCAGGGCGCGAGGATGCTGCTCCGGCGCGTTCGGGTAACGACCGCAAACGCCGGCGCCGCGGCGGCCGGTCAGATTCAAGCCGCTCAGACCCGGCCAGCAAGCCGGAATCCAACAAGTCAGGTGGGGGTTCGGGAGGCGGAAAATCCTCCGGCCGCCAAGAGGGCCGCGGAGGTCGGGGTCGCCAACAACCCGCTGCCGAACTCACCCCGGAGATCCTTGAACAACGTCGAGGTAAAGAGCGCAAAGGCCGTCCCGTGGGTCGGTACTTCATGTGTGTGCAGGTGAGGCCCGGAATCACCCAAGTCTCGGTGTTGGAGGGGCGGAACCTGATCGAGCATTACGTGAGCCGTCCCGCCGACGATGTCAGCCAGATCCACGGCAACATCTACGTGGGCAAGGTGCAAAACGTGTTGCCGGGCATGGAGGCAGCGTTCGTAGACATTGGGACACCGAAGAATGCCGTTTTGTACCGCGGTGATCTCCAATATGACCCCGATGACGTCGATGAAAAGAACTCCGATCTGCGGATCGAACAGATCCTCAAGCAACGCCAGTTGCTCGTATGCCAAGTCACGAAGAACCCGATCGGTGCTAAAGGTGCCCGCCTCACCCAAGAGGTGTCGCTACCGGGACGATTCGTGGTCCTGATCCCCAACTCGGGGACCTACGGGATCTCTAAGCGTCTGCCCGATGATGTGCGTAAGCGATTGCGCGGGATTCTGGATCGAGTCAAGCCCGCTGAGCACGGCCTGATTGTGCGCACCGCCGCTGAGCACGCAACCGAAGACGAGTTGCGGGCCGATATGACCATTTTGTTGAATCAATGGGAGAAGATCGCGGCGAGGGCGGCGAACGCAAACCGGCCGATGCTGCTGCATCGTGAACCTGATCTCGCCGTGCGGGTGATCCGCGAGGAGTTCAACTCCGAGTACCGCGGTGTGGTGATCGACGATCGGGAACTGTTTGAAGAGGTCCGGGAGTATGTGACTGCTTTCAATCCCGAACTTGCCGATCGCATCGAGTACTACAACACCGATGAGGAAGGCCTATCGGTGTTTGAGCGCCATCACGTACATGAGCAAGTCCACAAGGCTCTCGACCGTAAGGTCTGGCTCCCATCGGGTGGATCGCTGATTATCGAACACACCGAAGCCCTTTCGGTGATCGATGTGAACACCGGCAAGAACGTCGGCTCCTCCAACCTCGAGGCCACCGTGTTCCACAACAACTTGGAAGCCGCAGAAGAGATCGCCAAACAGCTCCGGCTGCGCGATATCGGTGGGATCATCGTGATCGACTTCATCGACATGGAGATCAAGGCCAATCGGGCCAAAGTCTTGGAGGCATTTCGGGCGGCATTGGCTCGAGATAAGACTCGTACGCAGGTGTTCGATATTTCCGAGCTAGGTCTCGTGGAGATGACCCGGAAGAGGATCGGGGAGGGATTGCTGACAGAGTTCTCCCAGACCTGCCCGGATTGTCATGGTCGAGGCGTGATCGTGGACCCCACACTGTTGAACTGAGCTAGCCAAATTCTGCCAGCCAAATTTGTGGAGCAGAGATCTGTTAGCCGGTTGGGAGAAACCACAGCAACCGGTAGCGTCTCTCAGGCTATGTACGCAGTCATCGCCTCAGGCGGCAAGCAAGAAAAAGTCTCCACCGGCCAACAGGTTCACCTCGAGTTGATCGAAGGTGAGACTGGGGCCGAAATTTCGTTGACCCCAGTGCTTCTGGTTGACGGAGACACCGTTCTTGCTACCGCCGACCAGCTCGCTGGAGCCACAGTTACCGGAAAACTCCTTGGGACCACCAAAGGCCCAAAGATTAACGGTTTCACCTACAAGCGCCGCACAAACAACCGCAAGCGCTACGGACATCGTCAGAACTACTCCGTGGTCGAGATCACCTCGATCAGTCGCTGACCTCTTAGTTTTTTAGTCTTCGAAGGGATCCAGGCCATGTCAAAGACCAAAGGCGGCGGTTCAACCCGCAACGGCCGTGACTCCAATGCGCAGCGCTTGGGCGTCAAAGTATTCGACGGTACGAAGATCAACGCCGGCACGATCATCGTGCGTCAGCGTGGCACTCGCGTGCATCCCGGCTTGAACGTCGGTATCGGTAAGGACGACACCTTGTTCTCCTTGGCCACCGGTTCCGTTAAGTTCGGTGAGCGCAAGGGTCGCAAAATCGTTGACGTTCTGACTCCAGACTGATCATCCCAGACTGATCACCCCTGACTGATTACCCCTGACCGGTTTAGATATCGATCCCTGAGGGGAGCCGATCCCGGTCCCATCCAAGGTGTGCCAACGCCTGACGGCAGGCGAACCGATCCGTCATACCCGACACGTAGGTGACCGCCTGGGTCACGGCCTCGGGAGAACCAGCGTCGAGTGCGTTGGTATCAGGCAAGAGGTTCGGACGATCGGCGTACCACTCCACGAGCGCCCGGAGCAGGCCGATCACAGCGTCGGCTTGAGCGCGACTCGCTGGACGCAAATAAATGTGCTCGTAGTTGAACTTGCGAAACTCGGCAAGGGCTTCTGCTGCCCGACGCGTCATGCCGATCCGACCCGTTTCCGCGGTCGCCTGCACCATGGCATGGATGAAAGTTCCGAGTTGGGCTGATCGGGAGCGGCCACATCGATCGGCTACGAGTTCAGGCAACATCTCCGGGGTCACGATCCCGGTGGCCACCGCATCTTCATAGTCATGGCAGACATATGCGATGCGGTCTGCCCACGACACCACTTCACCTTCGGGTGTGGAGGGTGCAGGCCTGCTCCACGAGTGATTGCGAATCCCATCAAGGGTCACCAGGCACAGATTCAGTGGGGCCAAGGTGACGTCGGCACCCCACACCGCGTGGTCATATCCGCCCTCCACATAGATCGAGAGCGCATCCTCGCTGGCGTGCCCACCTGGGCCATGACCACAGTCGTGTCCAAGCGCCATCGCTTCGGTCAAAGCCACGTTCAGCCCGAGTGCAGTAGCCACCGAACGGGCCACTTGGGCCACTTCAAGGGCGTGGGTGAGTCGGGTGCGCTGGTGGTCCTCGGGAAACACGAACACCTGGGTCTTGCCTGATAATCGCCGAAACGCTGATGCATGCAAGATCCGGTCGCGATCTCGTTCAAAACAGGTGCGATACGGATCAGGCTGTTCTTCGATGGCGCGTTCCCCGGCACCTGAGGCCACAGTGGCTAACGGGGCGAGGGAGGAACGTTCCTGGGCTTCCCTGCGGCCTCGTTCAGAGGTCTGGTTGTGGCCTGGGCCCGCCCACGAATCCTCGTGGGCCAACAAGATGTCACCGTGGACATGGCCGCGCATTGTGGCCGCCCAGCGTTCCGCTCGTTCGGCCATCGCGGCGTCAGAATGAGCGCTGGTCGGCGCTGTGGGCAGTTGGTCAGGATCGTCCACCTGCTCAACGGTAGCGTGAGGGGGTGTCACAGTTCGTCGATGAATGCCAACTCAACGTACGCGGTGGGGATGGTGGCGCGGGCTGTATCTCGTTTCGTCGTGAAGGCCCCGTTGTTATGGGCGGTCCCAACGGCGGTGACGGCGGTAAAGGCGGAGACATCTGGCTGGTCGCTGACCACAATGTTGCCTCACTTCTCGCCTTTCGTGACCACCCGCACCGCCGCGCCCAAGACGGGGTGCACGGTAAGGGCAAAGACCTGCACGGCAGGCGGGGAGCCTCAATGGAGATCACCGTTCCCGAAGGAACCGTGGTCAAAGATCTTTACACCGGTGAGGTGCACGCCGAGTTGCTGCATCACGGCGACCGCTGGTTAGCCGCTGCCGGTGGCCGTGGCGGCCGCGGCAACGCACGGTTCTTATCCAATCGCCGGCGGGCCCCTTCGTTTGCAGAACAAGGTGAGCACGGCGAGGAGCGTTGGCTCAGACTTGAGATGCAACTCATGGCTGATGTGGCGCTGGTGGGCTTTCCGAATGTCGGTAAAAGCACTCTGATCAGCGTTGTTTCAGCGGCCAAACCGAAGATTGCGAACTACCCCTTCACCACTTTGGAACCCAACCTCGGTGTAGTGCGCGTGGATGCGGACACCGAGTTTGTGATGGCCGACATCCCCGGTCTGATCGAAGGAGCAAGCGAGGGTCGCGGGCTCGGCCACCAATTCCTGCGCCATGTGGAACGCGCCCGGGTGCTGTGTCTGCTGGTGGATTTAGTGGGTGACGATGGGGTGAGCCCTGAGGAACAGATCCGGATCTTGTTATATGAGCTCGGCGAATACCGTCCCGAACTTCTCGAACGGCCCCGGGTGATTGTTGGTACCAAAGCAGATGTTGTGCAGCCTGAAGATCTCGTTGAGATCGGTTGGAGCTATCCGGTGATTTCCTCGGTGACCGGCCATGGAGTGCGCGATCTCGTCGGAAGCCTCGCCTCGCTCGTCCATGAGGCGCGGATTGCGATCGAACACCAACCCGGTGTGGTGGTGTTGCGGCCCGAGGCTCGTGGTGCCGTGGTGGAACGAATCGGTGACGGGGAGTTCCGTTTGATCGGACGCGATGTGGAGCGAGTGGTCGCGCTGAACGATGTGACCACCCCTGAAGCCTTGGCGTACATCGATGCGCGCCTCGAACGCCTCGGGGTGCCACGGATGCTGCAACGTGCCGGAGCCGTGGAAGGTGACGTGATCTGGATCGGTGAATTCTCCTTCGACTACCGACCCGGTATGTGAGACTGGTCTCGATGAGAGGCGCGCAATGAGAGTTGTGGTCAAGATCGGCACCTCCTCGTTAACCGATGACCGAGGAGTCATCAACGAGGTGGCATTGGCGAAGATCTGTGACGAGATCGCTGTGGTCCGCTCGCAGGGCCATGAGGTGGTGCTGGTGTCATCTGGTGCGGTGGCCGCCGGTGTGGCAGCCCTCGGGCTCGAGTCCCGTCCCACCGACATGCCCACCTTGCAGGCTCTCGCAGCGGCCGGACAGAGCCGTTTGATGGGGTCGTATAACACCGAGTTTGATGCGCATGGGCTCGTCGCCGCCCAGGTGCTCCTCGACCCGCATGACTTTGTGGACCGACGGCAATATCTGCACGCCCGTCAAACCCTGACCCGCTTACTTGAGCTCGGTTGCGTGCCGATCGTTAACGAAAACGATGCGATCGCCAATGAGGAGTTGCGCTACGGCGACAACGACCGGATGGCGGGTTTGGTCGCTCATAATGTGGGGGCTGAACTGCTGGTGTTGCTGACCGATCTGGACGGCCTGTTCACCGAGGATCCCCGCAAGGACGCCTCTGCGCGGCTGATCAGTGAGGTAGCAGCAGCCGATCCGTTGCTTGCGATTAAGGCGGGTACCGGCGGATCCGGGCGTGGTAGTGGCGGTATGGCTTCCAAACTTGCCGCAGCGCGGATCGCGTCTTGGTCTGGGGTGCGATGTGTGATCGCTCGTGCTTCGCTTCCTGATGTGTTTATCAAAGCGGTGGCGGGGGAGATGGTGGGGACCACCTTTCACCCTCATGAACGCTGCCTGACAGCGCGCAAATTATGGATCGCGTTTGCCGCACAAGTGGCGGGTCGGATCGTGGTGGATGAAGGTGCCCGGCGGGCGCTTGTGGAACGGCCCACGAGTTTGTTGCCGACCGGTGTCGTAGAGGTGATCGGACATTTTGATCACGGCCAGACCGTTGAGGTGCAATCAACAAATGGGAGCGTGTTTGCTCGGGGGATGGTGGAGATTGACTCCGATGGCCTCCGGATGGTGGCCGGTCGCCACACCCGCGATTTACCGGTGGGCACCATTCACGAGGTCATCCACCGCGACGATCTTGTCGTGTTGCCCGAATGATCGGCGCGGCCACGGTGGAGATGATCTTTTTGGCTTCAGGGGCGCGCATCACGGTGAGCGCACCGAGATAGACGATCACACCAATCACCGTCCCCACCAAGATCCGCCAGAGAGCACCCGGACCGGTGGTGTCACCGAGCGAGCGAGTGACCAGCCAGATGACCTCGGCCATCACCACTCCGGCGAGCAGCATTCGTGCGATGCTCAATAACACAGCCGACACTGGGAATCCGGTGACCTTATTTCCGAGGATTCGGATTGCTCCGATCGCGCTCATCAAATAGGCGATGGCAAAGGCGAGACCGAGACCGAGCACCCCGTATCTACCCACGAGCACCACAGCGATTGCGATATTGAGCAGGTTCTCCGCCACGTTGATAATGAATGGGGTCCGGGTGTCGCGATGGGCGTAGAAGGCCCGCAGCACAAACATGTACACGCTGAACCCCACAAGACCGATGGAAAAGCCGGCGAGAGCTCGTGAGGTATTGGCGGCATCGATTGCGCTGAAGGCGCCACGTTGGAATGCCAGACCGATGATCGGGTCACGCAGGACAAACAACAACACACCCGCCGGAAGGGTCAACACTGCGACCATTCGGATTCCGAGCGATGCGTGATGAATGAATGCCTCTCGATCGTGACGACCAACGGCGCGCGCCATCTCCGGTTGGAAAGTGGTGGAGATGGACACTGCTAACAAGCCGTGGGGGAGCACGAAAAAGGTAAAGGCGTAAAAGTAAGCGGCGGCATCCCCTGAGCCTGGTTGGGCGAGATTTCGTACCACTGCCACTGCGATCTGGTTGGCTGCAACGAATCCGAGCGTCCATCCCGACATCGTCAGCAGGCTGCGCACCGCTGGATGTCGCCACTCCCAGACGGGTCGGAAATTTAACCCGGCCGATCGCAACGCAGGAATCAGCACGAGTGCCATCACAGCGATCCCGGCGGTTGTCCCGGCGCCGAGGGTCCACAACAACCGGTCATTGTTGAGAACATCAACCAGATCCCAACCGCCCGGACCGGGATCAGGGAGCGAAATCAGCGCAGCGATGATCACGAGATTGGACAGGATCGGTGCCCAGGCCGGGGCGAAGAACCTTCGTGATGCATTCAAGTAGGCCCCGGCGATACCGCTCAGGCCGTAGAACAGGATTTGGACCATAAAGATCCGGGTGAGCAAGGTGCCGACCTGACGCAAGGTCTCCGCATCCACCTCAGGCGAGGGAGTGATCGAATAGATCCTGAAGACCCACGGGGCGAGCACCACCGCTACAGCGGTCAGGCCGATGACCAAAGTGGCGGAGACCGTGATCACCACCCGGGTGGCGTGAGCATCTCCTCTTTCCCCTGCGGCATCTGGCCGATCAGAGATGAAGAAACTTGAAAACAACGGGACCAAGGTGGCCGACAGCACTCCACCGAGCAATAGGTCGTAGATGATGTTTGGGGTTTCGTTGGCGATCGTGTACACATCGGCGAGCCCGGTCCGGCCGATCACCGCCACAAACACGGCTACCCGTAACAAGCCGGTCAGTCGTGAGAGCGCTGTGCCCGCGGCAACCACCAGATTGGAACGCAGGCCAACGGATCGTGGTCCGTCTGAGGAGCGTGCAGAAGTAAGTGCCGGGTGTGGCTGGGGGTTCGGTTCGGGAGTCGGGGTCATAGGGGCCGTCTTCGTGGATTGAGCCTACGATTGATCTCAGGTCCAAGCCGGACGATAGCGTTCGACGCCATGACCGGTAGTGAGTCCACCTCCCCCCTCGACCGAACCACCCCCCGATTTGATTCGGTGCAAGCGGTACGTGACGCATTGCGTGATGTGGATTACCTCGCCGACGATGGAATCGCTGGGGTGGCCTTTTTGGCTGATCGCCTCGGCAAGCCAGTGCTCGTGGAAGGCCCAGCCGGTACCGGCAAGACCCAGTTGGCTAAGTCAATCGCGGAGATCACCGGAGCTCGCCTGATCCGTTTGCAGTGCTACGAAGGTCTCGATGAGTCCAAAGCACTGTACGAATGGAACTACAAAAAGCAGTTGTTGCGGATCCAGGCCGATAAGGACAGCGATTCGTGGAATGAGATCCATGACGACATCTTCTCCGATGAGTTCTTGTTGACCCGGCCCCTACTCGAGGCGATCAGCGCTGATGATCCGGTGGTGTTGCTGATCGACGAAGTGGACCGCGTGGAAGTGGAGACCGAGGCGCTGCTGCTCGAGATCCTGTCCGATTATCAGGTGTCGATCCCCGAACTCGGCACGATCGTGGCCAAGCAGATCCCGCTCGTGTTCTTGACCTCTAACAACACCCGTGAACTTTCTGAGGCCTTGAAGCGTCGCTGTTTGTACTTGCACGTGGATTACCCGAGCCTGGAGCGCGAGCGCGAGATCGTGCTCGCTAAGGTCCCCGGTGTCACCGCGAATCTCGCTGATCAGATTTCTCGGATCATGCGTTCTATCCGTCAGATGGACCTGAAGAAGGCGCCGAGCGTGTCGGAAACATTGGACTGGGCCCGGACTCTGATGTTGCTCAACGTGGACGTCATCGATGAGCAAACCGCCAAGGACACTCTGCATGTGCTGCTCAAATATCAGTCCGATATCGCTAAGGCGGCCAAGGAACTGAGCGTTGAGAAGTGACCTCGGGCGCCGGCGTCTGATGAGAGCGGGCCGCTGATCATGTTGGAACTTCTGAACGGCTTCGTGGTTGAGTTACGCAACGCCGGTCTGCCGGTGTCGTTGACCGAGAACCTCGACGCCATGGAAGCGGTGCAGCACATCCCGCTTGAGGACCGTGAAGCATTCAAGTACGCACTCGGTGCCACCCTGATCAAGAACAACGCCCACTGGCGGGCCTTTGAGACCGTGTTTGAGGTGTATTTCAGCCTGCGCGGCTCGGAATATCGCATCGTTGATGGCGACGAATCCTCAATGGATGAGATGTGGCGCGAAATGCAAGAGCAGATGCGCCAAGGGGAAGGCAAAGGTGGGGCCGGCGGTTCCATGGATGACCTCTCCCCCGAAGAGATCGCTCATTTGCTCATGCAAGCCCTGTTAAACGGGGACCAGGCGATGACTCGGGCGATGGCGCGTCAAGCGGTGCAACGTTTCGCTGGGATGGAACCGGGCCGACCCGTTGGCGGCACCTATTACCTGTACCGGACCTTGCGCAACCTCGATCTCGATGCGATGCTCGAAAAACTGATGGAGGCTTCACGCCAACAAGTAGGCGGAGAGATGACCACCCTCGAAGAACGCCTCGAGCGTGAAGAGTTTGAGCATCGGATCGAGGAGTTCAAAGGCGAGATTGAAGCCGAGATCCGGCGGCGCCTCGTTGCTGATCGCGGTGCCGAAGCAATGGCCAAAACCCTGCGCAAACCGTTGCCTGAAGACGTGGAGTTCATGCACGCCTCCCGCGATGAGATGCTCGCCTTACGCAAGAGCCTGTATCCGCTCACCCGCAAGCTTGCGGCTCGTTTAGCGCGCAAGCGGCGTCACGGCCGCAAAGGGCCATTGGATTTTCGTAACACGGTGCGTCACTCGCTGAGTTACGGCGGTGTGCCCGCCGAACCAAAGTTCAAGTACCCACGGCCCGCTAAGCCAGAACTGATGGTGGTCGCCGACATTTCTGGTTCCGTGGCGGCTTTCGCCCGGTTCACGTTGATGCTGGTGTACGCAATCCAAAACCAGTTCTCCAAGGTGCGGTCGTTTGTATTCATCGACGGGATCGATGAGGTCACGGCGTATTTCAAGACCACCGAAGACATCACCGAGGCGATCCATCGGATCAACACCGAAGCCGATGTGGTGTGGGTGGACGGCCATTCCGATTACGGGCATGCCTTTGAGGTGTTTTGGGAACGGTACGGTAAGGACGTGGGGCCCAAAACCA
Source organism: Ilumatobacteraceae bacterium (assembly GCA_018401375.1). Classification (GTDB taxonomy): domain Bacteria; phylum Actinomycetota; class Acidimicrobiia; order Acidimicrobiales; family Ilumatobacteraceae; genus M30B72. Next base: position 80,214 of record JAGYKR010000007.1, on the reverse strand, counting down.
CGGTGTTGTTCCTTGGCGATGCCCGCAACAACTACCACGCCAGTCAGGCCTGGGTGGTGAAAGAGGTGGCCGCTAAGGCGCGCCACGTCTACTGGCTGAACCCCGAACCGCGTTCGTATTGGGATACCGGGGATTCCATCGTGAGCGATTACGGGGTGCACACCGATGGTGTGTACGAGTGTCGCAACCTGCGACAGCTTGAAAGTTTCGTGGAGAAACTGGCCTGACTCACTGGGTGATCGTTGGCGCAGGTTCGGCCGGGTGTGTTCTCGCCCGACGTTTGAGCGAGAACCCTGCCGATCAGGTGACCCTCTGCGAAGCGGGTCCCGCAACCTTTGCTGCTGCGGAGTCAAACAGTTTTTATGATCTGCTCTCCCAACCGGAACGCTCGTTTCGCGACCTCGTAGCGGCGCGGGTGTCGGGCACGATGCCGGCGCGTTACCCGGTGGGGCGTGGACTGGGTGGATCCAGTGCGATCAATGCAATGGTTGCGACCCCTGGTGGCCCGTATCTCACCGAGCATCTGATTCCGATGGAATATGCGACCACCGGTGAACGTGGCGCCGTGGATCGGGCCCTTTTAGCGGCCGCACCTGATGCTGAGCCGGTGCGATTGACCCGACGGGCGGGGGTGCGGGTAGACGCCGCAACGGCCTATCTCAAGGCGGTGCTTACCCGACCTAACCTCACCATCCGCGGGTTTAGCGAAGTGGAACGCGTTGTGATGGTGGGGGACCGGTGTGTCGGAGTGCGCTTGGACACCGGGGAAGAACTAGCGGCGGACCAGGTGGTCCTCAGCGCCGGGGCATTGCATTCACCCGTGGTGTTGTTGCGCAGTGGAATCACAACTCCGGGGATCGGTGAAGGATTAAAAGACCACGTCTCGGCGCCGATCACACTGGCATTGCATCCCGATGCTCGCTCTGACCCTTCGGCGTTGGCGCTGACCACGTTATTGCAGCGCGACCACGGCCACATTTTGCCGATGAATCATCTCGGACGTGAGGCCAACTCCCTCGGATTGCTGATGGGCGCATTAATGGTGGTGCACAGCCAAGGTCGGGTGCGTGCTGACCCGGATTCCCTACGGCCGATTGCCGAGTTCAACATGTTGAGTGACCCACGCGATCTGTCGGGCCTCGCCGAGGTAGTGCAGTCGATCCTTGCGATTCTCCGTACCGAAGCCTTTGGTCAGATCCTGACCGAGGCCTATATCGATGAGTTTGGTACGCCGGCCTCGGAACTGGACTCCTATGAGGCGATTTGTGCGTGGCTGCCCGACCATGTGGGTGAATACGCCCATGCGGCCTGTTCTAACCGGATGGGTGTTGTGGTGGACGATGCGTGTCGAGTGTTTGGCTATCAGGGACTGAGGGTGTGTGACGCCTCAGTGTTTGCTGATCTGCCGGCGGTGAACACCCATATCCCCACCGTGATGTTGGCCGAGCAGATGGCGGGAATCTGGAAAAAGGAACATGCAGATGCCTAACAACGCAGGTGCGGAAGTGTCCCCAGAAATTGATCTGGTCATCATCGGCGACGGACCAGCAGGCCTGGCGCTTGGGGCCCATGCCAGCCTGCTCGGTATGTCGGTGGTGGTGGTCGGCCCCGGTGCACCATGGGCGGCGACCTACGGAGTGTGGGTGGATGAGATCGCTAACGACCCGATCATCGGCGTTCGTCTCGATCATGTGCTGGCCTCATTGAGTGACCGGATGCTGGTGTGGGGACATCGTCGCCACGAACTCGGCCGACGTTACGCGGTGTTGCACAACGCACACCTGCGAGAAGTCCTCACCCAACCGATCATCGCCGCAGGTGGGCAGCATCTGAAAGCCGGGGTCACAGCGGTGATCCCGAAGCTCTCCCACAGCGTTGTATCCACCACTGAAGGAGAGATGACGGCGAGATCCGTCTGCGATGCCTCTGGGGTACAGCGGTGGCGCCCGGGCGCACCTGCAGCACGACGTTTGGCCTCGGTGACCGCCTGGCAGACGGCCTACGGGGTGACGGTGGATGCGTTGCCTTTTGATGCAGCAGTTTCCGTGGATCAGGCCACGCTGATGGATTTTCGGGCACCGGTGGGTGAGGCAGGTTCAGATCTTGGCCTCCCGACCTTTTGTTATGTGATCCCCACCGGTGAGGGCTGGCTAGTGGAAGAAACCGTTCTCGCATCACGGGTGCCGGTAGATCCTGTTGCGTTGCGCAACAGATTGATCGCCCGGCTCGGACCCTCGGGCGCGGACATTGTGCGTGAGGCCGAACAAGCGGGACGGACCGAAAAAGTACGGATTGCAATGGGTGGATCGGTGATGCGCCACGGGGAACTTCCGATTCCTTTCGGCGCAGCAGCGGGGATGATCCATCCGGCCACCGGGTACTCGGTGACCGGATCAATACGCGCCGCGCCACGGCTCGCTCGCGCGTTAGCCACAGGCCGTGATCCTTGGGATGCGGTGGCTCCTCGGTCAGCGCGAATCACACGGCGGCTCCATCAGTACGGGGCCGATGTGTTGTTGTCGATGTCGCAGTCCCAGATTGCAGAGTTCTTTGACGTGTTCTTTGATTTACCGGCGGCGCGCTGGCAGGCCTATTTACGAACGGACAGCACTCCCACCGAACTGATGGCAGCGATGGCGGGGGTGTTTAAGGCTGCGACGCCGCAGACTCGGCGGGCGCTGATGACTGCTGATCCCCGATCTCTACGACTTCGCTGAGATCAGTGACGGGGGGTTGCGTTCTACGTCGCTGTTGGACGGAGCGTCGCACTGCGAGTACCCATCCGACCCCCACCGCGATCGCGAAGATCATCCACTGAACGGCGTAGGAGAGATGGGAGCCCTCGCTGAGGTCGGGGCGGATCACCGGTTCGGGAAGCCCAGGGATCTCCGCAGGCGCTGACTGAAGTAACTGCAGATACATCGGCAGGAGTGGACCGGGTGTTTGAACGGCCAGGCGATCAATGTTGAGACGTTGGAGTTCGGCGATGATGCCATCGGCAGGATCCGAAAGTTGTCCGGTGCGACGTTCCTGAGAAACACGCAAGAGACCCCGGACTTCCACCTCGCCGGTTGGCGCTGCAGGAAAGCCAACAGCAAGCGGTACGAAGCCGCGGTTGACGAGCAGCACCCGACCATCACGAAGACGCAGCGGAGTGACCAGGTTTGCTCCGGCCCGGCCGTTTTGGGAGCGGTTGATGACAGACACCTGATGCTCGGGCAGATATTCGCCCACCGCAGTCACCTGTCGCCACTCCAGATCGATGAGGGCCGGGTCAGTAGTGAGCGCTGATGACCGCGTACCGAGCAATGTGTCCAGATCTTCGGCGGGGAGATCAACACGGGCGGACACCGCAGCATTGAAGTCGCGCCGGGCGTCAAGACGATCTAACTGCCACATGCTCAGATTGACCATCACGATCACACCAAACAGCACCAGTAGGTGGAATCCCAGCCATTTCGGTGACAACAGGAACCGGTCCATCGCAGTGCCTACGGTAACGTCGCGAGCAGCCAACTGGACTGACTATGGAACTTCCTGACTTTCATCTTCCCCACGCCGACAAGATCGAATGGATGATCGAGACCTTTGGATGGGCGATCGAACCGGTCCCTGCCCGCCCCGATTCGGATCCGCCTGAAGGGCCATTCAGCTACACGATCGGTCTGCCGGCGCTCCTCAACTTCCCGGAGATCGCCGTGTGGGGGCTCACCCCATCGGCCAGCAAAGGTCTGATCGATCTCATTGTGGCCACCTGCCAGGCCGGCACCGAGATCCCCTTACAAACCGAACTCATCGGCCTGCTTGATAACGAGTTGAGGTGTTACTTCGCGCCTTTGGCAGCCGACGCAATCAGTGATCGTTGCGACACTGCGATGGCGTGGTACCGCGGAGAGCCAGTCCAGATGGTGCAGTTGATCTATCCGGATCGCAACGGGTTCTTGCCCTATGAGAACGGGTTTGATCACAAGTTGCGGTACGCCCAGCCGGTCGTGGGCGAACTGGCCTGATCAGGCGGTGGCCCGAGGGGACTTGGAGGGTGCGGGAGCACGGTCCACGTAGTCCTCCCACTCCCATTCCACCCCGTGCTGGTCTAATAACTCTAAGAACGGGTCAGCCGGGAGCGCTTCAGGTCCGAGGATGCCGACCCCTTTCCACACGCCGGTGGCCATCAGTTCGATTGCAACGGCTGGCATGACCGCTGTTTGCCAGACCACTGCTTGATGGCCGTACTCGCGCATTGACCAGGCGTTATCCACCACGTGGTACACGTAAACCTCACGGGGTTGGCCATCGAGACCGAGTCCTTTGACCCAGGTCCCCGCACAGGTGCGGCCTTTCATTTTGTCGCCGAGTTCGGAGGGGTCAGGCAGCGTGGCCGCCACCACATCGCGTGGAGACACTTGCATCCCGCGTACATCCACTGGGTCAGTGGAATGCAGTTCAAGCTTCTGGAGGGTTTTGAGGACATCGATGAACTCGGCTCCGAGGCCGTATTTAAAGGTGACGCGTTCCACATCGATCCAACGCGGGATCAAGATCACTTCTTCGTGTTCCACGTTGACGCACTGGATTGAACCGATCCCTTCGGGGAACACGAAGATCTCGGGTTCGCTGAAGGGTTCAGTGGTGAACCACCCCTTCTCGCGTTCGTAGATCACGGGCGGATTCAGACATTCCTCAATGGTGGTCCAGATCGAGAATGTAGGCGCGAAGTCATATCCCTCCACCACGAGATCTGCCCCGTCGCGAACTCCGATTTCCGTGATCGTGGAAAACAGATGATCGGCGGCGTATCTGGCTGCAACATCGGAAAATCCGGGCTCCACTCCCATCCCGACGAGCGCCATCAGGCCTTTGTTTTTCCATGCCGGATGTTGGGCAAACTGCCCGTCGCCGAGACGGATCCCGCAGCGTTCGAAAGGCTGCGTGGGGTGGGGGATGGATAGATCCATCGCCATGTCCACATAATTGCAACCCACCCGGAAGGCCGCAGAGAAAATGCTCGGATTAAAGCGTGGATCACAGGCATTCAAGATCACATCGGCTTTCATCGCTGAGGCCAGTTCCACTACCTGGTCCTCGTTGCCGGCATCCACCTGGGCGGCCACTACCCGGTGGCCTGACTCATTGCCGCGAGCAGTGAATGCCGCGGCGGTGGCTTTGGAAGGATCGATATCAGCAACGGTGATATGGCTATAGACATCACGACTCGATGCGATCGAGACGAATGCCGAGCCCACACCACCTGCACCCAGGACCAAGACTCGCATGCAGTGAACCTACTGCGATTCGGGCCCACCTGTCCGCCCTTGGATGGATGTTCTGTGTACATCGGTAGGCCTCGGCTGATAACCTCCCGTCAGCATTTTGAGCGGTCTGTTCGCAGACCCGGCAACCTGGGTGACGCCCCAAGGTGCCTCCACTTCGGTGGGATGTGGTCGGCTTTCCGGCAACACAGCGTCCTATCGCTCAAACTGCGCACAATCTTTACCGACCAGACTTGCCCCGCAGAGACACGAGCCAGCAGATGAACACTGAACCATTGCCGGTCACCGGCGCATGGAGGCCGGGTGACCACCCGGGGCGCCGGCAGTTCTTCACGTTCGCCGAGGATCGACCGTTCGCGCTGGACGTTGGAACCACCCTCAGTCCCATCACGATCGCCTTTGAGACGTGGGGTGAACCCAATGCGGATCGTTCTAACGCGATTTTGATCTGCCACGCATGGACCGGAGACAGCCATGCTGCGGGGCGGGCCGGCCAAGGACATCCGACCCCGGGATGGTGGGAGGAGATGATCGGGCCTGGCCGCCCAATCGATACTGACCGTTTTTATGTGGTCTGCATGAACGTGCTCGGCGGCTGCCAAGGCTCCACCGGCCCCGCCTCGCTGCACCCGTCGGACGCTCTGCCGTACGGCTCACGGTTCCCGGTGATCACGATTCGCGACATGGTCCGAACCCAAGAACGCGTGATGCGTCACCTCAATATCCCTGCTTGGCTCAGCGTGATCGGTGGATCAATGGGTGGGATGCAGGTTTTGGAATGGGCGATCACCTACCCGGATCGGGTGCGGTCTATCGTGCCGGTAGCGACCTGCCTTCAAGCCACCGCTCAGCAGATTGCGTGGGGTGCGATTGGGCGTAAAGCGATTCGGCTTGATCCGCGGTGGCGTGGCGGGGACTACTACGAGGCTGCGCCTGGGGATGGACCCGCCGAAGGACTGGCGATTGCCCGGCAGGTCGCCCAAGTCACATTCCGCAGCGAGAACGTGTTCACCGACCGGTTCGGACGAGAACTTGCCGATCAAGCCGAGTTCGGTGACCGTTTTGACTTGTGGCAACGCTTTGAGGTGGAGCGGTACCTCGATTACCACGGCCACAAGCTTGCCCAACGTTTTGATACCAATAGTTATCTGTTGATCGGTAAAGCGATGGACCTCCACGATGTTGCTCGTAACCGGGGCAGTTTGGCTTCGGCGATCGCTCGGATGACGATGCCAGCCCTTGTGATCGCGATTTCCACCGACATGTTGTATCCGCCGTATCAACAGCGTCAGATTCACGCCGAACTGACCGCCTCAGGGACACCGAGCACCTATGTGGAGATTGACTCCCCGCATGGTCATGACGCGTTTTTGATCAACTTCGATCAGGTTGGTCCCCCGATCCGACAGTTCCTCGCCCAGATCGCTACCGATCGCCCCAACTAGATCGCCCCAACTAAACCTCACACCTGCTTAGGTAGTGGCGGCAAGTTCCATCATCTTGGGGACGAGCACAGATTTTGCCGGCAGTTTCAGCGAGAGATGCTGGCCGTTGACGGTGTCAGGGACCAACACAAAGATCTGGCGCCGGGCCGGCGGGTCAGGTAACTGGCTGGCCACGCGCCAGCTTCCGGGCAGATTGGATCCCCACATCGACCGCTTGCGGCCTTGGATCAGACCATCATCGGTGAAACCAAACCGGTATTCGTTCCATCCGCCTACCGCGACACCGTGATCGTCCACGACGCGAGCCCGACAAATGAAACGCTGCTGATCTTTGGAAACCCAATGAGGCTCCAAACGGCGCGCCCCCATCATGAGACCGATCGCAACCCCAGCCACCGCGAGCATCGACAAGATGTCCAGCATGTCCCCATTCTGCCCCATGTCGCGAACACAGGCAGAATGGGATGGTGCCCGAAGGCTTAGAGGTGGAGATCTGGTCTCAAGCAGCGCAGGTGTTGGTAGGTCGCCAGATCGCCACGGTGCGGGTGGATCCGCGGTGCGGAGGAGTTGGTGCCGAGGTGTTAGGAGGGGCGCTGATCGAAGGGGTTTCTCGTCGGGCCAAAACATTGATCATCGATACCGATCACGGCCTGCTCGGCGTGCATTTCGGGATGACGGGACGACTCGTCATCGACGGGCACAGCCCGATTACGTCCCTCGAATATGGCAGTGCGCGTGATCTCGCTGATTGGGATCGCTGCATCATCGAAATGGTGGATGGGGGAATCACCCGGGTGAATGATCCACGCCGTTGGTCGCGTTATGAGATCGTCGTCGATGATCCGGCCGCCGTCGTGTGCACTGCGCCCATGTTCGGCCCGTTTGGGCCTGACGCCCTCAGCATCACTGCATCACAACTCGGTGACGCGCTCGGTCAGAGGCGGCGGGCGCTCAAGGCATGTCTGCTCGATCAATCCTGTGTGGCCGGCTTGGGCAATATGTGTGCCGATGAGGTGTTGTGGCGGGCCGATCTTGATCCGCGGCGTCCGGTCCATTTGCTCAGCGGGGACGAGATCGACCATCTCGCGGGGGTCATCGCGTCAACCCTTCCCGAGATGTTGCGTGCCGGGGGCAGCCATATGGGACAGATCTCCCCAGGTCTTCGACGGGTGGGTGCTCTGTGTCCACGCGATGGTTATCCACTTGATGTGGCCACGGTGGCAGGTCGGACCACGGTGTGGTGTCGTGGGCATCAGCGGTAGTTCTGAACCGAACAGATGCCACACTGGGGGATGTGAGTTCGGTTCTGGTAATCATCGCGATTGTGAGTCTGGTGGTTTTGGCGGTGGTGATGGCTGCCACAGCGATCTGGTTGATGAAGTCCAATCGGTGGGAGCCGGCCCCTTTGGCCCCGCTCGAAATGATGGGTGAACCAGCCTGGAACGATGCCGATCCGCTCAAACGCCAGTTGATTCTCGATGAGGTTCGTCCCGATCCCTTGCGGGAGGTGGCCCGAGAACCAGAACCGGCCGAGGATCCGGTGCTTCGGGATCCATCGGATCCGTTGCCGGTGATCGCGCCAGCGATGTTTCGGACCCGCGCCACCCCTGACGCCTCGTCTGCACCGTAGAGATTTTCGCTACCCTCTCACCCATGGCTGGTTTCGAACCTCAGGACATGCTCGCCCGATTCGCTGAGCGTGCTGCGTCGGTGAAACGCCGTGCGCTGCCGCCGGTTGCGGGGGCGGAACGGCAACGTTTCGTTGAGCAGGCCCAACTCGATTTCCAAGATTTCGCCATGATCGGCGATGCCGAAGCCAGTCTGGAAGACGGCATTTTGACCTTACGGGTAGACCTGCGGCCACCCGACCAGCGCACCTGAGATCTGTGCGCACCTCCGCCGGTCGCGGTAGTGGATCGGTGAGTGCGCTGCTAATCTTGTCTTCACTGCGGATGTGGCTCAGCTGGTAGAGCATCACCTTGCCAAGGTGAGGGTCGCGAGTTCGAATCTCGTCATCCGCTCCAAAAACCGCCCTCCGGGGCGGTTTTTCTTTATCCCGTCCACGCTCAGGTCACTTTTGTGTCCTCGTAGGATGGGTTCATGGAACGCCCGCTGGCTCCTGTGGATCATGTGGTCTGCGGTTATGTCAATGCCCCCAACTCTCCCGGGCGGGTGAGCCCACTTCGCGATGAATGAACCCCGTGACATACCTCTCAGCGTGGACGCCGTTGATGCGCTGTTACAGATCCTCGGGATCATGGGCGATCAGTTGTGGTCAGGTGGTGCAGGTGAATCACTGTCTCAGGGATGGGATCTTGAACGCCTGATGGCCCTTGAGTATCGACTGCAATCAGGTGAACCAGGCCCCGACACAGATACCAGCATGGTGACCCTCGATATCACCGACGTGTCGTTACTGCTGGAAGGGATGGCGTTCACCGAGGTGGCGAGCGCAGACCTGCCGTGGGTGGAGATGGTGCGCTGGACTGCGGATTTCGTGACCGCCGAACTTCGCCATCATTGGCCAGAAGAAATGTGGCGCCGTCTCAGCAACAACGACTGATATCAAACCTCACGGCGCTTCACATATCTCGGCTCAAGATCGATGATCCCTATGCTCTAGCCACATGGGTCGCAGATCGGAACCGTCTCCGGCGGAACGTTTTTGTGACTCATGTGGCCGGCGCATGACATGGCGAAAGTCGTGGGCTGCGGCCTGGCCTGATGTGCGGTGGTGCTCTGATGCCTGCCGGCGCCGCAAGATCAGGCCAGTCGATACAGATCTTGAATCAGCGATTCTCGCTTTACTCGAGCAGCGCAGCGCTCAGGCCTCGATCTGTCCGAGCGAAGCCGCGAAAGAGGTGGGCGGGGAGCAATGGCGTGACCTGATGGAACCGGCCCGAGCTGCGGCTCGCCGTCTCGTGGTGACAGGAACCGTAGAGATCTGTCAGGGCTCACAGGTGGTGGATGCGTCCACTGCCAAAGGCCCGATCAGGGTGCGGCGATCTCAGGCTCGACGGTGAATGACCACAGGTAACTGTCGCGGTCCACGGACCTGGCCGTTAGCCCAAGTGGTCGGGCGATCCGGATTCAAGCGGTAGTCAGGAAATGCCCGCACCCATTCTTGGATCGCGATTTTTAACTCAAGACGAGCCAGATTGGATCCGAGACAACGGTGAATCCCCACACCAAAAGCAACATGGCGATTCTGCTCCCGGTCGATCTGAAACTCGTGGGCGCTTTCAAAGGCTGCCGGGTCGTGATTGGCGGCCGGGAACGTGACCAGGGTCTGCTCACCCGCACGCATCGGACAGCCGGACACTTCGGTGTCGTTGATCACCTTACGGCCCATGGTCACCGGGGAATAAAAGCGTAGGACTTCTTCCAGAGCGAACTCCCAGCGCGGATCATCGTCAGATTCCAGTGCTGCGAGATAGGCAAGATGTTCGGGGTGGCTGGCCAGATGCCACAGTCCTGACCCGATCGCACTCCACGTGGTGTCGATCCCGGCTACGAGCAGCAGGCTTAGATAGCCGCGACGGATCTCAATCGGGGCGAGACGGCCATCAATTTCGGCGTTAGCGACCACGGTGGCGAGATCATCTCGAGGGTTCGCGATGCGGTCTGCAATGAGTGCTTCCCAATAGGCGGTCATCTCAATGAAGAGTCGTTCGCGTTCGGCGTTGTCTCGAGGTGCAACCTGGAAGGTTCTATAGATCCAGTCTCGGAATAGATCAGCATCAGATTCGGGGATACCGACCATCTGACAGATCGCATGCACCGGAATGTGTTGGGCGTACTGTTCGGCTGCATCAGCCTCGGTGGCATCACCGATCTCCGCGATCAGACCCCGGCAGAAATCCCGCATTTCCTTCTCCATCGGAGCGATCTGATTGGGGCTGAAAGCGGGAAGCAGGAGCCGTCGATGATCTTTGTGTTCGGGCGGATCTGAGGTGATAGGCGGAGCCGGTCGGCGCACGGCATCAGGCCGGGCCACACTTACGTAGATTGAGGAGAACGAGTCGGTGTCGTTAGCTACTTGACGCACCGCCTCCATGGTTAACGGCATAAAGGCTCGTCCGTAACGTTCGGTCATCGCCACGCTCACGCCATCGCGATGCAGACCCGTCCAGATCTCAATGGCGTTCTCACCCCATTGGTCATCAAGCCAATCCCAGTCATTTGCCCAATCGGTGACCGGTGTACCTGTGGACGCTCCACCTTCATATGCCATGGCATTCCCCCTGTCATCCCGTCAACTCAGTGCCATAGGTGTTCACTCAACGCTGTGGCGCTGTGCCAAAAGGCACATTAGCCGCTTGGCAAGGGGAAAGTTATTCCTCCTCAGCGTTTGCGTCCTCGGGTTCATCTTCTTGGTCAGGATCGCGAGGTGGATCACAACCGAGTGATTGCATCAGATTCACGGTGTGTTGGGCATAGACCGATAACTCGTCTCCGCGATCCTCGAGACCCACCATGGGGATCCACTGGGCATACAGCGCAGCGAGCCCCTCGCATCCTTGACGGGTGCTGACATTGACCACCTCAACGATCCCGGCAGGACGCCCATCGGTAAAGCGCACCTGATCAGACCGCAACTCCACGCTGCGACCATCCAAGGTGCGCCCAACGTATACCTTCACGGCGTTATCGCCAGGCGCCGTGTCCACCGGTGGCACCACTGATTGACAGATCAACGATCGCGCCACGGTGGCATCGGGCGGGTCCTCGCAGCGGCGTTGGATGAAGGTGGCGGGGGCGACTGCGATCGCGCCAGGATGAAGGCGCAGACCCTCGCTAAAAGCATCTACATCACGACAGATCACCAGGGCCGAATCCAACAAGGCGATCTGTTGGGGGATCTCACGGGCTACTGCGGCTCTGTCAAGGGCGTCACGGCAAGGATCGGGACGCACCGTCGAAGCGCGTTCTTGGGTGCAAGCGCTCAGCAGCGCGGCACAGAGGAAGATTGCGGTGACATGCCGGGTCATCGAGGTTGTCATCGGCGTTCCGCAAGCACCGATCCGAGCGCAAACCGGTCCAAACTCTCGGCTTCTAGGCCGAGCAGATCGGGCTGTGCCCCAAAGAGCCATTGCAACCAGACCGTGACGGCATGATTGATTAAGGGGTGAGCGAGTTCCACGGGGGCCGCCGGCGGCAAACACCCGTCTTCGCCGAGGACCCGCAAGGTGGGTTGGGCTTGCAGAATCGCCCCGAGACCCGCCTGTTCGGCCACGCCAACGATCCCGGTACCGTCCCCAAACAGGCAAAAGTCATCAAAGCCGTTGTGGCCGGTCTGAGCGATCTCGAGATACCAGTTAGGTGTGGCTGCATTTTGATGAGCCGGCCGGGTGCGTTCGGTGGGGGAGATCACTCCATCGGTGCTGCCCGCCACGAAGAAGCCGGGTACCGCCGGTGGCTCAAATCCTTCCGGTGGTCCGCCCGCTGCGAGGGCCACATAGCCGGCCACTCGGGTATCGCCGGCGGCGCCTTGGACGCTCGCTCCTCCTGCAGAGTGGCCGACCAGCGCGATCCTGCCGAGATCGATGCGATCCTGAAAGTTCAGGCCTGCGCCATCAAAGGTCTCATTCCAGATTGCTGCCAGATCGAGCACTGCTGTGAGCTGGTCGATGGCCTCTGATTGTTGACCGCTCGCTGTGCTCCCGAGCACGTTGCGCAGATCTCGGCTCGGATGATCTGGCGAGGCGACCACCATCCCATGTGAGGCGAGATGGGCGGTCAATGTGGTGGATTGAACGCGCATCCCCGCAAAGCCGTGGCTGAACACCACGAGAGGAAATGCGTCAGCAGCGGTATCAACGGGAGCGTCCCGGCTGGCCTCATAGGTAAATACCGCATTGGTGACATTCACCAAGAGGGGAGTGAGAAAGTCTGGGGTGTAATCGCGCAGATCATAAGTCTCCGTACCGGTGGTGCCTTCTGCGGCGGGATACCAGATCTCCACGAGGGAACCGTCGGGGAGTTCCCGAGTTGTGACGCCCACCGGGTGAGGTCCGGGGGTGGAGAGATCCAAGGTCAGCGGCGAGGCCTCGGTGGTAGTGGGAGGTGTGGTGGTGGGAGGTGCGGTGGTGGTGGTTGTTGTCGTGGCCGTCGGTAGTGGGGTGGACGTGGATGAAAGATCCTCATCCCCTGATGAACCACCGCATGCCGTCAGCGTGGAGACAGCACATACCGCAAGCAGACCAATGATTCTCCGCGGCAGTAGTGCCTGTGCTCGTGTACGTCCCATCTGTGCATCGTGACAGATCCGGTCCTGCGATGTGCACATCTTCGTTCATCCGGAGTGATCGGGATGTGGTGATCCTCCGGTAGCCTGTCCTTTACTGTGGCAACACAGTTGGCGACGTGGCCGAGTGGCTTAGGCAACGGCCTGCAAAGCCGTGTACATGGGTTCGATTCCCATCGTCGCCTCTACAAGTGTGCGCAAGGTTTCTGAAATTTTGCGCACTAAGAGGATCGACAGATGCGCCCCGAGGACCGGATCCGGTCCTCGGGGCTTGTCATTGGTGTTCAGAGGGGAAGCCGCAGGTGGGCCGTCTCGTTCAAACTGAGCACGGACCGTACGCCACCTCGCGAGGCTGACACCCGATGAATCGAGGTGTAGGCGGGGTAGAAGAACCCAACATTGGTGGAGATCCCGAGTACGTGGGCCAGATACTGATTGATGACCCCGCCGTGGCATACAGCGACCACACGCTGGGAGCCATGCTCAGAAATCATTTCTTCGAAAGCCCCGACCACCCGAGACCGAAACTGTTCGGGTGATTCCCCGTGATCCTCCCATTCGCCGGCCATCAATGCATGCCAACGTGGATCATTTGCGGCTTTGAGTTCCTCTAACGGGATGTATTCCGATGCGTGGCGATCAAACTCTGCAATGTCCTCCACCACGGTTGGTGCGGTGTTGAGCATCTCGGCGAGGGGTTCTGCGGTTTGGCGGGCCCGGTGTAAGGGGCTCGCATAGATCGCATCGATCTGTTCGGAGATCAGATAGTGAGCAAGACGTCGGGCTTGCTCGTGACCCTCGGGGGCCAGTTCGGGGTCCGCCGCGCCAGTTTCTCGTTGCACCCGCTGAGGAAGTCCGTGCCGGACGATAATCAGTTCCACTAGAGCAAGTCTGCCAGCGAGAGTTCGCGGACCGCCCGATCAAAACGGGTGTTCATCGAATCCACGAGCGCATATTGGCGCGGATCGCTCAGATCCATCCCTCGACTCGCCACGATCGGGTAAGCCAAACAAAACAGTGCTGCGGTGCGGTAGTGCTGCCACAACGCGTCCCGGTCCACCATGTCCGCCGGCACGCCAGCGGAGCGCAGGCCGTCGATCCACCGGGTGAACAGGTCAGCTTCACCGTTGCTGGCGTCGTCTGCGGTCAGGCTTTGGGTCACAAAATAGGCCAGGTCATAGGCGCCTGTCCCGGTGCCGATTAACTGAAAGTCGAGGGCCACGAGTTCGTTATCGGCGGTAAACAACATGTTGTCAGCGCGAAAATCCCCGTGTGCCAACGTGTTCGGCCCGGCTGCAAGCGAGGCGAGTAAACCGCCGATGGCCGGTGCGAACTTGGGTCCGATGGCTTGGATGGATGCGGGCAGTTCCACCTCATTGGTGCACTTTTCCCAGCCTTCGGCAAACACGATCGGTAGCACGGCCGGATAGATCGGGTCCCCGAGACTGACGGTGGTGCCATCGGCAGCGAGTTGATCAGCGGTACCCCACCATTTGGCGTGCATGCCGGCTACAGCATCTACAGCGCGTCCGGCATCCTCGAGAGACATCCCGAGGTTTTGATCCACGATCCGCAAGCCGCTCAGATCTTCGATCAACAACACGAAATTGCTGGTTTCCTCGTCTACCTCACCGAAATAAAAAGCCGGGCTACGCAATGGAGACTGCGCTGCGAGCGTGCTGAAGTAGCGGACCTCGCGGATGTACATACGTAACATCGTGCTCGTAAACACGGCTGCTGGATCGAGGGCCGGTTGTTTGACCACGATGCTCGTCGGACAGCCATGACCGGTGAGCGCCACGCGATACACAGCGCTCGACACCCCGATGCCGACACCGATCTGTTCCGCGGACATTCCGGTCACATCCCAGCCGGTGGCTGCAGAGATCCACTCTGGGGTGACATCTTCGATGGACTGTGGAACGGTGACGGACATGACTTCCCCCCAAATAGATCAACTGATTGCTGCGTAATAGGCAGCCGTTGTGACCGATGACACTACATTGCGTCTCGGGATCGAGTCGCCACCTAGTGTCAGACCATGAGCGAAACGGCGATCAGCACATCGAACCAGCCTGCACCAGACAGTGGAGCAGATAGCGGCGACTGGCCTGCCCAATGGGGACGCCAAGCAAAGTTGGATATGCAGGTGGGACGCGATGTGCCATGGCTGCTGAAGTCCCAAGCGGAGCGTTACCCCGATACGCCCTGGCTAATTTGGGAACCGTTCAGCGGGGAGGGCCGCACCTGGACGTACAGCGAGTTTCGCCGTGATGTGCGCGCCTTTGCGGGAGGCCTGCACACCCGTGGGATTCGCACCGGGGACCGGGTGCTCGTGCATCTCGATAACTCGCCCGAGTTCATGATCTCCTGGTTCGCGTGCGCAGAAATCGGCGCGGTTGCGGTATCCACCAATACGCGTTCCGTGGCGCGGGACATGGCCTATTTCGCTGAACACGCTGAGGTGGTGGCAGCGATCACCTCCCCGGGTTTCGCCCAGTTGGTGCATGAGGCAGCACCGCGGGTCTCTTTGCTTGTGATCACTGATAACGATGCGGGGGAACCATCACAGGTTCCTGACGGGATTGGCTTCCAGCGATTTGAGGATCTGGTTTCCGGAGGGCTCGAGCCGCCGGATCGGCCCACCGCCCCAATGGCTGATCTCGGAATCCAGTTCACCTCGGGTACCACATCGCGGCCCAAAGCCGTTTTATGGACCCATGCCAACGTGATGTGGGGAGCCGAGATGAGTGCCGCACACATGCGGTTACGCGCAGGTGACGTCACATTGGTGATTTTGCCTTTGTTCCATACCAACGCGCAGACCTATTCGATGATGCCGACCATGTGGACCGGCGGCACGATGGTGCTTCAGCCACGATTCTCGGTCTCACGGTTTTGGGAGGTGTCGCTGCGCCATCAGGTGACCTGGTGTTCGATGATCGGGTTCTGCGTTAAAGCACTCCTCGCCGGTGATCTGCCTGCCTCGCATAACTACAGATTTTGGGCCCCGGCGGCACGGCTACCTGAGGTGGAAGAAGCGCTCGGATTACAGACCTTTGGCTGGTGGGGGATGACCGAAACCGTGACCCAGGGCATCGTCAGCAGTTATGAGTTCCCGGGACCGCGGATGTCGATTGGGCGGGCCGCTCCCGGCTACGAGATCAGCATTCGCCACCCTGATGGCCAGCCGGTGACCCCGGGTGAAACCGGAGAACTGTTCATCCGAGGGACCCGCGGGGTGACGATGTTCAAAGAGTATTTCGGTAACCCTGAGGCCACCGCTGCAGCATTTGATGCCGACGGATGGTTCGCGACCGGGGACTCGATCATCACCGATGCCGAAGGCAACTTGTATTTCGGTGACCGTCTGAAAGACATGTTGAAAGTGGGTGCAGAGAACGTCGCCGCCTCAGAGATCGAAACCGTGATCTTGGCCTCAGGCCTCGCCTATGAATGTGCAGTGGTGGGTAAGCCGCACCCGATGCTCGATGAGGTGCCGGTGGCATTCGTGATCCCTACGCCCGGTGTCTCCGGTGACATCGCCGCACAGATCATTGCGGCCTGCGCTGCAGATCTCGCGGATTTCAAAGTGCCCCGGGAAGTGTTTGTGGTGGATGAACTGCCGCGTTCTACCTTGGAAAAAATTTCAAAGAACGAACTGCGCAAACGACTTACCTCCACCTGAGATGCACCTCGATGCGAGTGAATGGGGCATCGGCGCTACCCTGTGACCAGTGAGAAACCTCGCATTTTGTGGCCCTGATGGCATCAACTGAATCTTCTGCGGCGGTGCCCGGCCTCGGAGAGGATCTGCTCGCCACGGTGGAAGTGCCCGGGGTACACATGATGTCGGCTCTGCTCGGTCCGCGCGATTCGCACCTGCGGTTCATTGAGAAGAGCTTCCCTGATACGCGGATCACCGCACGGGGTAATCAGATCAGCATCATGGGCCCAAACGTGACCCTTGTGCAGTCGTTGATCGGTGATCTCATCGCCTTACTCGAGCGTGGCCACCAACTCGATCCTGCCAGCCTCGAGCGGGTGATCTCCATGGTCAAAGCCGACGAACGGCCCACCGAGGTGCTGACCCATCAGGTGCTGCGCGGAGCCAAAGGCCGGCAGGTGCGCCCAAAGACCGCTGGGCAAAAGCGTTATGTGGATGCGATCGCATCAAACATCATCACGTTTGGGATCGGTCCGGCTGGCACCGGTAAGTCATGGCTCGCAGTTGCGATGGCAGTGCAGGCCCTACAAGCCAAGCAGGTACAGCGCATCATTTTGACTCGACCAGCAGTGGAGGCGGGGGAACGGCTTGGTTTCCTGCCCGGTGATCTGATGGCCAAAGTGGATCCGTATCTGCGTCCGCTCTATGACGCTCTCTACGACATGGTGGATCCCGAAGGTGCCCAGAAACTCCTAGAACGCCAAACCGTTGAGGTGGCACCGCTCGCTTTCATGCGTGGCCGCACCCTTAACAACAGCTTCATCATTTTGGATGAGGCCCAAAACACCACCCCCGAGCAGATGAAAATGTTTCTGACTCGGATCGGTTTCGGATCCAAGGTGGTGATCACCGGGGACCGCACCCAAGTGGATGTGCCAGATAATCGCAGCGGCCTCTTCGGCTTAGAAAAGATTCTTGAAGGAATCGATCAGTTGGCCTTTGTGCATCTTGACGTTTCCGATGTGGTGCGACACCGAATCGTGGCCGACATCGTCGCCGCATACGAGCGCACCGCTGCGGTGAAGTGATGTCTGCTGTGATCATCGTGCACTGCTCCGATGAGCAGGACGCACACGACATGGATCTCGATCGGTGGCGGAGCCTGGCCGAAGAGGTGCTGCTCGCCGAAGGCCGACGTGGCGAACTCACCGTGACCTTCGTAGATGACATCGAGATGGCAGAACTCAACCTTGAGTTCATGGGACATGAAGGCCCCACCGACGTGTTGTCTTTCCCCCTCGACGCTGATGCTGACGCGGACGGCAGTGAATATGCGGTACCGGGGATGCCGATCATGTTGGGTGATGTGGTGATCTGTCCGACGGTGGCTGAGCGGGCCGCCACCGATCATGCCGGTACGTTCACAGATGAGATTGCTTTGTTACTGGTCCACGGGATCTTGCATGTGCTCGGCCATGACCATGACGCTGAGCCTCGGACCTCATTGATGCGGGCGCGTGAGCGTGAACTGCTTGAAGCCTGCCACTGGAAGGGCCCTGCACCTGTGGGCTTCTCACAGGTGCACGCCGACGACTCGTCAATCTGACGCAGTTCACTTGGTCCGCGCCATCACTTCGGCCGGAGGTGACCTCGGCTACTACGGTTAGCGCCATGCAGATCTCACTTCAGAACAAGGTTGCGCTCGTTACCGGAGCCTCAAAAGGAATCGGTCGGGCGATCGCAGCGGAGATGTCTGCTGCCGGTGCCACAGTGATGTTGACCTCGCGTAAGCAGGACCAACTTGAAGCGGCTGCCGCCGAAATGGTGGGCGAGACCGCAGTGTTTGCTGCGAACGCCGGCGATATCGAATCAGCTGAGGCCTGCGTGGCAGCCACCATTGAGAAGTTCGGTCGTCTGGACATTTTGGTGAATAACGCCGCCACTAACCCATACTTCGGACCAACGATGGAAGTGGATCCGGGCCGGTTTGATAAGACCTTCCAAGTGAACCTTCGGGGCCCAGTGTTTTGGAGCCAGGCTGCGCACCGTCAAGCTTTTGCTAAGGACCCCGGTGTGATCATCAACATCGCGTCGGTGGGTGGGCTACGGACAGAGAACGGTCTCGGTGTCTACAACTTGACCAAAGCTGCGTTGATCCATCTGACCCGTCAACTCGCCGGAGAAATCGGCCCGACCCGGGTGGTCGGCATTGCTCCTGGACTCGTACAAACCGATTTTGCCGCTTTTCTCGTGGAGAACTTTGGTGACACCTTGGCCAAGCGTCTGCCGATGAAGCGCCTCGGTGAGCCAGAAGACATCGCCCATCTCGCCACCTTCCTCGCATCAGATCTCGCCTCGTGGATCACCGGTGAGACCTATGTGATTGACGGTGGTGCCGGGGTCGCAGGAGCGAACGGCTGAGACATCGTCGGGGACATCGCTGGGACATCGCTGGGCGGTTCAGCCGGTTAGTCGATGTCGAGTGATTTTGCCGAGCGCTGTGCGAGGAATCTCGGTCAGGAGTACCAGTTCGCGCGGCGCGCAATAGGCCGGTAACTCGGCGCGCACGTGATCTCTGAGAGCTTGAAGATCCGGTGCCTGTGGGCCCGGGACCACGTACGCCACCACCTTGTGCCCCCATTCGGGGTCAGGCTGTCCGGCTACAGCGACATCGGCGACGTCGGGATGGGTGGCCAGCACACGTTCCACCTGCTCGGGCCATACGTTTTCTCCGCCCGTGATAATCAGATCTCCGGCACGGCCGTGCACACTGAGTCGCCCATCGGTGCCAAAGCGGCCGAGGTCCCCGGTCGGGAACCATCCGTTACGGTCACGGGGATCGCGATCGGTACGTGCGTCAGGACCGCTGCGATAACAACGCAAGAGCATCGGCGCCCGCACCCAGATTTCGCCTGGATCGGTGCGCGACTCCGGGCCGTGGGGTCGGATCTCAATCTCCACACCGTCGAGAGGTATCCCGTCGTAGACCACACCGCTGCCGGTCTCGGTCATGCCGTAGGTGGTGACAGCGTTGGGTGGGAGATGCTCGGGAGGCGCTGCCCCTCCGAGCAGAATGACGCGGAATCGGGCCGGATCGATCCGCCTCAAAGCGGTTGCAACGAGGGACACCAATGTGGCTTCAGAGGCCATCACCGCGTCGGGATCAAAGCCTGGATGCACGGTGAGTCTGGTGCCGGTGTGAAGAGCCCGCGTGACCACCGACAGGCCGCCCACATGTGACAGCGGTAGACAGGCCAACCAGTGATCTGATGTGGTGACCCCGAGGCGCGCACTTGAAGCCTGCGCAGAGGCGGCGACTGCGTCATGGGTTAACACGATTCCTTTGGGGGCGCCGGTGGTCCCGCTTGAGGCCAAGACCAATGCATCGCCTTCCTCCACCCCACGGCCGCCTGGCCACGGGATCTCGGAGCCATCAACCGAGCGGACGTGGGTGGGGGCGATCGCCGCCAACACTGCGTGACGTGCGGGCGTTGGGAGTCGTTGGTCCACACAGAACGCCGCATCGCCGCGCTCCCAGATCGTGGTCAGCGCAACCAGAAATTCTGGTCCGCCGGGCATATCCAAAGCGATCAGATTGGGCATAGGAACGATCAGACAGGGGTGATTAGGCAGGGGTGATCAGAACGGGGTTGATCGGAGTGATCGTCCCAACGGCGGCTTCGATGAGTTCGGCGGCTTGCAGGCAAATAAAATCGTTGAAGCGTTCACCGATCACTTGCACGCCTACGGGCAGACCGTCCACCACACCGCCAGGCACGACAGCGGCGGGAAGGCCGAGCAGGTTTGCAGGGAGTACCGGCCGGAATGTCTCAAGCAGCATGTCGGCAAAGGTTGGATCGAGATCGGCTCCGTGAGCGAAAGCCCGATGAGCCCAAGTGGGGGAGATCACGAGATCAAACTCGCTAAAGAACTCTGACCAGGCCCGCATGATCGCAAAGCGCATCGGATGGATGCTTAAGACTGCGGCGGCGTCCATAGGTGGGACTTGAGTTTCTAAGTTGTCGAGGATCAGTCGGCCTGGTTCACCGAGCACCATGTCGAGAAGTTCACGTTGGGTGCGCAGATCCGCCATGAGCAGCGCCGCCCACACCTGCAAGGATTCCTCATATTGGGGAGGGGTGGCCTCGGTGACCTGATGGCCTGCCGAAGCGAGATGTTCCCCAGCCGAGCGGATCACCGCAGCGATCCCTGGATCAGTGGTACCGCCAGGGGGATCAGCGAGCACCGCAATGCGCAACGGTCGGTCGAGGGTCGGGGTGCGCAAACTGACCGGGAGGCTGTTCGGATCGCGGGGATCCATACCGGCCATAATCTCGAGACCTGCGCGCACATCGGCCACTCGGCGGGCCATCGGACCCTCGGCGAGCATCAGTTGGGAAGACAGCATCCGATCGAGCGGAGGGATGACCGTGGCCATCGGCACCACACCGGTGGTCGGTTTGATCGAGGCCACACCGCAGCAATGCGCGGGGTTCCGCAGGGATCCACCGATGTCGTTGCCAATCCCAAATGGAGACATTCCCGACGCAAGCGCAGAGGCTTCACCACCCGAGGAACCACCCGCGGTGACGCCAGGATTCCATGGGTTACGGGTCAGGCCGTGCAGTTGGGAATCGGTGTGGATCCGCAGGCCGAGATCGGGCAGGTTGGTGCGGGCAAACGGGATCGCTCCTGCAGCACGCATCCGCTCCACTACCGGCGCATCACGATCGGCTATCGCATCAGCAAGAAACGTAAGTCCCTGCGTGGTGGGGGTGCCGGTCAGATCGATGTTTTCTTTGACCG
Source organism: Ilumatobacteraceae bacterium (assembly GCA_018401375.1). GTDB lineage: Bacteria > Actinomycetota > Acidimicrobiia > Acidimicrobiales > Ilumatobacteraceae > M30B72. The sequence continues at coordinate 58,779 of JAGYKR010000007.1, read as the reverse complement.
AGATCGGTACCCCGTGGAACGGCCCAAGTTGTGCGCCAGCAGCCACTGCGGCGTCGGCGGCTTCGGCGGCGGTGCGGGCCTCATCGGTCAGCAGACGCACCACCGCATTGAGATGCCCGTTGACCTCATCTACCCGTACGAGGTGGGCATTGAGTACCTCAACGGAGGTGGTGGAGCCATCGGCGATCATCGCTGCGAGTTCAAGTGCTCCGCGCTGCCAAAGTTCTGTGGTCATCACACCATCATTGCCTAAAGATCGATCCGGGTGTGATCCGGGCCTAAGGTGCGCAGTCGTGCAGATTGCTATCGATGTGTATTTGAGAGGGACCCGATGAATATCTGGCTTCAAGGCGCCCGGCCACGGACCCTGCCCGCAGCCGTAGTCCCGGTGCTTGTGGGTGCGGCCTCCGCATTTGGTGATGCATCAGCGATCACCTGGTGGAAAGTTGTTGCCGCTTTGGCGGTCAGCCTCGCACTGCAAGTGGGTGTGAACTACGCAAACGACTACTCCGATGGAGTGCGCGGTACCGATGCGGTGCGGGTGGGTCCCATGCGTCTGGTCGGATCAGGTGCAGCGACCCCGGCAGCGGTGAAAAAGGCGGCGCTCGCAGCATTCGGGCTCGCTGCAGTGATCGGTTTGAGTTTGGCGGCTACCACGAACTGGTGGATCCTTGGCGTCGGCGCGGCGGCGTTAGCGGCCGGGTGGTTCTACACCGGTGGTCCGCGGCCCTATGGATATATGGGCCTCGGCGAAGTGTTCGTATTTGTGTTCTTCGGGTTAGTGGCAACGGTCGGCACCACCTATGTGGCGATCACCGAGATCACTGCGGTGTCGATCATTGCCGGGGTCGGTGTGGGCGCAGTGGCGTGCGCCCTGCTCGTGATCAACAATTTGCGCGATCTACCGCGTGACGCCCAAGTGGGGAAACGCACCTTGGCGGTCCGGATGGGGGAGGCTGCGACCCGGTGGTTCTACGTGTTCTTGATCCTGCTCGCCGGTGTGGTCACCATTGTGTTGGCGGTGGTGGCCGGCCCGTTCACATTGCTCGGCCTCGGTGCCGCACCTTTGGGGTGGATGGCGATCCGGCCGGTTCGCGCCGGGGCCCAGGGCCAAGAGTTGATAGCGGTCCTCGGCGCCACCGGTAAGTTCCAACTCGTGTACGGGGTGTTATTGGCGAGCGGAATCGCAATCGCTGTGGCCGTCGCCTAACAGGTCACCTCACAGGGTGGACTCTGCCGGTTGACGGAAGAGCTAGCCACGTGGTTGACCTCACCCCGCCGGAACTCAGTGAACTGCGGCTCGAACTCGTAGGGCCGGTGACGGCAGTACTTGAACTGTTCGCGCCGAGGAGGAGGAAGTAACGTGTCGTCACCCGCCCGCCCGGCACCATCTCATCAGGAGGTGACAACGTTGCGTACGATCGTGGTTGATTACAACCGAATCGGGAAAGCTAAGTCCTTCCGCACTGCGCTCTTAAGCGATGAGCGAGAGGGCTTATGTGTGGGCACGTACGTCCTTATCGTTGGTGACGACGTCCCCGAGCGTAAAGCCGTCGTGACGGACCTCTCCGACGGTGCTCGAGAGGCAGCGTTTGCATTCTGCGACTGACCGTCGGGTCGTTACCAGCATCTTGTGGCGTCGTAAACGGCTTGTCAGCTGACGCGATTCCACCATGAGACAATGGCCGACGCGGTAGCTGCTGGTGCTTCAAGATGAACGGCGTGACCAACTGCGGGGATCACAAGATGCTCGCAATCAGTGATGCAAGCCACGAACCTTTGGGCGATCTCGGTGAACTTGTGGTCTAACTCCCCGGTGATCACCAGCACCGGCATCGAAAGTTTGTCGAGTTTGTCCCAGAGCGGTTCTTGAGTGCCGGTCCCCGCCGTGCGCAGACTGCCCGCCAGTGCTTCAGCGGAGTTGAGACGGCGTTCGGCGGCACCGGCATGATCGGGAGGCAACGTCGCAAACAACGGTTGTCGCAGCCATTCATCGAGGAATGCTTCCACCCCGATGTCGATGATCCGTTCCCCGAGGGCTTCATCGGCAACTCGGCGAGCGGCGCGTTCTGCGGGGTCATCAATGCCCGCCGTTCCGCCGATCATCACGAGTCCGTGCACGAGTTCGGGGGAGTGGAGAGCCAGATGCAAACCGAGTCGCGCACCCATGCTGTAACCGATATAAACCCCTGACCCACCGCGGCTCCCCAGATCAATCGCCCCGTCGGTCAAGGAGAACTGTCGGGATTGCTCGGTCCCGTGGCCAGGTGCGTCAAGGGCCACCACCTCGTTAAATCCGGAGTTAGTGAGCGCTCCTGATGGTGCATCCACGAGCAAGGGTGCGACCTGTGACCAACTCTGAGAGGTCTGGGTGAACCCGTGGACACAGATCGCTTTCATCGGCGACGATCGATGAGTTTGCGCAAAATCTGCACAAAGACATCGGTGTCTTGGGCTCCGGGTATGGACCATTGCCCGTCGATCACATAGGCCGGGACACCGGTGATCCCAAGTTCTGCCGCCGAGTTCAGTTGGGCAGTGAGTTCGTCCATGCCGCGGTCGCTCGCGAGGAACTCTGCGATCATGTCCGGGTCAGCCCCGACATCGCTCGCACACGCAATCAACGTGTCGGTGTCGCCGAGATTCAGACCGTCAATGAAATAGGCCTGCAACAAGCGTTCTTTCATCTCGGCTTGCACCAGATCGTTATCGGGCTGATCGGCAAGCCAGATCAGGCGATGTGACGCCAAAGTGTTGGCACGTAGCGCCCGATCCATCCGGAACTCCAAGCCATCGCCGGCGGCCACAGAGGTGACTTTGGCGATGATTGCTTCTGCTTGAGCCTGTCCACCGAACTTCTTCGCGTACGCATCGACTGCGGGGGTGGCCTGATCCTGAGGGGCGCGAGGGTCAAGTTGGTAGGGGCGATACGTGATCGCGATCCGTCCGGCACACTCGGGGTCAGCCTCAAGTTCGGCGACCGCTCGATCGAAACGGCGTTTACCGATGTAACACCACGGGCAAATCACATCTGACCAGATGTCGACATTCACGACCCCATCCATGCCCGCACCCTAATCCGGCCATATCGTGATGCCCATGTCTGTAGCAGCGGCCACGATGTGCGCGACGGTGATCGACGAATGGATCCGATGCGGGATCCGTCATGCCGTTGTGGCGCCCGGATCGCGGTCCACTCCGATCGTGCTCGCACTCGCCGCGCGAGCTGCATCAGGAGAGATGGAGGTGCAGGTCGCTCAAGACGAGCGCGTCGCCGGATTCATGGCCCTCGGGATGGGGCTGCGCGGCGTGCCCGCACTGCTCGTATGTACTTCGGGTACTGCGGCCGCGAACTTCGCCCCAGCAGTCGTGGAAGCCGGGTTATCTGACGTGCCGATGCTGGTGCTGACCGCTGACCGGCCCCCCGAACTGCGTGATGTCGGGGCAGCCCAAACAGTGGATCAAACCCATCTGTTTGGACGCTCGGTGCGATGGTTCCACGATCCGGGTGTGGCCGATCTTGCAGCCAGTCACACCTGGCGCTCGCTGGCACGCCGGGCCCTCACTGCAAGCCGTACCGGTCCGGTACACCTCAACTTTCCGTTTCGTGAACCCCTCGTGGCTGAACCAGCAGAACTTCCCGCACCGCTGGCGCAGTCGCCAGTCATTGAAACAGCCCCCCGCGTCCGTGCGGCGATGATGCCGGGTCAGTCACATAGCGATCCGGTGCCCTCGAGTGCGCATAGTGCTTGCGGGGTGATCCTCGCGGGGGGACGATCAGGGGTGTCGGTGACAGAGATCCGCGAACTCGCAGCGCGCACCGGATGGCCGATCATTGCTGATCCGTTATCGGAGGCCCGCCAGATACCTGGTGCGATCTGCGCAGCCGATCAGATCCTGCGGACTCCCGATTTCACTGAACGCGCCGTACCCGAGGTCATCATCAGGATTGGACGTCCGAGCGCGTCCAAGGTGCTCGCACAATGGGTGGCCGGATCACAGGCGGTGGTGATCCAGATAGGTGGGCCGGGCGTCATTGATCCGGATCATCGGGTGGCGGCTCGCTGTCAGATCTCTGATGTGCTCGCCGTGAACTGGGAGTTCAGCCCTGATCCGGCCTGGTGGGAGATGTGGATGCGGGCCGAAGCGATTGCGCAGACCTGGATCGATGAGGTGCTCGGTGCATACGACACACTCACCGAACCGGCGGTGGCACGGATGTTTGCCTACGGGATTGATATTCAAGAGGACACCCGGATCGATGAGGTGGTAGTGGCCTCGTCCATGCCGATTCGAGATCTCGAATGGTTTGGCGGACCGCAGGCTCGAGCCCATGCGAATCGCGGTGCCAATGGGATTGACGGCACGTTGTCTACGGCGGTGGGGCTCGCATGTAGCGGTGCGCGCACCGCAGTGTTGCTCGGGGATTTGGCGTTTATTCACGACCTCAATGCACTGGTGAGGGTGACCCGGCGGAAGGTGCACCACGGTGATGGAGTGTCAGAGATCGATCTGAGGATTGTGGTCGTGGACAATGACGGGGGCGGAATCTTTTCGTTCCTACCTCAGGCCGGTCATCTCGATACCGCCACCTTTGAGCAATATTTTGGCACTCCGCACGGTGCTGACCTCGTGGCACTCGCCCAAGGATTCGGGATCAGAGCCTGCACCGTGGAAGACGCCGGCGAGCTGATCGCAGCCCTCCACGAACCGGGGCCTCAGGTGATTCGGGTACGTACTGACCGGGTGGCAAACACAGCGGTCCATGCGGCGATCACCGATGCGGTGGTCCGCGAAATCTCCGCCGACCTCAGAGGTGTGTGACTTAGGCCCGGATCAGAGCCGACAGCATCGCTTGAAACTTTGCTTGAGTTTCTGCAAGTTCGGCGAGCGGGTCGCTTTCGGCAACGATGCCGCCGCCCGCCATGAGTCGGGCCGACCGGCGATCATCACTGAACTCGGCGCATCTGATCGTCACCGCCCATGTGCCGTGACCTGTCGCGTTGACCCAGCCCACCGCTCCGCCGTAGCGGCCACGCTCACAACCCTCCACCTCGCCGATCAGGTCTAAAGCTGCCGCTCGGGGGTGCCCGCCGAGAGCCGGCGTGGGTGACAGCGCCCGCACGAGGGTGATCACCGATGGCTGAGGTTGGGAGAGACGACCTTCAACGGCGCTGCCGAGGTGTTGCACATTGGCCACCGGGACAATGGAGGGCTCAGGCTCCCAATCGAGATAGGACACATACGGCAACAAGGTGTCGTGCACCACATCGATCACGATCCGGTGTTCCACCTGATTCTTGACGCTCGCGATCAGTTCGGCGGCCAAACGTTCATCGGTGGCCGGATCCCCGGTGCGGGTGGTGGTCCCCGCCAAAGGATGTGACCGCACCGTTTCACCCTCGATCTCCACCAGTAATTCCGGTGAGGCCCCGACGAGGCCGTCCACGCTGAAGCGGTAACTGGATCCAAACGAGGTACGCAGACGTTGCAGGATTGCTGCGATATCCATCGGATGATCGCTGTGTACCCGTATCGCCCGAGCGATCACCGCTTTGGTGAGACCCTGATCTCGCACGGCATCACGAGCGGTGGTGACCGCACGCAGATAGTGATCAACAGGGTTTTCTTGGGTGATCTGAAACCCACCAACTAACGGAGGAGTCGAGTCGCGCAGGAGGAGATCGTGATCATTGATGCGCGTGATCCACGAACGCCCCTTGGCGTCAGCACCGACAACAACAGCCGGGATGATCATCTCGCCGGGGGAGCCGGGCAGGAACGGGACTGTTCCAATCGCAATGGGGCCCACCGCATAACCGGTGTGGTCGATGTGCTCAACAGATCCAAGGGTTGCGACTGCTGCGTTCGCGGTGACGCGAGCGATCTCGCCCTGCCCGGCAAATCCGCATCCATTGCGCACAAACAACACGCCCGTTGACCCAGCGATCTGTTCGAGAGACGCGGTCCCCTCATATGGAGTGGTGACTGCAATCAATCGGGACTGCGGTGTGTTCATGAAATCTGAGATGCGTCGCGAGTGGCATCTAAGAGTTGGGTGATCCCGCCTGAGAGATGATGATGACGTGCATCGCCAAACCCGACTCTGCGTAAAGAGGCCACCATCACCGATGGTGCTGGCAGATACGCGACGCTGCGGGGGAGATAGCGGTAGGCAGCCGGGTCAGAGAGCAGGCCGCCGATTTTGGGGACCACCTTGCCGAAATAGATGCCGTTACCGAAACGAATCAACCGGTTGCGCGGTACCCCCACATCGAGCAATGCAATGCGTCCACCGGGCCGCACCACCCGAGCTAACTCGGTGAAGAACGCGTCGAGATCCACGAGGTTGCGTAACGCAAACCCACAGGTCACCCCGTCAACACTGGCGTCGGGCATGGGGAGTCGGAGAATGTCCGCCTGGGCTCGTGGTGCCCCCGAGCGATCTGCAGCCAACATGCCATAGGACAAATCCACCGACACCGGCCGCAGTCCAACGCGTTTCAGGTCGCGGCACAAATCTCCGGTCCCTGAAGCTAAATCGAGGACCCGGGATCCGGCGGGCAGATCCAAAGTGCGCACCGCCTTACGTCGCCACCGGGTGTCGAGACGAAAGGTCATGATCCGGTTCACGAGGTCATAGCGCGGAGCGATCGCATCAAACATGTCGCGGACCGCAGTGACCTTCTCGGTGCCTTCGGGCAAGGTTTCGCGATCCCAGGAGTTCGCTCGGGAATGCTCTGCCACATCCGAACTGGCCCCGATGGCATCGTTGTGCTGCGTCATCGTTGTGAGGTTACGGCGCGGGTCACAGATTCGCCTCGCCCTGCTCGGTGATCACCGGCGATGATGGTCACAGCCAGAACATTCGGACCAGAACATTCATGTAGGGAGTGATGCGATGATCGACTTTTCCTTTCCGCCTGAGGTGGAAGATGTGCGGCTCAAGGTTCGGGCGTTTATGGACGAACGGGTGCGACCGGCATGGGAGGCCACTGATCAGGCTGATCGCTCTGCGGTGATTGCAACCATTGTGAAATTGCGGGGCGAAGCCCGCGGTGAACAAGGCCTGTGGCTCCCACATATGCCCGCTGAATGGGGTGGGATGGGACTAGGCCCAACAGCGATGGCTGCGGTGTCCGCTGAGGCCGCCAAGGTGTCCATTGGACCGTTTGTGATCAACGCTCAAGCACCCGATGAAGGTAACCAGCACACCTTGTTGCATTGGGGAACCGATGAGCAGAAAGAGAAGTACTTACGCCCCCTATGTGACGGCACGGCACGATCCTGCTTTGCGATGACCGAGCCAGAGGTGGCCGGATCCGATCCCACCTTGATCAAGACCTTCGCGTATCGCGATGGCGATGAATGGGTGATTAATGGCCACAAATGGTTCATTTCGGGGGCGCGCGGCGCAATGTTTGCGCTGCTGGTGGCCCGCACCGAAGAAGATCCCGAGGTCCCACAGGCGGCAAACTCGTGTTTCATTGTGGATCTTCCCTCTGAGGGCTGGAACGTGGTCCGCGACGTCCACACCATGTCGGGCGGTCACAACCATTGCGAGATCTTGATCGAGGACTTGCGGGTCCCGGCCTCAAACATGCTCGGCGGCCAAGGCCAAGGGCATCTGCTCGGCCAATACCGGCTCGGTCCGGCCCGCCTTGCACACTGCATGCGGTGGATCGGCCAAGCCGAGATCGCGCTCGACATGATGGTGGAACGCTCACTCGAGAGGTACTCCCACGGGTCATTGCTCGCAGAGAAACAAGGTATCCAGTGGCTGATTGCGGACTCGGCGATGGAGATGTACCAGTGCAAACTGATGGTGCTGCACGCCGCGTATCAGATCGAAAACGGCATGGAGTTCACCTCGGTGGTGTCGATGGCGAAGCATTTCGTGGCCAACAGTTTGTGGCGAATCATTGACCGAGCCATCCAGGTCCACGGGGCGCTCGGCTATTCCACGGACACTCCGCTCGCCCACATGCTCCAACAAGCCCGCTGGGCACGGTTTGCTGACGGGGCCGATGAGATCCATCAGATGCGAATCGCGCAGCGCACCATCGCCGCCTTCAAGGATTTCGGCACCACCAAAGTGGCCACCGGGAATCTTCCAGTCTGAACCGGCGCAGTGTGACGTCGCCAGATTAAGCGTCTCGGGCGATGCCTGAGGCCCAGCGATAATCGGCTTTACCTGAAGGCGAGCGTTGGATCTCCGCCACCCGCAGAATGGCTTTGGGCAGTTTGTAACGCGCGATATGGCGCTCGGCCTCGGCGCGCAGTTCCTCATCAGTCACGCTGTAGCCCTCACGGATCCTGACAACGGCCACAACCTCATTACCCCAGCGTTCGCTCGGACGGCCCGCCACCACACAGTCATAGATCGCAGGGTGGGCTTTGATCGCAGCCTCTACCTCTTCGGCAAAGATCTTTTCTCCGCCAGAGTTGATGGTGACCGAATCGCGGCCGTGCAGTTCCACCACGTTGTCGGCGCGCAGGCGGGCCCGATCGCCGGGGACTGCGTAGCGTTGTCCATTCACCACCGGATAGGTCTTGGCGGTCTTGACCGGATCGCCGAGGTAGCCGAGAGCCAGACGGCCTGATTTGGCGAGCCATCCGATTTCGGGGTCACCAGGCTCGAGGACGCGGTCCAGATCAGCCGACAACACATGATTGCCTGGAGTCAGATCAAAAGTGCCCGTACTTGCTCCACCCGATGTGGACACGTGCGAGATCTGCCCTCCGGCTTCGGATGAACCGAGCCCGTCCACGATCATCAAAGTTGGTAGGTGGGCGAGGAACTCATCTTTCAGATTGGCGGATAGTGCAGCACCGCCGGACAGGATCACCGTCAGGCTGGACAGGTCGTATCCAGACGGATGAGTGCTTGACTTCTCGCTACCGGTGCGATCGAGTTCGTCGATCAATGGGCGGGCGAAAGCATCCCCGACGATCAACAAGAAGTTCACGTCCTCGCGTTCCACCAGACCCCAGATGTCGGTGGGCTCGAGGCGCTCGGGGATCGATTGGACGAACACGGTTCCTCCGCCCAGCCACGTCCGAAAGCTGACCCAATGCCCGGCGCCGTGCATGAACGGCGGGGCGAGTACCGCCCGTAACCCGACATTTGCTTCGGCCACCCAATCATCAAGGGTGACAGCAGTCTTTGACCCGCCAAAGCATTCCACCATCGCATCGCCGTTACGCCACATGACACCTTTGGGCATTCCGGTGGTACCACCGGTGTACAAGATGTAGAGATCGTCAGCGCTCCATGTGACCGCTGGTCGCTCGGCGGACGCACCCGCTAGGGCGTCCTCGTACCAGATGGCGCCCGGCAACAGATCATGGCCGGACTGATCGGGGACTTGGATGATGACTCGCAGCGCAGGGAGATCCGGCAACACTTCAGCGAGAACGGGAACAAACTGAGAGTGCACCACCACGGCGGTGGCCCCGGCATCGTTGAGCAGGTAGCGCAGTTCTTCGGCCACGTAGCGGTAGTTGACATTGAACGGAACGACCCGGGCTTTGATGGCCCCCAACATGGCTTCGAGATATTCGTTGCCGTTATGAAGGTAGATCGCTAAGTGATCTTGTCCAGATTCATGACCGGCACGTTCGGCGCGTTCGATGTGGCACCCGAGCCCTTCGGAGAGCAAGTAGTTAGCAAGCTGACGTGTCCGATCGGTGACCTCGGACCATGTCAGTCGACGGTCCCTAAACACAAGACATTCCTGATCCGGTCGCGAAGCGGCGATGGCTTCATGGACCTCTGCAAGACCGAGCTGTGTGGAGGAACGATCGACACTCTCCATAAGTACGGCAACCTAGATGAGCTTCGGGTCATCCCCACGAATCGGAACCGGGCGGATCGAACCATGAGTACATCAGGGTCCACTGCCGTGACTCTCGGCGACCTATGTTGGCGCTATGAGTGATCACAAGATCGTGTTCGGCGTGTTCATGCCTCAGGGCTGGAAAATGGAACTGTCCGCAATCGACGGGGCGAGTGCCAAGTGGGAGCGGGCGATGGAGATCGCAATGCTCGCCGAGGAGCTCGGGTATGACTCGATCTGGGTGTACGACCACGTTCACAACGTGCCCCGACCCTCCCATGAGGCGGTGTTTGAATGTTGGACGACGGTCGCAGCGCTCAGTCAACGTACCTCTCGGATCCGTCTCGGTCAGATGGTGGGATGCAACAGCTATCGCAATCCGGCGCTCTTAGCCAAGATCACCTCCACGGTGGATGTGATCTCGGGTGGACGCCTCGACTGGGGGATTGGGGCCGGCTGGTACGAGAACGAGTACCGGGGATACGGATACGAGTTCCCGACCCCGAAGGATCGGATTGGGATGCTGCGCGAATCGGTAGAGATCGTCACCTCGATGTGGACTCAACCCGAAACCACCTACCGAGGTAAGTACTACGAGGTGACTCGGGCTAACTGCGACCCTAAGCCGTTGCAAAGCCCCCGACCGCCGATTTGGATCGGTGGCGGAGGGGAACAGCTGACATTGCGGGTGGTGGCCCGGCTCGCGGATTACTCCAACTTCGGAGGTCAACTTGAGCAGTGGGCGCACAAACGGGACATATTGCATGGCCACTGTGCGACATTCGGCCGCGATCCCTCGGAGATCGGAATGACGTGGTCACCTGAGATCATGATCCGCGGCAGCGAAGCCGAGGTCTTGGCTGAGGGCTCGCGCAGCCTGTGGGGGGATTCCGCCGAATCATGGCGAGCGAACAACTTGGTGGGTACCCCTGAACAGGTAGCCGAAAAGATGCAGAGCTACATCGATCTCGGGTGCCGGGGATTTATCCCGTGGTGTGCGGACTACCCCGACACCGAGACCTTGGAACGCTTCGCAACCGAGGTCATCCCGCAGTTCCGCTGAAACTGAAAAGTCAGACCCAAAGAAGTCAGATCCAAAGAAGTCAGATCCAAAAAAGTCAGACCCAAAAAGTCAGATGTAGTAACGGAAGATGACTTCGGCCACGCAGGAAGGCTTGGATGAACCCTCCACCTCAAAGGTGAACTCCATCATTACTTGCACGCCACCAGCCACATCGGTGACCTCTAGCAGTTTGGCGCCGAGACGTAGGTTGGATCCCACCGGTACAGGAGAGGGGAAGCGCACCTTTGCGCAGCCGTAGTTCACGCCCATTGAAATCCCTGAGACGTTAAAGATCTGTGGGGACAACATCGGTCCCATGGACAAGGTCAAATAGCCGTGGGCGATCGGTGCTCCGAAAGGACCGGCCGTGGCGCGCTCCACATCGATATGAATCCACTGATGATCACCGGTGGCATCAGCAAAAGTATTTACCTGCTCTTGGGTGACGGCCACGTAGGGGCTGTAGCCGAGGTGCTCACCCACGAGGGACTTGAGTTCTTCGATTCCGTTAATTGTGCGTACTGACATGTCCGCCAGCATGTCAGAGCCTGTGGACCTGCTACGAATGCGAGATGGCAGACCTGTTGACAGTGCACGCCCTCAATCAGCCCGACAAGATCGCGGTGGTGGACGACCGCCGGGGAACCGACATCCGGATCCAGTCCTATAGCGAGCTCGAACAATCCGCTAATCGTTTGGCCAATGTGTTGGCCGGGCTCGGGGTGCGATCGGGTACCAAAGTGGTGTGGTGCGGGCAGAACTCGCTCGGAATCGTCACCATGGTCAATGCGGCTCGCAAGATCGGCGCCACAGCAGTGCCTTTGAACTATCGCCTCAGCGATGACGAAGCCGCATATGTGACTGACCATTCCGATACTGAGGTGGTCTATGTGGATGCCGAGTTCGCTGATCTGTTCCAGCGGATTCGCTCCGAGATCCCCAAGGTGACCACGATCCTCGTGTTCGATGGCCCCGCCCCACTCGGGATGGTGTCGGTGGACGATCTGATGATGACGGCTTCTGTGGAACCGCCGGTCCTCGAGGCCACCGAAGAAGCTGGCGCCACGATGATTTACACATCAGGGACCACCGGTAAGCCCAAAGGCGCGTTACGCAAGTCAGCGGGAAGTCCCGAACAGGTGGCGGCCTTGCTCGCCCACATCGGCTACCAGCCCGATGACATTTATCTGACCACGGGTCCGCTCTATCACTCGGGGCCCGGCGGGTTCATGAACATCGCAATGGCCATGGGCCAAACTGTGGTGCTGCAACGCAAGTTTGACCCTGAGGACTGGTTGCGTTTGCTGGAGACCTACCGGTGTACATCCACGTTTTCGGCTCCGACTCCGATCCGGATGATCACGAACCTGCCAGGTGAAACCAAGGATCGATACGACACCTCATCGATGCGGGTGATGATCGCCAATGCGGCCCCGTGGAGTTTCGCCCTCAAACAACGGTATGTGGAGGACTTCCCGCCCGACTCCCTGTTTGAGGTGTATGGATCCACCGAACTCGGTGTGAATACGGTGCTGCGGCCTGAGGATCAGATGCGCAAACCAGGATCCTGCGGAAAGCCGGCGCCGATGGTGGAGGTGCGCCTTTATGACGTGGACGGCTATGTGGTGACGGCCACCGGACCCGATGCCACCGGCGAGTTGTTCGTGCGGAGCCCATCGGTGTTCTCGGATTACTACAAACAGCACGACAAGTTTGAGGAGGATCATCGGGACGGGTTCCAGACCGTCGGGGACATCGCCTATCTCGATGACGAAGGCTTCATCTACATCTGCGACCGCAAAAAAGACATGATCATTTCCGGGGGAATGAACATTTATCCTGCGGAAATCGAAGCCGTTCTTGAAGCCCACCCGCTGGTGGTAGAAGCCGCAGTGTTTGGGATTCCGAGCGAAGACTGGGGTGAGATCGTGCACGCCGAAGTGGTACTCGTGAGTGGCGGCCTCCTCACCGAAGAGGATCTTTCGGCCCACGCTCGGGCCCATCTGGCGAGTTATAAGTTGCCGCGGTCTTTCGCCTGGCGTGACGAGCTTCCCAAAACCGGTTCAGGCAAGGTCCTCAAACGTGAACTGCGCCAGCCATACTGGCAAGGACATGGCACCAACCTCTGATCATCTTGAGAACCAGCCTGACGAGCACGTGGGCGATCACGCTGGTCGTAGCGAGGTGCCTGCAGTAGCTGAAGGGTTTCGGTCCGGGTTCGTGGCCTTCTTAGGAAGACCGAATGTCGGTAAGTCCTCGCTCGTCAATCAGTTGTGCGGTCAGAAAATCTCGATCGTGTCGGATAAACCCCAGACCACGCGCCATCGGATCATGGGTGTTATTAATCGTCCCGGTGTGCAGTTGATCTTTGTGGACACCCCCGGGTTACACAAGGCGGTGACCGCACTCGGTGAGCGGGTGAATGCCACGGCGCTTGACTCCAGCCAGGACGTGGACGTGCAATGTCTGGTCCTCGACGCCACCAAACCTTTTGGCGGTGGTGATCGTTGGGTGGCCGAGCGCCTCGACATGTCCAAGGCCGTGGTCATCGTCAACAAGACTGACATTGCCACGCGAGATGAGATCATGGTGATGTTGGCTGCGGCCGGGGCGCTCGAGGCCGAGGCGTATTTCCCGGTGTCGGCTCGGACCGGTGAGGGGACACAGGCCCTCGTGGAATATCTCAGTTCCCGGCTCCCCGAGGGGCCGATGTATTTCCCGCTTGAGGAGTTCAGCGATCTTCCCGAAGAACGCTGGGTGGCCGAACTGGTGCGTGAACAACTCCTTGAGGTCACCCGTGACGAACTGCCGTATTCCATTGCTACTGAGGTGGTGGAATGGGAAGGCTCACGGATCCGGGTGGACATTTTGGTGGAACGCGATAGCCAAAAAGGAATGGTCATCGGTAAGGGTGGTCTGATCCTCAAACAGGTCGGGGAACGGGCTCGAGCCCAGCTCCCTCGAGGAACCCACCTCGAACTGCGTGTCAAGGTGGACAAGAACTGGCAACACCGCGCTGATCGTGTGACCCGGCTCGGCTACTGATCAGTCGGCATCTTCAGCAGATTCGGATTCACCGGATTCGGTTTCGGACCCGGTTTCACCGGATTCGGTTTCACCGGTGACCTCGGGTTCAGCGATTGGCAACGTCTCCCCAGGTCGTCCGCTGAGAAGTGAGTCAAAGTCAGCGAAAGTTAACGGCTGTCCGGGCCGACTCAATGTGTAGTCCGGGGGAATCCCGATCTCGGCGGGCTCGCCATCGATAGTGAAACTGACTTGGCCTACGCCACGAGCTGAACCGAGCACACTGAGCACGATTTGAGCGATCGCAAGGCGTTGATCTCGCGGAGCGAGCTGATTTAAGACCGATCCCCGGAGATCTACTTGGGCCACCCCACGCTCGCTGAACAGATCTACCACGAGTCCAGAGCGCACAGCGCTGCGCAAGCCGATCGACTGCTCACTCGGTGGACCATCAACTAATAAGGCGAGCACTTGCAGTAACTCCACCGGTGAAGCGAACTGCACGGTGAGGCGTTGGAGCCGATCGAGACCCAACACGAAATACACGTTGACTGGTTCGGTTTGTACCGGCGAGGTCGTGGGTGTGGCCCCATCTGGCCCCTCGGGTGGTTCGGTGGTGGTCGTGGTGGACGCTGCGGTGGAAAGCGGTTGGTCAAGGCCGAAGGGGATCTCTTGGGGTGCGATGGTCTCGAAACTTTCCCCGGCGCTGACCCCGCACCCGGCGAGGAGTCCAAGGGCTGTGATCGCAATCAGCGTCACCCGGAGCGGTGATCTGGTGTTCTCCACCCCCGGTCGGTGATTCATCGGTGCCCTCCGGTCATCTGGGTGGCCTCGGTGGGTAAACGCACCACAAATCGCGCTCCGCCGCCGGGACGATCCTCCACCCATGCTTCCCCATCTAAAGCTCGGGCATGTTCAGCTACTAAGGCCAAGCCGAGGCCGGTGCCGATGCGATGGCGGGCCGCCGAACCGCGTGCAAAGCGCTCGAAGATCCGTTTGCGCTCGCCGATGGCCACTCCCGGGCCGGAGTCTTCCACGGCCATGAGCACCGAGGACCGGCCGCCAGGTTCGATAGAGATCCGATCTGGACCACCACCGTGATGGGAGGCATTTTCCAGCAGGTTTCCAAGGATCCGTTCAAAGCGGACCTTGTCCACAAAGGCCGTTGCTTCCACCCGTCGGTGGACCTCCACGCTCAGATCGGGGAAGCCAAAACCGCCGGCAATCCGATGGCACAGGTCAGCGAGATCCACGACTTCCCCGTTCAGTTCGGTGGCTCCGGCGTCGATACGGGCGAGTTCCAAAAGGTCAATCACCATGTCATCGAAACGACGAACCTGTGAGACCACCACATCGAGGGCTTGTTGGGTGCGTTCGGGCAGATCCTCGCGGCGAGCGTTCAGTACCTCTACCGCTGCGGTCAATGCAGTGATCGGGGAACGCAGTTCGTGGCTGACATCAGAAGCGAATCGCCCCTCGCGTTCGATCCGGGCTTGAACGGCATCGGCCATCTCATTAAACGATCCCACCAACCGGTCGAGGTCGGGGTCTTCTGCCGGATCTAAGCGGGCGTCGAGGGCGCCTTCGCCGATCTCCCCGGCGGCATCGGCCACATCGCGCAACGGACGCAGCAGACGTCGTGAGGTGGACCAGCCCGAGAAGGTCGCAAACATGGTCGTCACCACCGCACCGATCACGAGAGCAGACAAGATCGTGTTGAGGGTGGCCTCGGTTTCTTCAAGCGGGAACGCTTCGAAGTAGCCGGCTTCGGCAGCGGCGATGTGGATTCCGATCCCGAGATACGACTTACCATCGATCTCAAATCGCTGCTGGGCGGTGACCCCGTTGGATACCGAGTTACGCAGTTCGGTGGGGAACCTGTCGATCCCAAAACCCACCCGAAAGTTCAAGCGGGGATCGGTCAGATGGGCGAATCCTTCGGTTTCAATCGGGAGCCGGAGAAATACCTCGCTCATTTGGCGAGCGTCATCACCGCTCAATAAAAGATCGCGGGCATTACTAAAGGCTTGGACCTGCGCGGCCTTGATCCGCTGATCGAGCAGCGAGGTTTGGGAGATGAAGTAGGTCAACGTCGCCAGACCGATCCCGGCGAACAAGGCCACGATCCCAAATGACAATGTCACTCGGGTGCTCAGGCGCAGGGAGCGACGAACGGGCATGTTCACAAGTGTGCCATCATCAACGGGACGGGGAGCGTTTCCGTCGGCCGGATCGGCCAGAGGTTTCACCGCTGCCGGTGAGGTACCAGGGGGAGGAAGGTACCCCACCTGAGCAGCGTGAACAGTTGTCATGATGGCGGCGAGTTGTGACAGCACGCCCACCCTTGTGTGCGATTTCTGTAACAGTTTCGCCAGATCCAATTTTTGCCGGCTCCAATCTTCGTGAGATCCGGGCAGACTGAAGGTGCCGTGTACTCGCTTTTGTTCATCGAAGATGATGATGGGATCCGTCTCGCCTTGTCTATGGCCCTCGAGGATGAGGGCTATGAGGTGCTGCAAGCCGCCGATGGTGCAGATGGTCTCGCGATGTTTGCGTCCCGTGAAGTAGATCTGGTCCTGCTGGATCTTCGCCTGCCCGATATGAGCGGCTTTGAGGTCTGTCGGGCATTGCGTGGGCATTCCATCGTGCCGATCATCATCATCACCGCTCAGACCGACACCTACGACATGGTGGCCGGTCTGGAAGCGGGGGCCGATGACTATGTCACCAAGCCGGTGGTCCCCAAACAGTTAGCGGCACGAATCAGGGCGTTGATGCGCCGGGTGCAACTCCAGGAGGCCTCCACGATTCCACGGGCGATCCGGTTCAAAGATGTGGAACTGCGTCGCGAACAAGGGGTGGTGCTCAAAGGCGATGTGGAGATCAGCCTGACCAAGACCGAGTTTCGATTGTTGTGCGAGTTCGCTGATCACGCCGGAGCGGTGTTGAGCCGAGACCAGTTGCTGGAACGGGTGTGGGGCTATGAGTATCTCGGTGACTCGCGCTTGGTGGACGCTCACGTTCGGCGGCTGCGACTCAAGATCGAAGATTCTGCTGATGACCCGAAACTGATCGTGACGGTGCGCGGCATCGGGTATCGCCTGCTCGCTAACTAGTGGCCCACACCGGCCGCGACCGTAGATATTCGCCGAGCCCTTTGGCTTGGGTGTCAAAGGCCGTGGAGGAAGCCACTCCTTCACCGAGATAACCGACGATCACGAAGTTCAAGGCCCACAGGTTCGCAAACTCATAACGTCGGACCTCACAGTCACGGGCTTCAGGGAGCAGTGATCGGAGACGTTGATCGGTCAGGTGGGCGTGCAACCATGCGTAATCAGCAGCGGAACGGGCCCAGACACCCACGTTTGCGTTACCACCTTTGTCACCGGAGCGGGCACCGAACCATCTGCCGAGTGGCTGGCCAACTTCCAGTACCGATGGTTCGGTGATCGGTGTCTGGGGGGCTGGGATTGCTTCTGCGAGCGCGGTAGGTGGGGTCGGTGCGATCGCGAATCTTTGGCCGGTGGCCAGGATCACCTGGTGATCCACCGCAGTCGCGTCCACGAGGGCCGGCCAATAGATCCCGAAGGACTGGGCGGGTCCGGGAGCCGAGGTGGTGAAAAATCCGGGGTAGTTAGCGAGCGCGAGTTCCACAGCAGCTGAGGAGAAGGCTCTACCGACGAGTCGTTCATCAGGGGCTTTCATCGTCACATGCAGTTTCGCGGAAGCCGATTCTTGACCGTCGGTTGCTCCCGGAGGTGCAGGCACAAAACGGATGTCGGTGGTCACCTGAGCGGCCGCGAGCCGGTCCGCTCCACCGAGTCGGGAGATCAAACTTTCTGACACCCAGTCGGCTTTCTCGCGTTGATCGAGGCCGGTCAGCACAAAGCTCATCTTGTTTCGATAGCCACCCTCATAGTTGATGGACACCTTGGTGGTAGGTGGCGCAGGTTCGCCGCGCACACCAGATATCTCCACTCGATCGGCTCCGATTTGGGAGAGATTCACCGTGTCAAATCGGGCCACCACATCGGGGTTCGGGTAGGCGGGGGCACCGATTTCATAGAGCAGTTGGGCGGTGACTGTCCCCACTGACACCAGACCCCCGGTGCCGGGATGTTTGGTGATCACCGTGGAGCCGTCCCGAGCGATCTCAGCGATCGGGAACCCGGGCGGGAGATGCCTGTTGGGGATTTCAGAAAAGAATGAATAGTTCCCACCGGTGGTCTGGGCCCCACATTCGATGATGTGGCCTGCGGCCACGGCTCCGGCTAAGGCATCCCAATCAGACCGCTGCCAGTTCCACCACCAGGCGGCCGGCCCGACCACCACCGAAGCATCGGTGACGCGTCCGGTGACCACCACGTCTGCGCCCTCGGATAGAGCCCGTTCGATACCCCATGCCCCGAGGTAGGCGTTCGCCGAGACCGGATTGACTTCAAGTGGGGCGCCGGTATCGAGATTGGCCAGTTGCGGCCGGAGCTCTTCGATCCGGTCCATCAGATCATCGCCCTCAACATGAGCCACCGACACGGTGACCCCGAGCCGCTCAGCGATCTCACGGACCTTTTCGGCGCAACCCGCTGGATTCAGTCCGCCCGCATTGGCCACCACTTTGATCCCTCGATCGGCGCAGGTTCCGAGCACCTGTTCCATTTGGGTCAAAAATGTGGAGGCATAGCCGGCCTCAGAGTTGCGGGCTTTCTGCTTCCACAGGATCAACATGGTCAGCTCCGCCAACCAGTCTCCGGTGAGCACATCGATCGGTCCGCCGTTCACCATTTCGGCGGCGGCGCTGATCCGGTCCCCGAAGAAGCCCGAGCAGTTTGCGATCCGGATGGGACGAGTTCCCTGATCGGCACTCATGATGTTTCTCCTTGATCTTCGTTGGCGTCCTCTAAGCGCAACAGGGTTTGGCCGGTGTCCACCTGATCGCCGACACCGATCATGACCTCGGCCACGATCCCGTCCGCTGGAGCGAGGACCTGATGTTCCATTTTCATCGCCTCCAAGGCGAGAAGTGGGGTTCCGGCGGTTACCAGTTCCCCCACGCTCACATAGACCCGACGGATCGCACCGGGCATCGGCGCTGTCAGCGAACCCGCCGTACCGGCGAGATTCACGGCCGGGAATCGCGGCTGAACGAACAGCCGTCGCGACCCATCTGGACTGTGTACATAGGCCACAGTCCGATTCATATCGGTGACGAGATCCACCTCATAACAGGCGCTCAGCCCATCCACGCTGAGGGACACCCCTGCGGTGTCGGCCTCCCACTGAGAGATGGGGACCTGACGGATGTTGGGACTGCCAGTTGGATCTGCTGGATCTGCTTGATCAATGTCGGTGATCTCCACGGTCAACGTTCGGCCGAGCACGTAGCGGACCTCAACTTCTCGGTCACCGTCAAGGATCGTGACCGCGTGTGCAACGGCTGCATTGTTCCTCCAACCAGAGGGAGTGAATGCCCAAGCAGTAGCCGAAGCCCGATGGCGGGCCTGCATGGTGAGGGCCACTGCAACGAACTCTAGGTCAGAGGTGGCGGTGGGGGTGATGCACGGATCATCTTCAAGGAACCCGGTGTGCATGTCCCCACTTTGGAATCGGGGGTCGAGGAGAATCTGACGTAACTGGTCCAGATTGGTGGTCGGGCCATGCACTTTGGATTCAGTCAGGGCACGGTGGAGGCGTCGGATCGCATCGAGACGGTCGGTTCCGTGAGCGATCACCTTGGCCACCATCGAGTCGTAGTGCGGGCTGATGACCGATCCCGAGGAGATCCCGGTATCCACTCGGATGCCGGCGGTGTGCGGCAGTTCAAACCGATGGAATGTTCCGGTCATCGGCATGTAGTTCTGGGCTGGGTCCTCGGCGGTCAGTCTGACCTCGATCGAATGCCCGGTGATCGTTGGGTGCAGAGCCTCCGCTGGCAACGGGTGGCCTTCGGCGATACGGATCTGTAAGGCCACGAGATCGAGCCCGGTGATCATTTCGGTGACGGGATGCTCCACCTGCAAACGGGTGTTCATTTCTAAGAAGTAGAACTCGCCGGCCGGGTCCATTAAGAATTCCACGGTGCCCGCCCCGATGTAGCCGACGTTGCGGGCAGCGGTCACTGCGGCCTCACACAGCCGGGACCGTAGTTCGGGGGTGACAGCGGGGGAGGGGGCTTCTTCGACAATCTTTTGGTGTCGCCGCTGGATCGAGCATTCGCGTTCGAATAAGGCCACGGTATTGCCGTGATGGTCGGCCATCACTTGGATCTCTATGTGGCGGCTGCGCTCCACATAGCGCTCACAAAACACGGTCCCATCCCCAAAAGCAGACACTGCCTCACGGGTCGCGATCTCCAGCGACTCGGCTAGTTGGGCGGAGTCGCGCACGATGCGCATTCCGCGTCCACCACCGCCGGCAGAGGCCTTTATCAACAATGGCATGCCGATCTGGTCGATCCCCTCTACTGAGGAATCTGGCAACACCGGAACGCCGGCGGTTCGCATGGCGGCCTTGGCTTCCACCTTGGATCCCATCGCGGCAATCGCTGTGGGAGGCGGTCCGATCCAGATCAAGCCGGCATCGATCACTGCCTGAGCAAAAGCAGCGTTCTCAGCAAGAAACCCGTAACCCGGATGAATAGCCTCGGCACCGGTGCGTCGGGCCGCTGCGATGATGAGGTCGGTGCGCAGATACGTATCGGCTGGGGCGTCTCCGGGTAAGGCCACGGCCTGATCGCAGGTGCTGACATGGAGGGCATCCGCGTCAGCGTCGCTATGGATCGCGATGGTGCGGATGCCGAGATCCCGGGCGGTGCGCGCGATCCGACAGGCGATTTCGCCACGGTTCGCGATCAAAAGGGATCGAATCAAAGTCATGTCGTCTCCGTGTGGGCTGTTTCTGAATCTGAAAAGGGGAGGTGCTTAGGCTGTGGGGCTGAGGTGGACAGGGATGGAGCGTGGTCCACGCACTTGGCCGGCAGACCACGTGACGGCACCGGGATCCGATAAGGAAAAATCGGGGTAGCGGGCCATCCACTGTTGGAGGGCGACGGTCATTTCCATCCGGGCGAGGTTGGATCCGATGCAGCGATGGATCCCCAGTCCAAAGGCGGAGTGCCGATTTTCTGGGCGATCCAACACCACCTGATCGGCATCGGCCAAGAACTCGGGGTCTCGGTTTGCTGCCGGGAACGGTAACAACACCCAATCGCCCTCGCTCAGATTCTGGCCGTGTAAGACGTGGTCCTTAGCAACGAGGCGACCCATCGTGACCGGGGCGTAAGCGCGGAGGAACTCCTCGATTGCGAACGGCCAGATCTCTGGCTGCTCCACGAGTTGGTGCCGATGGTCGGGGCGCTGGCCAAGATGCCACAGGGCTGCGCCGATTGCGGACCAGGTGGTGTCGATGCCGGCCACGAGGAGCAGGAGCATCGTGCCGCGCACGTGCTCGTGGGCGAGGGGTTGACCATCGAGTCGTGCATCCAGCAAGAAGTTGGTCAGGTCATCGCGTGGATTGGCCACATGGTCAGCGATCTGTGCGTCGAAATATGCGTCGATCGCAAGCGTCTCCGCGATCCGCCCCTCATCGTCGGCCTCCGACCGGACACCTTCTTCGATGACCACATGGATGATGTGGCGGAAAATATCCGCATCAGAGGCGGGGAATCCGAGCATGTGGGCGATCACGCGCACCGGGATGTGCTGGCTGTAATGCAGGGCGGCATCGGGTGCGTCCATGTGGGCGATCTCGTCGAGGAGTTCCTCGCAGATCGCAATCGTGGAGTCGGTGAGCGCCTCAATCTTTTTCGGCGCGAAAGCGGGGAGCAACAGACGACGGGCCATGTGATGAAAGGGCGGATCTGAAGTGATTGGGGGAGCCAATCCGATCGGAGCGGGCAGATCATCGGGCCCGGGACGGGTTTCAGAGACCACGACCGCTCGCGAGGTGTAGTTCTCGGTGTCATAGGCGATGGTGGAGACGAGTTCTTGGGTGACGGGCAGCCAGGCCCCACCGAAGCGTTCGGTACGGCTGAGCGGACATGAGGCGCGCAGGTCCTCCCAGATCGGGAACGGGTTAGTCGCCCATTGGGGATCGGTGTGATCGAAGTCGGTGGCCCAGTCGCTCACCGGCCTGTGTTCATCCGGCCTGCCTTCAATCAGTTCGGGATCTTTAGATGCGTGATCGGTACTCATACTGCGCCCCCTTCATCGGATGAGATCTCACATTCGGAAGACTCCGAAGCCGTCACCGTGACGGCCCCGAATCACATTGTTATGGACTACCGACAACGCGATTCCGAGCACGGTGCGGGTATCTCGGGGATCAATGATCCCGTCGTCATACAGTTTGCCCGTCATAAATGGGGCGAGTGATTCACGCTCAATCTGTGCTTCCACGGCGGCGCGCATCTGGGCATCGGCCTCTTCATCAAAGGGCCGCCCCATGGACTCGGCAGACTGACGAGCCACGATGGACAACACGCCGGCGAGTTGTTGAGGGCCCATCACCGCAGTCTTGGCATGCGGCCAGGTGAATAGCAGCCGTGGCCCAAACGGGCGTCCACACATGCCGTAGTTACCGGCGCCGTATGACGCGCCCATGTTGATCGTGAGATGCGGAACAGAGGAGTTGGAGACCGCGTTGATCATCTTCGATCCGTCTTTGACGATCCCGCGCTGCTCGTACTGTTTACCCACCATGTAGCCGGTGGTGTTTTGTAAGAACACCAAAGGGGTGTCGGTCTGGTTCGCGAGCTGGATGAACTGAGCGGCCTTTTGGGATTCCTCGTTAAAGAGCACCCCACGGTGGTTCGCCAAGATGCCCACGTTGTAGCCGTGGATTTCGGCGTAGCCGGTCACCAGCGAGGAGCCATACAGCGGCTTGAACTCATCAAAATCGCTCTCATCGACGATGCGAGCGATCACATCTCGAGGATCGAACGGCACCTTGAGGTCAGCGGAGGGGATTCCGAGCAACTGCTCAGGGCTGTAGTGCGGGGCACGGCCAGCACCGCGCGGGCCGGGACCGAGTTTGCGATGGTTGATCCGGCGCATGATCTGGCGACCGATTCGGATCGCATCAAACTCGTCGGTGGCGAAATAGTCGGCAAGACCGCTGACCCTGGCGTGCATCTCGGCCCCGCCGAGGCTCTCATCGTCGCTTTCTTCTCCGGTAGCCATTTTGACGAGCGGTGGCCCACCGAGGAACACCTTGGATCGTTTGTCGATCATCACCACGTAATCGCTCATCCCCGGCTGATACGCCCCACCGGCGGTGGAGGATCCGAACACGATCGACATGGTGGGTACACCCATGGCCGACAAGGTGGTGATGTCATGGAAGGTTTTGCCGCCCGGGATAAAAATGTCGCTCTGGTGTGGCAGGTCGGCCCCGCCTGACTCAGTGAGCGAGATAAACGGCAAACGATTCTCGATCGCGATCTCGAGTGCCCGAAGAGATTTGCGAACACCGGCGAGCCCGCTGGTGCCACCGCGCACCGTGGAATCATTGCCGGTAATCATGCATTCCACGCCTTCGATCACACCGATCCCGGTGACCGTGCCGGCACCCACCGGGAAGTCCGTACCCCAGGCCGCAAGCGGGGAGAGTTCAAGGAAGGCCGAATCCGGATCGATCAGCAGTTGGATGCGTTCGCGGATCAGTAACTTGCCGCGTTGACGATGACGGGCCACATACTTTTCGCCACCACCGGCGTTGGCGATGGCGAGTTGACGATCGTGTTCGGCCAATAACTCCAGCATGTGCGCAGCGTTAGCTTGGTAGGCCGCTGAGCGCGGATCGATCTGATCACTGAGGATGGGCATCGCTTACTCGTTTCCTGTCTGCGCCCAGCGCGGCGTACGTTTTTCTTTAAATGCGGCCATGCCCTCTTGGGCGTCGGGGCCTTGGAACAATCGATCCGACAGCGCTCGCATCTGCGCGAACGCTTGGTCACGATCAAGACTGGGGACGATCTGCATCATCTTTTTGGTCTCTGCTACCGCCCCGGGTGCTCCGGCCTTGACCCCGGCGCACAGTTGGCCGACCACGAGGTCGGTGTCCTCGGCCACATGGGTGACGAGACCGATCTCGAGTGCGTAGCGGGCGTCGAAAGGTTCCCCTGTCAGCATCGCTGCAGCGATTCGTCCGGGTGGGACCCGACGCAGGATCGGCACGGAGATGATCGCAGCCGCCACACCGATGCGGACCTCAGTCAACGCAAAGTTGACTGTAGGAGCGATGACCACAAGATCGCAGGCGGCCATGAGCCCGATACCGCCGGCGCGGGCTGCGCCATCCACCTTGGCGATGGTGGGTCGCGGCGTGTCCATCAGCCGTTCGAGCACCGACACGAAGGGGGAGGAATCAGGTGGGCCTTCCCGGCGTTCGCTGAGGTCCGCTCCTGCACAAAAAGCTGGGCCGCGATGGGTCAGCACGATTGCTCGGGCGTCAGCGGTTTCGGCGGCGTCAAGGGCGGCGTGCAGTTCGCTGAGGAGTTGGCGCGATAGCGCATTGCGGTTCGCTTGAGAGTCGAGGGTGATCGTGGCCACCCCATCGGTGATCTCATAATGAACAACTCGGGAGGCCTGCTGTGTGTCTGGACTCGACATCACAGCGACGGTAGTCGTTTACTCGGTGATGAGACGAAGGAAGTCAACCGCGTCTGACCGCTCCCGAGTGCGTCGCATCGGTGGAAGCGCAGAGATGAT
Source organism: Ilumatobacteraceae bacterium (assembly GCA_018401375.1). Classification (GTDB taxonomy): domain Bacteria; phylum Actinomycetota; class Acidimicrobiia; order Acidimicrobiales; family Ilumatobacteraceae; genus M30B72. Next base: position 34,147 of record JAGYKR010000007.1, on the reverse strand, counting down.
CTCCCAGCGATAGCGAGCGGTACCGAGTCGTTTGTCAAACACCGCCACGACCCCTTTGTCGTGTGCGGTGCGGATCAGGCGTCCAGCGGCCTGAGCCAACATCATTGAAGCCCGGGGGAGATCAATCTGGGCAAATGCTGCCGGGCCGAGCAGATCGCGTCGTGCCGACAGCAGTGGGTCATCAGGACGCGGGAAGGGCAGACGATCAATGGTCACGAGCGATAGCGAACGGCCCGGGATGTCCACCCCTTGGAAAAATCCGGCGGTCGCAAACAAACAGGTGGATTCATCGGCCATGAACTCGGTGATTAAGGCCGGCTTGGGGAGATCGCGTTGGGTGAGCACCTTAAAAGGGATCTTGGTGCGCACCGCATCAGCCGCCTCGGTCATCGCCGCCCAACTTGTGAACAATGCGAGGGTGCGCCCCCCGGCGGCGGTGATCAGTTCAATCAGTTCGGCTTGCACTCCGGCCCGGTAGCCCGGATCGCGGGGATCGGGCAGATGCAGTGCGCAGTACAACAACGAGTTATTCGGATAATCAAAGGGGCTGTCCACCTGCAGGGCATCGGTGGAGTCAGGGGGGAGTCCGAGGCGCCGCTCCAGAGCTGCGGGGATGGTGGCGCTGGTCAAAATGGCGGTGCGCTGGCCCCACACCTGCTCCGCGAGAGCTGGCCCTACGTCGAGGGGTGCGATCTCAAGCCGGGGGGAGTCGGGGCGTCCTGAGATGAACGCCACCGACCCGTTGAGATTTCCGAGAGCGATGTCTACTGATTCCACGATCCGGGCGAGCATGGTCTGGGCACGCAACAACTTTTGGGCGATCGCCTCAACACCGGGGGCGAGACTGATCAAGACTTCTGAGATCCGACCGAGCAGGACACGGGTTTCAGCCAAAGGGTCACGGATGGAGTCGGGTAGGCCAGAGGTCAGGCGTTGCCCGGCCAGTTCACCAAACGCGAACTTCAAGGTGTCGGCCGAATCGGTCAGCCGTTTTATCAACACCTGATCGGCGAGGACCGTCCCGACCACCCCGGCTAATGCGAGGAATCGGCCCGGTGCAAGGTCTACCCCGATGGTGTCGCTGATGACATCTTCGAGCACATGGGCCTCATCAAAAATCACCACCTCATGGGGCGGCAACAACGCCCCTCCACTCCTGATGTGCATCCCGTAGAGATGAGTATTGACCACGATGATGTCGGAGGCGGAGGCCCGGTGCCGGGCCCGCTCGGCGAAGCAGATCTCACCTTTGGGGCAGCGTTCGGCCCCCGGACATTCATCGCTGCCGACGCTGACTGCCCGCCACACCTGATCGGAGGGACTCCAATCCAACTCGGCCAATTCGCCGGTCAGGGAACTTTGAGCCCATTCGGTCAGCCGATGCACCTCGGCGGTAGCTACCGGGCCGAGTGGAGCATTCAGTTGCAGATCGAGGCTTTGTGCGGCAGCAGTCTTGGCTGCTGGTGCTGCTGATTCGGAGAGTTCAGCGATGCGTTGCTGACAGATGTAGTTGCTGCGACCTTTGAGTACCGCATAATCCAGATCCCCACCGCCCATCTCGGCGTAGGTTGCCGCCACCGCCGGAAGGTCCTTACCGGCGAGTTGGTCTTGGAGCGCCATCGTGGCTGTCACCACCACCGTGGTGACCCCCGCCTCGATCACTGGGACCAGATACGCCAAGGTCTTACCCGTTCCGGTGCCGGCGGCCACCACAAGATGTCGCTCCGAGGAAATCGCAGTAGCGATCGCTGCAGCCATCTGGCGTTGCCCGGGACGATCCTCTCCGGCGGGTAGCCCAAGGGTCACAGCCTCGAGTAGCGCTGAAGCGGCGACGTTGTTCGTCTCCGTGACTGGCGCCGGGCTGATTTCAGGGTCGCTCATGCGAGCAATGCCAGCGCAGCGTCAAGTTCGGTGGCATCAAAGTCGGGCCACGGAGTGTCGGTGAAATGGATTTTGGCACCGGCGGATTGCCAGAGCAGAAAGTTTGACACCCGATGTTCACCGCTGGTGCGGATCATCAGATCCACCGGGGGCAGGTCAGGCAGATACAGATGCTGATCGATGGCCGCAGCGGTGATTGCTGATCCGGCCCGGCGGGTCCCACGCACCGCAGCCATGAGCTCGGCTCGCCCGCCGTAATCGAAAGCCACGGTGAGCACCATCCCGGTATTTGACTCGGTCTCGTGAAGGGCACGGCGGATTGCCCGCTGCACGTACTTCGGGGTCCGGGCCTCCGGAGAATCAAATGGTCGTCCAATCCAGCGGATCCGCACGTTGTTTTCGTTCAGCTCGGCGATCCGGCTGAACAGCTTCTCGTGAAGGCCGAGGATGTGCCGGACCTCGGCGCGGGGCCGGACCCAGTTCTCCGTGGAGAACCCGAACACCGTCAACCACCCAATGTCACGGGTCACGGCGGCACGCACCACCCGGGCCAGGTTTTCTTCACCCTCGGTATGGCCTTCGGTTCGGGGCAGGCCGCGCCGTGCCGCCCATCGTCCGTTGCCGTCCATGATGATTGCCACATGCGGCGCACGCCGGGCCTGACGATCGATTGGGGACGAGGTGGACACTGATGCTCACGATACCCACCGGGGACGTGGGAGAATGAGACGGTGATGTCTGAGTTCCGCCCATCTGATGTCCTGCCTTCGGATGAAGCATTCGGTGACCTCGCCGTGGCCGCTCGTTATGAGGTCTCGGCTCTCCGGCACATGATGGTGGTCGGTGGGACCTTCGCCGATTGGCGTGACTTGAGCGAGGAGCGCTGGCAATCCAGGGTCCAAGAGCTCGGGGCCGGAGTGGCCTCGTTGGGCGGATCGTGGCTCACGCTGCGGGCCTACGAACTCGGTGCCGAGGACGTGTCCTTAGAACGCTGGACCCAGCAGGTTCAGGGTCCTAACGGGCAGATCTGCACGGTGATCGTGGACCCTTGCGCTGACGGCCGTGGGCGATTCGTCGATGCGATGGCCGGTTTGGATCCCGCGATTGAAATCAACGAAACCACGGTGGCCTCGGCCCTTTACGATCCGGCCGATTGCGAGCCCGACGCCGTGCTGATCCTCGGACCTGACACCCAACTGCCCCCCTCGCTGGTCTGGGAGCTCGCCTACGCCGAGTTGGTATTTACTCCCTTGCGGTGGGATCAGCTTGAACTCTCCCATGTGATGGCAGCGATCTCCGACTTTGGTGCTCGTCGTCGCCGTTTCGGCGGCCTCGATGAATGAGTCGTACCGATGAATGAGTCGTACCGATGAGTGAGTTGTACCGGGACGTCGGCGTAGTGCTGCGTACCTACAAACTCCGTGAAGCCGATCGCATCGTGGTCCTCCACACCGAAGCAAACGGCAAGGTGCGCGCTGTAGCCAAGGGGGTGCGCAAGACCAAATCAAAGTTCGGTGCGCGTCTCGAACCGATGAGTCATGTGCGCGTGCTGTTATACCGCGGTCGCGAACTCGACATTGTCAGCCAAGCCGAATCGGTGGAACCTTTGACCCCGATGTTGTCCAGTTTGGATCGGGCCACGCTCGGGATGGCAGCGGTGGAGGCTGTGGACCAGTTGTCCATCGAAGGCGAGCCGGATCCCCGTTTGTACAAGATGCTGGTTGGGGTGTTGCGGTCCATTGCCGAACAGCCCTCGGCGTTGACCATTCCGGCGTTCTATTGGAAGTTGTTGGCAGCGGCGGGTCTGAGCCCCGTACTTGACGCCTGCGTGCACTGCGGTGAATCAGGTACCGAGGTGAGCCTCGTGGCCTTTGACACCAATGAGGGTGGCACGGTGTGTCGGGCCTGTAGGTCGGGGGTGGGGATCAGCCAGGGAGCGATCACGGTGATGGAGGAGATCCTCGGAGGTCGCCTGCGGGAAGCGTTGAGTCGTGAGGAATCACCGTTGACCCATGAGGTTGCGGCGCTCGCCACCCGATCTTTGGAGCACCATGTGGAGCGGCGTCTGCGGGCGGTAGCGATGTTTGAGGTGCACGGGACCTGAGGCCCTAACCTTAGGAAATATGGCCGCCACGGAACTGGAACAGATCGTCAACCTCTGCAAACGCCGGGGGTTCGTGTATCCGTCCGCCGAGATTTATGGCGGTTTTCGTTCCACTTATGATTACGGCCCGCTGGGATCATTGCTGCTGCGCAACGTCAAAGAAGCCTGGGTGCGCGCCATGGTCCAACAGCGCGAAGATGTCGTGTTGATCGACGCTGCGATCCTTGGGCCGCCTCAGGTCTGGGAGGCCTCCGGCCATCTCGCTAACTTCACTGATCCGCTCGTGGACTGCACCTCGTGCAAGCAGCGGTTTCGTTTGGACAAACTCGATGATCCTGAGCAGTGCCCGAGTTGTGGGAGCCGGGGTGCGTTCACTGAGGCCCGGCAATTTAATTTGATGTTTAAGACTCATGCCGGCCCGGTGGAGGATTCCGGTGCCGTGGCCTACCTGCGTCCAGAGACCGCCCAGGGGATGTTCACGAACTTCGCGTCCGTGCTGCAGACCAGTCGCAAAAAGCCGCCTTTTGGTATCGCACAGGTGGGCAAGAGTTTTCGTAACGAGATCACCCCACAAAACTGGATCTTTCGGACCCGTGAGTTTGAGCAGATGGAACTCGAGTTCTTCGTGCCTCCCGAGGAGGCACCCCAGTGGTACGAGTACTGGTGTGCTGAGCGTCTCGACTGGTACGTCCGCCACGGGATCCCGGCCGAGATGTTGCGTTTGCGGGCTCACGATGAGGACGAGCTGTCCCATTATTCAAGTGGGACCGCTGACGTTGAGTTCATGTTTCCGTGGGGATGGGACGAACTCGAAGGCATCGCCAATCGGGGCGACTTTGATCTCACCCAGCACTCGACGCATTCGGGGGAGAAACTCGAATACTTCGATCAGGCCACCGATCAGCGTTACCGCCCCCATGTGATCGAACCGGCTGCCGGAGCCACACGGACGATGGCAGCGTTTTTGTTGGCGGCGTATCACGAGGATGTGGTGAACGATGAGCCACGGACGCTCTTGAAGCTGCACCCTCGCCTCGCCCCCTACAAGGTGGCGGTCTTGCCATTGTCCAAGAAAGACACCTTGACCCCGCTCGCTCGCGAGGTGCGGGCCATGCTCGCTGATCGTTACATGGTGGACTATGACGAGACACAGGCGATCGGCCGTCGGTATCGCCGTCAAGACGAGATCGGGACCCCGCTGTGCGTCACGGTGGACTTTGACTCGCTCGAAGATCAGGCAGTCACGATTCGCGATCGAGACACCACCGAGCAGATCCGGGTGCCGATTACCGAGTTGTTGTCGGTGATCTCCGATCGGCTCGGGTTCTGAGCGGGTCCGGAGGCTACGGTCACACCATGACTCAGATTGCTGTTCTCGCCAAACTCACCTGCCAGCCCGGAATGTCCGATGAGGTGGTCGCAGGCCTCGCTCCGATGCTCGCCCACGTGGAATCAGAAGCCGGCACCTTGCGCTACATCTTGCATCGGGATGCCTCTGATGCAGACGTGCTGTGGTTTTACGAGACGTACGCAGACCAGGCAGGATTTGATGCCCACGGCTCAAGCTCAGCGATGAAAGAGCTCGGCCACGGCCTCGCCGGCAAGCTCGCTGGCCGCCCCGAGCTGATCTTTTTGACTCCGCTCGGCGGCAAAGGTCTGTAAACACTTGTGGCCACCTATCTGGACCGCATTTTGGCCCGGCATCGCGAGGTGGCCGCAGCTGATTCTCGTTCGATAGACGAACTCATCGAACAGGCCATGCGCTGTGCGCCGATCCGACCCTTCGCTGACGCGCTTGCGCCGAGTGATCATCTGGCGGTGATCAGCGAGATCAAACGTCGCTCACCCTCCAAGGGTGTGCTGCGGGAAGGTCTCGATCCTGCTGTATTCGCTCAGATTTACGCCGAGGCCGGTGCGGCGTGTTTGTCGGTGCTCACCGACACCGAGTTCTTTGGAGGCGGGCCCGAGGATCTGCAAGCCGCCCGAGCGGCCTGTGCGTTGCCGGTGCTCCGCAAGGACTTCACGGTGTGCGCTCACGATGTGGCCGACGCCCGACTGATGGGTGCGGATTGTGTGCTGTTGATCGCAGCGGCCCTATCACAGGGCGAACTCACCGAACTCCATGATCTGGCCCTTCAGATTGGTCTCGAAGTGCTCGTGGAAATCCACGACGAGCGCGAACTCGAACGGGCTCTCGATGCGGGCGCGCTCATCGTTGGGGTCAATCAACGCGACCTCGTGACCTTTGAGGTGGACCACGCCCGCGCCGTAAGAATGGGATCGATCATTCCCGATTCCGTGGTCAAAGTGGCGGAGTCCGGAGTCCGAGGCCCCAGCGACGCCGGCGCCCTGCTCGCGGCGGGATATCAGGCGGTTCTCGTGGGAGAGACCTTGGTCACTGCGAGTGATCCAGGAGCGATGCTGAGGTCACTGCGCGTTGCGCGGTGAGTGCGATACCGTTCGCTGCGCATGTTCATCAAGATTTGCGGTGTCACTACTGAGGACGATGCTTTGTTGTCCGTAGCGATGGGTGCTGACGCGATCGGATTTGTGTTCGCTCCTTCACCACGACAGGTTGCGGCTCAAGTGGTGTATGACATCACCCGCCGTTTGCCCCCGGAGATTTTGACGGTCGGGGTGTTTCGTGACGAACATCCGGCCCGGATCATTGACATCGTGAATCGCTCCGGCGTCAAAGCCGTTCAGCTCCATGGCAACGAAACCCCTGCTCAGGTAGCCGAAGTATCTACCCGGGTGCGCTGGGTGATCAAGGCATTGGCCGCCGGCAGCCACGATCTGGCCACAGCGGACCGCTACGGAACGGACCTGATCTTGGTGGATGCTCCGAGTCCCGGATCGGGCAAGGTTTTTGATTGGGGGATGGCTGCGGACATCCCAGGTTCACTCCGGGTCATTTTGGCGGGGGGCCTGACGCCGGAGAATGTGGCCGAAGGAGTTCAGGTGGTGACACCTTGGGGTGTAGACGTGTCATCTGGCGTGGAACGCTCCCCGGGGCGAAAAGACGCGTTGAAGGTGAAAAGATTTATTGAGAATGCACGCGCGGCGAGTCCGGCCCCGTACCGGGGGCCTGATGAGTTGCCTTACGACTGGGCAGATGAATGACCACACTTGAGAACCAGATCCCCCCGACGGCCACCGATTTTGAATCCGAACAGGATTCGATGGTGGTGCCTGGTGCTGACGGCCGGTTCGGCGAGTTCGGCGGCCGCTTCGTCCCCGAGACTTTGGTACCCGCCTGCCATGAGCTTGAAGCGGGCTTTAACGAAGCGTGGGCGGATCCGGAGTTTCGCGCCGAACTCCACAAGGTGCTCGCCGAATATGCCGGTCGGCCATCGATGCTCACCCAATGCCATAACCTCAGCGCCCAGTTGGGGATCAGGCTGATCCTGAAGCGCGAGGACCTGAACCACACCGGTTCCCACAAAATCAATAACGTGCTCGGCCAGGTGTTGTTGGCCAAGCGGATGGGTAAGACCCGGATCGTGGCTGAGACCGGAGCCGGTCAGCACGGGGTGGCTTCGGCCACCGCTGCGGCATTGCTCGGACTCGAATGCAAGGTCTACATGGGTGCCGTAGACGTGGAACGCCAAGCCTTAAACGTGTTCCGCATGAAACTGCTCGGAGCCGAGGTCGAAGCGGTGCATTCGGGTAGCCGCACCCTCAAAGATGCCGTCAATGAAGCAATGCGCGACTGGGTGGCAACCGTCGGGGACACCCATTACTGCCTCGGATCGGTCATGGGGCCGCATCCGTATCCATTTATGGTGCGCCAGTTCCATCGGGTCATTGGGTCAGAGGCTCGGACCCAATGCCGTGAGATTTACGGTGGGGATCCTGATGTGGTGGCCGCGTGCGTGGGTGGCGGATCCAATGCGATCGGCATTTTCTCGGGGTTCATTGACACCAAAGCCCGTCTGATCGGTGTGGAACCCGAAGGTGGTGCTGCTGTGGGGCGCGCCCAGCCCGGTGTCGTGCACGGGATGCGCACCTACTTGATGCAAGATGAGTACGGGCAGGTGGAAGAAGCCCATTCGGTGTCAGCGGGTCTCGATTACCCCGGTGTTGGCCCCGAGCACTCCTATCTCGCCTCGATTGGCCGTGCGGAGTACCCAACGGTTAACGACGCCGAAGTGCTTGAAGCTTTCGTATTGATGGCGCGTTCAGAGGGCATCATTCCGGCGCTCGAGTGTGCGCACTCGCTCGCCTGGATCGTGCGCGAAGCCCCACACATCCAAGGCCAGACGGTGCTCATGAACCTGTCGGGACGTGGGGACAAAGATGTCGCTCAGGTGATGGACATTTTGAAGTGACCATGACCGCACAGTCAGCAACACGTCCGGCACCCGGACGGATCGAGTCGGCGTTTCGCACCGCTCGTGAAGCCGGACGATCCCTTCTCGTGCCCTACATCACCGGCGGGTATCCGGGTTGGACAGAGGCTGTACAGGCGGCGGTCGCTGCGGGAGCTGATGCGGTGGAGATCGGGATTCCCTTCTCCGATCCAGTCATGGACGGCCCTGTGATCCAACAGGCCTCGCAACTCGCCCTCGATAACGGTGTCACCCCTCAGTTGGTACTGGACGAGGTACGCCGTTTGCAGGTGGGCGTGCCCCTGATCGTGATGACCTACTACAACCTGGTTCATCACGACGGTGTCCACCGTTTTGCTGATCGGTTGGCTTCGGCGGGTATCTCTGGGTGCATCCTGCCCGATCTCCCCCTTGAGGAGGCCGGGCCGTGGTGTGAAGCCGCTGATGCTGCAGGCTTAGAGACGATCCTGCTCGCTGCGCCCACCGCTCCCGATGAGCGTTTGCCCCGCATCGTGGAGCGGACCCGCGGGTTTGTGTATTCGGTTGGCTTGTTAGGTGTGACCGGGGAGCGCTCCGAACTGGCCGCCACCGCCACGGCCCTCGCTGCCCGACTGACGGCGATCACCGATGTTCCGGTGCTCGTCGGGGTGGGCGTGTCCAATGCCGAACAAGCGGTGGAGGCCTGTCGGGTAGCCGATGGTGTCATCATGGGCGCCTCTGTGGTGCGCCGATTGATGGAGGGTGGCCCCGATGCGGTGGGCGCCTACATCTCCGAAGTGCGCCAGGCCCTCGACGCTGAATGATCTGCGGTGTCGGCTCCACATTGTGAACTCTGCGAAGCAGCACCACTGACCGAGTGGTATTACTCCGATGAGGAATGCTGGATCGCCGAATGCGAATCCTGTTTCGTGCCGATGGTGGTGTGGAGACATCATGATCCAGCGCCTGATGACGTTACAAAGCAGCGCCTGTGGGCTCGTTTGGAAACAGTGATGGCGGAGCGATTCAGCTTCGAGCACTACATCGACGACAACTTGCGGTCAATCCCTGATCACTACCACGCCCACGCCCGACGGCGCTTCAGATTCTGATGTCATCAAAGGCCCGGGGATACGGCGTGTTCACTACAGTCGGGACGGACCTGACTGATCTGGCTCCCGCACCGCCCACCGTTTTTGTTTGTGGATGAGATCCTTGAGATCCAACCCGGCGTCTCTGCCCGAGGGCTGTGGCATCTGACCGGTGAGGAATGGTTTTTTGCTGACACTTCTCAGGCCGGCCCACCCTGCCTGGGGTGTTGATGTGTGAGGCGATCGCTCAGGCGGCTCTCAGCGTGCTCGCTGACGAACGCGTTTTGCTGGCCGTCTGCCGTTGTTCGGCGGACTTGACCGCGCCGATTCCGTCGGCAGGTGGGTCCTGGCGATGATCTGATTCTCGAGGTGGAAATGGGCCGCTTGTCAGCGCGAGCAGGCAAGGGGACCGGACGCGGCCTTGCTCAACGGGGAGGTGGCCTGCGAGCCTGACCTGCCGTTTTTGTGGTAATTAGCGCCCGAAATAGGCCGCGTCGGCGGTGCGGGTCCGGCTTCTACGCCGGAGCGATGATCACGGAGCCGTTGTGGCCACCGAAGCCGAAGTTATTGGAAATGGTCGGCCCTGGCGTCCACTCCCGAGAGGTGCCCCAGAACGAGATCGATCTCAAAGTCTGGATCCACTGTTGCGGTATTCGCAGGGGAGGGATCAACAAGCGGTGTTGCATAGACAGCAATACCGCTGTGCAGCCCGAGTGCTCCGGCTGCACCGAGAGCGTGACCCGTCACACCTTGGTGGAGGTGATCGGTACGGCGTTTGCACCGAATACGGCGCGCACGCATACTTCAAAGCAATAGTCGTTTAACGGCGTGGAGGTGCCAGGTGCGCTGATTCGCACGACTGTGCGGGATCAAGCCCGGCGTCACTGAGAGCGAGGCGCAATGCAGTTGATTGCGCCCACCCCACCAGGGGCCGGTGGTGATGTGATGGGCGTCAGCGTTACTCGCCGCTCCAAGAATCTCACCGAGGATGGTCGCTTCACGAGCCTCCGCCCGCTCCCATTCTTCTTCAAGAATCAAAACCGCTGCACCTTCACCCATCACAAACCCGTCCCGACCAGCGTCAAAGGGTCGGCTCACACCGGTGGTGGACAGCGCCGTCATGTTGCCAAAACCGGCCATTGAGGTGAGTGTGGCTGCGCTTGCCCCGCCGGTAGCCACCGCATCACAGCGCTCAAGCGATCAGTCGGTTTGGCTGAGCCAATGGAGTGTGTGCTCGCGGCGCATGTGGTCACCACTGTCCAGTTGGGCCCGGTCAGGCCGTAACGCATCGAGATCGCCGCCCCTGGAGCGTTGGCCATCATCATCGGCACGAGGAACGGTGAGACCCGTCGCTCACCTTTCGTGAGGCGCACCTCAATTTGTTCTTCGAGTGTGTGGATGCCGCCAACGCCCGTGCCAAAAATGGTGCCAAAGCGCGACAGATCTCCTGAGGGCATACCCGATTGCTCAAACGCCTCAGCAGCAGCGGCTAAGGCCAGTTGTTCTACCCGGTCGGCCCGTCGGGCCTCTTTGGGGTTAGCGAAGTACGGCGAGGGATCCCAATCGGTGATCGTCGCCGAAGTGGACCCGGAGATCCCGCTTCCGAGCAGGCCTTGCCAGTAGGCCTCGCGACCAAGCCCGCAGGGTGCCACCACCCCGAGGCCGGTCACAGCCACGCGCCGCTGGCGGCCGTCCATCAGAGCTTGCCGGTGACCAGTTCGAACGCCTGGCCGACAGTTTGGATGTCTTCAAGTTCTTCCTCGGGGACTTCCACCCCGAACTCCTCTTCGAGCGCCATGACCAGTTCCACGAGGTCAAGGGAGTCAGCGTCGAGGTCATCACCGAACTTGGCTTCGAGGGTCACTTGATCCTCAGACACCGACAGCACCTCAACGGCACATTTGCGGAAGCGGGCAAACAATTCTTGATTCACGGGAATCTCCTTCGGTGAACGGCCCCTCGGGGAGAGGCCGCAGATGTGATGAAACGAACTCTTCAATACTTGCAGGTCGGGCCACGTAGACCCGAACACATTCGGTGTGACAACCGTTAATGACCCATGCCGTTAATGACCCATACCGTTAATGACCCATTCCGAGGCCGCCATCCACAGGGATCACGGCTCCCGTGATGTAACCAGCGGCGGGTGAAGCGAGGAAGACCACCGTCGCGGCGATCTCTTCGGGTGTGGCCATGCGTCCGAGCGGGACTGCTGCGGTGAGTTCGGCGAGGCGTTTTTCGCCGAGCCCTGCGGTCATGTCGGTGGCCACCGGACCGGGGGCGACCACATTTGTGGTGATCCCCCGCGAACCGAGTTCGCGTGCTAGGGATCGGGCGAGGCCTACGAGACCGGCTTTAGCGGCGGCGTAGTTCACCTGCCCGGCTGAGCCGAGCAGACCGACCACCGAGGACATCAATATGATGCGGCCCGCTCGAGCCCGGACCATCCCCGATGCTGCCCGACGAGTGACCCGGAAGGCGCCAGTGAGGTTGGCATCGATCACCGAGGCGAAGTCTTCTTCACCCATCCGCAGCAGGAGGCCGTCTTTGGTGACCCCCGCATTGGAGACCAAGATCTCCACCGGTCCACCGAAATGTTCTTCAACGGTGCTGAAGGCTGCGTCTACTTCGGCGGTTGAGGTGACATCACATTTGACGCCGAACAGACCCTCGGGGGGCGGGGACGAGTTATAGGTGACCGCCACCTTGTCGCCCAGATCACTGAACATTCGTGCGCAGGCCAAACCGATCCCTTTGGATCCGCCGGTGATCAACACGATGCGACTCATGACACGCCACCCCATCGCAGGATCGCACTCGCTGCGGTCATCCCCGCGCCGAACCCGACGAGTAACACGAGATCCCCCGGCGCGATCTTGGAGTTATCCAATGAGTCAGCGAGGGCGAGGGGGATCGATCCCGAAGAGGTGTTACCGGTGCGGTGAATGGTGAGCGAGGCCTTCTCTAACGGAATGCCGAGACGATCACAGGCCGCGGAGATAATCCGGATGTTGGCTTGATGAGGGACCACGTGGGAAATCTCCTCGGCGGTCACCCCGGCATGTTGCATCGACTTCGTGGCCGAATCCACCATGATCCGAACGGCGCGGCGAAACACCTCTTTGCCGTCCATCATGATCAGGCCGCCCACATCGCAGTACAGGAATTTCTCGGCGGAACCATCGGCGTCAAGATCCCAACCGAGCAGCTGTCCGGGTCCTTCGGTGGCTTCGAGCACCACCGCGCCGGACCCGTCAGCAAACAACGGGGCGGTACCGCGGTCGGTCCAATCGGTGATCCGGGCCAGGGTGTCGGTACCGATCACCAGCAGTTTCTCTGCGCCCATTGCGATCAGTCCATGGGCGGTGACGAGCGCATACACAAAACCCGAACACGCAGCATTGACATCAAAGGCACCGCAGGAGAGACCGAGTTGATCTTGGACCACGGGGGAGGAGGCGGGCACGACCCGATCAGGAGTGGTGGTAGCCAGGATCAAGCCATCGATCGCTGCCGGGTCCACCCCGGAACGCTCGAGGGCTTGACGGCCAGACTCCACGGAGAGCCCTACGGTGGTCCCACCGACACGGCGCTCTTTGATACCGGTCCGAGAGGTGATCCACTCATCGTTGGTGTCGATGGTCTTTTCGAGATCGGCATTGGTCACCACAGTGTCGGGAACCGCTGATCCCCATCCAGTGATGACGGCCCCATGAGCGCCGGGTCTGATTGCAGGCATTGTGATTCCTCTTTTCGTTTATTCGCAGGCCTACAGGCTCCGCAACCACGCAATCGGCTGGCGGGGCGTCACGCGTTCTGTGGGCACCGCAATATAACTCTGCAACACTCCGGCGAAGGGGGAGCGGACCTCTGCCTCTCCGACGTGACCGATCAAGGTGCCAACTTGGATGTGGGTGCCGTCGTCGAGGCCGATCGGAGTGAAGATCCCGGCGGCCGGGCTGACCACGAGGCGTTCCACAGCGAACAAAAACTCGCCTTCCACGCTCGGTGGTGCCACTGCGGGGATCTCGGCGATCCATTCCAAAAGTTTGTCCAGATCATCGGGCGTGGCCACTGAAATCGTGCGCGCACCGTCCACGGTTCGTTTGGCCATACCTGTCAAAACGCCACCTGGTCCGAGCTCAGCAAACCGGGTGATGCCCATTGCTGCCATGGTTAACAAGCACTGTTTCCAACGCACCGGGCTGGTGAGTTGGGCCGATAGCAGTGTGGACCATTGGGCGCCTTGCCTGTGGGCTTCGGAGTCCACATTGGCCACGACAGCGATGTCGGTGTCACGCAGATCGGTGGCCTCAAGCGCAGCGCGCAAACGATCCCGAGCGGGCTCCATAAACGGTGTGTGGAAGGCACCAGAGACGGCGAGCGGCATCACTTTTTTGGCGCCGAGTGCCTTGGCTTGTTCTCCGGCAGCGGCCACACCCTCGGGGGAACCAGCGATCACGATCTGACCGGGAGCATTGATGTTGGCCACCCACACTTCTGATTGGGCGAGGCGACACGCGATTTCCACTTGGTCGTCTTCCAGACCGAGCACGGCGGCCATGGTGCCAATCCGGACCGATCCGGCCTCGTGCATGGCGGCGGCCCGTTCGCTGACGAGGCGGACACCTTCGCCAAACTCGAGGGCTCCGGATGCGGACAAAGCGGTGTACTCGCCGAGGCTGTGACCAGCGCAGACCTCAGCTTCAATGCCGAGCCGCGCCACGGCGTCGAGCACGATCAGGCTTGTCACGTAGGTGGTGAGTTGGGCGTTGCGTGTGTCGCGCAGGGTCTCGGCATCGGCGTGGAGCAGCAGTTCAGCCACATCGCGGCCAGCGTGTTCACTGGCTTCCTCAACGAGTTCCCAGCTCTCATGTTCACGCCAGGCCGCGCCCATTCCAGGCTTTTGTGACCCCTGGCCGGGGAAGGTAAATGCGAGCATCGGAGCGAGGCTAGACCGCTTGGCACCCCGAAGTTGGCACTACCGAGTGGTAACCGGTGCCGTGAACATTGGCGCGGTGAACATTGGCGCGGTGAAGATCTTCGTGTTCCAGCCCCTCAGGCTTTCGTTGATCCCGATAGTTTGCGGATGCCGTTGCAGGAAGCTTCGGCGTCCTCCCTGAAATCACCCCATGCGCCCAGACGCTGATCTCATTATCGCCGGAGCCGGATGCGCTGGACTGAGCGCATTGTGGTTCGCATCACAACGTGCGCCGAGTAGCACCGAGATCCTCGTGATCGATCGCCGTAGGGAGCCAAGCGATGATCGAACCTGGGGTTTTTGGGGTCCACCGGATGCCCCGTTCATGAACCTCGCAGACGGCACGTGGAAGAGCGTGCAGGTCAGATTTCCTGATTGGCAGACCACGCAGGTCATCGGTGATTGCGGTCCTGGCGTTGATGGCCGGGTCTATGCCCGGGTTCGCCAACGAGATTTTGATGCTGCGGTGCAGGCTGTGATCGCTGACCGGCCCAACATTCGGTTCATTGAAACCGAGATTCTCGATGTGATCGATGAACCTGATGGTGGCTGTGTTGTCACTTCGGCTGGGGAGTTTCGCTCCCCGCTCGTGTTCCAAAGTGTGCAGCTCTCACCGCAGGACCGCAGCGCACCGGTTCGTCATCCGCTCCGCCAACACTTTGGGGGATGGGAGGTGTGTACCGAACTTCCGATCTTTGATCCTGATATCGCAACGCTGATGGATTTTGACACCGCCCAAAATTCGGGTGATCAGTTTGACACAGCTTTTTTCTATGTGTTGCCCGAGTCCCGCAATCGGGCGTTAATCGAATACACGGTGTTCTCCCTTGATCCGCAGGCACCGGAGTTTTATGACGCGCACCTGCAGAGCCGGCTCGCCGCCCTCGGGGGCGGGGAAATCAGAATCGAACGTCGCGAATACGGGGTGATCCCGATGGAGGACCGGGTGCTGCACCAACGCTCGGGTGCACACATTTGGAATCTCGGCACGGTGGGAGGAAGGACGAAACCGACTACTGGCTACACGTTCCAAAGGATTCATACCCAGACTCAGCATCTGGTGAACACATGGCTGGAACACGGCTACCCGCTTGAGTTGCCTCCTGCGCCGCGGCGGTACGGGTTCGCTGACCGGACCTTGCTGAACATCTTGCATCGGCATCCCGAACTCGGTCGCCCGATCTTTGAGAAATTGTTTCGGACCTCTTCCATTGACACGGTGTTGACCTTCTTAGAGGAGAGTTCCTCGCTACGGCGCGATGCGCGCCTGTTTGCAAGGCTTCCGTGGTGGCCGTTTCTCCGGGCGGCAGCGCACGAATGGGTGGCGAAGTTAGCCACAAAAATCCAGGTGGTGAGGAACCGATGACGCAGAACTCTGTGAGGTTGACGTCACCCCCGAGGGCCGGGATTCACCAACCCAAGATCTTTGGTCCGGTGGTGGCTGTGACTGTGCTCGTGGCACTGGTCGGGAGCGGGGGTCAGCAGGCAGGAGCCTCGGGGTCGTTATCAGTGTGGTCAATCCTCGTGTTGTTTTTTGTGATCGCAGTATTCGGGATTCCCCACGGTGCGGTGGATCACTTAGTCGCAGCACGCACCCAAGCCGCCCGGGGTGCTGTGATCAGCACTCTCGGATTCAACGTTCGCTATCTCGGTGCGATGGTTGCATATGGGGTGGTCTGGCTGGCAGTGCCAGGCCTCGCTCTGGGGATCTTTCTGCTGTTGGCGGTCCATCATTTTGGACAATCTGATCTCGCCTATCTGAGGCTGTCGCCTGTGTCCCAAATGGCGGTGCAATGGTCGCGTGGGGTTTTCGTCATTGGCGCCCCACTGATCGCGCATGTGGCTGCGATCAGTCCAGTGATCTCCAATCTCGGCGGGGGTGAGCCGGCGGCATGGTCCTGGCTGGCCGATAACGGGGGGATGTGGTTTCTCTTTGTGATCGGACAGCACCTGCTGATCGGGGGAGCGGTGGCGTTGCGGGCCGCTCATCCGGCAACAGTGCGCCGTGAGGCCCTCGGCCTGGCGGTTTTGGCGGTTTTGTTTTGGCGGACCGATCCGCTGCTGGGGTTCGCGGTGTACTTCGGGCTGTGGCATTCGGTGGCGCACCTGCTCGTTGTGATGGATGCTCTCGGTCCGAGGACTGCGTCTCAGCAGGCCTTGCGGGTGCGAGAGTTCGTTCGGATCGCAGCGCCTCGCTCGCTGATCTCTGTGGTTGCGACCATCGTTTTTGCTGGGGTTGCGGTGATGAACGGACGCTCCGAACTGCTGTTGCCCGCCGTGTTCGTCATGGTCAGCCTCTTGACCTTGCCGCACATGGTGGTGGTGGAGCAGTTGTGGCGGGGAACGATTGGCAAGAGTCCTTTGGTCCGCTGATCATGGCGGTAGCATCATGGGGCATCACAGCAGAGCCCCGGTGGCCCAACTGGCAGAGGCAGCGGTCTCAAACACCGTACGGTGTGGGTTCGAATCCCACCCGGGGCACTCGCTGTGGATGTGTGTAGTCGGGTCCGGGGATTGTGATCGGGGTGGAGTCGTGGCGGGTTGGAGAGTGGATCGCCAGTTGCGCCAAGCCACTGAGCGCCTCCGGGAACTCCGTGGAGAGCTGCTGTACGTGAACGAGCAGTTAGAGGTGGTCTCCGATGAAGCAGAATCAGAAGCGATTCGGGCGATGGTGGCGGAAACCCCTGAATCCACCTTCGCTGCTAACGACACCCGTAAACACGCCGATGCGATGCGTAAGTATCGCGACCGTCTCGTCGATCAGATCACTGATCTCGAGCGGCGCCAAGACGAACTGCTGGATCGCCGTGGCCGATGACACTGGTGGACCGGCACTGGTGGACCGGCAGGGGGAGATCGGTGCTTGAATGTCAGATGTTCGGGATCTGTGAGATCCGCTGAAGCGAAAGGAAACCCCCTGTGACGCTCCGAGTAGTGATCGCCGAAGACGAGGCCATCATCCGCATGGACCTTCGCGAGACCCTCGAAGAGGAGGGCTACGAGGTGGTCGGGGAGACCGGGCGTGGAGATGAGGCGGTGGAACTGGTCCGTACCTTGATGCCGGACCTTGCGATCCTCGACGTGAAAATGCCGGGGATGGACGGCCTTGCTGCCGCTGAGGTGTTGAGTCGTGAGAAGTTGTGTGGGGTGCTCGTCCTGACGGCGTTCTCCCAGCGTGAAATCATCGAGCAGGCCCGTGATGCGGGGGCCCTGGCCTTTTTGGTGAAGCCCTTCCAAAAGAGCGATCTGATTCCCGCTATTGAGGTGGCGATCGGCAGATTCCGCGAGTTACGTAACCTGACCGGAGAGATCGACGCCCTCGGCGAACAGCTCGAATCTCGCAAACTCGTGGACCGGGCCAAAGGGATCCTGATCGACGATTGTCAGATGCGCGAATCCGATGCCTTCAGTTTCATTCAACGCACTGCGATGAGTGAGCGATGCCGGATGCGCGACGTGGCCGACCGGATCATCGACGGCAGCCTGCGTCCCTGATGAGTGACACATCACAGGTCCGTCGTTATCTGCTGATCGATGGTCATTCGCTGACCTATCGGGCGTTTTTTGCTCTGCCTCCGGAAATGGCCACAGCCAGTGGTCAAGTCACCAACGCAGTGTTTGGGTTTACCTCGATGCTGACTTACGTATTAAAGGATCTGCGGCCCGATGGGGTGCTCGTGGCCTTTGACCGTTCCGAACCGACCTTCCGGCATGAACGCGAACCGGCCTATAAGGCTCAGCGAGAATCCTCACCGGAGATCCTGCGTCAGCAGGTTGGGCTCGTGCGCGAAGTGCTCGATGTGTTGGGAATCCCCACCGTGGACGCTGCTGGATGGGAAGCCGATGACCTGATCGCCACCGCGGCGCGCCGGCTCGCTGCCCAAGGATGTGAGGCGATCATCGTGACCGGGGATCGTGATAGCTATCAGTTGGTTCACGATCCGTTTATCAAGGTGCTTTATAACAAGCGCGGGGTCAGCGACTACGCGTTGTATGACGAGCAAGGGATCTTTGAGCGCACCGGTGTTACCCCGGCGCAGTATCCCGAATATGCGGCGTTGCGAGGAGATCCGAGCGACAACCTTCCGGGTGTTCCCGGGGTTGGGGAGAAGACGGCCGCCAAGTTGATCACTACGTATGGCGGCCTCGACGGCATCTTTGCTCATCTCGATGCCCAGACCCCGAAACTGCGCGAATCATTGACCGCTCATGAGGACCGGGCCCGCGCCAACTTCGAGTTGATGTTGCTGCGCGATGACGCGCCTCTTGATGGGATCGATCTTGAGCATTTGACCGTGACCCCAAAACCCACCGAGGCGCGCCGACTATTTGAGTTCCTTGAGTTCCGAGGATTGACCGATCGTTTGAACGAGGCGATGACCGAGGTGTTCGGGACCTCTCTCGGAGCCAGCGTGTCGGTGGACCGTGTCAGCATCGACCCGGTCGTGGTGACGGCCACGGCAACCGAGGTGCTCGCAGCGCAGATCGCCAAACTTGAGGTGCTGGATCTGGCGGGAGCCTGGGTCGGGGACCCAGGTCGCAGCGAACTGTTAGGCCTCGCTCTGGTCACTCGTTCTGAGGCCGCAGAAGTGACCTGGGTGCCAAGCGCATTGCTGCGCGACCCGGCGATCGCCGAAGCCCTCGGATCCCACCCAGCGGTGCGGGGCCATGACCTCAAAGCGCTGATGCGTTCGCTGCTCGGGATCGGCGTGGACCTACGTGGCCTCCAACTCGACACTGCGATAGCGGCCTATCTGATTGACCCGGTAGATGCCACCTACACCGTGGCCCATCTCGTGGAGTCCTTCACCTCGCTCAGTTTGCCGGCCGCTCAGGCCCCGTCAGATCGCTTGGATCTGGACGGGATCGGTGCCGACCATTCCCAGACCGCAGCGGTGGCCGCCTTGGCTGTGCACCATCTCGCGGGTCCGATCGCCGAACGTCTGCAGGCCGCCGGTGTCGCAGATCTGTACGCCTCAATGGAGAACCCACTGGTCCGGGTGTTGGCGCGGATGGAATACCGCGGGGTGGCTGTGGATGTGCGGGTCTTACGAGAGATCAATACCGAACTGACCACCGAGGTGAACCAACTCGCAGCCCGCCTGCGCGAGGTTGCTGGTCGTTCTGATTTAAACCTGAACTCTCCCACCCAACTGCGTGAACTGCTCTATGAGACCCGGGGCTTGACACCGCTGAAGAAGACCAAGACCGGCTACTCCACCGATGCCGCCACCCTCGAGAAGTTGCGGGATCAGTGGCCTGAGTTCATCGAACCACTCTTGCGTCACCGTGAGGTGGAGAAACTGCGCGGCACCTACGGGGAGGGCCTGATCGCAGAGGTGGGTCCTGATGATCGGATTCATGCCACCTTCCATCAAACGGTGGCCCGAACCGGGCGTTTGAGTTCGGACCGACCCAACCTGCACAACATTCCGGTTCGCAGCGATGCCGGCCGGCGGTTCCGGACGGCGTTCATTCCGGGCGAGGGATGTGAACTGCTCGTCGCTGACTACAACCAGATCGAACTGCGCTGCATCGCTCATCTCGCCCAAGATCCCGGTCTGATCGAAGCCTTTCGCACGGGTGTGGACATTCACAATGCCACGGCGGCACGAGTGTTTGCCGTGGCTCCGGCGGCGGTCACCCTCGAACAGCGTTCCAAAGCAAAAATGGTGTCCTACGGTTTGGCCTATGGGATGGAGGCCTACGGGCTCGCCCAACGTCTCAATATCGGCACCGATGAGGCCTCCGGGATTCTGAACGCGTATTTCGAGGCCTTCCCCAACGTGCGTGAGTACATGGATCGCACCGTTGCTGAAGCCCGTGACCGCGGGTACACCGAAACATTGTTTGGGAGGCGCCGCCCGATCCCTGAGCTATCGAGCCCTAACTTCAGGGTGCGCCAGGCCGGTGAACGTCAAGCGATGAACGCTGGCATCCAAGGCCTCGCCGCCGACATTTTTAAGATGGCTCTGGTGAAGATCGATCAGGCCCTTGAAGAAGCCGGTGTGGCCAGCAGATTGATTTTGCAGGTACATGACGAAGTGCTGGTGGAGGTTCCGCCTGTGGAGCGAGAGCGCGTCGGGGACCTCGTCATCGGTCTCATGCATGATGCCGCAGAGTTAGATGTGCCGCTTGAGGTCAATGTGGCCTGGGGCGCAAACTGGTCCGCTGCCAAAGGCTGATCGGAGTTCTCATGGGTGAAACTGGACATCACTGGTTTGAGCCGATCGCCGATCATCTCGGCTCGGCCTACCTGCGCTACTCCTTCACCAAAGGTACGGCCCAAGAAGTGGCCTACCTGATCGATGCGTTGGGGCTTCATCCCGGGGACACGGTGCTCGACGTGGGTTGTGGTCCGGGGCGTCATGCACACGCTCTCGCCGAACGGGGGATGGTGGTCCACGGGATCGACATCAGTCAGCGGTTTGTGGATCTCGCCACGGCCAACGCTCCTGTTGGTGCGACCTTTGAGAGAATGGACGCCCGAGACCTCGTGTCTCGACCAGATCTTGCCGCCAGGTTTGATGCGGTGATTTGTTTATGCCAGGGGGCCTTCGGGCTCATGACCCGAACGGCTCATACCGAGACTGATGGCGGGACTGATGGCGAGACTGATGACGATGTTGTCGTGCTGTCGGGAATCGCCCGGTCGCTGCGGCCCGGCGGTCGTCTCGCGTTGAGCGCCTTTAATGCGTACTTCGCTGTGAAGTACCACTCCGAAGCCACCTTTGATGCGGCATATGGGATCTCTCATGAGCGCACGGAGATCAAAAATGAGTCAGCCCAATCGGTAGAAGTGGATTTATGGACCGGGTGTTACACCCCGCGTGAGTTGCGCTTGATGATGGCGGCTCAGAATCTCAGGGTGGATTCCATCTCCTCGGTGGAGCCGGGGGCGTACGGGACGTCACCTCCCAGCGTGGAGTCGCCGGAGTTCTTGGTGGTTGCGCATCGGAGCCGCTGATACGCTTCACTGCGAATCTTTCCGATTCGTTTTCCTATCCATTCTCTGAAAGCAGTTTCTTCCTTGTCCGACACCTCTACCACAGCCACCATCACCGACAATCCCGCAATGGGGACGTTCGATGATGAGGGCAACTACACACCTCGCCAGGTTGTCTCCGATGACCTCGGCATGTCGTTCGCTGAGGCGATCGACGGCACGATCGTCGAGGTGGAAGATGGCCAAATGGTCATCGGCACCGTGGTCAAGATCGACAAAGACGAAGTCCTTCTCGATATCGGATACAAGTCCGAAGGTGTCATCCCCTCCAAAGAGTTGAGCATCCGCAACGACGTGGATCCCTCCGAGGTGGTCTCCCTTGGCGAGCAGGTGGAGGCACTGGTCCTCACCAAAGAGGATAAGGAAGGCCGTTTGGTGCTCTCCAAGAAGCGCGCTCAGTATGAGCGGGCCTGGGGCACCATCGAGCAGAAGAAGGAAAATGACGAAGTTGTTGAAGGCCCAGTCATCGAAGTGGTGAAGGGCGGCTTGATTGTGGACATCGGTCTGCGCGGCTTCCTGCCGGCTTCATTGGTGGAGTTGCGCCGGGTGCGCGACCTGCAGCCGTACGTCGGCACCATGGTGCAGGCCAAGATCATCGAACTCGACAAGAACCGCAACAACGTGGTGCTGTCTCGCCGGGCCTTCCTCGAGGAGAACCAGAAAGAGACCCGCGATCAGTTCCTCACCAACCTCAAGGTGGGCGAGGTCCGCGAGGGCACCGTGTCCTCGGTGGTCAGTTTCGGTGCGTTCGTGGACCTCGGTGGTATGGACGGATTGATCCATGTCAGCGAGTTGTCCTGGAAGCATGTGGATCACCCTGGCTCGGTGGTGGCGATCGGCGATCACGTCAAGGTGCAGGTGCTCGATGTGGACTTCAGCCGGGAGCGCATCAGCCTCTCGCTCAAGGCCACCCAAGCAGATCCGTGGCAAGAGTTCGCCGAAGGTCACGGCGTGGGGCAGCTGGTCTATGGCCGGGTCACCAAGCTCGTGCAGTTTGGTGCGTTCGTCCAAGTGGGCGACGGCATTGAAGGCCTCGTGCACATCTCGGAAATGTCCGCTCACCACGTGGACAGTCCCGAGCAGGTCGTTACTCCCGGTGAGGAACTGTGGGTCAAGATCATCGATCTGGACCTACCCCGTCGTCGGATCAGCCTGTCGATTAAGCAGGCCGCCGAAGGTGGCGAGCTCGCTGAGGAATACCGTCAGCACTTCGAGGTGGACGAGCACGGTAACTGGGCCGCTGGTAACCCTGACGAGGTCGAGGCCGCATGGGCGGAGTACGCCGAAGCGACCGGTGACACCTCTGTGGTTGCCCCCATTGATCTTGCGGGACTCGACATTGCTGAAGAAGCCTCTGCTGAAGAAGGCTCTGCTGAAGGCGCCCCGATAGAAGAGGTGCCTGCAGAAGAAGTGCCTGCAGAGCAGATCACCGAGTGACTCTTTCCCTGGTCGGCTGACATGATCATCGTGGGCCTGACCGGGGGAATCGGTGCTGGTAAATCGACGGTGTCGGCGATGCTCGCCCAACGGGGCGCAGCCATCGTCGACGCCGATCAGATTGCCCGGGACTTACAAGGACCCGGCACGCCGGTGGTGTTGGCCATGGCAGAGCGTTTCGGCTCGGGCATCCTTGACGAACATCAGGGTCTGATTCGTTCTGCGGTTGCCGAGATCGTGTTCGCTGATCCCGCTGCGCTGAAAGACTTGAACACGATCGTTCATCCGGCCATGCAGGCCGAGATCGCAGCGCAGATCAATGTGCATTCGGCGACCGATCGGATCGTCGTCTTGGATTTCCCGCTGCTTACAGAGAACCCGCGATCAGATCTGGACGCCACCTTGGTCGTAGACGTGGACCCGGAGATCGCGATCTCGCGGGTGGTTGCCCATCGGGGAATGGATGAGGCTGACGCTCGGGCCCGGGTATCTCGTCAGGCCACCCGTGAGGATCGTCTGGCCATCGCCACCCATGTGATCGATAACTCCGGGGACACAGCCGCCTTAGAGGAACGAGTGGCGGAGGTCTGGGCCGAACTCGTGACTTTGGCCGCTTCCCGATCATGAGCGCCACCGGGGAGGCTGTGGCCTTTCGGGTGGTGGCCGATTACGCGCCAGCCGGCGATCAGCCCGAAGCCATCGATCAGCTTTCGGCGGGGATCGACCGTGGGGAACGGTTCCAGACCCTGCTCGGCATTACCGGTTCGGGTAAATCCGCCACCATTGCGTGGACTATCGAAAAGGTGCAGCGCCCCACGCTGATCCTCGCCCCAAATAAAAGCCTCGCGGCCCAGTTAGCCCAGGAGATGAAAGAGTTCTTCCCGGATAACCGGGTGGAATATTTCGTTTCCTATTACGACTACTACCAGCCAGAGGCGTACATCCCCTCCAGCGACACCTTCATTGAGAAGGACTCATCGATTAACGATGAGATCGACCGGCTTCGCCACTCCACCACGGCGGCGCTCCTCACCCGACGCGATGTGATCGTGGTTGCTTCGGTGTCATGCATCTACGGCATGGGTAACCCCGAGGAATATCGCGGTCAACTATTGGACCTTGTGGTGGATGTTGATTACGACATGCGCTCAATCCTGCGTCGACTGGTGGATCTTCAATATGACCGCAACGATCTGACGCTCGGTCGCGGCAAGTTCCGGGTGCGCGGTGACACCATTGAGGTGCATCCGGCCTACGAGGAATCGGTGTTGCGGATCGAGATGTTTGGCGACACGGTGGAGCGCCTCACCATGATTGACCCGCTCACGGGGGAAACCCTCAGTGATCTACGCCGCACCGTGGTGTTCCCTGCCACCCACTATGTGGCCGGGGATGAGCGGATGCGGTTAGCGATGACGCGAATCGAGGCCGAACTCCAAGGCCGTCTGGCCGAGTTTGAAAAAGAAGGCAAGCTTCTGGAGAGTCAGCGCCTGCGGATGCGCACCCAATATGACCTCGAGATGATGGCTGAAATCGGATACTGCAACGGGATTGAGAACTACTCGATGCACATTGATGGCCGTGAGATCGGTGAGCCGCCATTCACCTTGCTCGATTACTTCCCCGACGATTATCTGCTCGTCATCGATGAGAGCCATGTGGCGGTCCCGCAGTTACACGGACAGTTCGCCGGGGATCGCAGCCGCAAAAACGTGCTCGTGGAGCACGGGTTCCGTTTGCCTTCGGCCCGAGAGAATCGTCCGCTGACCTTTGACGAGGTGGTGGAACGGGTACATCAG
Source organism: Ilumatobacteraceae bacterium (assembly GCA_018401375.1). Lineage (GTDB taxonomy): Bacteria > Actinomycetota > Acidimicrobiia > Acidimicrobiales > Ilumatobacteraceae > M30B72. Next base: position 9,538 of record JAGYKR010000007.1, on the reverse strand, counting down.
TGCGTGTTCTTGTCCGCCACCCCAAGCAAATATGAGATCGGGATCTCTACCCAAGTAGTCCAACAGATCGTGCGTCCCACCGGCCTCGTGGACCCCGAGGTGATCGTCAAACCCACGAAGGGTCAGATTGATGATCTGATGGAGATGGTGCAGGACCGAGTGCTGCGCGGCGATCGGGTGCTCGTGACCACCTTGACCAAAAAGATGGCGGAAGATCTCACCGACTATCTGTTGGAACGCGGTCTGCGGGTCAGGTACCTGCATTCCAATATTGACACCATCCAGCGGATCGAGATCCTGCGCGGTCTGCGGCTCGGTGAGTTTGATGTGCTCGTAGGGATCAACTTGTTGCGTGAGGGACTCGATCTTCCCGAGGTGTCATTGGTGTTGATCCTCGATGCCGACAAAGAGGGCTTTTTGCGTTCGGAGACCTCGCTGATCCAGATGATCGGTCGGGCGGCGCGCAACGTGGATGGCCAGGTGGTGATGTACGCGGATCGGGTGACCGAATCCATGCGGCGTGCGATCTCTGAAACCCAACGTCGTCGCCAACTTCAGATCGCCTACAACCTTGAGCACGGCATCAATCCGCAGACCATCCGCAAAGCGGTGGGGGACATCTTGTCCATGCTGCGCCCGGATTCCGGATCACCGGTGCCCGGCAAGGATCGGCGTCGCCAACCCGAACGCGAGCGGGCCAAGGTGCGTCGGGAGTTGTCCTCTTTGCCTGAGCAGGAGCTGACCCGACTGATTCAGACCCTTGAAGAAGAAATGCATGAGGCGGCCACTGATCTCAAGTTTGAGTATGCGGCCCGTCTACGAGATGAGATCAACGAGCTCAAACGGGAACTACGCGATGCTGTGTGATCGCAGCATCTGCTCGCAGAACCCCCGTGGAACATATGTTCGCTGATATCCTGCGCTGCGATGGCCCCCCGGAAGTCCGCCCCGAACAAGAAGCCTGCTGCGAGTTCCACTCGGGCTCAGGCTGACCTGCCGCAGATCATCGTTCGCGGTGCTCGCGAGCACAATCTGAAGAACGTCAGCCTCGAGATTCCTCGGGATCGGCTGATTGTGTTTACCGGTTTGTCGGGTTCTGGCAAGTCATCTCTCGCGTTTGACACGATCTACGCGGAGGGCCAGCGCCGCTATGTGGAGTCGCTCAGCTCCTATGCGCGCCAGTTCCTCGGTCAGATGGATAAGCCCGATGTGGACGTGATTGAGGGTTTGTCTCCGGCGATCTCCATCGACCAAAAGTCCGCCAGTCGGAACCCGCGCTCCACTGTCGGCACCATCACTGAGGTCTATGACTATTTGCGGTTGTTGTATGCCCGGATTGGAGTGCAGCATTGCCCAACCGACGGGACCCGTCTTCAGCGCCAAACCCCTCAGCAGATTGTGGACCGGATCCTCGAACTTCCCGAAGGTACCCGGTTCCAAGTGCTCGCCCCGGTGGTGCGCGGTCGCAAAGGTGAATACGACACGTTGTTGCAGGATCTTGCTGGCCAGGGCTATGTGCGAGCCCGGATTGACGGCGAGACCGTGCAGATCGATGAGTTTTTGGAACGTCCCGAACGTCTCGCACGCTATGAACAACACAAGATTGAGATCGTGGTCGATCGCCTCGTCCTCAAAGAAGGCATCGAGCGACGTCTGACCGACTCCCTCGAAACAGCGCTGTCACTGGCCGATGGCGTAGCCGAAGTGGAACTTGTCTCGCGTTCGGGTGACCCCGACGGCGAGGCGGTGGACCCCGCTGATGGCGGCTCCATCGGTAATGACACTTTGACGTTTAGCCAGCATCTGGCTTGCTCGGTCTGCGGTGTGAGCTACGAGGAGCCTGCCCCCCGGAACTTCTCTTTTAACTCGCCCTATGGCGCGTGTCCCACCTGTGACGGTTTGGGCACCACCTATGAGGTGGACCCCGAACTCGTCATCCCTGACCCGGATCTGTCTTTGGCCGGTGGAGCGATCGCTCCGTGGCGCAGCGCGCACACCCAGTACTTCGCTCGCCTGCTCGAAACGGTGGCCGAGGAACATGACATTGATCTGGATGCGCCTTGGCACACGCTGACCGCCAAGAAACAAAAGATGATCCTGCATGGGACCGGCGAAAAACTGACCGTTCGTTATAAGAATCGCTACGGCCGAGTGCGGACCTACTCGAGTGAATACGAAGGTGTGATCCCATGGATCTCGCGACGTCACGAATCCGCAGAAAGTGACTGGACTCGCGAACAGTTTGAGGGCTACATGCGCGAGGTGCCCTGCTCGGTATGCGAAGGGGCCCGGCTCAAGCCCTCCTCTCTGGCGGTGACTATCAATGGCCTGCACATCTCTGAGGTGTGCGGGATGCCGATCGGTGAGTCAGCCACGTTCCTCGCTGGTCTGGAACTTTCCGAACGGGACCGTTTGATCGCTGAGCGGGTCACAAAAGAAATCAATGCCCGGTTGGGTTTCCTGCTCGATGTGGGGCTCGACTATCTGACCTTGGCGCGTTCTGCTGGCACGCTGGCCGGCGGTGAGGCCCAGCGGATCCGTCTCGCCAGCCAGATCGGCTCGGGATTGGTGGGTACCTTATACGTGCTCGACGAACCCTCAATCGGCCTCCACCAACGCGATAACCGGCGCCTCATCGACACGTTGACCCGCCTGCGCGACCTCGGTAACACCGTGATCGTGGTGGAACACGATGAGGAAACCATCCGCGAGTCGGACTGGATCGTGGACATCGGACCAGGGGCCGGTGAGCACGGCGGTGAAGTGGTGTACTCAGGGCCGGTGTCGGGTCTTGTCAAGGTCAAAGAATCGGTCACCGGGCAGTATCTTTCGGGCGCCCGTTCGATCCCGGTTCCCGGCAGTCGCCGCACACCCCAAGGCGATCATCTGCGCATCATCGGGGCCCGTGAACACAATTTGGACAACGTCACAGTGGATGTTCCATTGGGCTGTTTTGTCGCGGTCACCGGCGTGTCGGGTTCGGGTAAGTCCACTTTGATTCGCGACATTCTGCTCCCCGTTTTGATGCAGCAGATCTACAAATCCAAACTGCCGGCCGGGCGCCACACCCGCATTGAGGGGATTCAGTTCCTTGACAAGGTGATCGACATGGATCAGTCACCGATCGGCCGGACCCCGCGTTCTAACCCGGCTACCTACACCGGGGTGTTTGATCACATCCGCAAACTGTTCGCTTCCACCAATGAAGCCAAGGTCCGCGGTTACATGCCCGGACGGTTCAGCTTCAACGTCAAGGGTGGTCGCTGCGAGGCCTGCAGTGGGAGACTGCACCATCAAAATCGAGATGCACTTCTTGCCGGATGTGTATGTGCCCTGTGAGGTCTGTAAGGGGGCTCGCTATAACCGCGACACCTTGGACGTGGAGTTTAAGGGTCGCAACATTTCTGACGTGTTGGACATGCCGATCGCCGATGCGGTGGAGTTTTTCTCTAACCAGCCGGCCATCGCCCGTCATATGCAGACCTTGTGCGATGTAGGCCTTGGCTATGTGCGTCTCGGTCAGTCGGCTCCCACCTTGTCCGGTGGTGAGGCGCAGCGCGTCAAACTCGCCTCCGAACTCGCGAAGCGTTCCACCGGCCACACGATCTATTTGCTCGATGAACCGACCACTGGTCTGCACTTTGAAGATGTGCGCCGATTGTTAACGGTGCTGTCACGACTCGTTGATCAGGGCAACACGGTGCTCGTGATTGAACACAACCTCGATGTGATCAAGACCGCTGACTGGCTCATTGACCTCGGACCCGAAGGCGGGACCGGTGGCGGAAGGATCATCGCTGAAGGCACCCCAGAGACCGTGGCCGCCACCGATGGCAGCCATACCGGGTTCTTCCTGCGATCATTGCTTCCATGACCACTACCGCAGACGAGATTCCCGCTGGGCTTGCCGCATTAGGAGAGCCGGAACGGGAGCGTCTGCAGCGGCGCACCCTCACCACGTTGAGGTTCTCTCAGGTCCCCGGTCAGGCCGCAGTGGCCGGATCAGTTGCCGTGGTTACTTTGTTGGCCAGTGACCTGTTGGGATCTGACCGATGGGCGGGACTTGGCGGTGCGGCATTCACCGCTGGTGCCGCTATCACCGCTGTGCCATTGGCCGCCACCATGAAACGTCGTGGCCGTCGCCCCGGTCTGGTGGTGGCTTTCGGTGTTGCGGTGATCGGTTCACTCACCGCCGCTCTCGGTGGGCAGATCGGCGCGTTCTGGCTGTTCCTCGGTGGGCTCGTGCTGTTTGGAGCCGGGCAGGCTGCGACTTTGCAGGGCCGCTATGTGGCCACCGATCTGGCCCTGCCTTCTCATCGGGCCCAATCGGTGGCGGCGATCGTCTGGATCGGAACTCTCGGCGCCGTATTTGGCCCGGTGCTCACCCCGGTCGCTAAGCGCTTTGCTGAGTCTCTCGGATTGCGCGATCTGATCGGTCCGTATCTCGTGGCAGCGGGCTTGTTTTCCCTTTCGGCGGTGATCGTGTGGTTCCGGTTACGCCCGGACCCGCTCGTGATCACCGGTGGCACCGATCCCACAGCGGAACGGGCGCGACCGTTACGGGCCGTGAAGGTGTCTTTTGGTGAGATCCGTGCATCACCGATGGCGGTGCTCGGTCTGGCGGCGATGGCCGGGTCCCAAGCGGCGATGGTCGCAGTGATGACGATGACCCCCGCCCACATGAAAGACCACGGTCATGCGGATCTGTCAGCACTTGTGATCGCCGTGCACATTCTCGGGATGTTCGGTCTCGCACCGCTGGTCGGAAAGTTTGTGGACCGGATCGGCCCGGTGCGCGCCGTCCAATACGGGGCCGTGGTCCTCGGTTCGGGCACCTTGGTATCGGTGATCGCCGGTTACGTGCCGTTCCTCATGTTCCTCGGGTTGTTCCTGCTCGGTCTCGGCTGGAACATCGGCCTGATCTCGGGCACCACGCTCTTGACATCTTCTGTGCCTGATCACGCCCGAGTGGCCGCCCAAGGCACCGGGGATCTCACGATGAGTTTGTGTGGTGCAACCGCTGCGTTCGGATCGGGTTTCGTTAAAGCCTCGCTGGGCTTCCATCTGCTGGCAGACCTCGCCACCGGTCTCGCGGCTGTGCTGTTGATCTACGCGTGGATGGTGCAGGCCAAAAGCCGTCGTCGGCGCCTCGAGTCAGCGCAACAGCTTTGAGAGTTCGTTAAGCCGACGCTTCTCATCGAGACTCAACGCGTCCATACCTTGAGCGGAGATTTTGTCGGGAGTCCGTCCATCTCTTTTGGAGGACGCTGCGATCAGTAGGCCCCGATCCGGTGGGTGCGTCCCATGGTCCTTGGACGATCTTGTCGGCACGCTTGCGGGCCTTGGGCTGTTTGGCCGGTTTACGGGGAGGAAGCACTCTTTTTGGTGCGGGCCCGAACCGGGTAAGGCCACAGTGGGAATGAAGCTGAGACGTTCCATCAGCCCGTAGCTACGTGCTGCAATCGCTGCGGTGGCCAGACTGACGAACAAAAACACGATGCTGCGCCCGAGGCGGAGTCCCACTAACTGCAGGATTTCGAGCATCAAAACATCGCTCCGAGCGCCCAGGCCGGAATCCCAAAGAAGAACCGGGCCATCGGATTCTGAGCGATGAACACGAGAAAGATTGAGAACTGCAACGGCCGAAACCCGGCCTGTGGCACCGACAAAAACGTGGCGACCACTGCCGCACCACAGTCAAAATCCCGAGGAACCATGCGTACCGGTTACGTCCGGTGATCGATTCCAGTTCGCGGCCGAAGTACCAAAGATCGCCAGTCCGATGATCGTCCACAGGTCAGGGCGGTTACGAGCGGCCAGGTGAACAGCCTCCACACTTCACCTCTCGTGACCCGGTCGGGAGCAGCGCCATCGCCCGAACGAGCGGCGGGCTGATTGACCACATGATCATCGAGATCGCCCCAGCCAAGGTGGCGAACACGGTGGTGGTCACCTCAAGCTGACCAAGAGTGAACCAAGGTGTGGAATATCCACGGCGTTCAGGCATTTGAAAGAGAAACGACCGGCCATTGCCTGCAACCGTATCCTGATCTCACCATGCTGAGGCGTCCTGAGACCGGCACAATCCCCGAGGATCCGGGTTCGTATCAGTTTAAGGACGCCCAAGGCCGGGTGATCTATGTGGGGAAGGCCGCGAATCTTCGGCAGCGGCTCTCCAACTATTTCGCTGATCCCCGGACCTTGCACCCTCGCACAGCGCAGATGGTCTCCACGGCTACGTCGGTGGAATGGACCATCGTGCGTAACGAGGTGGAAGCGCTGATGCTCGAATACTCCCTAATTAAGGAGCATCGGCCTCGCTTTAACGTGCGGATGCGACGATAAGAGTTATCCGTATCTGGCGGTGACCACCGGGGAAAAATGGCCCGGGCCACCGTGATGCGCGGCCACAAGCGTGCGGGTACCGCTATTTCGGACCGTATGCGCAGGCCTACGCGATCCGCGAAACCTTGGATCTGTTGTTGCGAAGTTTCCCGATCCGGACCTGCTCGCCCGCCAAGTTCAATCAGCATGAGCGCCTAGGCCGGCCCTGCCTTTTGTTTCACATCGAAAAAGTGCGCCGGACCTTGTGTGGGCGAGATCGAAGAGATGCCCTACCGTCAGCTGGTCACCGAACTGTGCGAATTTTAGACGGGGACACCGACGAGATCCTGAAACGGCTCGAAGGCCGAGATGCGTGCCGCAGCGGCGGAGCTGGATTTTGAGAAGGCTGCTCGTCTTCGGGACCGCTTGGATGCGGTGCGGCGGGCAGTGGAAAACAGCAAATGGTGGCCGAACGCGATGAGGATCTGGATCTGATCGGTCTGGCCGAGGACGAGCTCGAAGCCGCGGTGCAGGTATTCCATGTCCGCAAAGGACGTGGTGGGTCGCAAGGGTTTCATCATGGACAAGGTGGAGGATCTGAGCGCCGGTCAGACCGTGGACCGGATCCTTGAACATCTCTATGGCGAACGCCCTCCTCTAGGGTGCCCCAACAGGTGCTCGTGCCGTCTGCGCCAGCGGATCTCGCGACCTATGAGGAATGGTTGAGCGCCGAGCGCGGCACCCGAGTGCAGATCCGGGTTCCCCAACGTGGCGACAAAAAGACCTTGCTGGAAACGGTGACACGTAATGCCTCCGATGAGTTCATGCGTCATCGTCTGCGACGAGCCAGTGACCACAACAGTCGCAGTCGGGCGCTCACGGAACTGCAGGACCTGCTCGGTCTCGCCGAGGCTCCGTTGCGGATCGAGTGTTATGACATGGCGCATCTGCAGGGCACCGACTATGTGGGCTCCATGGTGGTGCTCGAAGACGGCTTACCGAATCGCCGGGAGTACCGCCGTTTCAAAGTGAACTCTGTGGAAGGCAACGATGATTACGCAGCGATGGAAGAGGTGCTGACCCGGCGTCTCACGGCCTATCTGGACCAAAGCGGTGATGCTGGTCCCACAGGTAGTGATCCGTTGGATGGTGATTCCACTGATGCAGGTCAACAGGGTATTGATCAACAGGGCAGTGATCAGCAGAGTGTTCGGCGACCCGGCAAGTTTGCCTACCCGCCCCAACTCATCGTGGTAGACGGCGGCAAAGGGCAGTTGTCGGTGGCCCAACGGGTGGTGGATGCGCTCGGTCTCACCGATGAGATCCCGGTGGTGGGCCTCGCGAAAAGATTTGAAGAGGTGTATGTCTCGGGGCGTTCCGAACCGGTGGAGATCCCGCGGGGGTCCGAAGCGTTGTTTATGTTGCAACGTATTCGCGATGAGGCGCACCGTTTCGCAAATACCTTCCATCGCGAACGGCGGGCCAAACGGATGACCAGCAGTGCGCTCGATGGGATCCCTGGACTCGGTGAGGCCCGACGCCTCAAACTGACCAAGGCGATGGGCGGGGTGAACGCCGTGAAGAAGGCCACCCTTGAGGATTTGTTGGCTTTATCGTTCCTGCCAGAGCAGGTGGCCCGCGCCATTCACGCCAAGTTCCATCCCTGAGCAGTTATCCCCGACAACCGCTGCTGATAGCCGCTGCCGGTCAGAGATAACTGGGCATGATCTCGGCCCGGATCATCTCAAAGGCCTCACGCCGTTGAGCGGGCTCTTTGCCGAGGCTGAAGTCCGGAATGATCAGCTCATCAATTCCGAGGTCAGCGAACTGTCCGACGATCTCCACGAGTTCGGGCACGGAGCCCGCTACCGCCCGGCCCGCAGGTGCAGCAGCAAGGGCTTTCTCGGTGGCTTCTTTGGAATCGGTAATGAACATCAGCGTCTGGGCAGAGGTCCAGATGGTGTCGGGGTCACGGGCCACTGTCTCGCAGGACTGCATAAACCCGCTCAACCGGTCCGCCACAGTGGCCGGACTGCCCCATGTGTTCCACTCGTCGGCATAACGAGCGGTGAGCCGCATCATCCGTGACCCGCCGGTACCCACCAGAATCGGGATGGAAGCCTGAATCGCTTTGGGCTGACAGGGGGCGTCGGTGATGTGGTAGAAATCCCCATCAAATGTGGTGCGCGGCTCGGCCATCATCATTTTGATGATCTGCAAAGCTTCAGCGAAACGGTCCACACGCTGGCGGGGCGGCTCCAACTCGATCCCGTAGGCCCGGTGCTCGTTGATCTGCCATCCGGCGCCGAGACCGAGTACAAATCGTCCGTTGGAGATGTGGTCGATGGTGATCGCCCGGTTAGCTAACAACGCTGGATGATGTACCGAGGTGGGTGACACCAACGGTCCGAGCCGGACCCGGGATGTGGTGGCCGCAATCGCCGGGAGCACACCCCATGCCTCATGGGTGTCACCGTCGGAGATGGATCCGTCCTCGGTGTTGGGCATGTAGTGATCGGCAAACCAGACCCCATGCCAGTCGTTGTCGTCGGCCATCTTGGCGATGTCGAGGATCTCGTTGATACTGCGGGTGGGAGAGGACCAGACCGAGAAGCGCATGATGTGACCGTAGCCTACGGCCATGCCTGAACAGCCTGATGAGGACCTCTGGGAGACCCACGCAGAGTGGTGGATTCAGGGATTCACCGATGGGGCGGATCCTGAGTACACCGAGCAGATCCTGCCCTTAGCCCTGAGTGAGATGGCGGATTCCACGAGGATTGTGGACATCGGTTGTGGGGACGGGCAGATCTCACGTCTGCTCGCTGAGGCGGGTGCACAGGTGGTGGGCGTGGACCCCACATGGAATCAGATCTCGGTGGCACACAACCGTGCCGGTGGGCCCGGCTATGCCCGGGCGGGCGCAGCCGCCTTGCCTTTGGCCACCGGGTCCTGCGATGGGGCAGTGGCCTGTTTGGTGTTTGAACACATTGACGATCTCGATGGGGCGATCGCTGAGGTCGCTCGGGTGCTGGCCCCCGGTGGCCGCTTCTCGTTCTTTTTAAATCATCCGCTGTTACAGACCCCAGGGAGCGGATGGATCGATGATCAGATGATTGATCCCCCTGAGCAGTACTGGCGCGTCGGGCCCTATCTGTTGGAGACCGAGTCCATCGAAGAGGTGGAACTCGGAGTGGAGATCCGGTTTCTCCAC
>JAGYKR010000006.1 GCA_018401375.1 Ilumatobacteraceae bacterium | reverse complement strand
GCAGCCACCGTGGCCGAGATCCGTTCCGTACCGCCGAGGATGATCAGATTGTCCACGTCCATCGTGGTGAGCGCTTCAACGGTGGGCATCGGTAGCGCCGCCGAGCCGTCATGTAACAGCACAGGCACCTGCCAAAATCCGGTCCACCACCCTGCCGCTAACGCATCGGTCCCGGTCAGACCATCGGCGAGGACCACGGTGCGTCCGAGCAGTTGGCATTGATCGGCAGCGGGCCGATATTCGATCACCGAGTTAGCGACGAAAGTCATGCGGACTGCACCGTCTTCGGCGCTGGGATCCGCACAGGTGGTGGCCCCGGCCGGACGTCCGGCGGTGCCGAGGCTTTGAGCGATCAGCGCTGCGGTGGTGTAGCGAGTTAACCCGGCCACCCGAAACACCTCGGAGTAGCCAATAGAGACGAGCTCAGTATCTACCTCGGCGGGCACTGCCGCAGTCCCGCCGACCACGATGGCTTGGCGGGCTGTAGTGCAACCCCCGGAACGAAAATCTTGGGCGGCGATGCGGGTAGCCGGCGATAGCGCCGTGGCACCAGACCGGGCGGACCGAGTCACGAGGACCGGGGCAGCATCGGTATCCACCCGGCTAAACCCACCGATCGGATCAAACAGCGGGTCAGCAGCAGCGGTGCGCTGCAGGAACGGTTCGGTGGAGTTTCCGGTGGGATCAGACAGCGCAGCAGCCGAGAGCGCATCGGCGGGGGAGTCCCCGGCCACCACGATCACGGCCCGGGGGCAGGATCGTGCTCCCCACCAGTTGGAGGCCGCACCGAGCGATGTGGCCCCACCGGAGGAGCGGTCGGTGGTTCCAAAGGGATAGGTGCCCTGCCCACGCATACTGAGCGCAATCGCCAAGCCGGTCTGATAGCGATCCGCACCGAACAGTCTCAGCGTGTGAGCTGTGGCTTCCATCCTCGGGCGGGCGAGAGCAGTATCTGGCCAGGGTGCGGGCGGTAAGGGTTCGGCGCGTACCGGCGAGGCCATGGTCACCGATGCGGCGAGCGCTGCAATAGCGGTGAGAGAGCACAGCGTCAACAGATTTTTTGCCGCACCACTGCGCAACCTTGTGGTCATGAGGTGAGCTGAAGAACCAGTGTTCCCGGACCGAAGGATCCTGCGAAGGTGCCTGCTTCCACCAGACCGGCAGCCTCACCGTTGGTAATGCGGAACATGCCGCTGATCGTCCTCGGTTCATCTGCTTCAGGATTCGCCTGGGCATGACCGGCGAGACGGATCTCCACTACCGATCCACCGATCGTCATCGTCACCACACCACTCAGACGATGTCCGCCGGTGCGATCAGTTTCGGTATCGATGGACCAGCGACCACTAAACGCTGTCACCGAGGTGACCCCGTCCACGTTCAGGCTCAACTGCCCGGTGAAATCGGTGCGCACACCAACCTCAGCGAACTGCACCGATAAGGCGGTGGCGGTTCCGCCTTGGAGAACCACAGGCTCAGGTGCTTCAGCGGTGGGTGAGTCTGGCGAAGTGGGAGAATCTGAGTCAGTGGCCCCAGAGCTGTTTGAGCCAGAGCTGGTTGAGCCAGAAGCAGATCCAGGAGATGTTGGTTCCACCGCCGCACGCATTGGTGCAGAGTCAGCATCGGTGGCGGGCGTCAAGACTTGTGATCCAGAGTCCGAAGATCCGAGGTTCTCCGCAGCGAGCCGAAGGGGCGTCTCAGCTGCAGCATCACCTGCTGGGGTGATCGGTGCCGGCACCGCGATCTGCACTTCTGTAGCAGCCGGTTCCTCTACCTGCATCACGATCGGAGTTGGGGCGGGCGGGATCACCGTGGAGCGTTCCGGGTTAGCGGAGACCGCAGCGAGCGCAATCGCTCCGATCCCGATCGCCGCCTTGGAGATGGACGGTGCGGCACTTTGCGCCGAAATTGCGATCGTGTTCACCGCTTCGATGGCGGGGGCCATCTGGGTTGCGAACTTGGAGATCACCACCGTGGATTCAGCCGTGGAGGCCAAGCGTTGCGTGGTGTCAGCGCGTTCGATGGCCCGCTCGGCGAGGGCAGTTGATTTAGTGCCACGCCGGACCATGAATCCCGCCAGCAGCGCCGGGAATACCGCCACGCCGCGCAGGGCGATCTTCATTGCGGTGCGGGCACGGGAGACTCGCGCCCGCACATTTTGTTCGGTGGTGCCAGCAACAACCGCCATCTCCTCATAGGAGAGTTCGTCCACAAACCGCAACTGCAGCGCCTCTTGATAGCTCGAGGACAACGTCCCGATCGCATCGGCTAACGGGGCGGAGTCAACATCGAGATCGAGGACCTGCTCAACTCCGGGGGCGGAACGACGGGCGAAAGGGTCTGCTCCGGCCCGCTCGGTCTTATCGGCATCACGGCGACGACGGTTCGCCTCGTCAATACACACGTTGGCCAAGATGTGATGGAGCCAAGGACCGATCCGGCTCGCCTCATGGAGCCGATCAAAGGAACGAAACGCCCGCACGAAGGTTTCCTGTACCGCATCCTCGGCGGCAGACACATCGTGCAAGCGGCGGATGGCGTGACGGATCAGGGAATCACGGAACTCAGCAACCACCTCATCAAACGCGCCAAGGTTGCCGTCCTGGAAAGATTTGATGATCTCAATGTCGTCAACTCTGAGCACAGTGAGCACCCCAATCCGGTCGTCAATGCCGTACGAGACAAAGCGTAACCCAATATCGGAGATATCGCTGTCACCCGAGGCCGGGACTACGATCCGAGCGTGCCCCGACTCAGCTCCACGGAACGTGCTGCAGTGGTGTCCGAACTGCGAAATTTCGCACGGCGCACCCTGTACCGATCTCTACGATTCGGGCCCAAAAAGATTGGGTTTTTGACTGTGATTGGCCTAGGTCTCGTGGCCATCGCAGCCTCTGGGCGCCCCGGTATGGCTTTTGGGCTTGCCGCCGGGAGTTTGGTGTGCGGCCTGTTGGCCGTTGTGGCCTTAGAGGTCTGGCGTTCACGGACATTGATTCGACGCCTTGTGGCACGCGCTGGCCTCGGCGGTTCCCGTAAGGCCGATCGTTATGAGGACCGATCACGCGGTGTAGCCCGTTTAGTGAATCGGGTGGCCGAAGGCCATGAGGTGCGGGGGATGCAGCGTCTGATGGACCTGCGCGATGGCGCCGAAGGCTCCGCCACACAACGCCGCGACGCCGGCTTGGCGCTCATCGACCTCGCGATTCAGGCCGGCACCGCCGACACAGCCCAACAGATGTTGGCGGCATGTTCGGGCGCTACAGACCTCGCTGAGTACTGGGCCTTAGCGATTGAGGTGGGGATGATGAATGGTGACCTCACAGCCATTGCGATTCCACCCTCGGTCCAGACTGCGATGGCCGATGACCCGCATCAGCGTTACCTGCTTGCAAATACCGGCCCGCTCGATGGTCGGCTCACAGTGATCACTACGGCGCTTGCGAGTAGCGGGTTTGGGCCGGTGAGCGCTCGAGGAACCGAGATCGGTGATCTGATATCCACACCCGGGTCTGGCCAGGTCGGGCCCGGTCAGATCGGGTTCGGGCAGGTTCTGGTCACCGTGATCGTCCCCACCTTTAATGCCCAGGACACGATTGGGATCGCCCTCGATTCATTGCGCACCCAGACGTGGACCAACCTTGAGATCCTGGTCGTGGACGATGTATCCAGCGATGCCACAGTGGAGGTGGTTGAACGGATTGCCGCTGAAGATCCGCGGGTGAGACTGATCCGACGCACCGAAAACGGAGGCGCTTATCGGGCGCGGAATACCGGCCTGAGTGCAGCTCGCGGTGAACTGATAACGGTGAACGATGCCGATGACTGGGCCCACTGCGAAAAGATCGCCGCCCAGGCCCAGCATCTTGTGGATCATCCTGAGGTCATCGCGAACCTGACCTCAATGGTCCGCAGCACCCAAGATCTGTATCTCCTCCGGCGCGGCACCCGCCACAGCGATGTGTGCGGAATGAACTACTCCTCGCTGATGCTGCGCCGCAGCGCGCTCGATGCAGTGGGGCCCTGGGACGATGTGGTGGTGGAGGGGGACTCAGAGATGCTCGGACGGCTGCGGGCGCATTTTGGGCGAGCAGCGGTGGTCCACATCCATCAACAAGCCCCGTTGGCGGTGACATTGCGCACTTCGGCCTCATTGACGCAGGCTTCGGTGACTGGACTTGGATCGCATCGCCATTCCACCGGGGTGCGGCGGGTCTACGGGGATGCGTATCGGCGCTGGCATTCAGATCCCGAGTTCTCTGCGGATCTACCACTTCATCGCAGTGATGATCGGTCACCGTTTCCGGCTCCTCCGCTCGTGCGACGACGCGGGGACGCAACCCATCACCTCGACGTTGTGTTGATGTCGGATCTCGGCCTTCCGGGTGGCACCACGGCGTCCAATCTCACCGAGATCCAAGCGAACGAGTCCCATGGTCTGACCACCGGCCTGATTCACAACCGCAATCCACGGTTCGCAGACGAGGGCGTGAACCCGAAGTTCCTCGCTGTGCATTCAGCCTCGACGCGACTGATCACCGCAGGCGAGCGAGTCACCACCGATCTCTTGGTGATTAAGTACCCGCCGACTGCACGGGAGATCCCCGACCTGTTCCCGGACATCACGGTGCACGGTGAGATTGTGATGGTCGCGAACCAGACGCCGATGACCTCGTACTCGGGATCAGATCGCCGGCTGGTATACGAAATTGAGCAAGTGGACGCAGAGGTCCGCCGGGTGTTCGGCAGAGCACCGTTGTGGATGCCCGCTGGCCCGGCGGTCCGAGAGGTGTTGATCGCGCATCATGGGTCGGAGATTGCGCAGGTCCGACTTGGTGAACATGACTGGGTGGAGATCATCGATCAGGCTCGTTGGCGGCGCGAGGAGCGGCCCGCCGGAAGCGGTGACCGGCCCGTGCGGATCGGGCGTCACGGACGCGATTCACAGTGGAAATGGCCGAGCACCGCACAAGGTATTACAGAGGTCTATCCGGCTGATCCGAATGTGGAGGTGCGAATCCTCGGCGGGGCAGCGGTGGCCGCTGAACGACTCGGTTCGCTTCCGGCGAACTGGAGGATCTGGGAGTTCGATGAGGTCCCACCCGCACAGTGGCTGAGCGAACTGGATGTGTTTGTCTCATTCCCCCATCCCGACATGATTGAAGCCTTCGGTCGGACATTGCTCGAGGCGATGGCGGTTGGGGTGCCGGTGGTGACCGACTCCCGGTTCGCTGGAGTGTTTGGTGATGCGGTGATCGCCTGCACCCCCGATCAGGCCCTCAACCGGGTCAACGAGTTAATGGCCGACGCCGCGTTGTACGAGGAGATGGTGCAGCGAGGGGAACGGCTCGTGCGTGAACGGTTTGGGTTTGACGCACATCTGCGTCGGATGCGGTCACTCGGGGTGCGCAGGTGAATCGATCACTGTAGAAACCGCAGCGTCCGGAGCATCAATCTGAGCCCAATCGATCCGCAGGCCCGTCCTGTGAGGGGTGTTCTCGGTCAGGAAATGTTGGTCCTGCACATCCCAGGTGTGGCCCTGCCCGGAAGGCTCACGGATCATCATGTATCCGAAACCCATCGCCCGGTAGGCCAGACCGCCTGCATCTTGGACCTTGGCGATTAAGCCCACATCCACCCCCGAAGGGACCCGGTCCCACCCACCGAGCCGATCGAGATCAGCCCGGGCGATGCATAAGGTGCCGCCGGCCATGGTGCGTGACATCGCTTCACGGGCAGCCTGAATGCGCCGCACCGTGAGATCGGAACCTTTGAGGTACACGTAATCGCAGGCCTTACCCACGAGCATCGCTCCCGTGGTATCCCATGTCCGCACCAGATCGGCTACATGTTCACGTGAGTACAGATCGTCGTCGTCCCATTTCACGATCAGATCTCCTGTTGCGACCGCAGTGGCCGCGTTGAGGACTTCTCCGAGCACTAAATCTGAGCCACAACGGGTGATGTGCACCGCAATCTCGACTAACTCGTGATCACCCTCATGATCTCCCTCATGATCTCCCTCATGATCTCTAAGGAGCGCGGTGATCTGCGCCTCACTCTCGGGTCCGAACTGGTCGCCGTGGAGTGCCACCGACACCGAGAGCGGGCGATGGGTTTGGGCTGCGATCTGGGGTGCCCACCGCGCCACCATCTCTGGCCGGCGGGTCGCGATCACAATCGTGACCGGGACCGGTGCCACATCGGGACGTGCTGCTCGCCATTGGCGCCACGCAATGAGGTCGCGCAGTTCGGCGTCAGCGATGAGCTCTGCTGTGCTGTGGGTGCTCATCGCGGCCCACAAGGCAGAAGGCATCGCCTCATCGACAGGGGTGTTTGGGTCCAGCACGACCGGGGTCCCTGAGGCGGCAGCGGCGCGCAACATGCGGATCCGGGTTTCAGCATCAGGCCAGGTGCAGGCCGACCCATCGATGACCTGAACCCGTTGCACCATGCGGAAAAATCGGTCTGCATCTCGCGCTGGATCACACCCCACATTTTTGGGATCGTTCAAATGGACCCCTGAAGGAAAATAGCGCACCTCCACACCGTTGACCTTGCGGGGGATGCGTGTCGGGCGTTTGCGATCCACATCGAAGATTCCGATCCCGGAACGTTCGCCGATCTCGTACCCGTAGGGGATGGCTAAAGAAGCAAGATCGCTGGGGGCGATTCCCCGGGGTTGTCCCGGATAGGGGCCCGATTCAAGTTCCATTCGACGCAGACGGCGTCCCCACCGGGGGATCTGGCGCCTGATCGGGGTGGGAATGATGCGGATCGCTGAGCGCAGGATCGGCGAGCCGAGCACTGTGCGGGTGATGAGGCCGATCGCTCGGCCCACACCGTCACGAACGGTCTCAACGATCATTTCGCGTTACTCCGGTGTGCCCTATGTGTCCGCGTGAGGGCCGATTTCCAAAATCCTGCACCCCAAGCGAGGTGCATAGTCGGGAATACGAGCAGTAACCGGCACCGCTCAGCGAATGCGGCGCGAGCGGTCACGGCGCCAGCCACCACCGCAATCAGATATCCGAGCGGAGCGAGCACCGCGATGCGGCGCACCGGACCGGTGATGCCGGCAATCGTCCCGGCGATCACGAGAGCGGTGACCACGGCCGGGATGATCTGGCGGACCTTTAACGATCCAGGGTGACGGCGTGCCACCACCCATTTCCACCAGCCGTATTCAAAGTATTGCCGGGCGAGCCCGGACCAGGTGCTCCGCGGGGTGTAACGCACCGTAAGGCGCGGATCAAACCACACCTGATGGCCGCTCGCCCGTAGGCGGATGTTCAGTTCGTAGTCCTGATTCCGCACGAGATCAGCAGCAAACCCGCCGACCTCGATCAGCGCGTCGCGGCGAAACACGCCGAGATACACCGTGTCGGTGGGACCGGGGGTGCCTCCGAGGTGCAGCCTTCCGCCTCCGGTCCCAAACGTGGATGTCATCGCGACCGCCACCGCCCTCGAGAACACATCCTCGCCAACGGCCATTTGGCGTCCGCCCACATTGGCGGCACCGGTGGCTGCGAGTACCTCCACGGCGATTGCGATATAGCCGGGGCTGAGAGAACAATGGCCGTCCACTCGCACCACCACCTCACCGGTGGTCGCAGAAATTCCTGCGTTTAGTCCGGTGGGGGTGATCCCGGCCGGATTCTCTACGAGCACAATCCGGGAGTCCGCTGCAGCGAGGCGCGCTGCCACGGCGGCAGTGTCATCGGTGCTCGGGGCGATCGCGAGACAGATCTCGAGCGGCCCGTCATATTCCTGGGCGAGCACCGCCGCCACCGAATCAGTGAGGTGGGCGGCCTCGTTGCGGATCGGCATGATCACCGAAACCGATGGCAGAGAGTGAAAATCTTGTGTGGTCTCAGACACGGCGAGTCAGCACCACCCAGATCGTGCGGACCACGAGTTGGAGATCACCAACAAGTGACCAGTTCACGATGTACTGCAAGTCATAACCGAGTTTGTAGACCGGGTCAGTGTCATAACGTCCGTGCACCTGGGCGAGTCCGGTGACACCGGGAGGCATCTGATGGCGGCGGTCATAACCGGGTACTCGCCGCTCAAACTCGGCGATCAGTTCGGGCCGTTCGGGTCGCGGCCCCACCACCGACATCTCGCCGCGCAGCACATTCCATAACTGGGGGAGTTCATCGGCACGAGTGGCGCGCATCCATTTCATACCGGGCACCACCCGGGGGTCATTGCGATCAGCGAGTTGAGCCCCACCCACGGCCTCAGCGTCGCGAACCATGGTGCGAAACTTGGCCACCATAAATCCGTGGCCGCGATGGCCAACGCGTTCTTGGCGATACAGCACCGGCGCACCGGCCCGAATCCGGACATACACAGCGAGCAGACCGATCACCGGCAGCCAGATCACCGCTGTGGTGATCACGAGCACCAGGTCAAAGATGCGCTTGAGACGCAACTGATGAGCCGCGAGAGCATGGGTCCGTAACCGGGTGAACGGTAGGCCGGCGATCTGGCGGACCGAGCGGAGTCCGAGCAAGGTCTCATGGGCGCCCACACGCTGGTGCACCCCGACCCCACGGGCCTCGAGCGAGGTTAACGGCTCAGGAAACGCTGTCTCAAAGGCCGCCGGCTCTAACAGCAGCACCTCGGTGACGTCGAGAGCTTCCACCTGTGCGATCAGATCGGCAGTGTCAGGCACGGAACCGACCACGACCGCATCGTTGACATCGGGTCCACCGAGATCAAAATGTCCTCGGGCCAATGCGATCTCTCGATCAGATCCAACGAGCAGCACCCGTGACGGACCGCGGCGCATGTTCGCAAGGCGGCGACTGAGCACCCGGGATCCGGCCAAGACCACCGTGCCAACCACTGCGAGTACCAACAGATTGAGACGGGGCATCAAATAGCGATCCGTCAGCACGAAGGTCAGACCTTGGATCGCCACCCCGATCCCCATCGCCACGCTGACCCGCGGCAGCCAGGATCCTTCACCGAGGCGGGTGTCACGCTCATACAGTCCGGTCAGGTACCCAACGGCGAGATGGATCACGGTCGCAATCGAAAAGCCCACCATGTAATGGCTGAGCGGATATGTGGGCCAGGTGGTGCCGAACCGGGCGAGATTGATCACCACCATCGCGCCAAACAGCGCGAGCGCATCGATGATGAATAAGAACCGGAAGCCGCGACTCCACAGCCAGTTCAACGGCCGATGGGCGCGGGTGATGGCGCGTTCCACCGGGGCCGGTAACGGTTCTCCCCGGATCTCTGATTCTGGCTCGTTCATTCTGGCTCGCTCACTCTGGCTCATTCACCTGGGCCAGATGCCAGCGATAGGCCGACCCGACGACCTCGGCGAGATCGCGGGTCGCTTCCCAGCCAAGAAGTTCCCGGGCTCGACGTGGATCAGCAAAGGTGGATACCGGATCACCCTCGCGGCGCGGGCCAATGCGATGGGGTACCGGCCGGCCTGCCACCGCCTCAATCGCGGCGAGTACCTCACGGACCGAAGATCCGGTGCCGGTACCAACATTGACGGCGGTGGTCACGCCGCCGGCTGCGAGATAACTCAGCGCCCTCAGATGCGCCGCAGCGAGATCGTCCACGTGGATGTAATCGCGCACACAGGTGCCGTCGGGGGTCGGGTAATCGTCGCCAAACACTGTTAACTCGGCGGGCTCGCCAATCAACAGAGACCTGATCGCGACGGGCACGAGGTTCATTGAGTAGGTCCAGTCCTCGCCGATCACCGCGTCGGCGCTGGCCCCGGCCGCATTGAAATAGCGCAGCGACACCGACCGCACCCCTTTGGTGCGGCAATACCAATCGAGCAGGGTTTCCATAGTCGCTTTGGTTTGGGCGTACACGCTCTCCGGGGCGATCGCTGCTGTCTCATCCACCGGCACGATCGCCGGTGTGCCATACACCGAACACGAGGAGGAGAACACGATCTCGTCCACTCCGGCGGCGGTGAGGGCCTCGAGCAGGTTGATGGTGCCGGTGAGATTATTTCGCAGATACTTGCCGGGATCGGTCATGGATTCGCCGACATTCTTATACGCCGCAAAATGCACGACTGCGCCCACCTGATAGTCCTCACAGACCTGGCGGATCACAGCGCCATCGGCGATATCACCCACCACAAGATCCACCGGACCCACCGCATCGGCTCGGCCGAGTTCCAAAGAGTCCACCACCACGACGGGGACACCGGCCTCATGGAGGGCCCGCACGGTATGGGACCCGATATACCCGGCGCCTCCGGTCACAAGAACAGTCCGGTCACGATCCACGTGATCACGCTAGCGTCCATGGGGTTCGCCAACCGTTGAGGATGGATCTCGTGAACCAGAGTTTCACCAGTGCGAAAGAGACCCTCGCCTGTCATTTAGCGATCCCGGCCGGGACCACTGAGGTCACCACAGGGCTCGTGTTATGCCACGGCTTTCCGATCGGGCCGCTCGATGCGCGCCGATCTGCGGGCACATTCCCCGAACTAATCGATCGGATCGCCCACAGCCTCGGCTATGCGGCGATGACGTTCACCTTTCGGGGTTGTGGCACGAGCACCGGGGATTTCTCCCTCCAAGGCTGGGTGGACGATCTACGCAGTGCAATCGACTTTTTGGTCTCCTCCACTGGGGTGAGCGAGGTCGTGCTCGTTGGCACCAACACCGGTGGGTCGCTCGGCATCTGTGTGGCTGCCGATGACCCTCGGGTGAGCGCAGCTGCTCTGCTGAGCCCGCGGGCCGATTTTGACGATTGGGCGGATCATCCCCGTCGATTCGCTGAACACGCCCGCGATATCGGCGCGATTCGCACCCCCGGTTTTCCCGTTTCCGTGGATGACTGGTCCCGGGCTTTTCGTCGTTTCCGCCCAGCGGTGGCTGCCCGGCGGTTTGCTCCGCGCCCCCTGCTTGTGATGCACGGGGAAGAGGATGAAAGCGTGCCGGTCAGCGATTCGCGTCAGCTCGCCCAAGCCCATGGATCGGCCGAAATGTGTTTGCTGCCAGGGGCAGGTCATCGGTTGCGCCATGACCCGCGGGCGGTGGCGATCTTGATGGGATGGCTAGACCGGGTGCGTTCTGAAGGTGATCAGGACCTCGGGATCTCCACAGATCCGGATCCGTCAGGTAGTTTCACGCTTCACTCATGAGTCGCTCGAGGCCCCACTTTTTCCTTGGCTCCCTGCTTGCAGCGGTTCTCGGTCTCAGTTCGTTCCTTTCAATCCCGGACCATTCAATCCGGGCCAATTCAATCCGGGCCAATGCCGGCCAGACCGTTGGCGGTACGTCAACTGAGCGGCTCGAGGCGATCATGACGCTGGTGGCGGGAGCCGATCCGAACGAGGTGATCAGCGGTTTTGCGGGAGTGGAGATCGGCCATGTCTTCACGGTGGCTGTGAACGCGGCAGTCATTACTGCGCCCCCAGGTGTTCTCAGCGCGCTGGCCGCCCATCGAGATGTCATTGGGATCGAGAGGTCTCAGGCGCTCACAATGCAAGTGGAGCCAAACCTCAACGCTGAACCGTCATGGTTGGTGCCGGCCTCCTTGCAGCAGAACTCTCCGCCGTCGTGGGGTCTCGACCGCATCGACCAGCGCAACCTGCCTCTGGACGGCGTGTTTGGTTATCCGGTCACTGCCAATGGCGTGCGGATCTATGTGGTGGATTCCGGGGTGTATGCCGGCCATAGCGATCTGACTGGTCGGGTGCTCCCCGGGTTCTCCTCCTACGGGGGCACTACCGAGGACTGTAAGGGTCACGGCACCCATGTGGCCGCCTCCGCCGCCGGGACTACTTATGGGGTGGCCAAAGGGGCAGTGATCGTCCCGGTTCGCGTCTTTGATGCCAGCGACGCAGATTGTGAGCAAACCTCGAGTGCCAACGTGACCGCAGGGCTGGAATGGATCCTCCAACAACACGGCGTGGGCGGACCCGCCCAAGGTCAGATCGCAGTCGTGAATCTCAGCATCGGTGGTGCGAGCCAGACGGCGAGCACTCTGCTCGAACAACATGTCACGGCCATGGTGCAGGCCGGTCTGATCGTGGTGGCAGCAGCCGGAAATATTGACGACACGGGCGTGGTGGACGCCTGTCAGGTGTCGCCAGCCAAGATGCCTGAGGTGCTGACCGTGGCGGCCTCCACACAAACTGACCAAATGGCCTCCTTCTCACGTCGCGGGGCGTGTGTGGACCTGTTTGCTCCCGGTGAAGCGATCCGTTCGGCCTGGATCGGATCGGAGAGCGCGTCCCAACTCGTTTCGGGCACATCCATGGCCACGCCTCATGTGGCCGGTGTGCTCGCTCAGCTGATCGCGCTGAACCCGTCAGCCACGGGTGCGTCCATCAGAAGTTCCGTGGAGACGATGTCAACCTCCGGGGCGCTCGGTGGTCTCGATGCCGGATCACCAAACCGGATGGCCTATCTGAACCCGAACTTGACCGGGACCGAATCATTGAACGTGGGTCTGACAAGTGGATCTGAGCCATTTGTGATCACCCGCAGCGTGGCCGAAGGTACGGCCCGGCTGAGTTTTGAACGAGTGACCACCGCGGGCACGATCTCGATTTCCCGGGTGGACACCGCACCGGTCACCGGGATGACCGGTGCGGTGTTGTTAGCTGGGCATTATGAGATCACGTCGGGTGGAGTGGCCTTTGCCCGAGTGGAAGTCTGCTTGCCGTATCGCCCGGCAGACCTGAGCGCGGTGGGCCGCAGCGCAAGCGATCTGCGCCTGATCCGTTTTACCGGATCGAGTGGCAGAACCGACATCACCAGTCGGGTCGTGACCTCCACCTCACAGGTATGTGGTTTCACCACCAGTTTCTCCCCGTTTGGCGTGGGCTTTTATAACACCACCCGCATCCAAGGGGCCGACCGCTATGTGACCTCCAGTCAGATCGCCCAACGTGAATACGCAGGCCCGGTGCCGGTGGTGTATCTCGCGAGTGGGGAGCGTTTCCCGGACGCGCTCGCCGCCGCGCCCGCAGCGGTGGCCGAAGGTGGCCCCGTACTGTTGACCAGGGCCACCGAACTCCCGGCATCTACCCGTGATCAGTTGCAGCGCCTCGCACCATCTCGTGTGGTGATCGTGGGCGGAACCGGGGCCATTGCGGAGGGTGTGGCCACCGCAGTCCAACAGGCGGTGCCCTCGGCCACGGTGACGCGCCGATTTGGCGACACCCGTTATGAGACCGCGGCTGCAGTGTCCGCGAATCTGTTCACCCCCGGGGTCGCACGGGTGTACGTGGCCACCGGACTGAGCGCACCCGATGCGCTGGCTGCGGCATCTGCTGCGGGAGGATTCGGGGCGCCGGTGTTATTGGTACCTGGATCGGGACCAGCCGCTCAGGTGCCAACTGCTGTGGCCACCGAACTTGCACGACTCCAGCCAGCACAAGTGATCGTGATGGGCGGAACCGCAGCGGTCACCGGAGCGGTGTTTGACCAGATCGCGGCCGCCGTTCCGGGTAGCACAATCAGTCGGGTGGCCGGAACTACCCGTTATGAAACGGCCGCCAAGCTCGCCGCACCCTGTGCGAGTGGCCGGTTATTTGTGGCCACGGGCGCCCAGTTCGCTGACGTTTTGGCGGGAGCCACGGTGGCCGGCCGATCTGGGTGTCCGATGTTGCTCGTGCCGCCCACCGGCTGGGATACCGCTATTGATACAGCGCTATCGACGCTCGGCTCCACCACCGTCACCATCCTCGGTGGCCCCGCCGCCGTGCCCTACACCGTCGAAAGCCGTCTGGCGTTTAGGTTCCCGTTCTGACACTTGGCTGAGGTCAGAGAGCGATCTGAGCCGGCCAGGGCTGGCCGGGGAGCGCGCCAAACCCCCCACCCCTTTGGTTGATCATCCAACCAAAACCCCCCCATGATTTGGTTCGGGCAACAGCTAAAGTCATGGTCATGCGTGATGATGAAATCCGGCGAATTTTTACGGATGCAAATCCGTGGTGGAAGGCTGCAGCCCGCGGCGATGACCAGCTCGCATGGGCCCAGAACCACCGTCTCCTTCGGGACCGGTCACGATTTGACCTTGGCCATCGTCCGTCGGTCTTAGGCGACCTCGCCAGCGGTCCCATCGGCGATTCGCTCGTCGTGCTGACCGGCCCTCGTCGAGTCGGCAAAAGCGTCGCTCTCCTCGATCTGGCCGCCGACCTCTGCGGGCGCACCGACGTGGACGCACGCCAGATCATCCACCTTCCGTGCGACGGCATGGCCGCTCGCGACTTGCGGCGTGCGCTCACTCTCGGCAGGGAACTCACCCGCGTCGGAGGAGGGGAGGAACCGACCCGTGTTTGGCTACTCGACGAGGTGAGTGCCGTGAAGGGTTGGACAGCGGTCCTTAAGGCAGCACGCGACAGTGCTAGTAATGGGTTCGGCGACGACACAGTCGTCGTCACTGGTAGTCGGTGGGTGCCCGGCGAGGATGTGGAGGGCAATCTCCTTGCTGGTCGGGCAGGGACCGTTGGACTCCGCCGGGTCCGGCACCTGTTCCCGATGACGTTCCGTGAGTTCGTCAAGGCGACAGGTAGGGACCTCCCACTTCCCGAAACCGTCCATCCTGCCCATCTGCAAGATCCCACTGTGAAGGAAGAACTGCGATCGTTGGCGTTCGAGGTCGACGGTTACGACCTCGCATGGCAGGACTACCTGACCTGCGGAGGATTCCCGCGCGCTGTCGCAGAGCACGTCCATCAAGGTTCGGTCTCCGACGGCTTCATTCAGGACATCGCAGCTTGGTTGCACCGCGATGTGGATCCCGACGGGCCGCAGCACTCGCTATCGCTGCTCCTCGACCAAGTCGTGCGCCGAATGGCAAGTCCCCTTAGCGTCAGGGACACAGCCGAGCATCTCAGCGTCGGTCGCGTTGCGGCCGGCACCCGTCTGAACCGCATGGTGACGTCCTTCGCTGGGCTGTGGTGCCCCCGACACGACGACGTAGCAAAAGTCGAGAACGCACAGATGAAAATCTACGTCACCGACCCGCTACTGGCCCACCTACCTTCCCGCCTGCGCTCCGGACTGGTGATGGCGGACATGACGGCCCTCACTGAGGCCACCATTGCCGTCACCTTGGCTCGCCGGATCGACGATCTCGAAGAGGGTAGATGGGTCGGCGGGGACACCGTCGGCTACGTCCGGACCGGCAGTGGGAACGAGGTTGACCTCGGACCCGTCGACGTCCCTACTGCTGCGGGCGCAGTAAAGACTGTTCCGATCGAATGCAAGTGGGTCGATTCTGGATGGCGGTCCGACGCCCAAGTTGTCGAGCGGAAGTATGGGCGTGGCATCCTCGCCACAAAGTCGCTGCTCAACCTTGACCACCCGACGTGGGCTGTGCCGGCTCCGCTCGTTGCCTTGCTCTTGCTATAGCGGTGGCGTGTGGGTATTCGTTCGCTCGAATGAGGTCAGAGAGCGATCTGAGCCGGCCAGGGGAGATCGGGGTAGCGGTCGCGGAGGGCTCGGATGGATTGGGTTCTGGCCAAGTTGGTGAGTGCGATCATGGAGACTTCGTGCACCCGGTAGCGCCCGAGGATCTCAGGATGCAACACCGCATGGCCGCCCGAATGGGCGAGGCGTAACCACAGATCCCAGTCCTCCCAGCCGTACACGAGATCATCGTCATCGCGGTAGCCACCGAGTGCGATCAACGCGTCACGACGCCACATCGATTGGGCATCGAGATAGTTCGCCTCACACAGCCGGCGTGGATCCCAAGCCACCGCCGAGCGCAACCCACGCTGCGCACCGAAGTCCTCAAGAATGGACCAGGTAGCCGAAGCGGTGGGTGTCGCGTCGAGGGTGGCGCTCAGTGCACCCAGACACCGTGGGTACACGTGATTATCGGCATCGATGATCATCACATGTTCACCAGCAGCCATCTGCACACCGAGATTGCGGGCGGCCCCAAGACCCCGATTGCTCGATCGAGCCACCAACGTCCAGTTCAGATCCGGATGGGTTTCGAGGGCCTCGCGGGCCACGTTCACCGAATCGTCGAGGGAATGGTCATCGATGACGAGCACCTCATAATCGATATCGATACTGGCGGCAACGCTGTGCAGCGTCTCGGCGACCACGCCTGCGTAGTTGTACAAGGTGACGACTACCGACACTTTGGGGGCGGCGCGCTCGCGGGTTATGGCCGGCGAGCGGGTGATCTCGCAATGATCGGGATCTCCGTGACGTAAAACAGACTCGGTGCGGTCAAGGGCGCGGAGAAACTTTTGTTCGCCAAGCGCGCTGGCTTTGGCACGCATCCGGAGATCCTCAAAAGGCTGGAACACCCCGCGGCCCACAGATAGCCGGGGGAGTCGGGGGCGCAATCTGGTGGGCCGTTGGGACAATCTCGATGATGAGCGAGAGACCGATATCGCGCTCCAGCGTTCGCATAACGCACCCATCGTTGCCGCCAGATCCATCTGCTCGGTGACGAGCGCGAATCCTTGCTCAGCGATCGCATCACATTGCTCGGGTTGGGCGAGCATGTCGGTGAGTAACTCGCCCATCTCGGTGATGGGGGCGGCGAGCAGATGGGCGCCCGGGATCAGCGGTCCGTAATCATCCACCGGTTCGGTGATCACCACCACCCGGTTGGCCATCGCCTCGATCAGGCGCACCCACTCGAGATAGCTCGCGCTGTGATCACGCCCAGCATTGTCACGCCCAGAGTTATCACGGTGCAGGTTCAACAAGATGCGGGTGTTGGCCAAACGGGCGTACTTCTCGGCCCCGAGCACCACCCCGGGATCTCCCGGCAGCAGCGGGCGATCCGAGATCACGCAGCGAATCTCTGAGCGATGGGGCGCGAGATACGGAGCCAACTCGGCCAGTGCCGCTCCACGGCGGGCATCTAGGCCGCCCATAAACATCACATCGATGGCGCGATCTGCACGCGGACCGCTGGAACCGGGAGCGATCATGGACGCCACAGCGCCGAGGGGCAGGTGCACGGCATCGATACCGCGCGCCCTGAGAGCATCTACGGCGGTCAGATTGATGTCAGCAACTGCGAGCGCTCGCGCGCTCAGTGCGGCACCGATCTCAAACCATGTGGTCCCGGGCTGCTCGGTGCCAATCAGAATGCTGGAGGCGAGACCTGCTGCAACCTCGCTCCGAGAAGCGTCGGTGAGGGTGAAGAACTCATGGGGTGCCACCACAACATGAAGATCGCCATCGGCCCTTGGCATGGTGTCCACAACGAGCGTGGCCTCGTAACCGGCCTGACAGGTGGCTTCGGTGATCCAGGTAGCGATGTCGGTCATGAACCCGTTGCCGCGGGATGCGACATGCACCATGAGGCGCGTCATGGGCGTTTGCGCAACAGGCCGCGCGCCATCTCGGTGATCACCCCACGCCGACTGACCCGCTCAGGCAGTTGGGCGGCGAGAGCGCGGATCTCGCCCTGACGCACCACAGCCTGTGCGCGCAACTCCTCGATCTGGGCGCTGGCCGCCTCGATTCGCTGGCGAAGGATCTCGTTCTCGGCCTTCAGTGTGGCGGCGAGATCAGCCGGTGATTCAGACACGGCCGCAAGTGTACAAGTCGGGTGCAGACACCCCGGGTAGTGTCCGAAGCATGTCGCAACATGAACACGAGGAGCTGCGCGCTGAGGTGGAACGATTACGTGCGTTACTCGGGCCTTCGGAACGCGACTACGCCCAGTTACGCCTCGATCTCCTCGGTGCAGTGGATGCCGCCAAAGGGGCACAGGCCGCACTCGGTGAATTAGAGGGTCGGTGTCGGGTACTTGAGGCCGAGATCGCACGGCTTCAACGCAGCCATCGCTGGTTGCGACGCGAGCTGAAGGCCCGGATCCGTGGGCTGCTGCGCCGAGGAACGCGTCGCCCGCGGCCGCCAGCCGCGCCCCGGGTGCCATGACCAAGTTCTCGGTGTTGACCCCGGTGTATAACCCGTCTGCGCAGGTGTTGCGCGAAATGATTGCGAGCATTACCGCCCAAGAGTTCACTGATTGGGAACTGATTCTCGTCAACGACGGTTCGGTGGCGGAGATCGCCGCGATCTGTGATCAGGCCGCCCAACAAGATCCACGAGTCCGTGTGCTGCATCGGGGTGAATGCGGCGGGATCGTCGCTGCATCTAATGATGCGTTGGGCCTAGCTACCGGCGAGTTTTGCGCGCTCGTGGATCATGATGATCTGTTGGAGCCAGATGCTTTGGCCCAGGTGAATGCCGCTGCGCAGAAGTTCCCCGAGATGGACTACTGCTATAGCGATGAGGATCTCTGGTCACCCGACGGCCGGTCCTATCAGCCCTTCACTAAACCGGCCTGGTCACCAGAGCGTTTACGGGCCCAGAACTATTGCTCGCATCTGTCGGTGATGCGCCGCGCACTGATGCTCGCCGTGGGTGGATTCCGTAGCGAGTACGAAGGATCCCAAGATCATGATCTGATTCTGCGCGTCACCGAACAGGCCCGACAGGTGGTCCATATCCCTGAGGTGCTCTATCACTGGCGAGTGGGTGCGCAGTCGGTAGCTGCCGGCCAAGCCGATGCCAAGCAGTACGCGTTTGAGGCCGGACGGGCTGCAGTCGCCGATCACTGTGCGCGCCTTGGCTGGGAGGCCACCGTGGAAGTGACGCCAGATCCGGGGGTGTATCGGATCCGCCGGGTAGTGCCCGATGTGATGACCAGCATCATCATCCCCACTCGGGGATCATCCTCGGTGGTGTGGGGGGTGGAGCGCGTCCATCTGATCGACGCGATTGCGTCAGTGGTAGCGCACACCTCCCGGCGGATCGAGTTTGTGATCGTTGCTGATGAGGCAACACATCCGGCGGTACTCGCAGCAGCACAACGCGCCGCCGGGCCGCATCGGTTTCACATCGTTGAGTTTGAGGGGCCGTTTAACTTCTCCGCCAAAGTGAACCTCGGTGCCCTGTATGCATCAGGTGAACTGTTGTTGTTACTCAACGACGATGTGGAAGTGATCACCGAGGAGTTTTTGGATCCGATGATCCCGTACGCCCTCGATCCCGACGTGGGTGCAGTCGGCGCGAAGTTGTTGTTTGCCGATGGCCGACTCCAACACGGCGGTCAGGTGTATAACCACAATCCACGCCACGCGTATTGGGGATGGCCAGGCGACACCGAAGGATTAGGGATGATGTTGCGGGTGCCCCGCGAATGCGGTGGGGTGACCGCAGCCTGTCTATTGACCCGAGCCGAGGTGTTCGCCGAGGTGGGTGGGTTCTGTACCGATCTGCCCTCCAACTTCAATGATGTGGATTTCAACTTGAAACTTGCAGCCGCCGGCTATCGACGGATCTGGACACCGCACAGTGAGCTCTACCATTTTGAATCGGTGAGCCGGGTCCTCGCCGAAGTGGATAAAGCCACCACCGAGGATGATGCGTTCATCAGGCGCCGATGGGGACAACGCTTGGCGACTGACCCGTACTATCACCCACATCTGGCCCCCGACCGTGATGATTGGGTGCTCGCTGATTGGGTGACGGGCAGATGAGTTCTGAGATCACACCCGAAGTGGTGATCGTCACCCATGACGCCGCGGCCACTGAGCATGGCCGGGAGCGGTTAGCGCGCTGTATCGAGTCGGTGCGCGACCACACACCGGGGGTGCGGATCATTCTCGTGCACAACGGAGCGGATCCGGCACCGCTCGGAGGGCTCTGTGAGAAGTGGCCAGAGGTCCAGATGATCAGCACCATCAATCGTGGCTATGGCGCAGCAGTGAACCTGGGTCTGAGTGCAACCCGTTCAGATCGGGTGTGTGTTCTCAACGACGATCTCGTGGTCACCGCTAACTGGTGGAGTGAACTGAGTGCCGGACTCGACGCTCAGTGCGATATGCGCTGTGGTGCTGTTGCTCCGCTGATGCTGCTGGAGACCAGTCCCGGGGAACAGGTGCGCATCAACTCGGCCGGGGTGCGCCTCGGTTCTGATGGGGCCGGGAACGACATCGGCTACGGGGACCCGGTAGAGACCTCTCCGACCGCACCCACCGAGATCGAGATTTTCTCTGGGGGAGCAGTGATGCTGCGCCGCGAGATGTGGGAGACACTCGGCGGCTTCGACACCCGCTACTTCTTGTATTACGAGGATGTGGATCTGGCCCTGCGGGGAGCCGAGCAAGGTTGGCGATACTGGTTGATCCCCTCGAGTTCTGTGATTCACGCTCAAGGATCCACCACCTCAGGTGTCGGTCATGCCCCGTTGGTCAGGTTCCTCCAAGAACGCAACCGCGTGTGGATCGCCCTGCGTTTTGGCACCGGCCAACAGATCGGGGGTGCGCTCTGGCTGTCGATTCGCCGACTGCGCCATCCGCCGCGAGCTCTGCACGCTCGCGCTCTCGCCACGGGGCTCGCGGCCGGGCCCGAACTGCTGCGAGCACGGTGGATGGCTAAGCGCCAACGGCGCGCTCGGTAACATCTCGGCCGTGGCCAGACCAGAGTCAAAAACCGTTTCATCAGCTTCAAGTAGTGCATCTGCGAGTCGTGATGATCGGCGTACCTTCACCCGGTTCACTGCGCTCATCGCGTTGGTGATGTTGTCATGGATTCTGATGACTCCAATGGCCGGTGGCCCTGATGAACAACATCATCTGGTGCGCTCCGCAGCCGTGGTGCGCGGTCAGGTGACAGCCACCGCCCCCGTAGAAGGCGCAGTCCCTGAGTATCGGCTCCCGGCTTGGTTAGCGATCGATGTGGACTGTTTCAAACTGCAGCCAGATGTCCCGGCCTCATGTGCGCCGAGTTTGATCGACTCCGATACACGGATTGGGATTGTGACCACCGCCCGTGAGTATCCGATCTGGGGCCACATCTTGCCCGGGATCCCAAGCCTCGTGACATCGGGGTCTTCAGCGATCTATTTAGCCCGGATTCTTGACGCCGCCATTCCAATCGCGCTGATCGGCGCTGCCTTAACGATTGCTCGGCGGTCGCGGATGCAACTCGCCGGAGTATTGATGGCCATCACCCCGATGGTGTGGTTTTCGATTGCGGTGGTTAATCCGTCGGGCCTCGCGCTAGCTGGAGCACTCGCCCTATGGGTGGGCCTGATCTGGAACAGACAACATGTCTGGGCGCCATGGCTGCTCGCAGCCGGATGGGCAGCTGCGATATTGCCGCGCCGTGACGGGATCATTTGGGTCGCAGCGATCCTGATGATCTATCTCACCTTCCGCTCGATCAGTCTGAAGGACTGGTTCACAGCCTTGGCTCGCGGCCCACAAATCCTGATCGCCATCTCCACGGTGCTCGCGCTCGGTGGTGCAGCACTAAGTGGGAACCGGATTTCTCTCACCGGGCTCGTAGTTCCGGTGGCGGTCGCAGCCTATGAACTCGTGCGCTGGGCCTGGGATCGTGCCGCGGAATCGGCCTCGCGTGTTGCGATTCGCTCCGGACTAGTAGGTGTCGTTGCGGTGGGATCAGTGGCCGCAATGGTCGTCGTGTTTTTGGTGCGGCCTGGTGGCCCTGACACCCATTTGGCTTCCCGGATCTTTGGTCAAACCGGTGCAAACCTGATCGAGGCGGTCGGGGTGCTCGGATGGTTAGACGCACCGGTACCAACCACGATGGTGATGCTGTATCTGCTCGGACTCGGCGGATTGGTCACGATGGCGATCCTGTTTGGCGAATACCGCCGACTGGTCACCATCGGCGCGATCCTTGGCATTGCGATCGCAGCCTCCTGGGTGCTGGAGCTCTACTCCGGCAATGTCACGAGCACCTATTGGCAGGGTCGCTACTACCTGGGCCTTCTCATGGGGATTCCGCTG
Source organism: Ilumatobacteraceae bacterium (assembly GCA_018401375.1). Taxonomy (GTDB): domain Bacteria; phylum Actinomycetota; class Acidimicrobiia; order Acidimicrobiales; family Ilumatobacteraceae; genus M30B72. The sequence goes on along the minus strand of JAGYKR010000006.1, from coordinate 108,120 downwards.
CTGCTGGCGGGTGCTCCCGGAGCCCACGCCGCACGATTCCATGGGCTGAACCTGACCGCGATGGCGGGCGTGCTCGGAGCGATCTCGCTCTATGTGATGAACGGCGCGTTCTGGGCGTCTGGCCGCCGCTTCGGTGTCGGGGTCAACGGATCGTTAAAGCCGTGGACTTGGGATAGCTACGGCTCCGCGCTGGCCCCCGGTGACCTCGGCCTCGGGGTGCTCGTGTTAGCCGGCGCGCTCGGCGTCCAACTATGGCGCCGCAGCGCGACCAGTTGAACTAGACCCGGTTGAACTAGACCAGATACGGATCCACGGCGTCGGGATCGATCCCGTAACGGCCGATCGCATCAGCCACCGTGTCTGCGCCAACAGCGCCGGCATGCATTAAGCCCGTGAGGACCGCCACCACCACATGGCCGGCGTCCACCTCAAAGAAACTGCGCAACGCTTCACGGGTGTCAGAGCGCCCCATACCGTCGGTGCCGAGCACCAACATCTCGCGGTCCGCGGGCACGAACCGGCTGACCTGATCAGGGACCGCCGCCATGAAATCGGTGACGGCCACGATCGGGCCGGAGGATTCACCGAGCAGTCGGGTGACGAGCGGTGTTTGGGCTGGCTGTGACGGGTGGAGACGGTTATGGCGCTCCACTGACAGAGCCTCCTCACGCAGCAGTTTGTAACTCGTGGCGGACCACAGTTCAGCCCCCACCCCGTAATGGGTGGCGAGTTCCTCGGCGGCGAGGCGGGCTGCGCCCTGCGCCGAACCGGAGAACACAATCGTGGCCGAATGAGCGAACTCCCCTTGGGGAGCGGGTTGCCAGCGATAGAGACCACGAACCGCACCGGCGGCCATCCCACCCTCACCACCGGCAGCAAAGGAGGTGTCATTTCCGACCGGCGGCATCACATAGTTCTCGTTATATAAGGTCAAGTAATAGAACACGTCGCGCTCCACACCCGCGACATCAGGTCCGTACATCCGCTGCAATCCGGCTTCAATGATCGCCCCCACCTCAAATGCGAAGGCCGGGTCATAGGCCTGACAGGCCGGCACCGTGGACGCGAGCACCAGTGAATGTCCGTCTTGATGTTGGAGGCCTTCGCCCATCAGCGTGGTGCGACCAGCGGTAGCCCCCATGAGAAAGCCGCGGGCCCGTTGATCGGCGGCTAACCAGATCAGGTCGCCGATGCGCTGGAAACCAAACATCGAATAGAACGTGTAAAACGGCACCATCGGCACACCGCGGGTGGAATATGCCGTGCCGGCGGCAATGAAACTGGCCATCGAGCCGGCCTCGGTGATGCCTTCTTCGAGAATCTGACCTTGCAGGGATTCGGAATAACTGATCAACAAGTCATGATCCACCGGCTCGTATTTCTGACCCTGGGAGGCGTAGATCTCGAACTCCCTAAACAGTGAGTCCATGCCGAAGGTCCGGGCCTCATCGGGCACGATCGGTACCACCCGATCGCCAAATCCTTCATCGCGACACAGGCCGCGCAACAAACGCGTGAAGCCCATGGTGGTAGACACCTCTTGGGTGCCCGAGCCGGCTTTGAGTTCGTTAAAGACCTCAGGTGACGGCAAAGAGAGCGCTTTGCGGACCCGGGTGGAACGCTTGGGGATGGCGCCGTCCAGGCTTCTTCGCCGTTCCATCATGTACTGGTACTCGATGGAGTCTTCGCCCGGTCGGAAATAGGGCGGATCATCGGCCTCAATCGCAGCCTCGGGAATCTCCTCGTGGAGATACAACCGGTCGCGCAATGCAACCAACTGCGCTTTGGTCATCTTTTTGATCTGGTGGGTGGCGTTGCGGCCTTCAAAGCCCTCGCCGAGCGTCCACCCCTTCACGGTCTTAGCCAAAATCACCGTGGGCGCCCCCGAACCGAGGTTCTCCACGGCGGCCTTATAGGCGGCATACAGCTTGCGGTAGTCATGACCGCCGCGGGGCAAGTTGCGCAGATCGTCATCGGTCAGATGAGAGACCATCTGGCGCAAGCGGGTATCGGGTCCAAAGAAGTTGTTGCGGATGTACTCACCCGATTCCACGGTGTAGCGCTGGAACTCGCCATCCACGGTGTCGTTCATTTTGTTGAGCAACACACCGTCTTTATCGAGGGTCAGCAATGGATCCCATTTAGATCCCCAGATCACCTTGATCACATTCCACCCGGCACCGCGAAACTGGGCTTCGAGCTCTTGGATGATCTTGCCGTTACCGCGCACCGGGCCGTCGAGGCGCTGCAGGTTGCAGTTGACCACAAACACGAGATTGTCGAGACGCTCCCGTGACGCAAGCGAGATCGCCCCCAAGGTTTCGGGCTCATCACATTCTCCGTCACCGAGATAACACCACACCCGTGACTTGCTGGTGTCATCAATCTCACGGTTCAGCAGATACCGATTAAAACGCGCTTGATACAGCGCATTGATCGGGCCGAGGCCCATCGACACCGTCGGGAACTCCCAGAAATCCGGCATCAAACGCGGATGCGGATAACTGGACAGGCCGCGCCCGGGCCGAGCGATCTCACGTCGGAACGAATCCAGATCCTCGGCTGTCAGACGGCCCTCCAAAAAGGCCCGGGCGTACACGCCGGGGGCAGCATGGCCTTGGAAGTAGACGTGGTCGCCGGGGATGCCGTCATCAGAGCCGCGAAAGAAGTGGTTAAACCCGATCTCATACAACGAGGCCGAGGACGCAAAGGTGGACAGGTGGCCCCCGATCCCATCGGCCTGTTTGTTTGCTTTGACCACCATCACCGCTGCGTTCCAGCGGATGAAGGATCGGATGCGACGCTCGATGTCTTCATCGCCGGGAAACCACGGTTCGCGCTCACGGGGAATGGTGTTGATGTACGGGGTGGACACCGTGGCGGGAAAGCTCACCTGGGAGGCGCGGGCTTGATCGAGTAACTGCGATAACAAGAAGCGGGCTCGGGCCTTGCCGTGGGTTTCGATCACCGCTTCCAGAGACTCCAACCATTCCCGGGTCTCCACCGGATCGGTATCAGGGAGTTGGTGCACGTAACCGTCAAAGATCATGGGCTCTAGTCTCGCAGCGTTACCGAAGGGTATGTGGCTCCATCGCAGTGAATCAGGCATGCTGGCGGACATGGAGCCACAATCATCCTCACCGGACCAGATCAGGGTCATTTACACCGATGGGGCCTGTTCGGGGAATCCGGGCCCGGGTGGCTGGGCGTGGGCGATGGCCCCCGGCGGCGAACCCAACGGTTCGGGCGGGGCGACCAACACCACGAATCAGCGCATGGAACTTCAAGCGGTGCTGGAAGCGCTACGAGTAATCGACCCCCGCGAGGGCCCGGTGGAGATCGTGTCCGATTCCACCTACGTGGTGAACTGTTTTAAGGACAAGTGGTACATCGGGTGGCAACGCAACGGATGGCGTAACTCCAAACGCCAACCGGTAGCCAACGATGATCTGTGGCGACCACTGATCGATCTCGCTTTGTCAGGCCCGGTCAGCTTTCGTTGGGTCAAAGGCCATAGCGGTGACCCGATGAACGATCTCGTTGATGCGCTCGCAGTGGCAGCAATCCCAGCCCGCTCACGTTAAGGGTGACACCAGTGAGCAGTGAAGGCTCATTAGGGTGATGTAGGTGAAATCCCCCGTCACGCCTATGTCTGCGCGGCTGTGCGCAGTCATGAGTGCACTCACGCTCGCCGGCCTGGCTTCTGTCGCGCCCGGTGCGCCTGTCGCTGCTTCGATAACTGTGACCTCAGCGGATCGCATCACCACGGCTGGATCAGAGGCAGAGATCCTCGGGATCTGGGTGGAAGGTGTCGGTAACGGCCACGGCCGGGGAATGAGCCAATGGGGTGCATTTGGTCGATCCCTTGACGGGCAGACCTGGCAAGAAATTCTTGACGCCTATTACGGCGGCACTGTGATGGGCGATGTCACCGCTGAGGAGCATCTGCCCGCACAGCCGGGCCAGATGACAGTGCGGATGGTGTCCATGGATGGATTCGGCACCACCGGGGTGATCTCCGAGGCCACACCGGTCCAATGGAACGGACCATCGGGTCTCCACGAGGCCACCTCGATGTATGCCCAGCACATTTCGGGTAACACCTATGAGGTGTTTGCATCGCCCAATCGGGTGTGCTCGGCTGCGACGCTACCGACCCTGCCGAACGGCCCGCTGAGCGTGGGTTCGCCCGACACCGCAGCAGTCACCGCGATTCAACGCTTTTTGACGGTGTTCGGCTACGGACCAGGCCCAATCGACGGATTGTTTGGTCCGATGACATCGGCAGCTGTCGGTAGTTTCCAAACCGCGTCGGGTCTTTCGTCCACGGGAGTGTGGACCTCAGCAGAAGCCACTGCGGCGAGCGCAGCGATGGTGGCCGCCGACCAAGTCGCCGGTTGGCAGTCCCTCGGTCAGACCACCGCCCCAATCACCTTTGGAGTGGATCTGGCCACCATCGGCGCCGACGAGACCACTGCAGCGGGCAATCAGGTGCTCGGGCTCTGCAATCGCAACGGCACTGTCACCCATTACCGCGGCCAGATCACCGCTCTGCGTGACTCGGCCGGAGCGTTGCGCACCGTTAACACCATCGGTCTTGAGAACTATCTGCGCGGTGTAGTGCCGAGGGAAACCCCCGCTACTTGGGGGAGTTCGGGTGGAGGCGCTGGCATGCATGCGCTTCGAGCCCAAGCGGTTGCGGCCCGTTCCTATGCGCTCATCCAAAATCGATATGTAGCCGGTGGCAGTTATGCGAAGACCTGTGACACCACGGCCTGCCAGGCCTACGGCGGCTCAGCCCAACGTCCCGGCCCGTTCTTTGATGCCACGGTGATTGAACACCCCAACACCGATCAGGCGATATCAGAGACCGCTGGCAAGGTGCGCAGATGGCCCTCAGGCCAGATCGTGTCCACCGAATACTCGGCCTCCAACGGCCTGCGCACCGCTGGTGGGGCCTTTCCCGCTGTGGATGATCCATGGGACGCGCAGACTGCTAACCCACTGCATGTGTGGACTCGGTTCATTTCAGCGGCCTCATTGCGCAGTCGATATGGCTTATCGTCCATCTCTTCGATAGCCACCGAGGAGGACCCCAATCGGATCTCGGCCAACTTTGAGGGGATCTGGGCCAATCGGGTTCGCATCGGCGGATCGAGCACTGTGACCCGCAACGGCTGGGATTTCCGTGGTGATTTCGGTTTGTCATCGCCCGGGTTCACGATCACCGCTGTTACCCGTGACACGATCACCGGACAGAGCCTCGCCGTGATCGGTGACTCAATCTTTGAGAGCATCATTGGGAGTGGCGACGCTGTGACCGGCCCGCTCCCTTCTTTACTCAACGGCGTGTACGCCCCGACTCGCTATGACGCCATGTCGAGTCGTCGCACCACCGGTGTCACAAATGGGATCACCGATGGGGTGGCAGCGGCCACTGCGGTCCCAATGGGTACCGATCACGTGGTGGTGCACCTCGGCTACAACGACCCGTCCGGGTTCGCTACCAAAATCGATGCGGTGATGTCCGCATTACGGGCCCGGCAGGTGGGCTCGGTGCTCTGGGTGAACTTGTCCGAGCGAGCTTCAGGGCGCGGCTTTAACACGGCAAACGCAGCATTGCGGGAGGCCCGTGCCCGGTGGTCCGAACTGAATATTTTGGACTGGCATGGCCACAGCAGCGGGGCGACGAAGACGCGGTGGTTTGGAAGCGATCTCGTCCATCTGAGCCTGACCGGACGTGCCGAACTCGCCCGGTTTATACGACTGTCATTGATCGGTCCGGATCGCGGTGTCCAGAGTCTGTATGGGGTGCCCGCCTCTCTGGCCGGATCCGATCGGGTGGCCACTGCAATCGAAGTCGCCCGAGCCAGCCATGCGCCGGTGAGCACCTTTGATCCGGCTCGCCCGCAGGCCACCTCTGCGGTGGTGGTCTCGGCGAGTTCTTTTGCTGATGCATTGGCGGCGGGACCACTAGCCACAGTGCGCAACGGGCCGTTGTTGCTGACCGCTCCAGATGCCCTCGATGCGCGAGTCGCAACCACATTGACCTCCCTGTTGCCGGCCGGTTCCACGGTGTATCTGGTCGGTGGCGAAGTGGCGTTGTCTGCGGACGTTGAAACAGCGATCATGGGCCTCGGCTTCACCACCGTGCGTTTTGCCGGGAAGGATCGCTTCGATACTGCAGTCAAGGTGGCCGAACTCGGGATCGGATCCCCAACGGTGATCTTTATGGCCACCGGGCGCGGGTTCGCTGATGCGCTCGCTGCGGGCACGGTGGCCGCCCGCCAAGGTGGTGCCGTGCTGTTAACCGCTGATGATGTGGTGCCCAAAGTGGTGTCGGACTACCTCGCTGCGCGACAGGGCATTGCGGTGATGACTGTGGGTGGGCCCGCAGCACGCGCCTTTCCCGCTGCCAGCAGATCATTTGTTGGCCAGAATCGTTACTCCACTGCTACCGCGCTCGCTGAGGCCTTCCCGCCGGCAAACGGTGTCGTGGGTGCGGCCAACGGGGAACGTTTCCCTGATGCGCTGTCGGCTACCCCGTATCTGGCCCGTCAAGGTGGGGTGCTCCTGCTCGTGCAGACCGAAGCGGTGACCGCAGCCACCACCGGGTATCTCTCCGGACGCTCCAGCATCGAGCGGGTGCAGGTGTTCGGAGGTAGCGCAGTGGTTTCTAGCACCACCCGTGCGGCGATCTCGGCGGCCTTGCGCGCCTGATCAGCGCCGATTGCATCCCTCGTCCGCAGACGACCTATCGTCTCGGCATGGACATCAATGGTGCAAGCGCAATAGTTACTGGTGGAGCCTCTGGAATCGGGGCGGCCGCTGCTCGTCTTCTCGCCGCTAAGGGCGCCAAGGTGGTGGTAGCCGACCTCCAAGAGGACAAAGGCACCGCACTGGCCAACGAGATCGGTGGCGCCTTTTGCAAGGTGGACGTGACCAATACCGATGACATCATCGCAGCCGCCGAGATGGCGGTGTCGATGGGTCCGGTCCGGGTGCTCGTGAACTCCGCTGGTATCGGCTGGGCCCAGCGCACCGTCGGTAAGGACGGTCAGTATGAGTCCGCCGCAAATCTCGAGGCGTTTAAGCGGGTCATTAACATCAACCTGATCGGTACCTTCGATTGCATTCGCATCATCGGTACGGCCATCAGTCGTTCCGAGCCGCAGGCCAACGGCGAGCGCGGTGCAATCGTCAACATCGCATCCGTGGCAGCCTTTGACGGCCAGATCGGTCAGGCTTCCTACTCGGCTTCAAAGGGCGGTGTGGTGGGCATGACCCTGCCGGTAGCTCGTGACCTCGCAGCGGTGGGCATCCGGATCAACACCGTGGCCCCCGGTCTGATCGACACCCCGATCTACGGTCAAGGCGATGACTCGGAGACATTCAAGTCCAACCTTCAAAAAGGTGTGCTGTTCCCGCAGCGCCTCGGCTACCCCGAAGAGTTGGCGTCAATGGTGATGGAGTGCGTCACGAACTCGTACATGAATGCCGAGACCATCCGCGTGGATGGTGGCATTCGTATGCCACCAAAATGACCTGAAGAATGACCCGAAGAATGACCGGATTCAGGTCGTGTAATCAGCGTTGATCCGGATGTATCCATCGGTGAGGTCACAACCCCACACGGTGGATACACCGGATCCGATCTGCAAGTTCACTGCGATCACCACTTCGTCTCCGGCCATATAGCGAGACAAAGCAGCGAGATCTGATTCACCGAGTTGACGCGGATACACCTCGGTGTCGCCGAAGCAGATGATCACCCGGTCCTGATCAATGTCGGTGTCGGTGGCACATTTGCCCACCGCCATCGCCACCCGTCCCCAGTTTGGATCCGCCCCATGAACGGCGGTCTTGACCAGCGGGGAGTTGACGATGGACTTCGCCACGCGTTTGGCCTGATCGTGATCGCGGGCCCCTGTGACCTGCACCTCGATGAGCGTTTCGGCGCCCTCACCGTCACGGGCCACCTGCTTGGTGAGATCGATCGCAACCTCGGCGAGGGCCGCCTCAAACTCGCTCGGATCTACGGGCCCGGCTGCACCGGAAGCCAAGATGACGGCGGTGTCGCTTGTGGAGGTGTCGGAGTCCACGCTGACGCAGTTAAAACTGCGGTCCATCACCCGACGAAAGATGGTGGAAAGTTCATCTGCGGGGAGTTCGGCATCGGTGGTGAGCACCGTGATCAGCGTGGCCATATCGGGTTCGATCATCCCGACCCCTTTGGCGATCCCGACCACCCGAGCTGGTCCCGTCCCGATCACGGCTTGTGACACTTTGGGGACGGTGTCGGTGGTCATGATGCCAATCGCCGCGGCCAAAGCATCGGTACCACCGGTGCCGGGGGCGCCGAGATCGGCGGGGACTTCGGCGCAGCCGGCGATGATTCGTTCCATCGGGTACTGCCGGCCGATCACACCGGTGGAGGCCAACACAACATCGGAGGCCGCACAGCCGAGACGCGCAGCCACTAACCGGGAGATTTCAGCTGCGTTGGCGATGCCCTCTGGTCCGGTGGCCACGTTCGCATTCTTGGAGATGATCACGATTCCCCGGGCGCGGTGATCAATGAGATGGCTCCGACTGAGCGTCACGCTCGGCCCGGCGAACCGGCTCCGCGTGAAGACACCATCGGCAGCGACCGGCTGGCCGGCGGCGATGACAACGAAATCATCGGTGGTGTCTTTGACCCCGATGTTTGAAACATGAACCTGGAAACCTGCCGGGATCGCGACCTGAGGCGTGTTCATGAGGAAGCCTTTTCGAGTCCTGCGGCGATAGCTGTGAATGCCGTGCCGAGATGGCGGACCTGTTCGGTACCGAGATGATCAAAGATGCGACGTTGCACGCTTTCCACGTGGACCGGAGCAGCGGCCTCGAGGGCTGCGAAACCTGCAGGAGTCAGTTGAGCCATCGTCACCCGGCGGTCCCGATCAGAAGGAACCCGGTCCACCCACTTGTGGTGAACGAGACCGTCCAGCCGGCGGGTCAAACCGCTCGGGGTGAGTTGGAGGCGATCAGCGAGATCTGACATGCGCATCTGCTGGTCAGGAGTCTCGGACAGATACACCAGCACCTGGTAATCACCAACGGTGAGCCCGGTGGGGAGGAGGTCTCGCTCAAGGGCCATGGTCAGATCCCCAACTGTCTCGATGAAGGCTCTCCAGGCTTTCATCTGAGTGGGGGAGAGCCATCGAGGTGGGCGCTGAGCATCAGGCATCAGATCAGAATAGTCAGCGATGTAGCTGATAGCTCGCAACATTTGTGAGGACAACTGTTGTTCTGGTTGCGATCCTTTGGCGTCCACCGGGGGACCCGTGGGGCGGCACCCGAGCCGGGTTCACCGCTACTACAGCCATTAACCGTAAGGATTTCGGTGTGGAGTTCAATGCCCCGCTCGAAACCGGTGGTGTGATGCTCGGCGACAAAGTGCAGATCGAACTCGAAATGCAGCTCGTACAGGCCTGAAAATTAGGCCGTAAAGTGCGTGGCCATGCGTTCCAGGGTGGCCTGAATGGAACGACGATTACGGCTTGGGGCTCGCATCAGACGCAGCATCAGCGCTGAGCGGGCCCCGCGCCAATCAAACTCCTCGGTGACCTCGGTGCCGCCAGGTACCTCTTTCATCCGGTAGCGCCAGATATGGCCGCCGATATGGCGCCATGCGATCAATGTCGGCTCCTCGCACTCCACCACCTCGTTGGTGATCCGGTACGGCAGACCGATCTTCATCTGCATCCCGAACTTGGAGCCGAGGGTTAGCCGGGTGCTGTCAGAGGCCACCGGCCCCTTCACCGAACCGGACCCATCAATGACTGCGTGACCGGCCGGATCAGCGAGTAGGTCGTAGATCTGTTGTGAGGTGGCGGGGATCAACCGGGTTTCAGAGACGATCTTCGGATGAGAGAACTCATTGGTCATGACGGTTCACTTTCTAATGTCGACGCTGTCTGGCCAGTGACCCCGAGGGATGTGAGGACCTGAGCTGCGGCTCGTCGCCCCGAATACATCGCTCCTTGAATCGAGGCGGTGTCACGATGGTCTCCGCAGACGAAGAGCCCCTCTGCCACTTTCTGATTTTGGACCGGATGCAGTGGTGGCCCGAGTCGGGGCTGACCGTGGGCGATGCGATGGCTGGCCACCACCTCCCAACGATCCACTTGGGAACCCCACCAACCGCGCAACTGAGCACGCACATCCTGTTCGAGGGTGGCTGAAACCACTCCCGGGGTGGCTGCTGCAATCAGGTGTTGGCCAACGGGCGCATAGGAGGGGGCGACAGCACTCATCACCGCCACGTTTAACGCTGGGCCGCGCCCAGACCCGTCCAAGATGATGTAGCGGTCATCACTGGGTGCGGACGGCGCCGCAAACCAGACGCTACCCACACTGCGTGAGCCCACAGTGGGGAGGGACAAAAGGTCTGCAGCCACGGGGCCTTCGGTGGCCACAACCACTGCGCGAGCCTTCAGTTTGAGGGTGCGGCCGGCAGGTCCCGGCACCGTCACTTGCCCGGGGGATACCGATGTGACCGGGATCGAAAGTTCAATGCTGCCCTCGGGTAGGGCCCGGGCTAACTGGGCGGGTAGCGCACCCATGCCCGCAGCCGGGACGGCCGCTTCCCCATCAGCCAGCATCCGAAAGATCATGTCGAAACTTCTCCGCGAGGCGCTCAGATCAGGATCGAGTTGGATGCCCCCGACGAGTGGCCGAAAGAACCGTTGAATGATGGTTTCAGAAAATCCGGCACCCCGCAGAGCGTCAGCGGTGCTCATCTCTGGACCCCGAAGGAGTTCCACCGGATGCTGGCTGCGGACCCGATGGCGCAGCAGACCAATCCGCGCCTTATCAAAAATCGAGCCGATCGGAGCTGTGATGGTGGACCACAACTGCCGGGGATCACGCAAGGGGTCAGACACCACGTGTCCGGAGCCTTCGTGCCAGACCATCGCTCCTGGCGCGAAGGGTCGAAGTTCGAGGGCGTCGAGATCACAACGTCGCCGGAGTTCGGGGTAGGCGGTCAGGAGTACCTGAAAGCCGCGGTCCACTAAGAAGCCGTCCACCACGTCGGTACGAACCCGGCCTCCCACTGCATCGGAGGCCTCGATGATGCGCACCGGCACCCCGGCGGCCGTGAGATCTAGCGCGCAGCACAATCCGGCAAGTCCGGCACCGACGATCAGGACAGGTTCTCTCATGTGAGGTGGGACTACTTGTTCAACAGGGCCCGAAGGGCCGATTCGAGATCGGAGTGAGCGAAGGTGAAGCCGTCTGTTTGGAGGCGGGCCGGAACAACCTTTTGGCCGGTGAATAACAAGTTGTGTGCCAGTTCGGAGCCGAGCAATGTGGGTCCAAAGACGGGATCGGTAACAAGGCCGGGCGTTTGAGCACCTTGGCTAAGGTGGAAGTGAACTCGGCATTAGTGACCGGGTTTGGCGCGGTCAGGTTTACCGGGCCCTCCAGATCAGAGGTCAAAAGGTGAGTGATCGCCGCCACCTCATCGGTGATCGAGATCCACGACTGCCATTGGCGGCCGTTACCGAAACGCCCACCAAGGCCGAGCTTAAACAGCGGCAGTTGCTTCTTCAGCGCACCGCCCTCAGGGGACAACACGATGCCGGTACGCAAATGAGCGACTCTGACCCCAGCGGCCTCGGCCATCTTGGTGCTGGTCTCCCAGTCCACGCAGATATCGGCGAGAAAACCTGTCCCAGATGGTGAATCCTCGGTGAAGGCCTGTGATTCGTGGGCTCCGTAAATACCAATGGCCGAGCCCGATAACAGCACCTTGGGTCGTTCTTCTGAGGCGGCGATCGCTTCGGAGAGCAGGTTGGTGCTGCGGGTGCGGCTCTCAAGTAACACCTTTTTGTATGCGGGCGTCCAGCGCTTGTCGCCAATGCCTGCCCCGGCGAGATGCACGACAGCATCCACCCCGTTGAGATCAGCCGGATTAAGGCGCCCAGCAGCAGGATCCCAAGAGATTTCATTGCCGGTGGCGGGCCGCCGCACCACCGGTACCGGTGTGTGGCCGAGGGCCGTCAAGTGAGCGATGAGGGCCGTGCCAATGAGGCCGGTGGATCCGGTGATTGCAATGCGCATAGAGCCCACGCTAGGTGCTAGCGACTATGACTGCTCATTCAGCGCTCGTTGATGCGACACGTTCGACCATTGCACCGATGATCATGTCGAGCGTGTCATCGGGAACTGCGCCCATCACGATCTCATAGGTTTGATCGGTGTGCACCACCCCGAATGCCGGGTTGCCGGGAATCCCGAGATCGGCGTAGATCGCACCGGCGGTGTCGTCAATATTTGGGAACGTCACGCCATGGCGAGCCACAAAGGACTCGTAGTTAGCAGAGGTCCCTGACCAGGCCACCCCGATCAGGTGGATCTGGTCTCCCCAGCGTTGGCTTGCCGCCTCGACCGAAGCGGCTTCACGATTGCAAACGCCTCAAAACGGCGCCCAAAACCACAACAAGAGCGGCTTATCCATGTAGGCCGCAAGATCGAGTTGTCCGCCTCCCACCAGATTCACCGGCCTCGCTTCGGCGGTCGCCGAAAGACCACCTAAGTCGCTGGGCACAACATTCGTCGAGGGCGTTATCGACGAAGCCACGCCTTGAGCATCAGGTTCGGTCGTGGTGAGGCATCCTGCGGCCGCAAGCCCGGAGCCGACCGTTAGACCAAGCGCCAGCACAAGCCGGGAAACTCGTGGCCTAAGACCTAGGACTTGCTCGTTGGGCACGATTGAAACGTAGCGGGTTTGACCGTGATTTGACGTGCTTACCCATCGTGAATACTCGGTGCCGGAGATAAGTCACAAAGCGCTCCGTTGCCGTGCGATGTGGGACCTGATCGGCCGGCTCCTTGCGTATCCTGCTCAGCAATGAAGACTCGGACCCTGCTGTTGATGTCGGTGATATGTGGACTGGCGATTTTGCTGGCCGGTGGGGTGCTGCTGATCCAGATTGTGAATCGGGCCGAGGTGCTTGAGCCATCCCCCCTCGGCGAAACGGTGCGCGTGGGCGACATGATCATCATCGTCGAATCCTCCCGTGAGATCGCCAACGGTCACGAAGTGAACCTCGTGATCGGTGGGGTAGTAGACCCCGAGGGCTCTGCAGGGTTCCGCATGATCGCTGCCGCTCGACCCGCACCGTTGCTGTCTGACTGCGGGCCGATCGGGATCTCGCCCTCCTCCTGCACGCTCGTGTTCGCAGTGACCGGCTCTCAGGGCTCACGCCAGTTGTTCTACGAGCGCGGAGATCAATCGGCCCGCTGGGTGCTTGTGGCTCCCTGACCCGAGGGCGCTACCGTGGGCACGGTGAGTGACAGTTTCGACCTCGTGATCATTGGCGGCGGTCCCGGGGGGTATTCCGCAGCCTTATATGCGGCCTCAGCGGGACTGAATGTGGCGCTAGTAGAAAAGGACGCCCTCGGCGGAACCTGCTTAAACCGTGGGTGCATACCGGCTAAAGCCTTTTTGGAAACTGCAGCCGTCAAGCGTCATGTGGACCATTCGGCTCAGTTCGGGATCAATACTGCGGCGCCGACGGTGGACTTCGCGGTGACACAGGCTCGGAAGAACAAAATCGTCGCCGGCCTCGTCGGCGGAATCGGCGCAATGTGTAAGGCCCGCAAGGTTGAAGTCTTTAACGGCGTCGGTGCCCTCGGTACGGGAAAGAGCGTCACCGTCTCCATGGCCGATGGATCGAGTGCTTCCATTACCGGGACCCATGTGATCTTGGCCACCGGGTCGGTGCCACGACTGATCCCTGGCTTTGAACGGGGCGGCCCGATCATGACCTCTGATGAGGTGCTGGACCTCGATTACGTGCCAGCCCGAGTCGCAGTGATCGGTGGCGGAGCAATCGGTTGCGAGTTTGCCTCCACCTTCGCCGATCTTGGATCCACGGTCACGATCCTCGAAGGATTACCCAAAATTTTGCCCGGCCTCGATGCCGATGTAGCCAACGTAGTGGTGAAGAGTTTTAAGAAAAAGAAGATCGACATCCGCACCGGGGTCAGCGTTACCGGGCATCAACCCACCGGTTCGGGCAGCACAGTTGTCAGCTTCGGTGAGGCAGAATCCGTGGAGGTGGACGCGGTTGTGGTCTCGGTAGGCCGTCGCCCGCTGTCAGACAACTTGGTACAAGCCGGTACTGCGGTTCAGATTGATGAGCGCGGCTTCGTGGTGGTCGATCAGTACTGCCAGACCGCCGAACCAGGCGTGTATGCGATCGGGGACTTGATCAACACCCCACAACTCGCCCACATCGGTTACGCCGAAGCGGTGCTCGTGATTAAGCATCTGCTCGGGGAGAACCCGATGCCGATCATGTACGACCGGGTGCCCTGGGCGATTTACTGTCACCCCGAGGTGGCGTGGGCCGGACCCGGCGAAGATGCTGCGGCGGCCGCCGGGATTGATGTTGTGGTCGGCAAGCATCCGTTTAAGTTCAACTCACGCGCACAGATCCTTGGCGAGACCGAAGGATTGGTCAAAGTGATCGCCCGCCGTAACCCTGATGGATCCGCCGGGCAGGTGCTCGGAGTACATATGGTGGGCCCATGGGTCACCGAGCAGTTGACTGGCGGATATCTCGCCGTGAACTGGGAGGCAACTGTGGCTGAGGTGGCCGAGTTCATACAACCTCATCCGAGTCTTTCCGAATTGTTCGGTGAGACGATGATGTCCCTGACCGGACGCAACTTCAACGGATGACCGCATCCCCCACAATCGAAAGCACGAAAGGCACACCTGCGCATGGCTGAGGTCATTCTTCCCCAACTCGGTGAAACGGTCACCGAGGGCACCATCACCCAGTTCTTCAAGCAGGTAGGTGACACCGTCACTGCTGATGAGGCACTGTTTGAGGTCTCCACCGACAAGGTGGACACCGAGGTTCCCTCCCCGGTCTCCGGCACCCTGCTGGAGATCCGGGTGGCAGAAGGTGACACCGTGGATGTGGGCACCGTGATCGCTGCGGGCGCTAGTGTCTCTGGATTCGTGGGCCCCCGCTGCCGCCCCCAGCGCCGGCCGCCGCCCCGACCCCAGCCCAGAGCCCGCCCCAGCCCCGCCCGAACCAGCCCCAGCCCGGAACCAGCCCCGGCGCCCGAACCGAACCAGCCCCGGCGCCCGGAGCCAGCCCCAGCCGGCACCCGCCGCCTCCCCAACACCGGCGGCCTCTGATGCGGACCTCAGTTCCACCCCGGGCCTGTTGTCTCCGGTGGTTCGCCGCCTGATCCGCGATAACGGTCTTGACCCGGCATCCATCACCGGGACTGGGGCCGGTGGTCGGATCACTCGTGATGATGTGCTGCGCCGCATCGACGCCGGCGCCAGCGCCCCTGCTCCGGCGCCTGCACTGCTCCTGCCCCAGCGCCCCAAGCCGCTCCTGCTCCGGCGCGTCCGGCGCCGGCGCCCGTGGCCAGTGGGTCACGTGATCCAGAGCATCAAGTTGTCCAAGATCCGTCGCCTGACGGGTGAGCACATGGTGGCCTCGAAGGCTACGAGCCCCCACGCCCTCAGCGTGGTGGAGGTGGATTGCGCAGGAACGTGGATCCGCGTCCGTGATGCAGCCAAGGCGGAATGGAAAGTTCCGAAGGTTTCAGCCTCACCTACCTGCCGTTTATCTCGCGGCGATTATCGACGGCCTCCGCGAGTTCCCTCATCTGAACGCATCGGTTGATGCCGATCAGTGATCGTGCACAACTACATCGATCTGGGGATCGCCGTGGACCTCGACTACGAGGGTCTTTTGGCTCCCGTGATCCGTTCCGCTGAAACCAAGCGTCTCCGGGCGATCGCTTCGGAAATCCACGACCTTGCTGATCGGGCCCGTGGGCGTCGCCTCAGCCCCGACGAGATCCAAGGTGGGACGTTCACCATTTCTAATAACGGCTCGGCCGGATCAGTGCTCACCATGGCGATCATCAATCAGCCTCAGGTCGCGATCATCTCCACCGATGCAATCGTGCGCAAACCAGTGGTGGTTACCTCTGCTGAAGGCGATGAAGCGATTGCGATTCATCCGGTCGGAAATCTGGCAATGAGTTGGGACCACCGGGCGATTGATGGGGCCTACGCGGCGGGGTTCTTACGCCGGGTCAAAGAGATCCTCGAAACCCGCGACTGGTCGAGCGAGCTATGACGAGTGCTCCGCTGCGGATCCGGTGGCTCGGATCGGTGCCGTATGCGGAGTCGCTTGCACTGCAACGAGGTCTGGTGGCCGATCGTGGCCAACAGCACCTGTTGTTACTCGAACATCCTCACGTGTTTACCTACGGTCGGACGGCTGACCTCTCTACGAACCTCCTTTGCGACCCAGCCCAAGTAGGAGCCGAACTGATCGCAGTGGATCGCGGTGGAGACATCACCTATCACGGCCCCGGACAACTCGTCGGCTATCCGATCTTGGATCTACCCGGTCGCTACCGATCGGTGGACCACGTGTGTCGAGTGGAGCAGGTGATCATCGACACCCTGACTGCTCTCGGTCTCCCAAACGCCGGCCGTCTGAAGGAATACCCGGGTGTGTGGATGGATGCAGGAGGCCCCGCTCCCCGCAAGATTGCAGCGATCGGGGTCAGGGTGGCCAACGGGCGCAGCATGCACGGGTTCGCCCTCAACCTCGCCACCGATATGGAGTTCATGCGCTCTCATATCGTCCCCTGCGGGATTGCAGATCGTCCGGTGACCTCCATCGCCGAAGAGCTTGATCGGATCGATGCGCCCAAGGTGGAGATGCGCGTTGTGGTGGACACCCTCGTGGAGGTGGCCGCTCGGGCTTGGTCAGGCGATGCTGGCCACGAACGCCAAGATGTGCAATGGCGCCATCGTCCCGATGACTTGAGTGCGTTTTCCCGTGGCGAAGGCCCCGGTGAACCGGTGCGCCTGCGGGGACGCCTCGCAGCAGCCGGAGTTGTCGAAGGTCTTGAGATTTCCGAACGCAAACCAGACTGGCTACGACCCAAAGTGTCTCACGGTCCCGAGGTGCTCGCCCTGCGCCGCACCCTGCGAGAACTGGATTTGGTCACGGTCTGCGAGGACGCCGGATGTCCGAATCTTTCTGAATGCTGGTCCGAGGGCACCGCTACGTTCATGGTGCTCGGCGATCGCTGTACCCGGGCTTGTGGGTTTTGCCTCGTGGACACCCGGCACCCACTCGCCCCGGCTGCCGATGAACCCGCCCGTGTTGCAGAAGCCGTAGCCCAGATGGGGCTGGACCATGCGGTGCTGACCATGGTGGCCCGCGATGATTTACCTGATGGGGGCATGACACATATGGCGGCCTGCGTGATTGCGATCAGGCAGCGGTGCCCAGGGACCAAAGTAGAAACCTTGATCTCCGACGTGCGCGGCGATGCCGATGCGCTTGCGATCCTGCTTCATGAGCGCCCCGATGTGCTCAACCACAACATTGAGACGGTGGCCCGATTGCAGCGTGCGGTCCGTCCCTCGGCCGGATACGCGCGCAGCCTTGGACTGCTCGCACGAGCTGGTGCTGCGGGATTGATCACGAAGTCCTCGTTGATGCTCGGCCTCGGGGAAACAGACGCAGAGATTGAAGGCTGTCTCGCTGACCTCGCTGCGATCGGGGTGCGGATCGTGACCCTCGGGCAGTATCTGCGTCCTACCTCCCATCACGTGCCCGTGGCTCGTTGGGTGGAGCCCGATGAGTTCACCCGTTGGAAGCAGATCGGTGAGTCGCTCGGAATTGATCATGTCGAGGCGAGCCCGTTGACTCGCAGCAGCTATCACGCCGGTCGGGCCGCTGCCCAGGTGTCGGTATCGGTACAGCAACCGGTGCGCACGGGTGGCACACTTATTGGGTGACCTCGATCTATCGCTCCCGAGTTGACCGTGTCCGTGCTGCGATGGCGGTGGCCGATGTGGAGGCGGTGATCCTTTCCGTGGGACGTGACCTGCCGTTTTTGACCGGATATGAGGCGATGCCCCTCGAGCGGCTCACCTTGCTCGTCATCCCCCGTGGTGAGCATGCCACGCTGCTGATTCCTGCCTTAGAGGCACCACGGGTGGATCCTCTGCCGGATGTTTTCACTTTGCTGCCATGGACCGAGACCGAAGATCCCGTTGCGCTCGCTGCGAAGGTGATCGGAGATCGGCGCCGGATTGCAGTCGGGGATCAGATGTGGTCCCGGTTCCTCGTGGAGTTATTGCCGCACCTGCCGGGGGCCACCTATGTGCGGGCCAACGGTGTAGTCGGATCGCTCCGTTTGCAAAAAGATGCCGCTGAAATCGCTGCCTTGCAGGCGGCGGGGGCCGCTGTTGATCGGATCGCCACACAGCTCCAATCGGGGCAGATTCCTTTGATCGGGCGGACCGAGGCCGAGGTTTCTGCTGACCTGTCGGCACGGATTCTCGCTGAAGGCCATGAAGTGGTGAACTTCGCGATTGTGGCCGCAGGTGAGAATGCGGCGAGCCCGCATCATCATCCCGGCCCACGGGTGATTGGCCCGAACGAGATTGTGCTCTGTGACTTTGGTGGGACCATGGCTGGTTATTGCAGCGACATCACTCGTTGTGTGACCACCGGAGACGTGGACCCTGAGATTCACTCCGCCTATGCCGTGCTGAAAGAGGCCCAGGCCGCGGCGGT
Organism: Ilumatobacteraceae bacterium; assembly: GCA_018401375.1. Lineage (GTDB taxonomy): Bacteria > Actinomycetota > Acidimicrobiia > Acidimicrobiales > Ilumatobacteraceae > M30B72. The sequence goes on along the minus strand of JAGYKR010000006.1, from coordinate 89,485 downwards.
GGCCGCCGCCCAATTAGGAGCAACATGTGAGTCAGTGGACGCCGCGGCCCGTGACATTATTTCGGCGGCGGGGTACGGGGAGTATTTCGTGCATCGCACGGGCCATGGGATCGGGATGGAAGCCCACGAGGACCCCTACATCGTGTCCGGAAATACCACCCTCCTCGAGCACGGCCATGCGTTTAGCATTGAGCCGGGGATTTATATTCCCGGCCGATGGGGAATGCGTCTGGAAGACATCGTGATCGCCACCGAGCGTGGACCGCTGTCGGCCAATAATGCTGACCACGACCTCGCTCTGCTCTGATAGGTAAGAATGCTCGTAGCGCTAGGGGAGCGCATCTCTCGGAGGTAGATCAGATGTATGACGTAGTGATCCGGAATGGCCTGATTGTGGACGGGACTGGTCGGCCCGGTCGGATCGCTGACCTGGCAATCGCTGGTGGACGCATCGCCAAGATCGGTGAGGTCACTGAAGCCGGTGTCGAAGAGATTGACGCCAACGGCCACGTGGTGTCCCCGGGGTTCATTGACATCCACACCCACTACGACGCTCAGGCATTTTGGGATTCCACTCTCAGTCCCTCACCACTTCATGGTGTGACCACAGTGATCGGAGGCAACTGCGGGTTCACGATTGCGCCGCTTGTTGCCGGTGATGGGCCAGTGGACCCGAAAGATGCTGACTATTTGATGCGGATGCTGGCCCGGGTGGAAGGCATGCCTCTGGAATCGCTCCAACAGGGTCTGCCCTGGGACTGGCGCACCACCGAGGAGTACTTCGATCGTCTCGACGGCACCTTGATGCCCAACGCTGGTTTCTTGATCGGTCACTCTGCGTTACGTCGTGTTGTCATGCACGAGGACGCAACTTCTCGTGAAGCCACCACCGAAGAGATCGCCGAAATGCAGCGCCTCCTACGGGCCGGCCTCGCCGCCGGGGGCATGGGCTTTTCCTCCACGTGGTCCACCTCGCATAACGATCACACCGGCGTACCGGTGCCCTCCCGACACGCATCTCGAGATGAGTTGGTAGCACTGTGCTCAGTGGTGCGCGAGTTCCCGGGTACCACCCTTGAGTTCATTCCAGCGGTTGGTCAGTTTGGCCAAGAGACCCTTTAGAGCGATGGGCGACATGTCCGCAGCGGCAGATCGACCACTGAACTGGACCTGTTGCAGGTGTACTCGCAGAACTGGGATCTCGTCCAACATCAGCTAGCCGGCTTTGAGATCGCTGCGGACCGTGGTGGCCATGTGCTACCGCGCTCACCTTGCCGGACACGTTCCGACTCCGGATCCAACTTTTTGAGCGGGTTCATCTTTGACATCTTGAACGGTTGGGACACCCTCATGGCCCTGCCGCTCGAGCAGAAGATCCGTGAGCTCAACGATCCGGTGATGCGGGCCGAATGGAATAACAAGGCCCAAACCACCGAGGGCGCAATGCGTTCCATCGGGAACTGGGCAGGCTACATCTTCTTGGAGACCTTCAGCCCCGAGAGCGCGCCGTACACCGGGCGTATCGTCGGTGGGTAGCCGCCGAACTCGAAGAAAGTCTCCCCTGGGACACGATCGTAGATGTGGCGCTCGCCGATGGTCTCAAGACCGTGTTCGCTAATCGGGATCGCGGTCAAGACGATGCGACCTGGAAGCGGAGGGTGGAGGTGTGCGATCATCGTGCGGTAGTCCGGAGCTTCCGATGCCGGAGCGCACCTCGACATGATTGACTCGTTCAGTTTCTCCACACCACCTTGTTGGCCAAAAGCGGTCCGTGAGCACGAGTTGATGCCCGTAAGAAGAAGCGGTGCACCACCTCACCGAGCGTCCGGCCCGACTTCTAATGGCCTGCGAGATCGGGCCGGCTCAAGAAGAAGGTTGGGCCGCCGATGTGGTGATCTTTGATCCAGCCACCGTCGGACCGGGCGAGTCCATACCCGCTTCGATCTCCCCGGTGAGGCGGCCGGGTGTACGGCGGAGCCAAAGGGATTGCCGCGTGGCTGGTCCAACTGTGCCCTGCGTACGAGGGGAAGACCTTCTCGCAGCCCCGCCCGGAGCACCTTGTTGCGTTCGGGTGCTGACACCAGAAACGGTGACGGCGAGCGAACTCAGCCGGCGCGGCTGAACAGGTTCTCTGAGACCTGGGCGGAGTATTCGGTTAGTTCAGATCAACGTCCGGACCTTGATAAGCGGCCAACACGCCGGTGGACGTCACGCAGTAGACCTTGGAGCCTCCGGTAACCGGAACGCTCACACAGGTGGCCTCCTGCCCGGCAAAATCTGCGCATGTAACCCTCGGTCGGGCCGATGCGACGGCTGGCGTCGTTGCGTAAACGGGCGGCCGCTGAGCGGGCGTAGAACTGATGGGTGACTTGAAGGTCGCTGATCGCCGCGTCATTGGCCCCTTCGGCACAGTCCCCGGTGAGCAAACGGCAGGTGGAGGATCCTTCGGTGGTGAGCAGATAGCGCACCTGGCCGATTGTGATTGACCGACGTTCGAAACCGTCGTGGGTGACCACGGCCTCTTTGATCACTGGACCGAGTTATTGGTGATCGTGTAGCCGGCGGTGAAAGCGGTGGCATCCATTGCTGCAAAGTTGGCGAGAACAGCATCGGTTGCGCTGTCACCCACCGGCTCGTCAATGGTTATTGCCTTCGGCCAATGTGGGGCGCGGGCCGGTGGCGCAGGCTGCAAGGCCCATCGGGATGAGGCAGAGCAAACAGGTCAATGCGGTGCGCACCGCGGCCCGAGGCCGAGGCCGCAGACTGTGGGCCCTAACTCGGGGACGAACTGCTGCGGACACCATGAGATCTCAGCGTAGGGCGTTACCGTGTCGATCCGTGATCAGTCTCGATGCTTCAACGGTGCTGGCCCAATGGGCGGTGGGCGGGCTCTTGTTTTGCTGGTTCACCACCCGGCGGCGCGAGGTGGGCCTCGGGTATGGCTGGCTGCTGCGGGGAACGTATCTGGTGATGGGCGCGGCTGCAGTGGTACTCGGGTTCCGATTCGGGGTGGTCTGGGGTCGCGAACTGGCGATGATCGGCTGTGTTGTCTCCACCGCAGTGGTGCTCGGGATTTCGATCGCCCGCAAATCTGCCGGGGTGGCGGGACAACGCGCCGAGTTCGATCGCCGCAATGCCCGGGTCGCAGAGATGACAGGTATTGAACGCTCCACAAACCTGACAGTTGCGGCTCCCATTGGTAAGGAGTTTTGGCCGGGTCTCGATTTGGTGCCGGTGGCCTTCGGTGCGGTTGCCCTCGTATTTGCTGCGATCGCTGCGGTGGATGCATCGGGCGGAGGTGATGGCGGCGGCAGCCTTGCGGTGGCCCTGGCCCGCACTTTGGTGGGAGCGGCCTTCCTCGGAGTGATCAGCGATGCGATGTTGCTCGGCCATTGGTACCTGGTTCAGCCGGGGCTACCTCGCAGACTGCTCAACGAACTCGTGACGATGGTCGGCTACGTCTGGCCGGCGGAACTGCTCGTGATGTTGTTGCCCACCGGAATGATTTCTGTGCTCGCCGGAAGCGTGGACGATGGATGGGGCGGGACCCTCGGGTGGTTTTGGGTGGCCTGTACGTTGACCACGATCATCTTGGTGTTCGTGACAAGGGCTGCGTTAAAGGAACGGCAATATTCGGCGGTCATGGCAGCCACGGGCCTTTTGTATTTGGCGATCCTGACCGGGTTTGGGATGGATCTGGTGGCCCGGGCAGTGCTCGACGGCTGAGACAGCTTCAGGCGATGATGCCCTTGGCCCGCAGCGCAGCCGGGTCAAAGCCGAGTTCGGCGACAATCTCATCGGAATGTTGGCCCGACATCGCCGATGGGGCGCCCATCGCTGATGGTGTGGCACTGAAGCGTGCGGCTGGTCGTGGCTCACGCATCCGTCCGGCCGCGGGATGATCTCGCTCCACGAAGATCTCGTTGTGGATCACCTGCGGGTGCGAAGGGACTTCGTCAAGAGTCATGACCTTGGCTGCGGGGCCTTGATGAGCCTCACATCCGGCGAGGAACTCTTCCACAGTGATCTTGGAGGCCAGGTCTTTCATGATCGGCCGCATCTCGGCGACATTGCGGCTGCGCGCTGCTGTGGTGGAAAATCGTGGGTCATCGGCGATCTCCGGGGCCCCGTAGGCGGTACACAAACCACGGAACTCTGAATCGCTGACAGCGCTCGTGGTCACATAGCCATCTGACAGGGGGGTGGGAGCATAAAACGCGCCGATCGTCGGGGTGCGGGTGACATCAGGGTCAAGCAGCGCAGCATCCATGGCGGAGTCAGGCCACATAAAGGCGATCGCCGCATCCAACATGGCGAGCGTGATGTGTTGGCCTCGGGCCGCACCGGTAGCACGCGCATACAGGGCAGCGGTGATTGCCTGAGCGGCGGTGTAGGCGGTGGTCTTATCGCAAATCAGGGTGCGATAGAGGGCAGGTGTGCCGGTGGCCGGATCGGCCTGCACCGAGGCCAGCCCGGATGCCGCCTGAATGATGTTGTCATAGACACGGTGGTTGCTGTTGGGGCCGTCGGGTCCGTATCCGGAGATCGAGGTGTAGATCAGATCGGGGTTGATGGCTGATAACACTTCGTATCCGAGACCGAGACGTTCCATTGCGCCTGGCCGGAAGTTTTGGATGAGGACATCGGCCCGACCAATGAGTTCGAGCACGACTTCTCGGCCTTGTTCGGATTTCAGATCTATGACCAATGAGCGTTTGCCGCGATTGTTGTTGGCAAAAATGCCCGACATCTGGCCTTTGGTGGATCCGAGGTGACGCATGAGATCGCCTTGGCCGGGGGATTCAATCTTGATCACATCTGCGCCCTGGTCGGCGAGCAGCATCCCGGCGAGCGGGCCTGAGATCATGACCGAGAAATCAATGACGGTCACTCCGTCTAGTGCTCCCATATGTGCTGCCTCTCAATTGACCTGTTTAGTGGCGCCGGCCCAAAAGGATTCGCGGAGCTTGAACTTTTGGAGTTTGCCGGTGGCCGTGCGAGCGAGTTCCGTGCGGAACTCCACCTTCTTCGGACACTTGTAGCCAGCAAGTTTGGTCTTACACCAGATGATGACCTCATCGGGGGTCAACGTGGAGCCGGGAGTGGTCACCACGAGGGCGGTGACGAGTTCACCCCACTTCTCGTCGGGGATGCCGATCACCGCAACTTCGGCGACCTCGGGATGTTGGAAGATCGCATCCTCCACCTCAATTGAGGAGACGTTTTCGCCACCGGTGATGATGACGTCTTTTTTGCGATCAGAAATCGTGATGTAGTTGGTGTCGTCGATGAAGCCACCGTCACCGGTGTGGAACCAGCCATCTTTAATGGCATCTGCGGTGGCTTCTGGCTGATCCCAGTAGCCGGCCATCACCATGTTGCCACGAGCCAACAGTTCGCCTTCTGGATCAACAGACATCTGGCATCCCACCACCGCACCACCGGCTCGGTTCAGCATCACGGCCCGGTCAGCGGGGGAGAGATGGTCGAATTCGGCACGGCTGCGATTCATCGTGATGAGGGGAGCCGTTTCGGTAAGGCCGTAAATCTGGATGAACTCCCAGCCGAGTTCGGTCTCGCAGCGTTCGATGGTGCGGGTGGGAGGTGGAGCGCCGGCCACGACGATCCGCACCCGATCTCGGCCAGGGATCTCCCCGGACCAGGTGGCTGCTGCATCGAGCACCATGTTCAATACTGCCGGCGCGGCGCACATCAAGGTGACGCCAAACTGCTCGACGCGACGCAAGATCTCGGCGCCGTCCACCTTGCGCAAGATGATGTGCTCAGCCCCCATACCGGTGGCGGCATAGAGCACGCCCCAGCCATTGCAATGGAACTGAGGCAGGGTGTGGAGGTAGACGTCGCGGTCATTAATGCCGAGATGCCAACCGAAGATTGAGGCGTTGAGCCACACGTTCCGGTGAGTGAGTTGCACCCCTTTGGGTCGGGCAGTTGTCCCGGAGGTGTAGTTGATCGTGGCGGTGGCGTCTTCATCTGCGTCCCAAGCCGCAGGTTCGTTGTCGAAATCCATGAGAACGGCATCAGATTCGGCACCGATGATGAAGCGGTGTTCGCAGTCCACATCGGCCATGGCTTCTTCGAGTTCGGGATCGATCAGCAGCACCCGGGCCCCAGAGTGGGCCACGATGTAGCGAACTTCTTCGGCGACGAGACGAAAGTTGACGGGGACGAGGATGCGGCCGGAGCCTGACACCCCAAAAAGTGCAGTGAGTAGCCGGGCCGAGTTATGCGAAACCATGGCCACTCGTTCGCCGTGGCCGATACCGAGGCGATCGAGACCTGCCGCCATCGCCCGGGCTCTGCGGGCCATATCGGCGTAGGTGATCGTGTCCCACGGGGCAGCGGGCTGATCCGGCTCATCCACGATCGCGACACGATCGGGATAGAGCTCTTCGGCTCGGCGCAAAAAATCGTTGACGGTCAAGGGCACCTTCATGGCTGACACGTTATTGGATCGGGGTGCGCAGATGTGACGTGGACCACAGTCGCGTGCCAGGTGGGGCCGCAACCTAGTCTCAGGCCATGACCTCTTCTGCGCTTCCCATCCGTCCCGGGATGACCGTTCCCTTGCCCGGCCCGCTGCATAGCCATCGGGAGAAACTCAATGAACTCGCCGATCTCGGATACACCGACATCTGGTCGGCGGAGGCCGATGGGGCCGATGCGTTCACTCCGTTGGCTCTCGCCTCGGCCTGGGAGCCGCGATTGCGGCTTGGAACAGCGATCGTGCCGGCGTACACGAGGGCGCCAGCGTGTTTTGCGCAGTCGGTGGCCTCGCTGGCCGATGCAGCTCCTGGCCGCTTTGCGATTGGGATCGGATCCTCGAGCAATGTGATCGTGGAACGGTGGAATGGTGTTCCCTTTGTGGAGCCCTACAAGAAGGTCCGAGATGTGGTTCGGTTTTTGAGAGATGCATTGACCGGCGAGAAGGTCACCGCCACCTACGACACCTTCGACATCCAGGGGTTCAAGCTTGGCATCCGACCGGAGCAGACCCCACCCATCTTGATTGCTGCGCTGCGTGAAGGGATGCTCCGCCTCGCAGGGCGTGAAGGTGACGGGGCGATCATTAACTGGCTCTCTGCTGAAGATGTGAGCCGGGTGGCGCAGGTGGTCAATGATGCGGCCGGCGGAGAACCACGTGAGATTGTGGCTCGGATCTTCGTGTGTCCGAGTGAGAATGCCGAAGTGGTACGCAACGCCGCCAAGTTTGCGATTGCGGCATATTTGAATGTGCCGGTGTACGCGCAGTTCCACGAATGGCTGGGCCGCGGCGAGCAGCTCACCCCGATGTGGGACGCATGGAAAGCGGGTGATCGCAAGGCTGCTCTGGCGGCGATTCCCGATGAGGTGGTGGACGATCTGATCGTCCACGGATCTCCGGAGGCTTGTAAGGCTCGGATCCAGTCTTATTTTGATCATGGCGTGACCACCTCTTCGCTGGCGATCATGCCCTTTGACCCCGATCTGAACCATTGGGATGCCGTACGGTCGTTGGCTCCGACCGCCTAAAGAACCGCTCGCAACAGTCATCAGGCTGCTCTACCGGGCAGTTGCGGACGCCGGGGAGAACGTTGCTGGGCCTCACGAGCACGACGCCGCTCTTCAAGCATCTGACGGATCTCAGCGATATGGCGACTGCCACGCTGGCGGGTGGCCGCATCAAGGCGGAACTGCACCGGAACCTCTGGTGTGGGCAGGAGACTCAACTGGGCCGGGGTGTTGGTGGTGGTCTGTGAATCGGTCATGCCCCCATCTTGACGAGGGGGTGTCACACTCAGATTTTCAGACTTGCTTCTGAATGAGACCCCTGCACTATGGTCATCGTCTGGGGAGAGTCGAATGGCTTTGCAAGGGAATCTTGGGGCAGGTTTTCCGGTCGCATAAGCGGCCTGTGGAGTAAGCATCCCAAGGTTCACTTGCTCACCCGGATATAGACCAAAGGGGAACTATGAAGTTTCGAGGCGCTTTAGCTCTTGTTGCTTCGGCATCGCTTCTCGTCGCTGCAGTGCGGCGGCGGCAGCGGTGACGACGCGCAGAGCCCGGCAACTACTGCTCCGGGGGGAGCTCCGAGTACGTCAGTGGGTACGGAGACCACGTTGCCCACTGATGAAATCGATCGCGATGCCGTGCTGCGATACGCGTACTACATCGCCTTGTCGCGGTTTGACCCGCACCGTGCGAATGGCTCCAACGACAAGCCCTGGCTCTTCCCTGCTTACGACCGTTTGGTCCATGTGAACTCAGCAGGAGAGACAGTGCCCGGTCTCGCTGAATCCTGGGAATTTGAGGAGGAGGGAACCGTGCTTTTGCTGAATCTGCGCTCAGGTGTGGTTTTCCATGACGGCGAAGTATTCAATGCGGAAGCTGTGAAGGCCAACATCGAGCGTGGCCAAACCCTAGAAGGATCTGCTGTTCGCTCGCTCCTTGCGGTGATCACCGATGTGGAGATCGTTGACGATCTCACCGTCCGTTTGAAACTGACAAGCCCTAATGCCTCGCTGCCGGCCGTGTTGTCCACGAGAGCGGGAGCCATGATTTCGCCTGCCGCTTTCGACAATGAGGATCTCGACGTCTTCCCGGTGGGCGCAGGCGCATACCGAGTTGTGGAGCACATCGTGGATGACCGGGTCATCTACGAGCGTTTCGAGGATTACTGGGACGTGGAAAACACCATGTTGGCCGGCATCGAAATGGTGCTGCTCGTAGACGTTCAGACCCGTTTGAACGCGATGCAGACGGGTCAGATTGATGCAGCGGAACTAGAAACCATTCAGATTCCCGACATCGAGCGCGCTGGGCTGAACTTCAAGGTGGCGCCGGATGTGAGCTTCGGTCTGGTGCAGTTCAACTCGGCTCTGCGGCCGGAGTTCGCTGATCCTCGGGTAATGAGGGCGATTAACCATGCCATCGATCGCGAGGCGATCACCGAGGGAGTGTTCTTCGGATTCGCTCGCCCGGCAGTGCAGCCAACTCCGGAGGGGTATTTCTCCAATAACCCGGACTACGGTCCGGACTACTACGAGTACAACCCAGAACTGGCCAAGCAGCTACTCACCGAGGCTGGCTATCCGGACGGCTTCTCTTTCGAGATGCAGACCACAACAGGACCGAGCCGCATCGCCACCACCGAGGCGATCCAAGCCATGCTCGGCGAAATCGGATTGACCGTCTCGGTTAATCCAATCGCCGGTGCAGGCCCGTTCCTTGACAATGTGTATGGCTCAAGGACTGCGGAATCGTGGATGCTGGCTTGGGGTGGTCGTCCCGACCCCTCAATCACACTCGGCCTTTTGTTCACAGAGGGTGCATTCAACAACCCGGGCAACCGGACCACGGAACGAGTGACTGAGCTCTACCAACGGTCGATTAGCACTTTTGATCCGGCAGAGCGCACCGCAGTGCTGCAGGAATTGTCAGCAGCAATCGTTGAAGACGCACTCGATGTGGTGGTGCTCTACTTCCCCGACAAAGTCGTCGCTTGGAACGACCGAGTCCAGAACATCGATCTGTGGGCCTCTGGACGCCCGGAATTGCGCGGCGTTTCAATGACCAAGGAGTGATCTCCGATCGGTAACTGAACTTTTGTAATGGGCATCGAGGAAGAGGGGTAGGGACATGATCAACCTGGTGATCCGGCGGCTGTTGGCCGTCATCCCACTCCTCTTCCTCGTGACCTTTCTGGCCTACGGAATGATTCTGTTGATCCCTGGTGATCCAGCGATCGCAATCGCTGGAGAGAACGCCACAGCAGAAATCGTTGAAGAAACCCGGCAGCGTCTCGGTCTCAACGATCCATTTCTCGTGCAATACGGTAGATGGGTCACCGGGGCAATCCAAGGGGACCTCGGAACCTCACTGTTTGTCAATCGATCAGTGGGAGGGGCGATCGTCGAGCGCCTGCCGGTGACGCTTGCCTTAACGTTTGCGGCGCTTTTTCTAGCAACGCTGATTGCCATACCGGCCGGGATCTTGGCCGCTTTAAAAAAGGGCACGTGGATTGATCGCCTGACCACGGTGACCGCCACCATGGGCATTGCAATGCCAAACTTTTGGCTGGGGCTGCTGTTGGTGCTCGGGTTTGCCATAGCGATCCCGTGGTTTCCCGCGATTGGGTACGTGAGTTTCACCGAAAATCCCTTTGAGTGGGCCCGTCATATCTTTTTGCCAGCGATCGCTCTCGGTGCTGCGGCATGTGCAGAGATCACTCGGCAGTTGCGGTCCGCCGTGATTGACGTCGTCCAACAAGACTTCATCCGGACCGCTCGCGCCAAAGGTCTGCGAGGACCGAGCATCGTGATCAAACACACCTTGAAGAACGCGGCGGTTCCTGTTGTGACCGTGCTCGGTTTGCAAGTCACGCGTCTGCTGGGCGGCGCTGTGATCATTGAACAGGTTTTTGCTCTGCCCGGTATCGGTGGTCTGGCCGTCAAAGCAGTTTTTGACCGTGACGTGCCGATGATTCTCGGGGTCATATTTGCGGCATCGCTGATCGCTGTGTTGGTCAATCTGCTCGTGGATCTCTCCTACGGGTGGTTCAATCCGAAAGTGAGGCCGAAATGACTGATGTCAGCCCCACGCTGTTCACCCCGGGGGAAACCGAAGCGGACCTGCCACCTCCGGCCAGTGTCTTAGCTCGTTTCTTACGAAGATTCCGCCAGCAGCCCGCAGCGATGATCGCCTTCTTTTTCTTGGTGGCGATGGTGCTGGTGGCGCTCGGGGCGCCGCTTCTTGCTCCCAAAGATCCAACCGCTCAAAATTTGCGGGCGGTGTTGCAACCTGTGTCTGGTGCCCATCTGCTCGGAACCGACGAACTTGGACGAGACATCTTCAGCCGGCTCATCTTTGCAACCCGGATCTCCATGTTGGCCGCCGCACAGGCCGTCATTATTTCCGTTGGAATCGGGGTGTTGCCGGGAGCGATCGCCGGATACTTCGGTGGGATTATCGACACCGTAATTATGCGGATCACCGATGCAATCATGAGTTACCCACCATTGATCCTTGCCGTGGCGATCGTTGGACTGCTCGGGCCAAACCTGCGCAATGCAATGATTGCAATCGGCATCCTCTACGCCCCCCGATTCCTCCGGCTCATGCGGTCCACGGTGATGTCGGTGCGTGAAGAGACGTTCATCGAGGCCTGTCGTAGCGTGGGGTGCTCAACACCTCGGATCATCGGACGCCATGTACTGCCTAATGTCATGTCACCGTTGTTGGTCCAAGTGTCCTTGGTGGCGGGTTTCGCAATGCTGGCCGAAGCCAGTCTCAGCTTCCTCGGCCTCGGGGTGCAGCCGCCCCAGGCAAGTTGGGGCTCGATGCTCGGACGTTCGGTCCGCTTCCTCGATCGTGCGCCGCTGATGGTGATCGTCCCCGGATTGATGATTGCCCTCACGGTGCTCGCCTTCAATATCTTCGGCGATGGACTGAGGGACTCACTCGGGCGTGAGACTCGGAGGGTCCGATGAGCGGTGCGGCTGAGCCGGTCCTTCGGGTCACCGATCTTGAGGTGCAGTTTGCCACCGACCAAGGCTGGGCCACCGTTGTGGACGGGGTCAGCTTTGAGGTTCCCAAAGGGGGCACGATCGGCCTCGTGGGAGAGTCCGGCTCGGGAAAGAGTGTGACCAGCCTTGCAGTCATGGGTTTGATTCCTTCGCCGCCCGGGCGGATCACGAAAGGGGCGATCGAACTTGAGGGCCGCAACCTCGTTGGGCTCTCGGAGTCCGATCTCTCATCGCTGCGAGGCAATGCGATGTCGATGGTCTTCCAAGAACCGATGTCCAGTCTCAACCCGGCGTACACCGTTGGGGATCAGATTCGTGAGACGGTCCGGCGCCATCGAAAGGTCTCGCGCAAGCAGGCTCACCAACGAGCCGTGGAAATGCTCGACCTTGTGGGTATCCCGAATGCTGCACGACGGGTCAGCAGTTATCCCCACGAGTTCTCCGGTGGGATGCGGCAGAGGGTCATGATTGCTATGGCCTTGTCCTGTGATCCAAGCCTGCTGATCGCCGACGAGCCGACGACCGCACTCGACGTGACGATCCAAGCCCAGATTCTCGATCTGCTGAAGGCGATGCAGGCCGAGTTAGGAATGGCGATTTTGTTCATTACCCACGATCTTGGGGTGGTGGCTGACATCTGCGATGAGGTGATGGTGATGTATGCCGGACAGATCGTTGAGCGGTCGGAGATCTACGGTCTCTACCGGAAGCCGCAGCACCCTTATAGCGAGGGCCTGCTTTCGGCGATGCCTCAGATCGGTGGGCACAATGAGGAGTTGACATCGATCCCTGGAACGACTCCGGCTCCTTGGGCGATGCCCACTGGATGTCGTTTCCATCCCCGATGCTCCTATGCCTCGGAGGTCTGCACACAAGGGGAACCACAGCTCCTCGAACTTGACGGTGGACGAGCGAGCAGATGTCTCAAGGTGGCCGAACTCGAGCTCCGGGGGTCGAAATGACGGAGCACAAGACGGAGGACCTAGCGTCCCAGAATTCGCCGCGGCCCCTGGTGGATGTCCGCGATCTGAAGGTGGAGTTCACCCTTCGCAAAGGGCTGTTATCACGGGTGCCCCTGCGGGCCGTGGACGGGATCAGTTTCCAGATCGGGGACGGTGAAACCGTCGGATTAGTGGGTGAGTCCGGTTCCGGAAAGTCCACCACCGGGCGTGCGATCCTGCGGCTGATCGAACCAACCTCGGGGTCGGTGAGCCTGGATGGACATTCAGTCACCGACATGTCGCGCTCGGAGTTACGAAAAGCCCGCCGGCAGATGCAGATGGTGTTTCAGGACCCATATTCCTCCTTGGATCCGAGCATGACGGTTGGTGACACTCTGGCGGAACCGTTGAAGATCCACGACGGGATCTCACGGCGCGCCGCACAAGGCCGCGTGATCGAACTCCTTGAACAGGTGGGGTTGGCTCGGCATCATGTGGACCGCTATCCGTACGAGTTCTCCGGGGGCCAGCGCCAACGCATCGCAATTGCGCGCGCCATAGCCGTCAACCCGAAGCTGATCATCTGCGATGAAGCGGTCAGCGCGCTGGATGTCTCCACCCAAAATCAGGTGATCACGCTGCTCGAACGTCTTCGAGAGGAATACAAACTCTCGTATCTGTTCATCTCTCACGACCTCGGGGTGGTGCGGCACATCTCCCATCGAGTGGTGGTGCTGTATCTCGGGAGGATCGTGGAAGAGGGACCCGTGGAACGGGTGTACTCCCAGGCAGCGCATCCGTATACCGAGGCCCTGCTCTCTGCGGTTCCGATCCCTGACCCCGAGCTACAGCGCTCTCGTTCACGGATATTGCTGCACGGCGATATGCCCGACCCGTCATCCCCACCCCCGGGATGTGTGTTTCACACGAGATGCCCCTACGCGATGGAGATCTGCCGGCAGGTGGTTCCTGAGTCCACTCCAGTGGATGGAGGGGGCTCGGTGGCCTGTCACCTTCAGTCCAGCGGTACGCAACCGCTGCAGGGAGCATCACTGGCCCACCTCACTGCGACCCTGTGAGAGCACTCAGATTCGGGCGTTGATCGCAAGCACGGTGATCGCCACGCTCACGAGTCCGACCACCGCTGGGGTGGCGTAGGTCATCCACTTTGGGTAGGCCTTGTGGGAGGGCGCCATGACCACCAACGCGCTGATCGCTCCGGCGATCACCCCGCCGAGGTGCCCGCCGATGGAAATCCCCGGTATCGCAAAAGTGATGAAAAGGTTCAGAACCAGCAGGGTTCCGATGCCGGTGGCGAACGGGTTAATCCCGCGGACCCGATACCCCACGAAGGCCGCCCCCATTAATCCAAACACCGCTCCAGAGGCCCCACCGTGGAAACCGTCAGGTTGAAGCACCATTGCGCCCGCCGAACCTGCGAGTAGCGCGGAGAAGTAGACCAAAATGAACCGCAGCCTTCCGATGGCAGGCTCAAGGATCTGGCCGAGCATGTACAGCAGGTACATGTTGAAGGCAATATGAATCACTCCGAAATGCACGAACCCTGAGGACAGGACCCGGTACCACTCGCCGGGTCCGGCGAGGTACACGCTGTCGGCAAAACGAAATACCACCCCGGGATTGATGATGTCGGCGGACAATCCGAGATACGCCTGACCTCTGGTGATCCCGCGCGAGGCGAGACTTGAGGGATCGAGCGCTGTTACCCAGGCAAACACCAGCAGGTTCAGCGCCATCAATACCTTGGTGACCAGCACCGGTTGGCGTGCATTCCAGAACTTGGCCCTCGTTCGGGCATCGGGTTGAGCTGCTTTGACACATTCGGGACAGTTTGAACCGACTGCAGCCTGAGTCAAACAGTCCCCACATGCGGGCCGCCCGCACCGGGTGCAACGCCGTCCGGTGATCCGGTCACGATGCCGATAACAAGCGGTCTCGGCGCCACCAGACCCCACAACGGGTAGGCCCGATGGAGGCGGAGGCGGCAACGACACGATCTTTAGGGTATTGGCTCAGACAAGTGGGTCCACCTCGAGCTCGGACCCTGGATCTCCCCCAGGTTCATCCCACAGTGAACGCAGGTACGACCAGGCGTAGATCCCGGTGGAATGACCGTCACTCCACACCAAAGAGAGTCCCCAGTTGCCGTGGAGCTCAGCGTCGGTGATCGTGATCTCGGCCCCGAGGTAGGCCTCCCGGCCGGCGTCGCGCTGGCCTCGACACCCGGCGCAAGGGCAGGCCCGACGCAGATCGAGAACCGGGAAGGTCGCGGCCACCTCGTCTCCAAAGACGATACGGACCTCAAGCGCCCGGTCTACTTCGACGTCGAGTACCTGGTGCTGTTCATCGACGGCCATGTTCGAAGGGTACCGCCATGGCCATCAGGCCGGCCGGGAGTAGACGCCCGTGACCTCAGCGATGGCAATCGACACGAACCCCAACAGATCGGCGATCTCTGCGGGACCCATCAAGGCGGTCCCTTCAATCTGTTGGCTGAGCGCGTGAACCGTCACCAAGAACAACTCTGATGTTCCGGGGGCCGGACATGGCGGCGTCCAGTCCGCCACCCCGAAATCATTCGAGATCACTTCCGCGCCTTGGCGGTTGAGGCCTTCGGCGCTAACTGCCTCGGGAATCGCGATCACCGTTGGGCCAATTCCCAGCAACATCCAATGGACCCGGCCCGCCTGATCGGAGATGACCACGGCGATCTCGGAGGTGCCGTCAGGAACTGACTCCCACGCCACCGAGGGCGATACCCCATCGCCGGCACATCCAAAGCGCAGACCCATCTCGCCGCCGGCCACCCAGGGCACCGCAATCTGAAAGGCGCCAGGCTCCTCACCGGGAAGCTCGGGAGCAGCTGTGCCGACATCATCAGTCGGGTCACCAGGCGCTGAACTCTGTGGCGAAGAAGAGGTAGGGGCCGGCGCAGTTGGTGGCTGCAACGTTTTGCCATCACCTGTTGCGCAGGCCCCAAGTCCGAGCAGCACTGCAGCCACGGTGATCCTCGCAAGAACGCGCTGTGTCCCCATCGTTTTCCAGCGTACCGGTAGCGTGGGGGCCGTGTCGGACCACCTCGGCGAACAGTCAGCACCCGGAGATCTCTGCATCGTGACGGTGCACGCCCACCCCGACGATGAGGCATCCAAAGGGGCTTCGACGCTGGCGCGTTATAAGGCGGAAGGGGTACGAACCATTCTTGTGTGTTGCACCGGTGGAGAAGAAGGAGACCTGCAGAATCCGGGTCTGCGCGAAGCCGGACAACCCTTTCACGGTCTCGATACCGCCCAGGAAAAGGCGCTTGTCGCCTCGATGCGGCCCGCTGAGCTTGCGGCTTCGGCCGAGGTCATTGGCTTCGATTCGGTGGTCATGTTGGGGTATCGGGATTCGGGAATGGCAGATGATCCGTCCAACGAGCATCCTGACTGCTTTCATATGGCTGATATCGACGAGGCCACTGAACGTCTCGTACGGGTGATCCGGGCGGAGCGGCCTCAGGTGCTCATCACTTACGGGGACGATCAGCGGGGCTATCCGCACCCGGACCATCTGCGAGTGCACGACATCTCGGTCCTCGCTTTCGATCGGGCCGGGGATCCGGCCTGGTACCCAGATGCCGGACCCGTGCATCAGCCACTGAAGTTGTACTACTCCACGTGGACAAAAGCCCGAATCACCAAAATCCACGAGGCTCTCATGGCCAAACATGGGGAATCCCCATTTGATGACAAGTGGTTTGAGCGACCGGACCTTGATCACCGCGTCACCACACGGATCGATGTGGGCGAGTACATGTGGGCACGCAGCGGAGCGTTGCGAGCCCATGCCACCCAGGTGGATCCGTCTGCTGCGTTCTGGTTCGGTCTGACCGATGCCGAACTGGCGGAGATCTATCCGTGGGAGGACTGGATTTTGGCCCGATCACTGGTTGGATCATTGCCGCGGTGCGATGAGGAGCGGGATTTGTTTGACGGGATCTCCGTTGGGGCCCGAGGTGCGTCGGATGAACGCTGAGGAACATGTTCGCTACCGGGTCATGGTGGCGAAGAAACACGAACTGGTGTCGGGACCGGAAGCCTCCGAGGCGAAAGCCGAACTGACTGTGCCTCTGGCGGTGGTGCAGGCCGAGGGTTTTGATGCGGCGGTGGCCTTTATGCAGGGAAAACTGTCGGCTACCGGCCACATCGGAACGGTGCTCGAGGTCGTGGCCGATGGACGGGCCACAAAGGCTTTGCTTAACCTCGCATCACCGATCTGAGCTCGCGATAACCAATCAACACGGCCCCCGAGTCAACGATCAGGTCCCGTAGATGCTGATCTGATGTCACGAGGTCCCAATCGTCGATCCACTCTGCAGCGTGGGCGGATAAGGCCCGTACCTCGGGGGTGTCGATCGCAGGTTGGACGTGGATCTCGGTGACCCCAGGGGCGAGATTCGCGAAGGAGGTGTACACCCGCTGACGTGAGCCTGCTCGCCAGTCGTGATCGAAGTGATCCGGGAAGATCACGCCTTCGTCGGCGGCGAGCTGTCGGAACGGAAAGCCGGCCTGCTCAGCGGTGATCGTGGAGGGCAGACGAATCGGCAACCGGTACTCGATGGCCAGTTCCAGATAGATGTCGAAGAACTCTGGGCGCAGGGTGAGCGCTGTCAGGTGCGGGGCGAGATGGGTGACATCGATACCCCACACCATCGCTCGTTCGATCTGGGCGCGCAGTTCCCTAAGGACCTCTGAAGGATCGGCATGTTCCCAAAGATCGTCGAGGTTACGAGGGAACCCGGTTTCCCCTGAGAGCAACGAGGGGGCCTGAGTGATCGGACCCCATCGATAGAGATCGTGTTCGGCGTTGAGTGTCAGGTGCACGCCAATGTCTAAGGGCTTGTGATCGGCGCCGTCGTGGATTGCCCGTGCTGCATGGATTGCCCACGGCGCTGGCACCATTAACGAGGCACAGGTGGCCACCCCGGTACGTAGGGCGGACAGCACCCCCTCATTGGCGGCGTGGCAGCAGCCGAGATCATCACAGGAGATGATCACGACCCGAGTGTCCGGGGAGTATCCGAGACGTTCAACCAGGTTGCCCACGGCACAGACGTTACCGGCGTGAGAAGATCAGATCGTGACTCCCGATTCGATCATTGCCCAACTACAGATGTCCGCCCATGCTGAGGGCGGGCATTTTGCTGAGGCGTGGCGCGGCGAGCTAACCCCGCAGGACCGGGCGAGTGGATCCTCGATCTACTACTTGTTGCGGGCGGGGGAGCGCTCCCAGTGGCACCGGGTGGATGCTCCTGAGTTATGGCTGTTCCACGCCGGAGGCCCGTTAGCCCTCGATTACGTGGATGCCGATGGCGTGGTTCAACGCTGCACCTTGGGGCCTGCGCTGGACTCCGGTGAACTGTTGCAGGTGGTGATCCCGGCCGGCAGTTGGCAGACCGCAATCCCTCTCGGATCGTGGACGCTGGTGGCATGTGTGATGGTGCCAGGCTTCACCCCCGAGGGATGGGAACTGGCACCGCCACACTGGACCCCCAAGATTGTCTAGATCCGTTCGATGATCGTGCCGGTACCCAAACCGCCACCGCAGCACATCGAGATCAGGCCGTAACGACCGCCGGTGCGCTCGAGTTCGTAGAGAGCCTTGGTCATCAAGAAGGCGCCGGTGCCGCCGAGCGGGTGGCCGAGAGCGATTGCGCCACCGTTGGGGTTGGTGCGCTCGAGATCAGCGCCAAGCTCTTTCGCCCAGGCCAGAACCACGGATGCGAAAGCTTCGTTGATCTCAAAGGTGTCGATCTGGTCGATGGTCAAGCCGGTCCGAGCCAGCAGGGCGCGGGTGGCATCGATCGGACCGGTCAGCATCAACACCGGATCTACGCCAACTAAGCAGGTGTCCACCACGCGGGCTCGGGGCTTGAGGCCGAGGGCTGCCGCCTTGTCCTCGGTCATCATCAAAAGGGCTGCTGCCCCATCGGAAATCTGGGAGGAGTTGCCGGCTGTATGCACGCCATTTTCCCGGGCCACAGGCTTCAAAGTGGCCAACTTCTCGAGGGTGGTCTCCCGCAGACCTTCGTCGCGGTTCACGACATGGGAGGAGCCAGTTGGGTTGCCGTCGGCGTCCACATCGGGAGCCTCGATCGGGATCCACTGGCCGTCGAAGCGTCCCTCAGCCCAGGCCCGTGCAGCACGCTCTTGGCTGGCGTAACCGAACCGGTCGGTGTCCTCACGGGTAATGCCCCACTTCTCGGCGATCCGTTCGGCCCCCTCAAACTGCGAGGTCATCTCGTACTGCTCGAAATAGGTTTTGGGGATCGGAATGCCGAGTCCGAGGGACTTGGCGGAGTTGGAGCCGATCGGAATCCGGCTCATGATCTCCACGCCACAGGCCACAGCCACATCCGTGACTCCCGAGCCGATCAACGCAGCAGCGAGGTTGGTGGCCTGCTGGCTGCTGCCGCATTGGGTGTCCACGGTGGTGGCTGCAGTGGTGAGGGGTAGACCGGCGGCGAGCCACGCGGTCCGGGTGACGTTGAAGCTCTGCTCGCCAATCTGACTGACACAGCCGCCGACCACTTGGCCGACCTCGGTCGGATCGATCCCGGCGCGCTCAATCAGCGCTGTTTGGACACGGGAGAGCACCTCGGCGGGATGCAGGGTGGACAGGCCGCCGTTGCGACGACCGATCGGGGTCCGAAGGGCTTCGACGATGACGACATTGCGTGAGGAATCAGACATGACCCCACACTAGGGATTTTGTCCGCTCGATCAGTAAGCGGTGGTCTCAAATCGAAGGTCGCTGTGGCGGCCGGTACTCCAATCGGACACAAAACTGAACCGGTCACCGCGGATCAACGTGACCCGCCACTCCAACGGGCAGAGGTGGCACACACCGAGCCGTTCAAGAGAAAATACCGCTGACCCGGGTTCCACCTCGAGGAGGTCTGCATCGGACCCTTGGACCACAGCAGGCGTGATGCGCTCCCACCCCGATCGTGGCCGCTGGCCGGCGACCCGCTCGAGTTCGGTGTAAAGGGCGGTGTGGGAGAAATCCACCTCCAATAGGGGGGCTGCGAGCGAGGCTGGCATCCAGATCCGATCCAGAGCTAGCGGTTGATCCCCAGCCAGACGCACCCGAGCGAGGTACACCAACGGTGTGTCAGGTTTGCATTCGAGATGGCCAGCAGCTACCGCGTCAGTGGTGAGTTCGAGGGCTAACACCACGCTGCGCTGCTCCACACCGGCGGCCTCCACTACCTGGAACAAGCTGTAGAGGGACCCGAGCGTCTGCTCGAAGCGGCTGCGGTTCACCTCCGAGCCCACGCCACGACGCCGGGTGACGAGACCCTGGGTGTCGAGGGAGGAGATCGCATGGCGCACCGTGTGGCGGCTCACCTCGTAGATCTCCATCAACTCGTGATCGGTCGGGAAGCGGTGATCGAAATCCCCGCGCTCGATCCGGCCCCGTAGTTCGGCCTCGAGCTGCACCCACAGTGATCCCTTTGCCGTTCGATCCAGGGCCTGAGCCCCGACCGCAAATGATTCAGGGGCGGTCATTGTCATGGTTCAGGCCGACTGCACAGTTTCGATCCAGGCGTTGTAGCCGCCTCGGACATCGGAGACGTCAGCAAAACCGCGGTGGCGGAGCAGGCTGGCGGCCACAGAAGAGCGGTATCCACCGGCGCAGTAGACCACGGTCGGGCGGCTCGGGTCCAGTTCCGCCACTCGGGCGGGTAGCTGGCCCACCGGGATGGCGATGGCATCGGGAATCGCTCCGTCGGCCACCTCGCCTGGGTTGCGGACATCCACGACCTGCAGATGTGAGATTTCGCGCTGACGCTCAGCAAAGTCCACCACCGTCAGGCGGGATGCGGTCTGCACCTGATCCTGGTGATCCAGCATCGCTTTGAGGGGCTGGGCGAGCACGCCGATGACCCGGTCAAAGCCGATCCGGCCGAGACGGGTTTTGGCCTCGAGTTCGAATCCATCGTCCACCATCAAGATCAGGTCCACATCAGGCTTGATAATGGATCCGGCAAACTCGGCGTAGCGGCCGGCGAGGCCGACGTTGATCGCACTCTTAAAGTGGCCGCGGGCGAAGTCCTCAGAATCCCGGCCGTCGATCAGCACTGCGCCATCAGAAATTGCAGCGGTGACCTCGGCGAACGACATCTCGAGTGGGACGCCTTCCTCATCGAGGAGTTTGCGATTCTGGCGGTTCAGGATTGCGTTGTAGACGAAGTATTCGGGCGCTGGTGGCTGGCCCTCGGTGACGAGCGCAATGAAGGTGTCCTTATCGGCGGCCTTGACGGCGTAGTTCGTGAGACGCTGTGAGCCGATCGTTGACCACAACTCTGTGGACAGGTTCTTGCCACAGGCGGATCCGGCGCCGTGGGCCGGGTAGATCCTCGTGGCATCGGGCAGGGTCATCAGTTTGTTTTTGATCGAGTCATAGAGCATGTCGGCGAGCTCGTCACGGCTGAAGCCAATTGAGGCCAACAGGTCAGGACGGCCCACATCCCCAACAAACAAGGTGTCGCCAGTGAGCACTGCATAAGGGGCGGTGTCAGAGGGCTTTTCCCAGACCACGATGCTCATGGATTCAGGGGTGTGGCCCGGGGTGTGTCGGAACTCGAGGGTGATCTCACCCAAGCTGACCTTTTCGCCATCGGCCATCTTGCGATGTGGGAACTCGGGCTCGGCCACGGAGGAGTAGCAGATCTCTGCGCCTGTGGCCTCGGCGAGTTCGAGGTGTCCGGACAGAAAATCCGCATGGAAGTGGGTTTCGATGATCATTTCGATGTTCATCCCGGCGGCCTCGGCATCGGCGATGTACTGATTGATGTCACGCTGGGGGTCCACGACCACGGCTCGGCCGGTGGTCTCATCGCCGATCATGTACGAGGCGTGGGACAGGCATTCGAGGTAGTACTGGTCAAATTTCATCGGTGGCTCCTCAGGGCGAAAGCAAATGTACGGACAATCTAGCGAGGTGGGGGTGCATCGTCAACCCCCGATGCTGCGAGCACCGCATCTTCGGTGCTGTGATGGATCCGATCGGTGAAGCGATCCCAAAGATGGGCATCGTGCAACACATCGCGAATCGGCCCACGAACCTCCGATAGGTGCAGGTCAACGTTGTGGGCGGAGAGCTCTTCGAGCACTTCGGTCAACATCGCAATGCTCGTGATATCGAGATCATTGATGCCCGAGCAATCGAGGATGAGTGCTGATCGATGCGGTCCGGGATTATTTGATCGGGCCTCAGCGGCCTGGGCGAGCAGCAGTTTCTTGACGAAGGCAGCGTTGACGAAACTGAACTCGGCGTCGATGCGGATCGCACGGATTCCCGCAATGGTCTCGGCCTCAGGGAAGCGGGCCAAGTTGCGATAGGTCGTCGTGCCTGGCAACCGGCCGAGCACGGCGGTATGCGGTGTGGACAACCGCCAAAACACTGCCAACATTGAGGCCACGACGGCAATCGCGATCCCGAGTTCGATACCGGCGATTAAGGTCGCCGCAAACGAGACGATGAGCGTCACCAGATCGCTGCGCTTCACCTTGGCGATATGGCGCATCTCGGCCACATCCACGAGGTTGATCACCGCCATGATGATGATTGCGCCCAAGGCCGCTTGTGGGAGTGGCTCAAATAAGGGCGTGAACAGTGCCAGAGTCGCGAGTACGAGACCGGCCGAAATCAATGAGGCCAGCGGAGTGCGGGCGCCGGCATTGGCGTTAACGGCGGTACGTGAAAATCCACCAGTGACCGGATACCCGCCGGTCAACCCGGCGGCGATGTTTGCGCCACCGAGCGCAATCAACTCCTGATTAGGAACGATCTCGTATCGGTTGCGGCGCGCATAGACCTTGGCTACGGCCACCGATTCCATGAAGCCGACCATGGTGATGATGATTGCGGTGGCCACGAGCGAGCGGATCAACCCGCCGTCGAAGCCGGGAAGGGAGATCTGGAGGAGACCTGCGGGAATCGAGCCCACAACCGCCACACCCCGACCCGAGAGATCGACCACCGCTGATGTGGTGGTGATCACCACCACTAAGACAAAGGCCCCAGGAATGGCCCGGAACCACTTCTTGAGAGCCATCAACAGCACAAATGATCCGAGGCCGACGATCATGGTGAGACCGTGCGCATCTGGTAGTGCCCGGGACAGCTCGACCAGGTTCGCGCCGAAGGAATCGGTGCGGGGGAGCGCTACCCCGAACAGGTGCTTGACCTGGGAAAAGCCGATGATGATCGCAGCTGCGGCAGTAAACCCGACCAGCACAGAATGGGAGAGGAAATTCACCACGAATCCCAGGCGCGCCAAACCGAGGATGACGTGCAGCACCCCCACCATCACGGCCAAGACCGCAGCCGCTTGGATGTAAAGAGCCGTTCCCTGTTCGGCCAGTGGCGCGAGCGCCGTGGCCGTCAACAGGGACACGATCGCCACCGGTCCAACGGCGAGTTGTCCCGAACTCCCGAGCAATGCGTAAACGATGACGGGGATGGTTGCAGCGTAGAGGCCGATGATTGGGGGCAGCCCGGCCAGTAAGGCGTAGGCCATGGCCTGAGGAATGAGCATCGCAGCGATGGTCAGACCCGCCGAGACATCACCGCGCAGGTCGGATCGCTGATATCGGGGACCCCAAGCGGTGATGGGGAGAAATCGGTTCAGCGCAGAGGGCATCGGGATCCAAACATGTGGTTCGACGGGGACGGCTAATGTACGGACAATACGTTAGCAGGTCTCTCCCGATATCAGCCTGCGGCCGATGGCCTGCTACGAAACAGCAATGCCCTTGAACCCCCGGTTCCACCTGTTGACCACTCCACCCGCCGATGCGCCGAGCACGGCGCGCTATGTGCACGTGGTGGACTCCAAGGTGTGGATCGCTGACGAACCGGTCATGGCGGACACCGTTCCGCATTTCGTTGGCATGGTGGATGGTTCCCCGTGGTGGGCCGTGGGGGTAGCCCGGGGATCCGATCCAAGCGATGGCGCCGCCGTGGATCTCTACAGTTATCACGGTCGAGCAAGTGAACATGAGTGGTTGGCCGCCGGCCGGGCGGTGCAACTGATCGAATGGGCGCGCACCCATCAGTTCTGCGGTCGCTGCGGGCAAACTACCGAGCCATTGCAAGGGGAGCGGGCCATGCGCTGTCCGGGCTGTGGGCTGATGGCGTTCCCACGCCTCGCTCCGGCGATGATCACCCTCGTCACCCGAGGCGCACCCGGAGATGGCCAAGAAGCCCTGCTCGCCCGAGGGGTGCAATGGAAAGTTCCGATGTACTCATGCCTGGCCGGTTTCGTGGAGCCTGGAGAATCCCTTGAAGCCGCAGTGGTCAGAGAGGTGGAAGAAGAAGTGGGCCTGATCGTGGCCGCACCCTCATATCGGGGCTCTCAACCTTGGCCGTTTCCACACAGTCTGATGATCGGGTTTAGAGCCGACTACCTCGAGGGTGACATCGTCTGTGACCCGAGCGAGATCGCCGATGCTGCATGGTTTGCCAAAGATGCGATCCCGATGATCCCGCCGGGCATCTCCATCGCCCGCAAACTGATTGAGGAGTGGCTGCGCGAATAGGGACTATTGGCCCAAGGGTCGATTCCCCGGTAATCGGCCACTGACGGTGGACCGAAAGGAATCACCGCTATGAAGAACTCCTCAGGGGCTATGGTGTGCTCGTCGATAACGCCGGCATCGTCAGCTCGGAACTCATCGAGACCCAGAGCCCCCGATGACTTCCGCCGGGTCCATCGTCAATATCTCCTCTACCGCCGGACTGCAGGGCTACGCGAATATCGGTGCCTACGTGGCCAGTAAGTGGGGTCTACGCGGCCTCACAAAGACGGCAGCCTTAGAACTCGGGCCGCTCGGAATCCGCGCGAACTTGATCCATCCTGGTCCGATCCGCACTCCGATGATCGATGGTCTGAAAGATGTCGCTGCGGCCCAACCGATCGCACGGGTGGGAGAGCCAGCAGAAGTGTCAGCGATGCTGCTGTTCTTGTTGGCCGATGCCACCTACTCCACCGGTCATGAGTTCATCATTGACGGTGGAGCGGTGGTCGGTCAGATCCTTAATGTTCCGGAGAACTGATCACGCACCCATGACCCGGCGCTGCAGCTTGCGCATCCCGCCCAGCCAACGCTCGGGCTCGGTGGCCTTGAGCGCGAGGTAGCCCGCTACCTCAGGGTGCGGCAGGATCAAGAACTGCTCACGTTCGATCGCATCAGCCACTATGTCGGCTACATCAGCGGGCTCAAGCACCGCCCCCGAGGCGCGCACGACATCGCCACCCGAAGCGTTTCCGAGACCATCGGAGGCATTCAACATGTTGGTGTTAACACCCTGTGGACACAGGCAGGAGACGCGCAATCCCTTGTCCCCGTAGGTGATGGACATCCATTCGGCGAAGGCCACCGCAGCATGTTTGGACACGCTGTAGGTGGCCGAACCGATCTGCGCGAAAGCAGCCCTGCCGCTGAAGCGGTTGAGCAGAAGTAGCCCTCGCCGCGCTCGAGCCAATCGGGGAGCAGATGACGAGCAGCCCATCGATGCGCGTGGAAGTTCACGTTCATGGAAGTTTCCCAATGCTCCTCGGGGGCCATTGGATCCCCGCCGAGGCCAACGCCGGCATTGGCAAAGAAGAGATCGATCGGCCCGAACGCCTCTTGGGCGGACTTGATCAGGTGAATGTTGCCGGCCTCGGTACCGATGTCAGCGATCACCTCAACCGAGCCAGGGAGCTGATCTTTGACTACTGCGAGACCGTCGCGATCCGATAGCACCACATTGGCACCGCCTGCGTGGAAGCGCCGCGCAAGCGCCGCTCCGATCCCGCCGGCTGCCCCTGTGACCACGATGTTTTTACCTGTGAGTTTCATATGACACATCGTAGGTCCGCGCGCATCGCAGAGAAGATCGGTACGGTAAGGGGGGTGACAACACAGCAGCTATCCGACCAGCCGCTCAGCCTTGAAGGAGTGGCAGCCTCTCGCACGGAAGTGGTGAGTGAGGCCATTGCGATCATCGATGGTGCGCTCACTCAGATGTTCCAGCGTGAGCTTGTGTCTTCCAGCGAAGTGACCAACCTGCTGCTCGATGTGCGCAGCCTGTTAGCCACCAAAAACTGATCAGCGCATTCTGACCAGAGCGTTGTATCAGCGCGGCACACTGGTGTGCTTGAACTCATTGAGGTTCTCCCACTCCATTGCGTCCAAGATTCGATCCACCGTGGAGATGGCAAGTTGGCGATCTCCCCCAGCGGGATCAAGCAGCCGCACGAAGACGGCTGCCGCGCCCATGACGAAGGTGGGCACTCCCCACACTTCGTGACTCGCTGCGTAGCCCGTGTGCTCGGCCTTAAACACTTCGAGTGGCCGGCCCGAATCCACATCGGCCCATGCCGCCCCAACATCCACTCCGACTTCAGCAACCACCTCGGAGAGAATCTCTCGGTCGCGCAGGCTGCCGGCGGCGGAATGGCGGTGCTCAAATAATGCGTGATGGGCCTCAACGAACCTGTCGGGTTGGCCGTCACGAATCGCTATCGCCAACTGCTGTGCGATGATGCCGGAGTCTTGATCGGGGTTCTCCCAGACGCTGGGCTCACCCGGCTCCACATGAGACTGACCAAGGGAGAAAGGCACAAAGGTGACCTTCCAGTCGGCCCCGCCACGCAGGCCCTCCACAACATGATCATGGGCAATGCGAGCGTACGGGCAGCGATAATCAAAGGTCAGAGCAAAGGAGCGAGTCACGGGGCATGTAACCCTGAGGGTGTTGGATTCATTCCTGCCGGAATCTCTCCGGACTTTTTTGGCGACGGAGTTGTGGTGCGAACACATGTTCGATAAGTTGTGGTCATGGGAACGGCGGAACCCTCACCAGATCTCACACAAAACCTCATACCGGATCATCTGCTTGCGCTCGGAGCGCTGACAGATGCGGTGGATCTGCTGGCAGGTCTTGATCCAGAGAGCCTCAGTTCTGCGGCATGGCACCAACTCGCCGTCGGCCTTGAAAGCCAGCGCCATCGGCTCGGGGCTGTTGCAGCCGATGCTCTTGATCATTGGGATCGTTCCGGTATCTGGGCCGTAGATGGCTCACGGAATCCTGCCGTGCGCCTCGCCCGTGAGACCCGCTGCGCAGTGCGATCCGCTCGAGCGGAAATGCGGCGTGCCCGTCGCCTCCGAAAGCTTCCCGCCACGAAGGCAGCTTTGTTGGCTCATGAGATCTCCCTCGACCATCTCGATCTCCTGGGATCGGCGTTGACATCGAAGCGACGGAACCTCCATCCAACGGCGGAGGTTGATCTGCTCACTCAATGTCGGGCGCTCAGTTTCGTGGATGCTGTTAAGACCGTGAAGTACTGGGTGCAGCTTGTGGATGCCGAGGCGGACACTCCCACACCGCCTGCCCATGAATCTTTCCTGCACGTCTCTTCCACTTTCCATCAGAACGTCGTGATCTCCGGCGAGTTGAATCCGATTCACGGCAGCATTGTGATGAGCGAACTGAACCGATTGGAGAATCGGATTCGTCTCGATGATGAAGCGGCCGGGACACAGCACACCCCGGCCGAACGCCGAGCGCTGGCAATGGTGGAAATGGCACGTCGCTCGGCAAGTGCAGCCTCAGGGAGTAAGCCACCACGACCGTTGTTCACCGTGCTCCTCGGTGAGGACTCCTTCACACACCTGTGTGAACTCGCCGAAGGAGTTGTGCTTCCGCCGGCTCACCTAGAGGAGTGGATCGGTGCAGCGGATCTCGAGACCGTACTTTTTGATGGTCCTTCTCGGGTGATTTCGGTTTCCTCCAAACGTCGCTTTACAGGGGCGCTCCGCAGGGCGATTGAGGTCCGTGATCGGCGTTGCACGCATCCCTCAGGCTGCGATGTGCCCGCCGACCGATGTGATGTGGACCATGTGATCCCGTATTCCGAGCACGGTTCCACCGACCAGTTCAACGGCCGGCTCCAATGCAGCACCCATAACCGAATTCCGGCTCAACATGTTGGCTCTGGGCCAGGTGTTGTGGATGCAGCACCTCACCCGACGGTGCTTGATCAGATTCGAGGTCGCCTCAGATACCGCATGCGAAACGACCCACAAGAGGCGGCCTAAAGAAACTTGCGAAGCATCCGCCGAGCCACGAGCCCGAGCAGGGTTCCGATCATCGCTCCACCCACCACATCAGACGGGTGATGGATCCGCACATGGGCCCGGCTGATCCCCACCACCGATGCCAATGCCCACCACATCACCTTGCCTTTGGGTTCCACACTGCTCAGTAGCACCGCATTGAACGCAGCAGCAGAGGCATGGCCTGAGGGAAATGCCGAGGTGGAGGGCTGGCGGACCGGAGTGCGATCATCGCCGGCGATAGTCGGACGAGGCCGTCGGAACAGCCGTTTGATTCCCTGATTCAGTACCAAGCTCTCTATCCCGAGAGCCAACGAAAGGGCGAAGAGTTGATCCCAACGTCCTCGCGATCCGGATCGTATGAGATTGATGACATGCCAGATCACACTGAAGTCACCGACCTCACTGGCCCACCGCATCAGTTGATCGACGCGGGGGACTCCGCGGATCTGATCGAGGTGCTGATCGGCCCACTCGTCAAAGGTGCCGATGACCTCGCCGAGATCGTCACGTCCCGGGGTCATCGAGGAATCTCATCGGCGGCTCGGGCCGGATCTCCACCAAACTCGGGGCACCACCGCTGGAAACTGCAGGACCGGCAGAGCGCACTCTGTTTCGGGGCGAAGTTTCCGGTGGTGCAGGCCCTTTCCACCGCCTCAAACACGGCAAGGGTTCGGCGTGTCGTGTGTTGGAGAGATTGAGTGGTCGGCGTGACGGCGATTTGTTGGGCGGACTTCAGATACATCAGCCGCACTTCCTTGGGCCGCTGGCCGTAGACCTTTTCGCACAACAGGGCGTAGAAATGCACCCCTTGAAGGCTCTTTGTTTCATATTTCGGGCCGGGCGCACGACCGGTCTTGTAGTCCACCACGATGAGGTCACCTGACTCATCGCGATCCAAACGATCGATGATGCCCCGCAACTGCAGTCCGTTGAGATCGGCTTCAAGCCACAGTTCCACACCGACTTCTGTGACTGCTGCCGGATCCTCCATTTCCAAGTACCGCCGTGAGAGCTCCCGACAGTCGACGTCAAACTGGGCGGCATCGGCCTCGTTGAAGCCAAGTTGCGTGTAATCGGGATGCACCCGATATTCCGTGAGGGCAGCATCCACGGCTAACTCGAGATTGTCCGGGGTGCGTTCGGATGCCGGATGATGAAAAAGCAGTTCGAGGGCCCGATGCACCAGCGAACCACGGGTGGTGGGGACAGTGGGCGGTTCCGGCAGTTTCTCGATACTGGAGAAGCGGAAAGCGAGCGGGCAGTTGATGAAAGATTCCACCCGCGAAGGTGACAGGCTGGTGGGCACTTCATACATGCGTGAGATCGTAGTGCTCCGGTGTAAACAGTGATGGTGGCCTTACCTGCAGGACGGATTGCGTTACTCGGGATTTTGACGATCGTCGCCTACGGGACATGGTTCTACGGGTTCGGTGTGCTGATCGATGAGATCGATGCCGAGCTCCCGGGCGGATTGTTCCCGCTGACAGCCGGATATGCGCTGGCACAGATCCTGACCGGGGTGCTCGGGGTGTTTGCTGGTCGACTCCTCGACAAAAAAGGCGCCCGGGTGCCGTTTGCTGTAGGTGCAGCCACCGGACCGGTGCTCCTTTTTGGATCCTCCTATGCAAGCAATCCGTGGGTGTTCTCGCTTCTCTTCGGTGCCGGTGGGGGCATTGTCGGAGCAACCGCCTTTTACCATCTGACCCAAACGATTGCCGCACGTTTGGCAGTGGGTGCGGAGATCTCTGCCATCGCCCGGCTCACCATCTGGGGCGCCTTTGCCTCTCCGGTTCTGATCCCGGTCACCGAGGTGCTCCGGGCCACAATCGGTTGGCGTGACACTGTCCGCCTCGGGGCGGTCAGCGTTGGACTCATTCTCGCGCTTGCGGCGGTGAAGGTGGATCCGTATGGGGTGACGAGATCGCAGACCCCGAGTCCGAGCCCACTGTTGGCAGTACGCGCAGCAGTGAGCATTCCTCGAATTCGACGCCTGGCGCTTTCCTCGTTGGCCTCCTCGCTCGGCTCCTCGGTGCTCGTGGTGTTGCAGGTACCGGCAATGGTTGCGGCCGGCCTCGATCGTTCCACCGCTGCTGGACTCGCTGGTGCACGCGGCTTAGCTCAGTTACTCGGACGCTTGCCACTGACCTTTGTCCTGCGTCGTGTCAGCCCGCGCGTTGCCTTGCGCGGCGCCAAGGTGATCATCGGCGTTGGAGCCCTGTTGCTTGCGGCCTCTTCCACCTTGCCGGTGGGCATCGCGTTTGTGGTGGTGGCCGGACTCGGGATCGGAGCGGTCTCCCCGCTTGAAGGGATCTATGCCCGTGAGGTACTCCCTCCCGAGGATCTCGGGACGCTGATGGGAGCGCTGCATCTCTTGCTCGGGATTGCTGCGGGTCTTGGGCCGTTGCTCGCCGGCGTGATCGTGGACCTCTCCGGCATCATTTGGTCCGGATTGCTGCTCGCCGCTGGAGCGGCCTTCTTGGGAGCTGCCGTCCTGAGAGAGGGCCCCGTCAGAGCCGAGCGCGAATCAGTTCAGCCATGACCTCGGGTACCACCATCGGCCCGAAGTGATCCCATTCATCTGATTGCAGGTACTCCACGTTCACCAAGCGCTCAGCGATCTGCGGTGCGAGGGTGGCCGGGCCGGGCATGTCGGCCGCGCCAGCGAGGATCAGGACTTTGGTCGTGATCTCGGGCAAAACCTCCCAAGTCCGATGCATCCCACCGCCCATGTAGGTGCGGGCCTCATGTTCGGGCGCGCATCGCAGCACCACACCGCCGGCGGGGTCATCGGGATCAGGGGCAAAACCATGCTCCACGTAGAGACGGATCGCCTCGGGGGTAAAGGTGCGCATCGGCGGCTTGGCCGAGAAGTTAGCGATCGCTTCTTCATAGGATCCGAAGCGGGCTCGGCGTCGGGTGGCACCTTGGACGAGTGGTGATGAGTGAGGATCGGTGACTTCCGCGTCGGGTTCGGGGGGAGGAAACACGATTGGCTCAAAGGCGATGATCGCATCGAAGAGGTTGGGATTGCGATACGCGGCCATCAGCAAGCCCGCCCCGCCCATCGAATGTCCAAAACCGATCAGCGGTCGATCGCTGCGTGAGCGCAGGTATTCAGCCACTGCGGTCACGTCGTCTCCGTAGGCCTCCCAGTCGGTCTCCCAGTCAGGGGAGGTCTCGGTCAGGCCGTGGCCCCGATAATCGAGGGCGTAACTGTGTGCTACATCGGCGAGGGCTCGGGCAACCGGGACATAGCAATGGCCGTGGAACCCGGTGGCATGAGAGAGCAGCAGGCTGCGGCCTTGTCCGGCGAAATCATGGAGCGCTACCTGCACGCCGTGAGAGGAAGGCACCCGAATCAGTGAAGACATGGAGTCAATCATCGCAGGCCGGACCCCTCAGGATGAGGGCCGAGGTTCGCGGGGGAGTCCGAGCAAACGCTCGCCGATGATGTTGCGTTGGACCTGACTGGTGCCACCAGCGATGCGCCCACCGGGAGCGGACAACAGTCCCTGAGCCGCAGCCGAGTCAGCCAGCATTGCGTCGGCTCCGGCGATCTCGGTCCGCAGAACCGCAGCCGCGAACATCATTTCGGTAATCCCCAACTTGAGCAATGAAGCAGCGGTGGAGGCCGACGGTCCTTGGCGTGAGGCCATTGCCCGATAGGCGAGACCCTTGCCGTAGAGCGTGGTGAGGTCCTGAATGCCGGTAGGTGAGAGTTCTGTCCCCTCAGCCATCGCCGCCATCTGCTCGAGGCGACGTTCGAGCCCGATCACGGCGGTGCCGATGTGGCCGCGCTCGTTGGTCAATACCGACATCGCCACATTCCAGCCACCGTGTAGGGGGCCGAGCAGATGTTCGGCCGGCAACTCCACGTCGGTGAAGAACACCTCATCAAACTCTGATCCGCCGGTCATTTGGCGCAGTGGCCGGACCTCAATCCCGGGGAGGTCCATCGGACACAAGAAGAACGAAATGCCATCATGCTTGGCTGCATCGGGGTTGGTGCGTGCCATCAAAATGCCCCAGTCGCTGATGCGTCCGCCAGAACACCACACCTTTTGGCCGTTAACGATGAAGCGGTCCCCATCACGCTCGGCTTTGGTGGACAATCCGCCGAGGTCACTTCCAGCGCCAGGTTCGGAAAACAGCTGACACCACACCTGCTCGGCGCGCAATGTGGCGTGAAGGTGGCGCTGTTTTTGTTCGGGTGTCCCAAACATCTGCACCGCTCCACCGGTGAGCACCAGACCAACCATATTCAGCACCGCCGGCACCCCGGCCTTCGCGCATTCAAGCTGCCAGACCGCATTGTGTGCCGGGCTGAGACCTTGGCCACCAAACTCGGTGGGCCAGTGAATGCCGGCATAGCCGTGCTGATAGAGGAGTTGTTGCCAGCGAACGGCCGGTTCGATCAGCTCGGGAGGGCAGATCGCGCCATAGTCACGAGGGGCGAGATGGCGATGTTCAGCTAGCCAGGAGGTGGCACGTTCCTGAAACTCCTCGACGGGGATCACTTGAGATGCTTGAGGAACATCGCTGTCTCCTCGGCGAGGTTGGCGGGGACCTCGTATCCCTCACGATCGGTGATCGTGCCCCACTGATCGCGAACATCCTCGGCTGACAACGAGGCGGAGGTGAACCCTTGAGTCTCTGCGATCACCACTTCGGCCACCCGGCCGCCACCAACAGAGAACAGCCGGCCATTCGGCTCACAGTCCTCATGGGCGAGGTAGGTCACGAGCGGTGAGACAAGAGCAGGATCAAGCTTTTCACCGAGGGCGCCCATGATGTCCTCGGTCATGCGAGTCAGGGCCAAGGGGGCAATCGCATTGGCCTTGATATTGAACTTCGCACCCTCTACGGCCATCACTCGGGTGAAACCCACGAGGCCCATCTTCGCGGCCCCGTAGTTGGTCTGGCCGAAGTTCCCGAAGACGCCGGCCGCAGAAGAGGTGGAGATGATCCGGCCATAGCCCTGTTCGCGCATGTGGATCCATGCCGGCTGAGTGACATGGAAGGCGCCCTTGAGGTGCACGTCAAACACCGGGTTCATGAGATCCGGTGTCATGTTGTGGAAGGACTTGTCACGCAAGATGCCAGCGTTGTTGATCACGATGTCCACGCGACCGAAGGCATCGATGGCTGACTGCACGATGGCTGCTCCACCCTCGGGGGTGGCCACGGAGTTCGTATCGGCCACGGCCTCGCCGCCGGCTGCCCGGATCTCGTCTACGACCTTCTCGGCCGCACCCTTATCGCTGCCGGTGCCATCGATGCTGCCGCCGAGGTCATTGATGACAAGCAGTGCGCCGCGCCGGGCCAGCATCAAGGCGTGCTGACGGCCGAGGCCACCACCGGCACCGGTGATGATCGCCACCTTGCCATCAAAACTCAACGGACCTGAACCGGAAGAAGAAGTACTCATGGGGCCAAACCGTACCTGTAAAGCCAGTCACTCTCAGAGTTCAGGGCGCGGGATCCACAGGTGCTCGCCCTCGCTCACGGTTACGAGGCCATCGCTGCTTTCGATCTGCGTGGGAAGGCCAGCGAGCACGGAGACCCGAGCCCCATCGGGCAACAGTTCTACCTGAAGTTGAGATCCCCGGTGATGAATCCCAAACCTGGCTGACTGCCATTGTTCAGGAAGTTGAGGCGCAAATCGGAGGTGGTGGCCGGTGTCCTCTAACCCAGCAAAACCGTGCACTACGCAGGCCCACACCCCGGCGGCGGACGCGATATGTACGCCTTGGTCGGTGTTGCCGTGGGTGTTGTTGAGATCGAGATACAAGGCTTGGCGAAAGTAGGACCAGGCCAAATCCCGATATCCGATCTGAGCCGCCACGATCGATTGCACACATGCTGACAGCGAGGAGTCACCGGTAGTCAACGGGTCGTAGTAGTCAAAGTTCCTTCTCTTCTCTGCGATCTCAAACTGGTCGCCGCGCAAATACATAGCCAAAACCACATCGGCCTGTTTAAGGACCTGATGGCGGTAGATGACAAGAGGGTGGTAGTGCAGAAGCAGCGGGTACTTATCGGCGGGGGTGTTGTCAAAATCCCATCGTTCACGATCTAAGAAGCTGTCCTCTTGGGGGTAGATGCCGAGTGACGGCGAGTACGGCAGGTACATCGCATCGGCAGCTCTGATCCAGTTGGTGACCTCGGAGCCCTCATCGGTGTCGATCAGGCCGGTGCGCCTGACCAGCGCGGCATAGGCCTGAGGTTGGTGCTCGCGCAGGTGGGCCACGGTAGACGCTGCGTACCGCAGATTGAAGCGGGCCATCACGTTGGTATAGAGGTTGTCGTTCACCACGGTGGTGTATTCATCAGGTCCGGTCACCCCATGGATCCGGAACACGTCTCGGCTGAGCCCGTTCAAATTTTCGGTGGCATGAAACCCGAGGTCACACCACAAACGAGCGGTCTCCACCAGAATCTCCGCCCCCTCCGTAGCAAGAAACTCGGAGTCCCCGGTGGCGAGCATGTACCGCTCAAGGGCATACGCCACGGCCGCGTTGATGTGGTACTGCGCCGTTCCGGCGGCGTAGTAGGCCGAGGCTTCCTCCCCGTTGATGGTCCGCCAGGGGAACAGCGCTCCGGACTGGTTCAGTTCCCGGGCCCGGTTGCGTGCAGCGGGCAGCATCTTCCATCGGAAGCGCAAGAGTTTGCGGGCGATCTCCGGATTCGTGGCCGCGAGGAACGGAACGACGTAGACCTCGGTATCCCAGAAGTAGTGCCCGTCGTAGCCGCCCCCGGTCACCCCTTTGGCGGCCACTCCTTGCTCTTGGGTGCGGGCGGTGGCTTGAGCGAGCTGGAACAAGTTCCATCTGATCGCCTGCTGGTCGGTGGCACTGCCGGTGACCTGAATATCGCTGCGGGCCCAGTACTCGTCGAGCCACAAACGTTGGGACTCCTTGATCGCGTGGACCCCGTGGGTGCGGGCCCGGCCGAGGGTGCGTTCGCAGCGATCGGCTAACTCCTCGCAGGGGACGCCGGTAGAGGTGTGATAGCTGACCAGTTTGGTGATCCGGATTGTCTGGCCGGGTTGGCCGTCGATGGTGAACACCGTCTTGGCTAAGTCCGGCATGATCTCCGTGGACGCGGTGTAATCGCACGCAGTGTCCACGAGATGCTGGTACCCGCAGGCCAAGGTCATTGCGCTGGACGCACATTGGAACCCGAGGATCACCGAGCTGTCTGCATCGCGTCCATGCCGTTGAAGGCGCGGCGTCAGGACCCGGCGATCAAACTTGCGGGCTTGGCGTGGATCCATCCCCTCGCCGAGAGCAGCGATGCGGACGTGGTACTCGTCTTGGCCGTCTTGGCGGTTCAGCATCTGCGAGGAGATCACCACTGGGGCCGGTTCGTCGAGCAAGGTCACCTCAATGGTCATCACCGCAAGATGACGGTGCTCAAAGCTGACCATGCGTTCGGTGCGCACCCGAATCGATTTACCAGCCGGAGTTCTCCAGATCAGATCGCGTGAGCTGATCCCGGTAGAAAAGTCCAGTTCCCGTCGGAAATCGCTGATGTCGGCGGTGGATAACAAGAACGGTTCATCGTCCACGTACAGCTTCATTAATTTGGAGTCAGGCACGTTGACGATGGTCTGGCCGGTCTTAGCGAACCCGTAAGCATCCTCGGCATGACGGATCTCCCAGGTTTCGTGGAAGCCGTTGAGGTAGGTGCCGTGGCTATAGGACTCACGACCCTCTGACGGGTTGGCGCGCATCCCGAGATACCCGTTGCCGATCGCGAACAAGGTCTCGTCCACGCTGGCCCCTTCCGGATCAAACTCGATCTCCACCAACCGCCACGGATCCACCTCATACTTATGAGTGGGTAAACCCGCGGGGAGGATGTGATGTCGCATAGTGATCCTTCAGCCTTTCGAACCGGTCTGTGCCAGGTCATTCACCACGAGGTTCGCCCCGGCGGCGAGCAGAGCGGCTCCGTCACCGGAGCGATCCACACCGAGGACATAACCGGCCCCGGCTGCAGCCCCGGCTAACACACCAGAGACGGCATCTTCCACGACCACACAGCGCTGGACCGGGATCCCGAGAGCAGCGGCGGCATGGATGAACATGTCGGGGGCAGGCTTGCCGGGTAGGGAGTGCTCCTGGGCGGTGAGACCGTCCACCACCACCTCAAACCGGTGATCGAGGCCCGCGGCAGCCAGAACCCTTCGGTCGAGATGATCTGTTGAAACAGCAGATTCTTGCGATTACCAAACCCACAGATCGTGGCGGCATCGGGGTCATCGGTCGGGTCACCCTCAGGCAGGGTGACGCCCCGAGAGGTGAGGAATGCGCGCACCCCGTCGTAGCGCGGGCGCCCGTCCACGTAGGTCAAATAATCAGCCCCGGTGAACTCCCACTCGCTGAAGAGATCCGCCCAGGCACGTTCGTGTACCTCGGCGGGGGCGGTGATGACCCCGTCGAGGTCCCACAGCACCGCTGACCAGTCGGCCCAGCGGATCTCTGACGTCACCGTTAGATGCCTCCCGCAGGGGTTCCGGTGGCTGACAATGCCTCTGAGGTGAGCCGCTTGTAATCGAGTTTGCCGTTGGCTGCCCTGCCGATCGAGGCCACCTGCACCACCTGTTTGGGTGCCTTGTACGCGGCGAGGCGCTCTTTGACATGGGCGATTAAGGCTCCCGTGTCCAGATCCTGACCCGGCTCGAGTTCTACCAATGCACAGATCGCCTGACCGAACCGTTCATCGGGGATGCCGACCACTGCCGCATCAGCCACACTCGGGTGCAGTTTCAGTGCTTCTTCTACCTCTTCGGGGTACACCTTCTCGCCACCGGTGTTGATGCACTGGCTACCTCGACCGAGCAGCTTCACGGTGCCATCGGACTCCACCTCGGCCCAGTCACCGGGAATCGAGTAGCGGACACCGTCAATCTTTTGGAAGGTGGATGCGGACTTTTCCTCATCTTTGTAATAACCGATCGGGGTGAAACCGCGCAGCGCCACCCGGCCGATTTCCCCGGAACCCGGTACCACATCCCGGCCGTCCTCGGTCACCACTCGGGTGTTGGGGCCGAGCGCAAACTTGGCGGACTTTTCTCCTACTGAACTCTGCTCGGCCAAGGATTCAGCGGTGGTGGTGTTGGTGGCCATCCCGATCGCCTCGGAGGATCCGAGCGCATCCACCATGATCAGGCGAGGGTTGTGAGCGAGAAGGCCGGCTTTGGTTTCACCGGACCACATGACCCCGGAAGAGACAATGACTCGCAAAGAAGAGATGTCCCAGCGATCATGGGTATCGAGGGCTTTGAGGATTGGCTTCGCGAAGGCATCACCCACGATCGACATCGAGTTGATCTGGTGGGTTTCGATCGTGTCGAGCAGCTCTACCGGATCAAAACGGCGACCAGACATGGTCACCACGCTGCCACCGACGATCAGGTTGCTGATCGCGTTGAACAAGCCGGTGCCGTGCATCAGTGGAGCCGCTGGCAGGTTTCGTGGGCCTGGTCCCGCCACTCGGTCACCGGCGGCATCGAGATCTGCTTCGGGTGGCATCCGCTTGCGGTTTGCTGAATCGAGTGCTCCGAACAAATCCTCTTGACGCCACATCACACCCTTGGGCATCCCGGTGGTGCCACCGGTGTAGAGCAGCATCAGATGGTCCCCGCTGCGGCCCCACGGCCCGGACACATTGCGGCTCTCGCCAGAGGAGGCGACCGGTTCATAGGCGGTGGCCCAATCAGGACAGGGGCCCGACCCGTCATCTACCCACAGCCATGTGGTGATTCGCGGGAGGTGAGGGCGCACCTCTGCGCAACGCTCAGCAAAGGTGCCGTGAAAGACCACGGCCACCACATCGGCGTTGTCCCAGAGGTAGACGATCTCATCCGCCGTATAGCGATAGTTCGTATTGACGATGGCCATACCGGCTTTGAAGGCCCCGAACACGCTCTCAAGGTATTCCGGACAGTTGTAGAGGTACTGGGCCACTTTGTCCTGTTCCACCAGGCCAGCAGATAACAGCTCCTTAGCGACCCCGTTGGAACGGGCATTGAACTGCGCCCAAGTGGTGGAGTTCTGATCTTGTCGCTGGGCGAGATGGTCGGGGATCCGTTCGGCGATCCGTTCCCATACGTTGGCGAAGTTCCATCCCTGAGCGTTCACCCTTACGACGGTACCGGTTTGGTGGGGATGGGGACCTAATGTCAGGCGATGGATTTTGTGTTGCCTGCTGATGATGATGCCCGCCGGACCTCTATCCGTGAATGGTTAACTGCCCATCCCGATCCTTCTGGTCGGGAACTAGCCGAGGCCGGGTACGTGGCGCCGCATTGGCCGGCGCCGTGGGGACTCGATGCTGATCCGATCCACCAGTTGATCATTGACGACGAACTCACCCGGGCCCAGGTCTCGCGGCCCGTGAATCCGATCGGGATCGGTTGGGCTGGCCCCACATTGCTCTTCGCCGGGTCTGAGGAACTCAAACAGCGTTACCTGTGGCCGCTCCTGTCGGGGGAGGAGTTCTGGTGCCAGTTGTTCAGCGAACCGGGTGCCGGATCTGACCTCGCGAACCTCGGCACTCGGGCGGTGCGTGACGGCGATGAGTTCATCGTGAACGGTCAGAAGATCTGGACCAGTGGCGCTCAGTATGCATCCTTTGGGATTTTGATCGCCCGCACCGACACCGACGTGGCCAAACACCGCGGCATCTCCTACTTCGTGTGTCCGATGGATGCGCCCGGGATAGAGATCCGTCCGATCACCGAGATCACGGGCGGCCACACCTTTAATGAGGTGTTCTTCACCGATGTGCGGATCCCGGCGGCCAATCTGGTGGGAGATCTGAACGACGGTTGGCGTCTCGCCAAGGTGACCCTCGGCAATGAACGCATCTCGTTGTCCACCGGCGGCGTGTTATGGGGCAACGGTCCCACTGCGCTTGAGATGCTCGCCGACGCCCGCACCCTCGGTCCGATTACTGATCCGGGGATCCGTCAACGCGCCGCAGACGTCCACATTGAACATGCGCTGTTGGATCTGATCCGGCTGCGGACGTTGTCGGCCCGACTCCGCGGTGAACAACCCGGACCAGAGGCGAGTATCCGCAAAATCCTCGCCGACGAACATGGCCAACATGTGATGGGTGTGGCCCGGGACTTGCTCGGTCCGGCCGGGATGCTCACCGGTGGGGATGGCACCTCAGGGGAGGGGTTCGTACCGGGGACCGACACCCATAACCTCGGACCGCTCAAGCCCACCGGCGGTCTCTATGACCCGGGTTGGTACGACGGCTACATGTTCGCCCAAGCCCTTACTATCGGTGGTGGCACCGGGGATGTGCAACGCAATATTGTGGCCGAACGGGTGCTCGGTCTTCCCCATGACATCAACGCCGAACAGGGGTTGTCGTGGTCTGAGGCTCAACGCTCAAGCGGACACTCTCAAAGGGGGGACTGAATGAGCACGATGGTCGATGCAGACCTTGGTTCGTTGCTGCGGGCGGAGGCGGATCGGTCCGAACAGGGCCGACGTCTGTCGCCTTCGACGGTCGAGGCCCTACGTTCCGCCGATCTATTGCGGATGTGCGTGCCCGGTGTCTATGGAGGCCCAGAGGTCACACCGATGGAGTTGGTGCAGGCCATTGCGGCCGTCGCAGAACATGACGGCGCTGCGGGGTGGTGCACGATGATTGCGTCCACCACCGCCTCGATGTCAATGTTTCTCGCCCCGGATGTGGCCACCACAATCTTTGGGGATCCCGCAGTAGTGGCCGGGGGAGTGTTTGCTCCCAACGGGACCGGTGTCACCGATGGCGACGGATTCCGTGTGAGCGGTCGCTGGCAGTGGGGCAGTGGGACCCAACACTGTGACTGGGTGCTCGGCGGAGCACGTTGTGATGATGACACCTTCCGGTTGTGCTTTACACCGGCGGGGAACGTGGAGTTTTACGACACCTGGCACACGATGGGTATGCGTGGCACCGGATCCCTGGACTACTCCTTTCAGGAGGTGTTCGTCCCGGCCGATCACACGATGCAGCCCGGAGTGACCCGACCAACGGTGGATGTGCCTTTGGCTCGCTTCCCTAACTTCACTCTGCTCGGAGCTGGTGTGGCTGCGGTGGGTGCCGGGATCGCAGAGCGTGCGTTGGCCGAACTCGCTGAAATGGCCGAGACCAAAAAGCCGCAATATTCCACGCGCACCTTGGCTCATGTGGGCTACACCCAGATCGAATACGCAAAAGCCCTCGCCTCGGTGCGCGCCGCAAGGGCCTATCTGCTTGACGAACTGTCTCGGGCCTGGGACCTTGCCGTGAGCGGAGAAGCGGTGAACGATCACCAACGGGTGCAGATCCGTCTGGCCGCCACCCATCTCGGGGTGACGGCAGCCCAAGCCACCGATACGGCGTTCACTCTGGCGGGAGGTGCAGCGGTCTATGAGACCAGCGTGCTCGGCCGGTGTCTGCGCGATGCCCATGTGGTCACCCAGCATGTGATGACTGCACCCAAGCTGTTTGAGACATTCGGACGATTCATGCTGGGCGTTGAGACCGACACGAGAATGATCTGATGGAACTCATCTCCATCGAACGACAAGGGCATCTGTTAATCGCCCGAATCGATCGACCTGACTCCGCGCTGAACCCGGTCAACGCCGCGCTCCATCACGATCTTGGGCAACTGTTTCGTGAACTGAAGACTGAATCTTCGGCTCGAGCCGTGATTCTGACCGGGGTGGGGACAGCGTTTTCTGCCGGTGGTGACTTCGATTGGTTCGCCGAACTGCGCACCGTGGAGGCCGTGCACCATTTACGCCGTGAGGCCAAACAGATCATCTGGGATCTGCTCGATGTGGAGATCCCTATCTTGTGTGCGATGAATGGCCCGGCCGTCGGTCTCGGGGCGTCGATCGCGTTGCTCTCGGACATGATCATCATGTCCGAGACAGCAATGATCGCTGACCCGCATGTGACGGTAGGCCTCGTGGCCGGTGATGGGGGCGCAGCGATCTGGCCGCTGTTACTCGGGCCACTAGCGGCGAAGCGCCATCTGATGCTCGGCGATCCGCTGTCTGCTGCTGACGCTCTGCGATGGGGCATCGCCACTGAAGTCTGTGCACCAGAGGATCTGTTTGAACGCAGTCTGCACTGGGGTCGGCGCCTCGCTACGGGTGCCCCACTCGCGGTGCAAGGCACCAAAGCGGCGGTTAATCAACAGATCAAGCAGGCGCTGCTCACAAGCTTTGATTTGTCCACTGCCCTCGAGATTCCGTGTCTGTTATCTGAGGATCACGTGGAGGCCGTCGACGCCTTCCGGACCCGCCGGACCCCTGAGTTTCACGCCCGTTGACCTGAACACCTACGAGGAGACACCGATGTCTAATCCCGTGATTGAGGCGATCATGACCACCCGGGCGATCCGTCGCTTCACCGCTGAACCGGTGACGAACGAAGAGATCAGCACCTGTCTTGCCGCTGCCCAACAGGCCCCGAGCGGAGGCAATGTGCAACCCCAGCAATACCTTGTCCTCACCGACCCTGAGGCAAAGACCGCTGTGGCCCACTGGTATGCCCGGGCCTATGACCGTTACGAGCGATCCCTACCCGAAGCCACGGAGTTCAGAGATGAATCGGCCCGGGCCTCTTGGGAACGCACCCGCAATGCGAGTAGGCATCTGGCTGATCATCTCGCTGACACCCCGGCCATCGTGCTGTTCCTGCAGCCGATCATCCCGTGGGCACCCGCTGATGCGGAAGGGCCGATGGATATCGGGCGCCTCGATGCAAGCGTGTACCCGGCAGTACAAAACTTCTGTCTGGCGGCTCGTTCGCTCGGAATCGGCACCGCTGTGACTACGGTGATCAGGATCTACACCGCCGAGGTGCTGGCCGCCCTCGGGGTGCCCGAGGGCAGATTTGAGATCGCAGCGCTCGTGCCCATGGGCAGACCCCGCGGCTCTTTTGGTGTCGCCCCGCGCAAACCATCAACAAAGGTCACTCACTTCAATCAATGGGGGAATCGGCCATGACCCGTCTCGTAGTGGATCTGCTCGACCCGCATTTGTACCAACGCAATCCCCACGACGCCTGGACCTGGATGCGGGCCAACGAGCCCGTTTACAGAGATGAGCGCAATGGGCTGTGGGGGATCACCCGCCATGCCGATCTGATGTTTGTGGAGCGCACCTCATCGGTGTTTGTCTCTGGCCAGGGGTATCGGGCGCTCTGGTCGCCCGATGAGATCAACATGATCGCCCAAGATGATCCACGGCATCGCCAACAACGCATGCTGGTGCAGGGCAAGTTCACCGGTAAGGCGGTCGCGGCACGCCGTGAAGACATCGCCGTGCTGACTGCGACGCTGATCGACGAGATGCTTGCAGCGGGGACCTCGAGCGAAGTGGTGCACGCCCTCGCCGGTCAGTTACCGGCGCGGACGACAGCGAAGTTGCTCGGATATCCCGAGGAGATGTGGCCCGAGGTCATGAGTTGGAGCGAGCGGTTAATGCGCACCGATATGCGGGAACGCTCCGGAGAGGTGTTTTGCGAATTCGTGGACGCCAACATGGAGTTCATGGGTGCGCTCGGGGAAGTGGCCCGTGAGCGCGCTGGCTGCCCGGCGGACGATCTGATCAGCACCTGGGTGCATGCTCGCATTGACGATGAACCTTTATCGCCTTTCGCAATCGCCCATGAGGTGGGTCTCTTCATCGCCGGTGGCGCTGAAACCACCCGCACGGCGATTAGCCACGGATTGCGGGCTTTTGCTGATCATCCCGAGCAATGGGAGGCGATCGCCGCTGATCCGGGTCTGATCCCTGGTGCTGTGGAGGAGGTGTTGCGGTGGGTGACACCGTTGAACAACATGTTCCGCAGGGCCGCTGCCAACACCG
Organism: Ilumatobacteraceae bacterium; assembly: GCA_018401375.1. Classification (GTDB taxonomy): domain Bacteria; phylum Actinomycetota; class Acidimicrobiia; order Acidimicrobiales; family Ilumatobacteraceae; genus M30B72. The sequence continues at coordinate 46,964 of JAGYKR010000006.1, read as the reverse complement.
AGATCGCTGGGGTACCGATCCATCGGGGTGACCGAATCGTGATGCTGTACCCGTCGGCTAACCGTGACGAGGACGTGTTTGCGGACCCGTTTAGGTTTGATATCACTCGTGATCCGAACCCGCATCTGGCCTTTGGGTTTGGGACCCATCTGTGCATTGGCACCCATCAGGCTCGCACCACGCTCGCCGAAGTGTTTGGCCAACTCAGTCAGCGGGTCACCAACTTGCATGTGGTGAACGAACCCGATGTGGAGCCCAACATTTTTGCTCGGGCGGTGCGCAGTTTCACTTTGGGCTTCACTCCCCGCTAGCCAGTAGATCCATGAGTGACTAACGTCACAGGCATGGAATCCATCACCTCGCTAGCTGACATCGTTCGAGTCCACGGGACAGCACGTCCCGATCATCCAGCATTGATCCTGAACGATGTGACCATGACCTGGTCAGAGTTGCTCACTGCGTCAGCCCGAGTGGCAGATGCGCTGGGGTCGGCCGGAGTGGCCGCTCAAGACCGCGTGGCGTTTTTGGATAAGAACGGCTGTGAGCACTTTGAGGTGTTCTTTGGTGCGGCAATGTTGAACGCCGTCACCGTGGACGTGAACTGGCGGTTAGCGGCCCCAGAGGTGGAATACATCGTCAATGACTCCGAAGCAAAGGTGCTGGTAGTCGGACCGGATTTCGTGGGGATCCTCGATGCGATAGCGGCGAACCTGACCTCGGTCACCACCATCGTGGTGATTGGCGGTCACGATGGGTACCTGTCCTATGAAGAGTGGCGCGATGCAGCCTCGCCTGTAGATCCGGGCGTCGTGAGCGCATGGGAGGACGTGGCCTTCCAGTTGTACTCCTCGGGCACCACTGGCAGGCCCAAGGGCGTGATGCTCGCTAACCGGAACTTCTTCGGACTCCTACCGATCGCAAAGGAGATCTGGGAACTCACCCCCGACTCGGTGAACCTCGTGGCGATGCCGCTGTTTCACATCGCAGGTGGCGGGTGGGCCACCGCCGGGATGTATCAGGGCTGTACGAGCGTGATCCTGCGGGATCTGGATCCGGCCCGTCTCGTGGGGTTGATGCAGGAATATCAGATCACGAACGCGCTTTTGGTGCCGGTTGCGCTGCAGTTCATGTTGATGGTGCCTGGTATCGATCAGGCAGAGTTTCCGAGCCTGCGCGTGATGGTCTACGGGGCTTCACCGATCTCTGAAGAGGTGCTCGTTGGTTCAATGAAAGTGTTTAAGTGCAAGTTTTGGCAGGCCTACGGTCTAACCGAGACAACCGGTTCGGTGGTGAACTTGGCCCCCGAGGACCATGATCCCGCCGGCCCGTTGCGGCATCGGCTGCGTTCTTGCGGCCTGCCCGGACCGGGTGTGGAGATCAAGGTGGTGGACTCCGATACCGGCGAACCCGTGGAGCAAGGTGCGGTGGGGGAGATCTGGGTGCGCTCCGAACAGGTCATGGCTGGCTACTGGAAGATGCCCGAAGAGACCGCCAAGGTCATCACCGCTGACGGGTGGTTTAAGACCGGTGACGCCGGATATCTCGATGCCGACGGCTTCTTGTATATCCACGACCGAGTCAAAGACATGATCGTGTCCGGAGGGGAAAACATCTATCCCGCCGAGGTGGAGAACGTGCTCATGGGGCACCCCGCCATCGCCGACTGTGCAGTGATCGGCATCCCTGACGAAAAGTGGGGTGAGTCTCCGATCGCGATCGTGGTTCGCGTCCCCGACAGCGAGGTGACCGAGGCCGAGATCATTGCGTACAGCCGGGAGCGCTTGGCCGGGTTTAAGTGTCCCTCCAAAGTGGAATGGGCGGACATGTTGCCACGCAACCCGAGCGGCAAGATCTTGAAGAAGGATCTGCGCGAGCCGTATTGGGCTGGACGCGACCGGCGGGTCAGTTAACAGAGCCTCGCGGCAGGATCCATTCGCTTGGCTGTCCCGTGATCGCGGAGATGTGATCGAAGTCGGCGTCGTAGTGGATCAGGATGAGCGAATGGGCTTCAGCAGCGGCGGCGATGAGGAGATCGGGAACCTTGCGACCTTTTAGGCCGGAAGCGGCGAGGCGCTCTTGAATCTGGCCTGCCCGATTGAAGTGATGGGGCTCGATGTCAATTCTTTTGAACGCTTCGAGCGCTGACTTCAAGGTGTTCCACTCGTCACCGTTGCTTGCTGAATAGCAGATCTCGAGATCAGTAAGAGTGGTTCGGGAGAGTCCGTGTTCACTGAAGATCCTGAGTTGATTGAGAATCTCGGGCACTCGAAGCCTCGTGAGAACACTCGTGTCCAGCAGGTACATCAGCGCCAGGCGTCTGATCGATCGTCGAGATCAAACTCGGCGAGGTCGGCGAGAGCGGAGCCAAGGCGAGCGGAACGGTTCTTGGCGACTAAGCGTAAGGACTCGTTTACTGTGTCCTTCAGCGTCCGTGTGCCGAGGGATGCCCGGGCCGCAGCGAGGGCATCTTCGTCGATATCGATGAGGCGCTTGGTCATACCTTCAATATATATCCCCAGCTTACTCGTATATATCGCATCTGAGTCGTTGTCGTTGTTCCTCATGCAACGGGCGAGTGTCACGTTGTGTTCCGGAGGTAATGAGGCTGCTTCGCGTTAGCGTCGGCTCGTTATGGGTATCCGCACAGACCTCCGCAATATCGCCATCGTCGCTCACGTTGACCACGGAAAAACCACGCTCGTGGATTCCTTGTTGCACCAGTCGGGAGCGTTTCGTTCCAATGAGTCGGTGGCCGAAAGGGTCATGGACTCCAACGACCTCGAACGCGAAAAGGGGATCACCATCCTCGCCAAGAACACCTCGGTGGTCTGGGACGACATCACGTTTAACATCGTGGATACTCCCGGCCACGCTGACTTTGGTGGCGAGGTCGAGCGGGCGTTGACCATGGTGGACGGGATTGTGCTGCTCGTGGACGCCGCTGAGGGACCGCTGCCGCAGACCCGTTTTGTGCTGCGCAAGGCCATGGCTCAGGACATGCCGGTGATCCTCGTCGTGAACAAGGTGGATCGTCCCGATGCCCGCATCGCCGAGGTGGTCGATGAGGTGTACGAACTGTTCTTAGACCTCGATGCCAAAGACCATCAGCTCGATTTCCCGATCGTCTACTGTTCGGGCCGCAACGGCTGGGCCTCAATGTCAGCTGACGACGTGGGTACGGACCTCACACCTCTGCGCGATGTGATCGTGGCGCATGTGCCCGCCCCCACCTTCACCGATGGCCACCCTCTGCAGGCCTGGGTAACAAACCTTGACGCCAATAAATACGTAGGTCGTCTGGCGTTGTGTCGCATCATGCAGGGCACGATCCGTAAAGGACAGCAGGTGGCGTGGTGTCGCCTCGACGGCACCATCGAGCGCGGCAAGGTCGCCGAGTTGTTCTTGACCGAAGCCCTCACTCGAGTATCAGTGGACTCTGCTGGCCCCGGTGACCTCGTAGCTGTGGCCGGTTTTGAGGAGATCACCATCGGGGAAACCCTCGCTGATCCCGAAGATCCCCGTCCGCTCCCCACCATCACCGTGGACGAGCCCGCCCTGTCGATGACGATCGGGATCAATACCTCGCCGATCGCCGGTCGGGAAGGCACCAAGTTGACAGCACGGATGTTGAAGAACCGGCTCGAGGCCGAACTGGTTGGCAACGTCAGCATTCGCGTCAACCCGACGGACCGTCCCGATGCATGGGATGTGCAGGCTCGCGGCGAGTTGCAGCTCGCTGTGTTGATTGAGACCATGCGTCGTGAGGGCTTTGAGCTCACCGTCGGTAAGCCCCAGGTTGTGGTCAAGCACATCGACGGCGCGGTGCACGAACCGATGGAGCGGGTCACGATTGACGTTCCCGACGAGCATCTCGGCGCAGCCACCCAGTTGCTCGCTGCCCGCAAGGGCCGGATGCAGAACATGGTGAACCACGGTTTGGGTTGGGTTCGCCTCGATTATGTGGTGCCAGCCCGCGGGCTGATTGGTTTTCGGACCGAGTTCATGACCGAAACTCGCGGCACCGGCGTCATCAGCCACGTCTTTGAGGGCTATGAGCCATGGGTGGGCGAGATTCGCGCTCGGCCCACCGGCGTGATCGTGTCGGATCGTTCCGGTCCAACCACCACCTATGCAATGGTGAGCCTGCAGGAACGCTGCTCAATGATGGTCAGCCCCGGCACCGAGGTGTACTGCGGGATGATCGTTGGAGAGAACTCCCGGGCCGGGGACATGGACGTCAACATCTGCCGGGAAAAAAAGCTCACCAACATGCGTGCTTCATCTTCTGACGAGACCGTCAAGTTGACGCCGCCCCGCACTCTCTCTCTGGAACACGCGCTTGAGTTCATCAGTTCCGATGAATGCGTGGAAGTCACCCCGAAGAGCATCCGTTTGCGCAAGGTGGAACTCGATCCCACGGAGCGTGGGCGCGCCGCCAAGCGGGCGTCGATGGCCGCCGCTAACTCCTGACCTGCCCGGGTCCCTGTTGTCAGGGTCCGAGGACTAAGGCTTGCTCGGGTTCGAGGAGGCCGACCGCCATATTGGAATGGTGGATCACCTCGCCGGCCCCCCACAACATGAGACCGATCCGACAGCTTTGCCAGTGATTCCCACTGACCACGGCTGCCGTCGCCCCGTTACGAATCAGACATCCGCTATCTCCATTGGAGACGGCATTGGCATCGATCACTGCACCCGAACCACCATCGATCTCGGTGGCCCGAGTGGTGGTTCGCACTGAGTTGCCGATCAGGTGTGGTGATTCACAGTTGATGGCGCGGATCCCCCACACAGCGTTGGTGATCGCGTTTCCTCTGACCGTCATGTGATCCGTTGCGGTGCCGGTGACGGCAGCCCGGTACCCGTGGATTTCACAGTTCTCGATCAGATGCTGGGAGCCACCGTGCAGTTCGATTCCGGTTCCGGCCCGAACGGCCCCGCTATGGAGGTGCGAACGCGACACGGTGAGATGTTCGATCTGCATTCCGATCAGCCCGCTGAGTTCGCAACTACGCAGCAGATGATTGGTGCCCGTGACATGGACCGAGCCGTCCACCTTCACGCCGAGTAGCACCGCTTGTGACCCGCCTACTGTGAGGATCGGACCGGCATGAAGGGAAAGATCAGCTGGTGCCAAAGGATCAGGCTCGATGCGGGTGAACTCGATGCGGGTGTTGCTCCCGATCTCTAAGGGACGGGAAGGATCGACGAGAATCCGGGTCCGATTCGGTCCGAGACCGCGCACCGTAAGCCCCTCGGGGACCTTCCCGCCGCCTACATAGGACGCATCGCCCAGTTGGACCACTGATCCGGGCGGTGCGGCGGCGAGCACCGCAGTCAGATCGATACTTGGCGCCGGGAACAACTCGGGATCAAACAAGCCGGGATCGCCGGGCTCAATCGGGCGCAACCACACGCGGTAGACCGCGATCGTTGATGGGTCAGCATCGCGCCGGTGTGCTCGACGTTCAGCGTGGACCCGCAAGCCATCTGGACTCTGTTCCCACGTCACAAGCGGCGCTTGAGTTCCCGTGGATGCGGTAGGACCAGCGTCATAGAGGACCGTGGTGATTTCACCTACCGCAGATCCGAGCGCTGCGAACTCGCCGCGGCGGGCAAGATCGATGATCCACAAGCATTCTCCCCGTTCATCGATGATGCCGGTCCTTAAGTACCGCACCTGATCGGTACCCCAGGTCTCCCAAGGGGTGCCCTCGTGCACGAGATCTGAATGGGCGGTGATCCACGTGCCGGCAGACCGCAGCGCGACCGCATGGTGTTCAGGAATCCGGCCGTCGGCTCCGACTCCCACGGCAATCATCAGGTGTCCGCCCTTGGCGATCACCTCGGTCAACAGACCAACGATCTGATCGGGGGTTAATCGGTGCTGAGCGGTCTCTGTCCGATTGTGGCCACGACCAGCCCCGAGACCGAGCACCAGCTCCCACGGTTGTTCCGATATTTCCTCTGGGGGACACGTCAGGCGGGTGACCCGGTCCGGATCAGGTGCCCCCATCGTGTCGCTGAGGATCAGGTCGGGATGGGCCTCACGGAGGCGTGCGAGAAGACCGGAAACCAATTGTGAGACCGGCCCGTGCGCAGTGTTGACCCCGAGGAGGTAGCGGCTACCGACGCGTTCAACGAGATCGCTGATCTGGGTGAGCTGGTCCTCGAGGTCCCCGTCACTGTCCGAGGCGAGATTGAAGGCGAAGGCAGTACCGAAGGCCAGGCCGCTGCGCTCGCAGGTAGTGGCTAACGCACCGACCACATCCCGGCTCGGACCAGCCGACATCACATCGAGGTTCGCGCGGGGTGCGTCCCACCAGCACAATCCATCAGTGTCCTTGGCCATGTGCACGATATGGCTCATGCCGGCGGCTTTTGCGAGATCCACCCACTGCTCGGGGTCAAACAGTGCGAAGTGCAGCAAAGGCAAAAACTCCGAGGACTCGAGCACATGATCCCAGCGGGCACGGTGATGTGCTGCCACCTCCACCGACAGCTCTGGATCCTCGAGATAGTCCAGGTAGCGGCTCGCATCGAGACCGATCGGAGCCCACGCTGGTACCGAAGCCAGGTTGGCTTGCAGGAACAAGCCGTAACGTCGATGGCGCCACCTGAGTAGATCTGCCATGCAGTGGTGAGTATCGCGCATCAGCAACGCTGAAGGAGAGTCGCGTTCTGGCACACTGTCGGATGTGTCACCGATGATCGCTGCAAAACTCGAGCAACTCGAGGCTGATCTGCGTGATCTCGGCTCGGTGGTGATCGCTTTCTCCGGCGGAGCCGATTCAGCTTTTCTGGCTGCGGTATCGCATCGAGTGCTCGGAGCCCAAGCTCACGCGGTGACAGCGGTGTCGCCTTCGTTGGCCGGTAGCGAGGCCGAGGATTGTCGTCTCCTGGCCGCCGAATGGGGCTTGCGTTGGACTCCGGTGACCACCGCTGAAATGGAACGGGCCGCCTACCGTCAGAACGATCCGGACCGCTGCTTCCACTGCAAGGCCGAACTCATGGATGTGGTGGCGCCGATCGCAGCATCTGAGCAGGCCACCGTGGTACTCGGCGTGAATCTCGACGACCTCGGAGACCATCGCCCCGGCCAGCGGGCGGCGGCGGAGGCCGGCGCCCAGTTTCCGTTAGTGAGCGCTGGGTTCACGAAAGCCGAGATCCGGGAGGCCTCGCGCATCCTGGGCCTGCGGACCTGGGATAAGCCGGCTGCGGCATGCCTTGCCAGTCGCATCCCGTACGGCACCGAGGTCACGGTGGCGGTGTTGTCCAAAGTGGAGCGTGTTGAGGACGCTCTGCATCGGATGGGGATCGCGCAGGTGCGGGTGCGTCACTATGACCAGACCTGTCGGATCGAAGTGGACCTTGGCGAGATCGACGCCGTGATGCTGCATCGTGAGAAGGTGGTCGCCGCAGCAAAATCCGCCGGCTATCGGTATGTGACCCTCGATCTTGAAGGCTTCCGCTCCGGGAACTTGAACTCCTGAACCGTGACTCGTCGGTGCGCAGCCACGAGTCCTAACCTGAGGGCTATATGAAGCTCTCAATGATGATCAACTATTCCGGCGACTTCCATGCGGACGTCAAGCGTGTTCAAGAACTCGAATCCGCTGGCCTCGATGTGGTCTGGGTGCCTGAGGCCTACAGCTTCGATGCGGTCAGCCAGATGGGTTATCTAGCGGCGAAGACCTCCAGGATCGAAATCGGTTCGGGCATCTTGAATGTGTTCTCCCGCACAGCGACATGCATGGCGCAGACCGCTGCCGGACTCGACTACGTGAGTGAGGGCCGATTCATCCTCGGTCTCGGTGCGTCTGGCCCACAGGTGATTGAGGGATTCCACGGCGTTCCCTACGAAAAGCCGATGCCGCGAATCCGCGATTACATCAACGTCTGCCGGATGACCTGGAAGCGCGAAAAAGTGGAATACGACGGCCCCACCGTCAAGATCCCGTTGCCCGAAGGGCAAGGCACCGGCCTCGGCAAATCACTGAAGCTGATCAACCATCCGGTGCGGTCCAATATCCCGATCTTTTGGGCCTCGCTGATGGGTCTGTCGGTCACCGCGACCGCCGAGTTCGCCGACGGCTGGCTGCCGATCTTCTTTGATCCCGAAAAGTTCCATTCGGTGTGGGGTGATGAACTGAAAGCCGGAATCGCTAAGCGTGACCCATCGCTCGGTCAGTTGCAGATCTCCGCCGGTGGCATGGTCGCAATCGACGATTCGCTCGACGCTCCGGCCCAGCACAAAATCCTCGATATGGCCCGTCCGAATGTGGCTCTGTACGTGGGTGGAATGGGCGCTCGGGATCAGAACTTCTACAACTCGATCTGCCAGAAGTACGGATATGTGGACGAGGCCATCGAGATCCAGGACCTGTACCTCTCCGGCAAAAAAGATGAGGCTGCGGCCGCTGTGCCTGCGCAGATGTTGGAAAACACCAACCTCGTTGGGCCCACCTCCTACGTCAAAGAGCGTCTTGCGGCCTACAAAGAGGCGGGTGTGACCCACCTGTCGGTCTCTCCGGTGGGCAAGGATCCGGTGGCCACAGTGGAGAAACTGCGCGCAATGATCGACTGATTATTTTGCCTGAGCGTAGGCACCGGGTTGTTTGAGGAAACCCCGGTGCCAGCGCTTTGGAGTCAAGGCCACAGCGCGGGGCTCGTCCTCAAACATCCAACGGGCGAAGTTCCGTTTGCCCCAGTCGCCGGAATGAGAGATCACGGCCAAGGCGCCCCGGGCGCCGCGTTCGGAGCGCAACACCCGTCCGAGCGCCGCCGACATCTGGTGATCGGCCACCAGATGATGGCGAGCCGCTCGTTGGTAGGCGAGGCGGGCTGCGTCCGGATCCAACAGATCGTGAGTGCAGATCGCTTCGGCAGCGAGTCTCCCTGTCAATAGCGCTTGGCCAATTCCCTCACCGGTCAAAACGTCGGTGGCCGCAGCAGCGTCGCCCACAAACATGACCCTCGAGGCTGATAGCACGGCCTTATTGATCCGAGCGGGGATCGGCCAGGCCGTGTGACGGTCCTCGAGTTCTGCCCGGGGGCCGAGCGCTTCCCGGATATGTGGTCGCTGCAAAAGATCCGCCCACAGATCGGCCATCTCGCCCGTCTTTGTGCCCTGCGAGCGCAGCATCCCGAAACCGATGTTGACTCGGCCACCCGGTAGCGGGAAGGACCAGGCGTAGCCGGGGAGAAGGTCCTTCTCAAACCACACGTATAAGCGCTCGGAGGCGGGGCCTTCTACCTGTTGGGCATACTGACGAAATGCATGCCACTCGCCGAGGTAGCCGGCCTCATTGAGGCCGAGTGCCTTGCGGACCGGGCTCCACATGCCATCGGCGGCGATCACCTGTCGGGCCCGCACGGTTCCGATGCCCGTCACGTCCACGTCGATTGCCGTCCCACGGTCACGCACTGCAGCACTCGAGGTGCTCGCCGTGTTCAGCCCGTGGCCCTCGGCGAGTTCCACGCCGAGACTGCGGGCGTGGCGTACCAGCGCATCATCGAGGTCTATGCGGGGTGCGATGGCGGCATAACGGCCCTCGGAGGGGAGCGGGACCTGCACCTCGCGTCCCGAGGGGGAACGCAGCCATGCAGAGTCCACATCCATCCAGTTCGTGACCTGCTCGGGGAGGAGGCCGAGTGCCTCGAGTTCGCGCAGAGCCAACGTGGTTAAACCGTCCCCACAACACTTGTCTCGGGGAAACGTGGCTTTGTCGATCACGAGCACTGAGTGGCCAGCGCGCTGGACTCCAATCGCGGCGGCGATGCCGGCCGGTCCCGCTCCTACCACTAACACATCACAGGTTTTGTCGGCTCCGGTTGCCACGGACTCGGTCACCCATCCAAGGCTAGGGGTGATCGAGTCGTTGCACCTCGGACGGAACTCCTACGATCCGTGTGACATTAACTATCCCCCCAATAAGAGATCATGAGGTAGCTGAAATGAGTCGTCTGTGTGAAGGCCGAGTAGCCATCGTCACCGGAGCCGGTCGTGGGATCGGCCGTGAGCATGCGCTCAGCCTCGCTCGCCATGGCGCAAAGGTCGTGGTCAACGATCTCGGTGGCGCAGTAGACGGCAGCGGCACCGATCTCAGCCCGGCCGAAACTGTGGTGGAAGAGATTCGGGCGATGGGCGGCGAGGCTGTTGCCAGTTCCGACAATGTGGCCAGTTGGGAAGGGGCCCAAAACCTGATCAACACCGCGATCACGACGTTTGGTGATCTGCACGCAGTCATCAACAATGCCGGGATCCTGCGCGATCGGGTGCTGGCGAACATGACCGAGGAGGAATGGGACGCGGTGATCAACGTGCATCTCAAAGGTACCTTCGGGCCGAGTCGGTGGGCGGTGGCTTACTGGCGTGAGCAGGCCAAAGCAGGCAAGCCGGTCAGTGGCCGGATTATCAATACCACCTCGGTATCGGGGATCTACGGAAACCCAGGCCAAACGAACTACGGCGCCGCGAAGGCGGGGATCGCTGCATTTTCGGTGATCGCTGCCCTTGAGGTTGCCCGCTACGGAGTGACTGTCAATGCGGTCGGTCCGGTGGCATTAACCCGCATGACCGAAGGTCTCGGCCCGGCCCCAGAGACCGATGAGGAGCGCGAGATGCGTTCGCCACATTGGATCGCCCCGATCGTCACCTGGTTAGCTTCGGAGGAATCCGCTCATGTGACCGGCCGGGTGTTTGAAGCCTCCGGGCAGACACTGGCGGTGGCGGAAGGATGGGTCCGCGGACCGAGCCACGCGCCGGTGGAAGACCCGACTGCTCTCGGTCCGATCGTGGACGAGATGTTGGCTGCTGCCCGCCAGAACTCGGGCATGGACGGCCGTCCCGGATCTTGGCCACAACAGGGCTGAACACCTACCCGAACTACACACACAAGGAGCACATGACATGCCACTCAATCCAGAAGCCATCGGAACCACCTCTGATCCTTTCGATACCTCGTGGACCTCAAAGGACGCGTTGTTGTACGCCGTCGGAATCGGAGCGGGGGTAGAAGAACTTGCATTCACCACCGAGAACACAGCGGGGGTGGACCAGCAGGTGTTCCCCACGTTCCCGGTGGTTCTTGGCTGGGGTGCGGGCTCGGTCATGCGTTCTATCGGCTCGTTTAACCCGGCGATGCTCGTTCACGGCCAACAGGCTGTGACCTTGCATCGTCCTCTCCCGGTGGAGGGCACAGCCACGCTGGTGAGCAGGCTCACCAACATGTACGACAAGGGCAAGGCGGCCGTGGTGGTCACCGAAACCCGCGCCGAGATGGACGGTGCTCCGCTGTACACCACCACATCGTCTGCGTTCATTCGCGGCGAAGGTGGTTGGGGCGGGGATCGTGGACCTTCCGGCCCGGTGAACACCCCGCCCGATCGCAGCCCTGATCACCAGGTGACCTATCAGACCTCCCCGGATCAGGCACTCGTCTATCGCCTCTCGGGCGATCGCAACCCGTTGCACTCGGATCCGGCGTTTGCGGCGATGGGCGGCTTTGATCGCCCCATCCTGCACGGCCTGTGTTCCTACGGATTTACGGGTCGAGCGTTAGTGCACACCTTGTGCGATAGCGATCCGGCCAAGTTCTCTCACATCGAGGCCCGGTTCGCTTCCCCGGTCCTTCCGGGCGAAGCCTTAACGGTGTCCATGTGGGAGATCAGCCCCACCGAGGCCGTGTTCGTGACCTCAGTAGGGGACCGGGTCGTGATTGACCAGGGCCTGCTCCGCCACACCTGAGTCAGGCTGCGAGTTCGGAGACCACCATCTGCGGTGCGATTGTGGTGTAGTTGGCCACATCGCCGATGATTTCGGCACCATGCTCGGCCATCGCTGCCCCAAAGGCATCAAGGTCACTTACGACGAGATACCCAATGGCCACAAATGGTCCATTAATGACCTTGTCCACACCCCAAGAGGTGCAGTTCTCGCCAAGGCGAGCAGCCACCATGGGGATGTGGCTCGCTAGGTAGTAGTCGTGGTCGAAGGTCGCGCCTTCGGTGGATGGGTAGAGGATCGCTACTCGGAACATCTGCTTATCTTGACATAGTGAGTGCAGCCACTGCGCCAGCGAACACCTCGGTGTGAGCGTCCACCTCCGCAGCCGAATGGAATGGCGAGATCAACGCCATGTTGTGGAAGGGGGTCAACAAGATGCCCCGGTTCAGCGCGTACAAGTGCATGAAGGCGTCCAAGTCACTATCGATTGCCGCTGCAGCCTGCGCCCCGGTGCGAGGGGGCGGACAGAACCAGTATTCGGCCCTGCAGCCGAGTTGTTGGACATGCCAGTCGAGGCCTGCCCCCGCAATCGCATTCGCCACACCTTCAGTCCAGCGGGTGGCGAGAGGAATCGTGTGAGCAAAATCCTCAGCGAGGAGGTGGTGCGTCAAAGTGGCACGGACCGCAGCGAGGGCAAGGGCATTGCCCGTTAATGTGCCTCCCACCCCGGACACATCCACATCGTGATCTCGGATCGTCGCTGACACCTGTTCGGCCACGGGGGCCGACATGCCATAGGCGGCTGCAGGCATCCCCCCACCGATCGGTTTACCGATCACCACCATGTCCGGCTCGAGCCCCCAGGCTGCCGTACTGCCGCCGGGACCGGTGCAGATCGTGTGGGTTTCATCGATGATCCACAGCACCTCGTGGCGTCGAGTGATCTCGCGGACCGCCTCGAGATAGCCGGGGTCGGGGAGCACGATGCCAATGTTGGTGAGAGCCGGCTCCATGAGAAGGGCGGCCACATCGCCGTGGGCGAGAGCGGCGTCGAGGGCGTCGAGATCATTAAAGGGCACCACTCGGGTGGTCAGGCTCGGGTCCACTTGAGGTCCGATCGCTCCTGGCCTAGAGATCACCTGTTGGTCTTCGTCGAGGATGACCAAGGTTTCATCTACGGTGCCGTGGTAACACCAGTCCATCACGCAGATCTTGGGTCGGTTGGTGAGATGGCGGGCGAAGCGCAGGACAAACCGGTTTGCATCGGTGGCGGTCATCGCCATCTGCCAGGCCGGCAGTCCGAACCGGCGGGACAATTCCCCTGCCACCCACGCAGCGTCGGTGCTCGGCAACATGGTGGTGATCCCGCGAGCGGATTGGGTGCTGAGCGCCTCGGTCACCGCGACCAGACCGTGGCCTGCCATCGCCCCGGTATCGCCGAGACAAAAGTCGATGTACCCAAGGCCATCGGCATCGGTGAAGCGCGCTCCGGACGCCTCGCTCACAAACAGAGGGAACGCACCGGCCCACCTGGTCATCCACGGCATGGGCACCCCAGCGAGCAGGTGGGTTCGGGCCTCTTCGGCGAGTGCGGCGGAGCGTGGATGGGTATCGATAAAGCGCTGTTCTTCAGCGGAGTGAAGCTGAGCGAGGTGATGACGATCGATCATTTCCGTCTGCCCGTCATCACCACGACTGCGCCACCCACGACCACGGCACAGGTGATCCATCCCCAGATCCGCAACGGCGGTGCATCGAGCTCAAAGAAGGTGCTGAGGGCCGGGACCCAGATCACCACTGCGTAACAGGCGGCCATCGCTGCGGCGAGTAACAGTTTCCACGTGTTCAGGGGTCGGCTCATCATCACCAAAATGACGAGACCCACCCCGAGCAGGGTCAGCGCTGTGGCGGTGCGGGCCTCTTCGAGGCTGACAGCGAGGTCTTGTCGAGCGATCGCATACACCACCGCCGAGGCGGCACCCGCTGCGATTCCGGCTGGAATCGAAAAGCGCAGTACCCGGCGCAAAAACCCAGGTTGGACCAGATCGGTGGAGGGGGCGAGCGCCAGAAAGAAACCTGGGATCCCGATCGAAAACGTCCCAATGAGGGTCAGGTGCCGGGGTAGCAGAGGGAACGGCACCTGCCAGAGGCCGATGATCGCAGTCAGTAACACGGCGTAGATCGCTTTAGTCACGAAGAGGCTGGCCACACGCTCGATGTTGTTGATCACCTTGCGGCCTTCGGCCAACACGACAGGCAAGGTGGAAAACTGGTTATCGAGCAGGACGAGGTCCGCCACCGCTCGGGTCGCCGCAGATCCTGTGCCCATCGAGATCCCGAGGTTGGCTCGCTTCAAGGCGAGCACATCGTTAACCCCATCGCCAGTCATCGCCACCACCTTGCCGCGGGCTTGCAGCGCTTCGACCATGGCGCGTTTTTGGTGCGGGGTGACCCGGCCGAACACAACCTGGGTAGCCATGATCTCGGCGAGTTCTTCGGGGTCCTCCGGCAGGGTCCGGGCATCCACAGACCGCTCCGTGTTGGGCACGCCGGCCCGAGCGGCCACCGCAACCACCGTGTTCACGCTGTCTCCGGAGATGATGCGCAACTGAACGTCTTGGGAAACGAAATAACTCAAGATCTCGTGAGCATCGGGGCGTACGGTGTCATCGAGCAGGATCACCGCCAAACATGTCGGATCCGCCGGGAGTACCTGCGGGTCATCGGTGGCGCCTTCCACGACTGCGAGCACCCGCCGACCGGCAGTGGCCTGCGTGTTGATCAGATCCCAGGCCCTGGCCTGTGTGGTTGGGACAAGGACCTCGGGGGCTCCGAGCCACATGCAGTGGCCGTCATCAAATCCCACGGCAGCCCATTTGCGGGCCGAGGAGAACGGTTCCACTTGCAGGCGGCGATCAGCTACCGGGGCGGGCAGAGCATCCACAATCGCCGCCATCGTCGGGTTGGGATGGGGATCGCTGTGGACCAGTTCGGCGATCTCGCCAAGAATTTCCTCTGCTCGGTCGGGGATCAAGGTGATGATCTCCCCAAAGGAGATCTCCCCGGTGGTGATAGTGCCGGTCTTGTCTAAACACAAAGTGTCCACCCGGGCCAGCAGTTCCACCGTGGCCAGTTCCTTGGCGAGGGCTTGGCGTCGGGTCAGTGCGATCACCCCTGCCACGAATGCGAGGCTGGTCAACAACACGAGGCCATCGGGCACCATGGCAACAGCGGCAGCCACAGTCCCTTGGAGAGCGGATCGCCACCCGTCATCGGTGGACAACAGCGACCATAACAACAGCAATGAAGCCGGTGGGATGATCACGATCAGCCATTTCAAGATCTGGTTAATGCCGGCCCGCAGTTCGGAGTTGACCAGCTTGAACTCGGTGGCTTCGGTGGCGAGCTGGTTCGCATAGGAGTCAGCCCCCACATTGGTGGCGCGGATGAAACCGTTACCGGCAACCACGAAACTGCCCGACATCACCTGATCTCCGGGAAACTTGACCACGGTCTCTGATTCACCAGTCAGCAGGGATTCATCGAGTTCGAGCCCGGTGGCAGCGATCACTTCACCGTCCACCACGAGTTGATCCCCGCTGGCGATTTCACACATGTCATCGGCCACCACCTGATCGATGGCCACTTCGGTGGTCACCCCATCTCTGCAGACCCGAGCGCTCGGAGCGTTGAGCACCTCGAGCCGACGCAGTTCGCGCCGGGCTTTCAGTTCTTGGGCGATGCCGATCACTGCATTAGAGACAACCACCCCGACGAACAGGCCATCAGAGGGGAACCCGGCCACCATGATCACCGCAAAGAGGGTCAACATGATCGCGTTGACCGGGTTCAAGATGTTGGCCCGCAGGATCTGCGTCATCGTGCGAGTGGGCCCTGCAGGGCGCTTGTTTACCCGGCCGTCGGCTACCCGTTGGGCGACCTCCGCTGCACTCAGACCTGTCAGGTCAGCGGACACCGCACACCGCACGTAGGTGGGTGACCACTTCGGATAGGGCGACGTCGGATCGTTCAGAGGTGGCGCGGTCTTTGATCTCCACCGTCGGTGGTTCAGCGGTGGCGCCGCGACCCACTACGAGGATCGTTGGGATTCCGATCAGTTCAGCGTCTTTGAACTTGACCCCAACCGACACATCGGTGCGGTCATCGCACAGCACCCGCAGACCGGCCGCTTCAAGATCAGCGGCAAGTTGTTCGGCTATACCGAACTGCTCGGAGCCGGCTTTAGCAGCGATCACGATATGCACATCAGCCGGAGCGATCTCTCGGGGCCAGCACAATCCGAGATCGTCAGCTGTGGCTTCAGCGATCGCCGCCACCGCGCGGGAGACGCCGATGCCGTAGGACCCCATGGTGACGGTTACCTGGTCCCCATCGGGCCCTGTCACGCTCAGTCCGAGCGCCTCGGCGTATTTGCGACCGAGTTGGAAGATGTGGCCGATCTCAATGCCTCGGGCGCTTTCGAGTTGCTCGCCGCAGGACGGACACGGATCGCCGTCGGTGATTTCGGCGGCTTCGATGAAGCCATCAGGATGGAAGTCCCGGCCAGCCACCACACCAACGACGTGATGATCGGCACGATCAGCACCGCTAACCCATACGGTGCCGGCTGCCACCCGGGGGTCCACGAGGTAGCGGATGCCGGTGGCGGAGCCGCTCCCGAGCAAGGCCGGGCCGATGAAACCCTTGATCAGTTGGGGGTGCTCGGAAAACTCCTCGGGTCCACATGGGGTGGCCACCGCCGGTGAGATCTGGGCTTCGAGGCGCTTCATGTCCACTTCGCGGTCCCCCGGGAGGCCGATCGCAAGCAGTTCGGAGTGGCCTTCGGGATGATCGAGGCGTAGAAGCAGGTTCTTCAGGGTGTCAGATCCCTGCCACCCATCTACGGGAGTGTGGTCGGGGAGATCTGTGCGCCCATTGAGATTCTCCAGCAATCGCGAGATGCTCGTGGCTCCCGGGGTAAGGATCTGTTGAGGAGTGGGGCGATTTTCGGTGGATGCCGGGGCGGGGGCCGGGGTGGTAACCGCCTCCACGTTGGCGGCGTAATCGCAGGATCGGCAGCGCACGAAGGTGTCCTCACCCACATCGAGGGGTGCGAGGAATTCCTCGCTGGCGGACCCACCCATCGCACCGGACATGGCCGACACGATCACGAAGGGCAAGCCGAGTCTCGTAAATGTGGAGATATACGCCTCGCGGTGACGGTCGTAGGAGGCTTGCAGCCCCTGATCGTCAATATCAAAGGAGTAGGAATCCTTCATCACGAACTCTCGGCCGCGCAGCAGGCCTGCCCTGGGACGGGCCTCATCGCGATATTTGGTCTGGATCTGATAGAGCGATACCGGTAAATCCCGATACGAGGAGAACAGGTCTTTCACCAGCAAGGTGAACATCTCCTCGTGGGTTGGCGCGAGCAGGTAGTCGTTACCTCGGCGATCTTGGAGCCGAAATAGCGTCTCTCCGTATTCCACCCACCGTCCGGTCGCCTCAAAGGGTTCCCGCGGGAGCAGAGCCGGGAAGTGAACCTCTTGGAAGCCAGCAGCGTCCATCTCGGCGCGAACCACCGCTTCCACGTTGCGGTACACCAGCCAGCCCAGAGGTAACCAGGTGAATCCGCCGGGAGCCGCCCGCCGGATATAGCCAGCACGAACCATCAAACGGTGGGAGGGGACCTCGGCGTCGGCCGGATCTTCCCGAAGGGTTCGCAGGAACAAGCTCGTCATCCGTAGCACCTCGGCAACATATCTTTATCAACGGGTATACTGCGTGATCAGGTTTGGCTGAGCCCGCGCGTCAGGTTCTCCAGACAGGTGAAACGGCCGAGAGGCGTGGGGCCTGCCCCACGCCTTATTTCATGAAAGGAGGCAAAGTGAGCACACAGCAGTTGAGTCCGGTCATCGCCCGGGTTGCGCGACTCGTCGCTCCGATCGCCTCCGATCTTGGCCTTGAGGTGTACGACGTTGAGCAGCGCGGCGGGACGATCAGGGTCACCCTTGACACTCCGCCGGGGTCTCCTTCAGGTGTGAGCCTCGATGCGTTGGCCCTTGCGACCCGATTAGTTTCTCGGGAGCTTGATCACGAGGATCCGGTCCCGGGTCGCTACACCCTCGAGGTCACGAGCCCCGGTGTGGAGCGCACCTTGCGAACCCCGGCTCATTTCCAACGTGAGGTAGGAAAGACGATCAACCTCCGTCTGCGTGACGTGGATAGTGCGGACCGACGGATCGAAGGGGTGCTGATTGCTGCCGACGAAACCACCGCCACGCTGCAAGTAACGGAATCGCCGGATTCGCTTCCCGTGGAACGAGTGGTAGCTCTTTCCCAAATCGACCGTGCTCGCACCGTGTTTGTCTGGGGTCCGGCCCCTAAGCCGGGAGCGAAGAAGCCTGCCAGCAAAAAGCCAACTGGCAAGAAGAAGATAGAAGAACTAGAGGAGTCCTCGTGAGCAATCTTGACATGGGCGAAGCCATCCGCATGCTGGCTCAAGAAAAACAGATGAGCGAGGACGATCTGTTGCACGTGCTCGTTGACGCGCTCGCTTCGGCGTATAAGCGCCGGCAAGGAGCCGCAGACGAGGTCGTGGTAGAGGTCAACCCTCAGACCATGGAGTTCACTTTTACGGCCTATGACCTCGATGAGGACGGTAACTGGGTCAACGAACGCGACGACACCCCGCGCCGCGAAGAGCTTGGGCGGATCGCTGCCCAGACCTTCCGGCAGGTGATGGGCCAGCGGATCCGTGAAGTGGAGCGGGATCGCAAGTTTGAGGAGTACGCAAACCGGGAAGGCGACATTGTCACCGGCATCATCCAGCAGACCGATACACGCTACACGCTGCTTGATCTCGGCCGGGTAGAGGCGTTGTTGCCTCAGGCCGAGCAGGTCCAGTTTGAGCGCCCCCAGCCCGGAGAGCGCTCCAAGGCCTACATCGTTGAGGTCCGCAAAACGGCCAAGGGGCCTCAGATCGTCGTGTCTCGGACTCATCCGGGCCTGATCAAGCGGCTTTTTGAGCTCGAGGTCCCCGAGATTGCCGACGGCATTGTGGAACTCAAAGCCTGCGCCCGTGAGCCAGGGGCCCGAACGAAGATCGCAGTGTGGTCCAACGATCACAACGTGGATCCGGTTGGCGCCTGCGTGGGTGCCCGGGGTGCCCGAGTGCGGATGGTGGTCAACGAACTGCGGGGCGAGAAGATCGACATCGTGCCGTTTAGCGAAGATCTCGCCGATTTTGTCGCCAAGGCGCTGTCGCCGGCCAAAGTGACGCAGGTCAACATCTCCGATGACCGCACGGCGGCGGACGTGATCGTCCCCGATCACCAGTTGAGTTTGGCCATCGGACGTGAAGGCCAGAACGCTCGCCTAGCAGCACGCCTCACCGGGGTGCACATTGCGATCCGTTCCGAGACTCAAGTGGCCGAGGGCGTACCAGCGATGGGCCTCGAGTCAGACGTTGAGTACGAAGAGGGCCAGTGGGTGTCTAATGCGGAGTCCGGTGAGATGGAGTGGCACGCCGCTGATGGTTCAGTAGTGAGCCAAACCGAATGGCTTGCGCAGCAGGCCGGTGACGTGCGAGACGCTGAAGAGGTCGTGCCGGGTTCTGAGGAATCCGAGACGATGACCGCTGAAGGTGGTGCGGGCGACGAAGACTGACCTGCGCCTACCCCAGCGGACCTGCGTCGGGTGCCGGTCTGTGAAGACGCGTCCTGATTTGTACCGCTGCGTGCTCGCTGCGGACGGCAAGGCGGTGATTCACGCTTCCGCTCCCGGTCGAGGAGCTTGGCTGTGTGGTCGGGAATGTCTCGACGCTGCGGTGACGAGACGGGGTTTTGATCGGGCCTGGCGCACAGCAGCGCCGGCATCGGTAGGTCAGGATCTGCGGTATGCCTTTGACGAACTCTGTGTGAGTTCGGGCATTTCGGGTGAAGACGAGCGAGAGTACATGGGCGCTGATTACATCGGTGATGGAGCCCATGAAACAATGTTGTTGAGAGCGAAAGGCTGACCTGGGCAGTGGCGAAGAACATCCGAGTACATGAATTGGCAAAAGAACTGGGCATGACCAATGCCGAGACAGTCGACCTCTGCGAGAAGCTCGGCGTGCCGATCAAGAGCCATTCCTCATCGCTGAACGAGGCCTACTCCGACATGGTGCGGCGTAAGGCAGAGCGTGACGGGTTGACCCGTGACGAACAGCCAGAAGAGCCCAAGGCTGTCAAAAAAGCCCCTGCCAAAAAGAAGGCTGCGGCCAAGAAGGCCGAAGAGTCTGTTGCTGAGGCGTCCGAGAATGCAGCGGAGGCACCGACACCCGAGGTAACCGCAACACCCCAAGCCGCCCCAGAGGTTGTGACGGAAGTTGCGCCCACTCCCGCTCAGCCCGTTGTCGAACCAGTTGCTGCTGAACCAGTTGCTGCTGAACCAGTTGCTGCGCCCGCTCCAACCCCCGCCCCACAAGTCGAGGTTGCGGCTCCCTTGGAGCCGGCCCAGCCCGTACCTGTTGAGCCGACGCCTGTAGAAGCAGCGGTGGTTGAGCCCGCACCTGTAGAAGCAGCGGTGGTTGAGCCGGCACCTGTAGAAGCAGCGGTGGTTGAGTCCGCTCCGATTCGTTCCACCCCTCCGCCTGCGCCGGAATCTTCTCGCGTGATCTCAAGTGGCCGTCCAGGTGCCGAGCCGCCCGCCGCTGCACCGCGGCCTGCGACGCCGCGTCCGCCGGCTCCACCCGCTCAATCAGGGCCGCCCACGCCCCCAGGGCGTCCGGTTTCGTCCACTACTGGGCGTCCGATTCCGCCGCCTCCAGGGCGGCCCATGTCCGCCTCTGGGCGTCCGATTCCGCCGCCCCCCGGCCAAGCTCAGGCTCCGGGTTCACGTCCTGCGGGCGGTCCTGCAGGTCGTGGCGGCCCCGGTAGCGGACCGCGTCCCGGTGGCGGCCCCGGCGGTCCCGGTGGTGGCCCCGGTGGCCCTGGTGGTACCGGTCCCGGCGGACGTCCGAGCGGGCAACGTCGACCACCGCGCCGTACTGGGCGTCGGCGTCGTCGCCGCGACCAGGATGAGTTGCAACCACAATTCATGACCTACACCGCCAGCGATGCCCCGGTTCCCTTGGGCACGGTGGTGGTGGAGCGTGGCGGTTCGGCTCAGGAGTTTGCTCCCAAACTGAACCGCACCGCAGCCGACGTTGTTCGGTTCCTGTTAAATAACGGCGAGATGGTGACTGCCACCATGTCGCTGTCCGATGAGCAGATGGAACTGTTCGCGCTCGAGGTCGGGGCCGAGTTGCTTCTGGTTGATCCAGGTCAGCAACAAGAACTCGAACTTCAAGCGATGTTTGATGACTCCGATGACGACGAAGCCCAAGAGCTTCGCGCTCCGGTGATCACCGTGATGGGTCACGTGGACCACGGCAAGACCACGGTATTGGACCGGATTCGTTCGGCCAATGTGGTCGCTGGCGAGGCGGGTGGGATCACTCAGCACATCGGTGCCTACCAAGTGAATCGCAACGGTCAAAAGATCACCTTTATCGACACCCCGGGCCACGCCGCATTTACCCAGATGCGTGCCCGTGGCGCTGAAGCCACCGACATTGTGGTGTTGGTGGTGGCGGCCGATGACGGTGTGATGCCCCAGACCGTGGAGGCGATTAATCACGCTCGGGCCGCTGAGGTTCCGATCGTGGTCGCTGTCAACAAGATCGACAAAGCGAACGCTGATCCGCAGCGTGTTCTCGCCGAACTAGCCGAACGCGAACTCGTCCCTGAAGCATGGGGTGGAGACACGATCGTGGTGGAGATGTCAGCCCTTGAGGGGTTTGGCATCGAGGAACTGCTGGACCAACTGTTGGTGGTTGCAGAACTCGAAGAACTGACCGCCAATCCGACGGGCCGCGCAAAAGGTGTAGTGCTCGAAGCATTCCTCGACGTTGGCCGTGGTCCCGTTGCCACGATCTTGGTCGATAAGGGTGAGCTCAAAGTAGGCGACCCCATCGTGGCCGGAGCAGCATGGGGTCGGGTGCGAGCCATGATCGATGATCAAGGTGAGCAGATCAAAGTGGCCGGTCCCTCCACGCCAGTGCAGGTACTCGGTCTGTCCACTGTTCCCCAAGCTGGCGATGAGTTCCGTGCTGCGCCTGACGAAAAAGTGGCCCGGACGGTGGCTGAGTCTCGCGAGCATCATCGCAAGTTGCTCTCTCAGCGTGGTGACGCCCGGGTGAAGACCGGGGTCAAGTTGGAGGACATTTTCTCTCAGATCCAATCTGGTGAGACCGTCACCTTGAACCTGGTCCTCAAAGCCGATGTCCAAGGCTCGCTGGAGGCCGTCACCGAAAGTTTGCGCAAACTCCAACGTCCCGAAGTGGACCTGTCCTTCGTGCACCGTGCCGTGGGTGGGATCAGCGAGAACGACATCTCCTTGGCCTCAACCACCAATGCCACGATTCTCGGCTTCAACGTCCGACCGGACCGCAAAGCCCGTGAGCTCGCTGCGAGCGAAGGCGTGGAGATCCGGACCTACGAGATCATCTACAAACTTCTCGAAGACATCGAGAAGGCGATGGTCGGTATGTTGGCCCCCGAATACGAAGAGGTGGTCACCGGCGAAGCCGAGGTTCGCGAGATCTTCCGGGTACCCAGGATCGGTGCGATCGCTGGATGTCAGGTGCGTTCAGGGGTTATCACCCGTGGCTCCAAAGTTCGTTTCTTGCGCGACGGCACGATCATTTGGAAGGGCGAAATCTCCTCCTTGCGCCGGTTCAAAGACGATGCCCGCGAGGTCCGTGAGGGCTTCGAATGCGGTGTCGGCCTGTCGGACTTCCAGGACCTCAAGCCCGGCGATCTGATCGAAACCTTCGAAGAGCGAGAGATTGCTCGGACCTGATCATGTCGCGTCCGCGTCGACCGGCAAGGCCCCGTTCCGGAGGGCATAAGTACCCCCGTTCGGCGCGCCTCAACGAGACGCTGCGCGAGATCATCGCCGAGGAGCTTGTCCGAATCGGCGACGAACGTCTGGAACTAGTGACGATCACGTCGATTGATGTGGACGATGAACTGAACCGGGCCAAGGTGATGTTTGATTCGCTGCGCGGCGATGAGGCCGATCAGGAGATCCTTGAAGCGCTCGGGGAATATCGCAGCCGGTTGCAGTCCTCCATCGCCCGGCAGATCCGCACCAAAAAGACGCCGATTCTGCATTTCTTTCCCGATCTCGTGATTCGCTCCGCGGAACGGATCGAAGAGATTCTGCGGGCGGACCGCGACCGCCCTGACACCACCTGAACCGGACATTGCGAACGATGGCCCGGCGTAAACCAGCGTTGACCCATGGACTCGTGGTGGTGGACAAGCCGGCTGGGATGACCAGTCATGACGTGGTGGCACAGATCCGGCGTCGTTTTAACGAGCGTCAAGTGGGTCACGCCGGGACCTTGGATCCTGATGCAACCGGCGTGCTGGTGATCGCCATCGGCATGTCCACCCGCTTGCTGCGCTTTGTGACCGATTCCCGCAAGTCCTATACCGGGGTAGTGGTGCTCGGTACCGAGACGAGCACGCTTGACGCCGCCGGTGAAATTACCGCAACCCATGAGATGAGCCCGGTCACTATGGCCCAGGTGCAAAGCGTGATCGATGCCCATTTGACGGGGGACATCATGCAGATACCCCCGATGGTGTCCGCGCTGAAGGTGGACGGCCGCCGGCTTCACGAACTCGCCCGGGAAGGCATTGAAGTGGAGCGGGCACCTCGACCGGTCCGGATCTATCGACATCAGGTGACCGCTGTAGAGAAGAACCAAATCACGATTGAGGTGGACTGTTCAGCAGGCACCTACATCAGAACCTTGGCCGCCGATCTCGGAAGGTTGCTCGGTGGCGGTGCGCATCTCGGATCTCTGCGCCGGACTGCGGTCGGGGCATTCGGGATCGCCGAAGCCGGGCCTATTGAGACCTGCGAGATGTTGCCGGTCGAGGCTGCGGTACGAAGTCTGACCGCTGTCACTGTGGACGCAGAGACTGCGGCCCTTGTGGCCAATGGTCGGATCCTCGCGGCGTGGCCGGGGGAGGGACCGTGGGCGGTCCATGCACTCGGAGGTGAGGCGATGGGCTCGCAGCGTCTGATCGCCGTGTATGAGGCCTTCGGTGAAGGTGAAGCTAAGCCAGCGGTAGTGCTCCCGACCGCAGTCGCGCAGTAGCGTTCGAACCCGTGCGTGTTGTCACTGATCTGCGTCAACCGATCTGGCCAGGAGATCGTGCTGTGATCACTATCGGCGCCTACGACGGTGTGCATCGCGGTCATCAAGAGGTGATCTCTCAGGTTCGCACCCTCGCCGCCGCCCTCAACGCCCGATCCGCAGTTGTGACCTTTGATCGTCATCCCGCCAGCGTGGTGAGGCCTGAATCGGCGCCCCGGTTACTCACCGATGCGGAGCAACGGCTCGAACTGTTGGAGGCCACCGGTGTGGACGCCACTGTGATCGTGGCTTTCGACCAGACCCAATCCGAGGAATCTCCCACCGATTTCGTGGAACGAGTGCTCGTGAGGGCTCTCGGCACTCGAGCGATCGTGGTGGGAGAGGATTTTCATTTCGGCAAAGACAGAGCGGGCAATGTGTCGTTGCTGAGCGAACTCGGCCGCATCCGAGACTTCGAGGTGATCCCGCTTGGTCTCCTTGGACGTCCCGATGGAGTGGAAGAGCCAGTGTCTTCCACGGCGATCCGGCGTGCTCTGGCTGGTGGGGACGTGGGTCTTGCCGCAGAAATGCTCGGCCGGCCATTTGAAGCCCGCGGTGTGGTGGTGGCCGGAGATCAGCGGGGCCGCACGATCGGATTCCCGACCGCCAACGTGCAGGTTCCCGGTCAGATTTGCCTGCCCGCCGATGGCGTCTACGCCGGGTGGTATCAGCGTCCTGATGGCCAGCGCTATCGGGTGGCGATCAACCTCGGGCGCCGACCCACGTTTTATGAACACGCCGATGCCTCGCTACTAGAGGCCCATCTGCTCGACGCCGATGTGGACCTCTATGGTGAGCCGGCACGGGTGCAGTTCACCCATTTCCTGCGCGGGGAGCGCAAGTTTGATGGGATCGGCGCACTGATGACTCAACTCGCCGTCGACGTGGACAGCGTGCGTCAACTGCTCTCTTAGACAGCAGTGATCGAAGGCGGCATGAGGCGCTCGATGTGCTTGGCCAGCACATCAAACTCGAGATTGACCTGTGCCCCAGGACCTTTGGATCCGAGGGTTGTGACCTCAGCGGTATGCGGGATCACTGCCACCTGAAAGGAGTCCTCGGTGAGCCCGAAGGCTGTCAGGCTGATCCCATCCACAGTGACCGAGCCTTTCTCGACGAGATACTTCATCATCTCGATCGGCGCACGGACCCGCAGATCTGGGGCCGCAGAAAGCACTTCCCCGGTGCCATCCACGTGACCGAGCACGATGTGGCCACCGAGTCGGTCCCCGAGTTGCATCGGCCGCTCAAGATTGACCGGGGACCCCGGCGCCAAACTCCCGATCACGGTCCGATCGAGAGTCTCGGTGCTCACGTGGGTAGTCCACCAACCCCGGCCTTGGTCGTCGCGTCCTTGGTCCACGAGTGTTAAGCAGCAGCCGTTAACAGCGATCGAGGCTCCGAGACCGGATCCCTCCAAAACGATGTCAGCGGCAATGGTCAACTGCACACCGGGACCCCAATCGGTCTGCACGGGGGCGATCTCGGTGACTTGGCCCATCTCTTCCACAATGCCGGTGAACATAGAACCACGGTAGCGGGGGGATGTGGTGGGCTCCATGCTGTGCCCTGCGTTGTTGTGATCTGGGCAGTCGCGCCCCTAGCATTAGCGAGTCCGTTGGGGCTCACTTATGTGGTGCTCTGGCGTGATGCGTTATGACCCATCTGGCTCAGCGCGACCCTCTCTCTTGAAGGCAGAATCACCATGGCTCTCACGCCGAAGACCGACACGATTTCCCAGTACCGCACGCATGAGTCTGACACCGGCTCTCCCGAGGTGCAGATTGCGCTCCTCACTGAGCGGATCACCCACTTGACCGAGCACCTCAAGACCCATAAGAAAGATCACCACAGCCGTCGTGGCTTGTTGATGCTCGTGGGTCGCCGTCGGCGCATGCTCGATTACGTCAAGGGCATCGATGTGGAGCGCTACCGTCGCATTGTGGCTGAACTCGGTCTGCGCCGCTAAGCGCATCCCCACGTTCACCAGATCCAGCAGGTATGCTGCCCACAGCGAATTCGGAAGGTCCGGATTCGTATTGATACCGAGCGGAAACTCCGTCGGTTGTCAGTCGCCCATCCCGTGGCGGGGCAGATCTCTTTCCACATCGCTTCTGTGATGAGAGCGGTCGCCCACTTGGATCTCGCGGGGTAGCCGACTGGGAACCGGCCGGGCCGCTCCAGATCGACCGGAGACGCTCCGAGTCGGAAAGGAGCCATACGTGGCTGATCCCATTCGTGTGTCTGGACCTGTGTCCGGAACCACAAAAACCCTGAGTTTCGAAACTGGCAAACTCGCCCCGCAATCCCAAGGTGCCGTTGTGGCTACCATCGGTGGAACCACGGTGTTGACCACCGCCAATGCCGCCAAAGATGTACGTCCCGGCATGGATTTCTTCCCTCTGACCGTTGACGTGGAAGAGCGTCAGTACGCAATCGGCAAGATCCCTGGTTCGTTCTTTCGTCGTGAGGGTCGCCCCTCCGAGGACGCGATCTTGACCTGTCGTTTGACCGACCGCCCGTTGCGGCCTGCGTTCCCGGACGGATTCCGTAACGAGACCCAGATCGTCACCAACGTCATCGGTGCCGACCACGAGCAGCCCTATGACGTGTTGTCAATCAACGCAGCCTCTGCGGCCCTCATGATCTCGGGGATTCCCTTCGATGGTCCGATCGGCGCTGTGCGCTTGGCGTTCAGCAAGTCCGGTGACTGGATTCCGCACCCCACATATGAAGAGGCAGCCGATGGCACCTTTGAACTCGTGGTGGCCGGCCGTGAACTCGACAACGGCGATGTGGCCGTGATGATGGTGGAGGCCGGTGGCACGGAGCGAGCCTTTGAATATTTTGAGGCCGGCGCCGTCCCCGTAGATGAAGCCGTGCTCGCCAGCGGCCTCGAGGCCTGCAAGATCTGGATCAAAGAGTCCATCGCTCTGCAGCGCCAACTCGTAGCCAGTGTCATCGCCACCCGTGGCATGATCACTCCGCTCGCCTTCACCCCGATCACTGATTACAGCCCCGAGGTGTTTGCTGCCGTAGAGAAAGCAGCCACCCCGGCTCTCAGCGCAGCGATCACGATCGCCGGTAAGGCCGAGCGCAATGCAGCCACCGACACGGTGTCGGCTGACACCCTCGCCCAACTGTGTGGCGATGGCGGCGAGTTTGCCGGACGCGAAAAAGAAGTGAAAGAAGCAGTTCGTTCGCTGAACAAGAAGCTGATGCGTCAGCGAGTCGTTACCGAAGGCATCCGTATGGACGGTCGCGGTGTTGCTGATCTGCGGGCCGTTTCAGCAGAAGTTGGCTTGTTGCCGACCGCTCATGGAACCGGGTTGTTCCAGCGTGGAGAGACCCAGGTCCTCAACGTCTGCACCTTGGCCATGCCTCGTATGAACCAGTTGGTGGACACCCTTAACCCGGAGACCACCAAGCGCTTTTTGCACCACTACAACATGCCGCCGTGGGCCAATGGTGAGACTGGCCGAGTCGGTACCCCGAAGCGTCGCGAGATCGGCCATGGCGCCCTCGCTGGCCGAGCAGTGTTGCCCGTGGTCCCCAACCAAGAGGATTTCGCGTATGCGTTGCGCCTCGTGTCGGAGGTCATGAGTTCTAATGGCTCTACCTCGATGGGCTCAGTGTGCGCCTCCAGCCTCGCGTTGATGGATGCCGGTGTGCCGATTAAGGCACCGGTGGCTGGTATCGCCATGGGTCTGATCTATGAGGGTGGCACGTACACCACGCTGACTGACATCTTGGGATCTGAAGACGCCTTTGGCGACATGGACTTTAAGGTGGCCGGCACCGCCGACATCATCACCGCCTTGCAGCTCGACACGAAGATCGACGGGATCCCCGCTGATGTGTTGACCGCAGCCTTGGCCCAAGCCAAGGTCGCTCGCCTCGAGATCCTCGCGGTGATGAACGCTGCGATCGCAACCGCTCGCACGGAAGTGGCTGCCTCAGCTCCGAAGATCACCACGATCATCATCCCGCTCGACAAGATCGGTGAGGTGATCGGGCCCAAGGGCAAGGTCATCAACACCATCCAAAGTGAGACCGGTGCCGATATCGCAGTGGACGATGATGGTGCCCAAGGCATCGTGACCATCGGTGCGGTAGACGCGTGGCGGATGGAAGAGGCCAAGGCACTGATCCTGGCCATCGTTGATCCGCCCAAGGCCGAGATCGGTAAGGTCTACCAGGGCCGCGTTGTGAATATCACCAAGTTCGGTGCGTTCATCAACATCCTGCCTGGCCGTGATGGCCTCGTGCACATTTCCCGTCTCGGCGGGGGTAAGCGGATTAACGCCGTGGAAGATGTGCTCGCACTCGGTGACGAGATTGAGGTCCGTGTAGAGGAGATCGACGACCGTGGCAAAATCAGCTTGGTGCCCGCCGGTGAGATCGAGATCCCCGAAGGGGCTGTCTCGTCGGCTCCGGAACGGGCACCCCGTTCACGTGAGGACCGTCCCCGTGAGGATCGTCCCCGTGAGGATCGTGCCCGTAATGATCGCTCGAGCAGCGATGATGCCGGTGAAATCGAAGTGGTCAGCTTTACTGACACCTTCGACGCCGAACTGTCTGCCGAACTCGGCGACCTCGGCCCGGCCGGGGAGTCCCGTCCAGATCGCGGTGACCGCGGTGATCGCGGTGATCGCGGTGATCGCGGCGGCCGTCGCCGTCACCGCTGAGCCGGTCATGAGTTCTGGCAAGTGAGTACCGGATCATGAAAGTTGGAGTTCTCGGCGCGGCCGGACGGATGGGTCGTTCCGTCTGTCAGGCCGTGTCCGTGGACCCCGACCTGACCCTGGCCGCCGCTGTGGATCTCCACGGCCACGGCCAGCAGGTGGAACAGATCACGATCTCCGGTGAACTGCGCGCGTTCGCTGATGCGCAGGTAGATGTCGTTGTGGACTTCACGGTGGCCGAAGCCAGTCGGGTGAGTGTGCCCTGGCTTGCGATGCATGGCATTCATGCCGTGGTGGGTACCACCGGTTTCACCGCCGAGGACCTTGCCCAGTTCACCGAGGCATTCGGTGGGGGGCCTGCGCATTGTCTGATCGCCCCGAACTTTGCGATCTCGGCGGTGCTGATGATGCGTTTCGCAGAGATCGCAGCACCGTATTTTGATACTGCTGAAGTGATCGAATATCACCACGATGCAAAAGTGGATGCCCCTTCGGGCACTGCGGTCACTACGGCTGAGCGCATGGCCGCAGCATCTGGCCGTTGGGCCAGTGACCCGACCACCGAGGAGAAGTATCCCGGTAGTCGGGGTGGGCTCGGGCCTGAGGGGATCAGGGTGCATGCGGTGCGCATGCGGGGCATGGTTGCCCATCAAGAAGTGTTGCTCGGCACGCTCGGCCAGACCCTAACGATCCGCCAAGACAGCTATGACCGAGCGAGTTTCATGCCCGGCGTGCTGCTGGCATGTAAGCGCATCAGTGATTTCCCGGGGGTCACCCTCGGGCTCGACACCTACCTCGGTATCTAATATCCCGGTATCTAATATCCCGGTATCTCAGCCGAGGGCGTTGAGCGCTGCGGAGTAATCGGGTTCTTGGGCGATCTCAGGAACGAGCTCGCTGTGGATCACGTTGCCTGACTCGTCAAGAACCACCACGGCCCGGGCCAACAGACCTTTGAGAGGGCCATCGGTCATCTCCAGACCGAAGGCAGCACCAAAGTCACTGCGGAACGAAGAAGCGGTGAGCACGTTGGAGATGCCCTCGGCGCCGCAGAAGCGATTCTGGGCAAAGGGCAGGTCTTCGGAGACGCACACCACAACGGCTTCGGTGCCGGCGGCCTTTTCATTAAAGGTCCGCACACTGGTGGCGCAGGTGGGCGTGTCGATGCTCGGGAAGATGTTGAGTACCAACTTTTTGCCGGCAAAGCTCGCATCGGTTACCTCCGCGAGGTCTGACCCGACGAGGGTAAACGACGGGGTGTGGGAGCCAACTGCAGGCAGTTCCCCGTTGGTCTGAATAGAATTTCCGCGCAATGTGACTGTGGCCATAGGCCTATTTGTATCAGCGATTGGTGCCGCGACGGAAGTTGCGGCTGTTCACGAGGAATACCAGTGCAATCGAGCCGGCGACCACCCACCACTGATAGCGCTGTAGCCAACCCAAGAAATCCACCAGCGGAGCTTCAAACACACGGGCCAGCCACCAAAACAGTGTGAGGCGGATCGCAATACCAACTCCGAGGAGCAGAACCAGTTGGCGGCCGAGAGTGCGTTGCACACCCGAGATCACCCCGATGATGTTGGAGCCGACAAAGAACGGGATCACCACCCATTTGGCCCGCTCATAGATCCGCTGGAATCCGTCAAGACCCTCGGGAGACATGCCGAGATATCTCGTGAACCAGTTCAGTGCGGTGGCCCTGTAGGCCCTGCCGATCAGATGGCAGACCACAAAGGCAGCAGCGATCCGCACCGTAGCGATGACCGCGTATTGCCAGACCGGAACACCAGCAGCGAGGGTGAGAGCGAGGTAGCGATTTCGAGAGGACAACGCCAGTAAACCGGCTGGATTGGTTTCCACCCAACGGGCCCAAAAGGCTGCGGCCAGATTTGTGGCCACAACAAGGGCGATGAATGCGGCGAGGGCGTAACGGCCCCATGGCTCCGAAGAGCGGGGAGCTGTAGGGATCGGTGGTGGGAAAGCGGCGGCGGCGTCCAGACCGCCAAGATAACGCGAAAGGACCCGGTGACCTCAGGCCACCGGGTCCTTCTGGGGGGGATATGTGGGGGTCGTTGAAGAATCTCAGTGCTTGCGGTAGCGAACCAGGTGCACCGCACCGGCGAGGACCAACAGTCCCATGAGCGCAGCGGCGATGAAGGCGACCACCGCCGAGATGCCGGCGATCTCACCCACCGTCGACCAGGCGTAGGCGCTGAGGAGCAGGCCTCGCAAGGTCTCACCCTTAAATACGGTGTCCCGGTCGGCTGTGACTTGCGCCGATGCGATTCGCAGTTCGGCAACCGTTCCCTCTGATTCGCCGGCCTCGACCGCCTCGGCCACTGCGGCTCGGGCGGCGCGCTCAGTGGCGCCGAGTTCGGCATAGGTGCCGCCGTACCGACCGAGGTGGCCGTTGATGTATCCGGCGTAGGCCTCGGCCTGCTTGCCGGTAGTCATCTGTTCGCCAGCGAAGGGGAGCAACATCGCCTTGGCCTGATCGCTGAGACCGGCGTCGTTATTGATCGCATCAACCGAAGGCAAGATGATGTTCTGCGAGCCGAGTTCGTTAAAGACGTAATCGTCCGAGAAACTTGCGCCCCACGAGAGCAGGGCCCCGGCGATGACAAGCCCAACAGCGACCACGGCACCAGCGGCGATCAGTACCTGGTCGATCAGTCGGCGGTCGATCTTGACCGCTGGTGTGGGCTCAGTCGAGCTGACTGCCTCACGTTCCGCTAGATCTGTCATTGCTGTCTCCTCAGTGTGGTGCCGCCCCCGGTTGATTCGGGGCGGTCTCGATATCTGAGTTCAGAGTAAGGATCGCTTCAGAGCAGGTCATGGGCCGATAGTCATCAGAATCGGCAATGTGGGGGGACCTTGGTCCCAAGTTCGCCGTCGGAGAGCGTGAAAATGTGACTCCGACGACGCATGCAGTAGTTTTTGGGCCATGAAGGGCCTCATGCAAGACACCCCATTGACCATCACCCATCTGTTTGATCGGGTCGAGCGATATTTCGCTCACAAAGAGATCGTCACCGCTACCGGATCAGGTCGGGAGCGCACCACCTATGGCCAATGGGCCGAGCGGACCCGCCGGCTCGGAGGGGTGCTCGACACGCTCGGTATTTCTGCCGATGGACGCGTAGCGACCTTTGCGTGGAACACGGCTCGGCACCTCGAGTTGTATTTCGCCGCACCGTGTACCGGTCGGGTGCTCCATACGTTGAATATTCGCCTGTTCCCCGAACAGCTCACCTACATCGTTAATCACGCCGATGATGAAGTGATCTTCGTAGATCGCTCGCTTTTGGGCTTAATCGCCCCATTGCTGCCCACCTTTGAGCGGTTGCGCTATCTGGTGATGATGGACGACGGCAAAGGTGATATCCCCGCCGATCTCGGTCGCTTTGAACTCCTTGACTATGAGGAGCTGCTCGCTGCGGCCTCCCCTGTGCAGTTCAATGTGACCGATGAAAATCGCGCTGCGAGCATGTGTTACACCTCGGGCACCACGGGCAATCCCAAGGGTGTGGTGTACACCCACCGCAGCACCTTCTTGCACACCATGGGGGCCATGACTGTGGATTCCCTTGGAGCTAGCGAGTCTGACCGGATCTTGCCGGTGGTCCCGATGTTCCACGCCAACGCGTGGGGCCTCGCCCATGCGGGCGTGGCTTGCGGAGCGGATCTGATCATGCCCGGCCCGGATCTCTCCGGTAAGGCGATCGCTGATTTGGTCGTGGAGGAGAAGGTCACGATCGCGGCCGGTGTGCCGACGATCTGGATGCAGGTGCTGCCCGAACTGAAGGGCCGTGACACCTCGGCGCTGCGGAGCATTCCCTGTGGTGGTTCGGCTGTTCCGAAGGCCTTGTCGGAGGCCTACCGTGAGCAGTTGGGTCTGCCGCTCCTGCAGGCCTGGGGGATGACCGAGACCAGCCCCATTTGTGCTGTGGCTCGCCTCGATGGTGATGAGGAGTCCTTGTCCATTGAGGAGAAAGCCGATCTGCGCACCATGGTGGGTCGGGCAAGTTTTGGGGTGGAGTCCCGGGTGGTGGATCCCGACACCTTGGAACCCCAACCTTGGGACGGGCAGTCCAGCGGAGAACTGCAGGTCA
Organism: Ilumatobacteraceae bacterium; assembly: GCA_018401375.1. GTDB lineage: Bacteria > Actinomycetota > Acidimicrobiia > Acidimicrobiales > Ilumatobacteraceae > M30B72. The sequence continues at coordinate 14,201 of JAGYKR010000006.1, read as the reverse complement.
AGGGTCCGTGGATTGCGGCCTCCTACTATGACGATGAACGGGCGGCGGAATCTTTCACGGCCGATGGGTGGCTGAAGACCGGTGATGTTGCTGTGGTGGATGCCCGCGGTCGGATTCGTCTCGTGGATCGCACAAAGGACCTGATCAAGTCGGGCGGGGAGTGGATCTCGTCAGTGGAGATTGAAAACGAACTGATGGCGCACCCCAAGATCACTGAGGCCGCGGTGATCGGTCTGCCGCACCCGAAGTGGTCCGAGCGTCCCGTGGCCTGTGTGGTGGTGGCCTCTGGGGAGGAACTCACCAAGCAAGAGATCCTTGATTACCTCGCTCCAACATTGGCCAAATGGCAGATTCCCGATGACGTGTACTTCATTGATGAGGTACCCAAAACCAGTGTGGGCAAGTTCTCCAAGAAGACCCTGCGGGAGCGCTACGCAGACGTGATGTTGCCGGAGAACTGACCCATCGCACTGGTAGCGACAGGTCGGTCCTCAGTGACCGATGACACAAAATTCATTGACACTGAGACGAAGATCGTCTTAATGTCTCAACTGTGACCTCGCCGGAAGCCCAGATCCTCGACGCGGCCCAGCGTTGTCGGCAGCGGTGGGGTATCGCCAAGGTCACGGTGGACGACATCGTGGCCGAGAGCGGGATCTCTCGGGCCACGATCTATCGGCTCTTCCCCGGTGGCAAAGAGGTCTTGTTTGAGGCCCTGAGAGTCCGCTTCCTGGAAGAGTTCTTTGAGCGTTTGCGAGCCGAGATCGCTGCGGTTACCTCTCTGGAGGATCTGCTCGTGCGCGCCGTGGTGTGCGCGACCCGAGAACTGCGTGCCGATAGCGATCTGGCCTTGCAGCTCGCTACCGAGCCGGGCGAGACCGTGAGCGAGCTGACGGTGGCCGGTCTGCCCCGGATCATCCGGATGGCCAACGCCCTGCTGTTGCCCTTTGCGGCGCCATTCATCGAGGTGGCGACGGCTCGAGCGATGATCGATGCCTTAGCGCGTCTCGTGATCTCGATGTTCCTTGCGCCCAGCGACCACCTCTCATTTGACGATGAGGAGTCGGCGCGTTCGATCATCCGACCTCTGATTCAGGTTTTTATTGGGCCCGATCAGCAGATTTCCACCACGACCAACACAGTTTTTACGAGTACCGAAGGGGACTGACACATGACAACCATCGATCCACACCGGCCCGCACCATCTCATGCAGACAATGAGACGCTGCTTGGACGTGCTGATCTGAACGATCTCGAGGCGATCCTGGCGATCACCAATACCGATGTCGATGAGGTCACCCACGCCGTTAAAGACAACGCTGACGCGATCTTCACCTGGGACTACAGCCTGTCACGGCCGGCGCTCCGCAAACTGTATGAAAAGGCCAAGACCGGCCAGTGGAACGGCAGCACTGACCTTGATTGGAACACCGAGGTAGACATTGAAAAGGTGGTCTCGGGGGACCAAGTGGCGATCGCCGCCGGACTTGACCCGACCCACTACGACGACACAGTGCTTAAGCATTGGGGTCAAAAAGAGTGGCTGGATTACGGGATCCAAAACCGTCGTTGGACGCTGTCACAGTTCTTGCACGGTGAACAAGGTGCGCTGTTGTGCACCGCCAAGATCACCGAGACGGTGCCCTGGTACGACGCCAAGTTATATGCCGCCACCCAGGTGGTTGATGAGGCCCGCCACGTTGAGGTGTTTGGTCGTTACATCGACGAAAAGATGGGCGGGGCATATCAGGTCAACGCTCACCTGCGGATGTTGCTCGACGACATCGTGGCCGACAGCCGCTGGGACATGACTTACCTCGGGATGCAGGTCATGGTGGAAGGCCTCGCTCTCGCAGCCTTCGGATTCATGCATCAACTCACCGAGGAGCCGTTATTGAAGAAACTGCTCCGCTATGTCATGAGTGATGAGGCCCGGCACGTGGCCTTTGGGGTGCTGTCACTCAAAGAGGTCTATGACCAAATGACTGACGCCGAAATGGCGGAACGCCAAGAGTTTGCTTATGAGGCGGCGGTGCGGATGCGCGACCGGTTCATGTCCCAAGAGGTGTGGGAGCGCATGGGGGTTAATCCTCGCGACGTACTACCGATCGTGCTGAAAGACCCGACCCGGGACCTGTTCCAGCAGATGTTGTTTTCCAAGATTGTCCCGAACTGCAAAAAACTCGGTCTGCTCGATCGTAATGATCAGTGGCTGCGGCGCCGGTTTGAGGAGATGGGTGTCATCCAGTTTGAGGACTGGGAAGACACCGGATCTGAATACGCCGCCTTTGAGCTCGGCTCGGAGATGCCCGCTGCGATTCCCGGTGGTTGAGCACCCGGGCAACATCTCACCTCCCGGGGGGTTCGGGTAGCATCTCGGTGTCGTCCGGGACCTCCCCGTGATGGCACCCACCATCCGCACGGGGAGAAGAGGCGACAACGTGACCGGTGAACCTGCATCAACGCCGTTCGGGCGGGTGCTGACCGCGATGGTCACACCGATGACCGAAGCGGGCGCGGTAGACCTCGATGTGACCCAGCAGCTCGCCCGTTGGCTCGTGGCCCAAGGAAATGACGGTCTCGTGGTATGCGGGACCACAGGAGAATCCCCGACGCTGACCGATGCGGAGAAACTCTCCGTGTTTGCGGCCGTTGTTGAGGCCGTAGATGTGCCGGTAGTGGCGGGCACGGTGGGTGCAGACACTGCCCATTCGGTGGAACTCTCCCAGCAAGCCGCAGCCCTCGGCGTTGCGGGCATTTTGTCGCTCTGCCCGTACTACAACCGTCCCAGCCAAACCGGCATCGAAGCTCACCTGCGTGCAGTGGCCGAGGCCACCTCATTGCCCAACTTGATCTATGACATCCCGGTGCGTACCGGCCGCAAGATCTCTACTGATGTTCTGGTCCGGATTGCGTCGGGCCATTCCAATGTGGTGGGAGTCAAAGACGCTGCGGGCAGTCCTGCCGAAACCGCTCGAATGTTGAGTCTCGCTCCCAAGGGGTTCAGCGTGTACTCCGGTGATGATGCCTTGACGTTGCCGCTGATGGCCATCGGCGCTGTTGGTGTGGTCGGCGTGGCCACCCACTGGTCCGCCCCTGATCATGTAGAGATGTTTGATGCATGGGAGGCTGGTCAGGTTCATTCCGCCCAAAAGATTCATTCCCGACTGATCGAGAGCTTCGGCTTTGAGACCAGCGAGGACACCCCCAACCCGATTCCGGCTAAAGCGATGATGCGTTCCCTCGGGATTCCCGTTGGACAGTGTCGCCTTCCGATGGGGCCGGCACCCGTCGGCCTTGAAGACATCGCCCGCTCCGTTTACCAACGCCTGGAGGCCGCACGTGGCTGATCCTGTTCGCATCATATTTCTCGGTGGTCTCGGTGAGATCGGGCGCAACTGCATGGCCCTCGAGCAGGGTGTCGGGAAGGACCGCTCGATCCTGATCATCGATTGCGGATTGATGTTCCCCGAGGCCGATATGCACGGGATCGATCTGGTGCTGCCCGATTTCACGTACCTGCGTGAGAATGCCGAGCAGATCACCGCTCTCGTAGCCACCCACGGCCATGAGGACCATGTCGGCGGGATCCAGTTCTTGTTGCGTGATGAGCACGGGATTGGTGATCGCAGGTCCACCCCGCTGCCGGTCTATGGCGGTGCGTTGGCCCTCGGCCTCGCCCGTAACCGGATCGAAGAGGCTGGCCTCATGAACCGGCTGGAAATGATTGCCGTCACCGACGGTCAGATCGTGGAGATCGGCCCATTTAAGGTGGAGTTCGTCCCGGTCACGCACTCGGTGCCACACGCCCATGCGATTGCGATCCACACTTCACAAGGTGTGATCTTGCACTCTGGCGACTACAAACTTGATTTGACCCCGGTGGACGGACGGCGCACCGATCTGGCCCGGCTCGGCCAACTCGCCTCAACTGAGGGGATCCGGCTGTTGATGGGAGATTCCACCAACGCCGAGGAGCATGGTCACGCCCCGAGCGAGACGAGTGTCGGGGGAGTGCTGAGAAACCTGTTCGCGGAGCACGCTGGCCGACGGATCATCACCGCCAGTTTCGCAAGTCATCTGCATCGCATCCAACAGATCGCTGATGCGGCGGTGGCGTCGGGCCGCAAGGTGGCCACCTTGGGTCTCAGCATGCGTAAGAACGTGCGCCTTGGCCGCCAACTCGGGGTGCTCACTATCCCCGAATCCGCTCTCATTGATGTCGAGGACCTGGATAAGTACAAGCCTGGCGAAGTGTGTGTGATCTCCACTGGCTCCCAAGGTGAACCAATGGCGGCCCTGTCGCTGCTGGCCCGCGGGGAGAACCGCTGGGTCAAACTGAGCGATAACGACACGGTGATCTTGTCCTCTCACGCCATCCCCGGTAACGAAAGCAACGTCAATAAGGTGATGGACGGTCTCTTGCGGGCCGGAGCCAAGGTGGTGCATTCGGGGATCGCTGACGTGCACGCAACCGGCCACGCCCAAGCCGATGAGATCAAGACCTACTTGTCCATCGTGCAGCCTGAATGGTTTGTGCCGATCCATGGCGAGTACCGCCATATGGTGGCCAATGCGCAACTCGGTGAACTGATGGGGATCCCGCGGCAACGCATCATCGTCTGTGAGGACGGCGATGTGCTGGAGCTCTCCGATGAGGGCCTCGCCCCGGCTGGTCGCGTGCCATCGGGGTTTTTGTATGTGGACGGCATCATCGGCGATGTTGGGCAAGGGGTATTGCGCGACCGTCGGGTGCTCGCCGAAGAGGGCGTTGTGGTGGTGGTTGTCACCGTGGATACCCAGACCGGCAAGGTGCTCATCGGCCCGGAGATCATCACCAGGGGCTGGGTGTATGCGCCAGAAGCCGAGGATTTGCTCGATGAGGCCTGCGATGCCGTCGCAGCGGCCGTGGAACGCGCCCTTTCTGAAGGGGTGCGCGATGTGGAGGCTCTCGAACGCGATGTGCGACGCGCTGCGGGCAAATTCGTTAACGAGCGCACCAAACGCAAGCCGATGATCGTCCCCGTGGTCATGGAGGCCTGAGCTGAATCTGCGGCTCATGATCAGGCTCGTGATCGGGCTCACGCTCGGGCTTGGCGCTGCGGGATGTTCAGAGGGTACGGATTCCGGGTCGGTCAGTACGGGCCCCGCTCCGGCACAGGCAGCGGGGCCAGTGGTGGACCAGATCGCAGCGGCAGTGACCGCCTTAGAAGAACTCCTCGGTGGCCCACAGGAGTATGTGGAGATCAATGCCGATACCCGCATGGTCTCGTTGATCACCTTTGATGCGTCCAGTTCCGAGGCTCAGGCCTATCGCTATCTCGCAGGGGTCATCACCCCCGCTTCGGAGCCTTTTGGGATCTCCGGGGGGACACCACTGCGGGCCGAATGGATTGCTTTTGATCCCGACAGGATCTTTGAGTCCCTCCAAGCGGAGCTGCCTGACTCCTCTGTGGTTGGTTTTGTGATCCTCGCTGGAACCGGTGAGACGGCCACATATGAGGCCGTTCTTCAATCCCGTCAAGGTGGACAAATCCTGGTCAGCCTCGGGGCTCAGGGCCAAGTGCTCAGCGTTCAGGTCCTGTGATCGCAGGGGGTGCCTAACCGGCCGAGACCCGGTTGGTACGGTAGGGACGCCATGGCGACACCTCGAAAGTCCCGCAAATCAGCACCGAAGAGAGCTGCGAAGGCCCCTGCGAAGAAGGCCGCCCGGGACGCGGGTGCACAACCGACGCTGCCCGGTGTGGGCGGCGGCGATCGTCGCAACGAACTGATTGGCATTGTGGCCGCCGGTGTGGGTGTGTTGGTGTTTCTCGGGGTGGTCCTCGATGTGGCGGGCCCGCTTGGGCGATTGATCGACACGGTACTGGGCTGGTTTTTTGGCTTGGGGCGCTATCTCGTGCCGATCCCGTTGGTGGCCGTGGGTGTGGCCTTTATTCGTAAGACCAAATCCTCAAGCCCAACACGTTTAGTACTTGGCTGGGTCATGATGGCGGCCTCATTGCTGGGGCTCATTCATTTGATCCGTGGCCCCGAAACGTGGTGGGCATCGGGGGCAGACTTTTCTCGGGCCGGCGGGATTCTCGGCTCTACCCTCGCTCAACCGATTCGTGCCGTAATCGCGACCCCCGGTGCAGCGGTGCTGTTTATTGCGATCATGCTCGGCGGTGCATTACTTGTGACGCAAACCTCGCTGCGCACCATGGCGGAGCGCACCGGTCGCAGCATGATCAGTGTGGCCCGACCTATTGGCCGTGTGACCCGTCGGGCCTTAGAGGATCTGTCCTCGTTGTCGAGTGATCGGGCGGGATCTGATGAGGGGGCGGTTCCGGGGGAGCGGCCACGGGTAGCTGGGGAGGCTTCCGATCTGGCAGCGCCCCGGATCTACGACTTCGCAGAAGAGGATCCCGGGTCTAGTGATCGCAGCGCATCACCCACCAAGAAGGCGGCAAAGAAAAAGAATGCCGGTGCTGGCGGTGCTGGCGGCGCTGCCGTGCCGGCGGGACCAGGGGAGCGGATTGGCGACTGGGATCTGCCACCACTGGGGCTGTTGAAGTTGGCGGGCGCGCAGGTGATCGACCGTAAGCAAGTGGAGGCCCGCGGCCTGACTTTGCAGGAATCTTTGACCTCACACGGGGTGGAGACCACGTTGGTCGGGATGACCGTGGGACCGACGGTGACTCGTTACGAACTTGAACTCGCCGCAGGGGTCAAAGTGGCGCGGGTGACCAGCCTCCAACGCGATATTGCGTACGCAATGGCGGCCACCGATGTGCGGATTCTCGCCCCGATCCCGGGGCGTTCAGCAATCGGGGTAGAGGTCCCTAACCGCGAGCGCCAACTCGTGGCCTTGGGGGACTTGATGGTTTCACCTGAGGCCACCGCTGCCACGCACCCGCTTGAGGTGGCGATCGGTAAAGACATCGCCGGGCGATCGGTGTTTTTGAATCTGGCCACCACCCCGCACATGTTGATCGCCGGTGCCACCGGAGCAGGAAAGTCGAGTGGAATCAACTGCATCATCACCTCGTTGTTGATGCGCGCCACCCCCGATCAAGTCCGGCTGATTTTGATCGATCCGAAGCAGGTGGAGATGGGCCAGTATCAGCATCTTCCGCACCTGTTAACCCAGCCGGTCACGAACCCGAAGAAGGCCGCTAACGCGCTCGGATGGGCCGTGAAGGAAATGGAGCGGCGCTATGACGTGTTGTCGCGGGTCGGGTTTCGTGACATCTCCGGCTACAACACCGCGGTTGATGCCGGGGCGTTCAGCACTCCCGAATATGCCGAATCCCCGTTAGAGCGCATGCCGTACATCGTGGTGGTGGTGGACGAACTCAATGATCTCATGATGGTCGCCGCCCGCGACGTGGAGGAATCCATCACTCGGATCGCTCAAAAGGCGCGGGCGGTGGGGATCCACTTGATCGTGGCCACGCAGCGGCCCTCGGTCAATGTGATTACCGGTGTGATTAAAGCAAACGTTCCGGCCCGCATGGCCTTTGCGGTGTCGAGCCTCACTGACTCCCGGGTGATTCTCGATCAACCTGGCGCCGAGAAACTCGTCGGTAAGGGTGACATGTTGTTGTTACCGGGTAACTCCTCGGTGGCTCAGCGCATCCAAGGTTCCTTTGTGAGTGAGGAAGAGGTTCGTGAGGTGGTGGCCCATTGGCGGGCTCAGGCCCGACCCGTTACGAACACCGAGGTGGAAGCCGATGCATCTGCGGTTGATCCCGATCATGTGACATCGAGTGCGAACGCGTTCTCGGCGGGCGCGGATGACGATGAGGATTCAGCGATGATGCGCCAAGCAATGGAACTGGTAGTGCGTAGCCAACTCGGCTCCACATCGATGTTGCAACGCAAACTGAAAGTCGGGTTCGCCCGTGCCGGCCGAATTATGGATCTGCTGGAGCAACGCGGAGTGGTAGGTCCTAGTGAAGGATCTAAGGCCCGTGAAGTGTTGATGACGGTGGAGGAGTTTGAGTTGTTGTCCGAGGCCGGCGAGCTTTAGCCATAGGTGACATCATGGGGTGATGGCTGACCAGCATCAATCACGTTTTGCCCTTGATCAGATTACTGAGGTCACAAATGGGCTTCAGTTCCCTGAAGGCCCGATTGCGATGCCAGACGGCACAGTGGTGCTCGTGGAGATGTTTGCTCAGCGCATCACCCGGGTCCATATGGATGGGACCAAAGAAACGGTGGCTGAGGTGCCAGGCGGCCCCAACGGTCTCGCTGTTGGCCCCGATGGAGCGTTCTATGTTTGCAATAACGGCGGTGCCTTCACCCCTGTGACGTGGAATGGTTTGATGGTTCCCGGTGGATTTGACGCGAGCGTCTACACCGGTGGTCGGATCCAGCGAGTGGACCCACACTCCGGTGAGGTCACTGATCTCTACACCCATTGTGATGGCCGGGCGCTGCGAGCGCCGAACGATCTCGTGATGGATGGCCACGGTGGGTTTTGGTTTACTGATCACGGCATTCGCGACCGTCAGGCCCGCACGAGCGACATCACCTCGATCTATTACGCCCGAGCGGATGGATCAGAGATCATCGAGGTGGAGTTTGGGGCTGACACCCCGAACGGGATCGGTCTCAGCCCTGACGGCTCCACGCTGTATTGGGCCGAAACCCATAGCGGCCGAGTGCTGCGTCGCACTGTGACCGGTCCGGGGCAGGTGCAGCGTCCCACCCCTTTGAGTGCGGACGGGGTGTTGGCCGGTTTACCCGGGATGCAGTTGTTGGATTCGCTCGCTGTTGACGGGGACGGCAATGTCTGTGTGGCAACCATCGTCAACGGTGGGATCACCGTCATTTCGGCGGACGGTTCTACGGTGGAGCATGTGCCGATTGATGATGCGATCACCACCAACATCTGTTTCGGGGGAGAGGATCTGCGCACAGCGTTTATCACCGCCTCAAGTACCGGCCGGCTGCTCCAGATGCCGTGGCCGGTGCGCGGTCTGAAGCTTGCGCATCTGTGAGCCGGTAGCGTGAACACCCGTGTCGGGATCTGATGTGTCCACCCCTTTGGAGATCTCTCCCCAACGGTTTTATGTGGAGACCCTCGGCTGCCCAAAAAATCAGGTGGATTCGGACAAGTTGATCGGATCGTTACTGGCCCAAGGGATGGAGCCGACCGATTCAGCAGAGGCCGCCGATCTCGTCGTGGTGAACACCTGCGCATTCATTGAGGAGGCCCGGGCCGAAAGCATCGAAGTGATCCTCGCTCTTGACGGTCAGCGCTCCGAAGGTTCTCGACTCGTGGTGACTGGCTGTATGGCCGAACGCTACGGAGCCGAACTCGCCGAGGCTCTCCCCGAAGTTGATCAGGTGGCGGGTTTTGGTGTTCCGTTGACGGGTGCCACCAAACGGCAGTTGATCCCGGTCAGTGCCTCCAACGCGCCGGTGCCGGCTTTGGATCTGTTGAACATGGCGCGCCCCAAGTCCACCTCGCCGTGGGCCTATGTGAAGATCGCCGAAGGTTGTGACCGGACCTGTGGTTTTTGTGCGATCCCGTCTTTTCGTGGCCCGCAACGCTCCCGTGATATCTCCTCCATCTTGACCGAAGTGGAACAACTCGGCGCCCGCGAGATCGTGCTCATCGCCCAAGACCTCGCGTCGTACGGCAAGGACCGCCCCGATGAGATGGGGGCAGGATCGATCCTGCCGCTGATCGGTGCGGTGGCGGAGATGGTGGACCGGGTCAGGTTGTTGTATTTGTATCCAAGCGATCTCTCCGATGGCCTGATCGACGCGATCTGCGCGAGCGGTGTGCCGTATTTCGATCTTTCACTTCAACACGTGTCCAAACCGTTGCTGCGGCGGATGCGGCGCTGGGGGGATGGGGACCGATTCTTGAAGCGGATCGCTGACATTCGTGATCGTGCCCCCGAGGCTGCCTTTCGTAGCAATTTCATCGTGGGCTATCCCGGTGAAACCGAAGCCGATCACGACCAGTTACTGCGGTTTGTGGCGGAAGCCCAACTGGATTGGTGCGGGTTCTTTTCGTATTCCGCCGAAGAGGGCACCTACGCGGTGGACCTTGACGGCCATGTGGATCCCATGTTGATGGCCGAACGTCTCGCTGAGTTGCGCGAGATGCAAGATGAGATCACTGCGGCTCGGCGCGACGAGTTGATTGGCGATACCCATCAGGTGCTTGTGGACGCCATCGGTGTTGGTCGCAGTCATCGTGAAGCACCCGAAATCGATGGGATTGTTCATCTACCTACAGATCTTGAGGTCGGATCGATCGTTGAGGTGGAGATCGTCGATGCGCTTGGCCCGGATCTTGTGGCCGCAGGCGCAACGGTGGAAGACGACCTCTGATGCCCGTGGATCCGAATGCTCTCGCTACCTGGGCCAATGCGGTCACGGTCGGGCGGTTGTTGCTATCGCCCCTGATGTTTCTCGTGATCCCTGCGGATCAGGCCGGTAGTTGGATTGCGTTCGCACTGTGGTTCGCCCTCAGCGCGTCGGATGGGATCGATGGGTGGATCGCCCGCCGACATGGGGCCACACGTTCGGGCGCTTTTCTTGATCCCTTGGCCGACAAGGTGTTGGTCCTCGGTGCGATGTTCACCTTGGTATCACGGGGTGTATTCGGGATTTGGCCGGTGTTGATTATTGCGGCCCGGGAGTTCATCATCAGCATCTACCGCACTGTGATCGGTACCAAAGGGGTGTCGATGCCTGCGAGCAAAATGGCTAAAGCCAAGACTGTGGCTCAACAGGCTGCTGTCAGCTTTGCCTTGTTGCCGTTGACGGCCGTGTCGGCCACGTGGTTGTGGACCATGCTCTTGTGGTTAGCGGTCGGTCTCGCTGTGGTGAGCGGCTACCAGTACTTCGCTGTCGCAGCCAAGCAACGTCGGCTTGGGGCGGTTGATCATGCGCTGTGACGTGATTGCGGTAGGGACCGAACTGTTGCTCGGCCAGATTGTCGACACCAACTCGGCCTGGCTCGGAGAACAACTCGCCGCCAGCGGGATCGACTCGCTGATCCAGATCAAAGTGGGTGACAACGTCGGTCGGATTGTGACCCAGTTGCGTTCCGTGCTCGCCTCTGCGGATGCCGTCATCATGTGCGGTGGTCTTGGACCAACTCACGATGACCTCACCAGAGATGCCATCGCTGAAGTGATGGGAGTGGAGTTAGTTCACGATGAATCTGTGGCGGAGACCATTGCTGCCATGTTTGCCGCCCGGGGACGTCAGATGTCGGCCAATAATCTGCGTCAAGCTCAAGTTCCCGTGGGAGCGAGCATCATCGCTCAGACTCGCGGCACAGCTCCCGGTCTGATCTGCCCGGTGCAGATAGATGGCGTTGACAAGGTGATCTTTGCGGTGCCCGGTGTACCCCATGAGCTCTACGACATGTTTCATCGGGCGGTGTTACCCGAACTGTTGCGGCGCAACGGCGATCCGTCGGTGATCGCGTCACGGCTTCTGCGCACATGGGGTGAAAGTGAAAGCGGTCTCAATGAACGCCTGGACGCAATCATTGAAGAACTCGACGCAGTCGGTAATCCAACCCTCGCGTTCCTCGCTAGTGGCTGGGAGGGGATCAAGGTCCGTTTGACCGCTAAAGCGGCGACCCGTGAAGCAGCCGAACAGCTCGTGGCCCCCTGGGAAGAAAAGATTCGGGCCATTCTCGGTGAGCAGGTGTTTGGGACCGATACCGACACGATGGAGTCGGTGGTGCTGGAGATGATGCGGGCTCAGGGTCTTTGTCTCGGTCTTGCCGAATCGGTCACCGGTGGTCTCGTCGCCGCTCGTTTGACGGCGATCCCGGGGGCCAGCGATGTGCTGCGCGGCTCCATCGTGTCCTATGCGAGTGAAGTCAAGTGTGATCTGCTCGGCGTGGCGCCCGGCCCAGTGGTATCTGAAAAGGCTGCTTTGGAGATGGCTGAAGGTGCCCGTATGCGTCTTGGTGCCGATATCGGTATGGCCTTGACCGGGGTGGCGGGGCCTACCGAACAAGATCAGATGCCTGTGGGCACCTTATGCGTCGCGATCAGCGGACCCGATGGCTCGTTGACGAGGACCTTGCGTTTACCCGGTCAGCGTGAGCAGATGCGCCAGTTTTCGGTGATTTCTTCGTTGGATCTGTTGCGCGGGTACCTGCGGGACCGATCAGTAGAATAAAGCGTCTTGCCCCTGTAGCTCAGTCCGGATAGAGCAGCGGACTTCTAATCCGCTGGCCGCAGGTTCGAATCCTGCCGGGGGCGCTAAGAAATGAGGTTCATGCCAGTGATGGGTGTCTGGCGGTTTGACCACGCTCTTTCACCGAGTTTGATCTAGGGTGATCAACGCCGCCTCCCGCCCTCGGGTGTTTCTTGGAGGTTGCGGGTCCCCCTGCTACCGAAAGAAAATGACACCCATGAGTCCTGATCTGATTCTCAAAGGCACAGCACTTTTTGCGGCATTTGCCAGTTTCGTGCTGAGCGTCACTATTTATTTCCGGGCCGGAGATGACATTCTCGGCCGGCTGAACGGCATCTACGTAGGAATCTGGGTGCCTTCGATCCTGGCCTTGGCGGCGGTCATTTTGATCAAGTCAGCAAAGAGCGAAAAATGACCGAAAGTACGTTGTTCATGTTCGGGGGCGGGGTCTCTTTGATCATGTTCGTGGGGATCTTCCTGTACGGGATGTATTCGTTTCGTGACTGGAGTTCCCGTCAGGAATCCAAATCCTCTGAATAGTTCGTTCACGTGAGTTGGCTCGGATCTGGGGCATTACCGGGTCCGAATCGACCTGCCGGCGCTGTAACATACGAGCCTTGGCGGAGCTGTGAAGGCCATCGGGGCCGAAGCGGTGAGGGGCTGAGGAGTCGGTGAGGTCTAAGTGAGTGTGAAGTTCAAAAAGGGCGAGACCGTCATCTACCCCCAGCACGGCGCATGCGTGGTGATGGGGACCAAGAAGATGGAAGCCTTCGGGGAGAAAAAGGAATACCTCGTTCTCCAGACCGTGATCAATGAGATGGTGCTAAAGGTGCCCGTTGATATGGCCGCTGATGTTGGGGTGCGTCCTCCCGTGTCAGCTGATGAACTCGAAGACCTCGTATCAGTACTCGCTAAGCCTGACCCTCGGGTGCCCTCCAACTGGAGCCGCCGCTTCAAGAACCACCAAGAGAAGCTCAAGAGCGGTGACGTCTATCAGGTGGCCGAAGTGGTGCGAAACCTCGCTGCTCGTAACCGTGACGCGTCGTTGTCTGCTGCGGAGCGCACCATGTATGAGCGGGCCCGCGTGAACTTGGTGAGCGAGATCTCTCCGGCATTGAAAGTCTCAGCAGAAGAGGCGGAGGCCTATCTCGATGAGGCCTTGGCAAAGGGTGTCTTGAAGCCCGCCAAAGCCGCCAAAAAATCCGCTGAGTGACCGACGCCTGTGACATCGTTGGGCTGATGGGATGAGTCAGGTTGCCTTCATAGGGCTTGGCGTGATGGGTGCGCCGATGGCGGGGCATCTGGTAGCCGCTGATCATCAGGTCACCGTCTATAACCGCACCCGCAGCGTGGCGGAACAATGGGTGGCTACCCATGGTCATCGTCTCGCTCCTACCCCGGCAGAGGCCGCCGAGGGTGCCGAGTTCGTGATGGTGTGTGTGGGTAACGACGAGGATCTGCGCTCGGTGGTCCTTGGCCCGCAGGGCGCGCTGGCCGCGATGGCGCCAGGCTCAGTATTGGTGGATCACACCACTGCGTCGGCGGCGATTGCTCGTGAACTGTCTGCGGCTTGCGCGCAAGCTCAGGTGGGCTGGGTGGATGCTCCGGTGTCGGGTGGCCAAGCCGGAGCCGTTAACGGTGCATTGACGGTGATGTGTGGCAGCGATGACGTGGCGATCTTTGATCGGGCCCGCCACGTGATCACTGCCTATGCGCGGGCCTGTGAACGTCTCGGCGATGCCGGTGCCGGGCAGTTGACCAAAATGGTCAATCAGATTTGTATCGCCGGTTTAGTCCAAGGCCTTTCTGAAGGCATTGCGTTCGCTCAGAAGGCCGGTCTCGATGTGGACGCCGTCATCGAGGTCATCGGAAAAGGTGCAGCGCAGTCCTGGCAAATGGATAACCGAGCCGCAACCATGGCGCGTGGCGAGTTTGATTTTGGTTTCGCTGTGCAGTGGATGCGCAAAGACTTAGGTATAGCATTAACCGAAGCGCGTGAAAAGGGCAGCCATTTGCCACTAACGGCGTTG
>JAGYKR010000005.1 GCA_018401375.1 Ilumatobacteraceae bacterium | reverse complement strand
TGTCTGGAATAGCCCCGTATACACCACCTCAAAGCCGGCATCGCGCAGGATTCGCGCCACCACTTTGACGCCACGGTCGTGGCCGTCAAGACCAACCTTCGCGACGAGTACTCGTTCTGCGGCCATCACTTCCTCCCGTACTCGTAAAAACCACGGCCGGTCTTACGGCCGAGCAGTCCGGCCTCCACCATGCGCGATAGCACTGGTGGCGGAGCGTACAGCGGCTCTTTGAACTCTTGGTACAGGCTTTCGGCCACTGCCAACGTGGTGTCGAGACCGATCAGGTCAGCGAGGCGCAGCGGTCCCATCGGGTGGTTACAACCCTCCACCATGCCGGTGTCGATGTCTTCGGCGGTAGCGAAGCCCGACTCCATCATCCGAATCGAGGACAAAAGGTAGGGGATCAATAAGGCGTTGACCACGAAGCCGGCGCGGTCTTGGCTTTTGATGACTTTCTTGTGGAGCACCTCGGTGGCGAACGCATTGGCTCGGGCCACAGTTTCGGGTGAGGTCATGAGACTGGTCACGATCTCCACAAGGCGCAGTACCGGGACCGGATTAAAAAAGTGGATGCCGATCACGTTCTCGGGGCGACTGGTCGCGATCCCGAGTTTCATCACCGGGATCGACGAAGTGTTGGAAGCCAGAATCGCATCGGGATCGGTGATCACCTTGTCCAAGGTGGAGAACACTTCGGTCTTGAGGGCCTCATCTTCCACCACGGCTTCCACCACGAGTTGACGATCGGCCATATCGGCGAGATCGGTGGTGAAGCTGAGATGGCCAACGGCGGCATCGCGTTCGGCTTCGGTCAGTTTGCCCGAAGAGAGCCCTCGATCAAGCGAGGTGATCAGCCGGGACCGGCCGGCCTCGGCAGCTTCAGCAGAAATTTCTCGGACCAGCACATCGAGACCAGCGCGGGCGCAGACCTCGGCGATTCCCGAGCCCATCAGGCCGCATCCAACTACTCCAACGCGCGCAATAGAAGACATATTGATTTCACTCATTTCAGATCACCGGGACTTCAACGTGACGGCCGAAAACTTTGGCCATGGTGGCCATCATTTCGCCGAGGGTGGCGTAGGACTGGGCGGCATCAACCAGAGCCGGCATCAGATTGATCTCCGGATCGGCAGCCTGAGCACCGAGTCGGGTGAGCGCTTCATCAACGGCTGCTTGATTGCGATCTGTGCGGACCTTGTCGAGGCGCTTGAGTTGACGGGCCTCATCTTCGTTGGTGATTCGCAGCACTGGGATCTGCTCTTCGTCGTTACCTTCGGTGAAGCGATTCACGCCCACGATGATGCGGCGGCCGTCATTGAAAGACCGCTCGAGGTCATAGGCCGAGTCTGCAATCCGGCCCTGGAACCAGTTGTCCTCAATGCCTTGGATACAGCCTTCAAGCATCGATCCGCCACCGATGGTGTCGAGATGCTCAAAGATCGCTTCGGCCTGACGCTCCATCTCATCGGTGAGCGACTCCACGAAATAGGAGCCACCGAGCGGATCAGCCACATGGGCCACATTGGTCTCATAGGCGATGACCTGTTGGGTGCGCAGTGCGATGCGGGCGGCCCTTTCAGTGGGCAGTGCGATCGCCTCGTCCATCGAGTTGGTGTGTAAGGACTGGGTGCCTCCGAGCACACCAGCGAGTGCCTCGATCGCCGTGCGCACGATGTTGACCTCGGGCTGTTGTGCAGTAAGCGACACGCCAGCGGTCTGGGTATGGAAGCGCAGTTGTAAGGAGCGCTCGCTAACGGCGCCGTAGCGCTCCTTCATCCAACGGGCCCAAATCCGCCGTGCAGCGCGGTACTTGGCGATCTCTTCAAAGAAGTCGATGTGGGCGTTAAAGAAGAACGACAGTCGTGGCGCAAACGTGTCGATAGGCAGACCCGCCTGCATCGCGAGTTCCACATAGGCGAACCCATTAGCAAGCGTGAATGCGAGCTCCTCGGCGGCGGTGGAGCCGGCCTCACGGATGTGATACCCAGAGATAGACACCGAGTGCCACCGCGGCATTTCTGCAGCGGTAAACGAGATCGTGTCGCGCACGAGACGCATCGATTGGCGTGGTGGGAATACGAACTCTTTTTGAGCCTGATACTCCTTCAAGATGTCGTTTTGGAGGGTGCCACCGAGGCGGGAGCGGTGGGTGCCGGCGCGCTCTGCTTGGGCCACGAACATCGCAAAGATCGGTGCGGCCGGCGAGTTGATGGTCATCGATGTGGTGATTTCACCGAGATCGATACCTCTATAGAGGTCTTCCATGTCGGCGAGTGAGTCCACTGCCACACCACACCGACCTACCTCACCGAGCGACATCGGGTCATCAGAATCGAGTCCGAGCAGGGTGGGCATATCGAAGGCCGTGGAGAGTCCGTCGCCGCCGGCACGGATGATCTCTTTGAAGCGCCAGTTGGTGTCATCGGCGGTGCCGAAACCAGCGAACATCCGCATGGTCCACAGTTTGGAGCGGTACATCGATGCGTACGGTCCGCGGGTGTAGGGATACTGACCGGGGAACTCCCCGTCATCAGGTCCGTAGACGGCGTCGAGAGGAATGCCCGACATGGTGGTGAAATCGGCGTCACGATGCCGGGAGGATCCAAAGGCCTCCTGCCAGATCGCACGCGGGTCTGCGCCAGCGCTATTGCTCATGAGGAGATCCTAACCCTTCGCGGATAGTTGGATGTCAAAGTATTTCAGGCAAAGTCGCCAAAGGATCGGCGGATCTCTTGCAGATCGCGCAGCAATTCACCTTGAGCGGACTGGCTCATCGGTAGCTTTTCAAACACTTCGGCATTGAGAGTTTCGGTGGCCAACAACGCGAGTTCACGTCCGGCAGGTGTGATCGCCGCCATCACGCTGCGGCCGTCTTCGGGATGCGGTGAGCGCTCGACAAGGGCGTCGGTCTCTAGGCGATCCACTGCATTGGTGACACTGGCCGGATGGACCTGCAAGCGGGCACCAATCTTGCCTACGGGAAGTTGACCTGAGCGACTGAAATGCAAGAGCATCAGCACCTCATAACGCGCGAAGGTCAGATTGAGAGGTCGCAGCACCCGCTCTACTTCAGCGAGCAATAGCTGATGGACCCGCATCACTGAGGTGACGACACCCATCGGATCACTAGCGGCTTTCCATCCGGCACGCGACCAGTTGTCCCGGGCGAGATCGATCGGATCGGAACGTAAGGCGGATCGTGACCGACCCTTTTGGGGATTGGTACTCATGGCGCAGTTACTGCAGAAGGTCCATGAGGTGTGGCCATGACGGGGGTACGAGCGAGTCGGCGAATCACCGCTGCTCCACAGGCCCCCAACGCGGTCACGGTCATTGCGATCACGGAGATGAGGGTAACGGTGTGGATCTCTGTGGCAAGTTGGGGTATCGATCCGAAGCGCCCCGGGTTAGCGAATCCCGGGCCGATCGGAATCGGGCCAGGATCAAGGATCACGGTTGCCGTCAGCCAGGCCACCAGCAGCAGCGGGGCAAGCATCACCCCAAGACCGGCGGTGCGAACGAGCAAGAATCCGCCCACCCCGCAGAGGGCTATCAGGGTCAGATGGATGACTCGGCCGAGTACGAACAATGTGGGCTGATCGGCACTCAATGAAAAGTTGTCGGCCATCGATGCCGATCCCACCGGTAGGAGGGGTCCGATCACCACTCCCATTGATGCCACCGCTCCGAGAGCCGCAACCCAAGGGTTAAGCCCCCCTTGAGGGTCAGGGCGCATGCGCGATGCGCCAAGGATCGCCGTGGTGAGCGCGCAGAGAGCGGCGAGGATCACAAGGGTGAACCCCGAGCCACGCTGAATGGTGGCGGAAAAGGCTTCGGTTCCTACTGGCGCAGCACCTGATACCGCTGCCTCAACGATGCTGATCGGACGTTGGATCAAGCCGATGACGAGGGCCACCCAGCCCAAGATGGTCAGGGCGCTCCCTGTGATCAATCCTGCGGCCCAACGAAACCCACCGAGTGTCCAGGCCACGAGACCAATGACCAATCCGAAGCTACTCACGAGGGCCGCAGTGGGGAGGTTGCTGCCGAGGTCGCTGATGATCCAGTCACCCACCGGAAATGTCGGTGTTAACGAGGTGGTCCGGACCTCGAGGATGCGTGCCGAGAGCGCCATCGCCGTGAACACGGTGGTGGCCACACCAAATCCGAGGATGAGTCCCGTGAGGACCTGCGGACCTCCGACCGCTCGCGGTGTAGTGGAGGAGTCAACGGTGGACACGAGATGATGTTATGTCCAGGGCATTCGGTTGATTGGTCACCGAGGTCTGCTGCTCGCTCAATTTGTTTAAGACGAGTCCGTGTTGGGCAGTGGGCTTGGTTCTGACTTGATGATGGAGTGCTCGTACCAAGAGCCGATCGGGCAGACTACGGAGGTGGCCGGACGCTTTGCCCCCTCGCCCACCGGTCAGTTACACCTTGGCAACCTGCGCACCGCAGTGGTGGCCTGGTGTGCGGCACGGGCTAGTGGCCTCGAGTTTCTTGTCCGGGTGGAGGACCTGTTGCGGATCCCGCAGTCCGATGCGATTGAGTCGGCGCAGATCGCCGATCTCGCCGCACTCGGGATCATCTCGGACCGTCCGGTGGTTCGCCAAAGCGAACGCAGCCATCTGTACGAAGCAGCGCTCGCAACGTTGGCGGAACGGGGACGTACCTACGAGTGCTATTGCACGCGCCGTGAGATCGCAGCGGAGATCGCTGCATCGGTATCGGCTCCGCACGGTCGCAGCCTGGGCCGCACCAGCGATCACTATCCAGGCACCTGCGCGCGCCTGAGCGAACGCAAACGCCGACAGCACCAGCGAGAGGGCCGGCCGGCCGCACTGCGGATCACCGGGACAACTACGGAGATCTCCGGGACCGATCTCGTGGCGGGCTCTTATAGCGCGACGGTGGATGATTTCGTGGTGCGCCGCGGTGATGGGATCGCGGCCTACAACTTGGCGGTGGTGATCGATGACGCCGCCCAAGGTGTCACCCAGGTGGTGCGCGGCAACGATCTGCTTGAATCCACGCCGCGTCAGATGTTTCTACAGTCGCTACTCGGCCTCCCCACCCCGGCCTACGCCCACGTGCCCTTAGTCGTGGGATCAGATGGTGAACGGCTCGCCAAGCGTCATGCCAACACCGATGGTGGTGTGACACTGCGGGAGTTGCAATCTGCTGGCCAGCATCCAGGCGATGTGATGGCCGGGTTATTGATGAGCACCGGTTGGATCGGGACACCGATGAGTGCATCCGGAATGATCCCTGGCGAGATCGTTGAGGAGATCCGTGCCACTCGTAATCGGGTGGATCTTGGCGCGTTGGCCGAGGTGTTGCGGGACAAATGTGGCGAACCCGCACACAACCCAACTCTCAACTGGAGGGTGACCCCTCACAGCCCGATCTGTAGGGATACTCTATGAAACATGCGCCCCCTGAGCATCACCCTGATTGGTGTGGCTGTGCTCGGCGCGTTCGTGATGTCGGGGTGTACGGCCACCGTGGTCAGTGGCTACACCGACCCTGAAGCCTTAGCCGCGTCGACCACCTTGCCTTTGGCTGTTGAGGTCGCGCCGGTGACTGTTCCGACAAATCCGGGTCCAGAGACCGATGAGGAAACCCCCGAACTCAGTGATGAAGACGGCGAGGCCGAATCTGACAGTGAGGATGCATCCCCCGAACTGATTGACCTCGCAATGACTGAGCCATTGGTGGCGGTCAGAACAAACAGCGGACCCGAGACAGCGCGACTCCAAGAGCGCCTCTTGCAGATGGGGTTTTGGGTGAGCGCCGTTGATGGGCGCTACGGACTAACGACCCGCCAAGGTGTGATGGCGGTGCAAAAGTATCTCGGCCTCCGCGCTACCGGCTCAGTGAATGCCGAGACCGCTGCTGCCCTCAGCGAAATGAATCAACGCGCTCGGGGTCGCGCTGATGCTGGAACACTCGTTGAGGTGGACAAGCCCCGCCAATTGATGTTCTTGGTGGTGGACGGTCAGGCCACCTGACCATCAATGTGTCCACGGGTACCGAGATCCCGTATGAGTTGCTTTTCGAACTCCAATGATCCAGAGATCATTGAGCTTGCACCTCCATCACCCTGACCGGGCTTTATCGGGTGAATTCGGGAACGTCCCGAAGGCTGCGGGCCGGGTGACCCCGGAGAGATTTATCGGCCCAAATATTTCGTGGGGAGTGGCAGTGCATGAGCCGGCAGCGTGCCCGACTATCCGGCTTCCGCAGCAGGAGTGTGCGGTCAGTGTCCCGGCCATGGATTGACCCGGGGAGAACGACCTTAATCCCGTTGCGCAGTCCGGTCTGGGTGCACGGCGGGAATCCCGACTACCGACCGAGCGGGGCGTGCTTAGGACCGCGGGGTAATCTGTAACGGATGATCCTGAGAGGTCGTGCACCGCCCGTACATCAGCGCCAGCCGTGCAAGGTGCAGACCGTTCATCGCCTTCGATCTCGCCAAACACCGATAGGTCAGCGTTGCGGATGTGACAGCGCCAAGTTGCACCAGATAGTCACTGATCTCGACGTCGTCCTCGGAGGAGGCCGACGGATGGAGTTTGCGTACCGCCTCGGCTTCGGTGCGGCGCATTCGTTCCACCTGGATAGTGACTCTGAAGAAGCTATGGTGAGGTACTCGTTGGTAGTCTCCGGCCCGCCAGGCGGTGAAGCGACAAGACAAGAACAGCGAGTTGCTCCAGTCCACAGCACGTTCACGAGCGACCAGTCGAGGAGGTCCGACTGGCGATCAAAACCGGAACCCCGTAGGCCTCAATTGGTGGGCTCGGACTTCGTCGGCGGCAAAATCGATCAGCACATCCACTGGACCATCGGCTTGCGCTATGCGACCAGCAGAAATTCTGCACCCACGGCCGTACGCAAAGCGTAGAGCCATCGCGAGCAGGGGCTGCCACCAATGCGCAAGACGACTGATCAGGATCGGGTGCGGATCGGCGGCACCTCGGGTCCGCGCCAGAAGCTCGCAGATCGCTCAGCCAGTCAGACCAATCGGCCTGATAGGTACGCAGGTAGGTCGCTTTGTCCGAAAAGATCGCTCTACCAGGGGGATCGGATGGGTGACAGTGATTGCGTGGGGGGAGACATCAATGGTGGTCCCCGGAATCGCGCACCCGTGATGGCAAGCGTCACCAGGCGTTTTGATGAAAGAGACTCTGATCGGGAAAGATGTTTGGCTCCTCGCCAGTGATCACGCGTTCAGATGGAACAGATCCGGATCCAAAAAGGCTGGGCGGTCCGGCGCTCGGGACCACGGCCCGCACGATCGTGGCCCTGCTACATATCGCATGGCCTGCGGAACTGGGCATCCACTTTGGCGGTGCAGCGTTCACGCTTTTCGGCCTCTGGCATCTCATAGACCATCGGGTACCAGATCGCCCCGGAATACTGCAGCCAATGAAGATCCACCGGACCATGAGCTGACAGCGCCCCGAGATCGGTGGTGCGGCAATCGTTCTGATTAACAAGTCGAGAGGTGCCGTCAGAGACCACGAGCGCGGAGTCCCCCGCAGGACCGTCAGTGATGGAGGTCTCCACATGGATCGCGATTGTGAGGCCGGGTGCGATCTCGAGTTCTTCGGTGTCGATGGTGGTGATGAAGTTCGTGAACCCGAGAGCTTCCATCCGCCGCCGCTGCTCGCGGGTGGGATAGCCGGGCAACAGCACCGGGATGTCGCGGCGCAGGTTCTCTGTCAGCCACGCCTCATCGTGATGGTCGCCATGGAGGTGGCTGACATACAAGAAGTCGGCGTGAGAGATCCGCTGCAGCAGATCTTCGCTCAACTGGTCATTGCGGGGGAACACGCACCAGGACCCCAAAAAGGCCGGAATGAACCACGGGTCACACAAGATGGACCCGGCCTTCGTTTCAATCAGGATTCCGGCGTGTCCGATGGATGTGGCGCGCATCACTGGCCCCGCAGTCGTGGAGTTGGGAAGTAGTCCTCAGGCCACCGGCGGATCAGTGAACTGTTGGCCGCCACGCGACACGTACTCGGTCCACTTATCGCCATCCCAGTAGCGCAACTCAAATCGGTTCGCCGGATCGGCATACCAGCCAGCAGGAGCCGCAGCACCTGTGCCGCCAGACTCGCTTGATGTCGCAGTCTCGGTTGCGGTCTCGGTTACAGACTTTTCTGAAGCGCTGTAGCGGTCGGTGTCGACGACGGTGTCTCCGGAGGCAGCAGGAGTGGTCGCGCCGCTCGCCATAGAAGTGGTATCGAGACCACTGGCCGCGGCCGATGTGCTCGACGCATACGGCGTGGCTTCCACGACCTCAGGGATGAGAGCGGCCGGGCGGGCGGCTGTGGCTGCCTGTGCGGTGGGACGAGAGATGAAGGCCGTCACTGTGGTGCCAGTCTGCACAATCGAGACCACATCCCAGCCCTGGGCGGAATGCTCGGTGAGGCGATCGGCCAACGAGGCGCTGTCATACGTCGACACACTGATCGAAGAGAACTCCAACATGCACTGAACCCTAGCCGCGCCGTGGCTGATGCATACTTGTGACAATGGACCTTGACGCCGTGCAGTTATTCACTGCGCTGTTGGCAGTGGTGGCTCTCAGCGGTTCGCTGATCGTGTTAGTAGCGCGAATGCTGATCCACCGCGCCGCGTGGGCTGCTTGGATCGTTGAGCCTTTTGCAGCGGCAGGACTATGGCTAGCGGCTCTGGTTGCCGCAGTGGCCACAGCCGGCAGCCTGTACTTTTCTGAGGTGGCGGGCTACATCCCGTGCCAGTTGTGTTGGTATCAGCGGATCGCGATGTATCCGCTGGCCGTGATCCTGTTCGTTGCTGCGGTACGCCGAGATCGAAATGTGATCTGGTACGTGCTGCCGATCGCGGCAGTTGGGGCCGGGATCGCTGGTTGGCATCGGCTCGTGGAGTTGCGTCCCCAACTCGAGAGCACCTCATGTAGCGCAGTTGGGCCCTCATGCGCAGCTACCTGGTTTGAGCAGTTCGGGTTTGTGACGTTGGCGTTTATGGCGTTCAGTGGTTTCATCAGCATCATGATCTTGAGCCTGATCGCCACGGTCTGGGCGCCCCCTGTGCGTTCCGCTTCGGCGGATTCTCCTGCTGTTTCATTCTCTACCCCCCGATCGGAGAACTGATGACCACGAAATCGCGTTCGAGCAATACCCCACTTGTGGTGGCCGGGGTGGTGATTTTGTTGTTGGTGCTGGCGGTCATCGCCGTGCTGGCAACGGGCGGCTCCTCTGATGATGCCGATGGCACCGGGACCGACTCGCGCCTTCCGGCCCTCCTGCAGCCCGAGGTTCGGCCGATCGAAATAGAAGGGGCGCCGCTACCGGCCTATGCCAACGAGGGTGCAGATGCTGCGCTCGGGATGCGCCCGCCATTGCTCGTGGGAGAGGACACCACGGGGCGGGTGCATACTGTGTCGCCCGACATCGAAGGTTCGGTGTTATTGGTGTTCCTTGCACACTGGTGCCCGGCCTGTAATCAAGAGGTGCCGGTACTTGTGGACCTCGCCAATGCCGGAGCGATCTCACCTGATCTGAAGGTGTATGCGGTGTTGACGGCGATGGAGCCCGGACGGCCCGGGTTTCCACCGTCGCGCTGGTTGAACGACCTTGAATGGCCCTTTGAGACGATCATGGATGAACCCGATCTGGATCGTGGCCCATGGAAGGCCGCTGAGGCCTTTGGTCTGACATCTTTCCCGTACATCGTTGCGATCAAGGACGGAGTGGTGGTGGACCGTTGGTCAGGAGCCTCGGCCCCCGAGGTGCTCGCAGCGCGTATCGCCGCATCGAGCTGAACCCGCTGATGGGTTCCTCATCGACTCGGTTCGCCGGGCTCCGCAGCGGGCACGACGTGGCCTGCCTCCTCGACAAGCCGACCGGCCTGATTGACGGCTGATTCGGCGTCCTTCATGACCATCGACAGCGACTGATACTGCGACTTCGTCTTGGGTTTCAGTAGCCGGTCGAGCGTCACGGCGAGGTCTGCTCCGATTTTGCCGGCCCTCTTCAACTCCCCGACTGCCTGCCGGTGATCATCTGCCTTGCTTGTTTCGCCAACAAGTACTAGGCAGATGGCGTCCTTGGCATTGATCCCGGCGATGACGGCATTGGAAGTGGCGGCATTTGGATGCCCGTTTGCGAGAGCAGACTTTGCCTCTGCAAGGAACTCTTGGGCCTTTGCGAGATGTCCACGGGCGGCCTGCAGCGGGTTCATGCGTGAACCTCCCGCAAGAGTAATTCGAGAGTGGCTCCAGAGAGTGTGACGCCGTCTCGGAGCAGTGATGTGATCAGTGGATCACCGGCCTGCTTTAGTTCAACAAGTTCGTTGGCAGAGCACTCAAGCACCTCACATGTCGATCCAGTCCAGCGGCCGACACGCTCGGAGAGGTTCGCTACCCTGATAGCCCAACTCGGGTCGTCGAACGGCACTGTTGTTGGTCGGACCACGAGGAGGTCGATGTCGCTGTCGAATGTCTCTTGTTGCCGGGCGGCCGACCCAAACAGGACGACGGAGAGGGGTGGTTTCTCCCATGCAGCGAGGTCCTCGGCAACCCTGCGTTGAAGTTCGTAGCGGGTGCTGAGGAGCACAGCGACTGCCTGATATGCGAGATGGTCGCGGTTCATCTCGTATCCACCTGGAACCTTTGCGACCAGTCCGCGACGTACGAGTTCGATAAGCCATCGGCTTGTGGTCGACTGGCTGACAGTCCCGGTCAGGGTCGCAATCATTCGGCCAGTAAGGGGCTGACCCGTTTGATCAAGCACTGTCAAGATCTTCGCCAGGTCAGGTGAGATCAGGGCTTCTAATGGCCTGCTCAGAGTCATGTCTCATCTCCCAGGGTGGGTCTGGATTGAATCACTTCATTCATTATTGACTCATCTGATTCATTTGCGACTCAGGGTACTGCGGGTTGTCGTTCTGTGCAACGAACTTCCTCGGCCCCGCACCGCATCCTTAAGCGGGGCCGTAGCCGATGCGCTCAGCGAGGGCCGGGGTCACATTCCACTGCTTGGCCAAGGCCTCAGCAGCTAACTGAGCGTCGGGATCGGGCCGGCCGGTGCGCACGGCGCGGATCATCAAGTTCTTACCGGTGTGTTCGGTAGAAATGAACTCGATCACATCGCTGCGGTAACCGTGGGCGCGCAGGATCTCGGCGCGTAATGCATCGGTCAATAAGTCACCGAGACGTTCGGCGACGATGCCGTGGCGCAACAACGGACCAAACTCTCCCGGGGCGGTGCGGGCCGTGATCTGGGCTTGGAGATGATGCTGACAACACGGTGCCGTCAAGATCCATGTCGCCCCGGCAGTGACAGCAAGAGCGAGGGCGTCATCGGTGGCGGTGTCGCAGGCGTGGAGAGCGATCACGAGATCCACGACCGGTTGATCCGCAGGCAAGTGGGGATCCACTGTGGCTCGGAACTCTGCGACACCGCTCGGAATCAGCCCAGAGATGAACCGGATGTGATCCCAGCCGAGATCAGTAGTGGTACGGGTCAGTTTCGTTATTAGATCCGGGTTGGCATCGATACCTACCATCTCGATGTTGAGACCCCGTCGATGCACAAGATCGTGATAGGTAGCGAGCGTTAACACCCCCGCGCCACAGCCGAGGTCCACAGCGCGCAACGGTCGATCAGCCGGCCCTATCGACACGGGTTCCATCGACACGGGTTCGATGTTCACGGTGTGATCGAGGATCTCGAGGAACTGCTCGACCTGACGGTATTTGGCTCGAGCGGTGGGCTTGACCCGGCCGGCTGCGTCGCTGATACCGGTGGCTTGGAGAAACGCGGCATCTTCAGCGATGCGTCGCGCCTTAGGGCGGTCATGCTCGGTGGAGACCTCCTCCACGGTGGCGCCGTGACGGATCAGCCGGGCCACACCTTTGCGGGAATGGGTGAGTTGAAGATCACCGACGGTGGTCCGCACATACACCCGTGCCGCCTGACGCCGATCCCCACGGGCCTCGAGGAGTGCAACGAATCGGTCGGCTGCCTCATCGGGTCGAAGGTTCACGGTGTGGGTCTGGCGTCCATCAAAGCTGACGAACTGCAGGTGCTGTCCAGAGGCCAAGGTGATCGGCCGGATCGTGATCTTTTGGATGCCGGATCCGAAAGATGTCAGCGCTGGGAGGTGATGCACAGCCTCAATGCCGGTCACCGATGCCGAAGCGAACTCGGGGCTAACAAGTGCAGCGCACAACACCTCTTCAACTGTTGCCACGATGTGGATCCTCCTGCAGGGCAGCGAGGTTTTCGGCGCGCCCTAAGACCTCACGCAAGCTGAGTCCGAGCGCCGCCGCTGCGATCACGGCATCGTCGTTTTCCACCTTAAAACGACCATTGCTGTGTTTGATCCGTATCTCATGACCCTCGAGGGTCACTGATGTTTCGCTGCGTGGTTGGGGCCAGCGTTCCATGCGCTGCGCCCTGACCCCGAGGGTGCCAGTCTCGGCGATCATGACCTGAGCAACCGCGGCTAATGCCGATTCCGCGCACAGTGCCGAGATGGTGTGGGCAGGGCGGCCCTTCTTCATCACGATGGGTGTGGCCCACGCGTCCACGGCACCGGCTATGAGTAACTGTGAAATCGTGTGGGCAAGGATCTCGCCGGAGACGTCATCCAGGTTGGCTTCCACCTGCATGATCGGTTGGCCGCGATCAGCGCCCACCGTTACTGATGCATCGGGTGCGAGTTCACCGATGACCACCTGCACCACATTGGGCCGCCCCGGTGGGTCAGCGGTGCCGGCCCCGTACCCCGTGGCCGCCACCTGCATCGCCGGCATCGCTCCGAATCTGCCGGGTGCAGACCCTGCGGTCGCTCCGGCCACGAGACTGGTCATCAGTGCGACCCCGGTGGGGGTGGACAGTTCCATGGTGGTATCAAGGCCGACACTGGGCGTTGGCCCGGGCTAACAGGTGAGAGACCGCAGGGACCGGATTGGGTAACTTGGCCGTGCGCAGTGCGCACCGTGCCATGGCCTACAGCGATCGGGCTGCAATGCACCTGATCGATACCGAGTGATTCGAGTGCCGCGCAGACTCCAACCACGTCAATGATTGAATCCAATGCGCCGACCTCATGGAGTTCTACCTGCTCCCAGGCGATCCCGTGGATTTCACCTTCCACCTCGGCGAGTAAGCGATATGCAGCCAGGGCGCGATCACGGACACGTGGTGCAAGGTCTGCTGCCCTGATCAACTCGATGACCTCACTCGCTGGCCGATGCTCGTGCTGATGTTCGTGTTCGTGTTCGTGTTCGTGATGATCGCCGTGATCATCGTGATGATGGATCACGAGGTTGGTCCAGGTGGCTGTGACCCCGCAGCGCTGCACCCGCTCAAAGAACAGTGCGTAGTCGCTGACCCCAAGACCGGCGATGGCTGCAGCGATCTGATCGGGGTCCGCCCCGGCATCCACTAATGCGGCCATGGTCATGTCTCCGGCCACACCGGCCGCACATTGGAACCACGCCGCCCGGCGGCCCATCGTCACCTGAGTGTGCGTGGCTGACATCTCAACGACCTCTCATGATCCGGGCCACGGCGGTTGCCGCACCAAACCCGTTATCGATCCCGACCACTGTCACCCCGCTCGCACAAGAGGCATGCATCGCGAGTAACGCAGTGACCCCATCAAGACCGGATCCGTATCCAACAGAGGTGGGCACCGCCACCACCGGCACCGCGGTGATCCCGCCGACCACACTGGCGAGCGCGCCTTCCATGCCCGCGACCACGATGATCGCCTCGGCCGAGGTGATGTCATCGAGACGCGCTAGCAATCGGTGAAGACCCGCCACGCCAACATCGTGGATCCGACGCGGGATCAGACCGTGGGCTGCGAGCGTGATGGCGGCCTCATCGGCAACTGCCGTGTCAGAGGTGCCGGCAGTGACTACCAATATGTCGGCGGGGCGGACGCGGCTTGGTGCCCGCCACAGAGCACAGCCACCAGCACGGACCGGCTCACCGTATGTCGGGCCGTGAGCAGCGAGCACTGCATCGAGTTGTTCGGTGGTGGCCCGGGTGATGAGTACCGGCCCATCGCTGTTGGTCAGCAGTTCGCCGATGATCCGCACACATTGATCAGCGGATTTGCCGGGCCCGTAGACCACCTCGGGCAGACCTTGTCGCAGTTCACGATGATGGTCCACCATGGCGTCGCCAAGATCAGCGAAAGGCAGTCGGATCAGTTCGGTCATCACCTCATCAAGGTGGACCTTGCCGGATCTCAAATCCTCGAGGAGGGCACGGAGCGTGGACTCATTCACACCTTCCATCGTGCCAGACCCGTAACCTCTTGCCATGAATGTTGCTGGACAGGTCACCGGAGATCCGACGTACTCGCGGATCGGTTTCCTTGGACCCTTTGGCACGTTTACCGAACAGGCCTTGCGTACCCAGAATGATTTGGCTGGCCCACGGACTGAACTTCTGCCGTATCGCTCGGTACCCGATGTGCTCGATGCGGTGACCGCAGGTGATGTCGACGCCGGGTTTGTGCCGATCGAGAACTCGATCGAAGGGATGATCAACTTCACTCTTGATGCGTTGGCCTTTGATCATGAACTCGTGATCCAACGCGATGTAGTGCTTGACGTTGAGCATTGTCTGATGGCTCGGGCCGGCACGAAGATCGCTGATGTGCACACCGTGTATTCGATCCCGGTGGCCACTGCCCAATGCCATCGCTACCTTCGGGAGCATCTCGGTTCAGCAGAGGTGTGGGCTGCGAACTCCACGGCGGAGGCGGCGCGCATCGTGGCCGAAGATCCTGGTGCTGGGCCTGGTTCGGCAGCCATCGCCCCACGAGCGGCCGCTGAGCGGTACGGCCTGGAGATCCTCCAAGCCGGGATTGAGGATCAAGTCGGTAACCAGACCCGGTTCGTGCTCGTCACCCGTAACGGTGTGCCCGCACCGACGGGTCACGATCGCACGGCACTTGTGATCTACCAACGTGCTGATGAGCCGGGCAGTCTGATCTCGATCCTGCAAGAGTTCGCAGCGCGACGGATCAACTTGTCCAATCTGATTTCGCGGCCCACCAAAGATGGTGGTCTTGGCGAATACTGCTTCATCGTGTTTGCTGAAGGGCACATCGATGATGACTTGCTCGCTGACGCGCTGCGCGCCCTGCACACCAAACAAGGTGGAGTGAAGTTCTTCGGGTCCTATCCGACCGCTGATGCCGCTGGAGTCGCAGTGCGTGAACATGCGGATGCAAGATGGCGTGAGGCTGACGATTGGGTGGCTCATCTGCGAGCTCAGATCATTGCGCCGAACACAATGACATCATTGGATTGACCAACGGAATTATCAGCGGGGGAGATGAGATGAGCACAGACCACACCACACCGGTGACCGTGGTGACCGGAGCAAACTCCGGCATCGGACGGGCCACTGCGATCCATCTGGCCAAGGCGGGTCATCGGGTCTTTGGCACCGTGCGATCCATTTCTAAGGCCGACAAGTTGTTGGCTATGGCAGCCGATGCTGGAGTCAGCGTGGAACTCGTAGAACTTGACGTGGCCGATGACGACTCGGTGCGCACCGGGATGGCCGATGTCTTGGACCAGGCCGGTCGGGTGGATCACCTGATCAATAATGCTGGAGTGGGTGGCAACGCTGTCGTGGAGGAGTGCCCTCCCGAATTGTTCGCCGAGGTGATGAACATCAACTTGTACGGGGTGATTCGCTGCTGTCGGGCGGTGCTGCCACAGATGCGCGAACGCGGCTCGGGCACGATCGTGAACGTGACCTCGGTGGTGGGGCGTTTGGCTGCTTTGGCTCAGGCCCCGTACACCGCCTCGAAGTGGGCGCTTGAGGGCGTGTCCGCCGAACTCGCCCAAGAGCTCGCACCGTTTGGGATTCGGGTCGCGATCGTGGAGCCGGGCATCACTAAATCAGCGATCTTCGCGAAGAACATCGATGCCCCGAACTCTTCGGGGGCCTATGACATGCAGTATCGGAGAATGTTCCAGTTTTATGCGGCCGGAATCCCCAATGCCACCGATCCCTTTGAGGTAGCACGGGTCATTGAGCATGCGATCGACACCGATCAGCCGGACCTGCGTTACCCGGTGAGTTGGGGCGGACCCGAGATCATCGACGGGCTCTCACGTCTGAGCGATCGTGACTGGGTGGCGATGGGCGCACTCGCCGATGATGGTGAGTACACCCAACGCTTCCAGGAAGTCTTCGGTCTCGATATCTCCGGGTGAGTCGGGCGAATCGAGCGAAGCTTCAGTCGTGACGGGTGGTTTCGCGCAGGTGCTTGTTGTTGCGGGGTTCGTTTTTATTCTTCGCGTCACTGATCAAACGGATCATGTCGTCACGGACCTCGTTAATGGCCTTATCAAACTGCACATGATGTGAGGTGGCGGCCATCCGTGGCCAACCGGCCACGAGCGCTTCGAGGGTGGTCTTTTGGCTCGGGGTATCACGTTCTTTGATCGTCAAGATCAACTCCACCTGATCGGCGCGAAATGACCGCAGCCGGGCATCGAGTGGCGCCCAATGGGTCACGATCGCCTCACGCTCCTCGGGATGGATGCCGGCCTCTAGGCGCAGCGCGCCATCAACGGTGGCGGGATCTTCATGGTTTGTCATGTATTCCTCCAGTGTGCTGTCAGATCAAAAATGTGGGGGCGAGTGCAGGTCAGTACCGCAAGAGAGCGCCAACTGACCCGGGGATCTCAGCGGAAATGATCCGGCCGGAGTGACGAAGCGTCTCAAGGATCGCAGCATCAACCATCGCCCGGGCGGTGAACTCCCCGGCCGGGTCCACAATCAAGGTGTCCACCCGACCTTCTGCGGCGCGGGCCGCGATCTCAAAGGGATCGGTCTCGGCATCGCCGGTGCCACGGGCGGCAGCGAAACGTTCCAGCGCAGTGGAGGCCGCCTGATCGAAACGGTCACAGATAACAGCCCACGCGCTGGCATGGAGATCGGCGGGGGAGAGGTGGTCAGGGTTGCCCTCTACGCCGCGTTCCATCACCATTCGGTGGCGGGTCACACCGCGATAGATCGGCTGATAGTAAGCCACGCTCGCCACCACTAAGGGCAGATCCGTCGCCCCGGGGACGCCGGCGAGCACCTCGGCCATCCCATGATCAACGGCGCGCAGGAAGCGCTCAATAGCCGCCTTATCGAGTTCATCACCACTGCCGTGGCCGTGGAACTGCGCCTCCCCGGTACCCGAGGAGCGTTGTTGCAGTTGTCGCTCGGGGTCCTCATGGGCGAGAGCCTCTTTCATTGAGGCCGGAATCGCGTCAGGGGCATGGCGGGTGTCGATCTCCCACAGATGCCAGCGATCCGCGCCGTACACCTTGACCAGATTTTGGCTGAGCACGAGGACTAAAAAACGTCCGTTTCCCGATAGCAACGAGACCAGTGGGGTCAGATGGAACGTGTCCCCGACCATCACTGTTTCGGGAATCTCAACTGGTAGCCGTTGAGCCATCATCGTTCCGGACGCAGCACAGATGCTGAGCGCCGAACCTTGATGCTGCCAGAACGCATCATCGCCGACGAGTACTTCAATCGGAGCCATGATCTCATCGATAACCCCGGAGGAAACAGCCTGATCACCGAGTGTGCTGCGAGCGGTGTCGATGAGATTGCGTAGCCGCACCGGTCCCTGACGGACCTCGGGACCATGCCGGTGAGTGGGAAACTGAATGGTGACTCGCGGCCCCTGCGCACCGAGGAGCTGTTGGATTTCTGCTGGTTGAATCGGATCGGTGTCGCTCGGGAACGAGAAAACAGTTCCTACCGATGTGGCCATTCCAACAGGTGTGTCCATAGGGGGACCATAACGATGTCTGGTGCCAAGGGTCATGGCACTCTGACAGAAACACGGGGACTTTTGGCCCTACGTAACGCTTAGGAGGCGAAAGAATATTTCGCCTCATGTGCTTAGGAGGCTGCGAACCTCTCTAACTCGGCGCGGCCTCGGGGATCGGAGAGATCGATCACTGCGTTGATGACTGGGCTGATCAGATTCTGTTCCCCAGGGTGTGTCGCTGCGGTCAGCACGGCCGCTGCTTCGCTGCGTGCGAGGGGCATCTGCGTGGTGAGTAACAACAACGGGATCTCACCACGGGACCTCTGTATGGCTGCTGCTCTCCCGAGACAGCGCAGCACGGTTTCCGTCTTACTCAGCCCACCTCGAAGCCGGCGATGCGCACCGCCGAGATCGATCCAGAACCTTTTCCCCGAGGTGCTCGTTACCTCAAATGGCAGTGCGATACCGGTGCCGCGCACCTTGAAGTTCCTCTGAGTGACAGAGAAACCGGCAGCGATCACCATCTCCTCGGCGAGGCGATGGATCGCTGCGCCCGCATCAGCCACGACAGCTTCGTCCACGCTGCTGCCCTCTGTGGGAGCGCCTTCGGCAGTGATCCGTTCACGGGCGATCTCTACATAACTCGGATCGAGGTCATAACCGACGTAGCGGCGGCCGGTCCGGGCCGCAGCCACCATGGTGGTGCCACTGCCCATAAACGGATCCACCACCAGATCGTCTTCATAGGTGAGCAGCGTGATCAGTTGCTCAGGCAGCTCCACTGGGAACGGGGCTGGATGCCCGACCCGTTGGGCGCTCTCGGGTGGTATTTCCCAGATATCCAACGTCATCGCCATGAAATCCTCAGCGGTGACGGTGCTGCGATGGGGGAGCCCTTCGGCGGCCCGCCGCCGCGGATCACGGGCCCGATCGAAACGACCCTTAGATGCGATGATCACTCGTTCAGACACGTCTCGTAGCACCGGATTGGTGGCACTGCGAAACGATCCCCACGCACAGGATCCGTTCGCCCCACTGGCCTTGCGCCAAATGATTTCGCCGCGCAGTAGAAGTCCGAGATCGGTCTCAAGGATCTTGATGACGTCTGCCGACAAACTGCGATACGGCCGCCGGCCGAGGTTGGCGACGTTGACGGCAATCCGCCCGCCCGGTTCAAGCACCCGTACACATTCGCTGAACACCTCAGTCAACATCGTCAGGTATTCGAGATACGAAGACGGCACGCCCTCACGTTCAAGCTCCTCTTCGTATTGCTTGCCAGCGAAGTACGGAGGCGAGGTCACCACTAGGGCCACACTGCGATCGGGCAGGTGATGCATATCTCTGGCGTCTCCGCAGATCAACGGCTCGGAGAGTTCCGGGGTGTCGCCGAGTTCATCGGCATCAGAAATGATCGGTGCGCGGAAGCGTCCGTAGAAGCCTGTTGCGTCATGGCTCTCACGGGCACCCACCCCAAAATTGGAGGTGGCGGTGCGTTTACGCGCCATCAGGTGTCACCTGTGTGTCGCGTCGCCAACAGTCCCACCGATTTCAGCGTACTCAGGTACCGCCTGACCCGAAGTGGTCTGAGCATTTCGCCGCCAAACCCGAAACGCTTAGAAAGCTGAACTATGCGGTTGACAAGTTTGATCTGCGGCCCCACATGCGTGCCCACGGTCTGATCCCTAGTGAGTGCACCCCTGCGGCCGAGGAGGCCCGGGTGGATGCGGTGATTGAGCTGTTGTTAATGGTGCTCTTACCTAAGGCGAGGCCCTGGCTTCCCGGCTACAACTCCAATGTGGAGGGCCACTACCAGGTGCGCTACCTGATCTATAACGAGGGCGAACTGCGGTATCGCTAACGCCTCACTGAGATCGCCGCTGACGGCTACGAGGGTTTCGTAGTGAGTTGAGGGTGCCCGCAGGGTCCGCTGACACGGTTGAGTTCACGGGAGAGTTGGGGGTGCGAGGAAGAAGCCAATATCAGCAGCAGCGGTGTGGAGGTGCTGGTCCCAGACTGCCACGGTGAGGTCCGGGGAGCCGAGTGCGAGGGCGCTGGCGAGATGTACTGCGTCAGCGCCGCGAAGGCGATGGCTTGCGGTGAGTGCACCGGCAACTTGTTGAACCTCATCGGTGAGTTCCACCGGGCGGATCGATGTCCAGAAACGTTCCCAATCGGTGAGTGCAGCCGCCACCTCCGAAGCCGTGAGGTCTCGGTTTCGGCCAGCCGAGGCAAGTGCCGCACAAACCTCGGGGTAAGCCAGCCTGCTCGACAGTGCTCCATCGCACGCATTCCATAATTCGGCAACGAGGTCGGAGCCAGACTCGTTGAGGACCAGTTTTACGAGTGCGCTTGAATCAAAATACACCAGCGCCATGTTCAGCGTCGTTGCTCGCTGATGATCTCTGCAACAGGTCGCTTCGGTGTGGGCCGGGGACGGTCACCGGCAACTGGTCGGGTGGGTTGACGCGGCCGACCGATGATGCCTTGAGAGATGAGGCGGTCGATCACAGGAGTGGAGTCCAGGGCAGTGATGCGGGCAACGGGGATGCCTCGATCTGTGATGACAACGTCGTTTCCATCACGGGCAGCTTCGATCCATCTACTCAGGTGGGCTCTGAGTTCGGTGACTGCAACATCCATATCGCGAGTGTACTTTTCAATATGGTTGTTTATGTACAGACAGCCGGACTTGGCGCTCGGGTTGGCGGTGCAGGGAGTGCTAACTCGCGGGCAACTCAGGTTGCGAAGTGCCTCAACGACCAGATCGAGAGAAGTAGTGCTCTTACAGCGCGCCGGATCGAGCGAGCCCGTTATTTGGCGATTGCCTTCTCGAGCGAATCCATGCGCCGCATCATCGCTCAACAACAACAAGAAATGACGGCGCAGCTCACCGAAGCTCTCAAAGAAGTGGCGAGACGAGGATGGCTCCGCACTGACCGCAGTCCCAAGGCGGCGGCAGTCTTCCTTCACGCTTACACCTTGGGCAGAATCGTTGATGACATCACCGATGATCCTGTGGACCCAGAAGACTGGGCAAATCCGATCGTCACGGTGATGACTCGTGCTCTTAGCGCCTCAACGACATCGCAGCGCATCTCCGTATTCGAACAGCGGTCTTACTGGCCCCGTAGCCGACCCGTCACTCACCGAACAGTGGACCCCCGCGATCAATCCCGAACGCCGCTACCACGGCACCGGAGCACCACGAAACAAACCACGAACCCCAAAAAACAAACAGCCCGAACCCTGATGGGGGTTCGGACTGTCCTCAATGACCCGCGACATCACGCAGCGGAACGGGAGGGATTCGAACCCCCGAGCCTTTCGGCCGCCCGCTTTCAAGGCGGGTGCATTCGTCCACTCTGCCACCGTTCCGTCATCGAGGTTATCTGGATGGCTCTGGGTGACCACATCGCATTTCAGATACACTTCGGCCCGTTCGGAGAGGTGCCAGAGCGGCCGAATGGGGCGCCCTGCTAAGGCGTTGACCTCCGTGAGGTGGTCCGTGGGTTCAAATCCCACCCTCTCCGCCAGGTAACACTATGAACGAAATGCGTGGGAGGCCTCGGCGGTGCCGGGGCCTTTTGCGTACTCAGGCAGCGGTCGGGGCGTCGTGGTCCGCCGATGACGCAGATGACAGAAATGTTGCGGTTTGATGACGACCGCGCTAGACAATCCCTCTCGATCCGATTTTGCGGGTCGGAGGCGTTCATATGTCTGACCATCATGACCCTGATATCACGGCCGAGTTCTGGGGCCCGGAAAAGCGCCGGCGCTCACCGCGGCCACAGCGTGAACTCTCGCTGCACTCCTTATCACCATTGAGTCGGCGTCTTGCTGCCCTCGGCGCAGTGGGGCTGTTGATGGTCCCCGTGGCAATCGCTCTGCGCTCACCGCAGGCCCCTACCCCGGTGGCCTTTGCTGACTCGCGAGACACAGGCTCACAAGACGCTCAATCACGGGACTCGGGGATCGACTCGGAGATTGTGATCGTGACCGTCTCCAGCCTGCCGAAAGCTGATGCTGATGCTGATGCGGTAGGCGAGGAGAGCCAGATCGCTACGGAAGGTTCAGTACGGATGATGAACCTTCCGATTTTGAACACTCCGGCCGAACTCAAAGAGTTGCGGCGGCGTGAGGTGTGTTCGCGGACCTACCGGGTGCACGCCGGTGACTCCTGGTTACGTATCGCCGCTGCCGGTCAGATCGCTGTGGCGCAACTTCTCAGCGTGAATGACGCACAACTCGATACCTCTATTCATCCGGGTCAGGAGCTGTGTCTGCCGGCGGGGGCACGGATGCCTTCACCACCGACGACCACCGTCGCGTCCGCACCGCCTGTCCGGGCTGTTGCGCCAAGTCCCGTGCGAACTCCGACACCAGCGCCGACACCTGCGCCGACACCGCCGCGAACTCCGGCGCCGCCGACGCGCGTTGTCCCACCCGCTGGGCCGCGGCCAAGCACTGATCAGGTGATCGCCATGATCCGCGAGATCTGGCCGGCCGAACTACAGGAACGAGCGATCGCGATTGCGCATCGTGAGAGCCGTTATCACGCCGACGCTTATAACGGCTGGTGCTGTTATGGGGTGTTCCAGATCTATTGGAATGTGCACCGGTCGTGGATGAGCGGCCACGGGGTCGCATCGGCCTCTCAGCTATTCGATGCCCGTACCAACATTGAGATGGCCTACCGGATCTATCAACGAGCCGGTGGTTGGGGGCCGTGGACCTAGTAGAGTTTGGTCAGCAATTGCGCTCGTAGCTCAACGGATAGAGCATCTGACTACGGATCAGAAGGTTAGGGGTTCGAATCCCTTCGGGCGCACCATGTGATGCCGCAAGAAACCGGCAGGACCCGAGCCCTCACTAGAGTGTGGGTTGTTTGTTTTGGGGGATTAGTAGCAATTCTCGGCCCGCCGATCGTGGTGTCGCCGGGAAAGCGATGTTGTAGTGCGTTGTGAGTTTGCCGCTGATCTCGCCGATGTTTCAGCAGAGTTGTTACCCACGATTGTGGAGTTCCTGCGGTTGCGGGAGTGATCCTTGTTAGCAAGGCGTATCGCTGTGGGACGAGGTGCCTTAGCTAGCGAGCAGGTGCGAGACATCACAGGTCCCTTCGTCAATTCGCCCGCTGGGTTCTTCGTCTGAGTTCCCGGGTTGTCGGTTGGTGTGGTGGTGGGTGGTGGTGCCGTTGGGCATGACCAGGGTTGCGATGCGTTGCTTATCGAGGGTGATGGTGGGGTTGTTGGCGTGGATCCAGCGGTGGTGGTGTTCGCAGGTGGGTAGCAGGTTGTCCAGGTCTGTTCGGCCGCCGTTGTTCCAGTAGGTGATGTGGTGTGCGTGACAGTTGGTGACGGACACGTCGCAGTCGGTGTGGAAGCAGGTGGCGTACATGGTTTCTAGGGCTTGTCGTTGGGCGGTGGTGGCGTAGCGTCTGGCTCGTCCGATGTTGATGGCGATGCCGTAGCCGTCGTGAAGGATCGGGGTGAGCGTCGCGTGACACGCCATTTCTTGCATCTGGTCGATGGGGATGGGGGTGCCGTTTGTGTGTTCGCTGATGCTTCCTGGGTGGTGGCCGGTGAACAGGGTGCGTTCGTCAACGATCACGGTGATCTGCGGGCCGGTGTCTGTGTCGCGGTCGGGTTGGGTGAGGAGTTGGAGGAGCGCGTGGCCGGTGGCTTGTTTTTTGGTGAGGTGACGGTTGCTGCCCCTGAGTTTCGCGGCGGTCCGACTGATGAGGGTGTCGATGTGGGTGTGGTTGCGGGGGTCGAAGGTGGCGTGCAGGTGTCCGAGGCCGGTGTTGCGGTCGATCCAGATGGACGCAGAGATTTCTGTTTCCAAATCCCGGGTGAGAGGGGCATCGTGTTCAGCGGCGATGTGTTGAACAAGTGCCGCTAGGTAGCGGGCGAATGCGACGGGTGCGAGCCGGACCGCGACTTCTGCGATATCTATCTGACTGGCGGTGATGCCTTTCCAGACAGCAGTGGTGGCGGTGAACAAGATTTTGGCGAGTTCGTCTACGTGATGGTCGGTGATGTCTCCAGCGGTGAGTGCAGCATCGATCGCGGGCATTTGTTCGAGTACACGGGCGTGTCGGTCGCGGGCTTGTCCGGTGCGGGTGGTGATCCCTGAGGTGTGGTCAAGTGTCCCCGGCGACACATCAACAGCAGGCCCGCTGTCAGGGACCGGGTCGGGCCGTCCTGTCGGATCCGGGTCGGGTGTCGGGAACGGTGTCGGCTCGGGGGTCGGTTGCAGTTCGCGGGCCCGGTTGCGTAAGGCGGCTTCGATACTGCTGACAGCTCCCCGCACTTTTTTGAGGTCTTTCATCGTGTCAGCAACACCAGCGCTCGACAGCGACAAGATCGCACCGCTGTTAGCGATCGCACGGGCACACGTAACAAGATCATCAAGAAGCCTGGGAGTGGCTGGAAGATCGGCTGGGGGGGTTGTTGTTGTGCTCATCAGTTCCGCCTGACTGTGCTGGGAGTGAGATCAGTATAACGAACATGTGTTCGATCGCAACGCGGGTGCGGAAGAATCCCAAGAAACTTCTCAAGAAATATCCCAAGGAGATTTTCGAAGCTGCCGAACCATCGCATACCGGCGATTATGAGCAACCGGTGTCACAGCCAACACGGCAGTTCGAAACCAACAAATCGAATGCCAGCGTCGTGAAGGCTGAGTCATGGCATTGCAGAGCAGTCGAGTCCTCAGATGTGGGCAAAAGGATCGAGGAAAAATCCGTCTCGGATCTCGTGGACATCAACGTTCGCACGACCAACAGTGGTTTAGTCACCGGTTTTTGCTGAGCACGCGCCAAAGTGGGCTGGGGAGCAGATCAAAGACGCGAAAAAACGATCCCAATGGGCGAGGGACGAATGTGATGGTGGGGTGAGCAGACTGCTCGCACGATCGCAGCCGCGACGATCTTGGCTTTTGCCGAGCCATAGAGGTAGTTGCTGCGTCGTGGTCGTAGACCAGCGATGGACCCAGTCACAGCGATTGTGCCGATTCCTTGGGCAATGAGACAGGAAATGGCTGCGACGAGGGCAGGAACGATGGCATGACAGATCTAGCCCATATATGTGCCCTCGATGTCAGTGTGCTCAGGGGCACGAGGCGTCAACTGCGGAACCGCCTCGATCAACGTCGGCAGATCAGGCCTGGCTCGATCGAGGCTTCCGAACTGCTGAATGCGAGCCGGCCACACCTGATCACGCTGTTCGGGGGTGGTTCGTTGCCGTTCCGGATGGACGGCACACTTCGCCGGCTACGGCACCACAGTTAGCGTCGTCATCACAGCTGTGCAAAACAACGGTCGGGTGGTGCTGATCGGCATGGGAGCCATAGAGTTCAGCGTGGTCTTGATTCTGGCGTGCAGCACCGGCCGCCGAGGGGCGCGCCTAGACCCTGACAGTTAGGTGACAGTCGATGCGTTCGTGGCGAACCGTGTTGGCGTTGCTAGTGGGCACAGCATTGACCGTTGCGACCGTGGTGCACCGCCAGGATCTGGCCATTGCCGCCAGTCGTATCGCCAATCTGTCTCCGGCATGGCTGACCCTGCTCGGGATCACTGCGATGGTGACCGTGGTGTCGGCCGGCTGGGCTGTAGGGGCCGTGCATCCGGGTCTCACCCTGGGCCGTAGTATCACCGTGCATCAGGCCACCATCGCCGCCAACAACACGGTGGTGGCCAGTGGCCCGGTGAGTCTCGCGTTACGCATCTCCATGCTGCGTAGTTGGCGCCTGAGTGACTCGGCCATCGCCGTCAGCGTGGTTGCCTCCAATGTGGTGTCCTCGTTTCGGTTGTGGTTCATGGCCTTAGCTGTGGCCATCATCGGTGCCACGGGAACCGCCACCGAGGTGCTGGATCGCTGGGTGTTCGTGACCGTGGCCGTGGTGGCGGTCGCAGTGTTGACGCTGTCGGGGTTGTGGTGGTGGTTCGTGATTCGTCACCCCCACATAGCCGGGTGGTTCACCGCTCGGGCGCAACGCCTGCTGGTACGGCTGCGCAGGCGCTTTCAGCGACTTCCCGATGTGGACCTCGTGAAGGCCGTCGACGCGTTCCGTCGTGATGTCACCGACCTAGTGCGCCACCACCGGCGCCGGATCATGACAAGTTCCGTGCTGGAAATGATTGTGCTGTTGGGCACTCCGGTGCTGGTGGCCCGGGCCTTTGGCATTTCCAACAGCGTGGTGTCCACCGCCGAGATCGTGCTGGCCTTTGGGATGGTGCGCTTAGTTTCGGCGCTCAGTCCCATCCCGGGTGGGATCGGGATCAGCGAAGTGGGCGCCACGTTGCTGCTGGCTCGCTTTGGCGCCCCCGAGCCAGCGGTGCTGGCCACCGTCATCACGCACCGGGCTATCACCTTCTTGATGCCATTGATCGTGGGCGGTGTGTGCTTGGGCTTATGGCATCGCCGCTCGAGGCGAACCGTCATGGTGAAAGAACTCGTATGAACACCCCCAACCGGGTTGCCACCGAGCGGTGGTTTCGGCGTCGCGGGTTGCCCATGTTCATTGAGGACTACTCGGTGAAAGAGGACATCTTGACCCGGGTGTTCCCGTTCATGGGCTTAGTGGTGTTCGCTGAGTTGTTCTTGAGCTTCGGTGAGCGATGGTCGGGGGGCGCACAAGTGGCAGCGTTCATCGCGGGCGCGGCGATGGTGGTGGGTGCCTTCGTGGCGGTGAATCTT
The DNA here is from genome assembly GCA_018401375.1 of Ilumatobacteraceae bacterium. Taxonomy (GTDB): domain Bacteria; phylum Actinomycetota; class Acidimicrobiia; order Acidimicrobiales; family Ilumatobacteraceae; genus M30B72. The sequence goes on along the minus strand of JAGYKR010000005.1, from coordinate 128,734 downwards.
CTTCGACGCCGTCGGCCGTTCCAACTTCCCGACAATGTCGGGGTTCCCGAGATCGCCTTGTATCTGGTGCTGCCGGTCATTCCGTCGATCATCGGCAATACCGACAGTCCGCTCACTGCGGTGGTAGGGACTCTGGGGTTAAACGCCGTGCTGCTGATCGTGGCCTTCGTCGTGACCCGGTGGGGGCTCGTTCCCATGGTGCGATGGGCTGCCAGCCAGATGGCTTTGCAAGTGGGCCAACTCAGCACCCTGGCGTTGAAATCGTTGCCGTTGGTGCTGCTGTTCTCGGCGTTCATTTTCTTGAACGCCGAAATGTGGCAAGTGGCTAACGATATGACCGTGGTCGCCTTTGTTGGCATCGTGGCCCTGGTCGCCGGAATCGGCGGAGCCTTTGTGCTGTTGTCGGTGCGTCGTATCGGGGTGGATCTTGAGGCCTTCGAATCCTGGGACGAGGTCACCGATCTGCTAGCCAGAACCCCCATGGCGACTGTGACCGGTCCTGCCCCCACGGGCCCGCCGGTGGTGGCGTTGTCACGCCGGGGGCGCTGGAACCTGACACTCCGATTGTTCGTGGCGCAGTCCACCCAAATCGTGTTGGTCGCCACGGTCACCACACTGTTCTATGTGTTGTTCGGAATCCTGACCGTGCGCGAGAACACCATGTTGCAGTGGACCACGGCGAGCGAACTCACCCGGGGACACGACTGGCTGGTGAACCTGGATGTATTGGGCAACACCTACGTGTTCACCCGGCAACTGGTGGTGGTGGCCACCTTCATCGGTCTGGTCTCAGGACTGCAATTCACGGTTCAGGTGCTGACCGACCCTACCTACCGCCGCGACTTCGCCGAGGACATGACTGTGGGCGCCCGACGGGCCTTGGCAGTTCGGGCGGCCTATCTGGAAGCCCTCAGGCGGTGAGTAGCTGGCGGTCGATATCGGTGGTCCGCACCAATTCGGCAATATCCACCCATTCACCGCCTGAATCATTCAGGGTTTCTTTGCTGATGTGCCCACACGAAACCAATGTGTCCACACGAGCGAATAATGTGGTCACATGAAGGTTGGATCAGGCCCCCCTTGGTAGATGGTCCGGTTGGTCATCACCCGCTCGAGACCTCAACTCGACGAGTACTCGATGTGCTAGCGAATGACAGCGACGAATGACCCGTTACCGGATCCGCATCACCTATTGCGTGCCTTGAGATTATTCGGATCGTGCCGTGCGCACGGTGAAGGATCTGCTGCACCACTATCAACACGTGATTGAGGAGTTGACGTTAATCACCGGCGGGGCTGGCCTGTTTGAGGTGGATGTAGACGATGTGAGTCTGTTCTCCAAGAAAGCTCTCGGTCGTCACGCTCACCCCGGTGAGGTCCTTGAGTTATTCCGCGGTCTGCTCGGTCCTGAGGTGGTTGAATACCCCCGTGAGTGAACCCTCAGCCACGACCACCGGTATCCCTGCTGGCGCTGATCGCAGTGTGATGATTGTGGTCTCCCAAGGCGATGACGCTGCGACCCATCTCGGTGGCACCATCAGGCTGTGGTCAGAGGCGGGGTGGCGGGTGCTCTGTGTGCGCGTCACCGATGATGCATCTGATGCGCATGGGCTCAGTGCTGACGCAGCACGTTCAGCGAACCTCAAAGAGTTCCGACAGGCCGCCGCGATCCTTGGGATTACGGAGACCATCAATCTGAACTATCCGGCCGGCACCCTCGGTGATCTCCCCGAGACCGAGTTACGGGGCGCGCTGGTCGGTGAGATTCGCCGGCATCGGCCCTATGCGCTCGCGACCTATGACCCTGTTGGCGCTCAAGCGAGGGGTGACATGGATCGGTACGCGGTGGCTCGTGCTGCGGATCAGGCCTTTGGGTCCAGCCAGAGCGATCTGATGCACCCCGAACATCTGCATCCGATCGCCGATGGGGTGGACGTGCATGGCTGTTTCCAGCGGTGGTATTTCGGGCCTGGCCTGAGTGATGCCACCGATCATGTGGACATCACCTCGGTGATTGAACACAAGTTGACGGCGGCTCTGTGCCATCGCGCCAAACTGAATGGCTTCGTGCATCAGATGGCTCTGCAGGCCCGCACCGGCGGTTACCGGTTGTCGATCATCGATCAGATTGAGGCGGGTGGTTCGGTGAAACCACTGATTGAAACCTTGCTGAAGGCGCACGGGGCAACGGTGGGTAAACGGTGCGGGGCTGAGTTCGCCGAAGAGTTCAAAGTGGTCACTTTTGGTGGGCTCGGCGCGCTGCTGGAATGGTTCGGCCGTCCGCTCGACGATCAGGCCTCGTAGCCAGAGCCGTGACCCGTTAGCGTCGCAGCGGTGAGCCCGGTGCGACCCTTTCTCAGTAGCAAACTTGACGGCTTTGGGACGACAATCTTCGCGGAGATGTCGGCCTTGGCGGTGGCCACCGGAGCGATCAATCTCGGCCAAGGGTTCCCTGACACCGACGGTCCTGATGTGGTTCTCGACACGGCTATCGCGCAGATCCGATCCGGTAATAACCAGTATCCGCCGGGTCGTGGTGAGCCGGGATTGCGCGCTGCGATCGCAGAGCACCAACAGCGTTTCTACGGTCTCACCTATGACCCAGACACTGAAGTGCTGGTGACGGCCGGAGCAACCGAAGCTCTAGCGGGGGCGTTACTTGGGATGCTCGAAACCGGTGATGAGGTGATCGTTTTTGAGCCGATGTACGACAGTTACCAAGCCGGGATCGCGCTCGCAGGCGCCCGAGCAGTACCGGTGTTGTTGCGGCCGGTGCCTGGGGCCGGGTACGGGTTCCACCCGGAGGAACTGAACGCAGCGGTCACCGAGCGCACCCGGATGATCCTGCTCAACACCCCGCATAATCCCACCGGCAAGGTGTTCACCCGGGACGAGTTGCAGATCATCGCCGATGTGGCCCTCGCCCATGATCTGTGGGTGGTCGCCGATGAGGTGTATGAGCATCTGGTGTTCGCCGGTCACGAGCACATCTCGATTGCCACCTTGGCGGGGATGGCAGATCGCACCCTTGTGGTCTCCTCTGGTGGAAAGACCTTTCATACGACGGGATGGAAGATTGGCTGGGCCTGTGGACCAGCAGAAATGGTCACCGCCACCACTACCGCTAAGCAGTTCCTCACCTATGTGAACGGGTCGCCGTTTCAAGCCGCGATCGCCGCGGGATTGGGTCTGCCCGATCAGTTCTTCGCTGGTCTCGCTGCCGATCTCGAAGCCCAACGGGATCTGCTGGAACAAGGATTGCGCGCGGCCGGGTTTGAGGTGTACCGGGCCGATGGCACCTACTTCACAACCGTCGACATTCGGCCCCTGCGCGCTGATGGGGACGGTATGGCTTTTTGCAGGGAACTGCCCGGCTTGATCGGTGTGGTGGCAGTCCCCAATCAGGTGTTTTATATGAACCCCGAACACGGCCGGCATCTTGTGCGGTTTGCGTGTTGTAAACGCCCTGAGGTGATCGCGCAGGCGGTGGAGCGCCTCCGCCACCTTGCTTCAGGTAGCCGTTAACGGCCGGGTCATCATCGATACCAAGATCCCATACGGAGTCTCTTGTTGGGCCACCTCGGTGAATCCCAAGGCGTCATGGAATGCGAGTGACTGTTCATTGCGGGGTCGCAGGTTCACTTCCAGACAGAACTGCTCAGCTTCGGGCATGATCGACTGGGCCCGGGTAACCACCTCTTCATACAGGGCCCGGCCGAGGCCTTGGCCGTGATGGGCAGGATCCACCACAACCCGATCGAGATAGATGAAACGCTCGTGGCGCTGCGCAAACCAGGTGAAGTTCACGCTGTCATAGTCAGCTTCCGGGCCCATCACGAGACAGAATCCGGTGATCTCTTCTGGCGATCCGTCAGCGGTACTCGTTGTGATCAGCGCGATCGGACTTTGGGCGATGAGATGTCGCAGACGGGTCTGATCCACCTCGCTCACGGCAGGAACGGCGGCATTATTCAGGCTCATCAATCTTTGCAAGGTGGCATCGTCAAGGGAGTCCAGAGACAAGGTGCGTACAGGCATGATCGGCCACAGTACCGGTAACGTCGGTCGGGCATGGCTGACGCACCCTCATCGATTCCCGTGGTCTCGGCCCACAACCTCGTCAAAAGGTTCGGGGAGTTCACAGCGGTGGATGGGATTGACGTGGAGGTACGTCCCGGAGAGGCCTTCGGATTCCTCGGGCCCAATGGGGCGGGTAAGTCCTCCACGATGCGCATGATCGGCTGCGTGTCCCCGGTGACCTCAGGGGAATTGCGGATCTTTGGGATGGATCCGGCCACGCACGGTCGTCAGATTCGGTCACGGATTGGGGTGGTCCCACAGACCGATCAGCTCGATATGGAGCTGAGCGTGGAAGAAAACCTCATCATCTACGGCCGCTATTTCGATCTGCCACGGCGCCTATGCCGTGAGCGCGCCGCAGAGTTGCTCGAGTTTGTGCAACTGAGCGATCGCGCCACATCCAAGGTGGAGCCACTGTCAGGCGGGATGAAGCGTCGGGTGACGATCGCCCGGGCGCTCATCAATGACCCCGAGTTGTTACTTCTTGATGAACCGACCACCGGTCTTGATCCACAAGCCCGCCATGTGTTGTGGGACCGGCTATATCGGCTCAAACAGCGCGGGGTCACCCTCGTATTGACCACTCATTACATGGACGAAGCCGAGCAACTGTGCGATCGGCTCGTGGTCATGGACCAAGGCCGTATCGCAGCGGAGGGTTCGCCACGCGAACTCATCCAACGTCACAGCACCCGTGAGGTACTGGAACTTCGCTATGTCCCCGGCCAGAACGAACTGCAGGCCGAGCGTCTACAAGGTCTCGGGGACCGAGTAGAGGTGTTACCGGATCGGGTGCTGGTGTATGCCGATGACGGGGAAGCGGCGCTGCGTGAGGTGCACAACCGCGACGCGATGCCCGAGAGCTCATTGGTGCGGCGCAGTTCGCTTGAAGATGTGTTCTTGGCATTGACGGGACGAACCTTAAATGACTGAAACAGGGATCGGTATCGCTGCGGCGGCGCCGGCGGTGGGGGTCCGCGGCGCGATCAGGGTCTGGGAACGCCACTGGAAACTGCATTCGTTTTATTGGCGTTCGGATCTGATGGGCGCAGTGGTCCAGCCGCTGTTGTATCTGATGGGGATGGGTCTCGGTGTCGGGGCGTTAGTGGACTCTCAAGGCGCCGGTCTGCTCGGTGGGGTGTCCTATCTCGCCTTTGTAGCCCCCGCAGTGATCGCCGCAGCGGCGATGAATGTGGCGGCGCAGGAATCGGTCTGGCCGCTCATGGCCGGCTTCAAATGGTCCAACGCGTTCCAAGCGATGTGTGCCACACCGATTACCGCCGCCCAAGTGGCGGGAGGCACCTTGTTGTGGCTGACCACCAAAGTGACGATCTCCACCGTGGGGGTAGGGGCGGTGTTGATGCTGTTTCCCGCCACCCGGACCGTCGGGGTGCTCGCTGCAATCCCGGCAGGGATCGTGACCGGTCTCGCCTACGGCCTTGCGATCAGCGCATGGACCGCCACCCGAGAATCAGATACCTCGTTCCCGGTGATCCTGAGATTCTTTATCCTGCCGATGTTTCTTTTCGCCGGGGTGTTCTTTCCGGTGGATCAACTCCCTGACCCGATCCCGCTCATCGTCTGGGCGGTGCCGTTATGGCATGGGGTGGAACTTTCACGCGGTGCGGTGATCGGCGGTCTTGACCCGGCAATGGCAGCCATCCACATTGCGATCCTGCTCGTTTGGGTGGGCATCGGATTCCTCGCATGCACGCAGACCTTCACCCGCAGGCTGACACCGTGACGACGATTAACAGGAGTGTGGGCGGACTGCTCAGGATTATCCCGGCCTCATTGTGGCCTACCGAACTGTTACGAGTACGCCGGCCCCAACGCATGGTGGAACGCAGCGCCATGGTGTATCGACGCAGTTGGATGGTGCTGTTATCAGGGTTCGTGGAGCCGTTCGTCTACTTGATGTCGGTACGGATCGGTTTCGCCGCATTGATCGGTGATCTGAACTTTGATGGGCAGGTGATTGGCTACGCAGAGTTTGTGGCACCGGCGTTGATGGCGGCGGCCGCGATGAACGGGGCGATCTTTGATTCCACAGCGAACGTCTATTACAAGCTGGTTCACGCCCGGCTGTATGACTCGGTGCTCGCCACCCCAATGGGCGTCGCCGATGTGGCGCTCGGGGAGATCTCATGGGCGATGCTGCGCGGGGCGTTGTACTCCACAGCCTTTGTGGTGGTGATGTGGGCGCTCGGGTTAACGAGTTCGTTGTGGATTGTGCTCGCCGTGCCAATCTGCGTGCTGATCGGTTTCGCATTCGCCTCTTTGGGAATGGCGGTGACCACCTTCCTACGGAGCTGGTCAGACTTTGATTACATCCCGGCGGTTCAGGTGCCATTGCTGTTGTTTTCGGCCACCTTCTTCCCGGTATCCCAATACGGATCCTGGGCCTGGGCGGTGCAGATCTCCCCGCTCTATCACGGGGTGGTGCTGGTGCGGATGGCAGCCTTTAACCAGTGGTCCTGGTCAGCGATCGGCCACATCGCGGTGCTGCTCGGGATCGCGATGATCGGTCTTGGGATCACCTCTCGACGTTTGCGAGCACTGCTCCTCAAGTAAGCGCGATCTCACCTACGCTTGGGACATGTGGTTCCAAAAGTCAGTGCAGATGGTGGACGAGTCAACAGCCTTGCCGGGCCGCACCGATGCGGTGATGACGGTGCCCGATCAGCACTACGTGAACGGCCAACCGCTCACCGGGCCGTGGCCAGAAGGCTCCGAGGTGATCTACGTCGGGATGGGATGTTTCTGGGGTGCTGAGCGCATGTTCTGGCAGATCCCGGGGGTCTTCACCACCTTTGTCGGATACGCCGGTGGCTTTACACCCAACCCCACCTATGAAGAGGTCTGCTCTGGCCAGACCGGACACACCGAGATCGTTGGTGTGGTCTATGACCCGACGGTGATTTCTTCCGAGCAAATCCTGGCGGTGTTTTGGGAGGGCCACGATCCCACCCAAGGGATGCGTCAAGGTAACGATGTGGGCACCCAATACCGCAGCGCGATTTACACCACCACGGACGCGCAGTTTGATGTTGCGATCGCCACACGCGAGCTGTTCCAGACCCGCCTCAGCGCTGCTGGCTTCGCAGAGATCACCACCGAAATCACACCGGCCGGTGCGTTGTATTACGCCGAGCCGTACCACCAGCAGTACCTCGGGAAAAACCCCAACGGCTATTGCGGGATCGGCGGCACCGGCGTGACATGTCCGGTGGGGCTGGTTTCGTAGATCGAGCAGACGAACACCACTGCGCCCCGTGGTGATCGGGTGCGATGTGACAATCTGGGCACATGCGTGCGCTTGAGATTCAGTCTTTGACCGGCCCCGATGGAGTGGCGGTGGTGGATGCCCCCGAACCCACCGATGATGGCCGTCAGGTGATCGTTGATGTGGTCTGTGCCGGGGTGTCGTTCCCCGATCTCTTGCAATCCAAAGGGATGTACCAGCTACGTCCGGACCCGCCGTTTCGACCCGGATTTGAGGCCGCCGGTGTGGTGCGTTCGGCCCCGGCCGGCGCAGGTGTGGCTCCCGGGGACCGGGTCGCGGTGTGGAGCCGTGGATGTCTGGCCGATGTCGCAGCCGCCGCTCCGGAGAACGTGTTTTTGTTGCCTGATGAGTTCAGCTTTGAAGAGGGAGCAGCCTTTGTTCTGAACTATCAAACGGCGCAGTTTTGTATGGTGCATCGCGGAGGGTTCCGCGCCGGTGAATCGATTCTGATCCTCGGTGCATCCGGTGGGGTTGGGACCTCTGCGATCCAAGTCGCGAAAGCGGTCGGGGCATCACTGGTGATCGGCCTGGTCTCAAGTGAAGACAAGGCGGCGGTAGCCCGCGATGCCGGAGCCGATGAGGTAGTGATCATCGCCGATGACTGGAAGGACCAAGTGATTGCGCTCACCGGCGGACGCGGAGTGGATATGACCTATGACCCGGTGGGTGGTGACCGATTCTTAGACGGGGTGCGTGCCTTGGCCCGCTTCGGGCGTCTCGTGGTGGTGGGTTTCGCCGCCGGTGAGATCCCGAGCATCAAAGTGAATCGGTTGTTGTTGCGCAACGTCAGCATCATCGGCGCGGCTTGGGGTGAAGCGATCGCCATGGATCCACCTCTCGCGTTGCAGATCCACTCGGAGCTACTGGAACAGATCGCAACCGGTTATATCCGGCCGCCAATCGGCCAGATCCTTGATTTTGAACAGGCCGCTGAGGCCTACCGACTGCTCGACACCCGCCAAGCAGTGGGCAAGGTACTGGTCCGCCTGCGCCCTGACCCTGTGTGACTCCTCAGGCCCGCAGCGTGATGGTGGTCAACTCCAACCCTTATCGCGGATCTGTTCTCCGTCGGCGTCAAGGGTGCGGCCGGGATGACGCAATAGACCAGGCGTGGCGGAGAGTTGGGCGATCAATGACTGCATTGGTGTGTCACCGACGGTGGTGATCGTGCCGCGAGCCACAATGTGGGGATCGATGGCGATTTCGGCCATATCGAGCACCGGTCCAACGGCAGCCTCAATCGCCCCCATTTCGGCCACCACCTGATCACGGGTGCGGCTAGCGCACCAGGCGGCCATGACCGCTTCGAGTTCCTCGCGATGAGCGGCTCGGCCTCCAAAGCTCGTGTAGCGCTCATCATCACCAACCCCGAGCAGGGTCATCACGCGGGCCGCCACATTGTCACTGCTCGTGGAGATCGCCACCCAGCCGCCATCGCTACAGCGATAGGTACCTCGCGGCACGGTGTAGGGCAGGCCGGCGCCGAGACGGGGTTGTTGTTCACCGGTGACCGCGTACACGCTCAGCAGCGGGCCCATGATCTGCAACATCGCATCCAAGAGATTGACGTCTACTTCTTGTCCCACACCCGATCGCAGCGCGACCATCGTCGCAAACGCGGCGGCGAGACCGGTCACCTCATCGGTGAGCGCGATCGGTGGCGGAAGCGGCGGGCCGTCAGGATCACCATTGAGGGCAGCGAAACCTGACATCCCTTCCGCCACTGTCGCAAAGCCGGGTCGCGCCGCATACGGGCCCACCTGACCGAACCCGGAGATGCGGGTGATCACAAGCGAAGGGTTGCGGGCATGCAAACTGGCCGGGCTGAGGCCGAGTTTCTCGAGGCCACCTGGACGCAGATTCTCGACGAGTACGTCAGCTTCGGCGAGCAGGTCGCGCAACAGATCAAGATCGGCGGGATCTTTGAGATCAAGCACCACGCAACGCTTATTGCGGTTGACGAGCTTCCACCACAAGCCCTCATCATCACGCGGGTCACGCCAGGCCATGCGTCGCAGACTGTCCCCACCGGGACGCTCCACCTTGATCACGTCAGCGCCAAAATCAGCGAGATAGCGAGCGCAGTTCGGCCCTGCGAGGACGCTGGACAGGTCTACCACTTTGAGATCTGCCAAAGGCAGTCTGGTCTCGGGTGCATCAGATCCGGTCATGATGTGGCCCAGTGTGTCAGGCGGCTCGCTGCTTCAGAGATCTCAGCGGTGGGGCCGGCGTAGGAGAATCGCACATGATGGTCACCGCGCTGAAGATCAAAATCCACCCCAGGGGTGCAGGCCACACCGATGGTGTCGAGCCAATACAGACATAAGCCCATCGCATCGATCGGTCCGGAGGCACGTTCGGTGGTGAGGTGACGCACATCGGCGTAGACATAGAACGCACCGTCGGCATCGGCCACCTTGGTGATCCCGGCCTGCGCCAACCCATCGAGCAGAATCTCACGGTTTTCGCGGTAGCGAACGAGATGGGTGTCGAGTTCAGCGCGGGCATCCATCGCAGCGAGCGCTGCCACCTGAGAAACATGAGGGGCGCAGATGTAGAGATTTTGTTGGAGGCGTTCCACGGCGGCCACCAGATCCGGCGGGGTGACCATCCATCCGACCCGCCATCCGGTCATCGAGTAGTACTTAGAGAAACTGTTGATCACGATCGCATCCGGTGACAATCCCACTGCACTTGGAGCGGGCCCGGTGTAGGTGATCCCGTGATAGATCTCATCAGCGATCAAACGGATCCCCCGCGCCGTGCAGTAGGTGGCAATCTCGGTGAGCGCTGCGGCACTGAGCACCGTGCCGGTGGGATTAGAAGGCGACGCAATGATCAGGCCATCGAGCGCACCGTGCTCGTGTGCGGCGCGATCGAGGATCTCGGGAGTGGGGGCCCAGCGGGTGTCTGATCCGACCGGGATCATGACCGGTTCCATATCAAGAGCCCACAAGGTGTTGCGATAACAGGGGTAGCCGGGCTCTAAGACGCCCACTCGCGCCCCGGGCTCAAACGCGGCGAGGAAGGCCAGAGTGAACCCGGCCGAAGCCCCAGAAACGATTGTGATCTGTTCGGGATCCACATTCACCCGATGATCGCTGAGGTACTGCTCGGCGATCCGGCGCCGCAGCGAATAAAGCCCGGTGGCCCCGGTGTATCCGAGGGTGTGGTCTGGTCTGCTGAGAGCTTCCGACACTGCAGTGCGAGCCAGAGCAGGCGCACCCGTTGAGGGCTGACCCACTTCGAGGTGCAGTACAGGTTGGCCGGCAAGTTCACGTTCGGATGCGAGGCGACTCATCGCCATTGCGTGAAAGGCCGGGACTCGATCGCTGCGTTGGCTCACGCACCCAAACTAGACGCGGCACTTACCGAGCCGGTTGCGCCGGGCTCCGGTGATGTGGTGAGCAGTTCGCCGGCCTGGAGTTGCATCGCATAAATGCCGCCGGCTGCGAGCAGTGCATCGTGGGTACCCACCTCAACGATGCGTCCCTGATCTAAGACCGCGATGCGATCGGCGCTGCGCACCGTGGAGAGTCGATGGGCGATGATGATCGCCGTACGGCCATGTAAAGCGGCTTCAAGTGCGGCTTGGACATGGGCCTCGTTTTCGTTATCGAGATGGCTGGTGGCCTCATCGAGAATCATCACTGCCGGGTTCTTAAGTAGGAGCCGGGCGATCGCTAAACGTTGTTTCTCGCCACCGCTCAGGCGGTAACCACGCTCACCGACCACGGTGTCATAGCCATCGGGGAGGGCCGCGATCGTTTCGTGGATACGCGCGGCGCGACAGGCTGTAATCAGATCCTCGGGGGTTGCATCAGGCTGGGCGTAGCGCAGGTTGTCGCCAATTGATTCATGGAACAAATGTGGGTCCTGAGAGACCACACCGACTGCACTGCGTAGCGAATCGAGGCGCAGATCACGGACATCGATCCCATCGATCCGAATGGTCCCCTCGGTCACGTCATAGAGCCGAGGGATCAGTGAGGCGAGGGTGCTTTTGCCGGCTCCCGAGGCACCGACGAGAGCCAAGGTCTCACCGGCTGAGATCTCCAAGGTGATGTCGTCGAGCACATCGCGATCGGGATCTGCTTCAGACAGAGCGTTTTGCTCCATGGACGCAATCGCCGTGGTGGCCGCTGGTGGATACCGAAAGCGGACATGGTCAAGACTGACCGCTCCCTGAGGCTCGTTGAGATCCACCGCACCGGGCCGTTCGGTGATCACCTCGGGGGCGTCGAGCACTTCAAAGACCCGCTCAAAACTGACCATGGAGGTCATCAGATCCACCCGGGCGTTGGTCAGGCCGGTGAGGGGTTGGTACACCCGGGTCACCAATGCAGCGAGCGCCACCAAGGTGCCCGAGGTGATATCGCCGTCAACCACGAAGATTGCGCCAATCCCGTAGATCGCAGCAGCGCCAACAGCACCCACGAGACCGAGAGCCACAAAAAAGATCCGCCCCAACATCGCGGCCTTCACCCCGGCATCACGCACCGCACCGGCGCGATGCGAGAACTTGTCACGTTCGGTGGTGAGATTCCCGAACAGTTTGACCAAGATCGCCCCCGAGACGTTGAAGCGTTCGGTCATCTGAGTGTTCATCTGAGCGTTGTGATGCATCTGTTGACGCGAGATCGCCTGCAGGCGGTGGCCGACACGCCGGGCCGGCACCACAAACACCGGCAGCACCACGAGGGCTAACAAGGTGAGACGCCATTCGAGTGCCAACATTGCGATCAATGTGGTGACGAGGACCACCACGTTGGAAACCACACTGCCGAGAGTGGAAGTCACCGCTGTTTGAGCGCCGACCACATCGTTGTTTAACCGGCTGGTGATCGCCCCGGTCGGAGTGCGGGTGAAAAACGCAACCGGTAAGCGCTGCACCTTGGTGAATAGCGCGATCCGCAGATCAGCGATCAGGCCCTCACCAACGCGAGCGCTACACCAGCGCTGCAGGATCTGCAGTCCGGCGTCACCAAGTGCGGCGAGAACAGCGAACCCCGCCAGAATCGCGATCAGCCGACGGTCAGCATTGGGAATCGCCGTGTCGAGGATCGCCCGCACGACGAGCGGTGGTACGAGCGCAAGGAGCGCAGCCACGAGGATCGCAGCGAGGAACACGATGATCGTGCCCTGGTAGGGCTTTGCGAAGGTGCCCACCCGACGAGTGGTTCCTGACCTGACCGAGGAACCCTCAAAAGCTGAGGTGTCGCGGGGCATCATTGAATGAGGGGGCATCCGCACCCTGCTAAGGCTACGAGGTAACCGGTTGAACCCGCCGGGAGCGGTTTAGCCTTGGAGCGATGAGGGCCCCTCGTACCGATCGCCGCAACCGTCGAGCCCAGAGGTTCGCGCCGATCCTCGCTGTAAGTGTGGTGCTCAGCGCCTGTGCTGCGACGGGTGGATCGCCGGATCGCCCCGCTGTTAATGGGGTGACGCCACCGACCACGGTGGCCCCGGTCCCCACTGCGGCGCCAATCCAGATCGATGCCGAGCAGGGCTATGTGCCAGCCCCGCTCGTCTGGGAGTCAGCAGGCGCCCAAACCGATACCGCAGTGCTGGCCGTGCCGATCGATTACGAAAATCCCGAGGCCGGCAGCTTTGAGATCTATCTCGCTCGCCATCGCGCCACAGACCCGGCCAATCGGATCGGCGCATTGTTGGTCAACCCGGGTGGCCCTGGATTTGGTGGCTCATATCTCGCCTTGTCTGCACCACGGATCTACGAGCCGGCGCTGGTGGAAAGATTCGACATCATTGGATGGGACCCGCGCGGGACCGGGATCAGCTCTCCGGCTATCGATTGCATAGATGACTACGACTCGATCTTCGGTGCTCTCGATAGCGCTGAGGATCCTGAATCCGCAGCGGTCGCGCTATCGCTCGAGTTCGCTCAGGCGTGTAGGCGCAACAACGCCCAGATCATCACCCATGTGGGCACGAATAACTCGGCCCGCGACATCGATGCGATTCGCCAGGCCCTCGGAGAGGAACAGCTCAGCTATTTCGGGTTTAGTTACGGCTCCGAACTCGGGGCCACATGGGCCACACTGTTTCCGGAGACGGTGCGCGCCGCCGTGCTCGATGGTGCCTCTGATCCGAACGCCGATCGGGTGCAGTCATCGCTCCAACAAATCACCGGCTTTGAGGCTTCAGTGACGCGATTCCTAGCGGCCTGCAGTGCCGACAACACGTGCGCCTTCCATAACGGCGGCGATGCCGAAGGGTTTTTCGATCAACTCATGCGCGACCTCTCGGTGAGGCCGCTGCCTAGCGTGGGGGGCCGGCCGGTGGTGGGACGCTCCATCGCCACCGATGCGGTGATCATGGCCATGTATTCCGAGCGGTCATGGCCGGCTTTGGAGCAGGCGCTGGTGCAGGCCCGCAACGGTGACGGCGCAGGATTGCTCGCTCTCCACGACAGTTATTACCAACGGCGCACCGATGGGACCTGGGGTAACGAACTCGAAGCGTTCCAAACGATCCGCTGTGCTGATCAGAGCGAACGCCCAACGATCTCCCAGTTGGAATCCGAACGGCAGTTGTTTGTGGACGCTGCCCCTCGGCTCGTGCCCGCTGATTCACCGGTTGGGGTGTTTTGTAGTTTCTTCCCCGATTCCATCGAACCGCGAGCAACGATCACCGGTAATGGTGCTGGTCCGATCGTGGTGGTGGGTACCACCGGAGATCCATCCACACCCTTTGAGAGCACCCGCCGGATGGCATCCACCTTGGAACAAGGTGTGCTGGTGATCGTCGAAGCTGAACAACACACCGGTTACAACGTGAACCGTTGTATCAACGATGTGATCAGCGCGTACCTCGTGAATCTCATCGTCCCCACCCCCAACACCCGCTGTTAACGGCAGGGGGGTCACGCCTTCAACACGCCGTCAACACGGAGTGTCGAGCGAATGGCGGAAGGGGTGGGATTCGAACCCACGGAGGCCCGAAGACCTCAACGGCTTTCGAGGCCGTCCCATTCGTCCACTCTGGCACCCTTCCGTGGAAGCGAGGCTAGCGCCGGGATCGGCGAACCGCGAAGAAGTCCTTGAGGATCTGCCCGCACTCCTCAGCGAGAATTCCCGTGGTTCGTGGGGTCCGATGATTCAGGACCTCAGAGTCCACGAGATCGAACACACTGCCAGCGGCACCTGCCTTGGGATCGGTAGCCCCATAGATCAACTGACCGACCCGAGCATTGACGATCGCCCCGGCACACATCGCACAGGGCTCAAGGGTGACCACCAAAATGCAGTCGTCGAGTCGCCAATGGCCCACTACGGCGGCTGCGTCACGCAGAGCAAGGATTTCGGCGTGGGCGGTCGGATCCCCGGTCAGTTCGCGTTCGTTGTGTCGCGCCGCGATGACCTGTCCGTCCCGGACCACTACGGCACCCACCGGGACGTCGTCGTGATCCAGAGCGCAGCGGGCCTCGGCCAATGCGGCGCGCATCCAGATCTCTAGGTGGGGGGTGGTGGACTGCTCGATCATGGTTGGGGGCCGAAGATCGCTACGTTTTGGCGAGCGGACAGCACCGGTCGGCCGTCGGGACTCCAGATGAGGGTGGTCTGAGCGGAGTAGCCATCGCGGATCGTCTCGGCCACATTGTGAATCAGCCACCAGCCGGTGTCGTTGCGGAGGTCTGGCTCCAAAATGTCGATCGCCCAGGTCATTGTGCTGATCGGCACGGCCTCATCAAAAGCCGCGAAAGCGGTGGGTGGTAAGGCATCGGCGGCGGCGATCAGACGCACGAAATCATCGGGAGCGGACTGGTCTCGGTGACGGACCCAGACCAGCATCTCCGGTGGGGTGTGACCAGAGAGCGGGAACTGTCCGCCGGCGAGGTGACCGTCAAAATGCTCCATGAAGTTGGGTCTATTTGGCCAAGAAAAGAATGCGGGGCAGTTGCGTGGCTCCGAGACATCGGGCATCTGCCACCGAGTGAAATCGGGAGATGAACGACGGTCGGTCCCACAACAGAACAGGCTGCGCACCGCAAGACCCGAATCCCCGTAGAGATCCACGCTGGCGAAAACGGTGGATTTACCTTGGCGCAGGACTTGCGGGCGAAGGTGTAGCTCTCCGGAGGCCGGGCCGATGAAGGCGAACTGCGCCGATCGCAAAGGTGGGAGATCGGGGAATGAACGCTGAGCGGCCTCCAACGAGATCGCTGCCGTCAGTCCGCCATAGGAGGTACGACCCTGTAACCAGTCGGTGGGGAGGGTGATCACGTACTCATCACCGTTTGAGTTTGTATCTGAGTTTGTGTCGGTGCGGCGCAGGCCGGCGAGCATCTCGGAGAAGGCGGTCACAGCCGCACCCGATTCTCCGGTGACGTTGAGATCGTTCATAACGTGAACCATACGGCCACGATTGGCGGAGGGGGTGGGATTCGAACCCACGGTGAGTTTCCCCACACACGCTTTCCAAGCGTGCCGATTCGGCCGCTCTCGCACCCCTCCTGGGGTGAGCGACAGGGTAGCGCTCCGGTAGGCTAGAGACACATCTCCATGGCTTCGCTGAGTGAGGTGACGACCGGGTCCTGTGCAACGGGCGCCCGTGAACCAGGTCAGGCCCGGAAGGGAGCAGCCTTCATCGGCATCGTCTGTGTGCCGCAGATCGCCTGGTCGTCACCTCAGTCAGCGGACAGCCGCTCCGCCCGATCAACGAGTTCGGGCGCCCCGAGATCGGTCATGATCTCACGGAAATCGGCGGTGGGGCCTTGCCACTTCCAGTCGGCCACCTGACCCACCTCCACAGTGCGGACCACAGTCGCAATCCTGCGGAATAGCTCGGCCAGTTCGCGTTGACCGCTCAGTGTTTCGGCTAGTCGGGCGGCGCCTCGGAGGCCCGGTACGTCCCACTCATTCACATCATCAGGGATGGCTTCAAGATGCTCGTAGCGGGCGAGCACGGCTGCCGCACTCTTGGAAACACGCCAGAAGGCTCGTTTAACACGGAACAAGCCCCGGGAAACCATCGGAGGAATCACCCACAAGGCCGAGATAATCCGGGATTGACCAAGGCGAGACCCCAAACTTCTCGATCACTCCATCGTGGTTAGTGAACTCGCCTTTGCGCCGGTCATAGAGCACGACCCGGTCACCGGTGACGCATTGGGCGAGATCCTTATCAGGGGTAATCAAGATCACCTGGGTCACAGCGGGATCTTGCGAGGCGACGTGGGCGGCCGAGGCCATCGCATCATCGGCCTCCCACTCAATCATCGGCCACACCGTCACTCCGAGGGCCCCGAGGGTTTCTTTCATCATCGGAATCTGGGTCAAGAGTTCAGGTGGGGTCTCGTCACCGGTCTTATAGCCAGCCCAGAGTTCGTTACGAAAACTGCGGATCTCATGATCGGTTGCCACTCCCACCCACGCTGCGCCAGAGGCTGAGATCGCATCGGCGATCACCGCAATCGTGGAGGCCACCACCCCGATAGTGGCGGCAAACGGATTCGATGAGGGTTCGCGTCCGGTGCTGCTTCCCGGTCGTCGGGCCGCACCAAAATGCTGGCGGAACAGTTCGTAGGTGCCGTCGACGAGATGGACTTTCACCTCCCTATCGTCGCCGATCGGGGGCCGTTTTCTGCACATGGGGCCTGCGCTACTGTGAGGCGCAGGTGGAGAGACCCGGCGGAAGGGGTCCATGATGCGGGAGTCGATGATGCGCGGCGCAAGCCTGCCCGGGGGCGGACCTTGGGCGTTGTCGAGTAAAGAGGATTTTTTTGACGGTTCCTTTCATGATGACCTCGTCATCTGTGAAGAGATCGGACGGGTGCTGGTGGGTCTGGGTGCGGTCAGTGCCGCAGCCATGCTCGAGGTGCTGGCGCGTCACGAACCTGATCCGGTGCGCTGTGCAACGGAGTTAGTCATCCGCCATCACCTCAATCGGCGGACCTGGGTGGAAGCGCTCTCTCAGGTGACGGGGCTCGGTCTCACCGCTGTGACCGAGACGATGGACGAGCTCCTCGTGTCCAGTGAGTCAGTTCGTGATCTGGAACGCGACGGTCTCACTAGGGCCTGGGCGTTGCATCACCGGGCCGTGCCGATCGGCCGGGACTCTGGCCAATGGGTTGTGATGACGGCGGAGGCCCGCAGCCGCGCCCGCCATCAGGCCCAGTCGGTGCTGACCGCACCGATCTGTTGGGCGGCCGGTGACCCACTCACTGTGATCTCCGTGATCGACCGGCTCTGGCGCTGTGATCGCCTGATTCACGCAGCGATCACAGCGATCGCTCAGGATCTGCGCAAGGGTCTCGCACCCGAGGTTGTGGAGCTGGTGGATCTTGTGATCACTCAAGCGGTGAGAGACCGGGCCAGCGATCTTCACATCGAGCCGGGGCGGGATCACTGTCGGATCCGAGTCCGGGTGGACGGACATCTGAAGGACCTGTTTGAGGTGCCGATGGGAGCGCATCCAGCGGTGGTGAGCCGACTGAAAGTGATGGCGCAAATGGACATTGTGGAACGTCGCATCCCCCAAGACGGCACCTGTGCCGTTGAGGTGGATGGCGAACACCTCGACATTCGAGTGGCCAGCCTGCCCACCGTCCTGGGGGAGAAACTGGTGTTGCGACTCTTGCCTGCAGAGATGGCGGTCAAAGATCTAGAGGAACTCGGGATGGCATCTGTGACCTTGGCTCGGTATCGCAATGCGCTCGAGGCTCACGATGGAGTGATCCTGTGCGCTGGTCCTACGGGAGCGGGTAAGACCACCAGTTTGTTTGCGAGCCTTGCAGCCATTAACCATCCCTCCCGCAACATCATCACCATCGAAGACCCCGTGGAATATCTGCTCGCTGGAGTCACCCAGGTCCAGACCAACGAACGGGCCGGGCTCGGCTTTGCTAACGGGTTACGGGCCTTGTTACGTCAAGACCCGGACGTGCTGCTCGTAGGGGAGATCCGGGACCGTGAAACAGCATCGATCGCAATGCAGGCGGCTTTGACGGGCCATCTGGTGCTGTCCTCGGTGCATGGCACCGATGCGGTCACTGGGCTGTATCGCCTGATCGACATGGGCATTGCGCCCTATCTCGTGGCCTCAGCGGTGCGAGCGGTGATGGCTCAACGTCTAGTCCGCCTCAACTGTTCGGCCTGCACGCGCTCCCGTGAGCCAGACCGCTCAGAGATCACCCTGTTTCGTAGCCATGGAGTTGGGGAGATTCCGGCTCAGCTCTGGTCTGGCGATGGCTGCGAGGAATGTCTGGGTACCGGGTTTCACGGTCGCGTTGGGGTCTATGAATTGCTGGTGACCAGTGCCGGGATCCGCGATCTCATCCTTGCTGGGGCCACGGCGATGGAGGTCCGTGGGCAAGCGATATCTGAGGGGATGACCACCATGGCCACCTCAGCACTGGCTCTCGCAGCCCACGGCCACAGCAGCGTTGCCGAAGTCAGCGAGGTGTTTCATCTCCGCGCCGAAAACCACACGAGTGAGGAGAGCCCCTGATGGGATCTGAGGTATCACTGCGGCATCTCGCCGAGGCCACACGACAGTTAGAACTATTTGTGGTGGCGGGGATTCCGATCACCGATGCGGTACGGATCATCGCCACCGAAACCGACGACCGAGCCTTACGCGTGTTGCTCAATGATGTGGCTCGTGACCTCGAGGGAGGCCTCTCACTGTCGGCAGCGCTCTACACCCGGCGCGCTGTGTTACCCGGATATTTCGTCGGGGTGATTCGCGCCGCTGAGGTGAGTGGATCCTTCGGGACAGCACTCGCAGCGATCGCTCTCCAACTCGAACGCGAGGTGACCTCACGGGCTGCGATCTGGCGTGCAGCCACGTATCCGATTGTGGTGATGGTCTTCGCGGCATTGACCCTCGCAGTGCTGACCCTGTATGTGGTGCCGCAGTTCGTTCCGCTGTTTGAGGAGGTCGGAGCAGAGATGCCCCTCGCCACCCGAGGCGTGTTGTGGCTCTCGCGACTGGCCGGAGACCTGTGGTGGGTGAGTCTCAGTGCTGTGATCGTTCTGTTGGCGGTATCGACGGTGCTCACCGGGAAGCGGGCTCGAGGACTGCGCGAACGGATTGCTTTGCGCACACCGATGCTCGGACCGATCTTGTCAGCGGCTGCGTTAGAGCGGTTTTGTCGGGTGTTGGCCCTCGGAGTGCGGGCCGGAGTGCCGATGGCCGAAGCGATGTGGATGACCACTGGGGCCACCGGACTGGTGGGTCATCGGCTTCGTTTGGATCAGGCTCGCGATGAGATGTGGAAGGGCGGGGGATTCACCGAACCAATGATGGCAACAGGCTTGTTTCCGGCGCCGGTGCGATTGATGTTGAGGGTGGGGGAGGAGACCGGCACTCTGGCGGAACAGTTAGAGACTGCCGGCCAGTACTTCTCGCGACGACTCGAGACTCGGATCGCACGCATGACCACGGTGATTGAGCCGGTCATGATCCTTGGCGTGGGCCTTGTGGTGGGACTCGTGGCGCTCGGTTTGGTGTCTGCGGTGTACGGGGTGCTCGGTGGGCTTGGCGGGCAAAGTGGTCTGGATCCGGGGTCTTGACAGCCCTGTTTAGATACCGCACAGGGGGACTAACGGCGGAAGGAAAATATGAAGAAGCGATCAACTCTTGGCGGAGGGGACGACGCAGGGTTCACATTGATTGAACTCTTAATCGTCATCGTGTTGTTGGGCGTGTTGTCCACTGTGGTGGTCTTTGCGGTGGGTGGAATCACCGACCGGGGTACCACAGCGGCCTGCAGGGCCGACGGGCGAGCACTTGAAACCGCGGTCTCTGCGTACTTTGCGGAAACCGGACTAGAGGCAATTGATGGAGCAACAGGTCCTGCCCGGCTTCAGACGCTTGTGACGGGTGGATATATAAACCGGGTCTCAACAAAGTTCCATGTAAATGCAAACGGAACCCTGCTTGAGATCCTCGATTCACCTTGTTCGGCTTCGATGCTGAACTAGGCGGATGTGATGTGTGAGGAGCTGGGGTTCTCTGTGGCGGAGGTCGTGACCGCATCCATGGAGAACCCTGGCTCTAGCACCGCTCGCAACATGACGGACCAGGCCTCGCTGAGAGCCATCCGCTCATCCTCCGTGAGTCGAGGTTTGGCTACGGATACCCCAAGTGGGACCGACATGATCAAGATCGCTAACGCGTGAGGGTCGAGGGGTGTGCGAGCTACCCCGACTGCAACCCCAGCCGAGATCTGATCTTTCCAGAAGCGAGTAGTCACGTCGGTCACGGCATCAAAGATTTGGGCTAACTCAGCGTTCTGCTGGGAATCCACCGAGGCCCGCAAGTGAGCGAGATGGATGGCATCTCGTGAAGAGTGAAAGACCTGATCGGTGAGTGATCGCAAACCTGACCAGTTCGCCTCCTCGGTGAGTTGGTCAACGGCGGCGAGATCGTCAGTAACGTGCGCCATCAAGATCTCATGCCAAGCGGCATTGACGAGTGACTGGCGATCACCGAAGTAGAAATGCACGAGCCCCGGACTGACGTCAAGTTCTGAGGCAATGCTCGTCACAGCAACCTCCTCGCCGTTCTCCAGGCGCCTGCGGGCCACCTGGGTCATCAGCGCCCGATAATCGGCCTTTGCGGTACGAGCCATCGAACGGACGCTACCGCTTCCGCTACGGAGATTTGGTGCGTAGACCTGTCAGGCTCTTGTAATGAACGCCACTATGGACAGATGGCCATCGCGCATACTTAATGTGAATGGAGTTCGTATTCATGCGGTGGAGGCGGACGGCTCATCTGGACCGGGATCAGGGCAGATGGTCCTGCTGGTGCACGGCTTTCCTGAGTCTTGGTACTCATGGCGCCACCAACTCACGGCACTGTCAGCGGCCGGATACCGGGCAGTCGCGATCGATGTTCGCGGTTACGGCCGATCCTCGGCTCCTCCTCGGGTAGAGGACTACCGCATGACCCAACTCGTAGCCGACAACATCGGTGTCGTGCAGGCCCTCGGTGAGGAGACCGCGGTCATTATCGGTCACGACTGGGGCGCACCGATCGCTTGGAGTTCGGCCTGGATGCGCCCCGATGTGTTTACGGCGGTAGCGGGCTTATCGGTACCTTTCGCTGGTCGCGGTCCCACCCGTCCGACCGCTGGATTCCGGGCGATGGGCGGCGAAGAGGAGTTTTATATCGAGTACTTCCAAGAACCCGGCCGCGCTGAGCGCGAACTTGAGGCTGATGTGCGCAACTGGCTGCTCGGGTTCTACTACTCGATCTCGGGCACGGCACCCACCCAGTTCGTCGGGGGTGGGACCGTTGGTTCTATCCCGTGGGGCAGCCAGATGAGGGAGCGATTCGTCTATCCCGACACCGGCACATGGCCCGAATGGATGACGGAAGCGGACCTTGATTTTTATGCCGCCGAGTTTGAGCGGACGGGTTTTACTGGTGGCCTCAATCGCTATCGGAACGTGGATCGGGACTGGGAGGATCAGGCCCATCTCGCCGGTCGGCCCATTGAGGTGCCGGCATTGTTCATCGGTGGAGATCGAGATGGGCCGACCATCTGGGGCCGCGCAGCGATCGAACGCTTTGAAATGACGCTGCCTCGCTTGACCCGTTCGATCATCCTCGAGGGATGCGGCCACTGGACCCAGCAGGAACGAGCCACTGAGGTCAATGCCGCTCTGGTTGAATTTCTCGGCGGACTGCGCTGAGCGACCCCGCTAGCCTGACACCGATGCGAGTCTGCGTGACCGGTGCGGCCGGATTCATCGGTTCACACGTGGTGCGACATCTGCTTGAGGTAGGTGCCGAGGTATGCGGGATCGATGATTTGTCCACGGGGAGTCGAGACAATCTTGAGGACCTCGGGGTGAACGGCCCGGAGATGACCTTTGTGGAGGGTTCGATTCTTGATCCTGCGGCGCTGGCTGAGGCCTGCCACGGAGCAGATTCGATCGTTCATCTCGCAGCTCGGCCATCGGTGCCGCGATCCATTCAGGATCCGGTGGCCACCCATGAGGCCAACGCCACCGGAACACTGCGAGTCCTCGAGGCTGCTCGCAGGATCGGGGACCCTTTGGTCATCGTGGCCTCTTCCTCCTCGGTGTATGGAGCGAACCCAGCCCTCCCCAAACATGAGGGTTTGATGCTCGCTCCACTCAGCCCCTATGCGGTCTCCAAGATGGCCACCGAGCAGTACACCATGGCCTGGCAGCACAGTTACGGGCAGCGCAGTCTGGCCTTCAGATTCTTTAACGTCTTTGGTCCGCGTCAGGCGCCCGGTCACGCTTATGCAGCGGTGATTCCGGCGTTCGTGCACGCAGCCCTCACAGGCGATCCGCTCACAGTGCACGGCGACGGAACCCAAAGCCGCGATTTCACTTATGTTGGGACGGTGGCCGAAGTGATCACCACAGCGGTGATTGAACAGATCTCCCACCCGACCCCGATCAATCTGGCCTTTGGAACCAGGGTCAGCCTGCTTGAAGTGATCGACATGCTTGAGTCACAACTCGGCATCTCTTTGGAACGGATCCACACCGAGGTGCGTCCCGGTGACGTTCCGCATTCGCAGGCCGATAACTCGCTATTGCGTTCGGTGTTTGGTGGGATCACCCCGGTGCCATTAGCGCAAGGCCTCGCTGCCACCGTGGAGTGGATGCGCGGATACCTCAAAGACTCTGATTCTTAAAGAATCTCGCCGCTGAAACTTTGCCCGCGCATCAGGTTCTTGGTGTCAAACACCATTGGGGCGTGCGTGGCGATCAACTGCGGATCAAACTCGTGGTGATCGACGAGCACGATCGCAAGATCGCATTCGCTGAGTTCCTTACTGCTGAACGGCACGATCGGATGAGGGAACGCTCCGGCGTTGACTTCAGGGATGTAGGGATCACAGACGCGGATCTCGGCTCCGCTCGCGGCGAGCCGTTCGGCCACATGTACTGAGGGGCTCTCGCGCCAGTCGCTGGTGCCGCGCTTATAGGCGAGACCGAGGAGCAAAACCTTGGAACCATTCACTGCCTTGCGGTCACGGTTGAGTAAGGCGGTGACCCGATCGTGGACGTAGTCGGGCATGTGCTCGTTGACATCGTTAGCTAACTCCACGAAGCGGAAGGTATGGCCGAGATGCTGCTTGACCCTCCAGGCGAGATAACTCGGATCGATTGGCAGACAATGTCCACCCACACCGGGGCCCGGAGTGAACTTCATGAACCCGAAGGGTTTGGTAGCCGCCGCATCAATGGCCCGCCACACATCTACATCAAGTTCACGGGCGAACATCGCAAGTTCATTGACCAGCGCGATGTTGACATGGCGGAAGGTGTTCTCCAGCAGTTTGACCAGTTCGGCTTCGGCGCAAGAACCAACGGGCACGGTCTGATCCACGAGGGCCGAGAAGAAGGCATCCACCACCTTGAGTCCGTCAGGCGATGATCCAGACACCACCTTCGGGGTGTTGACGAGCCCGTGGGTGGTGTTGCCCGGATCGATGCGCTCGGGGGAATACCCGAGGTAAAACTCCTCGGGACGAAGCCCCGAGCCCTCAGCGAGGATCGGGCCGAGCAGTTCTGTGGTGGTGCCCGGATAGGTGGTGGATTCCAACACGACCACACCGCCGGGGCGCAGATGCCGCGCGAGATCGCGACCGGCGGCCTCAATGAAACTGAGATCAGGTAACCCTTCACGCAAGGGCGTAGGAACCGAAATCACAGCCACATCGAATCCCTCGAGATGGCTCGGGTCAGCGGTGGGGAGGTAGCCCTGAGCGAGTGCCGCAGCGAGTTCGGCATCGGAGACATCGCCGACGTAGCTCTGTCCGGCGGCTAACGCCGCAACCCTTTGGATTGAGGCGTCGTAACCGATCACTGTGAAGCCCATCTCAACGGCTCGCATCGCAACGGGAAGCCCCACATAGCCCTGACCCACCACGACCACCCGTGCGGTGCGATCGGCAATTTTGTTGAGGGCGGTATCTCTGGACGCATTATCAGCCACGGCTGCAGGTTACTGACGATCAGATGAGCCAGCATTACTTCCGGGTCTTCACGTCTTGGTCAAAGGCTCTTTGGATGTGTGCGTAAGTACATGTCCTTACGTACATGTACTTACGTACGTGTGCCTAGGGTCATGTACCGAGGGATCTCACCTTCCTGATTCCGATCGGGCAATTTGAAATCATCCAGATCAGGGAGGAATACATCCGAATGAAGGATGATCTAAAAACGGCGCCTGCGCTGGCCGAACGGTGGCTGCTTGGCGTGCTCGGCTCGCTGACTGTGGTGACTGCGGTGCTCTTCACGATGATCATGGTGTGGACCGTTCACGTCGGTGGCTTCGGGGGTCCCCGTGATCACGGTGATCTTGGTGATCATGGTGCTCTGGGTGCTCTTGGTGCTCTGGGTGGGCAACACGCGATGTGGCCATGGGCCCTAGCGGCCACGATCGGGGCGGCGATGCTGTTGATCGCAGAGTTGATGTGTCTTCGACATCGCCTCGTTTCACCTCAACACCCACACGTGATCGCTGGAAGTCCCACCTTGCGTTCCATCGCAATCTTCACCGTGGCAACCGCCATGTTGCTGCTGTTGCCATCTTGGAACCTGCTTGGGGTGGTACCGCTCGGTGCGGTGATCGGTGCTGAGTTGACGATCCGACGAGGCGGTCGGATCCATCCGAAGCCTCCGAAAGCGCGCAGAACCGAACATGCGCTGCGGGTGGGTTATGTGTCTGCGATATTGCTTCTCCCGGCTCTAGGGATTGCGATTACTGGGGTCGTGCGCAGTGGTGCTCTGGTCGTGATCGCAGGGGTCACCGCAGCGGCAGTACACGGCGGTTTGTGTTACCTCGGCCACAAGATGGCGAAGGAGGCAGTGGGTTATCTCGTTGGTGTGCGTCGCGCACATCTGCAGCAGCGAGCCCAGTGGGTACATGACCAGTTGTTGTCGGAGGTCAGTTTCATGATCATGGAACTTGAGTCGCGTCCGCAGATTGATGAATGGGCCTTGGGCAGGTTGCGGGACCTAGACCATCGACTACGAGTGGAACAGATCGGTGATCTGATCGAGTCGGGCCCGACACGAATCGCATCGCTGATCCAACTCCACATCCGACGCTCGGTACACCTCGGAGTGACGGTGTCCCCGATCCCTCAGTTCGATCAGGTGGATGTGATGGTGGACACCGACACAGGGCGGTTAATCAATCGGGTGTTATCCACTTTGTTCTCTAATGCGATGAATGCTGGTGCCCAGGAGATCGGACTCGATGTTCGTGTGGAGCCAGCGGGGGTAGAGATCCGGGTGAGCGATGACGCGGGTGGATTTGATTTACACACGGTTCCGGCAGGGCGAGGCCTCGAAGATCTGATCTCGATACTTGGTAGGACCGGCGTGAGTCGGGAGCCGGTGCCCGGTGGGTCCTTGATGAAGGTGGTCGTTCCGCATCGGTTGATCCTTGAGGTGATAGAGCCGGAGTTAGTGCCGGTAGCGGGCTTCGGCCTGCGGCGGTGGAGCAGATGATGGCCAGAGTTCTTCTTGTGGACGACGCCACCTCCTTGATTGAATTGTTCGCTCAAGCGATCGCCTCCAAACTCGGTCACGAGGTGACAGTGGCGGGATCGATCGCTGAGGTTCGAACACTCATCGTTACGGCTGATTCAGTGGACACAGCCAATCCGGTGGACGTGTCAGGGGAGCACAATCTGGCTCCTTTCGATCTTGCGATCGTTGACCTCGCCTTTCCGGCTGAGCACGACACTGGGCTGAGCGCCCTCTACGAGATTCATCGCCGTTGGCCGCACACAACCTTGGGTATCTTGACCCAGGGAGACGGCTGGACGGAGGCAATCTTGCGCGACGCATGGGATCTATTGCCGATCAAACTGGTGTTATCCAAGGGAGCTGCGCTGAACTATCAGATCGCTCAGATCAGCTCGGTACTCAAACGGGGATACGCAGAGGTGGATCCTGTGTTTGGGATGCTGCTGCCGGCCGAACGTAACCCGTGGAGAACCCCGCATAACTTCGCTCGACTGGTGGCCCACCGGGGCCACGCGAAACTGTGGACAGCCTTGATCGAAATTATCGAGGTACCGACCTACGTCGAGGTGGCCCAACATTCGGGGCTGAGTGTGAACACGATCAAGAACTATCGAACCCAACTGCTTGGAGAACTAAAACTCCACGGGCTGCAGGTGCTCGGTCTGCGCGAGATGAGTGAGTTTGCGCATCGTTGCCGACCGTTCCTACTGCCCTTCCTCGCTGAGCGTTGAGAGCGCGCTGCGGATCTGATCCCAGACGATGTCATCTTCGTAACCGAGCGCCCACAGCGCCACGCCGCCGAGGCCAGCCTCCCGGGCCATCATGATCCGTTCAGCGAGGCCGTCTCCGTCCACGTAAATGACTTGACGGGTCTGGACACAGCTGACATCTCCCTCTCGATATTCAAGTTCGTAGAGCAGGTTCCATTCACCGGTCAAGGGTTGATATTCCGGTGTGCCGCCCCGGCGAGCGAGCAGGTCGTGGATGGAACGGGTGGTCACCGTGGTGCGGCCTTCTACCGGCCCTGGGCACACACCGGTAGTGGAGATCGGCCAGTTGTATCCGTAGGCCGGGATCCCGAGCACCAGTTTGGAGGGATCCTTGACCACCGACAAAGTGCCGTCAATCGAACGTTGCACGAAGTCAAACGGTGCGATCGGCCCCGCACGCGAAGTGGAGAAGTCATAGACCATCAGGCGGATCCGGTCCACCACCTCTGCGATCGCTCCGTGGTCATAGACCCAATACCCACTCGCAGCGGTGCGACCGGCGTCGTAGACCGGAGGGATGCTGACCACGAGGATCAGGTCACGTTCTTGAAGGGCTGCAGCCAGTTCGGTGATGAAGGCAACCCAGTTGGGTCGGGTGGTCTCCCAAGAGGCGCGGCCATCAGCGAAGGCGAACTGTTCGTAGTCAATGTCAAGGCCGTCGTAGTTGCCTTCAGTAGTGAACTCCACGAGCGCGTTCACGTGCCGGCTGCGGGTGACTGGATCAGCGAGGATGGAGGCCATCTGTCCGGCGGGCATCGCATCCACCACCGAGGGGATCAGCAAGGCCCGAGATTTGCGGGCTACCTCCATGAACTCCTCGGCTAATCGACGATTCACATTGGGGTCGATCTGGATCGATGTCACCCCGAGCGCTCGAAACCAGAACGGAGACACCTCACGCATCTGTGTGATCCGGCCGGGAAGCTCGGGCGCCGAATCGTTGAGAGTCCAATAGGGAGCCCACACATCGAGCTCGATCGCCGGGACCCCGGGTGGGGCCCCTTGGTTCAGCTCGCGAGCCAGACCGATCCCAATAGCGAGGACGGCGAGGGCTCCTAGGGCGAAGAGCAACGGCGGGCGCCGAGGCCGGTCACGCCGCAGTCCGTTGCGATTCAGATTGTCTCTATTCAAACTGCCACGGCTCAGGCTGTCACGGCTGAGACCTGCCAGATCCTGAGCACTGACTTGGGTCAGCGAATCGCGGATCCAGACCCCAGGCTGATCTTCAATCTCACGGACATTAGGGACACCCACCACCGCACACTGAGCGGCGAGGGCCGAGGCCACACCGGTAGGAGAGTCCTCGATAGCCACGCACCGATCAGCAGGTACACCGAGCAGTTCGGCGGCTCGCAGGTAGGGCTCGGGATGCGGCTTACCCATGGTGACCTCATCGCCGGTGATCACCGCTGCGAAGGTGTGAGGTGGGAGCTGTGCCAGCACGGGTTCTACGAATCGTCGCCACGACATCGTCACCAAAGCACAGGGAATCTCAAGCTTGTTGAGCTCTTCGAGGAGCTCTCGGGCGCCTGGCCTCCAAGGGATCCCGAGCGCCAGCCGGCTGATCACCCCGTCGAGCAATCTCTCCACGATCGCTGCCGGAGCGAGATCCACCTCCGAGTGAGCGACGATGTAGCGCGCCGCGTCCAAGAGGTCGAAGCCGACGATTGCCCGCGCATGTTCCTCGGACCAGGTGCCACCAAAGTCAGCAACGAGGTCACGTTCCGAGGCCATCCAATAGGGCTCGGTGTCGATCAGCGTGCCGTCCATATCCCACAGGACGGCCGCTGGTCGGGTGCGAGGCACCGCTGGAGTTACTCCTGGACTAGTTCGATGAGGGTGCCGAAGCTGCCCTTGGGATGCACGAATGCCACGGTGGTACCGCGGCTGCCCGGGCGGGGAGCCTGATCGATAGCGGTGGCTCCCGCAGCCTTCATCGACTCGAGCGCTTCAGCGCAGTTAGCGACGCGGTAACCGATGTGGTGCAAACCCTCACCGCGCTTCTCAATGGACTTGGCCACCGGGGAGTCGGGACGGGTAGGAGTCAGCAACTGCACGTAGCTTTCGGCCACCTTGAGCAAGGCCTCTTCCACGCCATCGCTCTCCACGATCTCACGATGGTCCACGGTTGCGCCGAAGGCCCGCTGGTAATAATCGATCGCGGCCTCGAGATCCGAGACGGCGATTGCGACATGGTCGATCTCTGTCAACAACATGGTTCTATTCTGCCTCATCCTGTGTGACGTTGGAAAAGAGTGATCTTGTCTTCGCCGATCCGCTCCCGCTTTTCGGGGTCGGTGATTCCCATCCCCTTGGCAGGGGCGAGGCACAGAACCCCGATTTTGCCTTCGGCCTCATTGCGGTGCACGGCCCGAGACGCAACACCTACCTCCTCAAGGGTGAAGGTTTTGGAGAGCAGCGGCTGGATCCGACCTTCGTTGAGCAGTTTGTTGGAGGCCCACGCCTCGGAGTAGTTCGCGAAGTGCGAGGAGAGCAGCTTCTTCAACTTCATCCAGAAGTGCCGATTATCAAACTCGACCATGTAGCCAGAGGTGGCGGCGCAGGTGACCACGGTGCCACCGCGGCGCACAGCAAAGATGGAGGCGCCCATCGTGGAACGTCCTGGGTGCTCAAACACGATGTCGGGATCCTCACCGACGAGGCCGCGAATCGTCTTACCGAAACGGCGCCATTCGGACTCATCTTGGGTGTGCTCATCGGACCAGAAGCGGTAGCCCTCTGCCGCACGGTCGATGACCGCTTCGCAGCCCATCTCATTCAAAATCGCAGCGCGCTCAGGGGACGAGACCACGCCGATCGGAGTGCCTCCACCGTTCAGCACATACTGCACGGCATAACCGCCGATACCGCCTGTGGCCCCCCATACGAGAACCTTGTCGCCCTGTTTCATGCGGGCGCCGTTATCAGAGACCAGCATCCGATACGAGGTGGCCGAGCACAGCGCGTTGACGGCAGCTTCCTCCCAGCTCAGGTGCGCGGGCTTGGGCATCAACTGATTGGCTTTGACCACGCTGAGGTCAGCGAGACCGCCAAAGTTGGTCTCAAAGCCCCAGATTTTTTGGTTCACGGCCAGCATCGAGTCGTTATGCGCGGTCGGGTCCTGATCGTCCACATAGTTGCAATGCACGGTGACCTGATCCCCGGGCTTCCAGTTGCGCACCGCCGAGCCAACCTTGAGCACCACACCCGACGCATCGGAGCCGATCACGTGATAGGGCAGTGCATGGCGCCGGGCCCACTCGCTTTCACGGCCGAGTCGATCGAGGAAACCGAAGGTGGGGAGCGGCTCAAAGATCGAGGTCCACACAGTGTTGAAGTTGATGCTTGAGGCCATCACTGCGAGGTACACCTCGTCGGGGGCGAGTTCGGGGGTCGGGACCTCGTCTACGTGGAGGCTCTTCTCCGGATCCTTATCGGCCGAGGCCACACCCTCAAACATGTCAACCTCGTCACGTTTGACGAAGGCCGCTCGAAACGATTCAGGGATGGTGATGGCGGCGAAATCCTCAGAGGAGGCACCCGCCGCTAGGGCGTCAAGTACTTCTTGCATTCGCCGATGATACTGGCCGAAGTTACTGAACAGTATTTCGAAGCTGGGGCAATCCGACCGTCGCTTCGGCGCAGTGGGTGAGGTGGAGTAGCGTTAGGCCATGGCTGGTTCATACATCGTTGCAGGCGCCCGGACCCCGATCGGCAAGATGAGTGGGGCGCTCGCGTCACTCTCGGCCGCGGACCTCGGAGGAATCGCGATCGCCGAGGCGCTCGCTCGCGCTGGGGTCCGTCCCGAAGAAGTGGAGCACGTGCTGATGGGTCAGGTGCTGATGGCCGGGCAGGGCCAAGTGCCGAGCCGGCAGGCCGCAGTGAAGGCCGGGATTCCGATGAGCGTCCCTTCGGTCAACATCAACAAAGTCTGTTTGTCCGGTCTGAACACGATCTATCTCGCCGATCAGATGATCGCTTCAGGTGAGGCCGACATAGTGGTGGCCGGCGGCATGGAGTCCATGTCCAATGCGCCCTACATCGCTAATGGTGCTCGCAGTGGTTTCCGCTACGGGAACACCGAACTGCAGGATGCGATCATCGCAGACGGTCTGTGGTGTGCGTTTGACGCGTGTTTGATGGGTCTAGGAACCGAGCGTTACGCAGCGGGCGCCATTTCCCGGGAGGCTCAAGACACGTTGGCCGCAACCTCTCATGAGCGGGCCGCCAATGCGATCAAGGAGGGCCGTTTTGTCGATGAGATCGTGCCGGTGAAAATCCCGCAACGCAAGGGTGATCCATTGCTCGTGGAGACCGATGAGGGTGTCCGCCCCGGGACGACAGCGGACAGCTTGTCGGGTTTGAAGCCGGCTTTCGATCCTTCGGGCACGGTGACTGCAGGTAACGCCTCACAGCTCAGCGACGGCGCCTCGGCGGTCGTGGTGATGTCCAAGGCGGCCGCTGAGGCCCGTGGCGTGACCCCGCTCGGTGAGGTCCTTGGCTACGGCATGGTGGCGGGCCCCGATTCCGCCTCGCTGCTGCAGCAGCCCAGCCGGGCCATCATGCGGGCCCTTGAGCGAGCCGGTCGAAGCCTCAACGAAATTGATCTGTTCGAGATCAACGAAGCTTTCGCCGCAGTGGGGCTGGCCTCGATGGCAGACCTCGGGATCTCCGATGACGTAGTCAACGTGAATGGTGGAGCGATTGCGCTTGGCCATCCGATCGGCATGAGCGGTAACCGCTTGGCCTTAACCCTGCTCCACGAATTGCGTCGCCGCGGTGGAGGAATGGGTGCTGCTGCTCTGTGTGGTGGCGGTGGACAGGGCGACGCCCTGATCGTCCGCACGCTCTGATTGCTCGGGGGCTGATCAGGTCTCGAGCGTTCGGCGGCCCTCGAGCGCTCGGCCGAGAGTTAACTCGTCGGCGTACTCAAGGTCTCCACCAACCGGAAGTCCCGAAGCGATCCGGGTCACGCGAAGTCCGAGCGGACTAAGCATCCGCGCCAGATACATCGCCGTCACCTCCCCTTCGGTGTTGGGGTTGGTGCACAAGATCACCTCCTCGACCGCTTCGGGTCCGAGGCGGGCCACCAACTCACGGATTTTGAGTTGCTCAGGACCGATTCCTTCGAGGGGGTTCATCGCTCCGAGTAGCACGTGATAGCGACCCTTAAACTCTCCGGTGCGTTCGATGGCCACGATGTCTCGGGACTCTTCCACCACGCAGATCATTGTGGAGTCGCGACGGTCATCGGCGCAGATCGGGCACAGCACATCAGCGGCGATATTGAAACAACGCTCGCAGAACCGGACCGTGGCCTTGGCGTGGGTGATCGACTGAGCGAGTCTGCCCACATCCTCTGCGGGAAGTTTCAAAAGGTGAAAGGCGATCCGTTGGGCCGACTTTGGGCCGATGCCCGGCAGTTTGCCGAACTCGTCAATCAGGCTCTGCATCGCCGGGGTGTAATGGGAGGAACCAAAACTCATTGCGGGTCACGTCCCCTTGTCTGCATCAGTCACGATCAACGGTCACGATCAACGGTCAGGATCCTCGATGAGTTCGGCACCGGGAAAGGCTTGAGCTAAACGATCCACGGGACTCACTACCGATTCCGGAGGGGCGTCCACAAGGTCACTGAGATCAATCTCCGCCTCTTCGGCCTCGGTGTTTGCCTTTGCGGTCTTGGGCGAGTCACCGGGGGCTTTCCTCGGCGCACCTCGGGAGTCATCGGAGGATTCGTTGTCCGTGAATGGGGAACGTGGGATCTGACCGGTGACATCACGACCGCCACGCTGCGTGCCACCGACGCTGATCGTCACCCGCACCGATGCACCCCAGGCCGCGCTGAGCGCAGCCTCCACTGCCAAACGGTGCTCTTCACACTTGTCCCCGTGTTGGGGATTGGGCACCGAGAAATGCCAATCACTGGTGCGATCGGCGGCGATGTCGTGACGGGTGAAAGTTCCGGCGGAATAGAGCGCTCGGACAAAGGGCTTGAGGTGTGGTCGGACCTGCTGTTCCCAGATTTCGTCGGGAGTATCAGTGCGCACTCCTTCGGCGGGAGGAGAGATCGGTGCCGACTCAACCTGCGTGGCTGGCTCCCTAACATCTGCCGGGTTTTTGTCGCCTTCATTGATGTCCAACGCGGTGTCGGTAATCGTTGCGTCCTGCCCAATGACCGAATCCTGCTCGCTGACCGGTGCTGGGGCAGCGGCTGTGGCGCGAGCTCGTCCTCCGACCACCGCTCTACCGGTTTCGGGGTTCACCTTGGCCGGAGGGAGGTTCGGCCGGGCTGCCTGGCTCGTAGATCCAGCACCGGCAGATCCAGCACCGGTGCGCACCGCCTGCTCGAGTCTTTCCAGCCGTGAGACCACCGCACCGAGGTCATCCCCGGAATGGGGATGGGTGAGATGAACGAGCGCCACCTCGAGGAGGACCCGTGGGTCGGGGGCGTGGCGGAGTTCCATCAGCGCCGTGCCGAGACGTTCGATGGCGCGCACGATGGTTGCCACCCCCATCTGTTCGGCCACCGCCACGATCTCGTCCACTCGTTGGCGCGGCAGCATCACGAGATCGGGTGCCATCAACGCTAAGAAGCAGTCGCGTAGATGGGCGATTAAGGATTCAGCGATTGAGCGTGGCTCGTATCCGGCGCGCACCGCTTCGGCCACCGCAGTCAATGCCACCCCGGGTTCGGAGTCGGTGAGCGCTCGCAGGATCGGACCCAGATCGAGATGATCTGTGACCTCACCGCCCGTTGCTGCCATCAGCTCCAGGGCGCTCAAAGTGTCGCGAGCCGAACCCGCACCCTGGACGATGACGGCATCGATGGCCTGTTCGGAAAGTTCGAGCCCAGCATCCGCTGCCACCCAGCGCACATGCTCGCCCAGAGTGTCGGCGGGCAGCAGGTGGAACTGCAAATGCTGGGTGCGCGATCGAATGGTGTCAGAAATCTTTTGCGGGTCGGTGGTGGCTAACACGAAGACCACGTGAGAGGGCGGCTCCTCGAGGGTTTTGAGCAGTGCGGCTGAGGCCGCCTTGGAGAGCATGTGGGCCTCGTCCAAGATGTACACCTTGTGGCGGCCGGGGGTCCCGAGCGAGGCCTTCTCTACGAGGTCGCGGATCGCATCCACGCCGTTGTTACTGGCGGCGTCGAGTTCGTGGACGTCGTAACTCGTGCCTTGTTCCACAGCCAGACATGACCCGCAGGTGCAACAGGGCTCGCCATCTTCGGGTGCCTCGCAGTTGAGTACCTTGGCCAAAATCCGCGCCGAGGAGGTCTTACCGGTACCGCGGGGCCCGGAGAAAAGGTAGGCCTGACCCTCGCGCCCGGAGCGGACTGCATCGCGCAACGCTCGCACGATGTGGTCCTGACCCTTCAATTCGGAGAACCGTCGCGGTCGGTAGCGACGGTAAAGGGACTGGGTGGCCATTGGGCTCAGCCTAGCGATCCTCCTTCGGTGGGCATGTCGCTGGCTACCGTGGGGAAAGATGATTCTTAATCGACGGCTTCTCGGGGCGATGACGAGCCCTACGCAGCGGGGTTCCGCCGCGACCAAACCCCCCGTCGCCGTCCTCATGAAGGCCGTCATCGCAGTGGCCGGGTGTGCGATAGCCGGGCTCGCATGGGTGGGTCTTTCGGGGGGCAGCTCTTCGGGGTCCGGATTCTCGCTGTTCGGGTCATCCACGGCTGCTGCCCAATCGCTGCCGAGCAATTCGCTTGTGGATTCTGAGCCGACAGACGGCGCCACTCTGGCTACCTCGCCAGTGGAAATGGTTTTCACTTTCGCTGAGCGTCTGGGTAACGACGACACGTTGACCGCCCCGGTGGCCTGTGGCTCGGTGCCACAGCGCATCGGGGTCCCCGAGGTGTCCGCTGATCGTCTGAGCGTGACCGTGGACGTGTTGACCCCCTTCCCCCGCGGAGCCTGCACCATCTCATGGGGGCTGCGAGACGGCCTCAATCAGCCGGTGGCAGGGGGATTGATCACCTTTTCGGTGTCCTCTTCGCCGGTGAGTCAACCCACCGCCCCTACCGGTGGTGGCACAGCGACAGACTCCAGCAACTTGCCCACGGGTGCCAGAGCGCAGGCGCAGGATTCCTCTGGCGGTGTGGCGGGGGCGTCGTGGTTCGGACGGGTGATCTCCACCACTGCGATCCTGGCCTTATTCGGAGCGATCGCCGTGATTGGTCTGGCGTGGCCAGAGGGTCCGGAATATGTGCTGACCCGGCGCTACCTACAGTCATTGTGGCTAGTGGCGCTGGTTGGGACCGTGATCTTTGTTGTCTCCACCGTGGCCGCTGCGACCGAAATATCGTTTGGGGCTGCGCTGAATCCGGCCACCTGGCTGGACCTGGCCGAAGGTGGGTGGACCGATCGTTTCGCATTGATGCGTCTCGTATTGGTGGCCGCCAGCGTGTGGGCGATCTGGCGTCCGGAACGACTCATCGATCCGGCCACGCAGTTGGTGGCTGTGGCACTCCCAACTTTGGCGTTGGTGATGGTGGGGCTTAGTCGTATTGGTGGCAGTTTGGCCCCGATCGGGATCGTGCTGTCAATCACGCATGCGGCGGCCGCTGCAGTGTGGTTTGGCGGGGCCTTGATCATCACTCGGGTGGTGGCTTCAGGGCCGGGCGACTCCGATCTTGTGGATGCGATTCGGGCTTTTAACAAGGTGTCGATGCCGGCGATTTTGGTGACGATCGTGACCGGCGTGGCCCAGATGGTTCGTCTTGACGGTGGCCAACTGTTCACTTCGGGCCACGGCCAGGTGCTCTTAGCCAAGACGGCTGCTGTGGCGGCGATGGTGTTCCTAGCGATCGCCACCCGTCAGGTGGTCGCAGCGCGGTTGCGGCGCGCCCGCGGTCTCACGGTGGGTCATGCGGCCCGTTTCCGCCGAGCATTCGGGGTGGAGGCGACGGTTGGGGTGTTCGTGCTGGCGATGAGCGGATGGCTGGTCAGCCTCACCCCACCTCAGTTGGTTCCACAGATCACCTACGCCGTGGAGCGGCAGTTCGTGGACCGGGGATCCGAACTTGATGTGCGGGTGCTGATCCGGCCTGCCGAGGTGGGGCCGAATGGGATTCGGGTGCTCGTCACCGCCCCGGCCATCGGGATCAGCGATCTGCGGTTGGTGTTCATTCCGCCTCCCGGGACCGAGGCCCGGATCATCGAACAGGCGATCCCGCTCAGCGGTGTCGGGGTGGCATTGCTCGATCAGAGCGATGGCTTGCCCTTTGATGTGGCCGGGCAGTGGACCCTGCAGTTGAGTGGGATCACCCGGGCAGGAACACTGAGCGAGGCCACCACCACATTCCTCGTAGCCGAACCGGCCGACTGAGAGGATCTGCCGGGATTGAGCCCGGACCGGGGTGGACCCACTAGCGTCCTTAACCGTGACGAATCCGATGCAGGACAAACTTGACGATCTGCAGGCCCGGCGTGAACAGGCCCACAATGCGGGCTCTGCGCGCTCGGTGGAGCGCCAGCATGCCAAAGGCAAGATGCTGGCCCGCGAGCGGATCGACTATCTGCTGGATCCGGGGAGTTTCCACGAACTCGATCTGCTCGCCCGGCATCGGGCTCATGTCTCCGGACTTGAAGAGCGCCCCTACACCGACGGTGTGATTACCGGGTGGGGAACGGTGGACGGCCGCAAGGTGTTCGTGTTCTCCCAAGACTTCACCGTGTTTGGTGGAGCGCTCGGCGAGGTGTTTGCCGAGAAGATCCACAAGATGATGGATCTCGCCCTCAAGGTGGGCGCCCCGGTGGTCGGTCTCAACGATGGGGCCGGAGCGCGCATCCAAGAAGGTGTGGTTTCACTCGCGAGTTACGGCGGCATCTTCCACCGCAACGTCAGGTCCTCTGGGGTCGTGCCACAGATCTCGGTGATCCTTGGACCCTGCGCCGGAGGTGCGGTCTACTCCCCGGCGATGACCGACTTCATCTTCATGGTGGCGGAGTCCTCGCACATGTTCATCACAGGGCCCGACGTGGTCAAAACCGTGACCGGTGAAGACGTGACCTTGGAGGAACTCGGCGGCGCCATGAGCCACGCCTCCAAGTCCGGTGTGGCCACCTTCGTGGCCCCCGACGAAAAGACCTGCCTCGATGAGGTTCGGTTCCTTTTGTCCTATCTGCCCTCCAACAACTTGGAGGAGCCGCCGGTGGTGGAGAGCGATGACGACCCCGCCCGTCTCTGCCCGGAGCTGCGCGACCTGTTGCCGGCGAGCCCGAACATGCCCTATGACATGCACAAGGTCATCTCGGCTGTGGTGGATGACGGAGAGTTCTTCGAGTACTTCCCGTATTGGGCGAAGTCCATCGTCTGCGGTTTTGCCCGGATAGATGGTCGTCCCGTCGGTGTGGTGGGTAACCAGCCGATGATTTTGGCCGGAGTACTCGACATCGAATCCGCTGAAAAGGCGGCCCGCTTTGTGCGGACCTGCG
Source organism: Ilumatobacteraceae bacterium (assembly GCA_018401375.1). GTDB lineage: Bacteria > Actinomycetota > Acidimicrobiia > Acidimicrobiales > Ilumatobacteraceae > M30B72. The sequence goes on along the minus strand of JAGYKR010000005.1, from coordinate 91,650 downwards.
ACGCTTTCAACATCCCGCTGATCACCTTCGTGGACGTTCCTGGCTTCCTGCCCGGCGTGGATCAGGAGTACGGCGGAATCATCCGCCACGGCGCCAAATTGTTGTATGCGTTTTGTGAGGCAACGGTGCCGCGGATCCAGATCATCACCCGCAAGGCCTACGGCGGGGCGTATGTGGTGATGAACTCCAAGTCCATCGGTGCGGACCTGGCCTTTGCCTGGCCCACAGCTGAGCTTGCGGTGATGGGTCCTCAAGGTGCGGTGGAGATCGTGTACCGCCGTGAGCTCGCCGAAGCCAATGATCCGGCCGCCCGCAGAGCCGAACTGGTAGCGGAGTACACCGACAAGTATGCGAATCCCTACGCGGCTGCGGAGCGCGGTTACGTGGACGACGTGATTGACCCGGCCGAGACCCGGATCAAGATCATTGCGGGTCTGGAGATGTTGCGGACCAAGCGCGAAGAGTTGCCGCGCCGTAAGCACGGAAACATGCCGCTATGAGCACCGAGAACCTACATATCAGTCCGGCCCCCACAGACGCAGAGGCCGCCGCCATCGTCGCGGCCACCGAGGCGTTGTGGCCCCGTCCGATGGTGCGGGCCGTTACCACCCCGGCACGGCGATCCTCATGGAGGTTCTCGGGGCGTTGGTGGTCAGTGCCGCTGCCGGTCCGTCGTGATCGACCGTGGGTCTGATAGCGCCGCACGTATGAACGGTGACGCTGAGGGACAGAACGAACAGGTCACCTACACCGTCACAGAACTGGCCGCTCGGATTAATCGGGCACTGCGCAGCGGACTCGGCGATCAGGTTTGGGTGCGCGGCGAGATCCAGGGATATCGAGTATCGGGAGCCCACGCCTACTTCACGCTGGCGGACACTTCAGGCCCGAACCCGGCGGTGCTCAGCGTGCAGTTGTTCGCACCCGTGCGGAACCGGCTCCGGCCGATGCTGGAATCAAACCGGTTGGCTTTAGCTGACGGGATCGGGGTTCGGATCTGCGGGCAACTGGACTTTTGGGCTCAAGGGGGCCGACTCGGACTGAAGATGTCTGATCTCGATCCACGGTTTACCCTCGGAGAAATCGCTCTCGCTCGCGATGCGGTGATCCGTGATCTCACGGTGGCCGGATTACTCGACGCAAACGCCAAGCGACCACTGTCTCCGGTCCCCTTACGGCTCGGGGTGGTAACCAGTGTGGGCTCAGCGGCCTGGCACGACTTCATTTCCGAACTCGATCGATCAGGCCTCGGCTTTGTGGTGACCGCAGTGGACGCCCGGGTCCAGGGCGAAGATGCGGTGCCGATGGTGACTGCGGCGATCGCTGAACTCTCAGAGCGCACCGACATCGATGTGGTCCTCGTGATGCGCGGTGGTGGCGCCCGCAATGAGCTCGCCACCTTTGACGAACGCGAGATCGCCCTAGCGATCGCGCATTGCCAGCATCCGGTGATCACCGGGATCGGACACGAGGTGGACCGGTCGGTGGCCGATGAGGTAGCGCATACGGCGCTCAAGACGCCGACCGCCTGCGCGGGCTTTTTGATCCAACGGGTGCAGGAATTTGTCGGTGCGATGGAGGATCGGTGGAGGCGGATTCTGCTCGCTGCAGACCGTGCCCTGACCGTTTCCACTCGGGTGGATGCCGCTGAGATCGAACTGCGGAACCGTTCCCAACGGATCATCGAGCGGACCGGTCTACGACTCGACACCGTGGAGGCACGGATTCGGTCCCATGACCCCGCCGTCATGTTGGCTCGGGGCTGGTCCATCACACGGGGTTCCGATGGCCGGGCTGTGCGATCGGTGGATCAGGTCACAACTGGTGATGAATTGCTCACAATTCTGGCTGATGGACAGATCGGGTCCACGGTGACCGCTGTAGGGCCCGCAACACAAAAGGAGTCAAGAGATGGCTGAGAATCCCGATAGCGCTCCCATCGGTTACGCCGAAGCGCTCGCCGAACTCGATCAGATTCTGCGTGAACTGGATTCAGCCGATGTGGATGTGGATCGCCTCGCCGAACGGGTCGCTCGAGCGAACCTGTTGATCCTGGCCTGTCGGGAGCGGATCGAGGCTGCCCGATTGCAGATTCAGGATCTCACGGGCACCGAACTCACACCCTGATTACAACCCGGGCCGCAACCCTGATTACAACCCGGACTTCAACCCGGACGTCAACCCGGACGTCAACCCGGATGGCGAGGTGTCTTGGCCGGATCCGCCTAGTCTCTGAGCGTGCCCGCCGAACCACCACAGAGCCTTCGAGGGATCGCCCATCGGGTGGATCAGCGCCTCGACGCCTTACTGGCCGCCGAGGAGCAACGTTGGGGGGAGATGTCGGCGGATCTGATTCGACCGATTACCGAGATCCGCAGATTGGTGATGGCGGGAGGCAAACGTCTACGTCCCGCCTTTTGTCACTGGGGTTTTATCGGCGCTGGTGGGGACCCCGCAGATCAACGCATCGTCGATGCAGGTGCCGCCTTTGAGCTCATGCACGCATTCGCGTTATTTCACGACGATGTGATGGACGATGCGGACAGCCGTCGCGGCGCACCCACCACACATACGGTGTTCGCTAAGGAACACGCTGAGGCCGGTTGGGCCGGCGAGTCCCGCCGCTTCGGTGAAGGGGTGGCGATCCTCGTAGGTGATCTCGCTTTCGTGTATGCCGATCTGTTGCTTGAAACCGCTCCGCCTGAGGCGTGGCGAATCTGGAACGAACTGCGCGTGGAGCTCAACATTGGCCAGTTCTTAGATGTGGCCGGTTCGGTGCAGCGGGTGCGTGACGTGGTCTCCGCCGAGCGGATCTGCAGATACAAAAGTGGTAAGTACACCATTGAACGGCCCCTCCATCTCGGCGCTGCGATTGCTGATCCCGCTGGACATGGCGCACTGCTCGATGGATTGAGTGGCTACGGACTTCCCCTCGGTGATGCATTCCAAATGCGCGATGACGTGATGGGTGCCTTTGGTGATGAGGCCGTCACCGGTAAACCGGTGGGCGGCGACCTGCGCGAAGGAAAGCCCACCCCGCTGCTCGCTCGTGCGGTCGCGAATGCCAGTCCCGCTCAACTCGCTGTGCTCGAACGAGTGGGTGCGCCAGATCTGGGCGAAGCCGAGGTGTCGTCGATCCAACAGGTGATCGTGGACACCGGGGCCCTCGCCGAACTTGAATCTCACATCACCTCTTTGACCGAACAGGCTGTGACATCTCTCCGACAGATGGACCTGGACCCAGAAGCTGTGCATGAATTGGAACTGATGGCGCAGTATGTGTCCTGGAGGGAGATCTGATGAAAGTAGTGGTGATCGGCGCAGGCCTTGGAGGTCTGTCGGCCGCAGCGCATCTCCATCGCAGCGGACACGAGGTGATCATCATCGAGCGCGAGGCCATCCCCGGTGGGCGCGCCGGGATGATCGAGTCCGATGGTTTCCGTCTGGACAATGGACCGACGGTGCTGACCATGCCCCAACTGCTCGAGGAGTCCTTTACGGCCCTCGGCGTGGAGATGTCGGATTACGTGAAGATCAACAAGGTGGACCCGATGTACCGGGCCGTCTACGCCGACGGCTCCACCCTGATGGTGCGGCACGGTCGCGAGGCCATGACCGAGGAGATCCGAAGGTTCTCTAACTCCACCGAAGCTGCGGCCTTTGAAAAGTTTTGTGCATGGCTGACCGATTTGTATCGGTTAGAGATGGACAACTTCATCGACGCTAACTTCAACTCCCCGCTGGATTTGTTGAAGCCTTGGCGCGCCGGTCTGGAACTCGTGAAAATGGGTGGGTTCGGCAAGTTGGACAAGAAGGTGGCCTCGTTCTTCTCTGACCCGCGACTGCAGCAGATCTTCAGTTTTCAGTCCATGTATGCCGGTCTTGCCCCGTATCAGGCTCTCGCCCTCTACGCCGTCATCACCTATATGGACTCGGTGGAAGGCGTGTACGTCCCCGAGGGTGGGATGCATCAAATGGCCGCTGGTCTCGCTGATGCACTCGTGGCTAAAGGTGTCACCTTTCGCTACAACACCCCGGTCACTCGGATCCTGCGCACCGGATCGGGAGCGGTTTCGGGCGTGGAGTTAGGTGGTTCGGATCGTCTCGAGGCCGATGCGGTGGTCTGCAACCTCGATCTCCCCGTGGCGTATCGGACCCTGCTCGGTGGAGTGGAGGCCCCGCGAGTGGCGCGGCGCGGCTTGTACTCGCCGTCATGTCTGTTGTGGGTAGCGGGAGTGAAGGGTACGCCTCCTCCAGAAGCCACCCATCACAACATCCACTTCGGAGCCGACTGGGTGGGATCGTTTAAGGAACTGATTAACAAAGGGGTCATGATGAGCGACCCTTCGATTTTGGTGACCTTGCACTCCCTCGATGATTCGAGCCTCGCTCCCGAGGGCCACAGTTCGATCTATGTGCTCGAGCCCACCCCGAACCTCGACGGCAAGATCGACTGGTCTCGCCAGCGCGACCGCTTAACTGATCGTCTGCGGCGACAGGTAGCTGATCTCGGATATCCCACCGAGGTCGTGGTGGAACAGATGTATGACCCATTGGACTGGGAGGCGATGGGTATGGAGCGCGGCACCCCGTTTGCGCTCGCACACACCTTCTTGCAGACCGGACCATTCCGGCCGAACAACATCAACTCCAAGGTTCCCGGATTGGCGTTCACCGGATCGTCCACCCTGCCCGGTGTGGGTGTGCCGATGGTGCTCGTCTCAGGCAAACTCGCCGCCCAACGCATCGACCGCTATGCCCGAGACACCGCCATCGTCAAGTGGTGAATCGGACGCAGTGAATCGGACGCAGTGAATCCAAAGTGGTGATAATGGCGTGGTGACATCGAAGAAGTTGACCGCACGGCTCCGCGGCAAAGGATCAGCGGCCCCGATTCCCACCACCCAGTTGTTACCCACAGGCCCGGTCAGTCTCGATGAGTCCTATGAACTGTGCCGGGAGTTCAATAAGCGGCACGGCACCACCTACTACTGGTCCACCTTGGTGTTGCCCCCGCTCAAGCGGCCTCATGTGCATGCGCTGTACGGGTTTGCTCGGTATGCCGATGACATCGTGGACGAGATCCCCGAGGGCGGTCACGGCGAGATCCCGGTCGAGCAGCGTGCCGCGGCTCTGGCCGCATTTGGCGATAAATTCTTCGCGGACCTTGCCGCTGGCAGTTCGGAGGATCCAGTCCTCAAAGCGGTGGTCCACACAGTGCGGGCCTTCGATCTCAATCCTGACGCATTTCGTAGGTTTCTGAGGTCAATGACCATGGACCTGACGGTGGAGTCCTATGAAACCTGGGAGGATTTGCTCGGGTACATGGATGGCTCCGCAGCGGTTATCGGGGAGATGATGCTCCCAATCCTTGAGCCCACCGATGTGGAGGCGGCCACTCCTCACGCCCAAGACCTCGGCAACGCCTTCCAACTCACCAACTTTCTGCGTGATATCGCAGAGGATCTGGACCGCAACCGGCAGTACGTCCCCCAAGAGGATCTCCGTCGGTTCGGCGTGGATCTGACCGATCGGCGCTGCACCGCCGAGTTTGCGGAGATGATGAAGTTTGAGATCGCACGGTGTCGGGAGTTGTACGCATCAGCCGATATCGGCATCTCGATGTTGCCGGAGCGCTCGGCTCGGTGCATCCGTGCTGCGCACACGCTGTATAGCCGAATTCTGACCCAGATCGAATCTCAGGGCTGTGATGTGTTTGGGTCGCGAGCCACGGTATCTACCGCCTCCAAAGCGGTGGTGGTGGGGCAGATGGTCACCCCGCCCGCTCTCTCCAAGGCCTTCGCCAAAATGGATGCCGTGCGCTGGCGGCGCGCCCCGAACCGATGAAACCGGATCAATGAAACCGGTCCGATCGCTCCTCTTGCCCGCAGCGGCCACGGTGGCCGCCATGATCGCGACCCCACTGGCCCCGGTACGTGGGCCACTCCGGCGGATCCTGTCATCGGTCACGGTAGGCGGATTGTTTGCGAGCACCCTGACCCGCAGTATCGCTCGGTGGGGTCGGTTCCCTGCGGTGACCGCTGCGGCGGTGGTGGCTGCCGGGACCACGGTGATCGAACATGTGGGTCCACGCACCGGAAAGCCGTTCGGTCGTTATCACTACACCGAGGCCCTGCAGCCGCAAGTATCGGGGGTGCCGGTCATCGTTCCGGCGGCATGGTTTGCGATGGCGGTTCCGGCCCGCGAGGCCGCCCATGCCGCACTCGGATCACGGTCCACAGGACTGCGCAGAGTGCTGCTCGGATCGGCGGCTCTCACCGCGTGGGATCTGTTCCTTGATCCGCAGATGACCACAGAGGGGTACTGGGAGTGGGAGCAGCCCGGCCGGTATCGAGGGATCCCGTTGACGAACTATGTCGGCTGGTTCCTGACTGGGATCGCAGTGATGGCAGTCCTTGAGGTGCTGATGCCAACGGGGGCGGGACGTAAGGGTCATCGCTCAGTAGGCGGCGATGGCTATCTCGTGGGCCAATACGCCTACATGGGCGTGATGGAGACGGTGGGTTTCGCAGCCTTCTTTAAAGACCGTGTGGTGGCTACAGCGGGTGGGTCCACCATGCTGCCGATTGCGATCGCTGCTGTGTGGTCTCGGTTCAGGTCCCATCGGCGAGCCCAGGCTCGTGAGTAGGGGAGCCTCGATGACGGTTGAACAGTCCACGGTCTTGGTGATCGGTGGGGGAGTGGGTGGCCTCGCGACCGCGATCCGACTTCAGGTGCTCGGCCATCAGGTGACGTTGGTGGAACGCAATGCGCAGGTGGGTGGCAAGTTGGCCGTGCTCACCGACGGCGGTTACTCATTTGATATCGGGCCCTCGTTGATGACCCTGCCGGCGGTGTTTGAGGAACTCTGCGCCCTAGCAGGCACGAGCCTTAACGCTGAGATGGACCTGGTTCGTCTCGATCCGCAGTTCAGTTATCGCTGGACCGATGGATCGGAGTTGTTGATTCATGATGACCCGGGCGCCACGACGGCCGCGGTGGAGGGTTTGGCCCCCGGATCCGGGGCGGAGTGGGAGCGCTACGCAGATCGCGCCGAGCGGATCTGGGAGGTCAGCGAACGGACCTTTTTCGCGGGGCCGATGGGTCATCCGTGGGAGATGGTGAAGCGGATGCGTTCACCGCTAGATCTGTGGGCGATCGATTCCCTCCGCAGTCTGCATCGCAGCGCCTCCCGGGCCTTTAGTGATCCGCGACTGGTCCAACTCGTAGATCGCTACGCGACCTATTCGGGGTCTTCGCCGTATCGGGCGCCGGCCACCTTGGCTTGTATCAGCCACATCGAAGCGAAGTATGGGTGCTGGTATCCAATGGGTGGTCTCGGGGTGCTGGCATCGGCCATTGAGGCCTTAGCTCGCCGCGTCGGTGTGGAGATCCGCACCTCCACCGAGGTCACCGCTCTGCGGACCTCAGGTGGCCGGATCACTGCGGCCGAGTTACGAGCAGTGGAACCCGACCCCACCGCACAAGCGAGCGAACTCCTCACTGCTGACATCGTGATCGCCAACGCTGATGCCGAACACCTCTACCGCGACCTGTTGGGTGATGCGGCCGCCTTGCGCAAAGTGCAGCGTGCCGATCGTTCCTCGAGCGGTTTTGTGATCTGTGCCGGGGTGAAGGGACAGACCCCGGGACTCACCCATCACAACGTGTGGTTCTCCGAGGAGTATCGGACCGAGTTTGCCCAGATCGCAGCGGGTGAGATTCCTGATGACCCGACCATCTACGCCTGTGTCTCCTCGGTGACCGATCCAAGCCAAGCCCCAGCTGGCAACGAAAACTGGTTCCTGTTGATCAACACGGCACCCGCTCCAGATGGTGCAGGCTCCGGTGTGGACCGTTCCGTGGCCACCGAGCGGGTACTCAGCGGCCTGGCCCGGCGTGGCGTGGATCTGAGAGACCGGATTGAGGTGCTGCACACGTTGACCCCCACCGATCTTGCTGAGCGCTACCGGGCACCGGGAGGAGCAATCTACGGCACCTCCTCCAACGGCCGTCGGGCAGCATTCTCGCGGCCCTCCAACACCACCGACTATCGGAATCTGTTCCTCGTAGGTGGGTCCAGCCATCCCGGTGGTGGCTTGCCTTTGGTGACGATGAGCGCCCGGATCGTGGCCGAGTTAGTGGGTGCGCCCTCCGCATCAACGAGATCCAATAAGAAGAGTTCTGGATCATGAGAATCCGATCTGCGGTGTGGATGCTGATTCGCGCCGGAGCGGGGGTCTGGGCGATCCGGCAGTTGAGCGGTGCCGCCCGCCAGGTCCCAGCGGTCACTCCGGTACCGGGGGCCGTAATAACTGGGACCGGAATATCTGGGGTTGCGGGCTTGATCACGGTGGTCATTCCGGCCCGTGACGAAGCGGCGCGGATCGGCCCGGTGCTCGCAGCGATGGTCGGGGCGCCCGGGGTAGCGGAGGTGATCGTGGTAGACGACAACTCCACCGATCAGACCGCGGAGATTGCGCGGATGGCTGGAGCTCGGGTGATCACTGGCGAGCCGTTGAAGCAGGGTTGGGCCGGAAAGGCCTGGGCGCTTCAGCAGGGGGTGTCGGCGGTCGGGACGCCCTGGGTGGTAACCCTCGATGCCGATACCGCGCCCGATCCACGACTCCCCGTGGCGCTCGTGGCCCGAGCCGAAGCGGAGGGCTATGCGTTGATGACCGTCGGCGGACGTTTCTACTGCCCGAGCCCGGGTGCCCAGTGGTTACACCCAGCCTTTTTGACCACCTTGGTGTACCGGTTTGGGCCGCCGGGAGTCCCCGGGGTTCCGCCCGATCGGATGATGGCAAACGGCCAATGCATGGTGGGGCAGACCGCGACCTGGAAGTCAGAGGGCGTGATGGCTGCAGTGGCGGGTGAACTCGTGGAAGATGTTGCACTCGCCCGACGTCTCGCTCGGCGCGGCTATCAGGTGGGCTTTTTGGATGCCTCGGAGATGTTGACCGTGCGGATGTATGAGGACGCCCCCGACACGTGGCGGGGCTGGGGTCGTTCGATCGCACTCCCAGGGGTGGAGCCTCAGGCCCGGCAATGGCGTGACCTGGCCGTGGTCGCGATAGCTCAGGCGCTTCCCCTACCGCGGATTGTGAGCGGTCGCGGCGACGTAGTGGATGTGGTGTTGCTCGCTCTGCGCCTTGGCACCTTGGCCGGTACCCGGCGGGCATACACGGCGCATCGTGACCTCACCCATCGGGTGGCCTATTGGGCCTCACCATTGGCTGATCCGATCGCCGTTCTCGCTATCGCTCGGGGGATTCTTCGGCCGCGTCAGATGTGGAAGGGGCGGGCGTACTCCGCGCCGCCATCGCAAACCGCAGGCCAATGAAGGTCATCAGGACCCCGGTGGCCGCTGTGGGGTATGGGCCTTCGATCAGGATCTGAATCACCGGAAACGCAGCGACACCGATGCGGATCGCTTGGGGGACCCGACGGCTGGTCGCTGCATAGAGTCCGACCACGGCAATCGCCCCGGCGGTTGGCAGCGGAGCGAGCAGCATCATCCCTCCGGCGAAGGTCAACACGCTGCGCCCTCCGCGAAACCCGGCGAACACCGGAAACGCATGGCCGACCATCGCCGCCCCGACTGCGGCGTAGCCAATCCACCACAACCGGTCATCGCCATCGACCGACACGCCGGTCACTACCGTGGTGCCGAGAGGCATGACGATGATTGTCGGAATCAACGCCGCAATCAGACCCTTGGCGGCATCGCCGATAAACACCAAAGTGGAGGCGCGACCTCCCAGGGTCTGCATCGCATTCCAAAATCCGGGGTTCTGATCGCCAACGGTCCGCAGGTCCACTCCGGCGGACCGATGTGCAACGAGGTTTGCCACAGGGATTGACCCGATCAGGTAGCCGAGCAGGCCAGACAGTGCGAGGATGCCAAAGATGACAACAGTGCTGGTGTTGCTCACCCCCCTAGCATGGTCCGTCTCCGCATGAATCGCATCGCCTCGTTCCATCTGATCCGAGAACGACCCGGCCGAGCGATGCTGGCCATGGCTCGGCTCGGCACCGACCGCTTGCGGATGAACTCCATCCCGGGTCTGCGGTTTTGGCGCCTGCTCGGCACCGGGCAGGGTTCTGACACCGGACCGTCAGCGGATTTCCGGCGCACCGCATTGTTCGCGGTCTGGGAGAGCGAAGAACACCTTGAGGCCTTTTTGGCGGACTCGCCGATCGTGCGCCGCTGGTCCGAGGCCGAGGAATTCTGGCAGTGCCGATTGCGGCGTGTGGGCGGTCACGGCACCTGGCGCAAGGTAGATCCGCTCGAAGCGATGGTGGAAGGTGACAAGACGGGAGCCGTGGCGATCATCACTCGCGCCGATGTGCGCCTGCGATCTTGGAGGACCTTCAGTGCCGCTGGTCATCCGGTGAGCGAGGAACTGGCGGCGGCATCGGGCCTATTGGCCGTGGTGGGAATCGGTGAGGCGCCGGTTGGCCGCTTGGGCACGTTCAGCCTGTGGGAGTCTCTCGCTGCGGCCCGTGCCTTTGCGCTTCAGGGCCCCGAACATCGTGAGGTGGTGCGTCGCACCCGCGACGAGAACTGGTACGGGGAAGAACTTTTCGCCCGATTTGAGCCCTACGCATCCGAGGGCCTGTGGGGCGGTCGGAATCCGCTTGGCTAACTTCCCGGCCTGATCACAGGTTGCGGGCCACGGGTGTGCGTGACAGCGGATCGCGAGAGGTGCGAGCGGCACGCTCGCGCAACTCAGCGGGAACTACCGGCACCAGCATCCCGTAGGGAGCACCGTTATATAAGTGATGAATCCGGTGGCAGTCTGCGAGGTACTCGAACAGTGCGATCTTGCGGTCACCAAAAATCCGGACGCGGCCGTGGATATACACATCGTGCACGGTCGCATAGGCCGCACCGTAGGCGGTGATCCCGACACCGATCGGAACCAGGGTGGACCAACCCGGCTGATTAAAACCGAGCCACAGCCCCACACACACGATGGCTGCAAAGATCACTGGGAAGGCGTCGTTGGCCTCCAAACGGCCACGGCCGACTTGATGATGGCCACGGTGCAGAAACCATCCGAGACCGTGCATCACCCAGCGATGGGTAGCAGCGGTGATCGGCTCCATGATCAGGAACGCTCCGATCGCAATCAGCGTTGCGGACATGACACAGACGCTACCCGAGAGCGGCGTAAGAGGAGAGGGCGTCCCCCAAAGTGGATTCGGCCACACCATGTTCTCCGAGGGCGGCCTCAAGCCATGCGGGATGGAACACGGCGCAGACCGTGATCGGCTGATCTAACGGGGATCCGGTGACCGCGAGTCGGACGAACGAGGTCGCATAGTCCGGGGGCCGCAGATCACGGCCCAGTTCCACCAGCGCGTAAGGGTCGGGCGGTAGGCCGTCGTTGGCGAGAGCGAAGAAGTTCATCGAGGTTGGCTCGGTGGCGCCACCGGCGAGGCCTGGACCGTCGCACAGGATCGTGCCGTACACCTGTGGGGCGCGGGCGCCCGCGAGCTGGAGCCCGATGTATGCGCCGAGACCTCGACCGAGCACCGTGATACCGGTACTCGATGATGTGTGATCAGGCCCGGTCAGCGCTTCGAGGGCCGCATCGGCATCGGCCAGCAACATCTCCGATGAGTAGCCGCCGCCGCGAGGCACCGTCGATGCCCCATGTCCGGTGAAGTCCAATGCGGCGATCGGCCCGGGCCACGCCACCGCCCAACTGGGCACGGTGTCGGGGGACCGTTCTCCGAGACCGTGCAGCAACAGCAGAGGCCGACACTGCGGATCGGGAGCCTGATCGAGGCTGCGCAAGTGATGCAGAGCAAGACGGATCTTGTTGTGGGTCAGAAACTCGGTAGGCATCAGGCCACTCGCTCAAACAGCTCGAGAACCATGTCCACCATCATGTCGGGCTGTTCGATGTGCACGAAATGTCCGGCCCCCTCCACAAACTCCAGACGGCCATCCACAGGAAGATACGGGGTGACGTGATGAGGGAGCGTGCCCCATCCCATCTCCTCCACCTCTGAGACGAGGACCCCAAGAAACGGCATCGCTAAACCAGGCAGGCGGGCGAGCGCCCACTCCGGCCGCCATGGCCCGAATCCACCGAACCGCATGGACGGATCGATCTTCCATCGCCAACCGTCCTCTGATTCAAAAGCTCCGACGGTCACCAGATACTCCAGCCACTCCCGATCAAGACGGGGGTTCATCCGACCGCGCCGGGTGGCGAGTTCAGCGATTGTGCCGGGCTTGCGCTGGTTGGTGGCGGTGCTGCGACGGTGGTCCAGCCAGCCGGCCACCTCTCCCGCCAGCATCTTGGTCCGTTCATGCTCGGCCACATCGGGGATCGGCCGCTTGGAGGGAATCCCGTCGATATTGACCAGCGCTGCGATCCGGTAGGGCTGGGCGTCGGCGAGTTGGATCATCAGTGCGCCGCCTTTGGAATGACCGATCACCGGCACCGCTGAGTGAGGGCTGACATGGGTCATCACGGCGATCGCATCGCGGAGATCGGCATCCCAGGAATACAGAGCGGCGTGTTGTGAATCCCCGTGACCACGGTGATCCCAGGCCACGACCCGCCAACCGCGAGCCGCGAGCCGCGGGGCGAATCCGTCAAACGTCCGAGCGAAGTCAAAGCCACCGTGCACGAGGATCAAAATCGGATCCGACTCTTGGCCCCACTCGTGGACTGCGATCGACACGCCGTCGGAGTCCACTCGGTAGTGGCGATCAGGAGACCGCGCTCCCGAATAGGCGCGGATTGGCACGGGAGGCGTGCGATGCTTAGGTTCTGCACTGTGGTCCATGCTGTGGCCAGACTACGGTGAGAGATCGGTTATCTCCGATTCTGATTACTGCCTTGACCGATGTTTTCTCCTGCCGCTTCTCCTCTTCATCCCATTTCTCCCCGTCTTCTTTCCTTCCGCCGGACAGCGGATATGAGGGCGCGGCCGGTGCGGATCAGGAATGTCCTCATCTGCCTGCTGTGCTCGGCCACGACAGGGCTCGTGGCCTGTGGGGAATCCGAAGGTGCGTTGACCACGCTGCCCCCGATTCGCTCCACCACCACGACCTCTTCCACAACCACCACCACCTTGGTCTCCCAACGCCAGTTTCATGAGGTCCAAAGCGGGGAGACGCTGTCGGTGATCGCCGAACGTTACGGGGTGTCGGTGGCGGCGCTTGTGGACCTCAACCGGATTACCGACCCTGATCGGATTGAGGCCGGTGTCACACTCGAGATCCCGGGTCAGGCTCAGGTGCCCTGATTCGGGCAGTCGCACAGGCATACACTTTGGGTTATGAGCTTTTGGCCCACACCGGAACACTGGAGCGTCAAGATCCCGTTGGACACTGCGCATCCGCGTCTCGAGATTTTGCGTGAGACCGGTCTGGTGGAGTTGGCTCCGGCCCCTTTTGAGGTGCCGGCCAGCGAATACGAATCGCTCGAATATATGGATTGGAAGAGTGGCGGCGATACGAACTTCGCCCCGTTAGCTTCCGCCGACGGCGAACTGGATTGTCGTGGATTCTGGGATAAGGGCAAGACGGATAAGGACGCCCTGTGGACCTCCAATGCCGCTGCTGCGCCCACGCTCAAAAATTATGTGGAATCGGTGGGAGTTAACTTTGGCCGGGTCCGGATCATCAAGCTCAATCCGCAGGATCGTGAGCAAGCGATTCGGTCAATCCATCGTGACGATAACAACCGCTTCAATCCCGAGCATGAGGGATGGGTGGTCCGGACGTGGCTGGAACTCACCGATAACCCCGACAGTTACATGTTGCTGATGGATAACGACGCTGACGGCCTCCCCGATCGATCCACGGAGCGTCGCGTCCCTTTGACCAAGGGTGCCCGGTTCATGGTGGACACGCAGCGGCTATGGCATGTGGTGGTGCACCCAGGTAGCGCTCCGCGTTACGCGCTTATCGTCAGTCTTGAGTCCGGTCCGACACTTGAGGGTTGGATTGGCTCTCAACTGTCCGCCCGTGTCTGAGCAGCATCTGGCCGTCAGACGGCCGTCTCGCTTCCGAGAACCCGATAGTTGGGGTTCAGGAGACCGGCACCCGGTGGGCAGCGGCGATCTCGGCGATCTCACGCATGATCCGAGAGATGTCGTAGTCCTTGGGCGTGTACACAGCGGTCACGCCTGAGGCCAGAAGCGTGGCCTGATCGTCCTCGGGCAAGATGCCGCCCACGATCACCGGGATCTCCACCCCGTAAGCGGCCAGGCGGGCCATCACGTCAGGTACGAGTTGGAGGTGCGATCCCGACAGAATCGACAAGCCGATCACGTCGGGGTCCTCGTCACGGGCTGAGGCAGCGATCTGCTCAGGGGTCAATCGGATCCCCGAATAGATCACTTCCATTCCGGCGTCGCGAGCGGCGACAGCGATCTGCTCTGCCCCATTGGAGTGTCCATCGAGACCGGGTTTGGCTACGAGTAGTCGGGGAGGGCCACCGGGCAAGCTGCGGATGTACGCCGCGACCTCAGCGAGGCCGCCCCGGCCGGTGTCTTCTCCAGCGGGAGCAGAACTATGTCCTCGGGAAGCGCCGGCCACCCCGGTTGGGGCGCGATATTCGCCGAACACCTCGCGCATCACCGCACCCCATTCGCCGGTGGTCCCACCAACCCGGGCGAGGGTGATCGATGGCTCCATGATGTTCAGACCATCAAGGGCGGCCCGACGCAGTTCGGCCAGAGCTGTTTCCACGGCTGCCGAGTCACGATTGATCCGCCACGCATCAACATCAGCGATGGTCTCGGCTTCCACGGCTGGGTCCACGCGCAAGATGGATCCACTCCCACCTAGTGGCGAGGAGGCGGTCTCGGTAAATGAGTTCACCCCGATCACTTTTTGCTCACCGGCCTCGATGCGACGGGTGCGCTCAGCCATCGATCCGACGAGTCGGGTCTTGAGCACTTCCACCGCTTCAAAGGCGCCGCCCTGAGCCAATACGTCATCGAGTTCGGCTTGAGCCTCGGCGATCAACTGGGCGGTCTTGCCTTCCACTACCACCGACCCGGTGAAGATGTCCTCGTACTCGAGGAGGTCGGTTTCAAAGGCCAGTACCTGTTGCATGCGCAGCGACCATTGCTGATCCCACGGCCGGGGCAGACCGAGCGCCTCGTTCCAGGCCGGCAACTGGATGGAGCGGGCACGGGCGTCACGCGACAGCGAGACACCGAGCATCTCGAGCACGATGCGCTGCACGTTGTTCTCCGGCTGGGCCTCGGTCAGGCCGAGGGAGTTGACCTGCACCCCGTAACGGAACCGCCGCGCCTTGGGATCGGTGACCCCGTAGCGCTCAAGGCCGATCTGATCCCACATCTGCGTGAAGGCCCGCATCTTGCAGACCTCCTCCACAAATCGGATCCCGGCGTTAACGAAGAAAGAGATGGACCCAAACACCTGAGCGAACTGTTCCGGAGCGACTTGGCCTGAATCGCGCACCGCATCGAGCACCCCGATCGCAGTGGCGAGGGAATAGGCGATCTCTTGGACAGGCGTGGCCCCGGCTTCTTGGAGGTGATAGGAGCACACGTTCATCGGGTTCCACAACGGAGCGTTGTGCGCACACCACGAGATCATGTCCACGATTAATCGACGGGAGGGCTCGGGCGGGAAAATGTAGGTGCCCCGAGACAGGTATTCCTTGACGATGTCGTTTTGGGTGGTACCGCGCAACTGGGCCGGCGTCACCCCTTGTTCCTCGGCGTTAGCTACATATAGGGCCAATAGCCAAGCAGCTGTCGCATTGATGGTCATTGAGGTGTTCATCTGATCCGGGGGGATCTGATCCAGCAGTGTGCGCATGTGGCCGAGGTGAGCCACGGGGACCCCGACCTTGCCTACCTCGCCACTGGACATGATTGAATCGGGGTCGTAACCGGTCTGAGTGGGCAGATCGAACGCGATCGACAGCCCGGTTTGTCCCTTGGACAAGTTGGTGCGGTAGAGCTCATTAGAGGCCGAAGCAGTGGAGTGGCCCGAGTAGGTGCGCATCATCCACGGACGATCTGGTGCGTTCATAACTGAAGTGTGCTCTCTCATGGAGTGGTTTCGCTAGTAAGGGGCATGGTTTTCGCTGAGATCTCGGGGGTGGACTCTGGACCTGATTGGGGTTCGGCGACTGCTTCGGCCAAGCGAGCGAGGTACTCGGTCCGGGGGAGATCCACGGCGCCGAGCGAGATGAGATGCGGGGTGGTCCATTGGACATCAAGGAGGAGACCACCCGTGGAGTTCAGCCAGGTCACGAGATGCCATAAGGCCACCTTGGATGCATCGGTCGCGAGATGGAACATCGCTTCGCCGGCGAAGAACCCGTTGATCCGCACCCCGTATAAGCCGCCGACGAGTTGCCCATCGAGATAGGTCTCCATCGAGTGGGCCCAGCCAAGCTCGTGGAGCCGGCCATAGGCAGTTTGGATCGCGGCGTTGATCCAAGCTCCGGGCCGATTCGGATCGGCGCAGGCCGCCACCACGGCATCGAAGTCCCGGTCCATCACGACCTCATAGCGGCGAAGGCTGCGCCGCAGCGACTTCGTGACGAGTAGGCCGTCGAGGGGAATGACGCCGCGCGGATCAGGAGAGAACCAAGCGATTTGGCCCCGGCGCAGCAACGAGGCGGGCAACGGCATGGGGAACAGGCCGGTTCGGTACGCAGCGAGCAAAGTACCCGGCTCAAGATCTGCACCCACGCAGACGAGACCTTGCTCATCGAGCGGAGGGTCCTGGGTGAAGGCCCACGGGGAGAAGTCAGGCTGGAGTGGCATCAGGCGAGATCAGCGTCATGTGCGGGCCGCAGCCCTCGTTGTGTGGAAACCAGATCACATTGTTGATCAGGTACCCGCTCAGGAGTAGCTGTAGAAGCCTTGACCAGTCTTGCGGCCAAGATGGCCTGCAGCAACGAGGCGACGCAACAGTGGAACCGCTGCGTAGTTGGGGTCGCCGAACTCGGCGTGCAGCGCGTCAAGGATCGATAACGAGGTGTCGAGACCAACGAGATCCAAAAGGGCAAACGGGCCCATCGGGAAGTTACAGCCACCCTTCATCGCTGTATCGATATCGGCTGCAGTGGCCGTGCCGAGTTCGAACATCCGGATTGCGTTGTTCAGATAAGGAAACAGCAATGCGTTAACGATAAAACCGGCGCGATCCTTCACGGCAACGGCCTCTTTGCCGCAGGTCGCGACGAAGGCCATCGCTGTGGCGACTGTGGTTTCGGCGGCAGTGAGCGGGGCGATCACTTCCACGAGAGACATCATCGGCGCAGGGTTAAAGAAATGGATCCCGCAGACCCGGTCCGGAGCGCCGCTCGCCACGGCCATCTCCACCACCGGCAAGGTAGAGGTGTTGGTGGCCATGATCGCGTGGGGGCCGAGGATTTGGCCGAGCTCCGCGAACAGTGCCTTTTTGATCTCGAGGTCCTCCACCACGCTCTCGATCACGAGATCGCAGTTAGCGAGATCCGTGAGATGCTCCGTGACCGAGATCCGGGCGAGGAGAGCATCGCGCTGTTCGGCCTCCATGCGGCCACGGTCCACTCGCTTATTCAGCGAGGATCGCAATCCGTCGATCGCTTCCGTGGCTACCGAGACCTTCCGGGAGCGCAGAACCACATCGAGACCTGCCGCCGCCACCACTTCGGCGAGGCCCGCTCCCATGATGCCGGATCCGAGAATGCCGACGCGTTGAATCGAGGTTGGAGACGCTGTCATCTCCAAATATTAGTTACTCAGGGGTAACTCGGCAAAGTGGAGGTCGCGCAGATTGTGTTCTCCCATCCCGCAATCTGCCGGGCTAGATTCGTTTTGACACCTTGATTCCCGCTGGGTATCTGGTCATCACCCCTTTCCTCATGTTGTTGTTCATCCTCCTCACTCACCTTGCCATCGGTGTTGCGATTCTGGGGTCCGGCGATCGTCTGGGGCGTCGAGCGTTCGCAGTGGCGGCGCTCGCTCCTGCTCTCACAGTCGGCTGGGCGATCACTCAGGCCTCCGGGGTGATCGGCTCCAGCAGTGGTGGCTCGGGGATGAGTGACGGTGTGCCGGTGAGTTTCTCTTGGATGTGGGTGGAACAGCTCGGCCTCCAACTGGACCTGCGTCTCGATGGCTTCGGACTGGTGATGGTTTCGTTGGTTTCAGGCATCGGCCTGATGGTCTGCATCTATGCGATGGGATATTTCTCGTATCCCAAGCCCGGCACGGCCCGACTCGCTGGTCTGATGACCTTGTTCGCTGGAGCGATGCTCGGAGTGGTTCTTTCTGACCATCTGTTGGCGCTGTTCGTGTTCTGGGAGCTGACCTCAATCACTTCGTATCTGCTGATCGGCAACGATGACCGCAACCCGCGGGCCCGGGCTGCGGCGCTGCAGGCCATTCTGATCACGGGGGCCGGTGGCCTGGTGATGTTGGTCGGACTGATCATCATCGGCCAGAGCGCGGGCACCTATCTGATCTCCGAACTTCTCCTCAATCCCCCTACTGACGGGGTGATCGCCGCCGGTGTGATCTGTGTGCTGGTCGGGGCGTTCACGAAATCCGCCCAAGCCCCGTTTGGCAGTTGGCTTCCTGGCGCGATGGTGGCACCAACCCCGATTAGCGCCTACTTGCACTCGGCGACGATGGTCAAAGCCGGTGTGTATCTGGTA
Organism: Ilumatobacteraceae bacterium; assembly: GCA_018401375.1. Taxonomy (GTDB): domain Bacteria; phylum Actinomycetota; class Acidimicrobiia; order Acidimicrobiales; family Ilumatobacteraceae; genus M30B72. The sequence continues at coordinate 72,988 of JAGYKR010000005.1, read as the reverse complement.
GCCCGCCTCGCCCCGATCCTGGCCACCACTGGCCAGTGGAGGGTGCTGGTGCTGAGTGTCGGGGCCGTGACCATGGTGATCGGTGGTCTGCGGGCGATGCGCCAATATGACCTCAAGCTGCTACTGGCCTACGGGACGATCAGCCAACTCGGTTTCTTGATGCTGATGTTTGGGACCGGCGAGTACAAAATCGCTCAAGCGGCAGTGGTGCTGATCCTGGCCCACGGTGCGTTTAAGGCGGCCCTGTTTATGGTGGTGGGCATCGTGGACCATGAGGTCGGTACCCGCGATATTCGTGAACTTCACGGCTTTGGTAGTTCGTGGCGCCCAACGGTGGTCGTGGGTATTTTGGCGGCGGCGTCGATGGCGGGCCTTCCTCCGCTGCTGGGGTTCGTTGGTAAGGAAAAGGCTCTCGACACCTACATCACATACGGGGACTTCACCGGTTCGGGTGTGGTGTTGGGTGTGATCGTGGTCGGGTCGATGCTGACCTTCGCCTATTCGGCCCGATTTGTGCTCGGCCTGCTCGGTCATTTCGGTGTGGCAGATAAGCCCAATCGGAGCGCGGAGGCCCACGCTCCCTCGGCGATGTTCCTCGGGCCAGCGGCGGTGCTGACGGTGCTCACTGTGCTGCTCGGACTCGCACCCCGACTCGTGGATCCGTTGGTGGCTGCGGCAACGACCGCCCTTGATCCGACGGCCTCTCCGTCTACCGTGAAACTCTGGGCCGGATTTAATGCGGCGCTCGGGCTGTCGGTACTCGTGATTGGTGTCGGATTGTTGCTCGTCTGGAAACGAGCCCCCGTGGCTCGGCTGCAGCGAAGGTTCTCCGATGCGATCTCGTGGATCCCGAGTGCCGAACGCGGGTTCTTGGTGGCTTTGCGCAGCGTGACCGACGGTTCCAAGCGATTGACCGCCGTGGTGCAAAGCGGGTCGCTCCCGATCTATTTGTTGATCATCATCAGCGTGGTGGCGATCGCACCGCTGATCCCTGCCCTATCGGCTTGGTCGGACCTGCCCCCGCTTGTGGACGTGCCACTCCATGTGCCCTTGGCTGCTTTGGTCATCGCCGCGAGCCTCGGAGCCTCGATCGTGAAGCGTCGGATCTCAGCGGCGCTGATGCTCGGTGCAGTCGGCTACGCAATGGCGGGATTCTTCATCGTTCAGGGAGCGCCGGATTTGGCCCTCACCCAACTCGTAATCGAAACCTTGGCCACGGTGCTCTTCGTGTTGGTGCTGCGCTTCTTGCCCACCCGGTGGGCCGACCGCAGTCCGGCTGTGGCTCGCCCGATCCGGTTGACGGTTTCGGTGGCTGCGGCGGTGTCGGTATTTGTGCTGGCCCTTGTCGCTGCTGGCAGCCGTGACTCGGTGAGCGAAGCCAACATCTCGGTGGAGATGATCGCCCGGAGTGCCCCTGAGGCCAAAGGCAACAACATCGTCAACGTGATTCTTGTGGACTTCCGCGGTTTGGACACCTTGGGTGAGATCACCGTGTTGGTGGTTTCCGGAGTGGGTGCGGTGGCGTTGGCCCGTGCGGGACGGCGCCGTTTGATGCTCGGCTCGGATGCCGCCGATGAGGTGGCCGACTACGAATGGAGCGAACACGAACCCGTTCCATCGGCGGCTCCAGTGGCGGGGGAGATGGATCAATGAAGCGGTTGTTAGTGGTGGACACCTCGGTGCGCGTGGTCTTCCACAGCATCCTCGTGCTCTCGCTGTACTTCTTGTTCGCCGGTCACAATCAGCCCGGCGGCGGGTTTGTTGGCGGGCTGACCGCTGGGGCGGCGATCTCGTTCCGTTACGTGGCGGGGGGAGTAGCCGAGGTGCGCCGCGCCTTCCCGCTGCGACCGTGGACGATCATGGGTGGCGGATTACTGATCGGTGTGCTGACTGCGATCCTGCCAATCCTGTCGGGTAACGCTCTGCTTGAACATGCGGCCTGGGAGGCCGATATCGCCATCTTGGGGACGGTCAAGGCCACCTCTGCTCTGCCGTTTGATATCGGGGTGTACCTAGTGGTGCTCGGTTTGATCCTGATGATGTTCGAAGCCTTTGGTGATGACGAGGCCATTGACGAAGCAGTGGGAGCCAGTGTGCGTGGCGATGCTTTAGAAGCGGACTCGGTGGTCTCTGACCTCTTCGAACTTGAGCAAATTCGCGAACTGCAGTTGCGTCGAAGCCGGAGGGACCAGCTGTGAGGCCTGAGATGAGGGATCTCTCATGAGTGTCTTGGTGGCTTTTGTGGCTGCTGTCCTCGTGGGCTGTGGCACTTGGTTGCTGTTGCAGCGCCGCCTGTCGCGGATCATCATCGGCGTGGGTCTACTCGGCCACGCCGGGAACATGTTGTTGATGGTCTCGGGTGGTCGGCGCGGCACGGCTCCGTTGATCGGCACCGGAGACCCAGCCGGCTTTAGTGACCCTTTGCCTCAAGCCCTCGCCCTAACGGCGATCGTGATCACCTTTGGAATCACCCTGTTCCTGCTCGCACTCGGGTTTCGGTCATGGCAGCTCACTAACGACGATGTGGTGGAAGATGACGTGGAAGACCGCTTCATCGCTCGTCAACAGCGCGTGGACCGCGACATCGCCGATGAAATTCTCGCGGAGGCCGCCCAGGCCGCCGAAGAGGACCGTCGATGACAGCACTGATTCCTCTTCCAATCGCGATTCCGCTCCTCGCAGCAGCGATTTCGGTGATCGTGGGTCGGTCACGGCAAGCCCAACGAGTGATCGGCCTCGTTGCGCTCGCCAGCACCACGGCGATCAGCATCGCATTGTTGATCGGCGCTGATCGCGATGGCATCCTCGTGGCCCAATCGGGAGGATGGCCCGCACCGATCGGAATCTCCTTGGTGGTGGATCGCCTGTCGGGGATCATGCTCGTCACCTCAGCGTTGATGCTGTTGGCGGTGCTGATCTTTGCGATCGGCCAAGGGGGAGTGGAACGCCAACACGTTGCTTTCCATCCGATGTATTTGGTGCTCGCCTCAGGTGTGGCCGCGAGTTTGACCACCGGGGACTTGTTCAACTTGTTCGTGGCCTTCGAGATGATGTTGGCGGCTAGTTATGTGTTGATCACCATGGGTGGTCGCGCTGATCAGGTGCGATCCGGGATGACCTATGTGGTGATTTCGCTGGTTGCCTCCACTTTTTTCATCGTGGTTTTGGCTTTGGTGTACACCGCCACCGGGACGGTCAACTTCGCTGACCTGGCCGGCCGGATTCCCCAGTTGCCGCAGGGCACACAGGTGATGTTTGCGGTTGCACTGCTCGTGGTGTTCGGTATCAAAGCCGGTTTGTTCCCGCTGTTTTTTTGGCTGCCCGATAGCTACCCCACAGCCCCGGGACCAGTCACGGCGATCTTCGCCGGGTTGTTAACCAAGGTCGGGGTGTACGCCATCATCCGCACCCAAACCTTGCTGTTCCCGGCGGAGGCGCAACTCGGAACCTTATTGCTGGTGGTTGCCTCGCTGACCATGGCGGTGGGTGTATTCGGCGCAATCGCACAGGACGATATGAAGCGGATCTTGTCGTTCCACATCGTCAGCCAGATCGGATACATGATCTTTGCGCTCGGATTGTTCACTGTGGCGGGTCTTGCGGCTGCGGTGTTTTACACCTTTAACAACATCATCTTGAAGACCTCATTACTGCTGGTGACCGGCCTGGTAGAGCGCCGTGGCGGGTCTTCACGCCTGTCAGAGGTGGGTGGATTGGTCCGGGGTGCGCCATTGTTAGGGCTGATGTTTGCTCTACCGGCGCTCAGCCTGGCCGGACTGCCCCCGTTCGGTGGTTTCGTAGCCAAGTTCGCTGTGTTTGATGCTGGGGTGCAGTCTTCTGAGTGGGTGGTGGTGGGCGTAGCCGCATTCGTGTCTTTGCTCACCTTGTATTCGATGACCAAAATCTGGGCCGGGGCTTTTTGGGGAGATCCTGACGATCGGCCCCGCCAACGCCCCGACACCTCCGACACGCTCGGTGGGCCGGCGCTGATGATGGCCTCCACCGCTGCGGTCGTGGTGATCGGTGTGGCCGTGATGATCTTCGCGCGGCCCTTGTACTCGCTCAGTGAGCGTGCTGCAGAAGATCTTTTGGAGCCGATCAGGTATGTCTCTGCCGTAATGGGAGGTCGTCCGTGACCGCTCCGATATCGGGTTCGATCTGGGCCTATTGGTTCAAACATCCGGCCCGTAATCTCGTGCTAATCGGGTGGTTTGTGCTGCTGTGGTCGGCCCTGTGGGGGAGTTTCACTTGGGCGAACCTGCTCGGTGGTGTAGCGGTAGCGATCGGTGTGTTGACCGTGGCCAGGCTTCCAATGACGGGTCGTGAAGCCCAAGGTGCCGTGCGGATCCGCCCGCTCTGGGCACTGTGGTTCCTGATCTATTTCGCCGTCAAGGTGGTGCAATCCAATGTGATGCTCGCCTGGGAAGTGGTGACTCCACGGAACTCGATCAAGCCAGGGATTTTGGCTCTGGACCTTCGGGATTGCAGCGATGCGGTAGTGACCTTGATTGCGAACGCTTTGACCCTCACGCCAGGCTCATTGACTATTGAGGTTCGGCGCCGCCCGACCACGATCTATGTGCATGTGCTGCACCTTCACAATCCCGAACGGGTCCGTGCAGAGATGACGGCATTGGCCAAGTTAGCGATCCGGGCATTCGGCACCACCGAAGCCCTCACCCAGTTTTCTGATGCCGGTATTTCTGGTGCCGGCAACTCTGATAACAGAGGTAGGCAACGATGACGACGATTGCATTGGCAATGTTGTCGATCGGAGCCTTGGCATTTGTGCTGCGCCTCTTAAAGGGCCCGAGCCTGCCCGATCGGATCGTGGCCTTAGACGGCTTGGCTTCCACGGTGACCATCGGTGTGATCGTGGCCGCAGCACGTACCGATAGCGCATTTGAGATCGACATCGTGTTAGTAGTGGCTCTCGTCGGTTTTGTCGGCACCGGTGTGTTAGCCCGCTTCATGGAACGCAGGGGAAGCTGATGCTGACCTTTATTGCAGGCGTGCTGATTGTCCTCGGTGCCGTGTTCACGATGCTGGCCGGGATCGGCACTTTGCGCTTTGGCGACGTGTACGCCCGTATGCATCCGGCTGCGAAGGGACCCACCCTTGGATTGCTGTTGGTCTCGCTCGGCGCGGCTCTCGAACTGCGCGAGCTAGGACCGGTGCTGGCGCTCGCATTAGTGGTGGTGTTGCAGTTTCTCGCTGCTCCTCTCGGCGCCCATCTCCTCGGTCGCTCTATTCACATCAGCTTGCCCCTCCAAGCAGATGAGGTGGACGAACTCGCCGACGATCTGGCAGCGGCGGCGGAAAGCTCTGAACCCACCACGGAGGGCTCCGAGTCCTAGCATCAGGGCCATGGCCACAGTGCAGACTTCAGGAATCATCGCCCTCCAAGGGGGAGGCCCGTTTAGCGCCAACGATGATCTGGACCGGTTGTTGTTGAGTGAAGTCGGAGCAGATCAGGTGGTGGTCCTACCTACCGCTGACGCTTTCGAAACCCCCGGGGATCTCGTGCAGGCCGCCCAACATTGGGCGGAACGGCTCGGGGTAGTGAGCCATCCACTGATGGTGATGACTCGCTCCGATGCCCTTGAGGAACGCCACGCCGAAGTTATATCTGCGGCCCGGGCGATCTATCTGGTAGGGGATTCTCCGATTCATTTGCGCAGCGTGCTCACCGACACCCCGGTGTGGGAGGCGATTTGTTCGGTTGTGGCGAGTGGAGGTCTCGTGGTCGGGGTAGGCGGCAGCGCTGCAGCACTGTGTGACCCGATGACCGACCCGCGCGGCGGAGCGTTCGCGATCGGCCTCGGATTGATCACCGGGATGGCAGTAGCCACCGAGACCGAGACCTGGACTCAAGAGCGTCTGCATCGGACCCGCGAACTCGCCGATGTGACCGTGGTGGAACTCCCGACGGGTTCCTCAGCGGTGCGTCGGCCCACCGGATGGGAATTGTCCGGTGAGGCTGTGGCCCACGGGGATCTGCCGGGCTAACCCACTTTTCTGAGTCGGTCAGGACTCGATGATCCGGACCCGAGCGATGCGGACCTCTTCGAGAGGTGGCACACCACCGTCGGGGTTGCCTACGGCATCCATGTCGGCAACTGTGGTCTCAAGGCCGTCGGTCACCTCGCCAAACAGCGAGTAGGCGGGCGGCAAAGCGGCCCCATTGGGTCCGGAGATGATGAAGAACTGGCTTCCGTTGGTGTCCGGGCCGGAGTTCGCCATGGCCAAAGATCCGATCTGATAATCACCAGCGGCGGGGAGTTCATCAGCGAATCGGTAGCCAGGACCACCGGAACCGGTGGCGGTCGGGTCACCGCATTGAACCACGAAGTCCGGGATGATCCGGTGGCAGACCGTGTCGTCGAAGTAGCCGTATCGGGCAAGCACCACGAAGTTGTTGACGGTTTGGGGAGCCTTGACCGCATCGAGAGCGATGGTCAGGTCACCGAAGTTGGTGGTGATTTCTGCGGTGTAAGTGACGTCCGGATCGATGCACATCGGCGGAGCAGAAGTGAATTCCCGGCGCACGCTCGTGCTGCCATCGGCAGGCGGGCACGGCGTCGGTGCGGTCTCTGGGCGATCGACTGCAGTGGTCTCTGTCGCGTCATTTGTGCCGGGTTCATTTGTGCCGGGTGCTGTCGTCGTTGGAGCACTAGCAGTCTCGGAGTCAAAGGCCCCACCGATGAATGCGATGAGCACCACGCCAGCAAGAGCGGCGACCACTGCTGCCCCGACCCGCAGGGCGCGCGTTTTGGTGGCCTGAGCCTTTTGGCGTCGCTCCTCAGAGACTCGACGCAACTCCCGGTTAGCTTTTTGGCGTTCTCTTTTGTCTGATCCCACGGAGATCAAAGACTATCGGTATGAGAGGACTCGTTGAGTGCTGCGGCGGTTACGAAGGAGAACAGTTCGCTGGCCTGCAAAGGATGCAACTCGCCGCGGTCTAACCAGTAGCCGCCCAGATTGCTGATCCGATGATCGGTGACCCCGAGATGGCGCCGCAGCGTGCGCATCACGCCGGAGTGGCATACCGCTAAGCAGCGTCGACCAGAAGCGATTCGTTCCTCGCTAAACGACGTGATCCGGCCGATCACTTCAGCGTCGGATTCGAAACCCTCCGGTTGGCGGCGTTGGGCCAGATACCCGGGCCATCCCCGTTCCAGTTCCGCCAAGGTCAAACCCTCCCAAGCCCCGACATCGGTTTCGATCAGGCGGAGGTCGATGTGGATTGGTGTAGTCCCAATGGTTGTGGACAAGATTTCAGCGGTGTCGCGAGCTCGGATCAAAGGGCTGGCCCAGATCTCATCGAAGGGACCCATCGCGGCGAGGTGCACGCCAGCGCGCGCTGCTTCCGCCCGACCGAGGTCGGTGAGCTGGGACTCGGCCCGACCCTGCCATCTCTTCATCAGGTTCCATTCGGTCTGGCCATGGCGGATCAGCAAAAGAGGAGCTGATCTGGCGGCCATAAGGAACAAGGTAACGCCATTACACTGGGCACATGGCCATACTGCGTCTTTTTGCGGCGGCCCGCGAAGCTGCGGGCACAGGGCGCGACGAGATGGTGGGGGACTCGGTAGGCCAGGTGCTGGCCGAGGCGGAGAGCCGATACGGAGCAGGGTTTTCGGCCGTTCTTGCGACCTGTCGGATCTGGGTTAATGGTGAGGCTGCCGGCCCGGAGACACTGGTGAAAGCCACCGATGAAGTTGCGGTACTCCCCCCGGTGTCAGGCGGTTGATCATGGGTGTTGGAGGAGACAGGCAGATGAGGAGCAAGGGCCATGGGCGGATTTGAGGACGTGAATCCACATCTGCTGGATGTGAATGTGTCGAATCTCAACGTGCCGGGTCTCGAACTCGGCGAACTTCGCAGCCTGCGCAGCAGACTTCAAGCCGAGGATGATGTGGTTTCCTACGTCCGCCGGATTGCACAGGCCCGGTGCGACGTTTTGGCGGCTCGTTTCCTCGAGATCCATCCCGATCGCAGCGTGGTCGCCGAGGGTAGTGGCGAGATCAGTGGCGATATCACAGGGGATCTGGGTGCGATCCTGTCCACCCATCTGACCGGTGGTCCGGCCCGGCCGCCGCGGCCGGTGGAACCGGTGGACAGCCACCCATTGCTCGACGAACTCGAACGTGTCTGTGCCGAACATGGCTATAGCCGGGCGGAGAACCTCACCACAGATGAGTTACAGGCTCTTCTCGCTGCGATCACGGAGTTTGAGCGAGGTGTCTCACGGAACCGCCAGTCCCGGTACGAAGTTCTCGATGCGCTCAGCGCCGAACTAGTGCGCCGGTACCGCGACGGCGAGGCCAGTGTGGACAGCCTCCTCGATAGGGATGAGCCGGAACTCCATGAGCCGGAACTAGATGAAATAGATGAACTGGAACCCGGCGAATGGGGATCTGAAGGTGCCGATTCCCAAAGGCCCGATTCGACGGGTCGGGTTTCGGACGATTGAATGACCCCGTGCAGCGCGTCGCCATCATCTCGCTCCATACCTCACCGCTGACTCAGCCGGGGTCGGGGGACAGTGGAGGGATGAACGTCTATGTCCGCGAGTTGGTGTCCTCGTTATCGCAGGCTGGAATCGATTGTGTGACCTACACCCGCGCCGATCGCGAGGGTCTCGCCCCGGAGGTTGTGGTGGAGCCGGGGCATCGCGTGGTCCACATCGAGGCCGGCCCGCACCACCTACCCAAAGAGGCGCTCGGAGACGTGATCGAAGAGTTCACCGAGGGCGTATTGGCCCATCTGGAGTCCATCGGTGGCGCTGATCTGGTGCATGCCAACTACTGGCTGAGCGGGATGGTGGGTCATCGGATTAAACACGCCCTCGACATCCCGTTCGTCATGACTTTCCACACGATGGCTCGGGTCAAAGCCGAGATGGGTGACCCCGAACCCATCAGCCGTGATGTGGCCGAGGCCCAGATCGTTGCGTGCTCCGACGCGATCTGCGTGAGTTGTGAGGAAGAAGAGCAACTCTTTCGGAATCATTATGGAGATCCGGCCGGCCGGGTGGAGATCATCGCCCCTGGGGTGGAGCACGCGTTGTTCGCCCCCGGAGATCGCGGCGGTGCCCGCGACGCCCTCGGGATTGATCCTCAGGTTCCGATGCTGGTGTTCGTTGGTCGGATCCAGCCGCTCAAGGGTCCTGATGTGGCGGTGCGTGCCTTGCACTTAGTGACCCAGACCGATAGTGGTCGCGATGCCGTGCTGTACATCATCGGGGGTTCGAGCGGGGCCGAAGGCGATGCTGAGGTCGCTTTGGTGGAAGGCCTGGTAGACGATCTTGGGCTCGGATCTCAGGTGGTGTTCGTGCCGCCTCAACCACATCATATTTTGTCCACCTACTACCGAGCCGCTGACGTGGTGGTGGTCCCGAGCCGTAGCGAGAGTTTCGGTCTCGTAGCTCTGGAGGCTGCGGCCTGCGGAATCCCGGTGGTTGCCAGTGCGGTGGGCGGCCTGTTGTCTTTGGTGGATCACGATGTCACCGGGGTGCTCGTACCCGATCGCCGACCGGAGCATTTCGCTGCGGCGATCGTGGAGATTCTTTCTGATCCGCTGCGGGCTGCAGCCATGTCAGGCATGGCCGCTGATCGGGCGAGCCGTTACACCTGGGGTTTCGCAGCGGCGCGCCTGCGCCGGTTGTATTTGGATCTGACCGATACCGAGGACCGCGAACACCGTTTGGTGGTCTGTGGATGAGCGACTATTACACCTCCGTGGAACAGGCCGGATTGGCCGAACAGGTGACTCTATGGTTGGACCAGATCGCCGTCGAGACCCCCGAAATCGCAGCTATCGATCGTGGGACCAGTGACGACACGCCGTCTGGCGATCCTCGCTGGTACGTGCGCATGCGCGGTCAGGACAAGGAGTTCACCACGATCTGGTTGACCCTCGGCCAACGAACCTTGCGTTACGAGACCTATGTGATGCCGGCGCCGGAAGAGAACGCCGAGGCCCTCTACGAGAACCTTTTGCGACGCAACGACCGTTTGGTGGGAGCCCACTTCTCGATCGGGATGGAAGATGCGATCTTCCTCCGCGGGGAGATGCCGGTAGCCCAGGTTTCCGAATCCGAACTCGACCGCCTGCTCGGCACGTTGTACGCCACAGTGGAGCAATGTTTTCGGGCGTTACTTTCGATCGGGTTCGCCAGTCGCTTCACGGGTTGATCCGCGCGTCTTCCGGGCCCGTGTCTTGGTCGCACAGATGAGTGCGTCCGGGCGGGCCCATCGGGGAGGTCGTAACCCAGATCCCGCCCGGACCACTTCGTTCTCCTAGCATGAGCCCCCATGGCCGAACAGTTTGAATCCATCGATTCGCCTCGGGAACTCGTGTTCATCGGCGGCGGCAACATGGGTGCTGCGCTGATCGGAGGACTTCTCGCAGCGGGCACGGCCGCTGAGACCTTGGGTGTGGTGGAGCTGTCGCCGGAGCGTCGCGACTGGTTGCGTGCTGAGTTTCCCGGGGTTGTGGTGACCGACAAGGTGCCGGCCTGTCACGGGGCCGTGCTGGCGGTGAAGCCACCGCAGATCGCCGCAGTGGCAGTTGCTGCTGCCCGAGCCGGCGCTCGGCGCCTGTTGTCGATCGCAGCGGGAATCTCCACGACGACCATTGATGCTGCCATTGATGTTGCCGCAGGTGCTGACTTCGGTGATCACGACGTTTCTGTTGCGGTGATCAGGGCGATGCCCAACACGCCAGCACTCGTTGGCCAAGGGGTGGCGGCGATCACCGGTGGACGTCACGCGACGGAGGCCGATCTCGGTTGGGCCGAACACATCCTGATGGGGGTCGGGTCCTGTGTTCGGATCTCCGAGGATCTTTTTGATGCTGTCACCGCCGTCACCGGTTCGGGGCCGGCCTACGTCTTTTTGTTCGCTGAGGCATTGACCGCTGCGGCCTGCGCAGCAGGGATCGAAGCAGAGATGGCTGATCGGATGGTCCGCCAGTTGTTATCAGGATCAGCCGAACTCCTTGCTCAGCGGGGAGATCCGGTGGGTTTGCGGGCCATGGTCACCTCGCCGGGCGGCACAACCGCAGCGGGAATCGCGGCCTTAGAAGCCCACGGCTTTCATGCAGCGATTGAGGCTGCAGTTGAGGCCGCAGCCCAACGCAGCAGGGAACTTGGGTAAATCTTCCCGGCAGAGAGTCCCGGCAGCAGAGTGTCCGGCTGAACAAATTGGGTGTGACACTTTTCTCATCACCTGAGATCGCCTAGAGTGTGAAGTGTTGAGTCGCACCGAGAGGTTCGGGGCGCCGACGGGGCTGGTGCCATCGGGGGGTTGGTGCCGGCCTTCGTCGCGTGAAGCCCCATCGGATCTCGGGATCAGAGGTGGCGGATCGCAGCCTCAGCCTCGCCGTTAGCCTCGTTGTGGTGAGAACTTTTGGCAGGATGGGTGGACGATGACCGCTATGAATACCCCGGCCTTTGACACCATCACCTTCCTCTCTGATTACGGCTCGATAGACGAGTTCGTCGGGGTGGTCCACGCAGTGGTCCGAGAGATTGCACCGCATGTCAAGGTGGTGGACCTGACCCATCAGATCCCGCCCTATGACATTAAGGCTGGATCCTTGGCCCTCGCCCGCAGTATCGCCTATGTGCCGCGAGGAATCGTTTTGGCGGTGGTGGATCCCGGTGTCGGAACTGCTCGGCGAGCCATCGCAGTACAGGTAGCAAACGGGGAAGGGATTTTGATCGGCCCGGATAACGGGCTTTTGGCGCCTGCGGTGGCCATGGCCGGCGGGGCCGAGTTCGCAGTGGAACTGACCAATCCGGAGTACCACCTTGAGGCTCCCGGGGCGACGTTTGCTGGTCGCGACATCCTCGCTCCAGTGGCCGCGTATCTGTGTAACGGGGTGGACCTTCGAGCCTTTGGTCCCGAGGTGGATACCGCAGCGCTGATGCCGGCCACGGTGCCGTTGCCACGAACCGAGGGAGACCGGATCTTTGCCGAGGTGCTGTGGGTGGATCGCTACGGAAACTGCCAACTCAATCTCGGACCAGAGGACCTTGAAGGTTTCGTGACCTCGGCGATGCTCCAGGTAGGGCGTGAGTCAGATCCAGGAGGGGTCATTGAGCGATTCGTCACTCGCACCACGAACTTTGAACAGATCGGGACCGGCGGCCTAGGGCTTGTTCTGGACTCCTACGGGATGATGGCGGTGTGCGGGCAGCGGAGGTCGGCGAGTGAAGAACTCGGGATCGAAGCGGGGGATCAGGTGGTGCTTCTGCCCGCCGATGACGCAGGGGCTCGCAGCAGCACACAGGTCACGACGCCGGTGAGCATGCGATCCAGCAAGAACTGATCTGGCCCGGCAGATCCTCGTTAGCCTGAAGACATGCGCCCTGCCACCACCCTCTCGCTCGGTCTGCTCCTAGCGGCGATCCTGGTTGCCGGGGTGTTGTCCCTGTTGCGCCTGTAGACACCTGCGGTTCGTGCGCTATTCACCTGTGAACGGGTGGTGATTCGAGTGTTGCCTGATAGGTGACCTTGGTCGCATCGGGGGCAACTCGGGGGTGTGGACTATGTGAATTAATGCACAAACGGCATATCGTGAAGGTCTGATGTCCCCCCATCGTTCTCGACGACGTATCCCTGAGGCCACGGTGTCTCGCCTGCCGATCTATCTGCAGATCCTCACGGAACAGGCAGAGCACGGAACTGTCGGCATCTCCTCCGAACAAATGGCCGAACTCGCCGGTGTCAATGCGGCCAAGGTCCGTAAGGATCTCTCCTATCTCGGTAGTTACGGCACCCGAGGCGTCGGATACGAGGTGGATTATTTGGTCTTTCAGATCCGCCGGGAACTCGGCCTCGATCACAATTGGCCGGTGGTGATCGTCGGCGCCGGGAATCTCGGTCATGCTCTCGCCGGTTATGGCGGATTTGGTGAGCGTGGTTTCCCGATCGGCGGGATCGTTGACATCGATGCGACCTTGGTGGGCTCCACCGTGGCGGGAGTGACGGTGCGCCACGTGGATGATCTCTCAGAGATTGTGTCGGCCTATGAGATCTGCATCGGTGTGGTCGCTACTCCGGCTGCAGCGGCACAGGTGGCAGCAGACCTTTTGGTCAGCCGGCGTGACGAGCATCTTGAACTTCGCTCCGGTGATGTTGAACCTGCCGATTGGCGTGTCGGCCCGCAAAGTGGATCTCGCTGTGGAGTTGCAGATCCTTAGCTATCACGAGCAACGGCGTGCCAATATCGCCGCCGCCTCGCTGCAGTCGCTACCCGTGAGGGCGCGGCGGAGTGCTAACGCTTAGGGTGGGCTCGGCATGTCGATTTTGGTGATCGGAGTAAACCACCGCAGCGGACCCCTTTCGGTGCTCGAACGGGTCACCTTGTCGGGCGATGGTCTTCCCAAAGCGGTGAACACTTTGGTGAGTCGGGACAATATCCGTGAGGTCGCTGTCCTCAGCACCTGTAATCGGACCGAGATCTATGCGGTCACCGAGAAGTTCCACGGCGCTTTTGACGACATCCGTGATTTCCTCGGTGGTATCGGCGGACTGAACGCTGAGGATCTGTCAGCTTTTGTGTTTGCTCAACATGACGAGGCTGCCGTTGAACATCTGTTTGAGGTGGCTGCGGGGCTTGATTCCGTGGTGATCGGTGAGAGCGAAATCCTCGGACAGGTGAAGTCTGCGTGGGAGATCGCGCAGAGTGAAGGTGGCGCCCGCAGCACCTTAAATTTGTTGTTCCGCCATGCGATCACGGCGGGGAAGCGGGCGAGGACCGAGACCTCCATCGGGCGTGGGACAGTCTCGATGAGCCACGCCGCTGTAGAGATGGCGATGGAACGTCTCGGCCCTCTAGAGGGAGCGCAGGTGCTCGTGGTGGGCGCCGGGGCGATGGGCGACGGGATCGCAGTTGCTCTGCATAACGCAGGGGCCGGCGAAATCATCGTTGCTAACCGCTCCGCTGGGCGCGGCGATGCTTTGGCCCAGAGGGTTGACGGCCGAGCAGTGGGCTTTGAGCGCCTGCCCGAGGTGCTCGGCACTGCCGATTTGGTTTTGACCTGTACCGGGAGCGAGGAGCCGGTGATCACCTCGGAGCTCATCAGCCTCGCCCGCCAGCCTTTGCGCCCGATACTGATCGTGGACATTGCGCTGCCGCGTGATGTGGAGCCCTCCGTTGGCGAACTCCCCGGAGTGACGGTGTGGGACCTCGAAGATCTGCGGACCTGGGCCGAACGGGGACGTAACTCGCGCCTCAGCGAGGTGGATTCGGTCCGGAGCATTCTGCGCGAGCAGATCGATCGGTTTCGAGCGGAGTCCACAGCACTGCAGGCGACTCCGTTGGTAATTGCCATGCGCGACCGCGCCGAGCAGGTACGTCTCCAAGAGCTCGAACGCCACAGCAGTCGGCTCGCTGATTTGACCCCTGAACAACGGGAGTCGGTGGAAGTGATCACCCGCAGCATCATTGCCAAAATGCTGCACGCACCCTCGGTGCGCTTAAAGGACCAAGCCGGAACGCCCCGCGGGGAACGCAACGCAGCGGCCGTGGCCGACCTGTTTGATTTGGGCTGAGTGATCGTCGATGCTCCCGACAGAGATAATCCGTATCGCAACTCGTTCCAGCCCGCAGGCCTGGGCACAGTCCACGGTGGTGGCCGAGGCTCTCATCTCGCTTGGTTACGCCGCTGAACTCGTCCCGGTGGAGACCACGGGCGATCGACAAGCCGATGTCCCGATCCATGTGATCGGTGGCCAAGGGGTGTTCGTCAAAGAGGTGCAGCGCGCCGTGATTGATGGACGTTGTGATCTGGCGGTGCATTCGGCCAAAGATCTGCCCTCCACCACGCTGCCCGAACTCACGATCGGCGCCATGATGGCACGACGTTCTCCAGCCGATGCCTTAATCGGTGCGAAACTGCACGATCTGGCCGAGGGTGCCACGGTGGCGAGTGGATCGGTGAGACGCCGGGCCCAGTTGGCGCGCCGGCGTCCCGATCTGAAGTTCATAGAACTGCGCGGCAACATCGCCGGCCGGCTCTCCAAGATCCCTCCCGAAGGTGCGATCGTGATGGCCGTGGCGGCACTCGAGATCCTCGGCCTCACCGATCAGATCGCTGAGGTGCTCGATCCGGCTCAGCACGTTCCGGCGGTAGGACAGGGTTGTGTGGCGGTAGAGGCACGACCCGATGACCACCGATTGATCGAGATCCTGCAACGCATCGAAGACCCGGCCACTCGCTGTGCCGTGGAGGTGGAACGGGCCTTTCTCGCTGAACTGGGTTCGGGGTGTTCCCTGCCTGTGGGAGCGTGGAGCATGCACGGCACACTGCACACCTTCCTCGCCTCCGAGGATGCCGGGCCAACGATCTACGCCGGTGAGGTGATCGCCTTGACGGACGATCATGCACGCAACTGTGAACTCGCCCGACGGGCAGCGGTGACGGCACGAACCCACGTTGCTGGACCTCAGGGCTGAGAGATGGCCCGGTCCCCGCTCGCTGACCGGAGGATCGTCATCACCCGGCCTGATCTCGGGCCGCTCGGCGACATGCTGCTCGCAGTTGGCGCCGAGGTCATCCACATGCCGTTGATTGAGATGATCGATCCGCAAGATAGTGGTGCCGCCCTCAATCAGGCGCTCGCTGACTGCGCGCCCGGGGATTGGCTCGTTGTCACCTCTCCGGAGGGTGCCCGCCGAGTGGTAGCGGTTGGGGAGCAGACCTTAGGTCGCAAGGGATCAGACCGGATCCGGATCGCTGCTGTCGGCCGGGCCACCGCAGCGGTGGTCGAGGCCGTCAGCGCAGAACCGGTGGATCTTGTCCCACAGATCCAACGCGCAAGCGAACTCGCGGAAGCCTTCAAAGGATGTGCTCCAGGTCAACGGATGTTGGTGGCCCATGGCGACCTTGCTGATTCCTCGTTGGTGTCCGCACTTCGCGCCCAAGGACATCAGGTAACGGCGGTAGTTGCCTATCGAACGGTGGGTCGCAGCCCGAGCGACCACCAGCGCCGAGCCGCAAACGCTGCTGATGCAGTGGTCCTCGCCAGTGGTTCAGCGGCTCGATCTTGGGCCCAGCACTGTGCGGACATTCATCCACCAGTGGTCTGCGCGATTGGGCCCTCCACAGCGACTGTGGCCGCTGAGGTGGGCCTCAGGGTGACCCATCAGGCAGCGGCGTCTTCGGTGGAGGGAATCATGGTCTGCCTGAATCAGGCATTCGATCCGGCCCACCCTACGATGGAGTGATGTCTGATCTTTACGGTTCCCGGGCGGGGATCTCTGGGCTGGTTCACCGGCCGCGCCGCCTGCGCCGCACCCCAGCCATTCGTGATCTGGTGGCCGAAACCGAGATCCGCCGCTCCCAGTTGGTGGCGCCGCTGTTCGTCCGTGAAGGCATCTCGGAACCGATTCCGATTCAGTCCCTCCCCGGGGTGATGCAGCACACCCGTGCCAGCCTGCGAACAGAGGTAGCCGAACTCGCCGATCTCGGCATCGGGTCGGTCATCCTGTTTGGTATCCCCGAACACAAAGACGAGGTGGGCTCTGGGGCTTTCGATCCTCGCGGGATTGTGCAGCTCGCACTTCAGGATCTGACCGCAGACCATGGGGATCAGATCGTTGTGATGGCCGATCTGTGTGTAGACGAATACACCAGCCACGGCCACTGTGGGGTGCTGACGGATGCGGGCACGGTGGACAATGACGCAACGCTGGAGATCTATGCCCGCGCCGCCGTCGCGCAGGCCGCAGCCGGGGCACAGATCGTGGCGCCGAGTGGGATGATGGACGGCCAGGTGGGTGTGATCCGTGAGGCGTTGGACGCTGCGGGTTTCTCTGAGGTGGCGATCATGGCGTATTCGGCCAAATATGCGAGTGGGCTGTACGGCCCATTCCGTGAGGCCGTGGATGTGGAGATCGCTAACGGCGGCGATCGCCGGGGCTACCAACAAGATTGGCGTAACTCCCGTGAGGCCTTGATCGAGGTCACGGCCGATCTGGCCGAGGGCGCCGACATCGTGATGGTCAAGCCCGCCATCACCTACCTCGATGTGATCCGGGCGGTTAGGGAGATCACCGATGTGCCGGTGGCCGCGTACCAGGTGAGCGGCGAGTACGCGATGATCAAAGCGGCCGCATCCCAAGGATGGATCGATCACGACATGGTGGCGCTCGAACAATTGACAGCGATTCGGAGGGCTGGCGCCCAGATCATCTTGACCTATTTGGCCCGTTGGTTCGCAGAGCAGAGCATCGCCAGCACGGGACGTGCCTGATGGCGGATCCATCTGACCCTACGTCTCCGGTGTCGGCGCAAGTTCCTGCGCCCGTAGAAGTTCCGGCCGGGATGGTGGGTTGGTGCGATCCGGTGCGATGCGCAGCGTCGGCATGTGATCCGGTGATCTGCAACGGTCGGGCGCTCGGCTCCAACGATGAGGTGATGCTGAGATCACAGGCTGTGATCCCGGGAGGGGTGAACTCCTCGATCCGGGCTTTCGCCTCGGTGGGAGGCCGACCCTATGTGGTGTCACGGGCTGCGGGTGCAGAGATCTGGGATGTAGAGGGCACGCGCTACCTGGATCTCGTCCAGAGCTACGGAGCGGTGATTCTCGGTCATGCCCACCCCGATGTGACCGCTGCGATTTCGGCTGCTGCCGCCGATGGCACCTCCTATGGGGCGCCTACGCCACGGGAGATGCGACTCGCCGAACAGATCCGTGATTCCGTGGTCTCATGTGAACAGGTCCGGTTTATGAACTCGGGTACGGAGGCCACCTCCACGGCGGTGCGTCTGGCTCGTGGTTACACCGGCCGCGATGTGATTGTGACCTTCCACGGAAACTTTCATGGGGCCACCGATGCCCTGTTGGCTGCAGGTGGTAGCGGTGTGGCCACCCTCGGCCTGCCCGGGACTGCCGGGGTCCCCAAGGGGTCGGTGGCGGCCACGATGGTGGTGCCGTATAACCAGGTCCCCACCTTGTCCGATGAGGTGGCTGCGGTGATCGTGGAACCGGTTGCCGCCAACATGGGTCTGGTCGCCCCGGCGCCTGGATTCCTTGAAGGCGTGCGGGCCGAATGCGATCGGGTGGGCGCAGTGTTGATCTTTGACGAGGTGATCACCGGTTTTCGTCTCGGCCGAGGCGGGGCTCAAGCCAAATACGACGTTGCGCCGGATCTGACCTGTTTTGGCAAGGTGATCGGCGGCGGTCTCCCGATCGGAGCGGTGGGTGGACGGCGCGCAATCATGGAGACGCTGACTCCTCTCGGGCCGGTGTTCCATGCCGGTACCTTGGCCGGTAACCCGATCGCCACGGCCGCTGGTCTAGCGGCGATGAATCTGCTCAATGGTGACCTCTATATGGAGTTGATGGCCCGAGCCCGGCACCTCTCGGCGTTGATGGGGGAGGCCTGCACATCTGAAGGCTTCCCTGCTCGGTTCCCGGTGGTCGGCACCCTGCTCGGTATCTACATCGGTGGCAGTGAGCAATTTTCTGATGATGCGGCGGCCTCAGTTACTAACTTTGCTCAGGCGAAAACCACTGACGAGGCGGCATATGCGCGGTTCTTCCATGCGATGTTGCGCAATGGTGTGGCGATGGCGCCCGGTGCCTATGAGGCGATCTTCGTTGGTCTGGCCCATACCGATGAGATCCTGGTTCAGATCGCTGAGGCCACTGCGAGAGCGGCCCGTGAAGCCATGAACCAAAGCGCCGATTCTTTAGGGATCACCGGGACCACCTGAGATGCAACAGGTCCTCAGTCTGAGGTTTCTCGCTGCGTTGGGTGCGGTGGTTGGACTTTTCCTCATGCTGTTTGTGGTGTTCGGGCGCGGCGAATCGGCTGCCGACCTCACTGCGGTACGTCCGCTGGTGCGTGAAGTTCATCTGCTTGAAGAGATCGAATCGGCTCGAGCCGAAGCCTTCGGGGTGCGCCCCGACGGACGCACCCGTGGTCAGTTGCTGCTCGGCCTGCGCGACGACCGCGAGATGCGCATCGTGGAGGGGACCTTCGGGGAGAACAACTGCGGGGCACGGATCGTTCCCGGTGAATGCGCGGTGGCAGCGAACCTGCTCGGTGATGCGGTGGTGTGGTTTTCGCTCATGCGGATCGAGGCCGGAGGCACGGTGATCTTTCCCGCTATTGATCAACTTGACGATGGTCGGGCCCTGTTGGTCAACGGTCTGCGATTGCCGTATGCCCGGGTGCTCGATCGGCGGTGTCCAGTTGAGTTCACCTCCTACCGCGAGTTCCGCCAAGTGCTCGGGGACCGGTTCAGTTCGGTCTACTCGCTCGAAGACGAACGGCTCGTGGCCGTGGTCTGCGATAGTCGTTAAGACCTGAGGAGCCAGAGTTAGGAGAGGGCCCCGCCGGCCAACAGGTGCTCGGCGGCCGCCCGTCCGGACAAGAATGCGCCCTCGAGATTGGGCACGGCGGGTCGGCCGGGCTCGCCGGAGCCGAAAGCGTCACCAGCGAGCACCAAGCTGGCGGTTTCATCCACCCAAAAAGGCTCTGGCCACAACTGCTTTGGGGCTGCGAGACGCCATTTTTTCAGTTGGGTCTCGCTGATCTGTGAGGACCCCACATAAGGGAGGCTCAGTTCGATGAGGGCGTCGACGGTGGCGTCAGGGTCTTCATCCCACCAGCGCAGACTCCATTCGTGGCTGGCATGAACCAACAGCGATGGATCGGTACTGATGCCCTTCAGGCGCTGATCGGCCACGAAGTTGAGATCCGTGCTGTAAAGATCGGGACCGGTGACCGCACCTGGAGCGTGAAGGGCGCTCGGACCATCGAGTGCGATCAACAAGCCGATGGTGCGGTGGTAATCAGTGCGCCAGAGGGCTTCGGGCACAGGGATCCCAGCCTCCATCAACAGTGACGCAGTTTGGGGAAGCGGGCTGGTCACGATCACCTGGTCAGCACCGATCGTGGTGCCGTCATCGATCACGATCTCCCAGCGTTCGCCAGTGCTGCCGGGTGGGTGCTGGCGAATGTTAAACACCATCTGTTCGCAACGTAGGTCAAGACCCAGCGCCATTGCCTTGGGGATGGTGGTCATCCCACCCACCCCGATGTAGCGCGGGTAGCCATCGGGAGTTCCCGGGGTGAGTTCGGGGCCGGATGCCGGGCTGAACCCGTTGGTCCACACCTCAACGACACCTTGGGCCACCCAGGCGTCCACCTGAGCAGCGAAGGCCTCGCTGCGAACAGTGAAAAACTGTGCCCCGTGATCGATGCGAGACCCACGGAGGCGGCGGGTCGCCATTCTGCCCCCGGGGGAGCGACCCTTATCGAGAACGATGACCTCGTGGCCGGCGGCAACCAGGATCTGAGCCGATGTCAGACCGGCCATCCCCGCCCCGATGATCACCGTCCGTGATCGAGCCGGGCTCATCAGATCCCGGTTTTCAGCCGCGCAGGCCGGAGGAGATCATCACGACATTGCGTGCGAACTCGTCGAGTTGGCGTCCGGTCAGACGCTCGGTGACGGCGATCGCTTGGGTGTTATCGGTGATCAGATCGGTCCAACGGATGTATCCACCCATGACTCCCACGATCCGGTCTCCGAGCTCTTCGCCGTGCACGATCACCTTGGCACCCGAAGCCAAAAGGTCGTCGAGCTCACGGTAGAACGCAGTGAGCCATAGGTGCAGGTCTTCGGAACGCAACGGACGATGCCGATACGGCATGTTCAGCTCTTCGTAGTTATGCAGATTGTGGGGGGCCTGGATGATCGAGATGATGTGGCTGAAGCCGTTCTCTCGGATCCAGATGATCTCTTCTTGGCGCCGGACCCGGCGATGGTTATCGCCGTAGCCGCCGGGGCGTTCACAGATCGCTAGCTTGTCTTTTAAGATCCAGGTGAAGTGACGCGGGGTGATCCCGAGCGCCCACTTACCGCGCAGTTTGGGAGCCATCAGTTCGCCTGTTCGGGTTGGGGGAGGGGTTCCATGAGCGAACCTCAGGCTATCTGGTGGTGGAGGTCACGCGCAGGCGCTGGAGATGTCGTTCCACCCTTTGAGATCTGCCGATTTCACAGGCGATGTGGTGCCCACGAGCCACCTGGAGAACCCGTTCTACTGTCGCGGCGTCAGGAGGGTACCCCTCGTGAGTCAGCCAGATCCGCAGCGCCCGGCGGGCGAGCACCACGGGAGCTGCCGCGAGGGCTTTGGCGTCGGTGGGGTCGAGTTCGCTGGCTACGGCATCGAGGTAGATCGATTCATCGCGCAAGATGTCGGCGGTGCGTGAAATTAACGGCACCACGTCACGCCGAGCCACATCGGCGAGTAGGGGGAGGACCTCAGAGCGCACTCGGTTGCGCGTGAACTCGGCGCTCAGATTGGAGGAGTCCACGATTGGGGTGATGGCGCGTGCTGCGCACACCGCCACTGTGTCAGCGCGCCGCAACCGCAGAATCGGATGCCGTAGATCGGGGGTCATCGCCGAAAGCCCCTCCGAGCCGGCGCCACGCACGAGTCGCATCAGCACGGTTTCGGCTTGGTCCTCGGCGGTATGGCCAGTCATCACACCTTCGGGCAGACATCCGAACCGGGCGGCTCGGGCCCGAGCTTCAAGGTTGGGTCCTGGGGGGACGGTGACCTGATGGAGAACGAACTCCACATTGATCGCAGCAGCGATCTGCTCGGCCTGAGCCGCTTCGGTAGCAGACTCTTCTCGGATCTGATGGTCGACATGGTGGGCAGTCACTACACATCCGGCAGCTGCGGCCAAGATAACGAGGGCTGTGGAATCTGGTCCGCCCGACAGTGCGCAATCCACAGCAGTGCCGGCGGCCGGGAACTCACATTGAGACAGGAGTGCGAGGACTACAGCATCGATCACCAGCACTCCCTTCACCCGGACTCCGTTGCGGGTCTGAACCTGAGGCCCAGACGCCGACCTACAGGTCTTGCGCCCGGCGGCGAGCTCGCTCGCTCTCTGGAGGTATGCGAGGTGCGGTCACGGTCTTCAGATAGCCGACGACGAGCGCCAAGGTGGCGAGGACGCCGACGCCGAACAACAAGACTCCGGCCCACCAATGCCAGATATTGGCTGCGATCATGGCTGCAAACATGTTTCGATCGTAGCCAGAACTGGTCGTGTGAGGCGATTCAACTTCCCGAATGGGTCAGGGGTCGAGCAGATCGGTGTTAAAACACTGCTGGATTTTCTCCATGAGCCCTTCGGGCATCTCTTCGTTGGCGCATTTGCGCTGGATCACCGATTTCAGCTCGGCATGGAAGTCAAAGGCTTGGTGGCAGTCCACACATCCGCTGAGGTGATGATGGATTTGTTCGCGCACGTGATCGGTGAGTTCGCCATCTAAGAAGGCGTCAAGCTCTTTGATTGTCTCGGTGCAATCGGCCATGAGATTCCTGTGCGTCAGATGTGGGGCCCGGTCAGCCCACGCTGCTCGGCGTATTCGTACAACGCGCGTTGCATCGCTTTTCTTCCCCGATGGAGCCGGGACATCACCGTTCCCACGGGAATATCAAGCATTTCGGCGATCTCTTTGTAGGCGAAGCCTTCGACATCGGCGAGCAAGACCGGCAAACGGAAGTTCTCCGGTAGATCTTCGAGGGCAGTTTTGACCTCGGTGTCAGAGAACAGATCCATGAACTGATCCTCTGCCGACAAGCTGGCCGCCGCGGCCTCAAAGCTACCGAGGCGCCGGTAGAGGTAGAGATCCTCCACATCGGCGAGATCGGTTTCGATCGGTCGACGTTGCTTGGCGCGATAGGAGTTAATGAACAGATTGGTCAGAATCCGAAACAGCCAAGCGCGGAGATTGGTGCCCTCGGTGTAGGTGTGGAAACTACGAAATCCCCGCAGGAATGTCTCTTGGACCAGATCCTCGGCATCGCTTTGGTTGCGAGTCATACGCAGGGCGGCCGCGTAGAGCTGCGGGGCGAAAACCATCGCCTGCTTTGCGAAATCCTTACTCTCGGCCACAGGCGTCGACCCTAGTGGGTGGTCTCGCTCGGTTCGGGTTGTGCCACGAAGCCGGGCCAGTTGTTCATGTAGGTCACAAAGGCGTCCGACAGGCCTTCGGTGCGCAGTACCTCGGCGCTGACGGGGATCCGGCGTGGTGTAAAGCCTGGATCTGCAGAGAGCAGATGGGGATAGTCGTGATGCAAGATCGCAACGCGTCCGAGAGCCACCACGTCCACACCGGCCTCGATCATCTTGAGGGCGTCGGCGGGATCATGGATCTTGCCAGCCACGGCCAGGCGAACATCGCCACGGGGGAGCGCAGCAAAGATCTCGGTGAGGGTTGTGCCGTGGTGGGCCTCCTCGTTGGGTTCTTTAAACACGTCCCACAGCGACATATCGATCAGATCCACATCCCCGGTGTCCACGAGGCGGCCGTAAATTTCGGTGATCTCATCGATCTTCATACCGAAGCGTTCGGGAGACAATCGGACAGCGAGCGCGAAATCATCGCTGCAGCGGGCTCGGATCTGTTCGATGATCTCAAACAGCAGTCGGGAGCGATTCTCAAGGGAGCCGCCGTAATGGTCGGTGCGCTGGTTCAGCTCCGAGGACAAGAACTGGCAGATCAGGTAGCCGTGAGCGCCGTGGAGTTCCACGCCGTGATAGCCGGCCCGTTCGCAGCGCACCGCAGCGGTGACGAAGTCCTCCACGACCTGTTCCACTTCGGCGGTGCTGAGAGCCCGAGCGCCGGTGGCGGGATCATCGCTCGGACATACCGGTGCCGTGCCGATCAGATCGGCGGGGGAGCGGTTGCCGGCATGATGTAACTGGGCGTAGGCCAATGATCCTGTGGCCGAAATGTCCGCAGCGAGACGGATGTGGCCTTCGAGGTGCTGATCGCCGAAAATGCCGAGCTGTCCGGGGAATCCTTGGCCAACCGCTTGGACGTGGGCGGCGCAGGTCATCGTCAGGCCAAACCCACCGTGGGCCCGCATGGTCAACCAGTGGTGCTCATCATCGGACAAGGTGCCGTCGTGATGGCTCTGCTGATTGGTGAGCGGGGCCAGCATGAACCGGTTGGGCATCGACGGTCCATGGGCAAAGCTGAGCGGGGCGTATAACACCTCGTAACCGGAGGGGGCGGGGAGGGGGTGATTCATTTCAGTAACTGAAGTCACGGCGCGTCAGAGGACCTGATCGACCATCGAGATGTGCTGGGCGGTGGTGTGCGTTGGCACGCTTGCGAGCGCTGCGGTGCGCTCGGGGGAGGTCACATAGGTGGCCTCGGCGGCCGCGAAGTCTCCGTCGTGAGCCACGGCCCAAGTGAACTCGCCCCCCGTATGGTCGGCGCAAGCGAACACCACCGTGAACCCGAACGCTGCGCGCACCGGCACCAAAGTGGTGTGCCACCAGTCCACAAACGCGGACATGTCCTCAGCAGGGAGTTCGTAACGTCGAAGTTGCACACTGGCCATGACCGGCACATTAGCCACATGGTCTGCGGAGTCCGCAGCGGAATCTGCCCTCGTGTCACCTGCGTCTCACCAGCGTCTCACAATCGGAAATGTTGACGCGTCGGTTGAGCAGGTGGTAGCAACACCAGATGTCGGGAAATGACGTTGGTTACAAAGTTGTCGATCGTCAGATCGGGCTGGTGGGCGGGATCGTGCTCATGGTCGGCACGGTGATCGGGATCAGTGTCTTTTTGTTACCGGGGGTGCTGATCGGTGACGCCGGTCCGAGCATCGTGCTCGCTCTCGTGCTCACCGCCGTTCCCATGGTCTTTTCGATCTTGATGCTGCTCCAACTCGGTGGCGCCATGCCGGTGGCAGGTGGGGTGTATGTCTACGCCTCCAAACTGGTAGGCCGGGTCTGGGGCACGGTGATCGTGTGGCTGGTGATCCCAGCGATCTGGGCGGTGATGCTGTTTACCGCCTTCGGCTTTTCCGAGTTCGTCCGGGTGCTCGTTGATGTGCCGGGCTGGATCCTGATGCTGGGTGTGTTGCTGGTGTTCATGGCCCTCAACCTCAAGGGCATCACCATGGTGGCCACCTTGCAGCTCGTGATGGTGGCCGCCATCATCCTCGGGTTCTTGTTGTTCATCATCCCGGGATTGTTTCAGGTGGAGGCCGCCAACTACACGCCGATGTTCCCGGAAGGAACCACCCCGTTCATCCTCGCTGTCGTGGCCCTGTTCATCCCGTTCCAGGGCTATTCGATGATTGTGGAGTTGGGTGAGGAACTGAAAGACCCGATCCGCAATATCCCCCGGGTTCTGATCTACGGCATGGCCCTCGCCGTGGTCTTGTCCTTGGCCTTGGTGGTGGTCTTTGTTGGACTTGACCGCTACGACACCCTCGGGGAGCTCGGCGACGGTGGCCTCGCTGAGGCCGCCAGCGACTACATCGGAGGATGGGTCGGGTGGGCTGTGGTAATCGCAGCGGTCCTTGGAGCCTTCACCACCCTCAATGCTGTCATCACCTCCTATTCCCGCACCCTGATGCAGGCTGCCCGCGACAAGGTGATTAGCCCCCGGCTCGCCATTGTTCACCCGGTCACCAGAGTGCCTCAGCGGGCCGTGTTGTTTTTGTCGATCCCGCCGATGCTGTTGATCCCCCTGAACCCGGGTCCGCGGGTGCTGCCGGTGTTCTTGGCGCTCACCATTTTGTTCGGCGGGTTTATCTCGGCCATCGCCTTGTGGAACCTGCCCAAGCGCTTTCCCGAGGCCTATACCAACTCGATCTACAGGCTGCCGATGCCGGTGGTGAAGATCGCCGCGATCGGGAGCGCTGGGTCCTCGCTCGTGTTCTGGCTGGCAGTCGCTCCGCAGGCCCTGCCCATCGTCGCCGTGATCGTGCTGCTCGGTGTCTCCGGGGCGATCTATCACTATCTGCGGGTACGCAACGACGGCGAAGGTGGCGAGGCCGGCGATACCTCAGTGGCGGTCGTGACGGAGGTCAACTAGTGGGACCGATGATCAGGGTGGGATCGATGATCAGGGTGGCAACGGTGATGAGGGAGGAATGCCGATGCAGCCGATTTTGGTTGGTGTTGATGGCTCACCGTTCGCTGGTGATGCGCTTGCTCGTGCCTATGGGCCTCTGAGGGTTCCGTGGGCAGATTCGCTGCCACTGGGGCTCAACGGCCGAAACAACACAAGGTTGTGGAGCCCAGAGTGGGATTCGAACCCACGACCTACGCATTACGAGTGCGTTGCTCTACCCCTGAGCTATCCGGGCGCGGCCGTCATGTTATCCGGTCGATCCTTCATCGGGACCGAAGAGGTGGTCATGTTCACTGGCTAGTGGCTGGTGACCGCTGGGTCGGGGTGCCTTGCGATGGATGCTGGGGTGGGATACAACCACGAGGTGCCATTACGCCCCCTTCGTTCGCTCATTATTCCGTCCCTCCTTGCGGTGGTCCTGCTCAGCGGCTGCCTGCGTACGGAGGTGACCTTTGATGTGACCTCTCTTGAGACCACGGATATCTCACTCGTGGTGGCCGTGGATGTGGAAGCCTTGACAACTTTTGCTTCTACCTTCGGTGGCGAGGAGGAGGCTGCAGCACTCGAAGAGATGTCGGGAGAAGAACTCCTTAATGAGTTCGGAGATGGGGAGGACCCTTGTTCGGGTGCGGTAGGCGGATTCGTTTTTGAGATCTCGGCCTACGAAGAGGGTGACTACCGCGGTGTGGTCTGCACGGCCCGCGGGATCCCTACCTCAGAACTGATGGAAGAGTTCTTTGGCGATGCCAATGCACTGCGGGAAGGTGACGCCACGGGGACATGGGTGCTCGAAGGCCGACTGTCTGATGCCTTGGACCTCGCCGAGGAAGCTGAAGAAGCCGGTGGCCTTGGCGACATGGGCGACATGTTTGATCCCAATGAATTGCTGGAACTGAGCGTGTCCATTACTGCTCCGGGTGCTCTGCTCGAGCACAACGGCACTTCGGCTGTTGGTGGCACGGTGACCTGGCGGGTGACGGCTGATGCAGAATTTATGGAGGGGTCGGACGCAACGCTGCGGGCTGTGTGGGACGTGAGTTCTGGTGGTGACTCAGACTCGGGGTCCTCGCCGATTGCGATTCTGATCGTGGTCGGTCTTGCAGCGGTGATCGCAGCGGGTGTGGCTGTGCTCGCTGGGCGTTCCCGGTTGAAGAAGTAGTCCGCTGCTTGCGCTCTTGTGAGCCGCCGGTCATCTGCGACACTCGCACATGGCCGACGATGTCTTGGTAATTGATGATCCGCGACCCGGGATCCGCCGTCTCACACTCAACCGTCCCGATAAGCGCAATGCGCTCAATGATGAGTTGCGGGGCTCGCTGTTTGAAGCGTTGCGTCTCGCTGACAGAGATCCTGAGGTCTCGGTGGTGATCATCCGAGGGGCCGGCTCTTGCTTTAGCGCCGGATATGACCTCGGTTCGCGGAACTCCGACGTGGAGCGAGCCATCGCCCCCGTTGACGGATGGTGGTCACGCCATGTGGTGAACAACTGGTTTGAGATGTGGGATATGGCTACCCCGATCATCGCCCAAGTCCACGGTTACTGCTTGGCCGGTGGCACCGAACTAGCGACCGCCTGTGACCTCGTCTATGTGGCCACCGACGCAGCGATTGGCTATCCGCCGGTGCGCCTGATGTCGCCACCTGACATGCAATGGCAGACCTGGATGATGGGGCTTCGCCGTGGCATGGAGGCGTTGTTAACCGGGGACTCAATGACCGGGGAAGAAGCCGTGGAATACGGGTTCGCTAATCGGGCTTACCCGCTCGCCGATCTGGACGATGCTGTGTTGGAACGGGCCGAACGAGTGGCTCGGGTGCCGTCAGATCTGCTGGCGTTAAATAAGCGGGCTGCTCATCGGGCGATGGAAGCGATGGGGATTCGCAACGGGATCCGTGCCACTGCCGAGATCCAAGCCATGGGATTCCATCAGCGGTCGTCCCGGGAGTACATGGCCAGTTTTGCCACCAAAGGGGTGACCGCAGCGCTCAGCGACCGAGACCGGGCGTTTGGGGATTACCGCGAATCGGAGTGATCCCGGCGAAGTGATCCGCTGGCAAGCGATGGTAGGGACCACAGTAAGGATTGCAACAACAGGGCCTCATTCGGATTGAGTTCGATCGCGGCGATGCTGCGATGGATCTCTGACACCGCATGATCCATGGCATCAGGACGCGACAAAGTTCCGTCCACACATGCATCACGGTAGGTCCGGGCCATCGCAGCGAGTCCGTGGCGCAGGTCATCGCTGCGGTAGCGACGGATCTCGCGTTTATGGCGTTCTTCTAGGGATTTACGCCCGCTACCACGCTCGCCCATGCGGGCGATCCGGGCTTCGAGTTCGGCTGCTTCGGCCTCGTGGCGGGCCGCCAATGGGGCTACCGCCTCATTGAGCAATGAGGTCAATCGATCTGTGACGCGCATGACCGCTGCACCGGTTCCGTCGAGTTCTCGGGGTGCATCAGCAAAGGCTCGTCGGCGCGCCGAGAGGTGGGGGTCGGTGGCGAGCACTCGAGCCCTCGACAGGTCACCTCCCGCAGCGGCGGCAGCCTCTGCAGCCGAGCGCGGATCGGTTCCTTCGGCGATCAGTCGGTCGGTCACATCGGATTCGGAGATCGGATGAAAATCCACGCGAGCGCATCGTGAAGCGATGGTGATCAGATCCCGGGTGACGGTGTCGGCGAGGATCACAAAGATCGTGGACGCAGGCGGTTCTTCAATGGTCTTGAGCAGGATTGCTGCGCTCTCGGGCTTCAGCAGATGGAATTCGTCAAGGATCAGTACCTTGCGTGCTCCCTCAATCGGGGCGAGGGAGGAAGCCCGGACGATGTCGCGGGCCTGTTCGGCCGAGATGGAGGCGCCGACGCGCTGTACCTCGGTGATATCGGGATGTTCTCCGGCTAATGCCAAACGCACATCGCGTTGTGTGGGATCGTCCACCCCGGCGATCAGCAGCCCGCCGAAGGCTCGGGCAGCGATGAGCTTGGTGCTTCCTGAGGGGCCGGCGAAGAGGTAGGCGTGGACCGGTGCTTGAGCGGCCTGGGTGAGGATCGAGATCGCTCGGGCCTGACCCACCACATCGTTCCACGCGCTTGCCATCACACGCCCAGTCGCTCAGCAACCGCGGCGCGGATCGCTGCTGTCACCTCAGATTTGGGCAGGGTCGCGTCCACGCGCACCCAGCGGTCGGGGTCCTCGGAAGCGAAATCAGAAAACCCGGTGGCCACACGAGAGTGGAACTCGGCATCCTCGCGTTCAAAGCGATCCAGGTCTCGCGATGTGAGCCGCCGCTCGATCTCGGCTGCCGGAACCTCCAGCAGAATCACGAGATCGGGCCAGCGGTCACGGATCGCCCACGCATTGATCTGGCGAACCTCGTTGAGGTCCAGGTCCCGGCCATAACCCTGATAGGCGAGCGAGGAGTAGACCGATCGGTCGCTGACCACATGGCGGCCCGCAGCCAGAGCCGGGAGGACCACCGTCGCCATGTGCTGGGCCCGATCGGCAGCGATCATCAGCGCTTCAGCACGGGCATCGAGATCGGTGAGATTGACATCATGGAGGATCTCCCGGAGTTTCGCTCCGACCGGAGTCCCGCCGGTCTCACGGGTCAAAACGGCATCGAGGGCCTCCGCTAAACGGCGCGAGTGGGTGCTCTTTCCGCATCCCTCGGACCCTTCAAAGGCAATGTATAGCGCCGGTTGCATCGGAGATGACGGTACCGGATTGGGCCGGGCTGCGAGTGGTCTGAGCCGATTCAGGCCGTAAATGAACGGTGTCGCAGTGCGCTAGGGCGCTTCGAGTGGAGTGCCGGACATTTCCAGTTTGGTGGCAAACACCGCAGCCTCTGTGCGGCGTTCCATACCTAACTTGGCCAGCAGATTAGAGACGTAGTTCTTAATGGTCTTCTCGGCGAGATGGATCTCATGTGCGATTTGTCGGTTGGTCATGCCTTCGGCAATGAGGGCGAGAATACGGCGCTCTTGATCGCTGAGGCGTGAGAGGCGCTCATCGGTGGGAGATGGGGCCCGCAGTCGCTGCAACACTCGGCCGGTGATGGCGGGGTCCAGCAGGGACTCACCGGCGCCGACCCGCTTCACGGCAGATAGCAGTTCGCTGCCACGGATCTGTTTCAGCACATACCCAGCAGCACCGGCCATGATCGCCTCAAAGAGCGCTTCGTCGTCGCTATACGAGGTCAACATCAAACACGCCGTGCCGAGCGTGCTGCGGATCTCACGGCACACTTCGATGCCGTTTCCGTCGGGCACTCGGACATCGAGCACGGCGACGTCGGGCTTCACCGCAGGGATGCGAGCGAGGGCTTCGGCTGCCGTAGAGGCCTCTCCCACCACGAGAATTTCACCACTGGCCTCGAGCAGGGCGCGCACCCCTTGGCGGACCACCTCGTGGTCGTCCATCAAAAAGACGGTGATCGGCTCTGACATGGAAACCAGTGGATCACAAAATCCGAGAAAACCCACAGGGCCCTTGGTCCCAAATCCGCGCGCCCGGAGAAAGTCCCTCAGTGAGAGTACCGTTGGCTCAGTGAGCACAATGCTGGACAGCGGTTTGTTGCTACATGCTCTGGACAGGTCCCCGGACGGCATGTTGATCGTGGGACGCGATGGGGTGATCCATTTCGCAAATTCGGCGATCGCCCAACTGACCGGCCGCCCGGCCGAAGATTTTGTCGGGCGCTCCGTGGAAGAACTGGTTCCCGAGACCCTGCGGGCTGCGCATCGGGAGCATCGACGCTCATTTATGGCGCGACCCTCCCAACGCTCCATGGGCTCTGGGTTGGATCTGACCCTGCTGCGCCGCGACGGATCGATGGTTCCCGTGGAGGTCTCGCTCAGCCCGTTGACCCATGACGGCACCGAGTACGTCATCGCAGCGGTGCGTGACGTCTCCGATCGGATCGATAATCAGCGCCGTCTCGCTCTCGCTAACGAACAGCTCGCCTTGGCCGGTGAACGAGTTCGGATCGGCCGTGACCTTCATGACGTGGTGTTGCAGCATCTTTACGGGATGGGCCTGTCGGTTCAGGCAATTGCCGCTAGCGCAGATGACGAGTTAAAGGCGCGCTTGGAGACGGCCATTGACGAGGTGGACCGCATCATCTCTGAGGTTCGCACGATTGTGTTTACGCTCGGGACCTCAGCCTCGCACGGCAATTTGGGTCAAGAGTTAGCCGATGTGATGGCTCAATCCAGCCGGGTGCTCGGCTTCACCCCGGCCTTGCGTCTCGAAGGACCACTCGAATCGGTGATCACCGAAGAGATTCGCAACGAGATGGTGGCATCGATGCGCGAGGCGCTCGGCAACGTTGCCCGACACGCTCAGGCTTCGAAGGTTGTGGTGGCCGTCGAAATTATTGAAGGCCATGTTGTGATGAAGGTGGCCGATAACGGATCCGGTCCGCCGCAGGACCTCGCTCGGGCTTATTCCGGTGGACACGGCTTGGCGAACATGCGGTCACGGGCGGCCTCCCTTGGCGGGTCCTGCGCCTTGACGGCGGGAAGAGATGAGGGCTCGGTCTTAATGTGGACCGTGCCGTTTCACTGAGATTGAGTACAGATCTACTGCAGATCTGCCTGCGGTTGGGACTTAGGTCCTCGTCTCGACGGAAATGCGACCCTGATGGTGGCGTGGAGATCTCGAAACACTCTGCGGGTATGACGACACGATCACAAGAGCGTTCTTTTCTTGGGTGGGCGGCCTTCGGTGTGGCGGTAGCCGCACTGTT
Organism: Ilumatobacteraceae bacterium; assembly: GCA_018401375.1. Classification (GTDB taxonomy): domain Bacteria; phylum Actinomycetota; class Acidimicrobiia; order Acidimicrobiales; family Ilumatobacteraceae; genus M30B72. The sequence goes on along the minus strand of JAGYKR010000005.1, from coordinate 41,308 downwards.
CCTCGGCATGTTTGCAATTTCCACTGATGGGGGCGGTGAACAAGCCGCCGGCAGCGGATCCCAGGTATCGGTGATCGAGATCGAGATGGGCTCGATGAAGTTCACCCCTCCGCACATCATGGCCCCGCCCGGGCGGGTACAGATCAAGGTGACCAACGTTGATGCTGCAGTGCACAACCTTGTGATCCTCGGCCAGCGGACCAGTGACCTTCAGCCCGGCCAGAGCGAAACCCTCGACCTCGGGATCCTTGACGTCGGGGTGTTTGACCTGTGGTGCGATATGCCGGGTCATCGCGAGGCGGGGATGATCGGCGAGTTACACATCTTGATTAATGCCGTCCCAGGACCACTGACAGGGAGTGTCGATGGTGTGGACCATCTGCATGGATTCCCGGATTGGCAATCGATGGATGCTGCTATGGATGAACGGGCCTGGCGGTTCGTGGAGGAGGCCAAGTCACCTTTTGGTGGTCAGCGACTGGAACCCACAGTTCTTGGAGATGGGACGAAGCGTTTTGATCTGACCGCAGAGATTGTGGACTGGGAGGTGGAGCCCGGCAAGATCGTGCAGGCGTGGACCTATAACGGCACAGTGCCGGCACCGTGGTTACATTTTGAGGTGGGCGATCGGGTGCAGGTGGTTCTTGAGAACCAACTGCCCTCCCCGACCTCAATCCACTGGCACGGCGTATACGTGAAGAATGATCAAGACGGCGTGCCTCCCTACACCCAGGTCTCGGTGGCTCCGGGAACCACGTTCACCTATGAGTTCACTGCCGTGGAAAAGGCAGTGGGTATCTACCACTCGCACTCAGGCGCTGAGCAGGTTCTCGACGGCATGTTCGGAGCGGTGACCATCGGCCAGATGGAAGTCCCCGAGGTGCTCGTAGAGCAGGGTTTCAAAGAGACTCCTGATCAGATCATCAACATGGTGCTGAACGACGCCGGGGTGATCGGGCTGAGCCTGAACGGCAAAAGCTTCCCCGCCACCGAGCCGTACTTCGCCAACGTGGGCGACATGATCATGGTCAACTACTACAACGAAGGATTAATGCCACACCCGATGCACCTGCATCAACCGATCGGTTGGGTGATCGCTCGCGATGGTGTGGAGTTGCTCGTGCCGTGGGCTGGAGACACGTTTAATATCGCTCCGGGCGAACGGTGGACGGTTGTGCACCTGATTAAGGAACCCGGTGTATGGGCCTGGCACTGCCACATCTTGACCCACGCTGAGCGAGCCGATGGCATGTTCGGCATGGTGACCGCTTTGATCGTGAGTTGACTCGCTCAGCCAGCCGGAGATTCTTTCGCGGCCGATTTTTTCGCGGCCGATTTTTTGGCCGGAGATTTTTTGGCTGGTGACTTCTTTGCGGCCGATTTTTTGGCCGGGGACTTTCGGGCGGCCGCTTTTTTGCGGCCCCGTGATGGAGCCCCACCACCGGCGGCGGCGCGTTCACGGCGCAGGGCCAATAACTCAAAGGCTCGCTCGGGGAGCATTTCTTCGATGCGGTCCCCTTTGCCGAGGGTTGCGTTGGTTTCACCATCGGTGACGTAGAGACCGAACTTGCCTTCTTTGGCCACCACCGCTCGGGTGCTGATCGGGTCTTCCCCAAACTCGCGCAATGGTCCTGCGGCACCCGGGTTGCGGCCACCGCGATTGAACACTTTTGGTTGGGAGTAGATCGAGAGCGCCTGTTCCAAGGTGACGGTCAGAATCTGTTCTTCGTTCGTAAGCGGACGGTTGTCCTTGCCTTTGGAGAGATACGGGCCGTAACGGCCGTTCATCGCCAGAATCTCTGTCCCATCGGCGGGATCCACCCCAACGGTGCGGGGGATCCCGAGTAACTCAATGGCCTCGGCGAGGCTGGTGCGCTCTGGGGTCATCGTGGAGAACAGGCTGGACATCTTGGGCTTGGATAAGCCGGGTGGCAACTGCTCAGGGGTGCCCCATTGCACATACGGGCCGTAGCGGCCGGTCTTGACGAATACCGGGAGCCCCTCATGCTCCCCGATTGGCTCATCGCTCTTAGGGGCGGCGAGAAGCTCAAGGGCTTTGGCCACTGTCAGTTCATCAGGTGTCAGATCCTCAGGAACGCTTGCGGTGTCCTCACCGCGCTTCACATACGGTCCGTACTTGCCGGGCTTGACCACGATCATGGTGCCATCAGGATCAGGGCCGAGTTCAAAGGTATTGATCGCTGCAGCATCAATCGAGTCGAGGTTCTCCTCTACCAGCCTCTTCAAACCGATCAGTTCCGCCTGATCACCGAAATAGAAGCGATGTAGCCAGGAGTCTTTATCACCGGTGCCGTTGGCGATGGAGTCGAGATCCGTTTCGATCCGCGCCGTAAATCCATAGTCCACAAGAGTGTCAAAGTGCTGCTCCATCAAACCGACCACCGCAAACGCAGTCCACGTCGGGGTCAGGGCCTGACCCTTCTTCCAGACATAGCCGCGGTCTTGGATGGTCTGAATCACCGATGCCCAGGTGGAAGGCCGGCCGATCCCCAGCTCTTCAAGTTTCTTGACTAACGAGGCTTCGGTGTAGCGGGCAGGAGGGGTGGTGTGATGGCCATTCGGGATAATTGAGGCCACAGGGACCTGGTCTCCCACAGCCACAACCGGCAATAAAGCCTCTTTGGCGTCCTCTTCACCGGAGGAATCACCACCGTTGTCTGGCTCTTCTTCGTCTACTCCGGATGTGGATTTCGATGTCGATGCGCTGCGCTGGGCGTACACGGCTCGGTATCCCGGGAACGTGATTGTGGTTCCAGAGGCGGCGAACTCGCAGTCGGTTCCCGGCTCAGTTCCCTCAGATACTGCGCCGAGTCGGAGGCTGACCGTGGTACCGGTGGCGTCTGCCATCTGGGAGGCCAAGGTGCGTTGCCAAATCAGCCTGTACAGGGCGAGGTCGGTCCGGTTGAGTTCGTTCCCCACCTGCTCCGGGCTGCGTAACGGCGTGGTCGGCCGGATCGCCTCGTGGGCTTCCTGGGCGTTTTTGACCTTAGAGGCGTACTGCTTGGGAGAGGGGGACAAGAAGTTCGCCCCGTACTGAGCCGACACGGCATCGCGGACCGCACCCATCGCTTCGGCGGACATGACCACATTGTCGGTACGCATGTAGGTGATGTAGCCCTGCTCGTACAGGCTTTGGGCGACACGCATCACCTGCTGGGCGGACAGACGCAAACGACGTCCAGCCTCTTGTTGCAAGGTGGAAGTCATGAACGGAGCTTTTGGTGATGATCGATAGGGCCGTTCTTCTACCGAACGGATGGTGAAGGTGGCGGGCTCCAGGCCACTGGCGAGTGCTCGGGCTCTGGCCTCGGGAAGCGCAATCACCTTTGTGTCAGGGACTCCGGCCTCGTTGAAGTCCTTGCCGCTGGCAACCTTGGTCCCGTTGACGGAAACCAGGTTGGCCGAAAAGGCCGGGCTGGTGGCCGTGGATAGGTCGATGCTCCAATACTCAGCGGTGACGAACGCGATCCGTTCACGCTCGCGTTCCACGATCAAACGGATCGATGGGCTCTGCACCCGACCTGCGGACAGTCCCCGGTTAACGCGCCGCCACAGTACGGGGGAGACTTCATAGCCGTACAGCCGATCGAGGATCCGGCGAGTTTCAGCGGCATCCACGAGCCCGTAGTCGATGCTGCGGGGATTGGCGACGGCGTGCTCGATGGCCGCTTTGGTGATCTCGTGGAACACCATCCGCTTCACCGGAACTTTGGGCTTCAAGTACTCAAGGAGGTGCCAGCTGATCGCTTCCCCCTCGCGGTCTTCGTCTGTTGCGAGGTAGAGCTCGCTGGCGTTCTTTAACGCAGCCTTGAGGTCTTTGATCACCTGGGACCCTCGGTCGGTTAACTCGTACGTGGGCTTAAACCCGTTGTCGACATCCACCGCCAAGCCCTTGGAGGGCAGATCGGCCACGTGGCCCACCGAGGCGCGCACGTCGAAGGCGTCGCCGAGGAACCGTGAGATGGTCTTGGCCTTGGCGGGTGACTCCACGACTACGAGTGGCTTAGCCATCGGTACCTTTCATACATCTGATTCAGCCCACAGAACTGAATCATTAAGGGGGTATCTCACACCAGAGAGCTCGGTGTGACATCACATTCTGCAGTGGGGTCTATCGGACTGCGGTGAGGCCCGCAACGATCAATCCCAGCAACTCGTCGACTTCTGACGGCTGGAACGTTAAACGCCCTGTCAAGACGGCAAACAAAAATGGGCCTTCGACGAGGTCCACGGCCCGTTCCGGATCCACGTAAGCCGGCACCTCGCCACGGGCTTGAGCGAGCTCGATGATCGTCTTGATGGGACCGGTTCTGCGACTCACGGCCTCTTCGAGTGCAGCACGAATCGCCGGGTCGTAGGTTGCTGCGTAAAGGACCCCGGTCAACATCTGAGCGAGGGATTCGAGGCTTTCGGGAGGGACTACCGCAGAAAAGAACGCTCGGAGATCACCTTCAAGGGAGCCGGTGTTTGGGGTGGGGAGAGGTGCGATCTGACAGGAGACGGCTTCGGCTAAAAGATGATCAGCGTTTGGCCAATGTCGATAGATGGTGGTCTTAGCCACACCGGAGGTCTTGGCGACTTCTTCCACTGTGAAACCGGGGATGCCGCGAACTCGTAACAGATCAGTAGCCGCAGTGAGGGCCTTTTGGCGAGCTTCGGCAGATCGGGACATGACGCTACGACAGAGTAGCGATTCTGGTGGCGCTTAGGGTGTAATCGGGGGAGAGCGGAAGAATTTCGTTGGGGATGGATAAAAATCTCAACCGATGTGTCGTTGCGGCGTGGAATCAATCGCTACGCACTAGTAGCGTTTCGGCCGTTCCCCCTGATCTTGTTTGGAGTCACTCATGCTTGCTCGACTCGCCCGATGGTGTTTTGTACGTCGCCGCGCCACCCTCGCCATTTGGGTGCTATCCCTGCTCGGGATCGGAATCCTCAGCAACGCCGTCATCGGATCGGACTACTCGAGTGAGTTTGAGATCCCGGCCTCAGAGAGTGCCACAGGGATCGCTGTGTTGACCGAGGGATTTGGTGAAGCCGGGGGAGGTGGGCAGTCCGCATCGATCGTGTTCCGAACAGCACGTGGGGTCACTGATCCTGAAGTGGTGGCTGCCATGGAAGAACTCTTTACCGAGGTGGCGGCCATCGATGGAGTGTCGGTGACCAGTCCGTATAGCGCCCCGCCGGTGGAGATGGGAGGTGTCCCGCGCATCAATGCCGATGGCACTATTGCTTATGCGACATTGAATCTGCGCTCCACCCTCGGCCAGACGGAGATGATGGAGATCGGCGAGGAGATTGCCGCGGAGATTGCCGCTCTCATCCCCGTGGTCCAAGGTCTGCAGGTGGAAGTTGGCGGACAGGCGCTCTCAGAGTTTGATCCGCCTGAGACTGAGCTGATTGGTCTCGCCTTTGCAATCGTGATTTTGATTCTGTCCTTTGGTTCAGTCATGGCGATGGGTCTGCCAATCGGGGTGGCGTTGTTTGGGGTGGGGATCGGGGCGAGCCTCGTGGCCATCATCTCGCAGGTGATGGGGATCCCGGACTTTGCAGTCACCCTCGGAGCGATGCTTGGTCTCGCCGTTGGAATCGACTACTCGCTGTTCATCGTGACTCGGTTTCGCGATGAGGTCCGACGCGGTCTGTCCTATGAGGAAGCCGCAGTACTCGCGATGGACACCGCTGGCCGGGCGGTGCTATTCGCCGGCCTGACCGTGGTGGTGTCATTGCTCGGGATGTTGCTGATCGGACTGCAGTTCATCTCCGGCCTTGGGATCGGTGCAGCCACCACGGTGGCGGTAACGATGATCGCCGCAGTGACCTTGTTGCCAGCCTTCTTGGGGTTTGCTCAGGAGCGGATTGAGATCACTCGCTGGAGAGGGATCATCGCCTCAGGGTTCTTGTCCATCGCCCTGCTCGGTGCCGGGCTCGGAGTTCATGCGCTGTTGTTTGCTGCTCCGATCGCCGGTGTGATTCTGCTTGCAGGCTTTGCGGTCGCCCCCTTGCGCAAAGCCCTCCCAGCCAGGATTCCTAAAGAACCTCGGACCACCTTGCCGTATCTGTGGAGCCGTTTCGTGCAGGCCCATCCCTGGAGCATGCTGTTCATCGGCGCTGCAACGTTGTTGCTGCTTGCGGCGCCAGCACTATCGCTCCGGCTCGGGTTCTCTGACGAAGGCAACTTCGCTCCAAACACCACCACCCGCAAGGCCTATGACTTGTTGGCAGAGGGCTTCGGCCCCGGGTTCAACGGTCCGTTGACCATCACAGGTGAGATGAATGGCATGAACCAGATGGGCGATCTTGTTGCTCTCGCCGCCGCTGTTGGCGCTGATCCGGGTGTACAGACCGTGTCCCCACCGCTGCCTAACGCAATGGAGAACCCGACGGCGTTTTTGATTCAGGTGGTGCCCACCACCTCACCGCAGGATCAGGCCACCGTGAACTTGGTGGAGCGCTTGCGGTCGGAGGTGATCCCGGCCGCCCTCGGAGATAGTCCCCTTGAGGTCTATGTAGCCGGGTCAGTGGCCATCTCCATCGACTTCACCGCTTACCTCTCGGAACGATTGATCATCTTCATCGGCGTGGTGTTGCTCGTGTCGTTTGTGTTGTTGATGATGGTGTTCCGCTCGATTCTTGTCCCGATCAAGGCGGTGCTGATGAACATCATCTCGATCGCCTCGGCCTATGGGGTAGTGGTCGCGATCTTCCAGTGGGGGTGGCTGAAGTCAGTGTTTGGGGTGGAGCCGGCTCCGATTGAACCTTTCGTGCCGATGATCATGTTTGCGATCGTGTTCGGATTGTCTATGGACTACGAGGTGTTTTTGTTGTCTCGGATCCGTGAGGAATGGGACCGGACTCGTGATGCTGTTGGATCAGTCGCGGACGGCCTCGCCGCCACGGCGCGGGTGATCACGGCGGCTGCTGCGATCATGGTCGTGGTGTTCGGCAGTTTCCTGCTTGAAGACAACCGGATCCTGAAACTGTTTGGCGTGGGACTCGCCGTTGCGGTGTTCCTCGACGCAACCCTGGTGCGCATGCTGTTGGTGCCGGCCACGATGGCCTTGCTCGGCGAGCGCAACTGGTGGTTGCCGGCCTGGCTGGATCGGATCCTGCCGCGCCTCAATGTGGAGGGGCCCGCCCCGAGTGATCATCTCGCTGAAGAGCCCGAGCTGGTCTCCAACTGAGCGATCCGAGCGGCCAGTAGCGTTGAGCGCAGATGACAGATCGCGCACTGGCCGCCAAACCGGATCTCGGGTGGACTGCTGGGCTGCAGGCTGTCTGGGAGACATATCTGGCCAGCCCTGAGGCTGCGGATTCGAGCCCAGATTCAAGTCCGGATCTGGTGCGTCCCGGCCGGGTTTCACGGCTCGATCGTGGATGGAGCACGGTGATCTTTGGTCGCGATCATCCAGAGATGATCCGGGTCCGCAATATTGGCGCCGACGTGGCGGTGGGCGACTGGGTGGTCATTTCTCCTGACGGGGAGCGGGTGCAGCACGTGCTCGATCGCCAAAGTGCGTTCGTGCGCCGGGCCTCTTTTGAGGGGGCGCGGGCCCAGTCTCACACGATCGCAGCGAACATCGATGTGGTCTTCCTCGTTCATTCCTGCGGGTCACCTCCTAATCAGCGCCGCCTCGAACGCGAACTCGTGTTGGCTTTTGATTCGGGTGCCAAGCCGGTGGTCGTCTTAACCAAAGCCGATCTGGTGGAAGACACCGGCCCGGTATGTGATGAGTTGTCGCAGGTGGCGGTGGGGGTACCGGTCTTGGTGGTGAGCGGGATCTCCGGGGCCGGAATGGGTGAGATCACCGAAATGGCTTTAGGTCATCGCACGATGGCCTTTCTGGGAGCGAGCGGTGTGGGTAAATCCACACTGGTGAACGCCCTGACCGGCCGTGCCACCCAGGCCACCGCAGCGGTGCGCGAGGGAGACCAGCGCGGCCGTCACACAACGGTGGCTTCGGAGTTGATTCCGATTCCAGGTGAAGGCTGGATGATTGACACCCCGGGGGTGCGCGCCCTCAGCCTGTGGCTATCGGGACGAGGGATCGAGGATGCGTTCGCCGACCTGTTTGAACTGATGGACCACTGCCGATTCCGGGATTGCAAACACGATCAAGAGCCCGGGTGTGCAGTGCAGGCGTCGATTGAAGCCGGCACCCTCGATCCGGCACGGCTTTTGAGCCTGGAGCGCCTCGTGGCCGAGGAGGCCGCACTCGAGGAAGAACAACGCGAATGGGAACGCCGCGGCGATCGGCGCCGCTGACCTGATCAGGGCCTAGCGGATCGGTGGATCGGCGGATCGGTAAAACCGCCCTCAGCCTCGCGATTCCAGGGCCGCACCTCAGATACGGCATCGAGAGGGATCGGGCCGTAGAGGTGGGGAAACAATTCGGTGGCGTTCTCTGCAGCCGGTTCCTCAACGATGCGAAGGCCATGACCCGCGAGCACCTCGGTGTTCAGGACCAGCACCAACACCTGGGGGCAGTCGCCATAAAAACGGCTGGCCACACCTGCGAGCTGGTGGCCATATGAGCAGTGCACAAAACCGACCTGCTCCACAGACAGACCGCGGGTACTGAACTCGTAGGCACCGATCGCCGTGGCTTCTGCCCACTCCTCGGGAACGGCGAGGTGAAAAAGATCCTGCGTCATAATGCTCCTTGATCCAGAAGGTTAAGGACCTCAGCAGCGCGCACCCTGACCTCGGGTAAATCGGTCAGACGTTGGGCGGCACGAATCTGTTGGGCCATGCGGGGGTTGCGGGCGAAACGTTGTTCGTGACGGGCCATGAACTCCCAATACAAAGTGGTGAACGGGCAGGCGTCGGGTCCAGTGCGCTGGCGATGGTCGTAGCGGCAACCTTTGCAGTAATCGCTCATCTTGTTGATGTAGTTACCACCGGCGGCATAGGGCTTGGTAGCCATCTTCCCACCGTCAGCGTGCAGCGCCATCCCGATCACATTGGGCAACATCACCCATTCGGCCCCATCGATATAGCGAGTCCACATCCACTGGGTCATCTCCCACGGATCCACCTCGGCGAGCAATGCCAAGTTCCCGAGCACCATTAAACGCTGGATGTGATGGGTATAGGCGTGGTTCTCCAGAGCGCTCAGGCATTCACTCACACAGCGCATCTCGGTACCCGAGGCCCCAGTTAAGACCGGTGGCAAGTGGCGATGGGCACCGAGTTCGTTGCGGGTGCGATATTCGGGCATCCACAGCCAGTACACACCCCAGATGTATTCGCGCCACCCGATGATCTGGCGGATCAATCCTTCGGCTGAGGCGATCGGGATCAACCCTTGGCGGTAACTCTCCTCCACCGCATCGCAGACCTCCACGGGGGTGAGCAGGCCAAGATTCAAGTAGGGAGATAACAACGAGTGAGCCAGATGCCAGGACTGAGTGGTCATCGCATCCTCATGAGGCCCGAAGATCGGTGCGTGGTGCTTGCAGAAGTGGGCGAGCCGTCGCAGCGCCCCAGACCTACTCGTAGCCCAGGTGCCGTCGGGCATCGCTCCCCACAGGTGTGGGGCATCCGCAGCGAGGCCGTAGTCGGCGATCACCTCGGCGTCGATCTCATCAAGGGGTTCTCTCAGCGCCGCTTGCCAGATATCGGTCTTCGGTGGCGGCTCGCGATTTTCGTGGTCATGGTTCCATTGGCCACTGACCGGCTCACCATCGGGTTCCATGAGGTAGTTGAGCCTGCGGCGCTGCCAGCGGTAGAAGTCCTCCATTTTTAACTGTTTGCGACCGCTAGCCCATTCGCCAAAGGCTCGGTAATCGCAGGTGAACTGGACGCTTGGAGTCAGTGTGATCCCTTCGCGCCGACACATCGCGACCGCATCAAAACTGGAAGGCTCGGTGGCGCAGATCGAACTGGGATGAAACTCGGCTCGGTGAGCGGCTAGCCCCGTAGCAAAACTGTCTGCTCGGCGAAGGTCTACCTCAAAGCCTCGGGAACGTAACTCGATGGCGCAGCGGCGCATCGCAGTGATCACGAGATGGAGGCGTTGTCGGTGCCAACTTTGACCCTCACCGTGGGGCCCGGTGATCTTGGCCGCGCTTTCGATCATCAAGATGCGATCTGTGGTGGGGTCTGCGTTGGCGAGCAGGCCGATATCGCAGTTCAGTTGGTCACCAAAGACCCAGATCGTTCGAGAGGTGTCTTTGGTCGGACCGGCCACGCCGTCAGGGTAATCGGCCAAGGTCAGGGCTGGGCCAAGCACGCCGGCGGTACCCGATCTTTTGATCGATCACGGCGGCTCCCTCGCCATCGTGGCTGTGGCCTGCAATCGGCGATCTTTGAACACGGCGCCGATCAGCGGTACAGAACTGTGCGCAGTCACGGAGATCTGCACCTTGATCATCTCGGTGCCATGATGCGGACCGGGCAGGATGTTGATGCTGATCTCCGTGGGGGCCCGTTTCAACAACGCCGTGCTGATCTCGGTGGCCGCAGAGACCGGATCAGCAGAACGAGCAGCGACCCTGGCGGTCTCACGAACAGTGAACTCGAGGTGGAGCTGTTCGCGGACCATCAGGCCCACCTGGATCACACCCATGAGTAACAGCGCCAACAACGGCAGGCTGAGGGCCAGTTCAATGGCGGCCTGACCGGAGCTGTCTTTTCGTGCTCTCGCAGAAATGGTGCGGTACGGCTCGATCAGGTCTGTCCTGACTCTCAGATTCGTGAGGTGATGGTGTCGATCACCGAGTCAAAGAGTTGGCCGATCCGTCCCTCCGCCCCTCCGGTGGTGGCCCAGGTGATCAGAATCAGAGCAATCAGTCCTGCCCCGAGGAGCACGAGGGCGTATTCCGTGGTGGCTTGACCCTGCTCGGCGTGGGCCTCATCTCCTCGGTGCTGGGGATCGGCGAGATCACCTTCTTCAAAAAGGCACAAACGCCGATGAGCACTCGCAAGGGAGAAGACCGTCGCTGTCAGACCGGCGGCAAGGAAAATGGTCATGGTGATCAACAAGTTCATGGGAATCCTTTGGGTGGGGTGAGGCGACCAGACCACATTCCGGCCGAGTACCCGGGTCCAGCATCTGGTCTCTTCACGGTGTTGGTGCGGGCGGACATCATCTGATGTCGAGGGAGGCCACGGTGCCGAGCGCACTGATCACAACCGGGCCGAGGGCTCCGAATGCGAAGGCGGGAAGGATGCACAACACCAACGGAAAGGTGATCCGTACGGACAAGGTGCGCGCTGCGATCTCCGCTCGATGCTGTCGTTCCCGAAGCAGTTGGTCGCTGATCCGATCGAGGGCCGGGCCGAGCGGAGTGCCGTAATGATCTGCGGACCGTAAGGCGTCCACCACAGCGATCATCTGTGGGCCGAGCGCTGTGGTCAACACGGGGAGTGCGTCGCTTAACCGCTGGCCCCTGCGAAGTTGAAGCAGCAACCTGTCGAGGGCTGGCCACAGTGCAGGGGCGCAGAGCGTGCGGAGTTGTTCGAAGGCTCTCACTGGCGTGCATCCCGAGTGAATGAAGAGCATCAACATGTCGATCCCGTCAGGAAGTGCGTCGGCAATTTGCGCGCTCTCGCGTAACTGGAGTCGGTGGGCCTGATGGCGGCTCCATGTGGGCACCAAGATCACAACGATGACAGCGATCTGCCAGCCGAGGGCCACAGCGGCGAGGAGTGTGGTGGCGATGAGCACCCATCGCTCACGGCCAAACTGTGCGATCTGATCCCGCCGCAGCATCCGCAGACGCGAGAGTCGGTGTGAGATCACAGCGGCCGCTGGGCCAAGGGCGCGGGGAAGTGGGAATCTCCTTACCGCTGGGCGCGTGGTCCCCGTTGTCACGATTCGGCGGCGGTGATCAGAGAACGGATCCATAGCCATCCGACGGCGTTGAGGCCGAGGCTGACGCTGAGACAGAGCAGCCCCGCGGGGGTAGTGAACACTCTGGCCGAGTCCGGTGAGATCATGACCGTCAACCCCACAGCGACGATCGGTAACGCAGTCAGCAACCGAGCCGAAAGGCGTGCCGATGCGGTATGGGAACGAACTTCGGCGGTGAGTGCCACTCGGATCCGTAAGTGGCCCGCGACCCGATCGAGGGTGTGGGCGGTGTGAGGTGATCCGAGCGAGCAGACTCTGATGATCCCGAGGGTCTCTCGGAGCGCTCTGCCACCGGGGGATGGGTCCGAAGAACTAGGGCCGTCGATTGCCGAGGTACAAGCTGTCACAAGGTCTGTCCCGCGTTGAATGCGCAGACGCAACGGTGCGATTGCGGGTCTGACACTTGGTCCGCAGGGCACCTCAACAATGCCGAGGGCCAAGGTGTCGCCGGCTCGGACGCGTCGAGCGAGAGCCTCACACCAATCGGCCACCTCCGCGACCTTGAGCGGGATTGTTAGTTGCGACATCTCTGAGGTTCCTCACAGATCTCGCCATCGAGATAGAGGGGCCGCATCAGGATTTCCGAGGCGGCCTGGCCACCAAGATGTGCGCCAACTTCGTGGATTTCGGTGATGTGTCGGCCGGTACCGGCACAGCGCGAGAGATGGATCACGACATCGATCGAGGAACGCAGGTGATGCCTAATCACGGCGAGCGGCCAATGCGGACTGGCTTGGAGGAGCAATGTTTCAAGTCGGGCGATCGCCTCGGGAGCGGAGTTTGCATGGCAGGTGGATAACGAGCCGGAGTGGCCGGTGTTCAGCGCTTGGATTAGACCGAGGGTCTCCTCGCCGCGCACCTCACCGACCACGATCCGGTCCGGCCGCAGTCGCAATGCGGTGCGGACCAGATCCCCCACAGTGACCGCTGGTGGCCCCTCAGGGCTCGGAGCCCGGGCCTCAAGGCGGACCAAATGACGGGAAGGATCCACAGTGATTTCGCTCGTGTCCTCAATGAGGACTACCCGCTCGGTCGGCGGCAGCAGATCGAGGATTGCCCCGAGCAGAGATGTTTTGCCGCTTGAGGTGCCGCCGGCGATCACGATGTTGCAGCGACGTTCGATCAGTTCAGACACCAGTTCAGCCACCGGCGGCGGACCGAAGTTAATGAGCCGAAGTTCGCTGCGTCGAAGGCGACGAATCGCAATGGTGATGCCATCCACCGCAACCGGTGGCACCACCGCACAGATTCGAGAGCCGTCGGGGAGTCGAGCGTCCACGATTGGAGAACTGCGATCGAGGCGTCGTCCAAGCGGGGCGAGAATCCGTTCGAGTACCACCGACAGACTCGCCGTTGGGATCGGATCCGAGGTGGTGAGATGTCCCTCGCGTTCCACCCAGACTTGACCGGCCCGATTGATCAAAATTTCGTCTACCCGAGGGTCGGCCATGAGGAGATCCAACTGATCGAGTCCGATCAGTTTGGCTACTGCAGCTCGGATCAACCGCTCCCGACGGGTCCCGTCGAGAAGCGGAGCGAGCATGCCGAGTTGATCGCAAACCAACTCCTCTGCGTCACCAGGGAGGGCAGACACGCGCTCACAAAGCATTTGGACCAAGGTTTCGTCGGTGGGTCCGCAGGTGATCGTGGTGGAGGATCGGCCGTGTCGGTTCACGCAGCAGCGTCCAGATCGCGGCGGATCATTCTTGGCAGGCGCGCCGCCATGAGGCCGGCATCCACGCAGCGGGCGATCTGCGGATCGAGGGAAACGTTGGCCAGAATCGGCGCTCCGACTGCAGCCTCAACATCCACCTCACGCAGGGCCCGACCGACTTCGCTAACGAGGATGATGCCGGTGGGGCGAATCGGTGATGACACCACCCGCCGCAATGCGAGATAGCAAGCTCGCGTCACAAGCAGCGACCGATCCACCAGATTGTGGGCGGCGGTGGGTGGCTGACCGGTTCCTGCATCGATGATCACCCGGTGCTGCTCGGTGGTCAACGCAGCCATGAGTTCGGGCCACCGGGTGCTCGGTCGGTGACGATCGCCCCGCCCTGCGGGGAGCAGGGCCACCCCTTCAGTCACCTCAATGGTGATGTCACTGAGGCGATCAACGGGGACCGTGGATTGGAGCCACTCCAAGATGCCGGGTCCGGCGGGTTCGGCGATGCCGAGGACGGCCGGGAGATCACCGGCGAGGTCAATCAAGGTGACCGGACTCACCGAGCACAGGCCGAGCGATGCCGTGATGACTGTGGTGCCGCTGCCGCCCTTGGCTGACCAGCACATGGTGGTCAGGTGAGGTACTGGCTCGCGTGATGTGAATCGATCCGATGTGGGTCGGTCTGGGTTATACATGTTTCCTCCGAGGTGATGGATCACTTCGGGGGAGGCCGTGCGCTCAGATGGGCAAGCACAATCATGAAGCGGCAGAAATAGTGTGAACTGTGGGACGAGCCCGAAACTGTCCGAGCCAGAAATTGGCCGAGCTGGAAATTGGCTTAGCTGGAAATTGGCCTAGCTGGAAATTGGCCTAGCTGGAAATTGTCACGGTGGCCTGATTGATCAGGGCTTCACCGGCAGCGAGATGGCCGAGGTTGGCGATGAACACTTCCACCGCTCGATGATCGGCGCTCGGCGTGGAACCAGAGGAGTGAGGGGTGATGATCACATTGTCCATGGCCCACAGGGCACTATCGCTCGGCAGCGGTTCGGTAGCGAAAACGTCGAGGGCCGCCGATCCCAAAGGCCCGCTGCGCAGGGCATTGATCAAAGCCTGCTCGTCTACGACACCGCCCCGAGCAACGTTGATCAGCATGGATCCTTGAGGCATCGCTGCGAGCACGTTGGCATCGACGAGATGCCGGGTGGAATCGCTGAGCGGGATGGCGAGCACGAGAGCGTCCACCTGTGCGACGAGTTCCATCATCCGATCCAAAGTCCAAGTTTCGCAGGGTTCGGTTCCGGTGATGCTGCGGCGCATTCCGATTGGCCGCATGCCGAAAGCCAATGCGAGCCGCGCCACCTCGGAACCGATCGGACCCATCCCGATGATGCCGAGCCGCATCCCCTCGAGATCAGCGATGCGACGTTGATCCCAACGACTTTGTTGCTGGGCACGGAACCAGGCCGGGAGATCACGGCTGAGTGCGAGCAGGTACATCATCACGGTCTGAGCAATGGGTCTGGCCGACGCCCCTGAGGAGTTCGTGACGGTAATGCCTTGGGCCATGAGGGACTGGAATATCGGTGAATCCACACCGGCAGAAAAGGTGTGTAACCAGCGCAGATTCGGGGCCTTGAGGGCGACGCGAAGATACTGAGGGCTGCGTTCGGGGTAGGCGTCTCCTGAAAAGAAGGCGATGGTGATCCGGTCACGATCCGCATCGGAGATCTCTTCGCCGTCAACGAGTTGGAGGATCTCCACGTTGGGCAGGAGTGCAGCGAAGGTTGCGGCGTGAGTTGCAGCGACGGTGTCGGTACAAAAGATCACCTGATCGTGGGCTGACAACGTTTTTGTGGACGGTGATGGTGCGCCGGACATGTGGCGCACCTTAGTCAGCCGATACCGTGCACATTGGAGGTGTCCGTGCGCCTGGTGGGCACCGCCGCCTTCAAAGCGGTTGGGACGAGCGATCCTCGTCCGGCGGGTTCGATTCCCGTCCACCTCCGCCAATGGCTCAGGCGAGCCAGAGGTGATGGAGCGCATAGGACCGATACGGCCGCCAGCGTTCGGGGTCGATGGGTGCAACCTGCCGCTCCATGGAGCGGATCACCCCGAGATCGGTGGGGAGGAACACGTCGCGATCGCCCAGGGCCCTCATCGCGATGTAGGAAGCGGTCCAGGGCCCGATCCCCTTGATTGCGAGCAGGCGAGCGCAGATCTCCGCCACCGGATTATCGGAGCGAACCTCGAGATCAACCGCAGCGTGGAGCACTGCCTCGGCAAACCGGCGGATTGTGAGTCGCCGGGCTTCAGGCATGGCGAAAAGATCATCGGGCGCAGCGAGGATCTCTGCGGGACCGGGGAACAAACGGGTGATTTCGGGATCGGGGATCTGCAAAGGGGCACCCAGTGCGAGGACCAATCTCCCGGCCACGGTGCGAGCCCCCGCCACGGAGACTTGTTGGCCGATGATCGCTCGGATCGCCGTTTCAAACGGATCGGCTGTGCCCGGAACCCGTAGACCCGCAATGGCCTGTACGCGTGGAGCGAGCGATGGATCCCGGCTGAGATGAGCATCGATTGCGACCGCGTCGGCATCGAGGTCGAGCCATTTGCGGACCCGGTCCTGGATCTCGGTGATATGGCTCGGGGAGTGTTCGGTGTCTTCAGACAATGTGACCGTGAGGACCACGCCATCTGCACCGAAACCGATGTCGACGAGCGCCTGACCTGTGTCACGACCTGTGTCACGAACGGTGTCACGACCTGTGTCACGGTCTGTGTTCTTTCGGGCGCTGGGGTTCGCCGCAACGTAGCCGTAAGGGGACACGCGCATCGCCCGACGGAACCGGCCCGGGGTGGCTGATTCACTGCCGGCGAGGGCGCGCTGAGACAAAAACTCAAGCAGTGGCCCCGCAGCAAAGGGGGCCGCAGCAGGGAGGGTGACTGTGGTCTGGAACAGGGGTCAGACTGCGAGCAGGTCGCGAGCGCCAGTGTCGCTCGATGGGTGACGCAACTTGCTCATCGCACGGGCCTCGATCTGACGGATTCGTTCCCGGGTCAAGTTGAAGTGCTCGCCAACCTCTTCGAGGGTACGGGGTTCGCCACGATCGAGACCGAAACGTAGTTTGAGGATCTCGCGTTCACGCTCATCAAGGGGAGCGAGGAGCCGAGTGATTTCCTCGGGCAGCAATGCCGTAGCGGCCACCTCGAAAGGCGATTCAGCCGAACGATCCTCAACCACATCGCCGAGTTCGGCATCGCCATCTTCACGCAAGGGCTCCGACAACGACAGCGGCTCAGCAGCGAAGCGCAAAGCCTCGGTGACCTTATCCTCGGGCATCTCCACCTCACGGGAGAGCTCCGCCAAGGTGGCCGGCCGGCCGTATTTGAGTTCAAGCCGAGAGCGGGCTTTTTGGAGTCGAGCCAAAGTGTCACCCGCATGGACGGGGAGGCGAATGGTGCGGCCAGTGTTAGCGATTCCACGGGTGATGGCTTGGCGGATCCACCACGTGGCGTAAGTGGAAAACTTGAAGCCTTTGCGCCAATCGAACTTCTCGACGGCGTGCATCAGGCCCAGGTTGCCTTCTTGGATCAAGTCCAAAAGCGGCAGACCCGAGGCCTGATACTTCTTGGCGATCGATACCACGAGCCGCAGGTTGGACTGAACAAACTGTCGTTCCGCTTCCTCGCCTTGGCGGGCGGTGCGACGCAATTCGCGCTTGCGGGCCGCATTGAGGTCCTCGGTGGTGCTCTCGAGAGCCTCCGCGGCTTCCTTGCCGGCTTCGATCGCCTTAGCGAGACGAACCTCATCGTCTTTGGTCAGCAGCGTGTACTGGCCGATATCAGAGAGATATAAACGGACAAGGTCTTCATCGTCTCTATCGACACGATCTTTGGCCACGGTGGCTCCCTGCTTGTCGAAGTCCGGTGGAGCAGCAGATGCGCTCCGTGGACGAAAACTTCTCTTACTGCGAAAACTTCACTGGCACTGCGTTGAGCACTAACATACCGACGCTCTCGGTCCGGTCAACCCTCGATATGACCATCTCCGACCACTATCGCGGTTCCAGATAATGGGCTGGCTTGGATCAGCAGTACCGATAGGTCTCCCTTCGGAGAGGGGTCCGTATCTCTTTAGTCCGGTAGTCAGTACAATCTGGCCTACTGCGTTGGAAGGACAGGTCGAGGAGACAGCATGCCCAATCCATTGTTCAACGAATCCTCTATTGAGAAGGCCGGGGACTCTTGGGGTCCGCCTCAGCGGGACCAGGATCGATTCGAAGTTCCTCGCAGCGCTCCCGGTGCGCCTCCAGTCAACGACGGGCCGGTCACACCATGGTCCCAACAGACGATGACGGTGGGAGGCACGATTTCGGCTGCCCTCGTATTGTTCACTTTATTACTCGTGTCCGCGGCCTTCGGGTGGGCAGCCACCCAGCCCGGCCCGACCGGACCCGACGGTGTCCAACAGTTGTCATTGCCAGGTCTGGCGATGATCGGTGTGGTCGTGGGCTTCGGATTAGCGATCACGTTGGCCTTCAAACCGAAGTGGGCCCGGGTCCTCGGCCCGCTCTACGCCCTCGCCCAAGGTTTTGCGGTCGGCGCAATCTCCAAAGCCTTTGAAACAGCGTATGACGGCATTGTCGTTCAGGCTGCAGCTGCCACGGTCTCAGTCTTTTTTGTCATGCTCGTGCTGTTCCGTACCGGTGTAATCAAGGTGACCGACCGCTTCCGACGGATCGTTGTGGGAGCGACTATGGGCATCATGTTGATGTACGTGGTCTCGTTTGTGATCGGGGCTTTCGGCGGCAATGTGTCGTTCCTGTCCAGCCCGAGCCTGCTCGGCATCGGCTTCAGTTTGTTTGTCTGCGGTCTCGCAGCATTTAACTTGGCGCTCGACTTTGATCTCGTGGAGCGCGGTGTGGCCGAAGGCCTGCCCAAGCATTACGAGTGGTTTGCAGCCTTTGGTCTGCTCGTGACCATGGTGTGGTTGTACCTCGAGTTCCTTCGTTTGTTAGCCAAACTGCGCAGCAACTGATCCCGAGTTGATTCTGGAGCTCAGTTGACAGACTCACGGTCCCGAGCCTTGGAGACCGTGAGTGCAGGTCTCGCTGGTGCCGTGCTCGGAGGGCTGACCGGCCGGCTGGTCGGATGGCGGTCCGCCGGTGTGGCGATCGGGGCCGCCAACGGTCTGATCGGCGGGTGGCGTCAGATCTACCGATGGCGTGATCTGCGAGGATCACTCGCTTTTGGTGTGGATTCCACCTGGGCGCTCGCCACGACATCGGCGGGCCTCGCCTCCCATCTGGTCGCTGCTTTGGCGACGATCTCTGGTCGCCCGGCTCGCTACAGCGAGGCCTTGAGTCAGCGTCACAACCGACATGTGTACTCGGGCGGGTTTCGGCCTCGCAAAGGGTTTGTGGTGACTCTCGGCAATGTGGTCTCGGGGGCAGGGGATCTCACTCAGGATCGCAGCGTCACATTGGTGACGGACCACGAACAGATCCACATCAATCAAGCCCGAGCGCTCGGGCCGTTGTATCCGGTGGTGTACGGCGGGTCGATGGCTGTTGGGACGGTTGTTGCGGTCGCGGTGGCGCTAGCTAATACGTTCAATCGGCGCAGGAAAAAGGCTCCAGCACCCACCTTGTTTGCGCTCATCGATACCTACGCCTACTACTGCAACCCCTGTGAGTGGTGGGCCTACAGCCGAGATGGGAACTGGCCACCCCCGGGCAAACTCTCTGGCCGCGGCTGGACCCGCCCGATCGTGCGACCCTTGCAGGAGAGATAACCCGTCAAATCTGCCCGAGGAAACTGAGCAGTGCTGCGGTGAACTCGGTGGGGGCTTCTTGCTGGATCCAGTGGCCGGCGCCTTGGATGATCACGGTGCCACGGTGGTGAGGTAAGGCGTGCTCCATGGATTCGATGTAACCGGGGCGTCCTGCGGTCACCGGGTCATGTGTGCCACCGATGAAGAAGGTAGGCATGGTGAGGTCCGTTGGGGGGATGTGCCGGGTCAGTAAATAATTCGCGTCCAGGTTTCGATACCAACTGACCGGACCGAAGAAACCGCTTGTAGAGAACTGGGAGACGTACACCTCAAAGTCCTCGGGGGTCAGCCAGTCGGGCAGTTGGTGTGGGATCGATCCGCTGCCGAGCACCATTGAGTCCACCCAGCCGATCTGATCGAGGGCGGGCATCTCTACTTCGCCGCCCGCCCCATATTTCTCCCCGGAGGCTGCCCACAACACGGTGTGCATGGTGCGACGGACATCGGCCTCAAGTTCTGTTTCAGCAGGCCCGACCTCTTGGAAGTACAGCATGTAGAAGAACCGGTCCCCGTAGACCGAGCGGAACAGGTCCGTTGGAGCCATCGGCCATTTGGTGTAGGGCACACTGGCTGCGATCACGGCCCGGGTGCGTTCGGGGTGCAGTTCGGCCATATGCCAGACCAATATTGCCCCCCAGTCGTGGCCGACCATGACTGCTTGGTCCACCCCAAAAGCATCGAGAATGGCCACGAGGTCCCCGGTCAGTTGCGCGGCCCCGTAGGCCAGTACATCGGACGGAACACTGGAGGAGGCGTAGCCCCGCTGATCGGGGACGATCACATGAAAGCCAGCGTTCACAAGGGGTTCGATCTGGTGCCGCCACGAATGCCCGCTCTCCGGGAAGCCATGACACAACATCACTGTTGGATGCGAGGGATCTCCTGCCGAAACCACTTCAATGGTGATTCCAGGTTCTGTGGTGATGCGAGTCAGCGTGGTGGAGATCCCCATGCTGAGATCCTGTCAGACCTGCGATGCTGCGTACAGGAGTCGATTGAGATCCATTTGGATCCGATCGGTGATCACTGCGGTAGGCCGATCGAGGTCTCGCAGGAGTGCGGTGTTGATGGCTTCGATCCGGCTGAGAGTGGCCGGGATGGTCACCGTCGTCACGGTGCGCAGCCGTGACTGGTCATCGTCGGCTGCATCGAGCAGGCTTCGGGTCTGAGCGATCAGGTCGGCGATCGGAAAATTGATCTCAGGGTCGGTGGCGGAGTTCAGGTCGTGACCGGGAATGACCGGAAAGCGCTGGGACCAGAGTTGGCGATACCAGGCGTGGGACTGGGCGATGTCGGCCCACAGCGGTCGGAGCGTGGAGGTCCGCTCCTCGGCGATCCAGTCTCCACAGATGCCGGCGATGACCTCCATGAGGGCCACCTCTCGGGCAGCGATCTCACCAAGACCTGAAATGGTGCGCACGCTCATTGGGGGGCCTCGGGGACAGGGTTACGACGGACGAGCGGGTGGGTGCTCAGGCGGTGCTCATCGAGAAGGTCGCCAGTGACTTCATCGGTCCAATAGGTGCCGGCATCGAGGCGGGCCAACGCCGCTTCCACGTCCTCGAGATCACGATGGATCGCTTCGAGATCGATGAGTTCAGCACGGGCGGCCTCATGCGCAGTGGCCGGATCAGAGAATTGGTTCGAGTCGGTCACGGTGGGCAGGTTATCGCTGTGGGTCAGATGGGCACCCAGCGGTAGCCTTAGCAACCATGTCATCACCGTTCCCCCCTTTCGATGGTTCCGCTCCGAAGACACAGCAGTTTCCTGCCCCGCCGGAGATGGGGATCGACCCCGATCAGCGCTACACCGCCACGATGAGCACCAGCCTCGGTGATTTGGTGATCGCTCTCGATGCGGTGCGGGCCCCTCAGACTGTTAACAACTTCGTGTTCCTCGCCCTTAACCACTACTACGACGGCGTGATCTTCCACCGCATCATCAATGGCTTCATGTGCCAGGGCGGGGACCCAACCGGCACCGGCCGTGGCGGCCCCGGCTACCGATTTGATGACGAACTACCTAAGCCTGGTCAGTATCAGATCGGTTCGGTGGCCATGGCCAATGCTGGCCCGAACACCAACGGCAGTCAGTTCTTTGTGGTCTCTGGCCCTTCGGGCACCGGCCTCCCCCCGGCCTACAGCTTGTTCGGCCAGGTGGTCAAAGGCTTGGAGATTGTCGATGAGATGCAACGGGTGGAAACAGATCGCAACGACCGCCCGGCCACCGATGTGGTGATCCACTCGGTCACCATCACCGTGGCCGACTGATCAGGTCCTGAGCAACGCCGGTCTCTCGCAGATCCACCGGTGTCCGAGAGGCTATGTCGAGCACCCGGTCCCTCAAGAGGACCTCAAATGTCATCTCTTTGGAGGAGGCACGCCGGCTGGCTCTGGCTGCGCAGGGGTGGGCACGACCCCGGCCAAGCGGGCGAGTAGACCGGCGTCATCTTCGGCGGGCGATGGCCGATATGGGTGTGATCCAGATCGATTCGGTCAACGTGGTGGCGAGGAGTCAAGAACTCATTTTGTGGGCGCGACTTGGCGCCCATCCCCGCAGCTTGATCCCAGCGGCCACCACCGATGGCGAACTTTTTGAGTACTGGGTGCATGAGGCCTCCCATGTCCCTACCACTGACCATCACCTGCATCGATGGAAAATGCGGGGCGCCCATCCGTGGCGACGGGTAGAAGCGCTGGCTCAACGCCGGCCCGGTTACATCGAACACGTGCGGGCCCGGGTGGAGTCAGAGGGCCCAGTGGTGGCAGCGGACCTCAGCGAACGCTCCCGGCCGAAAGGCCCGTGGTGGGACTGGGATGACGCCAAACTGGCGCTCGAATACCTCTTTTATTCAGGAGAGATCACGGCTCAACGCAGGCCGCGTGATTTCGCTCGGGTCTATGACCTCACTGAGCGGATGATCCCCGCCGCACTATTGGCCGTGCCCACGCCCACCGAGGTCGAGGCCCGTTCGGAACTCCTCATCGCAGCGGCCCGGCATCTTGGTGTCGGGACCTTGGAGGATCTCGCTGACTACCACCGTCAACGCCCCGCAGATGTGAGACCGTTGATCGCTGTGCTCGTGGAAGAGGGCAAGTTGCGACCTGTCAGCGTCGAGTCTTGGGAGCCGATCGCTTATATGCCATCGACACTCGGATCGATCCCTCATGTTGCTGCTCAGGCCGTGCTCAGTCCTTTTGATCCTTTGGTCTGGAACAGAGATCGCACCGAGAGGCTCTTCGGGTTTAGATACCGGATCGAGATCTACACCCCGGCCGCAGCGCGGCGCTACGGCTATTACGTGATGCCGTTCCTGTTAGGTACCGAACTTGTGGGGCGTTGTGATCTGAAGGCCGATCGTGCCGCAGGTCAACTGCGGGTACAGGCGGCCTGGATTGAGGAGAGATTGCTCGGAACTCCTTCGGAGGCCGATGTCGCCAGCGCCGTGATGGAGGAATTGGAGGCGATGGCGCAGTGGCTCGAACTACCGGGCGGAGTGGTGGTTATGCCAAAAGGGAACCTGTCGCTGACACTGTGATCGCGACCGCTCAGGCCCCGGGGTTAGCGGCGAGGTGATCGAAACGCCCGAGCGGGCGCAGATCTCGGTAGGCCTCAACCACGGGAGCGAGTTCGGTGGGCGATGCACCGTGGAGGATCACCCCATCGGCTCCCAGATCAAACTGACCGAGCACCGCTCGGGCGCACGTGATGGCCGAACCGGTGGCCGCAGGCTCCAGCCAGGCCGGAGGAATCAGCGTGGCCACATATTCGAGCTGTTCGGTGGTGGCCACCTGATCGAGAGCACCCCGAAAAGAGGACACAAACGGGTCTGCACGGAACCTCTCCAGGACAGCGGGATCCCAATCGTTGGTGCGCACCATCAAGTCCCCGTAGGCCTGCAGATAGGTGGCTAAGCGGCCCACTGTCTTGAGGAGCCGAAGATCCTCGGGAAGGTGATCGCCGATGGTTGCATAACAGGACCAGACCCGCACGCTGTCGGGGTCGCGTCCGGCCCGCTCGGCAGACTGTTTGACCGTGCGAACGCAACGCGCCAACGTCTCATCAGTAAAAAAGGTGTGCAGGATCACGGCATCAAACATCTGGCCGGCGAGCTCCAGGGTGTTCGGACCAAATGCGGTGATGCCGAGGGGGATGTGTTCATCGAAGTTGGTATCGAGTACCAGCAGGGGATATTTCCCGGCCGGCCCATCATGACCGACGATGACCTCACCGCGAAAGAGCCTTCGCATCAGGCCAGCGATGTCAGCTAACTGGGCGGTGGTCACCGGCGCCATGCCGAGCGCCCCCATCAGTTTGTCGATCCCTCTCCCGAGGCCGAGGGTAAAACGCCCACCCGAGAATCGATGCATGGTCGTTGCGAACGCCCCTAAGAGCACCGGATGGCGGGTGTTGTGGTTCGTTGCGGCGGTGGCGATGCCGATCCGCTCGGAGACCGCAGCCACGGCCCCGCTCAAGGTGGCGGCCTCTTTGACGTTAAAGCGCTCGGAGATGAACACGCTGCCGAGTCCCATGGCCTCGGCGGTACGGACCTCATTAATAACGGCCCTCGTATCACGGGGTGCGCCGGCCAAGGTATAACAGCCGAGTTCGGGGAGTTCGCCAGCGCTCATCGCCACACCTTATTGCAGGCTCTCTCGCCCGCTGACGGCCGGGATGCGCCGGGCTATCAGACCGAATGATCCGATCAGTTGAATCGAGATTGAGGAGCCATCGCCCAACGCAGCGTGCGAGTCAGCGCCTCCCCGGCTGGCCGGAACGCAACGGCTTCAGTGACCGGCGGGTAGGGGAGCCGCAAGGGCAGGCGGGCCCACGCCGGCAACATGGCGACCGCTGCAGCGGCTAAGACCCCGTAGACAGCGAGACCCGCAGGCGGTAGCGGAGCTTTGAACAAGAGATATTGGGCGCCTTGGCGAGCCTCGGGGGTCCCGCGCAGTTCGGGTCTGAAGGCCCGCAGCTGTTCGCGGAGTTCGGCTACAGATTCAGGCGGGGTCTCTGATCCGAGGGCCCGTGCGATCACAGCGGTGTTCGCCACGTAGCGATCCTGCATCTCCGGGCTGAGCTTTTGGGCCCCGTGACGATTAAAAGCGGTGAGGAAACTGTCCACCTCGGCCACATGAACCCATCGCAGAAGATGCGGATCATTGGCTGCGTACGGCCGTCCATCAGAGGCCGTGCCGGTGACACGCTCATGGACCCGGTGCACGATCTCCACGGCGCGTTCGGCCTGTGCCGCTGGCCCAAAAGTCGTGGCGAACAAAAAGTCGGAGGTCCGTTGCAGGCGGCCCCAGGGATCTGCCCGATAGTCGCTGTGAGTGGCCACTCCGGCCATTGCCAATGGGTGCAGGGATTGAAACAGCAGAGCCCGCAACCCGCCCACAAACATCGATGCATCAGCATGGACGATCCGGATCGGCTCCTCCGGGCCAAACCAGTGCGGTCCGGGAGCATCGAGAATCTCCGCCGCACGCTGGTCGGCGTTTTCACCGGCCACACGGCTGCGCAGTTGATCTCCGAGCCAGTCGCGCACGCTGTCGATATTGATATTGCGCAGATCCATGAACTGGTCAGTCACTGGCTTGGTGTCGGGCCGCATCAAGATTCCCTTCCTCCCGGGGGATAACCGCTCGGGATCTGAATTGATTCCCGCCTTTGCTCGTCCCTCGTGACGGCCGGATCCCCGTGGCGGACGGGCGCCCACTACGGTCAGAAGATGGCTGCTCCCACCTATCGCACTTTGGACCCTGACGCCGTGGAGTACGGCCGGGTAGATCAGGTCAGCCCGATGATCCGACGGGTGATCGCTAAGAACCCATCGAAGTTCACCTATCTCGGCACCGGCACTTACGTGATCGGCCACGGTGATGTGGTGGTGGTGGATCCCGGACCTCGTTTGGATTCGCACCGCGATGCTCTGGCCGCGGCCTTGGCCACCGAACGGGTGCGGGCAATCTTGATCACGCATTGTCACGCCGATCACTCGCCCTTGGCCGCATGGCTCTCTGAGCAGACCGGCGCACCGACGATCGCCTACGGCCCCCACCCGCGCCCCACCGAGCAGGATCTCGCCGATCGCGATCCAGAGCCCGCAACTGATGCGGCAGCAGATTCAGACACGCCAACTGACCAGGAACCAGGCCAGGAGAAGTCTGCGGAGGTGGAGGAGAGCACCGACTACGACTTCACTCCCCAGATTGCCGTGGCTGACGGGGATCTCGCTTTTGAGGGCTTCGGGATGACGATCAAAGCAATCCACACCCCTGGCCACACTTCTAATCACACATGCTTTGCGTTGGAGGAAGAATCGGCGTTGTTTTCGGGTGATCACATCATGGGGTGGAGCACCACCGTGGTGTCGAGCCCCGATGGGGACATGGGTGACTACATCGAGTCACTTCGAAAAGTTGCAGCCCGCGCGGATTCGGTGTTGTGGCCTACGCACGGCCCGCCCCGTGAGGACGGGGCCGAGTACGTCGAGGCCTTGATTGCCCATCGACTGCTGCGTGAAGCCCAGATTGTGGAGATGCTGGCCACTGGTCATCACCGGATCGCCGACATCGTTGCAATCTTGTATGCCGAGGTGCGTCCCGAATTGCATAAGCCGGCTCGACGGAGCGTGCAGTCACATCTGATCAAACTGGTCAACGAAGGCCGAGTGGCCGTGGCCGATGGTGGCCGGCCGTTACTCACGGCCGAGTACCACCTGGTCAGTGCCCGTTAATCAGGCGGGCTCACTTTTTTGAATGCTCTCAGATCGCATTGTCGGGGACGCGTTGGCTGAGTACCCCGTCGGCATTGAGGCGGGCGATCTCTTCTGGCGTCAGGCCCAAAAGTTCGGTCAGGACGCGCTGATTGTCCTCGCCTCGATAGCGCGGTTCCCCGCGGACCCCCACCTCAGGGCTGTTGCTAAACCGCCATGGAGCATTAGGGATCCTGACCTGTCCACCACCGCGGTCGCTGACTGAGGCCACGACATCACGGGCCTCGGCCCAATCGGTGTCGCAGATCTCCCGAGCCGATCTCAACACGCCCACGGCGAGTTCATACGGGGCCATGATCTCTTCCATGTGCACGGGGTCCTTGATGGTCAGCGCCCAGGCGGAGATCTCAGCTTTGAGTTCACTGAGATGCGCCATCCTCGTTGGGATGTCCACAAACCGTGGATCGGTAGACAGTTCCGGTCGGCCCATCGCTGAACAGAACCTGTCAAAGGTGCCGCGCTCTGCCGGATGACCGCTGATCACGATCGATTCGCCGGTAGCCACCTCCATCACGAGGTAATCCCCTGGGCGAAAACTTCGGATCACCGCCGGATCTGCTTCCCCGTCCCAAAGCTGGTCGTGGAGATGTTCGTTCACATACAAAAGGGTCTGGGCCATCGAGACATCCACCCATTGGCCTTGGCCGGTGCGCTCACGATGCAGCAGCGCCGCCAAGATCCCTGAACAGGTCTCCAGCGAGGTGTAGACATCGCCGTGGCTATGCGGATCGTTCGCATACTGTCCGCCTCGGGCATCGCCTTGGGATTTAGTGAGGCCAGTCTCGGCGCCGACAACGGGCGCATAGGCCCGGCGATGCACCCACGGTCCGTCCACTCCGTACCCGCTGATTGAGGCGTACACCACAGACGGATTCCGGGCTGCGACCGCCTCGTAGCCGAGGCCGTTGCGTTCCATCACCCCCGGTCGGAAATTCTCGATCACCACGTCACACTTCTGTGCCAATGACAACAACAACTCCACCGCTTCGGGGCGAGTGAAGTCCATGCTGATGTTCGCTTTACCGGCATTTTGCTGAATGAAATAGGTGGAAAGACTGTTAATGCGGGGGTGGCTGAACCGGGTCATATCTCCGGCCGGCGGCTCCACTTTGATGACCTCAGCGCCGAGGTCGGCGAGCATGCGGGTGCAATGGGGACCAGAGAGGACCCGGGTGAAGTCGAGGACCCGGATACCGGCGAGAGGTGCTGTCATCTCCCCATCGTGGCCGATCGGCGCCCGAGAATTAGAGGCAGCGTGATCTGGCTGGTGATCAGGGGACGTCGAGGATCTGTGTTGAATCCAGATGAGGGTGCAGATCGTGGGGTGGAACCACCGGATCGCCGTCCACGGGGACCGTGCGCGACAAAAACTCGATGACCGAGTCAGCGAACACGTCGTTGCGGTCACCTGCGACCATGTGGGAGGCCCCGACCACATCGATGTACTCGGCGTGCGGGCAGAGCGCGAGAAACTCCCGGGCCCCTTCCTCGCTCACGATGTCGGACAATCCACCGCGCACGAGGAGGGCCGGCACACTCAGGTTCCGAGCACTCTGTTCTTGTTGGGCCTGTCGGGCACCGAGGTCGCGCGGGCCCTGCATAAACACCGGATCCCAATGCCAATGGAACTTGTTGTCATCGCCGAGACGCAGGTTCTTCGCGAGCCCGGCGAGGTTTGTCGGACGCTCACGATGAGGCTGGTACGACGCGATCGCATCGGCCACTTCATCGAGGTTTGCGAAGCCTTCGGGCTTGGCGAACATGAACGACCGGATCTTCTCCACCCCTTCGGGCTCAATTCGTGGGGCGATGTCCACGAGCACGAGAGCTGTCGCATCGACCTGATCTTCACCAATCGCCTTTAAGGCCACGCCGCCACCCATCGATGCACCCACCAACACTGGCCGAGCATGAGGGCGGATCTGGTCGAGCACAGCGACCAAATCAGACACCATCGTGGACTGCAGGTAATCCCCATCGGCGGCCCAGTCCGAATCACCGTGGCCCCGGGCGTCAAGTGCGACGGTGTAATAGCCCCGCTCTGCCAAACGCTCGCCGGTGCCTTTCCATGCGTGGCGGGTCTGGCCACCGCCATGCAGCAGCACCACCAGCGGACCATCTTCAGGACCCCAGGAATCGCCGACGATGCGTACGCCACCGACCCCGTCCCAATGGTGCATCGGGACGGGCGTGTTGGGCAGGGGGGTTCCGGCTGACCGGCGGGGAGAACTCATCAGGATCTGAACCTCACATCACGAGCGTTGTGCCACCGTCGACCACGAAGATCTCACCGGTGGTGTACTTATTGCGCAGCAGCCCGAGGACCGCTTCGGCACAGTCATCTGCGGTAGCGGAACGCTTGAGTGGGGACATCGCCGCAATCGCAGCGTGTTGGTCATCCCACTCCGAGGTCCACGGGGTCACCACGAGACCGGGGGCCACGGCATTCACGCGCACCGGACCACATGATTTGGCCAATAGTTGGGTCATTTGATTGAGGGCGGCTTTGGTCATTGAATACGCAACCGATGAGCCGGCCGGACGCACACCGGCGATGGAGGTGATGTTCACCACACAAGGATCATCCGAGGCCCGCAGGAGCGGCATCGCTGCTTTGGTCAGCCACCAGGTACCAAACACGTTTACTTGGAAGGTGCGTTCGAAGATCTCGTCGGTCAACGCTTCGAGGTCGTGATGGGCAATCCGCGTGGTCCAGCCAGCGTTGTTAATCAGATAGTCAAGGCGACCGAACTTAGCGATGGTTGCGTCAAGAAGTGCCTGGCCTTGGGCCTTATCACTGATGTCGGCCTGCACGTAGAGGCTTTCGGCGGGAAGTGCTGCGGCCACGGCCTGGCCGGCCTCCACGGAACTTGCCGAGTTCACCACCACCCTGCATCCGAGCGCCGAGAGGCGTTGGGCGGTGGCCTCTCCGATCCCGCTTGAGGATCCGGTCACGATCGCTACCCGGCCTGCGAACTCTCCACTTGTTGTTGTCGTGTGATCTGAGGACATGGCCTGACCCTAGGGAAACTGTGCGGTGGATTCAGAGTCGGCCGAGGTTGGTGTGGGATTGTGGTGGCGATGAACCACTCGGCTGACCCCTCTGAAAGCAATTCCCCTGTAACCCTGAACTCCCCGACCATCCCGGTGGTGGCGGTGATCGGTGATGCGGTCACCGATGTGGTCGTGTGGCCAGAGGGACCCACCCAGCGCGGTACCGATAACCCGGCCCGCATCGTCACCACCCAAGGCGGGAGCGCCGCCAACGTGGCGATGGCGGCAGCTGAACTGTCCGGCGGAAGTTTTATCACCCGGTTCATCGGCCAGATCGGTGGCGACCCCGCCGGAGATCATTTGGTACGGGTGCTCGCCGCATCAGGGGTGGAGACCTGCGTGCATCGCTCGGGGATCAGCGGCAAAGTTGTGGTCATCGTGGATTCAGACGGTGAGCGCACGATGTATCCCGATCGGGGTGCATCGGCGGAACTGTCCGTGATCCCCCCGCATTGGCTAGAGGGCGTGCGAATCCTGCACGTTCCGTTCTATGGGTTGGTGGAAGAGCCAATGCGGTCCACGGTGTTGTATGCAATCTCGGCGGTACAGGCCGCTGGGGCTCAGATCAGTATGGATCTCTCCGCTACCTCGGTGATCGAGCAGATCGGGGTGGCCGAGGTCCGGCACCTGTTACAGCAGATCGGCCCACACATCGTGTTTGCAAATACCGCCGAGGCCGAGATGTTGGATTTTGACGTGGATCCGCATCTATCGGTAGGGCTCCATGTGATCAAAAATGGGGCGGATCCGGTAATGCTCGGGGCGTGGGTGCCCGACATCGTCCGCCACGATTTTGCAGTCGAATGGATTGAGGTACCGACCCCCGAGGTAACTGAAGTTCGCGACACCACTGGCGCCGGTGACCGGTTTGCTGCGGGATTTCTTGCAGCCCGGCTCAAGGGTGCGGACTCCTTTGCTGCAGCGATGGCTGGTCACGATGCGGCGGCAGGCACACTGGCAATGCCGGGATCAGGGCAAATGGGTTAGTGTCTCGCCGCGATGAGTGGCCCTCAACTTCGTTCAAATACCGATCCGAACTCGATCGGTTTCGCCCTCAACGCCGAAGCCCACGCACTGTTGGCACGGCGCTTGAAGGACAAGTTGGCGCGGGCTGGTCTCGGTGGACCAGAGTCCGCCCGGCAACGCCATGTGAGCCGTCACAAACTGCTGCCTCGGGACCGGGTGAATGAACTGCTGGATCCGGGTAGCCCATTCCTCGAACTCTCGGCGCTCGCAGCCGACGGTATGTACGAGGATCAGATCCCGGGTGCCGGAATCATCACCGGGATCGGAATGGTGGCCGGCCGTCGCTGCGTGATCGTGGCTAATGACGCCACCGTTAAGGGTGGGACATACCACCCGATCACCGTGAAGAAGCATCTCCGTGCTCAAGAGATCGCAATGGAGAACCACCTGCCCTGCATCTATTTGGTGGATTCCGGAGGAGCGTTCCTGCCTGAGCAGGATCAGGTGTTTCCGGATCGGGAGCATTTCGGGAGAATCTTTTATAACCAGGCGCGGATGTCGGCTTTGGGGATTCCCCAGATCGCAGCGGTGATGGGGTCCTGTACCGCTGGGGGTGCGTACGTGCCGGCGATGAGTGATGAAGCGGTCATTGTGCGCGATCAGGGCACGATCTTTCTTGGTGGTCCTCCGTTGGTTAAGGCTGCCACCGGTGAGGTGGTCTCGGCCGAGGATCTCGGCGGTGGGGCGATGCACTCACGGGTTTCGGGAGTCACCGACCATCTGGCAGAGGATGACAGCCATGCGCTCGGCATCGTGCGCAGCATCATCGGCACCGTGCCTGCCCCAGCGCCGGCGCCGTGGGAGATCCACGAACCCGCTGACCCGGTGGTCAATCCCGATGATCTCTACGGGGTCATCCCGGTAGACGAGCGCACCCCCTACGACGTGCGTGAGGTGATCGCCCGGATTGTGGATGCGAGCCGCTTCCATGAATTCAAACGGGAATATGGGGACACTCTGGTGACCGGCTTCGCTCGGATTTGGGGCCATCCGGTGGGGATCGTGGCCAATAACGGAGTGCTGTTTGGTGAGTCGGCGATGAAGGGGGCTCATTTCATTGAACTGTGTGATCAACGCAAAATTCCGTTGTTGTTCCTTCAAAACATCACCGGGTTCATGGTGGGTCGTGAATACGAAGCCGGCGGCATCGCCAAGCATGGGGCCAAGATGGTGACGGCAGTGGCCTGTGCACGGGTCCCCAAACTGACCGTGGTGATCGGCGGTTCCTATGGGGCGGGTAACTATTCCATGTGTGGCCGGGCCTACTCCCCGCGGATGATGTGGATGTGGCCGAATGCCCGGATCTCGGTGATGGGCGGGGAACAGGCCGCAGCCGTGCTGGCCACAGTTCGGCGGGATCAGATTGAGGCCTCTGGCGGCACGTGGACATCAGCCGAAGAGGGTGAGTTCACTGGCCCGATCCGGGCTCAGTACGCCGAACAAAGCGATCCATACTACGCAACAGCCCGGCTGTGGGACGATGGCATCATCGATCCGAAAGACACCCGGATGGTGCTCGGACTTTCTCTCGGGGTGGTCTCTGAGGCCCCATTGCCAGCGATCTCTCACGGTGTCTTCAGGATGTGATGGAGATGTCTTCCCCACGACTCGTTCTCCCTCTTGTTTATCCGGCACCGCGAACCAGTTCCGTGCCGCAGATCCACACGGTTCTTGTGGCCAACCGCGGGGAGATCGCCGTGCGGATTTTCCGCACCCTGCGCACCCTCGGAATCATGTCGGTGGCGGTGTACAGCGAAGCTGACCGAGGTGCAATGCACGTGCGGATGGCTGATCGGTCTGTGCCGATCGGTGGGGCTGCTGCCAGCCAGAGCTATCTGCGCTCCGATGTGATCATCGCTGCGGCGCTCGCCGCTGGAGCCGATGCGGTGCATCCCGGCTATGGCTTTTTGTCGGAGAATGCTGAATTTGCTCGGGATTGCGCGAGCGCAGGTCTGATATTTATCGGCCCTGACGCCAATGCGATCGCGGCGATGGGCGACAAGATCGCAGCCAGACACCGAGTTGCCGCCGCCGGTGTGCCAGTGGTGGCCGGTGTGGGCGAGCCGGGAATGAGCGACGCTGATTTGATCGTTGCCGCCGCCGAGATCGGATTCCCGATCCTGATTAAGCCCTCTGCCGGTGGTGGGGGTAAAGGCATGCGGCCGGTGTTTGAGGCGAGCGAATTGTCGGGAGCTTTGAGCGCCGCTCGGCGAGAGGCCACCGCTGCATTCGGTGATGACACGTTGTTGTTGGAGCGTTTGATCCAGCGGCCTCGCCATATCGAGGTGCAGGTGCTGTTCGATTCCCACGGCGATGCGGTGCATCTCGGCGAACGCGAATGCTCTTTGCAGCGCCGCCACCAAAAAATCGTCGAAGAGGCACCCTCGGTGCTGCTCGACGCCTTCGGTCGGGAACGTCTCGGATCGTTGGCGATTCAGGCGGCCCGGGCCTGCGGGTATGTAAACGCAGGCACCGTGGAGTTCATCTGTTCGGCTGATTCCCCCGATGAGGCCTTCTTTATGGAGATGAATACCCGGCTACAGGTGGAACATCCGGTCACCGAGCAGGTGTGGGGTGTGGATCTTGTGGCCGAACAAATCCGCGTGGCTGCTGGGCAACCGCTCGGCTACACCCAAGAGGATCTTGCCCCGATCGGCCATTCGATTGAGGCCCGCATTTATGCCGAGGACCCGTCCCAAGGATTCTTGCCCTCACCCGGTCGGATCACCAGAATCACTCTCGGGCAGGACCTACCGGGGATTCGGGTGGATACCGGAGTAGAGGACGGTGGCGAGATTCCGGGTCACTATGACCCCATGATCGCCAAAGTGATCGCAACCGGAGCGGATCGAGCAGAGGCACTCCAACGGCTGCAGTCAGCACTGGTGTCGAGCCGGGTGGTGGGAGTGGCTTCCAACATCGGCTTCTTGGCAGCGCTGTTGAACTCCGCAGAGGTCATCGATGGGAATCTGCACACCGAACTCGTGGATGAGTTCATGGCGAAGGCCCCACCCGTGGCGGCACCGCCCGCCGAACTTGTGCTGATCGCCGCTCTCGCTCTGCATCTATGGCCTCGTCACAGGGCTGGTGGGTCCACGCTCGTGGCCCCGTGGACCGATCGCAGGGGATGGCGGATCGGTGCTCCGGCCGAGACAAATTGGCGGATCGCCGTCCCGACGGCTCCCGGGGTAGTCGACCATGCGATCGCAGTTGGTTCCTCTGCTAAGGAGTCGGTGGCTGTGGTCGGGATCACACCGTCTCCTGAATCGGGAACGAATGATCAGGGATCCCACGGCGACGCTCAGCGCGCAAAGTTTTCGGTTCGATTGGCCGGCAGCGATCCGAAGACCATCGTGGCTGAGTTATCTGTTGGAGGCTCACACGGAGACTCTCCGGCCGGCTCGGCAGTGCTCACCGCAGTGATCGACGGTGTGAGCTGGACAGCCGACATCGATTGCGATGTTGTCGCATCTTCACAGGATGCGCAGTGTCCGGGACTGTGGGTATCGGGATGTGGCGTGAGCTGGTTCTTTGGCCATGTCGGCCTCAACGACCGCCAGCAACTCGGTGTGGCTGATGCCAGCGGAGTAGTGGTCTCTCCGATGCCAGGAACCGTGGTGGCGGTCATGGTGCGTGCCGGCGAGGTCGTGGTCCCCGGTCAAGCGCTCGCCGTGGTGGAGGCGATGAAAATGGAACACACCTTGCGTTCGGGGGTGGACGGTTTGGTGGCCAATGTCGGTGTGGCGGCTGGGGACCGAGTGGCTCGTGGAGCCCTCCTGGTAGAGGTGCTACCCCAGCCGTTGGCACCACTCCAACAACTTGAGGAACGTAACGAGGAGACCAGTGATGACCATTAATTATGACCTGCCCGAGGAACACGAGGTCTTTCGTAAGGTGGTGGCCGAGTTTGCCCGAGCCGAACTCTCACCGCACGTAGCAGACTGGGATGAGCGTCACCATTTCCCCCTCGAAGCGGTGGCAGCGATGGCGGATCTCGGATTGTTTGGTCTCATCTTCCCCGAGGAGTGGGGCGGAGGCGGCGGCGACTTCTTATCGCTGTGCCTGGCGATTGAGGAGATCGGCAAGGTGGATCAATCGGTGGGGATCACTTTGTCTGCTGGTGTAGGTCTGGGAGCGAACCCGATCTATCGATTCGGGACCCGAGCCCAACAGGAGCGATGGCTGCCAGACCTCGTGAGCGGTGCCGCCCTCGGTGCATTCGGCCTGACCGAACCGGGAGCGGGTAGCGATGCTGGATCCTCCACTACCCGAGCCGAACCTGACGGGGAGGACTGGGTGCTGAACGGCGCCAAGGCGTTCATCACAAACTCGGGAACAGCGATCACTTCGATCGTTACGGTGACGGCGCGTACCGATGCCGGGATCAGTAACTTCGTGATCCCAGCGGGCACCCCTGGCATGATCATCGAGCCGGCCTATCGCAAGCTTGGCTGGCATGCCAGCGATACCCACGGTGTGATCCTTGACGACTGCCGGGTGCCAGGTGATCATCTGCTCGGAGAACCAGGGAAGGGATTCCATAACTTTTTGTCGATCCTTGATGATGGGCGCATCGCGATCTCGGCCCTCGCACTCGGCTGCGCCAGAGCGTGTCTGGAGATGTCGTTGGAATACGCCCAACAGCGCGAAACCTTCGGTAAGCCGATCGGATCCCATCAAGCGATTGCGTTCGCGCTGGCTGACCTCGCTGTGGCCGTGGAGAACTCGGCCAATCTGACGTATAAGGCGGCCTGGCTGAAAGACCAGGGCCGAGATATCGGTCAGGCAGCAGCGATGGCCAAGCTCTACACCACCGAGGCTGCGGTGACCGCCACGCGGGTGGCCACCCAGATCTTTGGCGGTGCCGGTTTCATCGAGGATTCCCCGGTAGCCCGTTTCTATCGCGATGCGAAGATCCTCGAAATCGGTGAAGGCACGAGCGAGATCCAACGGATGGTGATTTCCCGCGGCTTGGGCTTGTGAGGCCGGGCTGATTATCAGGGCTCTAGCCTGAGGGCATGGCCGTCATACAAACAGTCCCGCTCGGATTTCAGTGGCCCACAGTGGACCCGTTTTTGTTTTGTGTCCACCACCTTGACCACTATCCCGCAGGAGATCATCGCCTCGGACCGGTGGCTGACCTGAAGGGTCGCAACCTGGGTCAGGACTTTGAAGGAATCGATGGATGGCGGATGTACCACGGACAAGTGGTGCCAGGGTTCCCCTCTCATCCGCACCGTGGGTTTGAGACATTGACCTATGTCCGACGCGGGCTCGTGGACCACGCAGATTCCCTCGGGGCTGCAGCTCGTTACGGTCGGGGGGATGCCCAGTGGATGACGGCGGGGTCGGGCATCGTGCATGCAGAGATGTTCCCGCTGCTCGACCGCGATGGGCCGAACACGCTGGAGCTGTTTCAGATCTGGATCAACCTGCCGGCCGTGGACAAGATGGTGGATCCACACTTCTCGATGTTCTGGGACCACGAGATTCCGCGCCTGACGCTGAGCCCTCGGGGGCCCGACGGACCCGGCGTGCAAGTGACAGTGATCGCTGGCACGCTCACGGGGGCCGATACGCCACCGAATCCGCCGCCCCATTCGTGGGCCTCACGCACCGAAGCCGATGTGGCCGTCTGGCATATCACGATGGATGCCGGAACCACATGGACAATGCCTGCTGCTCAGACCCCTGAGACCGTGCGGGTCATGTACCTGTTTGAGGGTGGGAGTCTGTCCATTGATGACGAGGTGATTGGTGCTTCCACTGGGGCCGTGGTCTCCACGGAAGCTCCGACCGTGTTGCGCGCCAATCAGCGAGTAGAGGTTCTCGTCCTCCAAGGCCGGCCTATCGCCGAACCGGTGGCGCGCTACGGACCGTTTGTGATGAACACCGAGGACGAAATCCGTCAAGCCTTCACCGATTATCAGCGCACCGGGTTCGGGGGTGGCCATGGCCAGCCGATGATCCGACCCACGGCGTGGATCCGGCGCGCTTTGCTCGCCACGCCGATGGTCGGGTAGAGCAGGCCGCCGTTATCCAACACCCGCCCAACTCGCCGGTTTCAGGTCGCTCCGCCAGCGAGTTTTGGTGTGGATCCACTTGGCGAGTCGGCCCGGCTGTGGGGCCTCATACCCTCGGGGATCAGGTGGGGTGCGAGTTCGGCGGCCGCCGCCATGATCTCGTGCAGATCGGGATTGACCATACCGGCTTCACCGAGGGTAACCGTCGGAACGGTCTCGTTGCCGTTTGCGATGGAACGCACCGCGGCAGCTGCCGCCGGGTCCTCCCAGATATTCGCTGTCCCGTAACTGATCTGGGCTCGATCAAGTTGGTTAAACAACGAACTACAAAAAGGGGCAACCGGGGCGCCAGTAGACGGTCAGGGACCGGGGAGCAGCAGATTGGGCAGAGGCATCGAAGTCGGTCACATGGCCTGCAACCCTCGCCATCTCGAAATCCTTCCCGGGAATCTCGATATCTCGGCGGTCATCATTCGCTGCACCACCGATGACGACTATGACGACTATGACGATGACGACTATGACGATGACGACGATCCTGCTACTGGACCCTGTCGAGGGCGCCGCCGGGCACGGGCCAGGAACATCAGTTACATGACATGCTCATCGACATAGCCGATCGCGTGGCCAGACAACTAGCCTGAGGCCCGGCCGCTTATGGCCAGATGCCTCTCTAGCTCAATGGTAGAGCAGTGGACTTTTAATCCATTGGTTCAGGGTTCGAGCCCCTGGGGAGGCACGCACTGCGTGTGACCGCTGCATTTTTGAGAACGGTCACGGTCATCAAAAACCAGCGGAACCGAGATCATCCTCGCCATTTTCGATGGCTTGCAGGATGCGCTCTGCTACCTGTTGCGGGGCTATCCCCTCGGCCATCGCCGGAGCGGTCCCACTTAATGGTCGCGTGGCGAGGCCAGTTTCGGTGTGGGGAGGTCGGGCATCGATCACCCGCACCTTGGCCCGACGCAGTTCACGGCGCAGCGCAGTGACCGCAGCAGCCAAGGCCGCCTTGGACGCCGAGTAGGCAGCCATCTGGGGCATGGGAGTTTCGGCCACTACTCCAGAGATCATGACCACAAAACCGCGGGACTCGGTGAGCAGCGGCAGGAGGCGTCGCATCAGCCACATCGGCCCCATCACGTTGGTCATGAACAACTCTTCGATCACCACATCAGAGGTGTCCTCAAGAGAGCCGAATGCCACCACTCCTGAGGCATTGATCACACCGTCGAGACGGCCGGGCCCGCCCGATACCGCGGTCACCACGAGATCGCCGGCGTCACAGTCCCGAATGTCGAGCGAGATGTCAGCACCCGAGGTTGGATTCCTGCCGGTGGTGAGCACCTTCGCGCCTCGAGCCCGAAGACCCTCCACCAGTGCGGTACCGAGGCCTCCGGAGCCGCCGACGACGAGGATCACCTTGTCACGCAACTTTGATTCTGTTTCGTCAGACATCGACATCGACATAGACATCGACATAGACATCGGCACAGGCACATCAGAATCAGGCATGATCAGATTCCGAACTTCGCTAAATCGAGCGCGCTGATCGCTGCGGGAGCACCGGTGATCTCCACGAGGGCCTGATCCCGCCGACCATACAGATACAGCAGTAACTCCCCGGCCGAGCCGGTGATCGTCGCCACGGGTGATCCTTTGCGTGCGGTGATCATCCGCACGGGACCCGTTGCGGCGGGTGCCCCAGCGGCATCGGTGCCGGTGATCGCAAGGATTACCCCGACCCCCGCCTTTCGGCACAGCAGCCGAGCCATACGTCGCAACGCCGCTTCGAGTTCGGCTTCGAGAGATGCGTCGAGTGGCCGGGCGCTCCATCCGGCCTGGGCGCGCCGGACATCTTCGTGGTGAATGAAGAACTCCACGGTGTTGGCGAGTCGGTCTACGGGTGCCAATCGGGTTGGTGACCAGCGGGGCGGCCCGGACCGCACCCGATCTACGAGATCCTCCCAACCGGTTGCTGCGATCCCGGCTTGGACCCGTGCTGCGTATTTGGCCAAGGGTGCGATGATCACTCCGGCTGCCCCATCGGGCCGAGATTCGCGCATCACGAGGTGGGCAGCCAGGTCACGGGTGGTCCAGCCCTCACATAATGTGGCGGCGTTATCACCCAATGTGACCAATGTGTCGCAGAGGGCGTGGCGTTCGCTCTGGGCGGTGGTCGTCATGTGTCCAAGGTACCGGGGCGAATCCCGGCCTGCTCGGCTAGCGTCGCAGGGACCTGACCGCCATAGTGGCGCACGCCGCCGCTTACCGCTTTGACTTTCGGAGTGAATCTGTGACCCCCGACGACCTACGAACATCGCTCATGGCCTTGGCCTCGGATCTGCAATGGTCCTGGACCCACAGCAGCAGAGAACTGCTCGATGACCTGCCAATCGCGACCTCTGACGGTTTTGCCCACAGTGATACACCCCCGGCCCGCAGAGTGGCTCTGCTCGAGGCCGCCCAACTTCATCAGCTGCGCAACGATGCAGATTTCATGGAGCGAGTCCGGACCGAACTTGCCCGCATGCGAGCTGTCAGGGCGGAGGCGATCACGGCCCCTGAGGTTGTCTATTACTCGCCGGAGTTTGGGATCAGTGAACTGCTGCCCCAGTACTCGGGGGGCCTCGGCATATTGGCGGGTGACCACCTGAAGTCGGCTAGTGATCTGAAGATCTCCCTTGCAGCAGTGGGACTTTTCTATCGGCAGGGCTTCTTTCGCCAAGGGGTGGATCACGGTCACCAAAGCGAACGTTATGAGACGTATTTGGCCAGCGATCTTGGCGCCGAGGACACCGGGATCATCGTCTCTGTGCCGATGGCCGATCGTGAAGTCGCTGCCAAAGTATGGAAGTTCAATGTGGGTCGGATCCCGTTGCTCGCGCTGGACACGGACCTCGAACAGAACTCCGTGCATGACCGGGCGATTACCGACCGCCTCTACAGCGGCGATCAGCATCATCGGCTGGAGCAAGAA
This sequence comes from Ilumatobacteraceae bacterium, assembly GCA_018401375.1. Classification (GTDB taxonomy): domain Bacteria; phylum Actinomycetota; class Acidimicrobiia; order Acidimicrobiales; family Ilumatobacteraceae; genus M30B72. The sequence continues at coordinate 2,066 of JAGYKR010000005.1, read as the reverse complement.
CTTGTGCTCGGTGTCGGTGGGGCCCGGGCCGTTGCGGCCATGGGGTGGAATCCGGGCGTTCATCACCTCAACGAGGGACACGCCGGGTTCTTGGTGCTCGAACTCCTCGACCGGGCGTGGCGATCAGGCGACACCGTGGTCACAGCCCGCGATCGGATTCGCCCGCATGTGTTGTTCACCACCCACACACCGGTGCCGGCCGGCATCGACCGGTTCTCTGGTGAACTGATCGATCCGTATCTCAGCTTTTGGGCGCGGACATGGTCGGCAGAGATCAATGATGTTGCCGCCCTCGGTGCTGATCCGACCGACGGGGTGGGCGTATTTAACATGGCGGCACTGTGTCTCGGTGTGGCCGCCCGGGCCAACGGTGTGTCGGCGCTGCATGGTGAGGTCAGTCGGGAACTGTTCACTGCGGTGCCCGGAGGTGACCACATCACCTCGGTGACCAATGGTGTGCACGCGCGAACTTGGGTGCATCCGATCACCCAAGATCTCTTTGACTCTCATCTCGGTGCTGGTTGGGATCTTGGCGATCCTGCGGCTTGGTCTCAGGCGGTGAAGATTCCTGATGACTTGGTGCGCGAGACCCGCACTCGCACACAGGCGCCACTGGCGGCGATGCTGGCCGAGAGGGCTGGGGTGGAGCTTGATCCTGACGCTGTGGTGATCGGGTTTGCGAGACGCTTCGCCACCTACAAGCGGGCCACGTTGCTATTGCGCCATCGGCATCTGCTTGAGGCGCTGTTAGAGGATCAGACCCGACCGGTGCAGTTTGTGTTCGCTGGCAAGGCCCACCCGGCAGATGTCCCCGGTAAGGAACTGATGGCAGAGATTCTGGCCTTCGGCGCCTCAGCGGAGGCACACGGGCGATTTAGCTTCCTCGTGGACTACGACATCAACGTGGCCCGCGCAATGTATGCGGGATGCGATGTCTGGCTCAATACGCCGGTGCGGCCGCATGAGGCATCGGGAACGAGCGGGGAGAAAGCAGCGCTGAATGGCGCGCTTAACTGTTCGATTCGCGACGGATGGTGGGCCGAGATGTCCGATGGCCGTAACGGTTTCGATATCACCACCTCGGCGATCACCGATTCGGGTCAACGCGATCTTGAGGAGTCAGCTTCTACCCACACAGCAATCGCGGCGATCCTTACTGAATTTCATGCCGATCGGATTGAGGCCGGAGCCACAGCGCGTGGAGCGGGACCGTCGCAGGCATGGATGGATCGGATGCGAGATGCGTGGGTATCGCTCGGACCGAAGGTGACAGCCGCGCGGATGGTGGCTGACTACCAGCGGACCCTGTATCAGCCGATGCTTGACGAGATCGGCGCCAACCGGATCTGATCTAACTGAAGCGGGCGAGAAGATCTGCGCCGACGGTGGCCAGACGCTCGGGTGGATAAGCGGGAATGATCACCTGCTCAACACCGATGTGTGCGAGCTGTTCGATTCGGGCGTGGAGAGCATCTCCAGGGGCTCCTCCGGCTCCAGCGATGATGGAGATCTGATCGGGGTCACGACCGGCATCCTCGGCGGCCGTGCGCATGATCGCCAACAGATCGGTGATCTCCTCGATGGAGGCGTTGCCGGGGAAGAAGCCGTCACCGCTGCGGCCGGCCCGCCTGGCCGCGACTGGCGTATGACCGCCGACCACCACCGGGATCGTGCCCTGAGGCGGTCGGGGGCGTGAGATGCATTGGGTGAAGTTAAAGAACTCGCCGGCAAAGTTGGTCTTGTCCTCGGTCCACAGTGCCCGCATCACTGCGACGTACTCATCGAGGCGACGGCCACGATCATCGAACGGCACACCGAGGGCAGCGAACTCCTCGGCCAACCACCCGGCACCCACACCGAGAGTGACCCGACCTCCGGACAAATGATCGAGCGTGGCAAGTTCCTTCGCAGTGATCACTGGGTTGCGCTGGGGCAGGATCAAGATTCCGGTGGCAAGGCGGATCGTGGTGGTGTGGGCCGCCACCCAAGCCAGCCAGATCAGTGGATCAGGAAGATCAAACTCTTCGGCTCCGCCGGCCATCTTGCCGCTCGGATCATAGGGGTAC
>JAGYKR010000047.1 GCA_018401375.1 Ilumatobacteraceae bacterium | reverse complement strand
GCCTTTGAGCAGTTCCCTTGAATTTCATGAAATCTCCTCACAAGACTTTGGGCCGTATCTGCCAGCTGCGATAGATGCCGTCACATCGGGGATGCGGGCAAAGAGTCGCAAGGTTTCACCGATGGGTGTGAATCCGTGGTGCTTGTAAAACTCATATGCACGATCATCAATGAAATCAACCACAACCAAACGTCCGGAACCAGCGTTCGCTGCTGCCGAGATGGTTTCAAGTGCATCTAGCAATAGTTCTCCCCCGAATCCCCTGCCGGTCATTGATTTTGCCAAAGCCAATTTGACAATGAGGTAGCCCGGTATCGGGCTCAAGTAGCCCCCGCGCGCTGATCTTGAGATTCCATCCAGTGCGATTTGTGTCGGCGTGATTGCGAAGAACGCAACCACCACACTCGAGTCGGGCTCACACCAAACGGTCACCCGCGCCATTCCTTGAGTGTGTGCTTGTCTCGCCTCCTGCTTGAGCCTTCGACCCAAAAGCCAAGAACGAAAAACGAAAAGCAGAAGTGATAAATAGATGAAGTGATGAAGGGCTAAAAAGCCCGGACCGGACGAACCCGCAGCGTGCGGTCCTTCTCGTCGACGTTCTGAATGCCCGTGCTGAACCTCTGCCACCACGCGAAGCTCGTGGTGCCCTGACTCGAACTCCAGTAACGATCTTCGACAAACCCGTACGTCACTGTGTCGAAACCACTAACCCGAGAGTAGGTATACATCGCATTCAACTCGTCCTGGGAGGGCAAGAACCACTGACCGGCACTGCCATTCGTGCCTGGGTAGGCCAACGCGGCAGTGGCAGCTGGGGATGACGCACATCCCTCTGTGGGATCCGCCATCGCCGCGGTGTTCGCAGCGCCGGTTCCTACCGCGATACCTACTGCTAGCGGCACAGGTGTATTGCTGTCACACCATTTCAACAGAGGCGTGTCGTCACTGGAAGATCCACGCCACGTCTTTGGTGCCATCTCATAACGCAGTCCACTACTACTGTCAATATAGAACACGAGTCCACCGCCTGGGCCAATATTTCCAAGGACACAGGTGCCACCTTGCGCACATGGTGCTGGCGGTAGGACCAGGTTCAGGGTTTGTGCCAACTCGGGTGGGATGAACCCTGCGATCAGTTCTCCTTCATCGTTTTCTTCAATGGTGGTGATGCCAACTCTAAGTTTAGCAATAGGTTTAGCAAAAACTAAAGGAAGTAAGCTTTCTCTGTTGGT
>JAGYKR010000046.1 GCA_018401375.1 Ilumatobacteraceae bacterium | reverse complement strand
GCCGCTACCACCTCAGGTTTTGCTTCAGCGGTAGCAAGCCAGGCAGTGAACGCCTCGCTCTCATCCCTCGCCCGTTCAACCTCGGCAGCGAACATCGACAAAAGCGTTTCGTTAATCAAATGATCGCGGTCAATGAAGTGTCGGTAGACCACCGACTCCGACACTCCGGACCTTTGGAATAAGTCAGCCATCCGGAATCTGAGCGGCCCAATCTCATCGATGATCTCCGCGGAAGCATCGATGACCGCAGAACGGATCTCCTCAGTAGTGCGGCGCCGAGACATCTGCCGAGACTATACCTCACTGCACGGGAGCAATCTTTTATATCTAAAGACTAAATATTTTGCTTATCAAGATAAGTGGCGGTAGAACCAATGTATGAAACTTTGGCTTGCGCCACTTATAGTCCTTGCGCTCTCTGCAACCACGCCGCCGCAATCTGCGACTGCTTCACCGTCCGTGTGCACGCCGCAAAGCGGAACAGCACCTTGGTACTTTCAACCGGGCTTCGCCATTCAGAGCGACGGACGGATCCTGCTAGGTGGGATCTCGAGCTTCAATAACGTTGCGACAACCGCCGGAGTCCGACTGACCGTGGATGGCGCAATCGACACAAACTTCTCGTCGACAATCGCGCCTCTGACGATTGATCAACGCCAAGCAGACATCGTGATTGAGCCCGATGGCAACATCGTGATGACAGGCGGCTTCACCGTCAACAATGGCGGCTCCGAGGTTTCCCCGTACATCGCCCGATATGACGGTGTAACCGGACACATAGATCAGAACCTCATCGGCAACCTCGGTGCCGGATCCATCACAACCAGTCCTTATGCCATAGATCGTCAATCGGACGGCAGCCTTATCGTGGGTGGCGCCACAGTCGTCAACGGGATCAACTGGCCGCGGATCGGCCGACTGAGCACCACCGGCAGCGCCGATGTCTCAACACCTTCCTTCGCATCCAACGCCACTGGCGAAATTGATGGGCATTCTTTTGATATCTCCGTGGACGCAAATGATCGCGTGTGGGTGGGAGGCGGGTTCACTGGGGGTGTTCGCCTGTTTGCTGCGGATGGCACACCGATCCCGATGGGCACTGCGGACAGTACGGTTCGTTCGATCCTTATCCGCCAGGACAATTCGGTCCTGCTCGGTGGGGACTTCACCTCGTTCACTCCGCCGGGGGTCTCCGCTTTGACCGCCAACCGCCTCATCGCGCTCAACGCCGATGGGACGCCAGACACAGCCTTCAACACCAACCTCGGTACAGGAGCAAACGGGGAGATTCGATCACTGAGCCTGCAGGACGATGGCAAATTTCTTATCGCCGGCGCTTTCACCGAGTTTGCGGGGATCGCAGTCCACGGTGTGGCCCGGG
>JAGYKR010000045.1 GCA_018401375.1 Ilumatobacteraceae bacterium | reverse complement strand
TCGAGCTTCCTCAATTTGCTCATATTCCGCTTATTCTTGGAAAAACTGGTGCGAAATTGAGTAAACGTGATGCGGCAACATCGCTGTTCTGGGCGTGTTGGCGCTGCATTTCTCTCAGCAGCTTTGCTGCCTCACTGTGAGTGCGGGCTGAGCGCTTCGGGCGTGATCGCTTCCCGTCAGGGCCGGTACCGCCATTGAGTTGAGCCCACCACAGATCTCGATCTTTGTCGTACCACACCGATCCGTCTCCAGATGGACGGCGGCGCCCACCTTCAGTTGGATGCGCCATCTGCACTCCCCTTGTCGCTCAGATGTTGCGCATAATCGATCAGAGCGTCCTTCGGGATCAGACGCCGCCGACCAATCTGAACCGATTTCAAGTCTCCTGATCTGAGGAGTTCGTACGTTTTGGACCTGCTGATGCCTCCGAGTTCGTACGAGGCTTCCTCTACGGTTAGCAGTTGTCTCATTGTGACCTTTCTTTCTGATTGTAGTTGTTGCTCACTTGTTCCCTAACTGTTCGAAATCGAACCGTGTTGGATGTGGTTGGACCCTTGATCTGAAATAGACCGTGAGAGACCAAACTTGTGTGCAAAGGCCGTTTATTCCTTGACAGATCTTTTCGCTGTCAGGCCTTCTCATATTCTTTTTATCAGGCCTTAAGACTCGGCGCAACCACCACACAAAATTTTTCCCCGATACCAACACGCAGGGTGTATACACCTGTCTGCACGAAAGTAGCTCTGCGATAAACCACGACAGTTGTATCCAAAATGCTACGGAAAGGTCAAAAGACATCTGCTCTTGGGCCAGCTTTGACGATCGAGCACTCGGGGCTATTGCTACTTGGGTGCCGGTGGCGGATGATTCGCAGTCCGCCGATCAAGTTTCAGGTGAAGTGATATCAGCGATTCGTTAGCTCGTTACTTGCATGAACGTTGTGCCGCTGGATGATCGTTGATCAACACCGTTCCCTGTTACGTTCCCGGATCTTCTGCGAGCACCAAAGTTGGAGCTTCCGGCATTGTCGGGAAGCTGGCTGGTTCCCTGATGCGCATCGGTCGCCAAGTCGTTACAGGTCCCAGCACAGAGCCAAAAACGAGCCAACAACGCTGTCCCTAGCGAGCCTCAACAGCCCCAAAATCCCAAGGTCATGCAAGACAATCGTTAAAAGGCCCTCAAATATATCAGGAGCTAGAAACTGCGTAGGGCCCTCCTTGACAATGCCCCGAGACCCCTCAAAGGCCTTCAAAGGTTTAGGAGTTCGCCCTCCAACTCACCTCAGCACCGCTCTGGAAGTCAGCATTGGGAATAAGCGGTGCTTCTAGTTGCTTGAGGCCCGCCAACGCTCCCACGTGTCATATGCACTCCTGTGGTTGCGGTCCCATTCGCTCTGACGCAACTCGCTACTCCGAAGGGAACACAGGGCGACCAT
>JAGYKR010000044.1 GCA_018401375.1 Ilumatobacteraceae bacterium | reverse complement strand
GTATCTCGCTGAAGAACTCGTCCTGATCGACTGATCAGCGGGTGTTCACTAGCGGGTGTTCATCAGCGGAGCGAGCGCTTCACCGAGCAATGTGACCCGTCCAGGGATGTGGCCATTGGCGGGCATGTTGATAGTGAACCCGTCGATCCCGGGGACGCGTAAATCACGGAACTTCTCGGCAACGGTCTCAGGATCCCCGACCACAAAGTTGGCGGTCAATGCGGCTCGGTCGCTGTCACCCATCGCCGACAGGTTGATGCCGCGCCGAGCAAAGTATGCGGTGAGGTCGGCCTCGGCCTGTTCCATGGTGGGGGCGACACAGGCGCTGCGTTGCCAGGACACCGTGATCTCGGAGCGGTCACGGCCGAGACGGCCGCAGTGCTCCTCGAGGGCCTCAAGTTTGCGTGGGATGTCACCGAGAGCACAGATCAGGTTTGACTCATCGGCGTACTGGGCCACCATCCGCAAGGTTTTGCGCTCACCGCCACCGCCGATCATCACCGGGATCCGACCGATAGTCGGTGGTTCATTCATTGCTTCGGTGACCTGATAATGCGTTCCGTTCAGGCTCGGACGTTCCCCACGCACCATCGGGATGATGATGTTGAGGGCTTCTTCAAGCTTCTCGAAGCGATCGGTGAACGTGCCGAACTCGATTCCGAAAGCGGTGTGTTCGAGCTCAAACCATCCGGCCCCGATCCCGAGTTGGGCTCGACCACCCGACACGATGTCGAGGGTGGTGACGGTCTTTGCGAGCACCGCCGGATTCCGATAGGTGTTGCCGGTCACCAGCGCGCCGAGTCGGACATGAGAGGTCTCACGAGCCAGAGCCGAAAGAAGCGCATAACACTCGAGCATGAACTGATCCGGCGTTCCCAGCATCGGCAACTGATAGAAGTGATCCATCACCAGCACGGTGTCAAAACCGCTCTGATCGGCCTCACGGGCCTGAGCGGCGATCACATCAAAGAGTTGGGCTGCACCCACATCGGGATAAGTGAAGTTAGGGATTTGATAGCCGAGAACGGTCATTGTGCCTCCGGTCGGGTGCGGGCGTGAGAAGATGGCCCGTGAAAGGATGGGATCGTGAAGGTGGTATACACGCTGCGGCATCGGTTACACCACCCCGAACAGGAATTTGAACATTCCCGGTTTCAGAAGCCTTTTGAAATCCCCGAACGGGTGGAGATCATTCAGGCCGCATTGATGGGTGATCCGCGATACGAGTTTGTAGCCCCTGATGAATGGGGGACAGACCCGATCGCCGCGGTGCATGATCCAGGTCTGATTCGTTTCTTGGAGACCGCCTGGCAGGACTACCAAGCCTCCCATCCCTACACCCGAGATGTCATCCCTGATGTGTTCGCTTTGCAGGGTCTGCGCGCTGGCATCGGCGAGCAGAGCGAACCGGCGTCGATCGATGCCCGGCTCGGATTTTGGTGTTTCGAGACCACGACGCCCCTCACCCATGGCTCCTACGATGCGGCGCGGTCATCGGTGGATGTTGCCCTGACGGCTGCGGAGGCGGTGCTCAGTGGGGAGCGCTGGGCTTACGGGCTATGCCGGCCTCCG
>JAGYKR010000043.1 GCA_018401375.1 Ilumatobacteraceae bacterium | reverse complement strand
GCAGCTGAACAGACCAGCTGAATAGACCACCCGAGTAAGGGCGCCTGCAGCGGAGCACTGATGCCCTTACTCGCGGACGGAGTCAGATGGCGTTGACCTTCGGCATGATCTCTTCGGCGAGACGCTTCAAATCGTCGATGGTCTTGGAGACCGGCACCCCGCTAAACGGCGGCCAAATCAACGGCATGGTCATGCCAGCTTCTTTAAACCGCTTGAGGTTGTCGGTGATCTGATCGGCCGTGCCCACCAGCAGGTTCGTCAGTTTGCGATTTGAGGTCTGATCGGTGGGCTCATCGGTAATCGTGAACCAGATCATCGAACACATATCAAAGCCATCATCGAGCGATCGGTCACTACCTAGTTCCACAAGTTCACGCTGAATCTCGGTACGCCAGTGAGCGATGTCCTCGGGAGTGTCTTGAATACCGATCCAGCCTGCGAGGTCATATTTCGCAATCCGGTTCGCGGAACGCTTCGGATCCTTCAAACCACTGAAATAAATGGGCGGGTACGGCTTTTGGACCGGCTTAGCCCCAAACCCGCAAGACTCAAAGTCCGCGAACTCCCCGTGGTACTCAAAGACCTCATTCGTCCAGATTCCCTGCATGATCTCGATGGTCTCGCGGACATGCTTGTGGCGCTTGGGGAAGATGTGGGCCGCACTGGCAGCCGCGAACTCCTCAGGCATCCAACCTGAACCCACACCCACGTTGACCCGGCCACCAGACAGATGGTCGATGGTCGCAATCTCACCGGCAAGAACTCCCGGAGCGCGGTACGGGGTGTCAATGATGCTCATGCCAATTCGCACCTTGGTGGTCTTGGCTGCGAGCCACGGGATCAGCGGCATGCCATGGAGCCACTTGCCTCGCGCCGACACCGGCATCTGCAAGGGGAACTGTTCCATCATCCCGAACGGATACTGCATCTCGCCGCGATCAGAGGCCTCGGGTACCACCACCCGATCGAGGGCCCAGACCGAGTCGAAATCGAGATCCTCGGCCAATGCGGTGAGGTCTTCAAGTTCTTTCACCGTCACTTCATCGCGGAAGTTAGGCAAGTACAAAGCAAGCTTCATTGGTCCCCCTCGGGTCGGGTGCGAGATATGTCACACGTGATGCATTATTCATATCAAGCGTGATAGAACTGCGCAAGTGAAGGTTCCCCCGACCTCAACCAGTTCAACTCCAGACACTTTGGAGCCCGCAGGTCGCCTCGACGCCCAACTCTGCTTTGCGCTCTACGCCGCTCACAATGCGATGACGCGTGTGTTTCGGCCACTCCTTGCGGCGATGGGTCTCACCTATCCCCAGTATCTGGTGCTCCTCGTACTTTGGGAGCATCACGAAATGCGCCTCGGCGCGATCGCCGACCAACTCGATCTCGCCCCCCAGGCAGTTTCCCCGATCGTGGATCCCCTCGCCGATAGCTGCCTCGTCACCAGGATGACCGACCCGCAGGATCGTCGGGTAGTCAATGTGGTTCTCACACCTGCCGGGTCAGCGCTAGAAGCCCGCGCTGCCGGGGTGCAAGACATGGCCCGCTGTCAGACCATGCTGGACGATCGCGAGGTTGTGGCCCTACGCAACTCCCTCAAGGATCTAACCGAGCGCCTCGGCACGCAGTAGGTCACGCAGTTCACGCTTGACCACTTTGCCGTAGTTGTTGGTAGGTAGCCCGTCCACAAATCGGTATTCCTTCGGTCGCTTATAGCGGGCAATCCGCTCGAGGCAAAGCCCGTCAAGTTCTTCTGGGGTGGGGTCATCATGACCGGGCTCGGTAACCACGAAAGCCACGATCGACTCCCCCCACTCTGGATCAGGCTTACCGACAACAGA
>JAGYKR010000042.1 GCA_018401375.1 Ilumatobacteraceae bacterium | reverse complement strand
GCCTGGCACGCCAAAGAAGTGGTCTGCGAGATCTACACCATCGAGGACCCGGTCGTCGCGGCTGAGTTCGTTGCCCAGCTCGGCATCGATCTCCAAGACGACTCGTGCCCGCCCGAGGTGCAACGCCTCGGACGCACCATCATCCGATGGCGTCATCAGATCGCCGCCTGGCACCAAGCCCGCCACACCAACGGACCTACCGAGGCCGTCGACAACCTGATCAAGCGCATCAAGCGGGTCGCGTTCGGGATCACGAACTGGCGGAACTACCGGATCCGAGCCTTGCTCTACGCTGGCCTACCCAACTGGTCACTGCTCGAAACCCCACGCTGAAATCCGAAGCGCCCTGCAAGTGCCCCCTGTTGCTTCGGGATTGTTGACTTCGAACATCAACATCTTCCCAGCTCAGGAGGCAGTTTTGGTGGACGCGCAACATCCCAACCGGTCACCTACACAGTGAATCCAGGCTGAGCGATACCATTTGAGGTACGATCAGTAGCGAAAAATATGACTTTGACACAAAGGAAAAAATGAATCCCTCACTCCGTAAAGCTGGTCTGATCGTTGTAGCCGCTGCACTGCTGTTGACCTCCGCTGCGTGCAGCACCGATGAGACGACGTCAACAACCACGAGTGCAGAAGCCTCTCCGACTGCCGGCACTGGTGACATAGCCGACGGCAACATCGTTGATGTGGCAGTCTCCGCTGGCAGCTTCACGGTGCTGACGGAACTGCTCACCGCCGTCGGGCTCGTGGAGACTTTGTCAGGTCCTGGTCCGTTCACTGTTTTCGCTCCTACAGATGAAGCATTCGAGGCCAGCGCGGCCAAATTGGGCGTCAATTTGGATGATCTGATTGCGGAAGTGATCGCTGATCCCGAGCTGCTGACCGACATGCTTCTCTATCACGTTGTGTCAGGGAACCTCCCCGCAACCGAGGTGGTGACCCTCAACGGCCAGAAAGTCGAAACTCTGTCGGGTGAAGGATGGACCGTTATCGTTGATGGCGATAACGTCAGCATTGAAGATGGATTCGGTAGATTTGCCAAAGTTATCGACGTTGATGTCGCCGCCTCAAACGGTGTGATCCACGTTATCGACAATGTTCTCCAGGGGGCAGTACTCGATAACAACTGATCACCATTGGGCTCACCCTCGGGTGAAGCGATACCGGTGTTAAACCTGAATCCACCTCGTGACGTCTTCGGCGGTCCGGGTGTCGGTGCGTGAAGCGAGGTTCGGGTCTGGTGACGGCGGGTTTCGGGGCGTGTTGAACCAGGGCTCGGCGGTTGGGGGTTCGTGACGCTGGGTCGGGTTTGCGGCGCGTCGGTCCGCGAGGCCGGGAGTTATCCGGCTGGTGCGGGGAGTGCTCGCAGGATGGTGAGTGTGGGCGATCACGTAATCCCGCAGTTGGCGGGGTTGACGTTCAGGTAATCCGGTCCTTCGGATCTGAGCGTGGGGTGAGGTAGGTCGGGGGTCCGCAGGCAAGGGCTCGACGAATCTGGGTGTGTCTGACGCATCCAGAACTCGAGGAGCCCCTGTTGGAGACCAACCCTACGCGCATGTGCGAGCTGCTTGTCGGGCTCCCCGACGTCAACGTGAACGGTGTCGGCGACTGGCCACTGTTCCTGCGGATCGCGATCTCCACGCGAGCGCCGCGGCCGCCGTGTCCTGGCTGTGGCGGGGTCGTGTGGGGTCATGGTGTCGATGAGGTCGAGTTGGCCGATCTGCCGTGCTTCGGGCGACGCACTCGGCTGGTGTGGTTAATGCAACGATGGCGATGCCCGAACCCGGCCTGTCGGGTCGTGACCTTCGCCGAGTCCGATGCCCGCATCGCCGCAGACCGCGCGGCGATCACCGATCGTGCCGGCAGGTGGGC
>JAGYKR010000041.1 GCA_018401375.1 Ilumatobacteraceae bacterium | reverse complement strand
CCACCGCGCCTTACTTCCGCCATCAGCTCGACAACCTGCTCGCGCACATCGCGCCATCAGACCAGCCGCATGAAACCGGCCGCTCAGCGAGAACTGCGAGCTCAGCGCTGAACGTTCAGGCCTCGGGCATGACGAGCCGGCGCCCCTGAGCCTCCGCAACCACAGAGTCCTCGAAGGCATTGCATGCGAGAAGGGTGGTGCGAGAACGGTCGTAGGTCGTCCAATCGACCGCTGCAGTCCATCGCTGCGCAAACTCGAGCACCGCTACCAACTGCTCCCCCCGCCCGGCGCCGTTAGAGAAGCCGGACAGGGCTGCAAGGTAGTTGCCCCGGTAGACGTTTGGGATCACGATCCGTACATCACCTGCAGCGGACAGCTCGGCATTGGCCGCAAGACGTGCGACGCGACCGTTCCCATCGTCAAACGGGTGGCACTCCGTTACCAGCGCCATCATCGCCGTGGCACGAGCGAGCGGCGAGCGCAACGTGTCAAGAATCTCAAACCCTCGCATCAGCGTGCCCCGGACCAGATCTGGTTCCACGAACAGGTAGCCGCCCGCATAATTCGGGACCTGTTTCACCTCACCGGGTCGCTTCTCCGGCCGGGCCGCCATCAAGACCGCATGGCGTTGGCAGAGCAGGTCGATGAGGTCCTCACCCGAGCGAGGTGTGGCGAGCCGATTCTCCGGGTCGGCGGCGAGACGGAACGTCGCGGAAACATCGTGAGCATCCTGGGGTCGAGCCATAGGAACGACGCCCTCGACCGCAATCCTTCGGGCCTCGTCCACACCGAACTCGGTTCCTTCGATGAAATTCGAGAAGTACGCCTCGAAAAACGCGAGCCACTCCCAGCGCGCCATCGGCGGGGTCATTGGCCGTAGTGACGGAGGACGATCAAGCAGCGTGGCGACAAGACCTCGCAGCATCTCGATACGTCGCTCGTCATAAGCCAGCCCGGCCAGTCGTGCCGCCAGCCGCCCGGCAGCCGGTGGATGTTGGTCCGAAAAGCTCCCCAGCACCGCCGCCAGTCGGGCGCGCACATACGACACCGCAACCGGATCGAACGACCCAGCGATTTCGTCGAGTTGCTCCAACGTGGACTGGATGCGACCGGCGCCACCGGCTTTTGCGAGGTCGTCAATTCGATCCTCCACCGCAGCTGTGCCCACTTTTGACGCCGCCGGACGGCCCATCAATGTCACGTTCTCCACCAATGCCCGCGCCGCTCCCGACAGCCACAAACCATTCGGGAGTGGTAGGTCCCCGGGTAAGGCTCCAGGGGCGACCACCGGCACAATCCGCACACCGGGTAACGTGAGCGGCTTCTTCCTCGGCGGCTCCGGATGGCCTACGTACACCACGCCATCAACGGGAACTCCACCAGTGAATGCCGTCCGATGGCACCCCACACCACCGGGCCAGGTCACACCAATGATTGCGTTCAAGTGATGACGTGCCACCTGCTCAGGCGGCAACGTTGCCCCAACGGCGTATAACCCCGGCGCGAGGCGCAACGCCATTCCGCTTCTCGCTCGGCGCGCAAGCCGGTTATAGGTGTGATCGTCTGCCACAACGAGCTCGCCGTGGGGTAGTGGCAGCGACGGTTTCATCTCCGAAAGTCTGCCCGATTCACCCCATAGTGCACGAAATGATCTCCAAAGTCTTCTTCGATTATGGAAATGGGCATGAAAGTGCCGGCCTCAGTGGGGTCATAGAGGCTGTTGGATAATCAACTCTGCGGTCACTGCGACTACTGCGACCAACACGGCGTACGCGCTGAACGACGCGGGCCTCTTGCGCGTTTCGCATACCTGTGGCCCGATGTAGCGCAGATACACTTGTGCCGTTGTGCAGCATCACTCTGACTCCCACTCCGCTCCATTGCGGCCACG
>JAGYKR010000040.1 GCA_018401375.1 Ilumatobacteraceae bacterium | reverse complement strand
CGTGTTGAAACGCAGGGCTTCCATTTCGGTACGCACCGCATCGATCGTGCGATGCAACAACTGGCGGGTGTCAGCGTCAGCCGCTACATCCACCACGGTCAAGGCACCCGTTTGCTCATCGACCATGTTGCGCCACAGTCGCTGCAAAAACCGGTACATCCCCACCACATCGCGGGTCTCCCACGGTCGAGATGCATCGAGTGGGCCCATCGCCATCTCGTAGAGCCGCAGTGTGTCGGCCCCGTACGCCTCATACATCTCGTCGGGGGAGACGGCGTTTTTTAGGCTCTTGCCCATCTTGCCCCACTCCCGGGTGACGGGTTGGCCATCATGAACGAACCCGTCGGGGGTGTTCACCACCTCGGTGGCTTCCACGTACATGCCTCGTTCATCGGTGTAGGCATCAGCGAGGATGTAGCCCTGGTTAAACAGTCGGGTGTACGGTTCTTTTGAGGACAGATGGCCGAGGTCATAGAGCACCTTGTGCCAGAACCGGGCGTACAACAAGTGCAGCACGGCGTGCTCCACACCACCCACATAAAGGTCCACGCCGCCGGGATGGTCGGGCCGTTGGTCGGTGCGCGGGCCCATCCAGTAGCGCTCCACCTCAGGATCCACAAACACCTCGTCGTTGTGGGGATCCAAGTAGCGCAGCTCGTACCAGCAAGACCCGGCCCATTGCGGCATCACATTGGTGTCGCGACGGTAGGTCTGAAGCCCATCCCCGAGATCGAGTTGCACCTCCACCCAATCGCTGAGGCGGTCGAGAGGGCTCTCGGGATCACTGAACTCGTCATTGGCATCAAAGGTGCGCGGCGCAAAACTGTCGGTCTCGGGGAGCACGACGGGCAGCATCTCGGCGGGGATCAGGTGAGCAATGCCGTCGGAGTCGTAGACCACCGGGAAAGGCTCGCCCCAGTACCGCTGGCGGGAGAACAACCAATCGCGCAACTTGTAGGTGATGGTGCCGTTGCCATGACCATTGGCTTCGAGCCAGGTGGTCATCTTCGCCACACCTTCGGCCACATCGCTGACCGTGTTCAGATCCACCGAGCTATTCGACGAGTTCACATAGGGGGCGTTACCCACGTAGGCCTCGGGCCAGGCAGCGGTATCGAGACTGGGTTCGATGCCATGCTCAGCAAACCATTCCGCCGGTGGATTCTGAATCGCAGGGATCTCCAAACCGAACATTGTGGCGAACTCGAAGTCGCGTTGATCTCCACACGGGACCGCCATGATCGCCCCGGTCCCGTACCCCATCAGCACGTAGTCGGCGATCCAGATCGGGATCTCGGTGCCGGTGACCGGATTGATGGCATATGACCCGGTCGGCACTCCGTTCTTGGTGCGGGTTGCGTCTTGGCGGTCCACATCTTTTTTGGCTCCGGCCTCACGCCGGTAGGTGGCCACTGCCTCGGCCTGATCGGCAGTAGTCAAAGCGTCCACTAAAGGATGCTCGGGTGCGAGCACCATAAATGAGGCCCCGAATAAGGTGTCGGGGCGAGTGGTGAACACGGTGATCGGGCCAGCCGGGGACCCGAAATGCACGTTCGCCCCGTGACTGCGACCGATCCAGTTGCGTTGCATCGAGATGATCGCTGGGGACCATTCCAATAGATCCAGGTCGTCGATTAACCGGTCTGCGTAGGCGGTGATGCGCATCATCCATTGACGCATCCGACGTTTGAAGACCGGGAAGTTGCCGCGGTCGCTACGGCCATCAGCAGTCACTTCCTCGTTGGCCACCACGGTGCCGAGACCCGGGCACCAGTTGACCGGTGCCTCACTCACATAGGCGAGACGGTGATCGTCAATGATCTGGCGTTGTTCGAGACGACTCAGTGCCGACCAGGAACGGCCATCAGGGGTCGGGCGACTCCCCGAGGCGTACAGGTTTTCGAGCTCGTTGATCGGTCGAGCTCGGGCGAGATCGCGGTCATACCAGGAGTTGAAAATCTGAGAAAAGATCCATTGCGTCCAGCGGTAGTAGTCCGGGTCTGTGGTGGAGATGGATCGACGCGGGTCGTGAGAGAGACCGAGGCGGCGCAACTGCCGGCGCATGTTGGCAATATTCGCGTTGGTGGTGATCGCTGGGTGCTGGCCGGTCTGCACTGCATACTGCTCGGCGGGAAGTCCGAACGCATCAAAACCCATGGTGTACAACACGTTGCGCCCCGCCATCCGCTGGAACCGGCTGTACACATCGGTGCCGATATAGCCGAGCGGGT
>JAGYKR010000004.1 GCA_018401375.1 Ilumatobacteraceae bacterium | reverse complement strand
ACTCGTTCGCGTCACCACGAGATACAAAAAAGCCACAGCGACAACAATCGGAGGAGCAGAAATGAAGGCAAAGGAGGTCACCGAAGTGGATCGGTCAAACCATCCATCTCTGCGATATGCGCTGTAAACGCCGATCGGGACTGCAAGTGCAAGTCCAATGACGATCGCCCAAAAACCCATGAACAAGGTCGGTGGAAGACGCTGCTTAAACATCTCCAAGCCCGACTGGCTCTGATTGTAGGAGTAGCCAAGGTTTCCAGTCAGGAAATCACCAAGCCATTGCGGGTACTGCAACAGCAAGGGTTGATCAAGATAGGGGTAGTCCTGCAAGACCCGCTGAATCTGAATCTCGCTGACCGTCCCACCCGCCAGATCACGGATCGGATCCGTGCTTCCGATCCGGGTTGCCACCATGACGGTAAATGTCACGATCACAAAGACGAGTACGAACTGGAGAAACCGTTGTATGAAGTAACGCATGTCTGTTTGTGGTGCTCGCAGTTGTGAGAGGTTGCCGTCGGGTTGGTGGGAGGCCTCAACCTCCCACCAACCTTCGAGCGACTATTCGAACGTGACTCAGACCCTCAATGGGGTCACTGGGTGACGAAGAGTGCGGTCAAGAAGACTTGACCTGGGAAACCTGCGCCATCTCGGGCGAAGGCTGTGCCACCCGGAGTCGGTTGGCGGCCCACATTATTGACCGTGTCGTCAAAGAACACGCCCCACTGAGTTTCACTGGACGGAATGATCAGACATTCCGATGCGAAGCGGCGGTTCATGTCCTCTGCGTAACCCCTACGCACATCGGCATCAGCTTCGGAGCGAGACTTCTCCAACAGCTCGTTGATCACCGGGTCATCGAGACGACCAAAGTTCAAGGCCAACTGACCCGGCGGCAATGCCGCTGATCCGTGCCACCAGTAGTACTGGCTGTCGGCAAACAAACCTGCGTGGTTACGCCACCCGAACATCTCAAAGGCCGGAAGGCCAAGGAGTGCGTTCGTGATCAACGTCGACTGTTCGATCTGGTCAATGTTGACCTCAACACCAACCTCACCCCATACGTCAAAGAGGTACTGGGCCGCCCGAAGGTTAGTGACCGTCGGGGTCGTGGAGTAGTTGATCACAAGCGGACCATTGTCAACTTCCCAGGCTTCGATCGCCGCTTTAGCAGCGGCGGGATCATAAGGCAGGCGACCGTTGTCTGCGAGGTACCCCTCTTGACCGGGTGTGAACGGACCATCAGCGATCACGCCGTATCCCTCATTCACCACCTGATGGAAGTCCTCGGGATCAATCGCCTGCAGCAATGCGCAGCGAACTTCTTTTGACTGAAGCTTGGGCTGAGTCAGGTTCATCAAGATGTAGTTCGTCTCGGAGTACTGATCCTGATTGATGTACCCAAAAGTTCCCCCGTCTGCCAAGGGGCCAATCACGGTGCCATCTGAGGTATGCATGAGGTTCAAGTCACCTGAACGCAAGGCCTCCAAGCGAACTTGGGAATCTTGGATGACACGGAACTCAATGCTGTCGAGATACGGAAGGCTGTTGCCCTTCTCATCTTTCAGCCAGTAGTCGTCATTGCGGACCACCACGGTGCGATCCCCCGGGGCGTAGCTTTCGAGCTTAAACGGGCCACTCCCGACAGCGGTGGTCGGCTCGGCGGTTCCCGCATCAACTGCCGCTAACCATGTGGGCGAGGCCATGAGTCCCCACTGCCCGGCAAGGTAAAACGGGAACAACGGCCACGGAAGCGGCTGGGTGGGATCCCCATTAAAACCTGTCTGGATGGTGAAGGTGAGATCATCGATGACCTCCATGACGAAGGTCCCGTCCGCATTGCGAGCGACATCCTTCAACGCAGGGGCAATCAGGAATCCGAGACCGCCCCGATTGAGATTGTCCATAACAGCCGCTCCATCAAGAGGCGTACCATCGGTGAACTCAATTCCTTCACGGACCTTCAGCGTGAACACCGTGTCGTCGGCATTAGCTACCACGCTCTCCAGGAGGAATGGCTCCACCTCAAGATCGGTATTCACCACGACCAAAGGATCGTAAAAGCTTCTCGCCACCATCTGGCAGGAAGACGCGCACTGCATATTCGCCGGAGTCCAAGGGCTTGCTGTTTCACCTTCCATGCCGACGGTGATTGAGCCACCGTAAGTGGCCTCCACCTCCGGTGCCGGCGCTGCAGTAACAACCGGCGTAGTCGCCACGGTCGTCCCAGCAGCAGCAGTG
The DNA here is from genome assembly GCA_018401375.1 of Ilumatobacteraceae bacterium. Lineage (GTDB taxonomy): Bacteria > Actinomycetota > Acidimicrobiia > Acidimicrobiales > Ilumatobacteraceae > M30B72. The sequence continues at coordinate 168,507 of JAGYKR010000004.1, read as the reverse complement.
GTGTCCGGAGGCGATGTGTCGTCTCCACCTCCGCAGGCTGCAAGCACTAATGACAATGCGACCAAAGAAGCCGCAGCCCCCCTGACTCGACGTCGACGAGAACTTCCACGTATGAGCATCTTGTGCTCCCCCCCCAATGTTGAATACATCGGCACCCCCCGGTACCGATGTACTGAACCATAGCGAACTCGGTGAGACGAATTTCACATCGGAGATTCGAGAGAGAGAGACTTCGGCAGGCACCAACTTCGGCGTTGTCGGAGCGCCGGTATCTGCACAATGCTTCGAGTGGGCAATGGGGGTCTCGATCCCCCGACCTCCACGGTGTGAACGTGGCGCTCTTCCAGCTGAGCTAATCGCCCTCAGGGAGCCGAAATCTACCAGCACCACAACGTACTCACACCCGTGATGTGCCAGCACCGGTCAACAACAGGCAGACAAACCTGCCCTGAGCCTCGTTCCAAGTCCGAAGGTCGGGTGCAACCGGTACAACTTCCCGACTTGACGCTGAGTAGGTCTCCCCGGTCCGAGCCTCAAATGGTGACATCTGCCCGGATACTGATGGCCTTACACATGCCGCCAAAACATCGAGAAATAGTTGGAGATCATCTGCCGGGTAGGCCAGATCCTGCTCGGGATTGAGCACCCCCACGTGAAGTACCTCCGCCGAATGCTCCCCTTCGCAGGGCACTCTCCGCACAAGATTGAGATCTGCAGACCGAAAAGGCACGTCGAGGTCAACACACTCTCCGACTGCCAGCGACATCACGGACACCGTTTTTGATCCCCAGCGAGAAAGCCCAAACCCGAGGATCGCAACAACCAGCAGCACCAGTCCAGCAACCACGGGGAGCACTCGGAAAGAGGGAGTCATCAGCGCTTGGGGCGGGTCACACACACCGTGCCGAGACCCTGATAATCACGATGGGCCAAGGTGTCGAGCGGGCAAATCTGAGAAGCCGGAATCAGCGAGTGCACCACCAGATCACCGACGCCAGTGCAGCGGACCACCTTGGCATCACCATTCGACTCAATCTGCACACACGAACCTGGACGTGCCAGACCGTCGATCGGTCGTTCAGGGGCAGGGGAGATAAATGCGGCGTTGATCAGCACAAATCCGATGCCGACCGTAGCCATGAACAACATGAAACGCCACGGAACGCGCGCCGGAGATACGGGAACCTCAATTTCCTCATATCCGCGCCCATCAACCCCATGGCCAGTCGGCCTGCCACCCGATCCACCGAACCCACCGACGGCCGAACCTGAATAGGACACGTGCGGACCGTTCAGATCTCGGTCGTAGACCACCCGACGACCGGGATCGCTGAGCACGCGGTACGCCTCGTTGAGCCGCGCCATCTTGTCGGCAGAACCGGTCTCGGACCGATCGGGATGCCAAATCCGCGCCTGTCTGCGATACGCCTCCCGGATCTCTGCAGCGGTGGCTGTGGTCTGCACCCCCAGCACCTCATAGTGCGTCATCACCGGTCCGCACACATTCAGTACCCCGCCTCCACATCCACCAGCCCAAGAAGAGCCTCACCTGCTGCGAAGCGCGCCACGTTCGCTCGAACCCTCTCAGCGAGTAGAGGCACCGCCATATCCGGGGTGTTCCCGACATGAGGGGTGATGATGCAGTTGGGAAGATCCCACAGCGGATGCCCTGTTGGAAGCGGCTCGGGATCGGTCACATCTAAGCCTGCCCCTCCGATCACACCGTTGCGTAGCGCCTCCACAAGGTCATCGGTCACGACGTGCGCCCCGCGGCCCACATTGACGAGCCAACCATCTTCAGCCATCAGCCCAAACTCGGCTGCACCGAGAATCCCTGTGGTTTCCGGGGTCAGCGACAATGCACACACCACCAACTCGGCTCCGGTCAGGGCGGCGTGTAGCTCCTGCGGCCCCACGACCCGCGCACATCCCTGCATCGGCACGGGAGTGCGGCGCACCACAGTGATCTCACAGTTCCAGGGTCCGAGCAATCTGACTAGTGACTCGGTGATCCCGCCGCCGCCAAGCACCGTCACCCGGGCTCTGAGCAGATTTCGTCCGATCGGCCCCGACCATTCGGTGGCCCTCGCATAGGGCCCAAGTCCGCGCATCCCGGCAAGGGCTAGCGCTAACGCCATTTCGGCTACCGGCTCAGCGTAGACCCCCTTACCGCAGGTCCAGATCCGGTCCTTATCGAGGACCCCCAGAAAGTTTTCGATGCCCGCAAATGGCAATTGCACCCACTCGATATCAGGCTTCTCCGCCAAGATCTGGCCCAACATCGCGGCGTCGCGAGGATCGGTCCACACAATCCCGATTGCGTCCTCCACCTCGCTCACAATCCCCCCACCACGCCGAACAGCCTCATCGAGCCATTCACGTTGGCCACGGGGCAACACCGAGATGCGAGGTGACCCTTCAGCTTTCGACATCAGCTGTCCAAGTTGGCCATCACGTGTTTGATCCGGGTGTACTCCTCAAAGGAGTAAGAAGACAGATCCTTGCCGTACCCGGAGCGCTTAAACCCTCCGTGGGGCATCTCGGCCACAATCGGGATGTGGGTGTTGATCCACACACATCCAAAATCGAGACGTCGAGCCATCCGCATCGCCCGGCCGAAATCCTTGGTCCACACGCTCGATGCCAGCCCGTACTCCACACCATTTGCCCAGCGCACCGCCTCGTCCTCATCGGTGAAGGGCTGCACCGTAATCACTGGTCCGAAGATCTCGCGCTGACTCATTTCATCGGTCTGACGCAGATCCGCAACCACGGTGGGCGCAAAGAAATAGCCGGTGCCACCTACCTGATGGCCGCCGGTGGTCACCCGCGCGTGACCCGGGGCACGATCAAAAAAGCCCTTCACATGAGCCAACTGGTTCACGTTGTTCACCGGGCCGAAGACTGCGTCTGCGTTATCGGGATGACCGACCACGGTGGCGGCAGCTTGCGCGGTCAAGGCCTGAACGAAGTCCTCGTAAATCCGTGGTCCGGCCAGCACCCGAGTGGCCGCCGTGCAGTCCTGGCCCGCATTGAAATAGCCGGCAGCTGCGATCCCGGCTGCCGCTGCCTCAAGATCGGCATCATCGAAAACCACCACTGGTGCCTTTCCACCTAGCTCAAGATGGACTCGCTTCAGATCCGAGCTCGCCGCCTGGGCTACCTCGGTGCCGGCGCGCACCGATCCGGTGACCGAGACCATCGCCGGGATCTCGTGACTTACCATCGCCCGGCCAGTATCACGATCACCGCAGATCACATTCAAGACTCCGGGCGGGAGGAATTCTGCTGCGATCTCGGCCAGTAGCGCCGTGGTCGCCGGAGTCGTGTCGGAAGGCTTCAACACAACCGCGTTACCTGCGGCAATCGCTGGCGCGAACTTCCACACCGCCATCATCATCGGGTAGTTCCACGGGGCCACCTGGGCCACCACACCCACCGGTTCGCGTCGGATAAAGGAGGTCATGTTCGCCATGTACTCCCCCGCGCTCTTGCCCTCGAGATGTCGCGCCGCTCCAGCGAAGAATCGAATCTGATCCACCATCGGCGGGATCTCTTCAGAACGGGTCATTGAGATCGGCTTCCCGCAGTTCTCCGTCTCCAGCGCAATGAACTCCTCACCCCGAGCCTCCACGGCATCGGCGATCCGGAACAAGGCCAGCGAACGTTCCGATGGGGTTGTGTCCCGCCACCTCTCAAAGGCTGACGCAGCAGCGGACATCGCGGCGTCCACGTCTGCTGCACCCGAGTTGGGGGCTGTCGCATACGCCTGGCCGGTAGCCGGATTCACCACCTCGGTAGTGGAGCCGTCTACGGCGTCTATCGCCTTGCCATTGACGAAGTTTTTAAAAGACCGCATGCGCTCAACCTCATGTCCATCGTGATGTCGCTAATGATGTCCCCATCGTAGATCACGACATAAGGCGCACTGATCTGCACTTTGGGATTTGTCATGATGGATCGATGCGCAGCGTCGGTGTCCCCAAAGAAATTAAAACCGCCGAACACCGGGTTGCTCTTACCCCGGACGGAGTCCGCGAACTTGAGCGTCACAACATCGAGGTATGGGTACAAGCCGGTGCCGGAGTCGGTGCATCGATTTTCGATGAGGACTACCGGCAGGCCGGGGCCACGATCGTCCCCGATGCCGCCACCGCTTGGTCAGCGGACATGGTGGTCAAAGTCAAGGAGCCAATGGCTTCGGAATTCGGTTTCCTGCGCCCCGACCTGACCCTATTCACGTACCTCCACCTCGCTGCCTATCCCGAACTCGCAGCAGCCCTTCTCGCCGCTGGCACCACCGCATTGGCGTACGAAACAGTGCAACTCGCCTCTGGAGCACTACCGCTGCTCGCTCCGATGAGCGAGGTGGCCGGCCGTCTCGCCCCGCAGATGGGAGCCCATTTCCTTGAGCGGCACAACGGCGGTCGCGGCGTGTTGATGGGAGGCGCACCAGGGGTCAGGCCGGCCCGGGTGGTGGTCCTCGGAGCGGGCAATGTTGGCTGGAACGCCGCGTGGATCGCAGCGGGCATGGAGGCCGAAGTGGTCCTGATCGACAAGAACCTCGATCGTCTGCGCTGGGTGGATCAGATCCACAAGGGCAGGATCATGACCCTCGCGTCCAACCGAGGCGCAATCGAACGTTCGGTGCTTGACGCCGATTTAGTGATCGGTGCCGTGCTCGTGGCCGGTGGCCGCGCCCCCGTAGTGGTCAGCGAGGACATGGTCCGAGCGATGAAGCCCGGAGCGGTGATCGTGGACGTGGCCGTGGACCAGGGTGGCTGCATTGAAACCACCCGCGAAACCACCCATCAGGACCCGACCTACCTCGCCCATCAGGTGGTGCATTACGCCGTCGGCAACATGCCAGGAGCCGTACCACACACATCTACGTATGCGCTGACCAACGCCACGTTGCCCTATCTGCTGGACGTCGCTCGCCACGGCGCTCTCGGCGCAGCGGCCCTCGACCCTGCCATTGCCCATGGCGTGAACACCTTGGACCATCAGATTGCCAACTCCGCAGTCGCAGCCTCGTTACAGATGACTGCAATCGATCCACTACACCGGGCTTGATCACCGGGCTTGATCACTGGGCCTGATCACGGGGCCTGATCACTGGGCCTGATCAGATGATCTCTACTACCCATCGCCTACTCTCATGTGATGGGCGATCTCAAACTGGGCTACAACACCGGCTATTGGGCTTCTGGCCCTCCCTCTGGGGCGGTGGAGGGAATCGCCATGGCCGAGCGGCTCGGCTTCGATTCGATCTGGACTGCTGAGGCCTACGGTTCGGACGCCTTGACCCCGTTGGCATGGTGGGGGGCATCCACCGAGCGCGTCAAACTTGGCACAGCGATCATGCAGATGTCGGCGCGCACCCCGGCCGCAGCGGCGATGGCCGCAATCACAATGGACCACCTGTCCGGCGGCCGCTTCATTCTCGGGATCGGTGCATCTGGACCCCAAGTCGTGGAAGGTTGGTACGGCGAGCCCTATCCCCGCCCGCTCGCACGCACCCGTGAATACGTAGAAATTCTGCGCCGAATTTTTGCTCGGGAAGCGCCTGTGGAATTCCACGGCGATCACTACGACATGCCCTTCCAAGGTGGCGCCGGGCTCGGTAAGCCACTCAAGTCCACCGTGCATCCACTGCGTAACCAGATCCCGATCTACCTTGCCGCTGAAGGCCCAAAAAACGTAGCGCTGTCAGCGGAGATCTGCGATGGCTGGCTCCCGTTGTTCTTCTCCCCTAAGGAGGACGCGTTCTACCGCTCCTGCCTCGATGAAGGTTTCGCCAAGAGCGACAATCCAGACAAGCAAGCCAACTTTGAGATTGCAGCCACCGTCACCGTCATCCCCGGCGATGACGTGGAGGCTTGTGCCAATCAGGTCCGTCCGTTCCTCGCCCTGTACGCAGGCGGCATGGGAGCCCGTGACGCCAACTTCCATTTCGAGGTTTTCGCTCGCATGGGATACGAGGACGTAGCGGTCAAGGTCCAAGAGTTGTACCTAGCCGGCAAGAAGGCCGAAGCGGCCGCAGCGATCCCCCTCCAAATGGTGGAGGACGTGGCTCTGATCGGCCCACCAGCCAAAATCCAAGCCGACCTCGACCGTTGGCGTGAGACCTGCCTGACCACCATTTTGCTTAGTGGGCCAGCCCGGGCGCTGCCCACCTTGGCTGAACTCATCCTCGGATGATCCAGCCCGGATGAGACCCCCCGCTCAGACGAGATACAGACCGGGCACAGCGCGAGCCGCATTTTCTTATCGTGCCTATCGGCTGATCTGGATCGGGCTGTTCGCGTCCAATGTCGGGACCTGGATGCAAAATTTCATCCTTCCCGCGTACATCGACAATCGCACCAAGTCAGCCACCTTGGTGGGTCTGCTCATCTTCGCTCAGTTGGGCCCTCTACTGCTGTTGTCCATCCCCGCCGGAATACTCGCCGATCGTTTACCTCGCAAGGCGTTCCTGATCGCCATGCAGGCACTCCAGATGTGTTTCACACTGATCCTGGCGCTGATGGTGGCCGCCGATGCTGCGTTGTGGATTTTGTTCGTCATCCAGTTATTGATTGGCATTGCCAACGCCCTCAACGCGCCCGCCTTCCAAGCCAGCGTTCCCATGCTCGTGGCCCGCGAAGACCTCGCTGGGGCAGTCGCCTTGAACTCGGTGATGATCAATGCATCCCGAGTCCTCGGGCCGGCCTTAGCTGCGGTACTTGCCGCCGTCGGATTCACTACCTCGCAGCTATTTATGGTCAATGGGCTCACCTACCTGTTCTTGATCGCCGCCCTGCTCGCCGTCTTCATTCCCGACATTCGAGGTTCTCACCCAGAAAAGGGCTGGCGACGGCTCCTCACCGGCATCAACATCGCTCGGAGGCGCAAAGTCCTCTCACGGACCTTGTCCTCAATGTTCCTGTTCTCGCTCTTCTCCCTTGTGTGGATCGGCCTTTTCCCCTCGGTAGCGCGCCTTAATCTCGGTCTCGACACATCAAGTCCTACCTATAAGTGGCTCTACACATCTTGGGGTATCGGAGCGCTGCTCGGAGCGTTGTCGGTTTCCACCGTCCTCGCTCGTTTCGATCGCAAAGTGCTGATTGTGCGGGGCTTTGTCGGCTTCGCATTTGCACTCGGGGCTTTCGCTCTCTTGCGTTCGGTGGCCTGGGCCTTCCCTGCGGCGCTGGTCCTCGGGTTGTTCTATTTCATGACTGCCACCGCAATGGTCACCACCTTCCAGGTCAACATGCGTGACGAGGAACGAGCGGTGACCATGCCACTGTGGTTCATGGCCTTTGGGGGCACGATTCCACTCGGCAATATGTTGTTTGGACCGGTCATGGATGCGTTCGGTGCAAGGGGTGTCTTGTTGTTCGGTGCGGTCTTTGCGCTGTTTCTCGCCTGGTGGTGCGATCTGAGGCGTTTACCCCCGGATGATTTCCTCCCCGAAGGCGAACCGCACGAACCGACTGATTCGGCTCCGGTCCGTCAACACGGTGTCGTTGCCGGCGGTTGAGGCAGCCTTCGGAAAATTTCCTGGAAATCTTTCCTGCGAGGTTTCCGATCCAATCGAACATGTGTACCCTCGTGATCATGGGTGTTTCAGGGGGACTCCAGCATCAAGGCTCGGGAAAATCAACGACATCTTCCTTCCTTGCCTCTATCGGCCGGCTCTGCGAATTAGACCCTTCCACCTTGACGGCCGCTGAGGTTCGAAAGGCCGTGCAGGCGCTTCGCCCGGTGCGCGGCTGGGTGGATCACCTTGACGGGCAGTTGCGATCCCGGGCCCACGAACTCGAACACACCCCTCAGGAGACGACTGAATCCGAGACTGAATCCGATGCTGAATCCGACACAGGCACACTCGCCGACCCCGCCACCGATCAAACGGGTGACGGCGACCAGATCGGGGCAGAAACGGTAGACAAGGACTCGGGCATCGGCGCTCGTGAGGGTCGCCGACGCGATGCCCGTTCCAAGGTTCTCGATCTATTTCCAGATCTTGGACCGCTCCTCGAAAGCGGCCAGATCTCGACCGAACACCTCGACGCAATCGTTGGTGCCCTGGCCTCAATGGATCGAGAGATCGCGGCTCGGATTGCCGATCACTCCGAGAAGATCTGTGATGAAGCCAGCCGACAACCAGCAGAAGTTCTTCGCCGAGCACTCGGACGGATTGCCCAGCAAATCGCCACGGACCTCGGAATCGAGCGTCTCGAACAGCAAAAGCGAGCCACGCGTCTACGCCACTGGATCGATGGTGCAACAGGAATGGGCCGGATTCACGGCGAACTAGATCCCGACAGCTACCAGCTCTTTATTGCGATGCTCGAAGCCGAGGTCAACCGGCAGCTTCGACATCGCGGTCAGCTTCACCCCGATCGCCACCGGGCGCTGTGCCTGCTCGACTTGATGGCCGGAGGCGCAGACGCTTTGGAATCAGCAGCGAGTCCTCAGCCCTCGCTCAGTCTTGATGTACTGATCGACGCGCAAACACTCATCAGTGGCCCTCACGCAGGAAGTCTGTGCGAGTACGCCGACGGCACACCCGCCCAGATCTCCGAGGTGATCGCCTCCACCTGCACGGCGGAACTCCATCCGATCCTGATCTCCGGGGGCACCTTGCCCCTTTCCGTCGGCCGCAAAGTCCGGATGGTCACGCCCAGCCAAACCCGAGCGCTACGAGCGATCTACGCCACCTGCGCCATCCCTGGCTGCGACATGGCCTTCACACGCTGCCAGATTCATCACATCCTCCCTTGGGAGAGGGGCGGTCCCACCGACTTGGAGAATCTCCTACCGCTGTGCGGCCGCCATCATCACCTATGCCACGACGAACGCTGGGTGATGCACCTTGATCCCAATCGAACGTTAACGGTCACCTCAATCGATGGAACCGTTGAACAGGCCACTCCGGATCGCTGGCCGCGGCCCGGTCCACCCACTGCGTCCGCAGCCTGAGTGAACAGATCCGGCCGATCACACTCCGGCCGATCACACCCCGGGCTCATGTTCTGGGGCGCGCGGGCTAGGGCGCGGAGACCTCTCGAGCGATCCGCTCAAGACCGGCCACCCGACTCGCTTTCAGTAGCACTGCATCGGCTTCACCAAGCGTGCCGATCGCCATCACCGCGTCCGCAATCGGTGGTAATCCGTAGAGGTCGGTACCCACAGGCCAGAGCTCAATCCCGAGATCCCTCGCCAACTGAGCGATCTCGCGGTGCTGACTCTCTGGCTGATCGAGTTCAGCCATCACCCCGATAACAGCCACTCGCCGATTGACCTCCATCGCCGAAAGCGCCTCTAACGCAGCCGCCATCGAAGTCGGGTTTGCGTTATACGCGTCGTTCACCAACACAGCACCACCGAGGGTTCGTCCAATCTGCATCCGCATCGCCGAGACCTCCGCTCGAGCCACGGCCTCCGCAGCCGCACCCAGATCCGCTCCGCACACTCCCGCAACCGCAAACGCCGCTGCGGCATTGTGCGCCATATGGGCCCCGGGGACTCGCAACTCCAGCCGGTAACGGCCCCACGGAGTCTCTACCGTGCATCGAGCTCTGGCCATCGCATCGAGTTCTAACCCGCTGATTCGCACATCGGCCCCTAAGGCATCGCCATAGGTCAACACCGAAGCTGGCCCTCGATCCGCCATCGCCATAACCCGCGGATCATCAGCGTTAAGAATCGCTGTTCCCGATGCGGGAAGTGCAGCGATCAGCTCACCCTTGGCCTTGGCCACTCCTTCAATCCCACCAACCCGCTCGGTGTGGGCATAGCCGACATTGGTCACTAACCCCACCTGCGGTGCGGCGATCTCACACAACTGTGTGATCTGTCCGTGCCCTCGCATCCCCATCTCGAGCACCAGCACCTCGGTGTCATCGGGTGCGTTCAGGATCGTCACCGGGAGACCTTGCTCGTTGTTGAAACTGCGCTGGTTACCCCACACCGGCCTGCTGGCCCCAACGGCGGCGAGGATCAGATCCTTTGTGCTGGTCTTGCCTGCGCTTCCCGTGAGGCCAACCACTTGAGCCGACAACCGTTGACGCATGATTCGAGCCAGATCCATCAAAGCTGCGGCGGTATCGGGAACGACAATGCTCACCAGCCGCGAATCAGAAAACTCTGGACGACTCTGCAAGCAGGCCACCGCCCCCGCCTGAGCCGCGGCTGAGATGAACTCATGCCCATCGCGCTCGGCGGTCAAGGCCACGAACAATGAACCTGACTGAATCTCCCGCGAGTCAAAGCCAACTGAACTCACCAGAGGATCCACGTCCGATGCCAGTGAACCCCCAGCCGATACACCGAGCGCTGCGGCGATCTGAGATGCTCGGATCAACATGGACTCACACGGTACTGTCAGGCTGGGGGTTCCACAGGCACCGCATCACCACTCCTCCCTCACAGTTTCGACCGTCTCCTCACCGCCGATCGGGCCATGCCAATAACTCATCATTCCGACTCTGCCCCATCGACCGAGCCACGTCACGTGATCTTGTTATTCGGCGGCCAATCAGCTGAGCATGAGGTGTCATGCGTGACGGCTGCGCATGTGCTCGCCGCTCTTGATCCGAACGAGTTCCGTGTCACTCCGATCGGGATTACCACCGAGGGGGTCTGGGTCCACGCCCATGAGGCCTTGAAGGTCCAAGGGCTCGCCTTCAATCTCAGCGATCCCAGCAATCTCAGCGATCGAGCAGGCCGCTCAGAGATCGGTGCGCTCAAGGTCGCCGGCGATCCGATCGATATCGGCGCAGTGCTCGCCGCTGCGGTCACGTACACCCCACCCGCCGTCGTGCTCCCGATGTTGCACGGCCCACTCGGAGAGGACGGCACAATCCAAGGACTGCTCGAGTTATCTGGGATTGCCTACGTCGGTTCTGGAGTCCTCGGTTCTGCACTAGCCATGGACAAAGCGATGGCCAAGCAGGTTCTCGGATCACTCTCGATCCCGCAGGTTCGCTACATCGCCGCCCATGAAGCCGATTATCGCTCGGTGACCCCCGAGGAGTTTTGTGCCTCGGTGGTGGACCAACTCGGTCTGCCCTGTTTTGTGAAACCCGCCAACATGGGCTCCTCGGTGGGTGTCTCACGTGCGACAGATCTCCCTGCGCTGCGGGAGGCGATCGAGACTGCCCTGACTTATGACCAATGGCTCGTTTTCGAAGAAGCGGTCACCGCGCGTGAGATCGAGGTGGCGGTCATCGGCAACCAGGATCCCGAAGCGTCGATACCAGGAGAGATCCGACCCGCCGACGAGTTCTATAGCTACACCGACAAATACCTCGCCGGTACGGCGGAGTTGCTGATTCCTGCGCCCCTGTCGCCGGCCGAGGTGAGCGAAGTTCAAGAACTCGCCGTCACTGTGTACCGCGCCTTGCGCTGCGAAGGTCTCGCCCGTGTCGATTTCTTCTTTGAAAGTCCGGGTCGAGGGTTTTTGTGCAGCGAGGTCAACACGATGCCTGGGTTCACCCCGATCTCGATGTTCCCCAAGATGTGGCAACACTCTGGCCTCGAATACCCTGACCTGATCCGGCGACTGATCGATCTCGCCCTCGAACGCGCTGCCGGTCGTCGCCGGGTGACGGTGCGCCAGCCGACCTCACGGGGCGAGCGCAGCGCGCAGGAATCCCCGTAACTCTGAACGCAATGCCCGCAGACCAGCGGTGTCCGCCCGCCATCCCACCGCTACCAGTACCTCAGGTTCGGTGGCTATACCGGTGACCGTTGCGTAGGCCAAAGCTGCGATCAGTCGGGGATCGGAACGCCGGAGCCGTCCAGCTGTCATTTCTGCTGCGAGATAGTCGATCGCTCGATCGATCATCGGCGCGAGATGGGCGCTTAACCGAGCGGCGTGCTCTGGAGACAACCTCCCGAGTTCGCGCAGTAACCCGAGCAGCGCTGGTCTGCGCACCGCGGGCCGAAACACGGCCCCGACCACAGCATCGATTCTGGCGAGGGGTTCATTGGGAGCAGATCGCACAGCCGCCTCGATCACGAGTACGAGTTCTGCGGCGGCTGAGGCGAGGACGGCCTGCACCAACTCGTCTTTGGACGCGAACCAGTAAAGAACGGTCTGCTTACGCACCCCGACGTCCCGGGCAATCTCATCGAGGGACACTGCGTCCACACCTCGAGTCCCAAACTGATCGATCGCTGCATCGAGGATTCGTTGCCGAGTCGGCAACGTGGCACCCGATGAACCAGCGCTCGTCATCGCATCTCCCGGGTTCTTGGGTGCACATCGCATGTCTATCAAATGCGTCTACCAAATGGTAGAGAACTGTGCTAGACAATGGTCGTGATCGCCTCAGCCCTCGCCGGTAAACGGATTGCGGTGACCGGATCCACCGGCTTCGTGGGGACTGCTCTTGTGGAGCGCTTACTGCGCAGCGTGCCCGAATGCGAACTGGTGCTCCTCGTTCGTGCCGGGCGTCGGACCTCCGCACCCGAACGTGCCCGCAAGGAAATTTTCCGCAACGATGCATTCGACCGATTGCGAGCCGACCTCGGGGACGGCTTCGATGACATGGTGGAACGCCGTGTTTCCACGATCGCCGGTGATGTGTCCGTGGACAACTTAGGACTTGACGCTGAGGGCCAAGCCATTTTCGCGACCTGCGATGTGGTGATCCACTCGGCGGCCACGGTGTCGTTTGACTCCCCGTTGGATCTGGCAGTTGAGATCAATCTGCTCGGCCCCACCCGCATTGCCCAGTTGTGTCACAGCCTCGGCATCACCCCACATCTCGTTGCGGTCTCCACCTGTTATGTGGCAGGCAATCGGCGCGGTAACGCCCCCGAAGAACTCGTCTCTGAGGGCCCTTTCGATCTCGGTCTCGATTGGCGTACCGAGGTCGTCGCGGCGAGGCGCCTCAAGGGAGATTCTGAAGCGCTGAGCCGCGAGCCCTCCCAGTTACGGCAGTTCCGATCTGAGGCCCGAGCCGAGCTCGGCGCCGCTGGCGCTCCCGCCCTTGCGGCGAAGACCGAACAGCTCCGCGAGCGATGGGTAAAAGATCGCCTCGTCGAAGCGGGGCGGGCCCGTGCGGCAAGCCTCGGTTGGCCTGACGCCTACGCTTACACCAAGGCTCTCGGCGAGCAGGCCCTCGTGGATTCAGCCGGGTCGGTGCCGATCAGCATTGTGCGGCCGTCGATCATCGAATCTGCATGGGCCGAGCCGAACCCGGGCTGGATTCGGGGTTTCCGAATGGCCGAACCCGTCATCATCTCTTATGCCCGTGGACTGCTGAAAGAGTTCCCCGGCGTGCCCGAGGGCACCGTTGATGTGATTCCCGTTGACCTCGTGGTGGCGGCGATCATTGCGGTGGCGGCTGCCGGACCGATCGAAGCCCCGTTCATTACCCACATTGCTTCGGGGGGCATTAACCCACTCAAGTACCGGGCGCTAGTGGACAACGTGAGTAGCTGGTTTGCCGAGCACCCGCTGTACGACGCCGCCGGGCAACCGATCCTTGTGCCGGAGTGGACCTTCCCGGGACGTGGTCGAGTACAAACCCAACTCACTCGGGCCAAGTCGATTTTGACCCGAACCGAGAAGGTGCTCTCACTGTTACCGCTGCGCGGCGAGCAGGCCGAGTTCGTGGCCAGCCTCGAAGCCAAGCGGATGGAGGTGGAGAGGGCCCTCGAATACGTGGAGCTGTACGGCCTGTACACCGAATGTGAAGCGATCTATCAGGTGGACAACTTGATGGCTCTGTGGAATCGCCTCGACGCTCACGATCAAGCCGAGTTCAACTGCGACCCGCGATCGGTGGATTGGACCCATTACGTCCGTGAGATCCATCTTCCTTCCATCATTCAACACGCCCGTGTGAAGACCACACCCGGTCGATCCAAAGGAATGGATCGGATGGACCGGATGCGCCGGCAGGTGCTCGATCCTCGACGGCAGGTAGCGGCCTTTGATCTTGAGAACACCCTGATCGCATCCAATGTGGTGGAAAGCTATTCCTGGCTGGCAACCCGTCGTCTCGACACCCCCGAACGTCTCCGATATGTGCTGCGCACCTTGGTTGAAGCGCCTGGATTGTTGAAACTGGATCGCTCCGATCGTTCCGATTTCCTGCGCCACTTCTACCGGCGATACGAGGACGCCCCGTTGGAGCAGATCGCCGAGGACACCCAAGAACTTTTCACCCAACTGATCCTGACCAAGAGTTTTCCCGAGGGTCTGCGCCGGGTCCGAGAGCATCGGGCCCTCGGGCATCGAACCGTTTTGATCACCGGCGCCCTCAGCTTCAACGTTGAGGGTCTGCGCCCATTGTTCGATGAGATCGTTGCCGCTGAGATGACCGTCCGTCCCGACGGCACCTACTCCGGGGAGATGCGCACCGTGCCACCCACCGGGGAGGCCAGAGCTCAGATCCTCGCCGACTACTGCTCAGCCGAAGGGTTCCGTCTGGAGGAATGCGTGGCTTACGCCGATTCATCCTCGGACCTACCGCTGTTTGAGGCCGTCGGATTTCCGGTTGCGGTCAATCCGGAAACACGGCTCGCCACCTTGGCCCGCAAACGCGGCTGGCTGGTGGAGAACTGGTCCAAAGCACCAGGTGGGCCACGTCCCCGCCTACCGATTGGCGCGCTACTCCCCGAGCGCGAACGCCGCAGGAGTTTCCGATGAAGGCTCTTCAGATCCGACGCAACGTGGCGCGTATGGGCATGGCCCGCATCGCATCCGCATTGTCGCCTGCTGCCGCCACCCGCCTTGGGCCACTCGAGTACCGCAATATTGACCCGCCCGAAATCCCTGGACCCGGCTGGCATCGCATCACCACCCGGATGAGCGGCATCTGCGGGTCAGACCTCTCTCTCATTGAGGGTCAGGCCTCCACCTATTTCGAGGACTTGGTGAGCTTCCCCTTCGTTCCCGGCCATGAGGTAGTCGGCGAACTGGCCGATGGTACTCGGGTGGTCATCGAGCCCGTGATCGGTCACGCCGCCCGTGGTTTCGTTCCACCATTTCCAGACGCTGCACCCGGGGACGGAGATGACTACGCCCATCTCGTCACCTGTGGACCCGGAATGGAGGTGGAACCTGGGATTCAAACCGGATTTTGCTGCTCCACCGGCGGAGGCTGGGCGCCCGAATTTGTAGTTCATGACAGCCAGATCCACCCCATTAATCACGAGATGTCCGATGAACGTGCGCTCCTCGTGGAACCTTTGGCGGGGGGCATCCATGCGGCGCTTTTGACTCGCCCACAAGTGGAGGCCGCATCTGCGGCGGGCCAACGTCCGGTGGTCGCAATCCTCGGAGCAGGCACCATGGGCCTCGCAGCGATCCACGGGGTCCGCCGGTTCCTGCCTGAGGCTCTCATCATCGTCGGGGCCAGATACCCCCACCAGCAAACCCTCGCTCGTTCATTCGGGGCCGACGATGTGGTAACTCCTGATGCGTTGACACGTGCAGTGCGCCGTGCCACCGGCGCCCACATGATCGGCGACCATTTGAGCTCGGGGGCCCACGCCACCATTGATGCCGTTGGTTCATCGGAATCCCTGACCACCTCGCTTCGGATCACTCGTCCCCGAGGTCGAGTGGTCATGCTCGGTATGCCCGCTGACGTCACCGTGGATCTGACTGGGCTCTGGCATCGCGAAACCGAGATCAAGGGCGCCTACACATACGGCACCGAAACTCTTCGCGATGGCCGTCGGGTTCGCACTTTCGAACTGGCGCTCGAGTCCGCCAACCAGATTCAGGCCGAACGATTGCTGTCGGCCACCTATCCGCTCATCGATCATCACGACGCAATCGAACATGCTGCGGCGGCCGGTCGTCGCGGCGCCGTGAAAATCGCCTTCGATCTGCGCCCGGGAATCCCCCGTGAGCGCACCGAAACTGCACCGCAGGGAGATAACTGAGATGCCCCGTCCCGGATTTGTGCTCGATGTTGATCGTTCCACCCCACCGACGCTGTTCTGGCATGGGGAAAGCTTTCGCCTGGAGAAATTGCCTGCTGACCGCAGCCGGATCATCTATCCGCCTGAGCCGCTGGCCCCACTGCGCAATCTTGATGGTGCGATTCGCCATGCACTGTTACATCCCGTGGACTCTGACCCGCTGCCGGCGCTGTTATTCCCCGGGATGCGCCTCACTATTGCGTTCGATGACGCAAGCTTGTCGCTACCCAAAATGCAACGGCCCGATAATCGTCAGCGGATGATTGAGGCGGTGCTGGACATGGCAGCCGCAGCCGGAGTGGACGATGTCCACATCATTGCGGCTCTCGGGTTACATCGCCGGATGCACGACTACGAGTTACGCCACGTACTCGGAGATCGGGTCTTTGACGCTTTCGCTCCGCGCGGACTGCTGTATCAGCACGATGCCGAGGACCCTGATGGTCTTACTGTGATCGGGACAACCCCCCATGGGGAGGTCCTGGAGATCAACAAACGGGCCGCCGAAAGCGACCTGATCGTGTACCTGAACGTCAACCAGTCACCGATGGACGGAGGGTGGAAGTCGATCACCACCGGATTGGCTTCGTATCGCTGTCTGAGCCACCATCACAACCCTGAGACGCTGCGAAACACCCGCTCTTTGGTGGATCGACACAAGAGCGATCTCCACAAGAGCGTCTGGCGGATGGGCGAGGTGCTGCGCACCAACGGACCCAAGATCTTCCAGATCGAATCCTCCCTTAACACCGACACCTTCCCTTCGCCTTTCAATTTTTTGTCGAAGCGTGAATGGGAATGGTCAGCGCGTGATCGCGCCACCTACTTAGCCACTGCTAAGTCCTTAAATGCGATGCCCACTCGGATGGCCCGTAAAATCTTCCACGGCATCGAAGCTCCTTACCGCACAACCAGCGTGACCGCTGGTGCCACCGACGCCGTTCACGAGATCACCCTCGAACACGTCTACCGCCAGCAGGTGGTGGAGGTGGAAGGCCAGACCGACATCTTGACGATGGGGATCCCGTTCATCTCCCCGTATAACCCCGAGTCGATCATGAACCCGATCCTCGTCATGTGCATGGGTCTCGGATACCTGTTCAACATGTATCGGAACAAACCGCTCGTACGTGAGGGTGGCGTGATCATCATGACCCACCCGACATATCGGGAGTTCCATCCCGTGCATCACCCGAGTTACATCGACTTCTTCGATGAGGTACTGGCCGATTCCCCCGATCCGGTGGTCATGGCGCAGAAATATGAGAAGCGTTACGCCGAAGACGAGTGGTACCGACATCTCTACCGCACCGGCAACGCCTACCACGGGGTGCACCCGTTCTACGCGTGGTACTGGGGTGCGCACGGCCAACAGCATGCCGGCAAGGTCATCATCGTCGGTGGGGATCCGCCCACCGTTCGCCGGCTCGGCTTCACCCCGGCTTCCACAATGAACGACGCCCTCGAGATCGCCTCCGATGTGGTCGGGCGTTCCCCTTCCATCACCCATCTTCACGTTCCGGCGATGCTGGTCGCCGATGTGAGCTGAACCACTGATGGCGTCTGCTCTCCACGACTCAGTGCGGTCTGCTCGACGTCGGATTCGCCGCGCCCAACGCGCTGCTGGACGTATCGAGAACACTTTGCGCCGTATCGCCCGACCGCTCCAGGCCACCGGGTTTCCGTACCGCGCACCGTCAGTTCCCCGAGGGGTGGAAGTGCCCGATGACCGGACCGCCCTCGGCGCCGACTACGACACTGAATGGGCCCGCCGTCCGGTTCCGAATGCCATTCGCGCCCTGCTGGTGGAGGGTCCGCTGCGACTCGCTGTTCGTCAGGTGGCGTCCCCGGAGATTCTCGGTGTCGATCGTCTCGCCGACCTTTGTGATCTCGAATCATCCAACGACCGGGTTCAGCCGGTGATCTTTGCTCCCAACCACCACAGCCACATTGACACCGGCCTGATGATCAGGGCAGTCCCGAGCGAATGGCGCCACAAACTCGTCATCGCTGCGGCCGCCGATTATTTTTTTGATGCCCGATGGAAGGCCGCAATTTCTGCTCTGGCCCTTAACGCGATTCCCATCGATCGTGATGCCACCGGTCGTCGATCAGCGGACCTCATCCGCGATCTCGTCGCTAAGGGTCACAGTCTCGTGATTTACCCCGAAGGTGGTCGGTCCCCCGACGGCTGGGGTCAATCCTTCAAAGGCGGCGCAGCGTACCTTTCGGCTCGTTGCGAGGTGCCAGTGGTCCCCGTCTTCATCGATGGCACTGGCGTTATTTTCGGCAAGGGTGCCAAACGTCTCAAGCCGGGACGGACACGCGTGATTTTCGGTGCACCGATGTGGCCGGAGGAGGGTGAGAACACCCGCCGGTTTAACGCTCGGATTGAGGCCGCCGTCACCTTGTTGGGCGATGAGTCGCTCACCGACTTTTGGTCGGCACGCCAGCGGGCGGCCCGCAAGGAGAATCCGTCGTTGAGTGGACCAGAGGTAACCGGCTGGCGCCGGCATTGGGCGCTCACGGAGCATCGCCGCCGCACGGTGGCGGGGCTACGGCGGCCCCCCGAACGCAAGTGGCCGTCGGGGATCTGAACACAGAGCAGCCGGTTTACTCGGCGCAGGGAATGCGGACCCGGGTACCGACGATGAAAGCGCCGTACCCAGAGGTATTGCGATTAGCGAAGTTCAGTGCATCGAGGGTCACCCCGAATCTCTCGGCCACCCTGACCGGCATGTCACCCGAGACGAGCACATAGATCCCTTCGAGGCATTCCTCAGCAGCCACAGCCACCGTGGTCTGAGTCGGAGTCCCATCCTCATTGACTACGGGCGTCTCTGCCGCACCTGGGACAAGAGCCAGCGGTGGGATCCGGATCGTCTGGCCGGGGAAGATCGCTTGGAACACACCGTCCGGCCAGTCGTTGTATCGGGCGATTTCTTCGCCAGTTATCCCGTACACGCTGGCAATCAACGATACGGAGTCACCGGACTTGATCAGGTATTCCTGCTCCACTTGAGAGCGACCCTCAGAATTAATCAAGCTCGCCGGCTCCGTCTCTGATTCAACCAACGTGGTGCTCGTGACCACTGGGTCACGAACCACGTAGCTAGAGGGCTGAATCGGCGCCAGCGTCGTGCGGGCTACGAGTTCGTCCTCACCGCAGGCCGAAAGGGGAACCACAGCGAAGACCACAACCGCAAGCAGGCCGGAGCCGCCACGCCAGGTTTTTGTGACCGAGGTTCCGCTCATCGCCATGTTCTCCAGAGTAGGCCGTAGAACAAGCGAAACGATGTCACTGCTGTCTCACTCAGGTGAGGGGCCGATCAGTGGGTCGGACCGGGCGAGGCAGGCGACTCTCCCCCATCAAGAAGGCGTCAACGCCGGCGGCGCAGGCCCGACCCTCAGCGATAGCCCACACGATCAGGCTCTGGCCGCGGCCCATGTCGCCGGCCACGAAGATGCCGTCCACATTCGACATGTAGGCAGCATCACGGACGAGGTTGCCTCGCTCATCGATGTCCACCCCGAGTTGGTCCAGCCAAGATCCCGTTTCGGGTCCGGTGAAGCCCATCGCTAAAAACACGAGGTCGGCGGGCAGTTCACGATCTGAACCATCCACCTTGACGAACCGGCCGTCCACCATCTCTACCTCGTGGATCAAGAGGGCCCGGACATTGCCAGCACCATCGTCAAGGAACTTCTCCGTGTTGACGCTGAACAAACGCTCGCCACCCTCTTCATGGGCCGAAGAGACGCGATAGATCATGCTCCACTGCGGCCACGGGTTGTTGGCCGCTCGGGTCTCGGGCGGTTGCGCCATGATTTCAAGCTGTGTCACAGATGCAGCCCCTTGGCGATGCGAGGTTCCGAGGCAGTCAGCCCCCGTGTCTCCGCCACCGATGATCACCACATGCTTACCCGCTGCATCGATCGGAGAATCTTCGAGATCACCCTCTTGAACCTTGTTGGCCCACGGCAGGTACTCCATCGCCTGATGGATGCCGTTGAGCTCACGGCCCGGGATCGTCAGATCGCGCCAGGCCGTCGCACCGCAGGCGAGCACAACTGCGTCATATGACGCCTGCAGCACCTCAACATCCACTGCCTCACCGACACCGGCGTTGGTCCGAAACTCGGTACCTTCAGCCTCCATCTGAGCGAGGCGACGATCCAGGTGGCGCTTTTCCATTTTGAATTCAGGGATCCCGTACCGCAACAGACCGCCGATGCGATCAGAGCGCTCGAGTACCACGACCTCGTGGCCGACCCGGGTGAGTTGCTGAGCCACGGCAAGGCCGGCAGGGCCAGAGCCCACCACTGCAACCCGTTTGCCGGTGCGAACGCTCGGTATCTGTGGGGTGACCCAACCCTCGGACCAAGCCCGGTCAATGATCTCCACTTCCACCTGCTTGATCGCCACCGCCGGCGAGCTAATCCCAAGCACGCAGGCCGCCTCACAGGGAGCCGGACATAGGCGGCCGGTGAACTCAGGGAAGTTGTTGGTGGCGTGTAAGCGGTCAATGGCTTCACGCCAGTGGTCCCGGTAGACGAGGTCGTTCCAGTCAGGGATGAGGTTGCCCAGCGGGCAGCCGTTGTTGCAGAACGGGATGCCGCAGTCCATGCATCGGCCCGCCTGCAACTTCAGTTCCGCTGGATCAAATTCCTCATAGACCTCTTTCCAGTCGCGCAGGCGCACCGGGACAGATCGACGCGAAGGGAGTTGACGGTCCCATTTCAAAAATCCTTGTGCCTCACCCACGAGCAGCCTCCATCACGCGATCCACTGTTGTCTCTTCGTCCAAGCCCTCAGCCGCAGCTTCACGCATTACGGTCAGCACCCGCTTGTAATCCTTGGGCATCACCTTGCGGAACTTGGTTACCTCGGCGGCAAAATCGCCAGCGATCCGCTGGGCCACTTCAGAACCGGTCAGGTCACCGTGGCGTGAGATCAATGTGAGAAGATCCTCAGAATCCTCCTCGGTCAGTTCCTCGAGTTCCACCATCTCGAAGTTGACCTTGGATGCAAAATCCTCGGCCGGATCGTAGACGTAGGCGATTCCACCCGACATACCGGCACCAAAGTTGCGGCCGGTTGGGCCGAGCACCACTACCTTTCCGCCGGTCATGTACTCGCAGCCATGATCGCCCACCCCTTCGACCACTGCGGTGGCACCGGAGTTCCGCACGCAGAATCGCTCACCGACCATGCCACCGAGGAATATTTCCCCACTCGTTGCGCCGTAACCGATCACATTGCCAGCGATCACCTGTTCATGCGCACTGAATGTGGCGGCAGAATCAGGATGGACGATCAGGCGACCGCCTGAGAGCCCCTTTCCGAGATAGTCATTGGCATCGCCTTCGAGTCGCATCGTGACGCCAGCGGGGACGAAGGCACCAAAACTTTGCCCGGCAGAGCCGGTGAAGTGGATGCGGATCGTGTCATCGGGCAGACCAGCCCCTCTCCAGCGTTTCGTGATCTCGTGACCGAGCATCGTGCCCACAGTCCGATTCACGTTGCGGATCGGTAGTTCGATCGACACCGCAGTGGCGTCCATGATGGCTGACTGCGACAGACGAATGAGTTCGTTATCCAATGCCTCATCGAGGCCGTGATCCTGGGCGATGGTCTGGTGCAGACTTTGGGCATACGGGTTCTCCGGGATGACCAGGATCGGGCTGATATCGAGCCCTTCCGCCTTCCAGTGGTCCACTGCTGGCTGCACGTCGAGGGCACCGACATCGCCAACCATCTCATCCATCGTGCGATAGCCGAGTTGCGCCATCATTTCGCGGACCTCGGTGGCGATGAACTCAAAGAAGTTGATCACGAATTCCGGGGTGCCGGTGAAGCGTTTGCGTAGTTCTGGATTTTGAGTCGCGATTCCTACCGGGCAGGTATCGAGATGGCAGACCCGCATCATCACACAACCCGACACCACCAAAGGGGCGGTTGCAAAACCGAACTCCTCAGCGCCGAGCAACGCCGCGACCACCACGTCGCGTCCGGTCTTCATTTGCCCATCGGCCTGAACCACAATCCGGTCGCGAAGACCATTGAGCACCAGGGTCTGTTGGGTTTCGGCGAGACCGAGTTCCCAGGGTCCACCAGCGTGCTTGAGCGAGGTCAATGGACTTGCGCCAGTGCCGCCGTCGTGACCCGAGATCAACACGACGTCGGCTTTGGCTTTGGCCACACCGGCCGCAACCGTGCCCACACCCATCTCGGCTACCAACTTCACGTGTACCCGAGCAGCGGGATTTGAGTTTTTCAGATCGTGGATGAGCTGTTTGAGATCTTCGATGGAATAGATGTCATGGTGAGGGGGCGGGCTGATCAGACCGACCCCTGCAGTCGAGTGTCGCGTCGCTGCGATCCACGGGTACACCTTGTATCCGGGTAGCTGTCCGCCTTCGCCCGGTTTTGCGCCTTGGGCCATCTTGATCTGCAGATCATCGGCATTAGTCAAGTATTCCGCTGTCACACCGAAGCGTCCTGACGCCACCTGCTTGATCGAGGAACGCCGCTCTGGGTCATAGAGGCGCTCGGCGTCCTCCCCGCCCTCACCGGTATTGGACTTGGCTCCCAAACGATTCATCGCGATCGCCAAGGTCTCATGGGCCTCAGCAGAAATCGATCCATAGGACATCGCCCCGGTGGAGAAGCGTTTCACGATCTCTGAGATCGGCTCCACCTCATCGATCGGGACCGGGGGCAAGTGGCCATTACGGAACTTGAACAGGCCCCGCAGGGTGGAGAGATTCTCGGATTGGTCATCCACCTTTGAGGTGTATTCCTTAAAGATGTCGTACCGCTTGGCGCGGGTTGCATGCTGAAGTTTGAACACCGTCTCGGGATTGAAGAGATGGAACTCGCCCTCTCGACGCCACTGATATTCGCCACCGATTTCTAAGGTGCGGTGGGCCCGCTCTTCCGGACGACGCGGGTTGGCGATCGCATGCCGCATCGCAACGGCGGTCGCAATGACCTCTAAGCCGATACCTCCGAGGCGGCTCACGGTACCGGTGAAATACTTCTCCACCAGTTCCTCGCCGAGGCCGATCGCCTCGAAGATTTGTGCGCCGGTGTAACTCGCCACCGTGGACACACCCATCTTGGACATGACCTTCAACACGCCCTTGCCGCAGGCCTTGATGTAGTTACGAATCGCCTTATCGGGATCCATCCCGCCGAGGCCGTGCAAGCCGCGACCATCATCCGCGGCAATCAGATCTTCAATGGACTCAAAAGCGAGATACGGATTAATCGCACCGGCTCCGTAGCCAACGAGCAACGCCATGTGGTGCACCTCTCGGGCGTCACCACATTCAACGACGAGACCGACCATGGTCCGCTGACGAGTCCGAACGAGATGATGGTGTACCGCAGACGTCAACAACAACGAAGGGATCGGTGCGTATTTGACGTCAGCATTGCGATCCGACAACACAAGGATCCGCGCCCCGTCGTCAATGGCGGCGGACACTTCGGTGCAGATCTGCTCAAGTCGCGCCTCTAAAGCAGCCCCTCGGCCATCCACTTCAAACAGGCCAGAGACCAAGTGGCTACGCAGCCCTGGAAAGGCACCATCGTCATTTGCGTGGAGGATCTTGGCGAGTTCGTCGTTGTCGATAATCGGATAGGGCAACGCCAGCTGGGCGCAACTCTCCGGGCCGGGTTCCAAGAGATTGGATTCCGGTCCGATGCTCGACGAGATCGCCGTGACCACCTCTTCGCGAATCGCGTCCAAAGGCGGGTTCGTGACCTGAGCGAATAACTGTTGGAAGTAATCAAACAGCAGACGGGGCCGCAATGACAGCACCGCAATCGGCGTGTCGGTGCCCATGGATCCGAGCGACTCCATCCCCGCTTTGGCCATCGGGGCGATCAAAATCTTCAGTTCCTCGTGGGTGTACCCAAACATCTGCTGACGGCGCAGCACGCTGTCGTGGCTAAAAACCATGTGATCGCGAGCCGGCAGTTCATCGAACTCAACGAGTCCATCATCTAGCCACTGCTGATAGGGATGCTCGGCCGCCAAAGCGTCCTTGATCTCGTCATCGCCCACGATTCGGCCGAGGCTGGTGTCAATGAGGAACATCTTGCCCGGCTGTAACCGACCCTTACGCACCACCCGGGACGGATCGATGTCGATCACTCCGACCTCTGAGGCCATCACCACGAGATCGTCGTCAGTCACCCAATATCGACTTGGGCGCAGACCGTTGCGGTCCAACACTGCTCCGATCATCGTGCCGTCTGTGAAGGTCACGCTGGCCGGGCCATCCCACGGTTCCATCAGCGATGCATGGAATCGATAAAAGGCCCGGCGGGCCGGATCCATGTTCGTGTTGTTCTCCCAGGCTTCTGGGATCATCATCAACACCGCGTGGTGGAGAGGCCTTCCGGCCAGATGCAATAACTCGAGTACCTCGTCAAAACGAGCTGTGTCCGAGGCCCCCGGGGTGCAGATCGGGAACGCCTTTTCCAAGTCAGGCAGGAACGGACTTGCCGCCATCGCCTCACGGGCCCGCATCCAGTTTTGGTTGCCCTGCACCGTGTTGATCTCTCCGTTGTGGGCCACGTACCGGTACGGGTGGGCCAAGGGCCAGGACGGGAACGTGTTGGTGGAGAACCGGGAGTGCACGAGCAACAATGCGCTCTCCACCCGCTCATCGTTGAGGTCCACAAAAAACTCGCTCAACTGTGGGGTGGTCAACATCCCCTTGTACACAATCGTGCGCGCCGAAAGGGAGGAGAAATATGTCTCGAGGTGCTCCCCAAGTTCATGTTCGGTGCGCTTGCGAGCCACAAATGTTTTGCGATCGAGATCGATACCGGCGGAACCATCGGTCGCCTCAACGAACAGTTGCTCGCATCGAGGCATAGCAGCGCGGGCGGTGGCTCCGAGCGTGTCGGGGCGCACCGGCACGCTGCGCCAGCCGAGCACGGAGAGACCTTGTTCCCCCATGATCTGCTCCACCCGGGCACGGGCTTCGGCGAAGGCACCATCCTCAACCGGCATGAATGCGATGCCAGCGGCATAGGAGCCGATAGCGGGAAGGTCAAAGTCCACGACCTCACGAAGGAAACGGTCAGGAATCTGGAGCAAGATTCCGGCCCCATCTCCCGAATCCGGTTCGGCACCGGTGGCCCCGCGATGTTCAAGGTTTGTTAAGGCCTTTAAGCCGGTCACAACGAGTTGGTTCGATGCCTGCCCTTTCAGGTGGGCAACAAAAGACACACCGCAGGAGTCGTGCTCAAAACGGGGGTCATAAAGACCGGTGGGACCTGGCTGTAGGCGCATCGTGAACTTCCAAGAGTGAGATGGGGAACTCGACTCCGGGACGTCATTGGCCCGAACGTGATCATTATGTTACGGCTTTGTACGGCCGAAGACGTAATGGATCGAGAGGAAACCGGGGTGGTGTGACATCGGGCCACATCACATCGCCGCGAGAGCCAGCGGGAAAGTCAGCGGGAACAAGGTCTGGCCACGAAGGACCGGAACGCCACACTCAATCCTGAGTGAGCGGGCCTTAGTCGGCGTAAACCGGTGCCCGCTTTTCGAAGCCAGCCATCACAGCCTCCACCTGATTCGGGCTGCCGATCTGAGCGGAGATTACCGCTCGTTCCGCTGCGAACTGTTCGGCTGCCCCATCGGCGAACATACGGTTAAATAGGTCCTTCGAACCGCGCACCGCACCGGGGCTATTGCCAGCGATCTGTGTGGCCAAGGCCATCGCATCTTGGAGCGGCTGATCGCTCAGACGAGTGGCGAGACCCATCTCATGGGCTTCGGTCCCTGAGAACACCCTGGCCGTAAAGGTGAGTTCTTTTGCCACATCGGCTCTCACCAGACGCGACAACACGAAGGTGCCGGTCATATCGGGCACGAGCCCCCAGTAGACCTCACGCACCGACATTTGGGTATCGGGGTGCACGATGCGGATGTCGGCTCCGAGCGCAATCTGCAGGCCGCCGCCGAGGGCGTGGCCGTGCACCGCTGCGATTACTGGGACCGGAACTTCCTGCCATACCCAGGCCACTTGCTGACCGAGGTGAGCGATCTGGCCGGGTTCGATTTGGCCCGGGTTGCCCCTCCGGGGTGTATCGGCCGTGTCTCCTCCGGCCATTGACTCAAAAGTGGAGAAATCCAGACCGGCACAAAAGGAGGGCCCGTTACCCGATACCACCACTACCCGCACCGCCGGCTCGTTCTTGAGACGTTCCCCGGCCGCTGCAATGGCGGCGAACATCTCCCCATCGAGGGCGTTGCGCTTATCGACCCTGTCGAAGCGGACGTCGGCGATTCCGTCAGAAATGGAGATGGTGACACGATCAGACATCTCATGATTCTGACATGTGTCCCATCCTCGAGTCGCAGCGGCGTCGAAGAGAGTCCGAGCAAACAGGCGCCCTCAACAGTTACTTCTGATTCGCCGGATTCACCAGACGGCTGTGAGAACTGTCACACTCTGTCAATGAAATTGAATCTTTCCGCTGATGAGGTTTTGACCACGACACGTTCGGTGCGCAAGCGCCTCGACTTCGATCGCCCCGTGGGGCGCGAAATCGTTGAGGAGTGCTTGGATCTCGCCCTGCAGGCCCCCTCGGGTTCCAACCGTCAGACCTGGCATTGGATGTTTGTCACGGACCCAGCCAAAAAGCAGGCCCTCGCCGACATCTATGCGAAGAACTTCGCCCTCTACGCCTCGGCACCCGCACCTGAGTACGCCGCCGGCGACAGCCGCGGCGAGCGAATGGGATCGGTCCGCAACTCCGCGCAATATCTGGCCGACAACTTCCATCGCACCCCGATCCTCATGATTCCGTGCATTGAAGGTCGTTTCGAGAATTTGCCCACCGCCGCTCAGGCCGGAGGGTGGGGTTCGCTGCTGCCCGCCGTATGGAGTTTCATGCTGGCTCTGCGCGAGCGCGGGATGGGGTCGGCCTGGACCACGATCCACCTCATGAACGATGGGGAGAAGCAGGCCGCTGAACTACTCGGAATCCCCTATGACAAGGTCACCCAAGGCGGCCTGTTCCCCATCGCCTACACCCAGGGGACAGACTTCAAACTCGCTCAGCGCCTGCCAGTGTCCGAGGTGTCGCACTGGGAGACCTGGTAACCGCTACTCCACGTAACCGCTATTCCACCAACCGCAGCCCCGATGGTGTCATTGACGGGGCAGCCTGCGGGAGATCCACGACGAACTCAGTGCGGTGAGCGGGAAATACATGCTCGCTCACCAGCACCGGGGTTCCGTCGATGTCGGTGGTGACCCGCAAACAACGCAGCAGGGGCGAGCCAACAGGCACGTTCAGTAATGCCGCAACCTCAGGTTCGGCGGAATCGGCGCCGATGGTCTGTGTGGCACCTCGCAGTTCCAGGCCGAGTAGCTCGTAGAACGGTCGGCTCTCCACATCGGCCCGTGACAGGTGACGGCCGAGCGATCCTGGACACCACACCGTGACCACAGCGAAAGGTTCGCCATCGGCGAGGTTCACCCTTTTGACCCGAAGGACGTCAGCGACACCGCACAGGATTGATGCCACATGGGCTGGAGGTGCTGTGAAAGCAAACTCCTCGATGCGACGGGCCGAGTTGCGCCCAGAATCGGCGAGTTGATCCTCGATTGTGCCGAGGCGGGTGAGATGCTGGCGCACCGGCTCCACCGGCACAAACCAGCCGAACCCCTGTCGAGCGTTGATCAGACCTTCATCACGAATGATTTCAAGCGCCCGACGAACCGTGACCCGGCTCACCTGAAACTCCGCCGAGAGCTCGGACTCGCTGGGGAGCACCGTTCCTGGGGCCGCATCGCTCAGTCGGGTGCGCATCGCATCGGCGATTTCTGAATATCGGATCCGGCGCACACTTGTATTATAGTTGTCTACATGACCGTCAGTGCTCGCTCCCCTCTCGATATCGCCACGAACGTCTACGCCACTTTGCCTGAACGGGTGGCAATCGGCCGTTCCCGGCTCGGCCGGCCTTTGACGTTGACCGAGAAGATCTTGATCAACCATCTCTGCGACCCCGCCAATCAGGATCTTGAGCGCGGGATCAGTTACGCCGATTTCAACCCCGACCGTGTTGCCATGCAAGACGCAACCGCTCAGATGGCGCTGTTGCAGTTCACCACCGCAGGCTTGCCAGAAGTGGCCGCTCCGTCCACTGTGCATTGCGACCATCTCATCCAAGCCAAAGTGGGAGCGGCTATCGATCTCGGCGTGGCCATCGACACAAATGCCGAGGTCTATGAGTTCCTCCGCAGCGTCTCCGCCAAATATGGCATCGGCTTTTGGGGACCGGGCAGCGGAATCATCCACCAGGTGGTCCTCGAGAACTACGCCTTCCCTGGAGGGATGATGATCGGGACCGACTCCCACACCCCCAATGCCGGTGGGCTCGGGATGGTAGCGATCGGTGTCGGCGGGGCCGATGCCGTGGACGTGATGACCGGCTTCCCGTTCAATGTGCGTTGGCCGAAAGTGATCGGCGTGCGTTTGACCGGTTCGCTGAGCGGCTGGTCCAGCCCCAAAGACGTGATTTTGGAGGTCGCCCGCATTCTCACCGTGGAGGGTGGAACAGGCGCGATCGTCGAATACTTCGGCCCGGGAGCCGACTCCATCTCCGCTACCGGCAAGGCCACGATTTGCAATATGGGAGCGGAGATCGGCGCCACCACCTCGGTTTTCGGCTACGACGCCAATATGGCCGCCTACCTGACTGCGACCGGCCGGGCCGAAATCGCTGCGGCCGCAGACCTTGTGGTCGATGATCTGCGTCCCGATGAGGGAGCGTTATATGACCAGGTGATCGAGATTGACCTCGACGCCTTGACACCGATGATTAATGGACCCCATTCGCCCGATCGAGCCCATCGCGTCGGTGCCGAGGTGGGTACCGCAGCGGGCGAAAATGATTGGCCGCTAGAGATCTCGGCAGCCTTGATCGGTTCGTGCACGAACTCCTCCTATGAGGACATCACCCGGGCCGCTTCGATTGCCCGCCAGGCCGCAGCGCACGGTTTGACCTCCAAGACCGAACTACTGATCACGCCAGGCTCCGAACAGATCCGCGCCACCATTGAGCGCGATGGGCTGCTCGCCGACCTTGAAGCAATAGGCGCGACCGTGCTCGCTAACGCTTGTGGACCGTGCATTGGCCAATGGTCACGTCCGGCCAGCGTCACCGGTCAGCCCAACACAATCGTGAACTCCTATAACCGAAACTTCCCCAAGCGCAACGACGGCTCCGCTAACACGTTGAGCTTTGTGACTTCCCCGGACACGGTGATCGCCCTCGCCCTCGCTGGCCGGCTCGATTTCAACCCGGCCACCGACACCCTGACCGCACCCGATGGCACCGAGATCCGCCTTGACGCCCCCGTGGGTGAGATTTTGCCCCAACGTGGTTATGACCCGGGCGAAAACACCTACACCGCTCCCCCTGCCGATCCGAGTGGTGTCACCGTGGCGGTCAGTCCAACCAGCGACCGACTCCAACTCCTTGAACCCTTCCCCGCATGGGATGGGCAGGATTACCTCGGTCTGCCGATCCTCATGAAGGCCCAAGGCAAGTGCACCACTGACCACATCTCAGCCGCTGGACCATGGCTGAAGTACCGCGGACACCTCGAGAACATCTCGGGCAACCTATTCATCGGAGCGGTGAACGCCTTCACCGATGCTGTCGGCGAAGGCATCGATGTCACCGATGGAGGAACCCGGAGTTACCCCGAAATCGCCAAGCGCTATTCCGAGGCCGGCATCGGCTGGTGTGCGATCGGCGACCGTAACTACGGCGAAGGATCCTCGCGCGAGCATGCTGCGATGGAGCCTCGCTTCCGTGGTGGCCTCGTGATCTTTGCCCGCTCCTTTGCGCGAATCCATGAGACGAACCTGAAGAAGCAAGGTCTCGTCCCGCTGACCTTTGCTGACCCCGCCACCTATGACCTCATCGAGCAGGATGACCGGATTAACGTCCGAGGCCTTCCCCCAGTGCCCGGCCAACCGGTGCGCTGTGAGATCGTCAAGCCTGATGGGAGCGTCATAGAGTTCTCGGCCACCCACACCTTCAGTCCGGAGCAGGTGGAGTGGTTCGTAGCTGGCTCGGCACTCAACATTGTGCGCCAAAAGGTGGCCTCCAGCCAGGCGTGACATGGCTTTGGTCCGCCAAGCCCTCAGTAGGCTGAGCGGGTGAATCTTGACCACGCCCTTCGCACCACCGGTTCTGCTCGTCGCTTTGTGACCGAGGAGATCACCGACTCCACTATCCACGCAATCTTGGATCTGGCGCGCTTCTCGCCTTCGGGCGGGAACCGCCAGCCGTGGAAGGTCGCCGTTTTAAAAAGCCCGGAAATGCGCAGTGAAGTAGCTCGGCTGGTCAAGCCGGTATGGGACGAGTACATGACCGCGGCCACCGCAGGCCAAAGGGCATACAACATGGTGGCCTATCAGCCCCCGGCCGAGGTGTCACCGTTCCCCTACGAGCTCCTTGATTACTTCGATAAAGGGGTCGCCGTTCTCGTGATCGCTGCTGATCTTCGCGAGATTGCTGTGACCGACCTCAACTTGGATCGTCCCCCGATCGTGGCTGGCGCCTCGATCTACCCCTTCTGCTGGAGCATCCTGCTCGCCGCCCGGGAACACGGCCTCTCTGGAGTCTTGACCACGTTCCTATCGCGCACCGAGGTCGAAGCGGGTCCGATCCTCGGCCTCCCCGAGAACTTCGCTCTCGCGGCAACCATCGTGCTCGGCCGCCCGGAGAAAGAGTTCACCAAGCTCACCCGGCACGCTGTGGAGACATTTGCGACTATCGACCGGTTCGATGGCCCAGCGCTCACAGCCTGAAGATCACCCGAAAACGGGAGAAGCCCCCATTGGGGGATGGGGGCCTCTCAACCTGAGAAATCCATGGTTGGGGAACCAGTTGGATTCCTCTCGAGCGGAACATTGGGGGGTGTTCTCGCTTCGTTATGTGAAGAAGTATGTCAAACCCGAACCAATCTCACAACTAGAACATGCAGATAGTCGCTATCGTTTCTACAGATGGACGTGCGACAGCTCTCGGCCCTGGTGGCCATCGCCGACCATGGCACCTTTTCGTCTGCCGCCCGAGCTCTTTTCACTGTGCAATCCAACATTTCCGGTCACATCGCCAAGATGGAGCGGGAGCTCGGTGTCACTCTTGTGGATCGAGCGCACGGCGGCCTGACCGAAGAGGGCCGACGCGTGGTGGAGCGTGCCCGCAGGATTCTCAACGAGATTGAAGACATCGCCGCCGATATGGCCTCCGTAGATGCCGAACCCTCCGGGGATGCTCGTTTCGGCGTCATCGGCACCACAGCGCGCTGGCTCATGCCCCAGTTGATGACCGAAATATCACGCTCGCTCCCCCTCGTGCACCCGATTGTCCACGAGGGATCCACCTCCACGTTGATTCCTGCCGTGCTGTCGGGAGAACTCAACGCCGCCATTATTCACCTCCCAGTGGACGACCCCGAACTCATCATCGAGCCGATTTTCGCCGAAGATCTCGTGCTCTTGGCGCACACCAATCATCCTTTGGCCGGGCGATCCACGATCTCAATCACCGAACTCGACGATCTACCGCTGCTCCTACCTCCCAAGGGCACCGCTCTTCGTCGGGTGCTTGACCGATCGGCGACCACGGCCAACATCACGCTGCGAGCCCAAGCCGAGATCGACGGTGTACGCCTGCTGGCCTCGTTGGCCTTTGAGGACTACGGGCCAGCGATCGTGCCCGCTACCGCCGTGCCACGTTGGGTGAAAGGGGATTTCGTACGGATCCAGGTACCTGAACTCCCCCGCCGCGTGGTGGCCATCGCCCGCCGGCGCCGCCCAAGCCCGAGCGCTGCTACCACCGCAGTCCTCGACGTCCTTCACCACGTGATCGCCGAACGAGGACCATTGCAGCCGGGGGTCTACCTCAACGTGGAAGCCTTGCACGGCAGCTCCACCCATTAGCATCGCCCCTGATGACCCGTGCCGAGATCGCCTTGTCCGCACACCTCCCGGGACCGATGTCGGCCGCTGTTCGTGATCTCGGACATCGCCGAGTGGTGTGGGTGGCCTATGACCCGAACCATCCGGATCATGGTTCCAAACTGACCTCAAGCGATTTTGCTGTCATGGAACAGGGTGCCGAGAAAGCCCGCAGCGAGGGGCTGCCGCTGGTGATGTTGCTGGCTACGACCGGGGCCGATATCACCGAAGGCATTAGCGCCCTGCACGGCTGGGGGCGGGTCGCTGCAAGCCTCGCTCGATGTTCCGGCGTAGTGCCAACAGCGATCATCGTCGACGGTCCTGCGGTGTCGGGGCCGGCGCTACTACTCGGGTTAAGCGATCTCGCCGTGATGACCGAGACCAGTTATGCCTTCGTCTCGGGCACTGTGATGGTGGAACAATTCACCGGGATCGACATCTCGGCCGAGGAACTCGGAGGCGCTGCAAACCTGAGCCGATACGCCGGTGTCCCCACCGCAATCGTGTCTGACCTAGCCGAGGCGATCGACATGGTCGAGGCGTTACTCGATTACCTCCCCGATCACGTGGACACCGAGCCCACACGCTGGCCTCAAGAGGATCCACCGGATCGTTCCTGCCCCGAGGCGGGTGCGTTGATGCCGGCTACATCCACGGGCAGCTATGACGTACGCAAGGTGGCTGAAGCGATCGCCGATGAGGGTTCGGTGCTCGAACTCCGGGATCGCTGGGCAACCAATGTGGTCACCGCATTCGCCACCTTCGATGGCCGTCCATGCGGGATCGTGGCCAATCAGCCGATCTCCCTCGCAGGGACCCTCGACATTCCGGCCTCCCAGAAGGCGGCCCGGTTCGTCAACATGTGCAACGCGTTCAACCTCCCGATCATCACGTTGGTAGACACGCCCGGCTTCTATCCGGGCAAGGATCTTGAGTGGCGAGGCATGATCCGCCACGGCGCACAACTTGTGTTTGCCTATGCGCGTGCCACCGTGCCCCGCATCGGTGTGATCCTGCGCAAGAGTTACGGCGGCGCGTACATCGTCATGGATTCAAAGACCATGGGGAACGATCTGTGTTTGGCGTGGCCGTGGGCGGAACTGGCCGTCATGGGTGCCGGCCAAGCGGCCGCGATTTTGCAACGTCGGGCCACACCTGAAGAACGAGCCCAGTTCGAAGCCGACTACGCCGATCGCTTGTTGAACCCGTATGTGGCTGCCGAGCGCGGTCTCGTCGATGCGGTGATCGATCCAGCTGACACCCGTGCCGAGATCTGTGCTGCCCTCGAGATTCTCGAAAACAAACGTGAGCAACTCCAGCCACGCAAACACGGCAACAGCCCACTCTAAACATCTTCCCGGGAACATCTTCTAGGGAGACTCAGGCTGGCAGTGAGGCTGCGACAGCCGCTCCAATCGCTCCCGCCCGATGGTCGGACTGAGCGACTGCAATCACCGGATGATCCCGGTGGGAGCTCTCATAGAGCAATTCCGCGAACAGTCGTTTGACCTCGGGCATAAACAACTCGGCCTCTGAGGCCAATCCCCCACCGACGATGATGATTTCCGGGTCCAAAATGTTGGCCAGGTTCACCAAACCAAGCGCCACCCACCGTGCGAAGGACTCCATCACCTGGGCGCCTACCACAGAACCGGCCCGCACCGCCGCAACCACATCCTCGGCGCGCAGCGGTATCCCGGGCCCGTCGGGCGAGATCATCGCAGCCTGCTGTCCGAGAATTGCGAGGCCAGAGCCTGACCCGTAGCGCTCCCAACAACCGCGTTGCCCGCAGGGGCAGTCCAGCCCCTGCGGTTCGATGACCATATGACCGAACTCGCCGGCAAACCCGTGGCGCCCCCGGTACGGACGGCCCCCGATCACCATGCCGCCACCGATCCCGGTTCCGAGGGTCACGAGCACCAGATCCTGCGCTCCCACGCCAGCCCCGTACGTCCATTCCGCCAGAGCCGCACAATTCGCGTCATTGTCCACAAGAACCCGAGTCAGCCGGAGTTCTGGTGGCGTTGCCCGCCGACGCAACTTTCCGACCAACCTCTGTGACACTTGCTCGGCGATATTTACCTCGTACATTCCCGGAAGGTTGGGCGAGGCCCGCATGACCCCGTCGCGAGTGATGAGGCCGGGGACCCCAACCCCCAGATCGATCTCGATGATGCCGGCACCAGAGCCGCCCTGTGCGGTCCTTGAGGTCACCCCGGAGCGCAACGCCGATTCCACTAAGGCGAATGCCACCTCCACCATCGTGTCGAGGATCGCCTCGGTCCCTTCCGGGGTCTCGAGACGATGTTCGGCGAGGATTCGCAGCGGCTGACCTGAAGTCACCTCGAGGGCCACACCAAGGCATTTGGTGCCGCCGAGATCGAGGCCAATCTGCATCTCAGTCGGCTTCGGCTCTGACCTTGAGTTCTTTCAAGGTGTTGAGGATCCGCACCTCGGCACGACGCTTCACGAACCCGGGAAGGGGCACAACCAACTCCACAGAGATGTCGTAGCGGACGTCGGTACCACCACTTGCGTTCTCTGAGAAGTGATACGAGCCGGTGATCTGCCGCTGGATGTCTCCCTTGAGCATCTTCCATGACAGCACCGCCGGGGCCGCCGAGTAGTCGTATTCCAAGATGTAGTGGGTACTGCGACCGAGAGCAGAAGCACGGAATTCCACCTCGGTGGCCTGACCCTGATCATTGCGGGCAAGAATCACCGCTTCTTTCAAGTCGTGGGCCCACTCGGGATACCGCTCGATGTCTACAGCGGTAGCCCAGACCTTGTCGAGGGGCGCTGCGATGGTAGTGAACTCAGATGCCGTCTCAGCCATGACTGGCATTCTGCCCTATTTGACCGTCGGATTCCCCGTTCTTGGCATCGGGACGAGCGAGGAATCTCCCGTGATAGGCCGCCCATAAGCCGTTGAGTCCAAATCCGAGCATCGGAACAAGGAACCCAACGGCGAGCGAAGACCCCGGTCGACCTTCCGGTCCATTCGGCCGGCCGAGTGCGGTGACGGTTGCGATCAACACCTGGGCAAGGAGCGCCGAGTTCATCACCACGCGCACTTTGCGGGGCGCCACCTCGCCGACAAGGAAGTACAACTGAGTAACTGCGATCTGGTCCGACCGACTGCGTTGCACTGCATTCCAGTACGACCACAAGAAGGTAAAAACACCAACCGCAAACAAAATGAGTGCCGTCACCGCACCCACCCATTGGGCAAAGGTGCTGAACACCACGGCTGCGAACGTTGCGGTGAGGAGGAACATTGCGGTTCCGACGAGGTTTAACCGGATCAGGATCTGGCCGGCTGACTGGCTGGAAAGGTCCCCGGGAGCAGGTGACGAGGTGCGGTCCACGTCGTTCATAATGCCAGCAGATTCCCTGATGCCAGCAGATCGAAGGATCTGATCCGCCCGAACTGATTCTTAACGATGCCCCACCGGTGAATCTGCATATTCACCACCTGACGCTGAGGGAATCACCGAGTTGGCGAGCCAACACGTCATAAGAGAACTCAGATTCGGCGCGGCGTCGACCAGTCGCACCCATGTGAGCGCGCAACTCATGATCATCGAGCAATCGGACCAGTGCTGCCGTGACATCGCTCAGTCCGCCAGATGTGTCCACCATCAGACCGGTTTCTTGATCGACCACCGCATCTCCTGCTCCCCCCGAGATTCCCGCTATCTGAGGGACTGCACAAGAGGCGGCCTCGAGGAACACGATGCCAAATCCCTCTTGTTCGAGGCCTGCCCAACGATTGCGACACAACATCGCAAACACATCTGCGCACCCGTACAGCGAGGGAAGCTCCTCGTGGGGAACTCGTCCGAGGAATACAACCGGCGCGGCGAGACGATGTGCCAAGGACTCGAGGCGGCGCGAATCGCGTCCGGACCCAGCGATCGCCACCTGCAGGTTAGGTCGCAGAGGCCGCAACGCTGCGGCCGCCCTGATCAACGTGTCGAACCCCTTCCGGGGAACGAGACGCGAGACCGAGACCACGAGTTCCGCCTCCGGGTTGAGGCCGAGGCGATGGCGTGCGGCCAAGCGTTGAGCATCGTCTAAGGGTCGAAAGCGCTCGGTGTCCACACCGGGATTGACCACGGTGATCGGCAGGGAACCACCGGCCGCGCGCTCGCCTTCAGCGGCCGGATAGGAACCGGCAGCGATGATGTGACGCGCGTTGCGCAGCACGTGGCCAAGCACCGCCTTGGATCCCGGGATGCGTCCCGGGATCGTGACCTCGGCGCCATGGAGCACAACGTCATAGGGCAGGTCGAGGGAGGGTCCAATGATCCCGAGCGGAACTGCAGGATCAAGCACCACCACATCGGCGCCGAAATCAGCCGCTAGGGCATTGACCCGACGCACCATCACCGGATGGGGCAAAAGAGCGAACTCGCGAATCCGCTCGATCCTGAAGGCCTGGGTGGCGTCGAACGCTGCGGCCTCCGGGTGCGGGCTGGTCAAAACAGCGAAAGATTCGGGCGGCAGACGGCGCCACCACTCCCATAGCAAGGACTGGATACCCCCGATCTTCGGCGGGAAATCGTTGGTGACCAAGAGGTGTTTCATCCCCTGATCTCGCGTTCGACGAGACGCTTCATTGCCCAGCGGGCATGTTCAGCGAGGATCGGATCATCGCCCTCAGCGTATTCCTCGAGCAGGTCAGGCACCCAGTGATCAGCCTCGGTTGCGCTGTTGCCAATGATGATCAGGGCGTTACGACGCCACCACCGCGGCTCGCGATCAGCCACATACCAACGCCCGTAGCGCTCGAGAAGTTCGGAATCAGATTTCGTGAAGAACTCCCTCAGGTCCACCCGAGCCATGACGGGGGTGTCGTCTGGAACCTCAGCCGGCCGCCTGCTCGAGAACCGAATCGTCGGCGGGCACGCCTCTTGGCAGTCATCGCAGCCGTACATCCGGTCACCGAGTGCCTTGCGGAACTCCTCGGGAAAGGTTCCTGCCTGCTGAACCAGCCAGGCCAAGCAACGATTCGCATCGATCACCCCGGGGGCAATGATCGCACCCGTGGGGCAAGAATCGAAGCAACGTACACACCCTCCGCATCCGTCAGCCACAGGGGTGGATACGGGATATTCCGCATCGGTGATCACACATCCGAGCACGAAATAGCTACCGGCTCCGGGAACCAGCAGGTTTGCGTTCTTGCCGAACCAACCCAGGCCACCGAGATAGGCAATCTCACGATCAACGATGGCATTGTCATCGCATAGCACCACCGCTCGATGCCCCGCTGTTTGAAGGCGCTCAGCGATATCACGGAGGCCGGCGATCAACAACGCATAGTGATCTACTTGGGCGTACCGGGCCACCCGCCCAGACAGTGGGCTCAGAACTTCACCCTGCTCAGATCCAGTCATTTCCAGAGATCCTGCTGATTCAGGCTCGGGTAACTGATACGACCGAGCGGCAACGATCACCGAACCTGCATCGGGCAGAGTCCGACGTGGATCGGTGGAACGCTCGGGATTCCGGTAGGTGAACTGCATCGTTGAGTGCAGACCCGCTGCTTTGCGTTCAGTCAGGGCGGTCCGAGCCCGTTCCATAACCGAAGCGGGCGCCACTCCAAGATTGAAGATCCCGTGGGAGGCTGCGATGTCGGTGAGATCTGCGAACTCCACCTGGGCTCTGGTCCCGCCCTGTTTTCCCATGCTCGTAGCCTAGGAGCCGGCACGGCTCTCATCAGATGGCCCGCATCGGATGTCTCGGATCAGATGGCCGGTAGCAGCACACAATCAACCCCGCCACTGCAACCTGCCGGCCTCATCCGACGAGACTGAACCGCAGTTGAGGCACGAGGCCCGCCCTGACGAGACGATGGACGGCTTCAGTTTCTTCACATGACAGCGACAGCTCCCGTGAAGGTCCAGGTCCCACCTCACAGATATGGGTCACCATGCAGTCCTGACAATGTGATGTCATTCTCATCACACAGTCCTCACAGGAGATTACGAGCGGCTCGCCAGAACGGAAGCGGGCCGATGCAACGGGAAAGGGGATCACTTGGTCCATGGATCCCAGTGTGACGAGGGGGTGTCACAGTCAGTTGCGGCACCAGGCCGCGAAGGCCTCACTGCTCACGGTATTCGCCCCCATCGCACGCACATCACGGATGATTTCCGCATCATTAGTGACCACCACCACCGACCTACCCACCGGGGTACGCCCGACCTCGCGTCGGATCAGGTCATCAGCGATTGAACCCTCAGCGGAATAGATCACCCGGATCAGTCGTCGCTTGGAGGCGTGAGCTCCAACCACATCAGCACCATCGAAAACGATCAGGATCTCGGCACCCGATCGCTGGGCAGCCGTCTCTGCAGAATCGATCAGGCGGTTACGTTGCTCAATGAGTGCATGCCGAGGCCAGGCCAACTTGGCCACGTTGTAGCCATCCACCATCACTAGCGCCCCCGAACGGAGAAGGTGATCGGTAGCCAGGTCAGAATCCCCGAGTACCCCACCGGGAAGGGCGAGCGGGATGCGAACCGGCCCCGCCGACCGTGCGGACCCACTGGTGTCATTGGTGAGGTCCTCTGGAGCCAACCCGGCGAGATGTCCAACCAAACTCCGAGCCATCTCCAAGGCGTCGCGCACGCCCTGAACCTCAACGGCCTGTTGATTTCGAGAGGCCAAGGCCTGATCACGAACGGACTCCACCTGATTGCGTTGCCCACGTTCGGCCTCAAGCGCTGTAGCCAGCCGTTTCGCCTCAGCGCGTGCGGCGGCGGTCCGATCACGCTCGTGTCGTGCCTCCGTGCGCGCCTCCTGTAGTTCCGATCGCAACCGATCGTTCTCGGTGCACACCTCGGAATGTTTGCCAGCGATCGTAGCTAACTCGGCCTCGAGTTCGCTCGTGCGTGCCACTGCCGCAGCCACCTCGGCTCGGGCCCGAATCGCCGCCTGCTCGGCCGCCTCTCGCCGGCGTTGCTCGCGCCGTAACTCGTTGGCTTCTTCACGTTCAGCGATCCGCTGTTCTGAGGTTTCAGCCAGCCGGAGCGCGGTCTGCTCCCAATCTTCTGGCTGGGTCAGCCACAGACAACCGATCTCATCCACGAGTTCCGGAGTTGCTGCCTGACCGAGAGCGGAACGGAAATCCGGCGATGCTTCGATAGCGCGGCGAAGCTTTCCCAAGGCCGCCGACGGCACCCGCTGTTGGCGCAGCATCGGTTTCAGTTCGGAGGGGAAGTTCAGTGCAGGCCGGGTTCGTTGCCCCACCCGGGCCACCTCCACCGCAAACTCGATCGCGCTGCGCAAATGGCGGTGCTCGATCGGGCCGGAGGACATGTCCTCAGGGTACCCTGCGGCTGTGAGGTCCCTTCCGAACGGATGTTCTTGACTCGAACAATCGTTCGTGATCCAATCAGAATGTGTCAAATTCCCGTGAGATCGGTTGGAGGCAGATGAGCCTTGAAGAACTCGGCACGCCGCTGATCTCCACCACTTTTTGTGTGGTTGATCTCGAGACCACCGGTGGCGATCGCAATGCCGACATGATCACCGAGATCGGAGCCGTGAAGGTCCGCGGCGGAGAAGTGCTCGGCACGTACCAAACCTTGGTGAACCCCGGGTGTGCGATCCCCCCGAAGATCAGTTTGTTGACCGGTCTCACTAACGCCCTCGTTGCTACTGCGCCACGCATCGAGGCGGTCCTGCCCTCGTTCCTTGAGTTCCTCGGTGACGCCGTCCTCGTTGCGCACAATGCGGCCTTTGACGTGGGCTTCTTGAGGGCCGCGATTCTTCGCAGCGGACGCGGTCCGTTTACACCTCGGGTCCTCGACACCGTGCCCCTCGCCCGCCGCCTCGTGCGCAGCGAGGTTCCCGACTGCAAACTCGCCACCCTGGCCAGGCATCTGCGTCTCGCCCATCAGCCAAGCCATCGAGCCCTCGACGACGTGCTGGCCACCGTGGATCTCTTGCACTTGTTGATTGAACGGGCCAGCGGTCACGGGGTGATGGGCCTCGATGATCTCATGACCTTGTCGGGATCTGCACGCCATCCCCAGGCAGCGAAACTCTCTATGACCCAGGACCTGCCACGCGGACCCGGTGTCTACATGTTTTATGGCGCCAACGAGGATCTCCTCTACGTGGGAAAGGCCACCAACCTGCGCCAACGCGTCCGCAGTTATTTCAGCACCGATGATCGGCGCAAGATCGGGCCGCTGTTACGCGAAACCCAACGGATCAGCCATCTCGAGCTTCCTGACCCCTTGTCCGCTGAGGTGGCGGAGCAACGTCTGATCGCCCGACACCTCCCCCGTTACAACCGGGTGGGGACGCGAGTGGATCGGTATTGCTACATCCGGCTCGATATCAGCCAGCCGTGGCCTCGACTTTCGGTGGTTCGGACCCTCAACTCGCGGGCATTACACCTCGGACCGCTGCCCTCCCGTCGGATGGCACAAATGACGATCGATGCGATCTTGACCGTGATTCCACTGCGCCGCTGCTCGGTACGAATCCCCAAACATCACAGTGCTGAAGCCGCCGAAGCGGC
The DNA here is from genome assembly GCA_018401375.1 of Ilumatobacteraceae bacterium. Lineage (GTDB taxonomy): Bacteria > Actinomycetota > Acidimicrobiia > Acidimicrobiales > Ilumatobacteraceae > M30B72. The sequence goes on along the minus strand of JAGYKR010000004.1, from coordinate 128,002 downwards.
CGCTGAAGGCGCGTGCACTGCGGCCCGACTCGGATTGAGCGAATGCCCCTGCACGGGAACAGCCGACCCCGAAAAGTATCTGGCCTCGGTGGAGGCAGTGCGGAATCTCTGGGATCTCGAAGCCGAACCATCCGCAGTGCTGGCTCCTGTGGAAGCGCTCCTGTTCGATCGGGTCCGGACCCTCGCCACCCAGCAGCGTTTTGAGGAGGCCGCCGAGCTGCGCGACAAGATGAGCGCTCTGCGAATGGTGTTACGCCGCCATCACCTGATCGCACGTCTTCGGTCACTCGACACCGTTGAGGTCAGTCGAGGTGAGGTGACGTGGCGGATCGAACACGGCCGGCTCACCGATGTGCGCACCCCCCCACAGTTGGTCTGGACCCTCGGGTCCTCGCCCCCCGAACCGGAGTTAGACCTCAACCAACCGCTCGCTCGTGAGGCGGTAGACGAAGCATTGGTACTCGCGAAATTTCTCGATCGTCACAGCGCTCAACTCGAGGTCACCGCCGAGCGGCGTCACTGGCGGTTCCCACTCGAGATGTCAGAGGATCTTGCCCGCCTCGGATCGCTCGATTTCAGCTTGACGGCCTGACTCGGCGATGAGTTGATCGAGAGCTTCCGCAGCGCGACCCTGATCGATACTGGCACAAGCCATTTGGAGGCCAGTCTCGAGGTCCCCGGCCACCCCAGCCACCAATAAGGCCGCGGCGGCGTTGAGGACCACCACATCTCGATGGGCGCCCCGTTGCCCCGAGAGCACCGACCGCACCACCGCTGCATTGTGATGAGGGTCTCCGCCCCGCAGATCCTCAGCGCTTGCGGGCGCCAGGCCAAGGGTGGTTGGGTCTACCTGAAAGCCTCGGATCTCCCCGTGTTCAAGAGCTATCACCTCAGAAATCCCCGTGGTGCTCAACTCATCGAGGCCATTGCCGTGCACCACCCAAGCCGAGGTTGAGCCGTGGGCACGCAATGTGTCGAGCATCTGTGGAGCAAACCGGGCATCGGCCACACCGATCAACTGATGGCGAACCCGAGCAGGATTGGCCATCGGCCCCAACAAGTTAAAGACGGTTGGTACGCCGATCTCGCGTCGAGGCGGCCCTGCAAAACGAAAGGCCGGGTGATAGCGGGGTGCGAGACAGAACCCGATTCCTGCGCGCTCGAGGCAGGCCGCCACCCCCGCCGGACCGAGATCGATCACCACCCCGAGGGCCTCAAGAACGTCTGCGGTACCGCATTGGGACGACGCTGCCCGGTTCCCGTGTTTACAGACAGGTACGCCGGCACCTGCGGTAACGATTGCGGCCATCGTGGAGACATTGATTGAGTGGGAGTGGTCTCCTCCTGTGCCGACGATGTCGATTGCTCGGTCTTGCAGGTCCTTGGACAACGGGACCTCGGTGGCTGCTGCCAACACTGCGTCGAGCAATCCCGAGAGTTCGCCTGCTGACTCCCCTTTGGCCCGCAGAGCAACCACGAACCCGACGATCTGGGCGGGAGTGGCATCCCCCGACAAGATCGTGTCCATTGCGACACGAGCAGTTGTCGGGTCCAGGTTCCTACCGTCGAGTAAGGCCCCAATCACTCCGGGCCAGCCTCCATGAGATTTCAGTTCAGAAAGGGACGGAGAACTCTCGAGAGACGAACCGGACTCGGGCATGACCTGACAATAGAACCCTCCTCGCTTCCGGCCACGTTTCGAAGGGAGCAGACCTCAAGCGGAACGCCGGCGTTGACGAATCAACCGTCGCCGTTCACGTGAGTTCAATCCGCCCCACACCCCCGTCTTTTCGCGTCGGTTAACCGCATGTTCCAAGCAGGCGGTACAAACATGGCATTGAGCACAAATGCTCTTTGCTTCATCACCCTCCTCCTCGTCCTCGGGGTAGAAGATCTCCGGATCAAGACCCCGACATGCCCCCAGACTCCGCCAATCAGTTTCCTGCTTCCTCACAATTGCATCCCCTTGCAATTCGTACTGAATGCGGGTGGACCTTAGATCCGTTTGACCGGCAATGCCAGTGGAAAAAATACGAAACTTGTTCTGTTTTAAATTGTTCTGTTTTACGGTGATACCAGCAGGTAACGAACGCCGAGTCGCTCAGCGAAGAACGCTACGGCTCGGGATGTATCCCATAGGCCCGGGCCAGAACCTGCAGTGGATGCTGTGGAACCTGGGAGGTCACCTCGGTAATCGCAGTGTTGGCCAGATGACAATCCCCGCTGAGGATCTCCCCACCCGTCGCTTCGAGAGCCGCGCCAAGGGCCTTCGCCATCGCTATCGCAGTCCCCTCGTTTCCTCTCCGCAGCCCCCAAAGTCCATCGGTGCCAGAGCATTGCTCCACCACGGACACCTTTGCGCCGGTGAGCGCGAGCAGATCGGCACTAGTTCGTGCAAGTCCTTGCGCACGCAGATGACACGCGGAGTGGTAAGTCACCTGAGCGGGGATCCTCCCCTCAAACCGCAGATCCAAACCACCTTTTGATTCACCATCAATTTCAGTGTTTTCAGTCTGGGCGATCCGCCATAAATACTCTGTCGCATCGAAGCTGTGGGCGGCCACAAGATCGGCATCATCCCCACCTACATAGTCCAGATAGGCCTGTTTGAGGATCATCCCACAGGTCGGTTGCGGCACCACGATCTCTGTCCCCGCACGAATCTCCTCGGCCAAAATTTTGACGTTCTTCGCAGCGATCGCGCCGAAGCGATCGAGATCACCTGAATGAAGCCACGGAGCCCCGCAGCAGCCGGCCGTACTGAGCGAACAATCGATCCCGTTGCGCTCGTAAACCTTGACGAGGTCGTGGCCGATTTCGGGCTGCAGGTACTCAACGGTGCAGGTGGGAAACACCGTGACCTGGCGACGGGTTCCGCTAGTGCGACGCTCCGCAGGGCCACCCCGCTTCGCAAACCAGGTAGAGAAACGTTGACGCGCATAGGGCGGGATAAGTCGTACCGCCGAAATGCCCGTCACCTTGGCCACCGTGCGCCGTGTCATCGATTCTGGCTGTGACCCGATGATCCGATTCACTACCCCTGAGGCCCGCACACCGAGCCCACCGAGCAATGCCGTGCGATTGATCACTGAAGACGTGAACCGCTCAGTGGGAGCAAGGTGCCCACCGCGATGGCGAATCGCTGCGGCCCGCACCATGAGACGTGGGAAGTCCACCAGAGTGTCGGGGTCCACACCGGTGGGCGAAACGCCTGAGAAGTACGGACAGCCGATTGAACACAGTGAGCAATGGAAGCACTGCTCAGCAATCGCGTCCTGATCGGCCGGCGTCATGTGATCGGCACGGCCCTCTGGGATCTGAGCCAGCCGTTCGAAGAGACTGGGAAAGACACCGCACAGGTCGCTACAACGTTGGCAGCCGTTGCAGACATCAAAGCTTCGCGCCATCTCCCGCCGGGCGTCGGCCTCGTCAAAATAGGCGGGATCCCCAGGTTGATAGGTCACGGTCATATCCCTTGGAACTCTACGTCGGGTAGCCGGGTTGGACTCTGAGCCTGCAACCAGATGACCGAGGCGGTCGCGGCCCATCTACGCCAATTGTCTACGCTGATCGGGGTGTCTGCACTGACGAGATCTGAAACCATCGAGAGGCTGCGACACACCGAGTTTGACCTCGTGGTGATCGGGGGCGGGATTACTGGGGTCGGGGTGGCCTTAGATGCCGCCAGCCGAGGGATGACCACGGCCTTGATCGAGCGGGAGGACTTCGCCAGCGGTACATCCTCCAAAAGCTCCAAACTGGTGCATGGCGGTCTGCGCTACCTCCAAAACGGCGAAATTCGACTCGTGTACGAGGCCTTACGAGAACGTCAACGTCTGCTGCGCAACGCACCGCACCTCGTCCAAGTGTTGCCGTTCTTGATTCCGATCCTCACTCGGGACGGGGTGATCTCGGCCCGGATCGCCAAGGCGCTCGGATCGGCGATGTGGATGTACGACCTGACGGGTGGCTGGCGGATTGGTAAACGCCATCGCCGTCTTGATGCGACAGCTGCTCAGGCCCATTTCCCAACCGCTGACCCCGAACGACTTTCGGGTGGATTTCTTTATTTCGATGCCGCAGCAGATGACGCCCGACTCACCTTGGCGGTAGCCCGCACCGCCATTGCTCAGGGCGCAGTAGCCCTCAATCACTGTGCGGTCACCGGTCTTTCTCGTGGCACCGACACACGGGTGAACGCCGTTGAAGTATCGGCCACCGATAGCCATGGCAACACCGAGCAGTTCGCCATCCGGACCCGCAGTGTGGTCAATGCCACCGGGGTCTGGGCAGACCACATCGCTGCGATCGAAAATCCCGCAGTGGCCCCCCGGGTGCGTCCGGCCAAAGGAATCCATGTCACTGTGCCATGGGACAAAATTCGCAACGACATCGCCGTCGTGATTCCCGTCCCTCAGGACAAGCGCAGCCTTTTCATCGTCCCGTGGGGTCCACGCTCCCAAGGGGGCTTCGACTACGCCTACATCGGTACCACCGACACCGACTATCAGGGATCCGTTGACGCCCCTCAGTGCGATGCGGCAGATCTCGATTATGTGCTCCACGCAGTGAATGCCGCTGTCAACTCCCACATCACGGCTGCCGATGTGCTCGGGGTGTGGTCCGGTCTGCGGCCTCTCGTTAGAGATGACGCCTCTCATGACGGCCGAACCGCAGACCTCTCACGTAACCATGCGATAGAGGTCTCCGCTGGTGGGGTCGTCTCCATTACCGGAGGCAAACTCACGACGTATCGACTGATGGCCGCCGACACCGTAGATGCGGTGCTGCGATCGATGGGCACATCCTCCTGGAAGATCGCACTCACCCGGCGCAGCCGCACTCGCCGTCTGCGCTTAATCGGGGCTCCGTTGCGCCTAGGAGACGCCCCTCAGGTCCATGGCGCACATTTGTGGGGCCGTTACGGCACCGAGGCCTCGCGCCTCACCGAGATCATCGCTACTCAGCCCGAGCTGGGATCACCGCTGATTCCTGGATCCACCCACCTCGCCGCCGAGGTGGTGTTCGCGGTGCGCCACGAGATGGCCCTCACCGTGGCCGATGTCTGCGAACGCCGGTTCCGGACCCACATCTTTGACCGGGCTGCCAGCGAGCAGATGGCCCCCAAGGTGGCCGACATCATGGGAACCGAACTCGGGTGGACTGCCGCCGAGAAGCAGGGTTCCTTAGACGCCTACATGCAGATCTGTGAGAACGAACGCCTCGCGGCACAATTCTGACCTGTCAACCACCTCTGTCAACCACCTCTGTCAACCGGAGTATCACTTTGCGCCATCACGTCTCACCCATCGAACTGAACGGCACCGATGACCATCTCGCCGGCCAACCGGCACCTGTACCTGAAGAGTTTCTGCGGGCCCTCGCGGCCTTGTGTGAGATCACCACCGATCTCGAGGCCACAGCCGAGGCGAGCCGCGACTGGTGGCCCCTTGCGTTGCACTGGTCGTTAGCGGGGGCGGTTCCCCGCCGTGCCGCAGTGGTGGCCCGACCCCGCAGCACCGACGAGGTAGCTGCGATCTGCGCCCTCGCTACCACCCACCGGGTCCCGGTGACTCCTGCCGGCGGTCGCAGCGGAGTCAGCGGTGCGAGCCTGCCACTCCACGGTGGCGTGCTGTTGGACATGACCGGCCTGCACGGGATCGGCGAGGTGGACGAAATCTCCGGCATCGTCGAGGTAGCAGCAGGCACCTTCGGACCCGATCTCGAAGCCGAGATCTCGAGCCGTTATGGACTGAGTATCGGTCATTTCCCCCAAAGCTTCGAGATCTCCACGGTAGGCGGATGGGTGGCCGCTCGCGGGGCAGGACAGTTCTCCACTCGCTACGGCAAGATCGAAGACATGGTGGTGGGCCTCGAGGTGGTCCTCGCATCAGGAAAGGTGCTGCGCACCGGCGGAGCACCGGCCGCCGCGAGCGGTCCGGATCTGACCCAGTTGATTATCGGCAGCGAAGGCACCCTCGGCGTCATCACCCGGGTCTGGTTGCGGGCCCACCGGGTGGCCGTCCACCGGGCTACCGCCGCCTACCGATTCGAATCTTTCATCGAGGGAATCGAAGCCTGCCGAACGGTTCTGCGTTCGGGCGCCACCCCAGCGGTGTTGCGCTTGTACGACGCCATCGAATCCACCCGTGGTCGCGGTGGCAACGGTACCGATTGTGTGCTTTTGGTGCTCGACGAGGGCGAACCGGAGATGGTCGAAGCAACGATGGCTCTCGTCCTCACCGCCTGTGCCGGAGCCACCTTGGCCGATCCGGGGTTGGTGGATGCATGGCTCGCCCACCGCAACGACACCTCGGCCCTTCAAACGCTGACCCACAAAGGGTTCGTGGTGGACACGATGGAGATCGCCGCCCCCTGGTCGCGCCTCGCAGCGATCTACACGGCAACCTGTGAGGCATTCAGTTCGGTGCCCTCCGCTCGAGCCGCGTCTGCTCATCTGTCGCACAGTTATCCCGATGGGGCCTGCCTGTATTTCTCATTCGCCGCTTCCCCGGCACCGGACCAACTCGAGGCCACATACATTGCGATGTGGGATGCTGGGCAGCGGGCCGTCCTCAACAATGGCGGCAATCTCTCGCATCATCACGGAGTCGGTGTGAACAGGCAACGATTCATGTCAGAAGCCCTCGGGGAAGGACTCGCAGTGATCCAATCGATCAAAGACGCCCTTGATCCGAACGGAATCCTCAATCCCGGCAAGTTGGGGTTGAGGTCCGCTTTCGGCCCGGCGCAGTGGCCCCGAGCGGCTGCGAGTGACACGCCATGAGTAACACGGATCGTCGCCTTCCCAACTGGGATGCCTCAGCTATCCGAGCCGGAGGTCTGCTGTCACTACTGATAGCGGTGCCTCTGTGGATCGCCGCGAGTTGGGCTCAGGGCGCTGGCCGATCCGGGCTGACTCTGATTCTGACTTTCGGCGCGCTGTTCGGTTTCGTGTTTGGAGCAGCTGGTGCAGCCTGGTCACAACGACGCGGCTTACCTCTCGCCCACGGACTCGTCACCGCTGTCGGAACCTACCTGCTCGTGCAGTTGGTGGTGTCGGTTTACCGTCTCACCACTGGGTCAAGCATCGACTGGTTCCGGATCGTGTTCTTCGTTACCGTGGCCGCCGGGGCCGGCCTGATCGGCGGTTTCCTCGGGATGAGGATGCGACAGACCGGGATGCTGCCCTCGCGCGAACGAACGGGCCAAGGTCCGTTAGATGGGAATTCTCCATGATCCTCGTTATCGATGTGGGGACCTCAAGTATCCGGGCAGCCGCTGTGGACCCCGACGGATCTGTACGCCACATTGAACAACGCTCATTTCCCCCTCATTCTCCCGCCCCCGGCCTCGTGGAGTTTGACCCAGCGGCTCTCGGGGGTGCCGTCCTAGACATGGCTGGCGCCGTCATCGAGGCGGTGGGTGCGGTCTCCTGTGTGGGCGTGACCGCCCAACGGGCCAGTTCGGTTATGTGGGATCGTTCCACCGGTCTCCCCCTCGGACCCGGTCTCGGTTGGCAGGATCTGCGGACCTTGGGCGAATGTCTGGTGGCGCAGGCTGAGCATGGCATCTCGGTTGCGCCCAACCAGTCCGCTACCAAGTTCGCCTGGCTGGCTGCAGCCCATGGTGCCGGGGCACAAGGATCGCTGCAGCCCTCTCCGATATGTGCTGGCACCGTGGATTCTTGGTTGGTGTGGACTCTCAGCGGCGGAACATCTTTTGTGACCGACCACACTCATGCCGGACTCACCGGGCTGTATGACGTTTCCACAGGACAGTGGAGCTTGCGACTTTGCGAGTCCCTCGGTGTGGACCCGCAGTGGCTTCCAGAGATTGTTGATTCCGCTGGTGTCGTTGCTCTGGCAACACGATTGCCCGGATCGCCTCCGATCACGGCGATCCTCGGTGATCAACAAAGCTCGCTGATCGGCCAAGGGTGTATCCGACCGGGAATGGCCAAGATCACCTTCGGTACCGGCGGAATGCTGGATATGTGCCGTGGCGATCTCGCGCCGGTCGGTGGTCACCGCAGCCCAACTGGCACCTTCCCGATCGTTGCGTGGTCGGAAGCCGGTCGCCGGGTTTGGGGTGAAGAGGCGATCATGTTGTCGGCCGGGACCAACATCGAATGGCTCGTCCAGGACATGGGTCTGATCGACACCCCCGCTGATAGTGAGGCGTTGGCGGCCTCAGTTTCTGATAGCGCAGGGTTGGTCTACGTTCCGGCCCTGCTCGGACTCGGCACACCGACCTGGGACTACGGCGCTCGCGGCACGTTGATCGGACTAACCCGTGGGAGCACTCGCGCCCATGTGGTGCGCGCCGTGCTTGAAGGGGTCGCTCACCGTGGCGTGGATCTGATCGAAGCCGCCGAAGCCGCAACAGGCTTTGAGATTCCTGTGGTGCGCATCGACGGCGGGATGAGCCGCAATCGCCTGTTTGCTCAAGCCCTTGCCGATGCTTCGAGACGGCCCGTGGAGATTTCCCTCATTAGCGAATCCACTCTCCTCGGAGCAGCATTTCTCGCCGGTTCAGCCCACGGTGTGTGGCGTGCTCTCGATGAAGCCACCGAGACCTGGCAGCCACTAGTACGCCTCGAACCTGCGCAACCGCTCGACCGTGAATTATGGTTGAGGGCGTCGGCGCGAGCGGCAGGTTGGATCCCCGAGTTGTCTGCGCTGGACTTCTAAAGTTGCTCTGAGACCCCTCCGCCGTGAATGCTGTGAACCGAATGTATGTGAAAGGACCTTCCCCCGTGACCCAGATTGCCCCAGGGGATCTTGCACCGCAGATCCACGCCTCGCGTCGCTCCTTGTTGACCGCCGGGTTCGGTGCCAGCATTCTCGCTACCGCTTTCTCCGCTCTGACCGGCCGCTCAGCCAGCGCCCTCCAGCCCTCCTCAGGCATTGAGGAGGACCGTGAAATCATGAAGTTAGCAATGGGCCTCGAACTCACCGCCCGCGACCTCTACGACCTTGCAGGGGCTGCAGGCGCCGACCCGGTGGTCACCTTGGCCATGCGTGAACAGCACGAGTCGTACGCCCAAGCCCTCGCTGGAACCTCTGGTGGCTCGGCAAGTACACGTAACGAGGCCGTGTTCAGTCAGTTCCGGAGCGGCTTCTCCTCCGCTGATACCTCAGCGGTAGCTCGTGTGGCCTATGACCTCGAGTCCGCCGCCGTCGCCACTCACACCGAGTTGCTCGGCTTGTTGTCGGAGGCATCATCGGCCCGCTTGATCGCATCGATCATCTCGGTGGAAGCTCGCCATTGTGCGGTACTCGCCGATCTCGCAGGTCTCGGCAACAACCTCGATGCCCTACTCGTGAATACCGCCGACCCGATCTCCTTCGAGGACCAGTGATGAACGAAACAACCCCCACCACTTCTTCTGAATCCGCTCGCCGATTCGACCGGCGCTCGATGCTACGTGCCGGCGGGATCACCGTGTCACTCGGTGCGATCTTGGCTGCATGTGGCGAAGGCAGAAGCGGACTCGAGGAGCCTGGCCGAGTCGGCACGGCCACCCCCGGCACCTCCTTGCTCGAGGGTCCCATCGACGACCTGACCTACCTGCGCACTGCTCAATCGCTCGAGCACACAGCGATCGATGTCTACGAAACGGCTCTTGGTCTCGGCGTTCTCGATGCCACGGCCACTGCTGTAGTGCGTCGCTTCATCGCCGATCACGGCGAACATTCCGCGGCGATCGGCCGCTTGATCTCTGGCCTCGGGGGCGAGGTCTTTAACTGCGCGAACCCATGGATCATGGAGCGCACCATTGAGCCGATTCTTGAGCGGATCCAAAGCAGTGACGATCCGACGCGCGATGTCTTGGCCACTGCCCACGCCCTCGAATCTTTAGCCGGCGCCACGTACCAGTTGTTCACGGGGATGCTGTCGGATCCGCAACTTCGCAAGGCAGCGATGACCATCGGCGCCGAGGAACAACGCCATGCAGCCACCTTGGCGATGGCGATCACCGGTACCCCTGCCGGATATGTCAGTCCCGCCCTGTTTGGCGAAGAACTTCCAAGAACCGATGCTGGTTTCCCGATCCCGTACGCCATCGCTTCGACCTTTGGCCGGTTGGGCGCACAGGATCTCGTGGTTGGGGCCCGTGACGCCGACGGCGCCCGTTTGACTATTGGCTTGCAGACTCCAGCAGAAAACTCCTACGTCTACGAGTTCATGAACTGCTGATCTTCTGACTCCGGTTCGTACGGTTCCCTCGTACACTTCTCGCCGATGGTGAGTTGGTCGGGTGACCGCGGCAGGGCATGACCTTGTCGAGGAAAGTCGGGACTCCACAGAGCAGGATGCTGGCGAGAGCCAGGTCGGGGCGACCTGACGGATCAGTGCAACAGAGAGCAAACCGCCGATGGGCCGGGCAACCGGTCACAGGTAAGGGTGAAACGGTGCGGTAAGAGCGCACCAGCATCGAGGGTGACCTCGGTGGCTCGGCAAACCCCTTCCGGAGCAAGGTCGAGCAGAGGGTGAGGGTTGACTCGCCCTTCCGGAGGTCCACGCCTTCGGAAGCCCTCGGGTAGACCGCACAGATGGATGGTCACCGGCGCCGCAAGGCGTCACAGAATCCCGCTTATAGACCAACTCACCATCACCTGCTGGCACGTCGGTGATCTCAGACGCAGGCCAACCCCTGAGAGACAATGTCTTGGAGACGCGCTGAGCCAATGCCGTCTACCCGCACGAGGTCCTCGACTGATCGGAACGGACGCAAACGCAGCATCGCCTCGGCCCGAGCGAGACCGATGTGGATGATGCGCACGAGGTCCTCCACTGCGGCCGTATTGACGTTCACACACGCTGTCACCGGAACGGTCGAGGGTGCCGCTGTTGTGGTGGTGACGCTGGGTGCCGGTGCGCTGGGTGCCGGTGCGATGGGAACAGTGGACCGGACGGGGAGGAGTGGCACTCCAGACACCACCCGCTGCCCAGCTTGCCCGCATGTCGCAAGCATCGCTGATAGTCCCCGCTTCTCTTGCGGATCAACACTCAAGTCGTACACCAGTTTTGTCTGCACCATGATTTGGGCGGTCATACACCAGGCCGATCTCTGCGGCGGCGTCCACTCCCCTGCGTCGCGGTCACTCTTGGAGCGATTAGATGACGCCGTGACAGCCAAAAGATTGATCGGATCATTGGCAAATCGCTGACGCTGAGCGCGATCCCACGCCCACGCACCAGAGTCCCATGCCTCGGCCAGCGACACCACGTGGTCAACATCGAGTTCTGAAGGTGATCCCGAGTGTGTGATTGCGTCGAAGAGGGAATACCAGTCCGCTTCAACGATCACACAACGGTCAAAGAGATCTACCTGTGGCAGTCCGACGACTTGGGCTAGCAAGACGTCTTGTCGAGCGGTGCATCCCGAACCATTCACGTCATTCCAATGCGGGAAGAGTGACCTGCTGTATCCCTGCCGCGCCGGTTCTGACTCCACTCTCAACATCTCAAGATCTGATGACCCTACGGGAGCCGAGGTCGCTGGTGGAGCGGTGGTGGTGGGCAGCGGAGCCACCGGCCGCGGAGGCGAAGTACCCGGGATCGTGGAACTCCCGGGCATCACTGGACTCGTCGCAGGAGTGGAGATGCTCGGGCTCGTTGTGGCTGAGGGCGCTTGAGTTGAAGGTTGCGTCTCCCCAGGAACTGTGCTCCCAGAAATCGAACCAGAGCCGACACTCGAATCAGGCGATTCGGAGTCCCCCGACACGTCTTCTGACTCTTGGCCTGAATCTTGGCCTGAATCTTGGCCGCCGACCACAACAGATCCCGAGGGTTCGTTTTGGGGAAGATCAGTGGTCTCTGAGTCCGGTGAGGATGCCGCACCAAGCAGGATCAGAAAAAACATGACCCCTAAGATCCAGGCTCCACGGGGAACGCCGAACAACGGCGCCTTGACCCACTTCACCGGTTGGAGCGAGGTCACCGTTGCGAAATCCGCTTTATCGAGGGAGTCGCAAGAGTAGACATGACTCGAGATTAGACATGTTCACGGGGACATGTCCGAACCACCCCTGAGGGGACCCCGTCAGAAAAGCAGATCCATATGCGATCTTTCATCGCCGAGTTCAAAGTTTTCATCAGCCGCGACAATCTTTTGGCCCTCGCAGTGGCCTTCGTCATCGGGGCTGCGGTCACGAGCACAATCAACGCCCTTGTCGAGAGTGTGATCATGCCGATCGTGGCGATCCCCTGTGGAGAGGTCAACTTGGTACCGATCGCAATCACTGTCTTTTGGATGATGACGGCCTATAACCGGGTGGTGCGCGCACCTGATGGCCCAAACTCTGAGACGGCCGTGAGGCCCCTGTCACATTCCGGCGGCTGGAGTCTCGTTGAACGAGACAAGGACTGGGCCTGAGTCGCGGACCTCGATCCGACACACCGCGGCCTGGGCGAGATGCGTTCGCCACGAGATGCCGAGATCAACTCCGAGTGCCCACGCAACAGCGGACTTCATCGGCGAGACATGACTGACCACCACGACATTGGCCTCTTTGGCTTCCTCCATCAGGTCGTGGCAGGCATCCCGCACTCTTTGGTCCATGGCCCACATCGACTCGCCACCTTCGGGTTCGAAGTACGGGTCCTGACGCCAGTTCTGCCAGACATCTCGGGGCACCTTGGACATCGCCACTCCCTCGTAGACCCCGTAGGAAATCTCGAGCCAGCGCTCATCGGTGTGCACCGGTAACCCGAACGCCGATGCAGTCTGTTGCGCTCTGGTGAGCGGGCTCGCAATCACCTTGTCCACCGAAGCCAACGAGGAGCGAACCGCCGACGCCACCCGTTCGGCCTGCTCATATCCCACCTCATCAAGAGATTGATTGAGCCTGCCCTGCAAAAGTCCTGCAGCATTCGCCGGGGTTCGTCCGTGACGCACCAGAATCAGCATCTGCTGTCCTCGTTAACGCTCACCGGCAGACGCAACTGTCCGGTCCGCCAGAACTCGAGGCGCTGGGAACGCACCGACAACTTCGTGGTCCGAGCAATCCACAGCAGCATCGCAGCACCGGCAACCTCAAGAGGCAGATTCCACCAACCGCGCTCCATGATCGGCAACGATCCCCAGTCCGAGGCCCATCCACTGAATGGCCACCAGAAAACGTTTTGATCAGCCCAAGCCCCCGAGAACACAAGATACAAAAAGGTGCCGAGGGGCAGGCCGAGCAAGGATCTTCGCACGGCGCGCCTACCGATCGTGCCAAGCATCACCGCCGTCATTAACACCACGCTCATGATCACGCTGTGCATCACCCATGCTCCTCCGGTCCACATATCAATGGCCAAAGGTGCCAATGAGCCGAGGACTAGCCAGCGGTAATCAAACCGGGGGTCACCAAAGACGAACCAGATCGTCACAACAGCAGTACCAACCGACCACAGGATCATCAGGCTTTGCGCACCAGAATCCGGGTGCACTGAGGGCATTCGGTCAGTTGGCCTTCAGGCACCGCCTTCACGATGTCCACCTCCACCGGCGACAAATCCATATGGCACCCCTCGCAGCGTCGGCCGATCAATGGAGCCACCGCCACCCCGAGGTTGCTGCGCAGATGGTCGTATCGAGCGAGGATCTCAGCGGGGAGTTCGGCGCGCAGTTCTGTGCGCCGTGCGGCCAGCGTCTCCACCTCGGCCTTGATTTCCGCTTGGACCTGATCGAGAGCTTCATCGCCGAGACCCATCATCTCGCGCAAGGCCGGTTCCTGCTCGCCATGTTCGGCCATCTGAATCTCAAGCTCGCTCAGTTCCTCCATCGCGTCAAGCTCCTGCTCGTCGAGCGCATCGCGGCGCTCGGACAGGGTCTTCATCTCCGATTGAAGCGCTTCTGCCTCGCGCGGGGCGATCACTGTTCGGAGTTGGCCCGACAGCCGCATTTTGTGCATATCGAGTTCGGCCGCTTGTTGCTCAGCGGACTCCACCTGTGATTCCAACTCTGCGGTGCGGGTCATCATCCGTTGCTGTTCAGCTTCCCAGACCAGCAATTGCTGTCGGTTGTGTTTGGCCGCAACGAGTTCGGGCAAGACCCCTAATCGATGTGTTAACTGGTCAATCTGGGTGTCCACGCTTTGCACGGCGAGCAACAACTCATTCATTTACAGGCTCCTCTGAGGTCTGACAGGGCCCGACAGTCGTTCCAGCCGGGGCCGAAGGTAGCGGAGCCCGTGGATCGGTGATCTCGGGAGGGATGGTTGTGCCACTAGGGAGCAAGGATAGTTGGGGCGGCGGCAAGGTGGTGGTAGTCGTAGTTGACGTAGTTGACGTAGTTGACGTCGTTGACGTCGAAGTGGTCGCCGACGGGGGCGCGTCACCGTTTCCGTCACCCGTTCCATCAGGGATCGTGGTGGTCGTTGAGATGGGTCGACCTCCCCGTGGCGGGCCGGCGAGTGGATCATCGATCTCCTCCACCACCGGAACGAGTTCGTACAGACATTCCACGCCCGGGAGATACAACACTGCAGGCGGTCGCCGTTGCCCCGGTGGAGCACTCCAGTCGGTTACTGGCTCAAAGAGGTGAGCCTTTTCCATGAACGCACCCCAGATCTTTGCTGGATAGGTACCACCCTGGACTCGGGGCACACCATCGGCTTGGAACTCGGCGATGTTGCGCATCGGGGTGTAGCGCGCCGGATCTCGGACGAGTACTGCGGTGGTCAGGTAGGGGGTGGAACCAACGAATGTAGCCACCGTGTTGTCTTGCTGAGTTCCCGTCTTACCCGCAGCGGGACGTTGCTGAGCGAAACGGCCAAGTTCGGCGCGGCCGGTGCCGTCGGTCAAAGTGTCTTTCAAAATGTTCAAGGTCAGATCGGCCACCCCTTCAGGCAGCACCCGAGTACCTGTTGCCACATGGGTATAAATCCGACGGCCATCGGCGTCTTCGATGTAGTCGATGTAATACGGATCGTGATGTTCACCCCGATTGGCGATGGTTTGCATCCCAGCGGCCATGTCCATGGTGCTCATCTCGTTGGCACCGGTGGCATAACTCGCAAAGGGCTCAATCGGTCGGCGTTCGGAACGCGGCTGACCGCGATAGAGGTACGGGGACTGCGACATCCGATAGGTCAGATCCACCACCCGGTGTAAACCGACGATTTGGGAGAGTCGAGCGAAGGCGCAGTTGATTGAGCGCGCCGAATGTTCACGCAGGGTGAAGACTCCGCCTTCCACTCCCCCGTCGATGGTGAAGGTAGGTTCGTCCACATTGCCCGGATTCGGCAGTACGCACCCCCGCAGGCCGTCGATCGTGTCATAGTCCTCGGCCCCCGCCAAGATCGCCGCAGCGAGCACAAAGATCTTGATCGATGACCCGGTTTGGCTCGGGGCGAGGGCGAGGTTAAGTTCGCGCTGGCCGGGAATGAAGCCACGGCCTCCGACCATCGCCCGAACGGCCGCTGTCCTCGTATCGAGCGAAATCAGTGCCGCATCAAAGCCTTGCAAAGTGTCCGGTAAGAGATCGCGGGCGTCCGAAGCATGGAGTTGGAGGTAGGGATCCAAGGTGGTGTGGATCCGCAACCCCCCCCGGAACAATCGGTTGTACCGTTCTTGATAACTCGTACCCAAGATGCTCGAACGATTCAAAAGGTAATCACGAACCGCCTCGGTGAAGTAGGTGCGGTTTACCTGACGCTGCGGAAGCGACTGGGTCCGTTCCGGGATCACAAAGGCTTGGGGTCCCTCGGCCAGAGCGTCGGATTGCGCCTCGGTGATCAGACCATCTGATTGCAGTCGGACGAGCACCTGCAGGAACCGAGCCCGACTGCGATCCGGGTTGGAGATCGGGTCATATCCAGATGGCGACCGCACGAGACCTGCCAAAAATGCCGCCTCGATGAGGCTCAAATCAGCCACTCGCTTCCCAAAGTAGGTTTCCGCAGCGGCGGCGATCCCGTAGGCGTTGTTACCGAAGTAGACGGTGTTCAAATATCGCTCAAGGATTTCTTCTTTGGTCATTTCACGTTCGAGACGCATCGCGTAAACGATCTGCAAGGCCTTATAACGACCATCGCGCTCAAGGCCGGCCAAGTAGTCGTTTTTTGCCACCTGCATGGTGATCGTGGAGGCACCTTGCTGGGGCGCATCGGAGGCGAAGTTTGACAGCGTGGCTCGAAACAGGCTGCGAACATTGACCCCACGGTGGGTCCAGAACTCGTTGTCCTCCACCGACAAGAAGGCTTGGATCACATCTGCAGGCACATCGGCCAGGTTGATGGGTTGGGAGTTCTCCAGTTCAAAGACACCGATTTCATTGCCCTCGATGTCATAGACATAGGTCCGTTGAGCCAATGACTGGAACTCAGGGAGCACAATCGGGTCCTGCTGATGGGCGTTAGCGACCCGCCAGATCCGTGGGGCGATGGCCACCGAAGACGAACTGATCAACAGCGCACCCGCCAGGATCACCAGCGCCATTCGGAGGGTCCAACCAACGGGTTTCACGACGTTCGCATCCTACCGAGGAGGGGTAGCGCTACGGTGTCAGGCGATGTCCACCGAGCAGCAACCTCCCACAGGACCTTCGCGAACCCGACCGTTTCGGTTTGGGGTACAACTTTCCGGGCTGTCAAGCGCAGTGCACTGGCGGGCGACGGCGCGCCGTATCGAGGACCTCGGCTACTCCACCGCGACCATGCCTGACCATTTCACCCCGCAGTTAGCTCCGATGCCAGCTCTGCAGGCGATCGCTGACGCCACCACCACCTTGCGAGTGGGCGCACTGGTATTCGACAACGACTACAAACACCCCGTGGTGCTGGCCAAAGAACTAGCGACAATGGACCTCCTCAGCGATGGTCGCGTTGAGGTTGGGCTCGGTGCCGGATGGATGGCCACCGACTACCAGCAATCCGGAATCCCCTACGACTCCCCGAAGGTTCGCGTGGATCGATTCGAGGAGGCGATCAGCGTCCTTCGGGGATGTTTTGCACCCGGACCATTCAGTTTCGACGGCACTCACTACCAGATCTCGAACTACGACGCGACCCCCGCCCCGGTCCAACAGCCCGGACCCCCGCTACTGATCGGCGGCGGCGGCCGGCGCGTGCTGTCGATCGCGGCCCGGGAGGCTGACATCATTGGCATCAACGCCACCTTGACTGCCGGCGAGGTCGGGCCGGCGGCCTTTGCCACGATGACCGCTCAAGCGGTAGACGACAAGGTGCAGATCGTACGCTCAGCAGCCGGCCACCGGATCGATGAGATAGAGATGAACATCCGGGTGTTCATGGCCACGATCACCGATGATGCCGCCGGCACGATTTCCGGCCTTGCCCAAATGCTTGCAGTGGACACCGAGATGATCGAGAGCTCGCCGTTCGCTCTCATCGGCAGCGTGGACCACATCATCGACAAACTGCAGGAGCGTCGCGAACAGTGGGGCTTGAGCTACGTGATCATTGGTGAGGAGAACATCGACGACTTCGCGCCGGTGGTCTCCCGACTCACCGGCACCTGAGCAGTTCAGATGCGGGCCCGACCCTTCAGGTGAGCACGATGCCAGAACCCGCCACCGAGACCTTGACGATTCGCATTGCTCCTTCTGCACGGGCGCGACCTCTCAGCATCGCTCGGGCTCAGGCTTATGACGCCGCAGCCCGGCTCGCTGGCTGGCGGGTGCAGCCATTGGACCTCGAGACACCCGTGCGAGAAGGTCTCGGTAACGACATCGTCGATGCGGTGGTCCTCATCGGGGCCACCGCCTCAGAAATCAGCGATTGGCTGAGTGCGGGTCACGGCGTCATCGCCGACGGGAACTGGTCCGAGGACCCAGACGAAGTAGATGAGGTGGCACGAATCGCCCATCAGCACCGCCAACCTCTTGTCCACGGTGATGAACTCCTTCACGCACCCGTTTTTGCCGGTGCGCTCACCGAGGCGGGAGAGATCGGCCAACTCAGCAGTTTCGAAACCCGCGGTCTGCATCCTTTTGACTCCCACACTGAGCGCAATGTCATCGCGTCGCTCGCTCCAGCGGTCCTCATGCGAGCCCTTCTCAGCCTGCGGATTCTCGACAACACAACTCAGATCACTTGGGACTCAGCGCTCATCACCGATCAGGGTGGTTCGGGGACCACAGCCACGTGGCGGGGTGGGGTGCTCAACGCTGCAGGTGTCCGGACCGCCCATCTCAGCGTTGTGGTTGGCAGCCATCTGGGACGCTCCACGATCCACGATCTGCAGATGTCTTCCTCTTCTGGCGTGGTGCGGGCCGAACTCATGCCGACCCCGAGCATCGAAGTCAATGGCGAACCAGTTTTGATTCCACCGGCCACTCACAGTCCCGCCCAACTCGAGTGGTTCGGGATGATTTCAATGCTGTCTTTGCTGCGTCGGGCCGTTGCCCAACGCAGCCAGCCACTCACCGGAGCCGGTCTATTCGCCGAGGCGCTACGGCTCAGCGCTTGGGCATCGGCGGGAGGCGGCGGTCCTTTTCGATGACCACCACCCCCTGTTCGCTGATGGTGTAGTTCGCAGCGTCGTGCTCACGATCGAGACCGATGCGATACCACTCGGGCACCATGACGTTTTTGTCAATGATGCATCGGTGCAGGCGCGCACCCGGCCCGACATGGACACCTGGGAAGATGATCGATTCGGTGACGTGGGCATCGTGGTCGATAAACGCCCCCGTTCCGATGATTGAGCGCTCTACGTGGGCCCCGGAAACGATCGATCCTTGGCACAGCAGACTCCCATCCACAAAGGACGGTTCGCCCCCGACCCCGCGTGAGACCTTGGCCGGGGGCAGAGCCCGCCGGTTCGTGTAGACCGGCCATTTGTCGTTGTAGAGGTTAAAGACCGGCACAGGGGCGATCAGATCCATGTTGGCCGAAAAGTAGGAGTCGATTGAGCCCACATCGCGCCAATAGCCGCGTTCGCGCTCATCTTGTCCCGGCACCTCATTGGTGCTGAAGTCGTACACGTGGGCCACCCCGGCGTCGGTGAGTGCCGGGATCACATGGCTTCCGAGGTCCGTGTAACGGTGCTCATGTGGGGTGACCACATCGATCAGAGTCTGCGTATCAAACACGTAGTTGCCCATGCTCGCCAAACAACGGGTGGGGTCTCCATCCATGGTCGGCGGATTCAGGGATTTCTCGTGGAATTGGATGATTTTGCCGGCCTCATCAGATTCGATCACACCAAAATCCACCGCCTCATGGCGCGGGACCGGAATGGCCGCCACCGTCACACCGGCATCGGTCTCCATGTGCTGGGCAACCATCTGGCGGGGATCCATCCGGTAGATGTGGTCAGCGCCGAACACACACACCACATCGGGATTCTCGTCGTAGATCAGGTTCAGGTTTTGGTAGATCGCGTCGGCTGAGCCTTGGAACCACTGCGGCCCTCGACGCATTTGCGCTGGAACCGGGGTCACGTAGTTATCGAGCAACTGGGAGAAACGCCAGGTCTGGCTGATGTGACGGTCGAGGCTGTGGCTCTTGTATTGGGTGAGCACCACGATCTTCAGGTATCTGGCGTTTGCAAAATTGGAGAGCGCGAAGTCAATCAATCGGTAAGTACCACCAAAGGGCACTGCGGGCTTAGCCCGGTCATTGGTCAACGGCAGGAGTCGTTTGCCCTCCCCTCCCGCCAACACGATCACGAGTACGTGCGGGTCAACAGCCATTGGTGAGCAGAGTACTCAATCGGTAGTGACGAGGTCACGATAAATGGTCACATATTTCCGAGCGGGCTCCGCCCATGACCAGTCGATGGACATGATCCGGCGTTGAATGCGCTCGCGCCGACGGGTGTCGGTGATCCTCCGTGCCAATCGGAACAATGCCGCCATCACTGCGACCGGATCGGCGGCGTTCGCGACGACGCCGGTGCCCTGGCGTGGATCAAGGTCGAGATCGATAACGGTATCCACGAGACCACCCACCGCTGTCACCACCGGGATTGCGCCGTACCGCATCGCTTGCATCTGGGTCAGACCGCAGGGTTCAAACCTGCTGGGCATGACAAACATGTCAGCCCCAGCAAACATCTGATGCGACAACGCCTCGTCGTAACCCTCCACAAACGCAAAGGACTCGGGGTGCGAGCGCGCCGCAGCGTGAAGTTGAGCGCTCAGCGACGCATCTCCAGAGCCAAGCACGGCGAGACGCACTGGCACCTCGGCAAGCACCGGGATGATCGGCAGCAACAAATCGATGCCCTTTTGCTCCGTCAGTCGTGTGACCACAGTGGCCAAAGGAACATGATCAGAGGCGAATCCCATCCGTTCAGATAAGGCACGACGGTTCGCTTCACGACCTGTGAGATCCAATGCCGAAAATGTACTCACGAGCAACGGGTCCGTGGCAGGGTCCCAAATCTCCGTATCGATGCCGTTCAAAATCCCCACCACAGCGTCGCCCCGAAAGCCGAGGGCCTCATCAATCCCGAACCCACCCTCTGGGGTTCGGATCTCACGGGAATAGTTAGGGGACACCGCAATGATGCGATCCGCCAACGCAATCGCGCCGGTCAACGGGTTCAGACCACCCCACCACTCGTAATGGAGACCACGAGGCCCGATCTTGGGGATCCAGTCAGCCGCGGCAGTGCCCTGGTAGGCAAGGTTATGGAGAGACAGCACCGAAGGAATCGAACCGTCGAGGGCCGCCAGGGTCGTGGCTGTGTGCCAGTCATTGACATGGACGACATCGGGGCGATTGGCCTCAACGAAGGCTGCAACGGCACGCGAGAAGCCCAAGAACCGCTCGGTGTTATCAGGCCACCCCTCACCGTCAGGACGGAGGTAGGGGTGACTACGTTCGATACCGGCGACTGCGATTAAATGAATGTCGCCCACCACTGCATGGCGCCCTGACCGCACCCGGGCGGGGCCTACCCATGAGGGAACCTCAAGGGTAGAGATGCGCTCATCAACGAGCTCCACCCCCCCGTAGTCGGGAAGAAGTAAATCTACTTGGTGGCCTTGAATACGCAGTTCACGCACAAGCCCAGCAGCGGCCGCGGCCAGACCACCAACGGTGGCGATCGGGCTCAGTTCTGCAGTAGCAAAGACAATGCGCATACCGCCCATCCTCGCACCCCGAGAGATGCTTCGCTCCTAGAGCAACGTTGGGTCAGGCTTCACCGAGACCGAGCAGTCCGAAGATCTCTTGGCGCTCGGCCTCAAAATCTTCGGCTGTCACGGTGCCGGCTGCATGTCGTTCGTTGAGGACGCGGAAGCGCTCCAGCAGGGCGTCCTCATCGAGGGGTCCTTCTGTGTCCTCGCCGTCCTCAGGCTTGGATTGGCGCCGCTCCCTTTTGAGAGCCGCCTTTTCCTTTTTTGCGCGTTCGCGCTGACGCTTGTTAAACGATTGAGGGCTTGACGCCACTCAGATCGCCCGGACGTTGACCGCTTCAGGACCTTTACGGCCTGGTGCGATCTCGAATTCCACATCCTGTCCGTCATGCAGGGTGCGACGACCAGTGCCCTCGATATTGGAGAAGTGAACGAAGACGTCATCTCCATCAGGGCGGCTGATGAAACCGAAGCCCTTCTCGTCGTTGAAGAACTTCACGGTGCCTGTAGCCATTTTTCTATTACTCCACTTGAAATTCGCACGTCTGTGGTGACGGCGATTGATACACACTACTCACTAGCACGGGCCACTCCAACGCTGGAATCAAGAACTCTCCACAAAGCGTGGGCGTAGAGGGACTCGAACCCCCGACATCTGCCTTGTAAGGGCAGCGCTCTAACCAACTGAGCTATACGCCCGCGAATCGATTGCGGACCGCCGATGTTATCGGGCAGATCGGTTGCGTTCCTTGAGTAATGCTGTCAGCAGGCTCGGATGATTGGCCACCACCGGGGTACGACGGGCCGAGGGATCGAGCACTACGAGGTCTCGTCCCATGGCATCGGCCGCCACACCGCCGGCTTCCGTGCAGATCAAAACGGCTGCGAGATAGTCCCAGACTCCGTGGGCATCATGACTCATGTCGCACCATCCGTCGTAGACGCCGTTGGCCACCGCTGAGATGTCGAGGGCCGCTGCCCCGAGGGCGCGGAACTGGGCCCATCCGTAGTGGTGTGTTGGCAAACCGGATACGCCGATAAAGGCCTCGGCGAGGTCGACTTGAGGGTTCACCGAGATCAGGTGACCGTTATGGCGTGCCCCGTGGCCGCGCAGCGCACTAAAGACGTCCCCGTCTGCATGGTTCACCACCCATGCTGCGAGTGGACCTCGTTCGTCAACGAGACACATCGCTGTCGCAAACCACCGAACACCCCGCGCTGCATTGGTGGAACCATCTAAAGGATCCACCACGACAATGCAGGCCGATGACGGTCCGCGTCGCCCGCTCTCCTCGGACAACACGGCAAAGCCAGCTTCCATCAGGGGCTCCACGCAGACCTGGTCAGTCACCAGGTCCACTCGATATTGGCCGTCGCGCAGACCGGATTCGGTCCAGTCCGATGTGGCATCTAGTACGGCCCGGACGTTGGTCGTCGCCCGAGAGGCCGCCTCCCAGAACAACTCCACGTCCTTGGCTGCACTCATCGCTGGCACGGTAGCGCCGCTATGTGCGGCGGCGATAGTGTCAGCGGCGAATGGTTCTCAGGCGAACAGCGCTCAGACAGAGGTTTCACGGACTTCGCATCCAGCAACCGTCGGTCCGAAGAGCAGTGGTGCGGATCTCCGCAACTCTTCAGGAGCCGACCGGATTGAGGGGGTTGGCGTGGCCGTCATCGACGTAGCAGGCTTCGTGGCCGACATCAAAAGTCAGGCCATCGATCATGGATTTCATGTCCATGACGAGCGACACTTTGTGGAGACCTACTCGCTACGGCAACTGTGGGAGGTGGACCTCCACCCTGAGGAGGCTTGCAGTGGACCGATCGATCTCCATCTGTCCCTCGATGTGGATCCACGCGCTCTCCTTGGCTTTGAGGACGAAATCATCAAAATCGATGATGTGGATGCCGACCCACCTACCGGCTTCAGTTTTCCGTTGCTGTTCACGTGGACACTTCCCCCACTACCTGCTCCCCCTGATCTACTCGTCCTAGCGACGGAACTTGCCGGGATCGGCGGAATTGAGCTTCCTCTCGAAGTGTCCGCCATCGACTCATTCCCGAGTGTCACCGACGCCCCTGAACGCTCCTTGAGCATCGTGGCCCGAATGTCGGTGGATCTGGCCGATGTGTACCTGAACAACGATGCCTCAGTGTCCAACAGCCTCGAGCGCTGTAAGCATGTCAGCCTGTTTTTGCTCGAACGAGCTGAGGCTTGGCTCGACGAGTGATGAGCAAAAATCCCAGCGTTAGCAGCAAACATGCGATCAGCAATCGCATATCCATACTTTTACGGGGGTCACGATGAGAGTTTCTGAATTGATCGACATCTTGAGTGACTATCCACCTGACATGGAGGTGGAGTTAGCGATCGTGGCTCCGGACAAGGACACCGAAGAGGACATCGCTGTTGACCGATACGTACTCGACGGCGTTATGCCATGGGACGAGGAGACCGAAGACGGCCCGGAGTCTTCTGCCTGGCTGATCGGTGGTGAGGAATCCGATGTGGAGGCCTTTCTCGACGCCATTGAAATCGAGACTGAGACCATCGTCAAAGACGACCACGCCTGACTCTGATCTGGTGCGACGGCGGTCACGTTGGAAGCGTGACCCCTCCGCCTACTAAGTTCATCGCCGGGGAGTAAGCCCCGACCACTCGTGACACGAAGGAAGAGACGTGCCCGACACAATTACCATCACCGATGACCGCACCGGCAAGACCGTGACGGTCCCGATCACCGACGGAGTGTTTTCCTCGGCGGCGATCCGCGAACTTGATCCGAACTTGTACTTCTACGATCCGGCCTACTTGTCCACGGCCTCGTGTCGCTCGGAGATCACATATCTGGACGGGGACAACGGAGTCCTGCGGTATCGGGGATACCCGATCGAGCAACTCGCCGAGAAGTCCACTTACCTTGAAGTGGCCTACCTCCTGCGCCACGGCGACCTGCCCACCCCCGCCCAGTTTGAGACCTGGCGCAACGAGATCACCCATCACACGTTCATTCACGAGAACATGCGTAAACGGTTCGTGGACGGCTTCCATTACGACGCTCACCCGATGGGCATGTTCGTGTCCTCGGTAGCAGCGCTCGGCACGTTCTATGACGACGCCAAGAACATCAAAGACCCCCAGAGTCGCCACAACTCGTTTATTCGGTTGATCGCAAAGACTCCGACCTTGGCAGCCATGTGCTATCGCTTCAGCGTTGGTCTGCCCTTTAACTACCCCGACAACGACCTGTCCTATCCCGCCAACTTCCTTAACATGATGTGGAAGGTGGGCGACTACGAGGTGGATCCCGTCTTGGAGCGGGCGATGGACATCTTGTTCATCTTGCATGCCGACCACGAGCAGAACTGCGGCACCACTGCGATGCGGGTGGTCGGCTCCAGCGAAGCAGATCCCTATTCCTCGGCCGCAGCAGCGGCATCAGCCCTTTACGGCCCGCTGCACGGCGGAGCTAACGAGGCTGTGGTCCGAATGCTGACCGATATCGGCTCGATCGACAACGTGGCCGAGTTCGTGGAATCGGTAAAGCGTGGCGAAGGCAAACTGATGGGCTTTGGTCACCGGGTCTACAAGAACTACGACCCACGGGCAGCGATCATCAAGAAGTCGGCCTACGACGTCTTTGAGGTCACCGGCAAGAACCCGTTGCTCGACATCGCCCTCAAACTTGAAGAGACGGCCCTCAAGGATCCGTATTTCGTGGATCGGCGTCTCTACCCCAACGTGGACTTCTACTCAGGCCTGATCTATCAGGCGATGAACTTCCCGGTGGAGATGTTTACCGTGCTGTTCGCGATCCCCCGGATTTCGGGATGGCTGGCCCACTGGGAAGAGTTGCTGCTCGACAAGGAGCAGAAAATCTCCCGTCCGCGCCAGTGGTACACCGGCCCCGGCGAACGCGATTACGTGGATCTCTCCGCTCGGTGAGTTATCCGCGCCGGCGCCGGGGCGGTTTCATCAATATCGCTGTCTCGGGTCTGCGTGGAAGGTAGTCCGCGGTTTACGATGGTCCCATGGACTTCGCTTGGACCCCCGAACAGATTGAACTGCGCACCCATGCGCGCAAGGTGGCTCTCGAAGCGGTAGCCCGCTACGGACGATCCAACGACTCGTGGATTAACGGCTACTCCAAGGACTTCGCCCGTGAAATGGCGGCCCACGGGTGGATCGGCATGACCTGGCCGGTGGAGTTCGGGGGTGGTGGACGACCCGCTATCGACCGACTGATCGTGGGCGAAGAACTCATCGCAGCGGGCGCACCGATCGCGGCCGCATGGTTCGCCGATCGGCAGATGGGTCCGACCTTGATTGCTTACGGGCGTCCCGATCAGCAAGAAGAGTTTTTGCCAGCAATCTTGGCAGGAGAGACCACTTGGTGTATCGGCATGTCTGAGCCCGATGCCGGATCAGATCTTGCGTCATTGAAGACCCGTGCGGTGCGCGATGGCGATGAGTTTGTGATCAACGGCCAAAAGATTTGGACCAGTTTCGGGGCAGTTGCTGACTACTGCTACCTGATCTGTCGGACCTCCGAGGACGGCCCACCCCACGCTGGCATCTCCGAAATCATCGTCCCGATGAACACCCCTGGGATTGAGGTTCGCCCGATCACCGACATGACCACCAACCGTCATTTCTCCGAGGTCTGGTTCACCGATGTGCGGGTGCCGGCGAAGAACCTCGTGGGCCTTGAGGGCGGGGCGTTTAAGCAGACCATGCGCCAGCTCGAACATGAGCGTGGCGGGATCGATCGCTTGGTCTCCAATCAAGCGCTCTACGAGATGGCCAAAGAGCGAGCCGACACCAGCGATCCCGTGATCCGCCAAGAGATCGCTGCTTTGGAAACGGGCTATCGAATCGGACGGATCCTCGTCACCCGTGAAGTGCTCGGCCAGGCTCCCGGTGGCTTTTCGGCTGCGACCAAATGTTTCTGCACCGAACATGAGTGGCGGGTTTCTGAGTTCGTGGCCAAGGTGTTTGGCGCCGAGGCAATGCTGTGGAATGACGTGGTGCATGGCCTCACCTATGCCCCCGGCTACACGATCATGGGTGGCACCTCCAATGTGATGCGCAACATCCTCGGCGAGCGGGTCCTTGCGCTCCCCCGTGAGCCGCGCTGATCTTCTTCGAACACCACCGTTACGAACAAGACCATTACGAACAGGAACATGTCTCAAAAATCAGAACCACGCCGGATCTCGTTCACTGTCGGGGACGCCGAAATCGGGGCGCTCGAATGGCCGTGCGAACCGGGAGCCCCTGTGTTGCTGGCCGTACACGGGATCACCGCTAATGCGTGGACCTACGGTCCGGTGGCTGAGTTCATCAACGGTGCGATGCGCGTGGTGTCTGTGGATCTGCGTGGGCGCGGTGCGAGTTCCAGCGCCCCTGCGCCCTACGGAATCCGGCGCCATGCGCAAGACATTGCCGCCGTCATCACTCAGATCACCGGCGAGATCGGCGGTGGTCCCGTGGTGGTCTCTGGCCATTCGATGGGCACCTATGTCGCATTGTTGTGCGCCGAACACCACCCCGAGTTGATCTCCGAAATGATCCTCGTCGATGGGGCGGTATCGCTCCCCCTGCCCCCGGGCAGAGACCCGCAGGCCCAGCTCGATCAGGTCCTCGGGCCCTCGTTGGCTCGACTTCGCCAGACCTGGGAATCTCCTGATGCATACCGCCAGATGTGGGAGTCTCATCCGGCCTTTGCCTCGGGGATTTCCCCGGCGGTAGAGCGCTACATCATGGACGACCTCATCACCTGCCCTGAGGGATATCGCAGCAAGGTCCACGAGCCGGCCGTGCGCCAAGACGGCGCCGAGTTGCTGCTCGACGAGAAGGTACGCACCAGTCTCGAACGTCAGACCCATCCAATCACCATGATTCGAGCCGAACTGGGCATCTTGGCCGGTCCGATCCCATTCATTCCTGCTGAACAGATGGCCCTCTACCCCCAGCACACCTGGATAACGATCCCGGGTTCTAACCATTACGACGTCTTGATGGGTGAGGCCGGAGCGAGAGCCACCGCAATGGCTGCGATGCGGGCTGCGGGACTGGACTAACCGAACAACTACGGTGGTCACTCGTGCTCAGTGACACACAAACCAAGGCCCTCACCAATCGCAGAGGAGTGTGGGCCCTTGGGATTGCACTATTCGCAGTGGCCTACGGGACGAATGTCTCCACCCCGTTGCTCCTCATCTACGACCGCGAGATGGGTTTAAGCACGTTGACAGTTGCCGCATTGTTTGCGGTCTACCCGCTCGGTCTGGCCCCGGCCCTGGTGTACTCGGGGCCTGCCTCTGATGTGCTCGGGCGGCGACCGATCGTCATCCCGGGTCTCGTGTTGTCGGCTGTCGCCTCGATCATTCTGATCTTCGGACACAACTCGGTGCCGCTGCTGTTCTTTGGCCGGTTCCTACTCGGCGCAGTGTCTGGACTCGTCTTTGTGGTCGCGAGCGCCTGGATGCGCGAGTTAATCGCCGATCGGCCGTTATGGGCAGCACGGATGACGGGTCTCGTGCTCTACATCGGTTTCGGACTCGGGCCGCTCGTGGCCGGAGCTCTCGGCGAATGGGTCCGATGGCCGCTGACCCTGCCGTATGTGGTGCACATCGCCCTTGTGATCCTCGGTGGGTTCGTGATCTCCAAAGCACCCGAGACCGTCATCAGGGAGCGGGATCGGCAGATCCGCCCAAACCTCGGTATCCCGAGAGAGGCCCGGCGCACCTTTGTCCGGGTCATCGCGCCGACTGCGCTGTGCGTGTTCGGGTTTCCCTCGCTGGCGCTTGGTCTGTTCCCGGTCCTGTTGCGTCCCGCAATGGGATCGGTGGCGATCTTCGTGACCGGGGTGGTTGGAATGTTGGCGATGTTTGCAATCATCCCGGCCCAAGCCCTCGTAGCCCGCTGGGGTCCCGTACGGGCTGCTCCTCTGGGCGCAACCTCGGGCACGATCGGCTGCGCAATCGGCACAGCGGCTTTCGCTACGGGTGCGTGGCCTTTGCTCTTTGTGGCTTCGATCCTCGTTGGCGGTGCGTCCGGGATGTGCATGACATCAGGTCTGCGAATGATCGA
Organism: Ilumatobacteraceae bacterium; assembly: GCA_018401375.1. Taxonomy (GTDB): domain Bacteria; phylum Actinomycetota; class Acidimicrobiia; order Acidimicrobiales; family Ilumatobacteraceae; genus M30B72. Next base: position 99,857 of record JAGYKR010000004.1, on the reverse strand, counting down.
CCACATCGCCGATCCCAAAGACCGGGGCGCGCTAACAGGCTCATTTTACGCAGTGACGTATCTCGGGATGACGATGCCATTTTTCGTGGCCAGCGCCGGACGACTCGTCGGGTACAGCCCGGTCCTTGCGGTGTACACCTTGGCGGGGATCACCTTGACGCTGTGGCTGCGAAATGCCACGAAAAACACTGCAGGCCTGCCCGCCTAAAACGGAATCTGGTGGGCACGACGGGGCTCGAACCCGGGACCTCTACCGTGTCATGGTAGCGCTCTAACCAACTGAGCTACGCGCCCGTAGCAACGCCTTAAGATACCACCACCACTGCAGCACGCCACCTTCCCGAGCCGCTCAGATTGCGGCGCTGGGTCCATCACTGCAGTCGCATCGCCACCTCATTGGCCAAGAGCCGTCCGGCAGGGCTGAGTTGCCATCCAGACACCGTGGCTTGGATCAGGCCGATCTCGCAGAGTTCCTCGGCATCAGCGGTGCTCAATGCCTCGGCGGGCACCCCCTCTGTGGTGCGCAGACGCAACTGCAGCCCTTCGAGGCGGCGCCCTTCGTCGTTCAGATATTCCTCCGAGGCCACCACAGTGGCACCGGCAACTACCGCATCGATATAGCGCTGCGGCGTCCGCAGATTCCACCAGCGTCGACCCTGACGATGAGAATGTGCAGCACAACCAAAACCGAAGTAGTCCTGTTGGCGCCAGTAGATCATGTTGTGGCGACATTCGCTGCCGGGGCGGGCCCAGTTAGAGATCTCGTAGTTCTCAAAGCCTGCATCGGAGAGCATCGCATCGGCGAGTTCGTATTTCTCCGCCTGATCGTCGTCATCTGGATGCCGAGCAGGGTCATTGGCGAGGGCGGTGCCCGCCTCAACGGTGAGTGCGTAGGCCGAGATGTGATCAGGGCCGAGGGCGAGCACCGAAGCAACGGTCGATTCCCAATCCGACAGTCGTTCGCCGGCGCCGCCATAGATGATGTCGAGATTGACCTGTGAGATCCCTACCTTGCGGGCCGCTTCCACCGCCGAGATCACATTGGCGCGTTGATGCCGGCGGCCGAGCGCAATCAAGGTCTCTGGCACCATTGATTGCACCCCCAAACTGATCCGATTCACCCCGGCGTCGCGATAGATCCGCAACAACTCCTCGGTGACATCGTCGGGATTGCATTCCACAGTGATCTCGGCATCATCGGTGACCGGGATCGCTGTGATCACCCGAGCCAGATCCGCTGCCGGCACCATCGAAGGTGTCCCTCCGCCCACGAAGATTGAGGTGGCCACCGCCATCTCGGCTGCTACCTCTTGCGCAATGTCGATGCGTACCGCCTCGAGATACGCGTCGGTCAGGTGGTGCCGATCGGTCCAGGTCGCAAAATCGCAATAATCACATTTTGAAGCGCAGAACGGGATATGGACATAGACCCCGAATGCCTCGTGATCAGCAGGGTTCGTGAATTCAGCAGGGTTCATGATTCTGGCCGGTTCGTGTTGCGAAGGTGTCCGAGCACCGAGGCCGCAACCACCGCTGCGGTTTCCACCCTCAAGATCCCCGGACCCAAAGCAATCTGTTGCGCACTGAGAGCGATCTCGTCGGGCGACCATCCGCCCTCGGGCCCGATGCCGAGGCGCTGATCACCAGCCACCAAAGACCGGCCCCCCGGTTCACATATTGCGATATCGGCGAGCACGGATGCAGCGGCAACTGGCCCCTCAATCAGCGGCAACCACACGCGCCGCGATTGCATCGCTGCCGCCAATGCAACCTTCCTCAGTCGTTCTAATTGCTTTGCGGCTCGATCACTTGTCCAACGCACCACGCTGCGCTCGGTGTGTAACCAACAGATCCGGGTGACACCAATCTCCGTCAATTTCTGCACGATCCACTCCGGACGATCCGCTTTGGGTATCGCGATGAAGATTTCCAACGGCGCTGGTGCCTCGATGAAAGAGATCTCCCCTTCGGGCATGACGGCCCCGGAGATCACCCGCGCCAATCTCCACTGTCCGCGGCCGTCAGTAAGGCTCACCGCCTCTCCGTCGCGAGCGCGCAACACCCGAAATAGGTGATGTTCGTCCTCTTCGGAGATCTCTCCGGTAGCCAGATCCACCGCCAGAAGATGGGCCACACTGGATCGCAGTTCAGCGATCACAACCCACCTACCAGCCTCAACACCGGGTACCTCGTCAGGAGAATGCCGACTTGATCCGAGAGAACAGTCCGGTAGAACCCTCCCCCACCTGCTCGCCGCGACCAGCAGCAAACTTCGTCAACAGTTCGGTCTCCGTCTCGGTCAACGCTTGGGGGATCGCCACAGTGACCACTACCCGCAGATCTCCTCGCCCACGGCCTTGGAGACGGGGCACGCCGCGGCCGCGAGAGACGAACTCGTGTCCTGGTTGGGTACCCGCAGGGATCGACAGATCTTCGTCCCCGTCCAGGGTGGGTAAGGTCATCCGGGTACCGAGAGCAGCCTGCGCGATCGAGATCGGGACCTCGGTGACGAGGTCCTCCCCCTCTCGCCGGTATCGCTCATGAGCAGCGACCCTGATGTGAACATAAAGGTCTCCGGCCCGACCACCGCGTGGGCCTGCTGCGCCTCGTCCGGTCAGTCGCAGAGTGGAACCGGTGTCCACTCCCGCCGGCACATCCACCTGATAGGTCTTGTCTTCGGTGATCCGACCCTCACCCCGACAACGCTCACACGGGGTAGCGATCATCTCACCGAGACCGGAGCATCTTCCACAGGTGGAAGATGTGACCATTTGTCCGAGCACACTTTGGCGGACTCGACGCACCTGACCGGCACCCGAACACTCCTGGCATGTGACTGGACGGGTGCCTTTCTCGGCACCGGAGCCTTCACAGACATCACATTTTTGAGGGAGCTTCAAGCTCACGCCCACCGTCGCTCCAAATACGGCCTGTTCAAAACTCAAGTCACAGATGACTTCCATGTCCTGACCGCGTGGCGGGCCGCCCGGACTGCGTCGACCACCGCCTCCACCAAACGGTGAGCCTCCACCACCACCGAAGAACGCATCAAAGAGATCTCCGAGGCCGCCACCAAATACATCCTCGGCTGAGGGGCCAGCACCTGATCCGCCCACACCGGCCTCGCCAAAACGGTCATAGCGAGATCGCTGCTCAGGATCTGACAACACCTCATAGGCCCGAGCAACCTCTTTAAACCGTTCGCCAGCGGAGGGATCATCAGGGTTAGCGTCAGGGTGTAGCTGACGGGCCTTCACGCGGTATGCCTTTTTCAATTCATCGGCGCTAGCCGAGCGCGCCACGCCCAGCAGTTCATAGAAATCTGCTGCCATATCAGCTCTCTCCGAGGTGTCTACTCAATCGGGCGCTGACCACATCGACGGTGGCCAAGGCTTGGGGGTAGTTCATCCGGGTAGGTCCGAGCACTCCAACCGAACCTACATGTTCGCCATCCACGACCACAGGGGCCACAACGACAGAGCAGGCAGAAAGCGGAGCCACACCGTGTTCAAGACCGATTGCCACGGACATGCCACGGTCCAAAATGTCTTTAACCAACGACACCACGATGAACTGCTGCTCGAGTGCCTCGAGCACATCGCGGACCACTTCCACCGCGTCAAAAGAAGAGACCACCGAGGAGGTTCCGCCGAGATAGACGTGATCATCGCTCGAAGATCTGCGCAAGGACTCGAGCGAACGAGCACAGATCTGGTCCACCTGCTCGTCACCGCTGACGGGCATCGCGATCAAGGAACTGATACTCGACCCGCACAGCACTTTGGCGAGGTGGACTGCAGCCGCTGATAAACGGGCCTCAGAAACTTCCTCGACAAACTCGATGATCTGACTTTCCACCGTCCCGTTAGCCAGCACCACCACGAGGGTCGCAACAGTAGGCGACAACCCAACAAGTTGGACATTGCGCACCGTGGTTGTTGATGCTGTTGGGCCGACCACCACCGAGGCATAGGTCGTGAGGTGGCTCAGCAGGTTAGAGGTCCGATGCAACATCTCTTCGAGGCGTCCATGGGCAGCGGAGAAGAAATCTCCGACCTGAGCGGTAGCCACGTCATCGAGTCGGCCAGGCATCGTCAGATGGTCCACAAAGAACCGATATCCCTTATCGGTGGGGATTCTGCCCGCTGAGGTATGGGGCTGCATCAGATAGCCCTCTTGTTCGAGTACCGCCATCTCGTTGCGCACCGTGGCCGAGGACACTTTCACCCCGGGCGCGTTAGCGATGTGGGTGGAACCCACGGGCAGTGCGGTCGCGATGTACTCCTGGACGACGGCGCCAAGGATTGCGGTCTTGCGATCGTCGAGCATGATGGCTGCCAATTGTACCTAAGGATCAGCCCCGGATCGCTGAATAGCGGGCGAGAGCCTCAATACGTTCCGCACTGTGGTCCACCATTGGCGCAAGGTACTGCGTCGTTCCCCATTCTGAGATCCACTGTGCGCAGTAGGCGCCAGTCGGGTCGTAGCGTTCCATCTGAGTGTGAGGGTTAAACACCCGGAAATAGGGGGCGGCGTCGGTGCCGGTGCCTGCCGCCCACTGCCAGCCGTGTTGGTTAGAGGCGAGATCCCCGTCGAGCAGGTGGTTCATAAAGTGGCGTGCCCCCCACTGCCAGGGAAGGTGCAGATCTTTAACGAGGAAACTGGCCACGATCATCCGCACCCGATTGTGCATCCACCCGGTAGCGAGAAGTTGGCGCATCCCGGCATCCACGATCCCGAATCCCGTTTCACCACGGGTCCACCGACCGAACTTCTCCCGAGCTGCGGCATCGGTATCCACAGCGATTGGATCCATTTTCTGGTTGAGATTCCGCCATGCGGTATGCGGTTTATGAAACAACACATCGGCGTAGAACTCCCGCCAGGCGAGTTCGGAGGTGAACACTCGGATTCCTTCTCGTGCTTGCTCGTCGGAAGCGGCATCGACCTCGGCGAGGTCGGCCATCAGACTGCGCGGGTGCACGAGACCCCACCGCATAGCTACCGATAGACGGCTCGTGCCATCGATCGCGGCCAGATCTCGGTTTTCGTGGTAGCGCTGCACCCCCGATCCACAAAATTGTTCCCATCGGGTCTGCACCGCATCTGGCTCGGCACTAAACCATGGCTGCGGTAGTGCTGCAGAACTCTCTGCGTCATTCGCCCCGGTGGGCCGATCCGAAATCACCGGCCACGGATCGCTCGGCACAATCATCCACGAGATATTTTTCGGGGTGTCCACTACGGGGGCTGTAGCTAATGTGCGCCACACCTTGGAGAACGGGGTGAACACGGCGTACGGGTCCCCCGACCCTTTCAGGACCCTGCCGGGATCAACGATGTAGTTACTGCCCACCCCACGCAGCCGGGCTCCCACAGCGCTGAGGGCTTCTGCTACTCGAGCGTCGCGATCGCGCCCGTAGGGGGTGTACTCCCGAGTCACATACACCGTGTGGGCCCCGGTCTGCGCCACGAGTTCGGTGAGCACCGTGATCGGGTCGCCCACTTTGATTAGCAGCGATCCACCCATCTGGGCCGACAAGGACGCTACGGCTTCACGCATGAACCGTTCGCGCCCTGTTCCGAACGCCCCGGCAAAGGCCGGATCCACCACGAACAGCCCGATGACATCTCCTTCGGAGGCCGCAGCCGCAAGGGCCGCATGATCATCAATGCGCAGATCGCGCCGGAACCACATCACCACGGGTGCTGTCACGTTCCCCACTGTGCTGCATCAGCACCCACAACAGCAATCCGATCACCGCAATCACTGAAATCACCGCTCCGTAACCGAGCGCCCAGCGGGTCCCAATGTTGTCGCCGACCCACCCGGTGATCGGACCGCCGATCGGCGTGGAGCCAAGGAAAGCAACCGCCGTCAGAGCCAGGACTCGACCGCGCATTTCCGGAGGGCACTCCTGCTGGGCGATCGCATTCATGCCGGTGATAAACCCCGCACCGCCAATCCCGAGCGGGATCGCAGCGAGCATGACGAGAGCCAGATTCGGCGCCCAAGCCACCGCCAATCCGCCGGCGCTGAGCACTGCGCCGTTCATCACCATCCACCACACCGACACCCGCTGCAATCGCGCTGTTAACAACGATCCTGTGAGACTGCCCACGCTGACCACCGTCAACAGCCATCCAAAAAGATGGTCTCCGCCCCAGAACTCATCCGCGATTTTAGGGATTGCAACGTTGTAGTTAAAGGCGAAGGTGGAGATCACCGTGAACACCACAAACAAAACCAACAGCGTGCGTTGGCCGGCCACATAGCGCAAGGCATCGCGCACCGGCGTGCCACCCCGGGGCGCCATCGGTGGGGTTCGTAAACGACTGACGTCAATCATCAGCAATGAAACAACAATGGCAGCAAACGACAGTCCATTGAGAGTGAACAACCACCCGGTCCCGAGCGGCCCAATCAAGAGCGCGGCGAGTGCGGGACCGAAAATCCGGGATCCGGTCATTACCGCAGTATTCAGCGAGATTGCGTTTGTGATGTTTTCTGGCGCGACCAGCTCGGTCACAAAACCGCGCCGCGCCGGATTGTCAAAGGCGTTGATGATCCCGAGCACGAAAGCCGAGACGAAGACCAACGGCAAGTTGATGATCCCGGTCAAATCCATGATCCCGAGGCTGAGTGCCTGAACGGCAAGCGCGATCTGGGAGTACAGGGTTAAACGTCGCTTGTTGTGCCGGTCTGCGACCGCTCCGGCCCACGCGCCGAGCACCAGCATCGGAATGAATTGCAAGGCGATGGTGATCCCGAGATCGGTGGCCCGCCCGGTCAGGCGGTACACCAACAGTGACATCGCTGTCAGTTGGATCCACGTACCAACATTGGAGACGAGGAGACCTGCGAAAAACAGGCGCGCATTGCGTTCCGTTAACGATCTGAATGTCAACGACCCCGCCATCAGTCGTCCAGTTTGAGAGCGGAGATGAACACATCCCCGGGCACTTCCACCCGGCCGATGGACTTCATCTTTTTCTTGCCCTCTTTCTGCTTCTCCAAGAGTTTGCGCTTCCGGGAGATGTCTCCGCCGTAGCACTTAGCCAACACGTCTTTACGTTTGGCCTTGACGGTCTCACGGGCGATCACCTTGCCCCCGATGGCAGCTTGAATCGGCACGTCAAACATTTGGCGTGGGATCAGTTCCTTCAACTTTTCACACATCCGTCGGCCGTAATCAAAAGCCCGATCACGGTGCACGATGGTGGAGAATGCATCGGCGGGCACCGCGTTTAATAACAAGTCCACTTTGACCAGTTGGGAACGGCGGTATCCGGCGAGTTCGTAGTCGAGACTCGCGTAGCCCTGGGTGCGGCTTTTCATCTGATCGAAGAAATCCACCACCACCTCAGCGAGGGGCACCTCGTAATGCAGTTCCACGCGCTCCGGGGAGAGATACTCCATCTTGATCATCTCGCCCCGGCGGGTCTGGCACAGGTCCATCAGCGTCCCGGTGTACTCCTTGGGGGTGATGATCATGACTTTGAAGAAGGGTTCTTCGATGTAATCGATTTTTTGCTGTTCGGGCAGATCAGCTGGATTATCCACCACGACCATGTGGCCGTCGGTGCGCATCACACGGTACTCCACGCTCGGGGCGGTCGCGATGAGAGCAAGGCCAAACTCCCGCTCGAGACGTTCCTTGACGATCTCCATATGGAGCAAGCCGAGGAACCCGCAACGAAATCCAAACCCGAGGGCACCTGAGGATTCGGGACTGTAGGTGATCGATGCGTCGTTCAGTTTCAGTTTTTCGAGGGATTCTCGCAACAACTCAAAATCATCCCCGTCGATCGGGAACAAACCAGAAAACACCATCGGCTTGGGGTCGCGATAGCCGGGAAGCGCTTCGGTAGAGCCGTGAGATGTGGTGGTCACCGTCTCACCGGATTTGGCTTCGCCCACATCTTTGATTCCGGCGATCAGGTACCCGACCTCACCGGGCCCGAGGGAACGAACCGGGGTAGTACCCGGACTACGCACTCCAATTTCGATTGCCTCATGCTGGGCACGAGTATTCATAAACGTCAGGCGCGAACCCGAGTTGAGTGTGCCATTGACTACTCGGATACTCGACACCACGCCGCGGTACTGATCGAACTGGGAATCGAAGATCAACGCCTGTAAAGGTCCCTCTGGATCACCTTTGGGCGGCGGGATCCGCTCGGCGATCGCGTCGAGCAACTCGGGGACTCCCTCACCGGTTTTCGCCGAGATCCGCAACACATCCTCCGCGGCGATCCCGAGCACGGTTTCAATTTCCATTGCGTAGCGATCTGGATCCGCGGCCGGCAGATCAATCTTGTTCAAGGCAGCGACAATCTCGAGATCATTCTCCAACGCCAAGTAACAGTTGGCGAGGGTCTGGGCCTCGATCCCTTGAGCAGCGTCCACGATCAGTACCACGCCTTCACAGGCCGCTAACGACCGAGAGACCTCGTAGCCGAAATCCACGTGACCGGGTGTGTCGATCAGGTGGAACACGAAGTTCTTCCAATTGACCCGAACATTTTGGGCTTTGATCGTGATGCCCCGCTCGCGCTCGAGGTCCATCGAGTCCAAGTACTGAGCTCGCATGTCTCGAGCGTTGACCGCTCCCGTCACTTCGAGAATGCGGTCCGAGAGAGTGGATTTCCCGTGATCGATATGAGCGATGATCGAAAAATTGCGGATGCGGGACAGATCCATGACGCTTTGAGGCTACCGCCTTCATCTCAAGCCAGAAGTGGTGCGTGACAGGACCGACTGTGATCTCTCGTTGGCCTGCAGCGACCCCAAAGTGAACCGGCCGCCACGTTGCCAGTCACGTCGGGCGACCGATAGCGTTCCAGTGCTACTCGTCGAGAGAAGGTCATAACCCGTGGCGAACATCAAAAGCCAGAAAAAGCGCAACATCACTAACCTCAAGCGTGCTGAGCGCAACAAGGCTGTCCGCAGTGAAGTCAAGACGCGCACCAAGAACGCCCTCGCCACTATCGGCACCGAGGAGAACGGCGAAGCTTTGCGTCTCGCCGTCAAGCGCATCGACAAAGCCGCCACAAAAGGCGTGCTGCATCCGAACACGGCGGCTCGCAAAAAGAGCCGTCTGATGAAGCGGATCAACGCCGGGAGCTGACCGCTGTCGTGCGGGCTCGCCCCGATCGGGGGCTGAGCCGCGACAACCTGGCCACTAAGAGCTCCATCACTAACTCGTTCTCGAGATCTATTCCTCCTCGGAGATGCAGATCTGCTGTAGCGAGCAGTGCTATCGCTCGCCCCACTCCTTCGCCGCCAAGTCGGCGGTAGTTATCGAGAGCCTTGCGAGCGGGAAAGCCGGGCTTGAGACCGGTGGCCGCAGCCGCTTCGGCCTCGCTGCGGGCGTCCACCCCATCGAGGCGAGCTAACCGGGCGTAATGGGTGTGCAGGGTGGACATCACCTGCAGGGGATGACGTGTTCCCGCTTCCATCATGCGACGCACCAGCGCCAAAGCCTCAGCGGTCTGACCCTGGTCGATCGCATCGGTGAGAGCCCACGGGGTCACTCCCCCGGCATCGCCAAGAAAGGGTTCCAGTTCAGCCAGCCCCACTCGCACCCCTGCCCCATAGGTAGAAGCAATGGTGGCCGCTATCCCGTCAACCCGGCTCAGATCCTCCCCTAACCAGTCCGCCAAATGACTCGCTGCGGAGCGGTCCAAACTCACCGAATGGGCTTCGAGACGTTCAGTAATCCAGGCGGCTCGATCATTGGCTCTTTGCGGCGGTGCGGTAGCGATCACCGTGCCCGAAGCAGCGTTCACAGCATCAGTGATCTTTTTGTTCATCCGACCACCGGTGATCGACATCACGAGGTGAGTCTCAGGAGCCGGATCTGCGAGGTAGCTCCATAAAGGCCCCAGTTCATCGGCGTTAAAGCGATCGAGGGAGCGCACCACAACGATCCGTGAATCGGTGAGGAACGGCGGCGTGCGGGCCGCATCCATCGCCGCACCGAGGCTGAAATCCTCAGTGTCGAAATCGTCCACCATCAAGCTGCGATCCCCGTCACCGAGAAGCTGATGGATCATCTCCGATACGGCGGCACGGATGATGGATTCATCGTCGCCTTTGAGTAGGTGCACTGTCATGATCACCTCGATTCTTATCAGGCTGAGCTCGTATCGACCAGATACTGACCACCCAAACGGCCAAAGAACCGATGCTGAGCGCGATCCACAGGACCCACACCAAGGCCGCAACCCTAGAGCTGACTTCCACAGTGGCTGCGACACGGGCCACGAGGTCCACCCATCGCACCCCGGCACGGGTCGGGAACATCAACGGTTCCGCAAGCGTCGGGATGGCTCCAGCCAGTGCTGCGGCCGGCAGTCCATACAGTTTGACTACCGATGCCACCGGCACAGCTAACAAGTTCGCTGGCACGCTCCACAGCGGAATCCCATCCATCAGCATCAGCATCGGTGGGGCCACACCGATCTGCGCTCCGAGCGAGATTCCGAGCGGTCGAGCCAACGGCCCAAGCACTCTCAGACCCACCGCAAGGCGCGGCCCGAGGACCGCTACACCCGCCGTCGCTCCAACAGACAACCAAAACCCCACCGAATGCACGAGCAACGGATCGTGAAGGACGAGAAGCCCCACCGCCACCCACAACACCCGCCAAGCCCCGCGGTCATCGCCACGCAAGGTTGCTGTCGCGACGAGGGCCGCCATCGTCGCAGCACGCAGGATCGAGGGTTCGTAACGCGTCAGGCTGACGAACCAGCCCAACAGCGCAAGCGTGATCAGCCATCGCAATAGCGGACGGGTACGGCGCAGCAATGGAGCCACCGCCACCATCAACAAACTCACATTGAGTCCTGACACCACCGTCAAATGAGAGAGCCCGCTCACGGCATATCGCTCCTGCATTTCTGGGGTTTGGCCGCTGCGGTCACCGATGACGAGACCTTGGAACAATGCCGCATCGGTGGGTGGCAACACCTCTGCCCCACGCGAAATGCTGGCCCGAAAACGATTGGACAACACCGAGAGCCGGCTTCCCTCGCGGTCACCACGAATCGCATCAATCCGATACGAGCCGCGAATGTGTTGCCAGGCCACTCGCGATCCACGCTGCTGGCTGAGGGGACGTTTTTCCCCGACCACATGGACCTGTTGGCCTCCTTGCCACCGGCGGATTTCGGTGAGCAGATCGGGGTCGGTGGGAAAGGATTCGAAGCGCTCCCCGTCTATCCGCAGCACCACGCGCACCCCGCGAATCTGCGGCCGGGGTTCGCTCACCACCTGCGCCCAGCCCTGATGAAGACCGAACTCAGGTGGCGGAATCTCCGCATTGACCCTCCACAGGGTCAGGCCAGCAAACACAATGGACACGGCAATCGCCCAGTACACCGGGCCGAGACTTCGATCCTCCACCGGATCACGTCCCTGCCAGGCCATAAGGATCACAGCTATCGCCGCGAGTTGAATCAGGATGACACCGATCGATCTCGATAGCGCAGCGGTCACGATCACGGTCACCCACGCCGTGATCGTGATCCCGGGGAGCGAGCGGAACCCACCTCGCAGTAGGGCCGAGTCATAAGATGAGGGCATCTCAGCAGCCGGCGCTCCGCTCATTATCGAAGGACCCCGTTGGTATCGGGTCCGTCTGCGCACGCTTGGGCCCTTAGTAGCGCTCGGACCGCCGCTGGTCTGGGGGACGATTTCGTGGGTGATGCTGTGGGCGCTGTCGGATCGCTTGACCTCAGCCATCGGTTTGATCGGCGTGATGAGCAGCGCCCCGGTACTGCTCGTGGTTGGCGCTCCGTTCGGTGATGAAGGTCGTTACCCGCTGGCAGTGGGTGCCAGCGTTGCGGTGTGGGCTGGACTCGGGTGGTGGGCCGCCCGCCGAGCCACACGGGTGTCGGTGGCCGGCTGGCCTGAGTTTTGGCGCGAGTACACATGGCTTGCCCTCGGCGTGATTTTCGGGGTGCTGATGGCTGTCGGAACGGTCTCGCTTCTCTACGGCGAGGCGTTTTGGTGAGTGTCACCTCGCCACCACATGACACCGATGAATCATCTCGTTTGGACCCGTGACGGTCATACGCGAGCTTGCGGACGTAGGGCGCTCAATTTGGCTGGCCCGATCCCGCGGACTCTGATCAGTTCCTCCACACTGGCAAATGGCCCGCGCTGGGCGCGGTCGGCGACGATTGCCGCCGCTATCGCTGGTCCGATACCGGGCAGTCGGGTGAGCTCCTCTTCGCCGGCGGTGTTGATATCGATCCGGTTGTCACCGGAGGAAGAACCCGCCGGAGTATCAGTGCTGTGAGAAGACGTCGGCGAGTCGGGTGCTCTGACCGCAGCGGGAGCCTGATAGGCGCCGCTGCGCACCTCTGCGAGGGTGGGCACCACAAGTCGCTGCCCATCTGAAATCGGCGCGGCCAGATTCATCGCATCGAGTTGGGCCTGATCGGTCGGGCCGCCGGCAGCGCTCACCGCATCGATGACCCGAGCATCAATCACCAGCGTGTAGACCCCTGGCGCCAGCACTGCGCCAACGACATGGACGATCACCTGAGGCTCGGTGTGTCGCGGATCCTCGTGATTCTTTTCGACGGCGACCGGCAATGTTGGGACCGTGATCAACGTGTACTCGGTAGGGGTCACCGGTTCATAGGTGGCAGATCTCGCCTCGGCGAGTGCAGCCTCGTGGACCGAGTCCGGATCAGGGGTGCGAATGAGCCAGATCCCGCCGATCACGGTGACGACCACCGCCACCGCTGTGATCACGATCCGCCCGACTCCCACCCAACGCAGCCACGCCGCGAAATGCGACCACATGTCCGCCAGAGCGCCTGAGGCGTGGCCACCCGCTAGTCGAGAGCGCAAAGATTGCGACGGTGTGGGGCGTGGGGGCACAACGACCATGACTTCCTCCTCGGCTCCACGTCATGGGCACAGCCGACCACCCGGAAAGTCACATCACCGAAGCCAAAAATGTCGCCGGTGTTCTCAAGGGGATCCCGAAAACAGAGGTTCAGCGTTTAGAAAAGGTGAGCCGTCAAACGGCGACGATATGCGCTGGTCCGGGGATCATCGGGACCCATGAGATCCAAGATGTCCACAAACCGTTGCCGGGCCTCCTCATCGGTCTTGACCTGACTGAGGAGTTCGGTCAGCGTGGCATCGTGGTCATCTGGAGGGGTACCTCCAAGGCGGGCTGCGGCTGCGATCCGACGAGTCTGATCGGACTCGGGAATCCGAGCGAGGAGCGCCAAAGCATCTTCGGTGTCACCGCGTTCCACCAATATCTCCGCTAAAGCCACGATCGCTGGCTCGTGGCCGGGATCAAGTTCCAAGGCACGGCGCAGACTGGTTTCATCTCCGGCAGTCACCAACGCAGAGATCACAGTCTCCGATTCACTCGGAACCAACCGCGCAACGAACTCCTTCACCATATGGGCCGGTTGGGCGCCCACGAATCCGTCCACGATCTGGCCCTTATGCATCGCAAACACAGCCGGAATGGACTGTGCTCTGAATGCTTGGGCAATGGCGGGGTTAGTGTCCACGTCAACTTTGGCGAGCACAACTGCCCCGTCGGTAGCACCGATGACTTCTTCAAGGATCGGCCCGAGGGTGCGACAGGGTCCGCACCATTGCGCCCACAGATCGATCACTACCGGGGTGGTCTGAGAGCGGTTCAGCACCTCAACTTCAAAGGTTGCGTCTGTGACGTCGATGGCCATCATCGCACCCTACCGGCACGCATCTAGAGCGAAAAGGCCCATCGGGAACCGCTGCTATCAGGAACAACGATGAGAGGGCTCGTGCAGTGATGCAACATCCACGTGGCCACCGACCCGAGGACCGCTGAGCCCACCGCACCGCGCCCGCGGGCACCAAGAACCGTCACGTCGGCAGCCTCGGAATGTTCGATGAGGGCTCGTCGCGCCGCCGCTAACACGAATTGCCAATGCAGGTGACCTTCGGGATCGAGCCGCTGAACCTCAGCCTCAAACTCTGACTCAACCCGGGCCACCTCGTCGGGGAAACGCTCCCGGGTGGTCGATTCATCTGTGAGGGGTGAAATCTCCTCGGCACAGATCACATCGAGTTCCAAGGTAGAGGGATCCTCGGCAAGATTCATCGCCATCGACTGCACCCACTGCACCGCCGCTGCGGCATTAGAGGAGCCGTCGAAACCCACCACAACACGGCGAAGCGGGGCAGACGGGTCAGCCTCTGGTGGTACTACTACGGTCGGGATCGAGGCGTGTGTGACGAGGTGCCGGCTCACCGAGCCGAGGACGAGTTCTTTCAATGCTGACATTCCCCGTCGGCCAACCACCAGCAGTTCCGCTCCGATCGCCTCAGCGAAGAGCACCTGCACCGTGTTGCCTTGCACGGTAACCGGGGTCACCGAAACTCCCCGATGATCCAGCGAATTAACTATCTCGGCGAGCCGAGTGGCGTTGGCTCGGCCGACCTCGTCCCAGTCGGTATTCCAATCGATCCTCAGGCCTGCTCCGGCCAAACCAATCGAGGAGTCCACCGGCACCGACCAGGCCGATACGGCTTTGATATGGATCTCGTGACCGTTCCCTTTCGCAGCGGCTGCTCGGTTAATCGCCCAGGTCAACGCTCGACCAGCATCAGCAGACGAGTCCACTCCGACTACCCAGATCCGCCCTTCAGCCCGCTCGGTAGCCTGGGCATGTTGGTCAGATGATTCGGTGGGTTCCATTGACCAAGTCTGCCCTGACCTGCGGAGATGTCAATGACGAGGCTGCAGGGAAAGGACTTCCTACCCTGCCCAGCCGCGTTATGGCGATCTACCCTGACTTTCACCGACAGTCGACTTTCACCGACAGTCTGAGGAGAGCACCATGTATTCACGCGTGATCATGCCAGTTGATGGTTCTGATTTTTCATGGCGGGCCCTAGGGCCAGCCAGCGCCCTCGCCGATCAATGTTCGGCGGATCTTGAGATCCTGCAGGTGGTCACCCTTCCTGACGACATCGGGCCGGCCCAAGATCTGCTCCGCGAGACCCTCGCCGCCAAGGCGGCTGACTCCATGATCTCATCGCTCGGATCAGCCACCATCACGGTCATTGTGATGGGTGAGACGGTCGCTGCTGCGGTGGCTGGCCATGTGGAGTCTGTGCCTGGGGCGATCACTGTGATGAGTAGCGTTGGCCGTGGACGGTCCGCTGCGATGATCGGCAGCATCGCCGAGGAACTGCTCGGCGCCCTCTTTGGCCCGGTCATGGTGGTCGGGCCCGACTCCCGTATCGATCAGACCGACTTCCGGGGCGAAATGATCGTGCCGGTTGACGGCTCCGAGGCCTCTGAAAGTGTCCTCGGTCTGGCGGGAGCGATCGGCATCGCCCTCACTGCACGGGTGTGGGTCGTCACGGTTACTGAATCTCCCGCCCCACAAGGGACCGATGTCAGTGAGAGTGCGTACGTCGCCAACCTGGCACAGAGACTTTCTGAGCAGTCCCACCGCGAGGTGTCTTATGAGGTGCTCCACGGCAAGCATCCGGATCGGGCGGTCGTTGAGCAGGCCGCAGCGCTCAATGCATCGCTGATCCTTGCCAGCACCCACGGCCGAACCGGTCTGGCCAGGATCCGCGCCGGCAGCGTGGCCATGAGCATCGTGCGCCATGCCCCGTGCCCAGTGATCCTCAACCGCCCGCCGCATCTGCAATAACACCTGCTGCACGAACGGGCGTGATCCCGGATTCCCAGGGCCGGTGAGCCAGGGCCGGTGAACCAGGGCCGATCAGCCGGAGCCGAACTCTTGGCCCCAACCCATCGCGGTCGCGCTAGGCGGGTACCGGCTGCCAGGTCATCCGACGCGCTCTGCGACGCTCGTCTTCACGCACGGCTTCATGGTCAATCCGTGCCGCATCCCATCCCCACAGAGGGCCCGCAACTAGCGCCACGGCCCGGATCTCCTCGGCCAGAACCGGTCCGAGGGTCCCGATCACGAGGCGTCGATCCAGCAGATCTGCCAAGGTTCGGGCGCCCTCGGCATCGATTCCATGGACCACCTGGGCGCTGATGTCATGGCGACCAGCGCGCATCGAAACTCGGGCGGCTAGATCAGGGCGATCGCGCACCAGATCGAAGATCCGGTGGTAGTCGGTGCCGTAGAGCCGCGCGAGGTGGAGCCGCACCGCAGGATCGAGGCCGAGTTCGGCTCCGATCTGCACCGCCTCGCGCAGGAACGGCTCAGCGTCTTTGGCCCAATCGAATGCACCCCACACCGGCGCTCGATCTGACCGGAACCCCGAATCCGACATCGGTAACTGTGGAGCCGCTCCCAAGGCCGAACTCGCTAGCAAACGATCCACCATCGCCACCGCTGTGGCTCTCCCGGTGGTCCATTTGCCGCCACCGATGCTCCAGAGGTTCCCCGCACCGTGGGAGGAGTGGTCATAGATCTCATGGCCCCGCGATGCGGTGTAGGTATCGGCGGCCGCCTCCTGTGAGTCCGGATCATCACCTTCAGGATCTCCGGCATCGGGCACAAGTAACGGCCGGATCCCCACCGTGGTGTCAATCACGTCATCGGCTCGCATCCGGCGAGCATTCGGCGCCATCGTGTCGTTGACGGTGCCAAGGATCTGCTCGACATCCTCCGGGGATGCGGCCAGATCATCAGGGTGTTGCGCCATCGCTGTGTCGGTCGGACCGATAAACGACATGTGTTGCCAAGGGGTCACGATCACATGGCGACCATTACGAGTCCGGGCAAACACGGTGTCGGTGACCTGTGAATGGCCACCCACTGGCGGCGTCAGCAGATGCACACCCTTTGATCGCAGCAGGGACATCTTCGTGGCTGCGCCGCTCGGCCGAAGCACCAGATCCAGCCACGGGCCTGCGGCGTTGACCACCGCAGCGGCCGAAACTTCATAGGAGATACCCGTGAGTCCGTCACGGGCAGTCACCCCACGCACCGTGGAGCCGTCGCGGATGAAACCGGTGACCTCCATGTGATTAAACAACTGCGCGCCATCTGCGGCGGCGGACCGGGCGTAGGCCAAAAGCAACCGCTCAGGATGAACGTTGAGGGTGTCGTGGTAAGCGAATCCTCCCTGCAGTCCATCGGGATCGATCCACGGCACGGCCGACAGGACCTGTCGACGCGACAACCAGCGCGGCAACGGGATCCGCAGCGAATCGGGAGCGGAACGATTGCTATCGAAACCGAGCAGTGAATACAGACCAACCCCGGCACCGAGTAGGGCAGTGGGTGGTGTTGACCATCTCCAAGCGGGCATCACGAACCGTCTCTGTTCCACGAGGTGAGGCGCTCCGAGAGCCAAGATCCGGCGCTCGCGCAGGGATTCGCGCACTACCTGGAACTGTCGATTTTCGAGGTACCTAATCCCTCCGTGGATCAGTTTGGAGGTCGCGGCCGAGGTTCCCGCCCCGAAGTCATTGCGTTCGAGGAGGACTGTGCGCAGACCCCGACCTGCCGCCTCACGCGCCACTTGGATACCGGTGATCCCGCCGCCGATGACCGCCAGATCAAAGGGCTCGCTCAAACAGGTCACATCTCGGGCCAGAGTCACTCCCCTAGAACTACCGACCTGCGACCACAAATGGCGATTCCTGCGCAAGGAGCCGAGACCAGATCGTTACGGACAGGTACCCTCCTCCTCATGTCCGACGATGATCTCACCATCGACCCCACGTCTGAATTCGCATCTGGTCTGGCACCGATCCCGGATGACGCAGTCCCTGGACTGCAGGTGTCCCGGGTTGCTGACTGGTTGGAGAACAACGTCGCTGGAGCCACGGGGCCCTTTCGCTGGGATGTGATCGCTGGCGGCCACAGCAACCTGACGTACCGGGTTCAGGGTTCTGATGGGTCCCGTTACGTGCTTCGCCGCCCCCCCATGGGACATGTGTTGGCCAGCGCCCACGACATGGGACGCGAACACCGCATCATCTCCGCACTCGGGGCGAGCGATGTCCCGGTTCCGCCGGTCCTTGGCATGTGCACCGATACCGCCGTGACCGGCGCACCTTTTTACGTGATGGGCTACGTGGATGGCCATGTGCTCCGAGACGACACTGAGGCTGCCACACTGCTCGACGCCCCCGCCCGAGCTGCTGCTTCACAGTCGTTGGTGGACACGATGGCTGCAATTCATGCAGTGGACCTAGAAGCGGTCGGCCTCAGCGACCTCGGACGTCACGAGGGCTACATCGCCCGGCAGTTGAAGCGGTGGTATGGCCAGTGGAACTCCCAAAAGACCCGGGATCTCCCGGCCGTGGACCGGGTCCATGATCTTTTGGCCGCCCGGATTCCCGCTCAGGGTCCCGCCACCATCGTGCATGGGGATTATCGGCTCGATAACTGCATGGTGGATTCCTCCGGTCAGGTCGTGGCGGTTCTCGACTGGGAGATCTGCACCCTCGGTGACCCGTTGGCTGATCTTGGTTTGTTGATGGTCTATTGGACTGGCCCCGGAGATGAAGGCTCGGCGTGGGCCGGACGTTCCACTGCCGTGGAAGGCTTTTGGGATCGTCAGCAGTTAGCGCATCGCTATGGCGAGGTGACGGGTCGAGATTTGCGCGATCTGGATTTCTATGTGGCCTTTGCCTTTTGGAAGTTGGCCTGCATTCTCGAAGGCGTGTACGCCCGGTATCTGGGAGGTGCACTCGGTGAACGCGACCCTGAGGAACTGCGCGAGTTCTCCGATCAAGTAGAGGCCGCCGCGCGAATGGCCGAGCAGACGCTGGAACAAATGAGATGATGCACTCTCTACCCGATCTGGTGTGGGCTGATGAGCCGATTCCCGAGCTGCATCGACCCACGCTGATCGTGATGCTGACCGGCTGGATTGACGCCGGCCTCGGCGCAGCGGGGGCCATGGAAGCAATCCTCGAGGAATCTGGAGCTCGACCAGTCGCCGTGTTTGCTGATGATCCTTACATTGACTTTCGGGCCCGCCGCCCGATCATGCAGGTCCGTAACGGCCTCAACACCGCGTTGACCTGGGAACACATCACGCTCAGCGTGGGCCGGGATCTCGCTGGCCATGACCTGTTACTGCTCCACGGACCTGAACCCGACATGTGCTGGAACCGGTTTCGCGATTCGATCGCCACGGTCGCCACCGAGCTGAAAGTGGAGCGCATGGTTGGCCTTGGCGCCTACCCGTTTACATCGCCTCACACTCGGCCCTGTCGACTGTCGGTGACCACCCCATCGGCCGATGTGTTGTCCGCCGTGCCGTTCTTGCGGAGTTCGGTGGATGTGCCCGCAGGCATGGCTGGCGTACTTGAACTCGCCCTACACGACCGCAATATCCCCACGTTGTCCATCTGGGTGCAGGTCCCCCATTATGTGGCTGCCACCCCGTACCCGGCAGCCAGTGTCGCTCTCCTTGAGGCCCTGCGCGAGTACACCGATGTGGTGGTGGATGGCAGCGAACTGCGCAAAGCAGCGGTCGTGGAGAGCGAGCGTCTCGAACAACTCGTGGCTGCCAATGACGACCACCTGCGCATGCTGACGCAACTCGAGCAACTTCACGATGCCAGTCCTGACCTGTGGGAAGGCGACCTGCGCGGCTCGGTGCCAGGGACCCTTCCCGGCCCGGGGCTTGAGATGCGCTCAGGTGAAGAGATCGCCGCTGAACTGGAACGCTTCCTGCGAGATCAGCCCTGACGGCGCGCTAGTTTCGTCCCATGAAAATCGATGGCTCACTTGGGACAGATCTAAAGACCGCCGGAACAAAAGCCCGGGAGGCCGAACAGCAGGGCTACTCCGGGGTGTGGACAGCCGAAACGGCGCACGACCCGTTCCTCCCGCTGCTTTTGGCCGCTGAGCACACCGAGAAACTCGAGATCGGCACCTCCATTGCTGTGGCCTTCGCCCGGAATCCGATGACGCTCGCGAACCTCGGCTGGGACTTGCAGGCCTTTTCCGAGGGGCGGTTCGTGCTCGGGCTCGGCTCTCAGATCAAACCACACATCACCAAGCGCTTCTCGATGGAATGGTCCAAGCCTGCAGCCCGGATGCGCGAGATGATCCTCGCGATCCGCGCGATTTGGGATACCTGGCACAACGGCACACCCCTTGAGTTCCGTGGAGAGTTCTATACCCACACACTGATGACCCCGTTCTTCACCCCAGACCCAGCAGATCTGGGCGACTTCGGTGTCCCCAAGATCTTCTTGGCCGGCGTGGGCGAACTGATGACCGAAGTGGCCGGCGAGGTCTGTGACGGCTTCTTGTGTCACGGGTTCACCACCGAGAAGTACCTACGGGAAGTGACCATCCCCGCTCTAGAGCGCGGTCGCGCGAAGGCGGGAAAGACGATGGAAGGGTTCGAAATCGTTGGACCTTCTTTCGTGGTCACCGGCACCACCGATGAGCAGATGGAGATGGCGATGGCCGGTACCCGGCAGCAGATCGCGTTCTACGGTTCCACTCCGGCCTATCGCAATGTGCTCGAGATCCACGGCTGGGGCGGTCTCCAAGACGAGTTGAATGCGCTGTCCAAGCGCGGTCAGTGGGTGGAGATGGGAACGTTGATCGACGATGAGGTTCTCAACACATTTGCGGTGGTCGGCGCCCCCGAACAGATCGGATCCGAACTGAATCGCCGCTATGGAGACGTGATCCAACGGATCAGTTTTTACGCCCCGTACGCAAATGACCCGGAGCGTTGGCGCAAAGTGATGGACGACATCGCTGCCGCCTGAGGCGATCAGGTTCGCTGTTCGTATCCGGCGAGCCCGTCAAGCCAGGCCCGGGCGTTCTCCCCGAGCAGGTCGATTGCATACCCACCCTCTTGGAGCACCACGGTCGGTAGCCCCAACGTGGCTACGGCCGCCCCAGCGGCTCTCAGGCCGCCAGTAGAGAGCGCGAGATCAGAGATCGGATCCTCGAGATGCGTATCGAGACCAAGCGAAATTACGAGCATCTCAGGCGCAAAGGCGGACACTGCACTCAACGCCTGATCGAGCACCCTGAGGTATTCGGTGTCTTCCACCCCGGCGGCGAGCGGCAGATTCATCGTGCTGCCTAATCCCGGACCGGTGCCACACTCTTCAGCAAAACCGGTGTGATAAGGGTAAGAACGCGCCGGGTCGCCATGCAGAGAGACGAACTGCACGTCGGCGCGGTCATAGAAGATCTGCTGGGTGCCGTTGCCGTGGTGGTAATCCAGATCCAACACGGTCACCCGCGATCCTGTGCTCGTGGCCAAGCGTTCGGCTACCACGGCGGCATTGTTGAAGAAGCAATATCCCCCATACACCGACCGAGCCGCATGATGCCCTGGAGGCCGGCATAACCCGTAGGCCCAGCGCTCCCCGCTGAGCACGGCCTCGGCGGCAGACAGGGCCACATCTACCGAGGATCGTGCCGCGTCATAGGAACCGTGGGTCAACGGGGTGGTGGTCTCATAACACCAGTGACCGAGACGAGCATCGATTGAGGTCGGCTCAATGGGATCGCCGATCCCGAAGCGCAGACCGGGCAGCGCAAACACATCGGGGACCACATCACGGGTGTAGGGGTGGGTGGCCTGATATTCCTGCCATGCAGTCTCGAGAAAGCGGATCAGACCGGGATCATGCACCGCTGCGATAGGCCCTGTCCCCCACTCGTCGGGTGCCACAAACTCATAGCGAGGATCCGCCATCAAGGCGGCTTGGATGATCTCCACCCGTTCAGGAGTTTCAAAAGGCTTCTGGAACCGGGAATGCTCGAATTCCTGTTCGGGGTGGTGCAAACGATGCCGCAGCGTGTAGACCACTTTCATAACCCCATCCTTTCCTCAGGCATCTTCTCACGCCCAAGCCCAACCGGAGGCGCAATGACCGTTCTTGGCTATCAGATTCCCAACTTCAGCTATCCCGATGTGGGTGCCGCACAACTCTTTGATGTGATCGCTGCCCAAGCTCGTGAGGCGGACCAGAGCGGTTTTGACACCGTGTTGGTGATGGACCACTTTTACCAACTCCCAATGCTCGGAACCCCAGATCAGTTCATGCTTGAGTGCTACGGACTGTTATCCGCTCTCGCTAGGGAGACCTCACGGGTCCGCCTCGGTGCGCTCGTGACCGGCAACACCTACCGGAATCCGGCGGTGCTTGCGAAGACCGTCACCACATTGGACATCGTGTCGGGAGGTCGGGCCCAACTCGGGATCGGGGCGGGATGGTTTGAGCTCGAACACACCGCCTTTGGTATCGAGTTCGGCACGTTTACCGATCGCTTCGAAAAACTCGAGGAAGCCCTCCAGATCATTATCCCGATGCTGCGTGGGGAGCGACCGAGCCTGAAGGGCACGCATTATCAAGTCACCGATGCGATGAATGAGCCGCCGGCTATCGGTCGGATCCCGGTAATGATCGGCGGTGGCGGCGAGCGCAAAACCCTTCGGATGGTCGCTCAGTACGCGGACGAATCCAATCTCATCTGCGCTCCCGATGACATCCCCCGCAAACTTGACGCCCTCGAGGAACATTGCGGCACCATCGGGAGGGATCGCTCAGAGATCACGGTGTCTTGGCAGCGCAGCGCTTGTATCGCCCCCACCATGGATGAGGCCCTCACGGACCTCACCGCATATTTCGCTCGCCGTGGGATCAACCTTTCGGCGATGGGCGACAGCGATCGGGCGGCGATGACCGCCAACTTCGTGGTCGGTGACCCAGAAACCGTGGCGGAGAAGTTCCTTGACCTACGGGTCCCGGGAATCGATGGTTTCACCATCAACATGCCGGCCAACGGCCACATCCCCGGACGGGTCACATTGCTCGGCGACGCGCTCGCTCCGCTGATGAACACCCGCTGACGAACACCCGCTGATCAGTCGATCAGCGCGAGTTCCTCTGCGAGATATTCCTCACGGCATTTGGCGCGCTGCAACTTGCCCGAGGATGTCTTGGGAAGCGTCCCCGGCCGGACCAACATCACGTCGCGTGGGGGAATCCCGCATACCTCAAGGGTTCGATGGTGGATCTCGGAACGAACGGCATCCGGGTCCTCGGAGCGCACTTCAGCCACCACAACCACGCTCTCTTTACCCTTATAGCCCTCCATACCGAAGGCGATCACGTTGCCGGCTCGAACACCTTCGAGGGTGCCGACGGCACGTTCAATGTCTTCGGGGAACACGTTGCGACCCCCGACGATGATCACATCTTTGATCCGACCGCACAGCACCAGCTGCCCATCGAGCAGATACGCAAGATCCCCGGTGCACAGCCAGCCTTCGTGGAACAACGCTGCGGTGGCCTCCGGACGCTTGTAATAGCCAGGGGTCACCGAGGTACCGCGCAACAACAACTCGCCCACGTGACGCTCGGGCAGTTCCTCACGGGTGTCGGGTGACACCACTTTCATCTCAAGCCCCGGGACTGCAGTGCCAAGCAGCGGCAAACGGCGAGCGATCAGGTTCAGATCGTCTGGGTCGGTAACTTCCACCGGTTTGGCTACTCGGTCCCGTTCGAGGACCGCACGGTCCACCACGTCGCATTGCAGGCCAGCACCTCGCACCGGGAAAGTCCCCCCGATCGCTACCTCGGCCATCCCGAAGGCCGGAAACACACTGCCCGCCGCAAACCCGAACGGGGCTGCCGCTTCCACGAACGCATCCACGGCCTTGGGGTCTACCGGCTCAGCCCCGCTGAGGGCGAGGGTCAAACTGGATAGATCAAGACCTTGGGCGCGACGCAGTGCCCGGGTGGCAAGCACCCACGAAAAGTTGGGTCCCGCAGTGGCCGTGCCGCGCCAGGTGGAGATCCACTCCATCCAATGCCCAGGTCTCGCCAAGAAATCCTGCGGGGCGGCTTGGACGAGGTCCACACCCTTCGTCATCGGAAGAGCGAGGAATCCCACGAGCCCCATGTCGTGATAGAGCGGTAACCACGAGACCAGCACCTCAGCTTCGGTCATGGAGGCCGCGAGACAGCATGCGTCCACGTTTGCCGACAGCACCCGGTCCGGGATCATGACACCCTTGGGTTCGCTGGTAGAACCGCTCGTGTACTGCAAGATCACAAGGCGCTCAGGATCGTCGGCCGGGACCTCAAGCGCGTCGGGCGAGGGCACTCCCGGACTGCCTGGCAGCACACTGCGCATGGCGTCGATCGGTGGATCACCCTCCACTGATTCGTAGAACGCAGCGAGTTGGTCATCGATCAGCACGAGTTTGGCGTCCCCGTGCCGAATCCGTGCCCGCGTGCCCTCAATGAATGCTTCGAGGGAACCCATCCGCATCGGTAAGGGCAGGATCATCGACGCAATCCCCGCCATCCAACAGCCACGCACGATGGTCATCAGCTCGCGACTGGTCGGCCCGAGCACTGCGACATGGTCTCCTGGGCCGAGGCCGCGAGCCTGTAAGGCTGCGCCCACCGCTCGAGCCTCATCGTGGATCTGACGCCACGACACGTAGATCGGACCGTCCGAACCGATCATCGAGGCGCCCACGAACCGCACCCCAGTGCCTGAATCAGCGGCGAGTTCCAAGCGTCGGACCGTGGACAAAGAAGAACTTGCGATGTTCACGCTCACGTCTGTCACCGTAGTGGGATCGCGCGAGCGCGACTTGACTCACCGGACAGGGCGGCCACATGGTGTTTCGGCATTGGGTTCACAGGATGCGGCTGTCGCCGTCACCCCAGTATCGATCCCGCAGGACCCGCTTATAAAGCTTGCCTGTAGGGAGCCGGGGTAGTTCCGCATCGAAGTCAATAGAGCGTGGGCACTTTTGGCGGGACAGATTCTCATGACAAAACGCCATCAACTCAGCTTCGAGTGCAGCGCCGGCCTCCACCCCAGGCATCGCCTGCACCACCGCTTTGACCTCCTCACCGAGATCCACATTCGGCACCCCGAACACCGCCGCATCAGCCACTTTGGGGTGGGTGATAAGCAGGTTCTCGCATTCTTGGGGATAGATGTTCACTCCACCAGAAATGATCATGAACGTGGTTCGGTCCGTGAGATGTAAGAAGCCGTCGGCGTCCACGTAGCCCACGTCACCGACCGTGGCCATCTTTCCGTCCGGTGATTTCACCGAGGATGTCTTGTCTGGATCATCGAAATACTCAAATGCCGAGCCGGTCTCAAACCAGATCGTGCCGCGCTCACCCTTGGGCACATCGTTCAGATCGTCATCGAGGATGTGCAGAACACCGAACAGCGGGCGCCCAACCGTGCCCGGGTGGGCCAGCCATTCTTCGGAGTCACACGCTGTGAACCCAAGGCCTTCGGTGGCTCCGTAATACTCGTGGATGATCGGCCCCCACCACTCAATCATCTGACGCTTGACCGGCACCGGGCACGGAGCAGCAGCGTGAATCGCAATCTCGAGTGAGGAGGTGTCGTAGCGAAGACGGTCTGCCTCAGGCAGTTTCAGCATCCGTGAGAACATCGTCGGCACCAACTGCGAGTGGCTGACTTTGTACTTCTCGAGCAGTTGGAGGTAGTGCTCGGGATCAAAGCGCTCCATGATGATCGCAGTACCACCGTTACGAATGGTGAGGTTCACGGCGGCGTGCGGGGCCGAATGGTAGAGCGGCGCCGGGGACAGGTAGATCATCTTGTCTCGATAGCGCCACAGTTGGGTTAAGAAATCGAACATTGGCAACTGCTGGGCGGGCGGCTGTTCCGGCAAGGGCCGCAAGATCCCTTTGGGCTGCCCGGTAGTTCCCGAGGAGTAGAGCATCGCTGAGCCGAGGCTCTCATCAGCGATCGGAGTTGTCGGGTAACCCGCCAACGCGGCGTCATAATCCACAAATCGTCCCTCGGTACCCAGACCGATCTCGGCTCCGCCTACCACCAGACAGGTGTGCACATTCGGGGCCTGCTCCATGGCAGCCTTGGCCACCTCAAACTTTGCCTTCGAGGTGATCAGGATCTGTGACTGGGAGTTATTGAGGAGATAGGACACCTCTTCGGGAGTGAGGTAGGAGTTAATGCAGGTGTAGTAGATCCCCGAACGCTCCCCCGCCCCATTGGTTTCGAGATAGTGCTCGTTGTTCTCCATGAACACCGAATAGTGATCCAGCCGACCGAGCCCCTCGGCCCGCAGCAGGTGGGCCAAACGGTTGGAGCGGGCCTCGAACTCGCCGTAGGACACCGTGGCTCCGGTGGATCCCATAATGAAACAGGAGCGATCCGGGTCGGTGGCGGCGATCTGTGGGGCGTACATGTAGGTCATCTCCTATGCGGCGAATGGAACTGGTGCATTCTTACCGCTGATGGTGTGCCGGAGCCAGATCGATTTCCTATCGCTTCAGGCCCATAGGCTGACGGACGCTATGAGCGACCAGAGCAGCAACGACCAGCCCGTAAGTTCGGAGACTCCCGAGTATCGATACACCTCGGTGATGGCCGGGGATATCGAGACCCGCTGGCAGGAGTACTGGGATGCAGAGGGCACCTTTGCCACCCCGAACCCAGCCGGATCTCTCGCTGATCCAACTGCTGTGGCGGCCCGTGGCGAGAAACTGTTCGTGCTTGACATGTTCCCGTATCCCTCAGGGGCCGGACTCCACGTTGGGCATCCCCTCGGCTATATCGGCACCGATGTCTACAGCCGTTTCCAACGCATGTCGGGACGCAATGTGTTGTACACGATGGGCTTCGATGCGTTCGGCCTACCCGCAGAGCAGTACGCCGTGCAGACCGGCCAACACCCAGCGATCACCACGAATGCGAACATCGCCAACATGCGTCGGCAGTTGCGCCGTCTCGGGCTGTCCCATGACCCTCGCCGTTCGATCTCCACCACAGACCCGGAGTACTACCGCTGGACCCAGTGGATTTTCTCTCAGATCTTCAACTCTTGGTACGACCGAGATCAGGCTCGAGCCCGACCGATCAGTGAGCTCGAAGATCTGTATGCCGCCGGTGCACGCCCAACTCCCGGCGGACGGGCCTGGTCCGCTCTCAGCCGGATCGAACAACGCCAGATCATCGACGACCACCGCCTTGCGTATCTCAGCGAAGCACCGGTCAACTGGTGTCCGGGGCTCGGGACCGTGGTGGCTAACGAGGAAGTGACTGCTGACGGACGCAGCGACCGCGGGAACTACCCGGTGTTCAAGCGCCGGATGCGCCAATGGATGATGCGGATCACCTCCTATGCGGACCGGCTGATCGACGATCTGGATCTCTTGGAGTGGTCGCCTGCGATCATTTCCATGCAGCGCAACTGGATCGGCCGCAGCCATGGAGCAAACGTTCACTTTGACTCCCCGGCCGGCCCGATCACCGTGTTCACCACCCGGCCCGACACGCTGTTTGGCGCGTCGTTCATGGTGCTCGCTCCTGAACATCCGCTCGTCGACGCTGTGACCACCTCCGATCAGGCCGCAGCGGTGGCCACCTACCGGAGCGAGGCCGGAGCCAAAAAAGATGTGGACCGTCAAGATGCGACACGGACCAAAACCGGGGTTTCCACCGGATCATTTGCGACCAATCCAGTGACCGGCACCGAGATCCCGATCTGGATCGCAGATTATGTGCTGATGGGTTACGGCACCGGGGCCATCATGGCGGTGCCCTGCGGGGATCAACGCGACTTTGAGTTCGCCCGGATGTTCGATCTCCCGATCCCTGCCATTCAGAACCCGCCGGCAGAATGGTTTGCTGAGCATGGCATCGAACCCAGTCTCGATACCGCTGCCTGGCCCGAGGCCTACGTGGGTAACGCCCCCTATGTGAACTCGTCGAATAGCTCGGTGGATCTGAACACGATCAGCGATGTGGCTGAAGGCGTATCGAAGATGACCGCCTGGCTGGAAGCCAACAGCCACGGCAACGGCACGATCACCTACAAGTTGCGCGATTGGTTGTTCTCTCGGCAACGCTATTGGGGAGAGCCATTCCCCATCGTGTACGACTCCGACGGCATCGCCCATGTCATTCCCGCCGAAATGTTGCCGGTCGCCCTGCCTGAGACCGACAGTTTCGCCCCCCGCACCTTTGCGGCCGATGATGAGTTCAGCGATCCCGAGAGCCCCCTCGATCGTTTGACCGATTGGGTGGAAGTGGAACTCGATCTCGGTGACGGGCTTCAGACCTATCGTCGTGACACCAACGTCATGCCGCAATGGGCGGGATCGTGTTGGTATGAATTGCGCTATCTCGATCCCCATAACGACCAGGTGTTTGTGGATCCCGAGGTGGAGCGCTACTGGATGGGTCCGCGGACCGATCAGCGCCCCGATCATCCCGGCGGCGTGGACTTGTACGTAGGTGGCGTGGAACACGCTGTACTGCACCTTTTATACGCCCGGTTCTGGCACAAGGTGCTGTATGACCTCGGCCATTTGTCCTCCAAAGAGCCGTACACCCGGTTGTTCAACCAGGGCTACATCCTCGCTGACGCGTACACCGACGAACGGGGCATGTACGTGGAAGCCACCGAGGTGGCGAGCACCCCCGACGGCTTCGTCCATGACGGCCAACCGGTCACCAGGGAGTGGGGCAAAATGGGCAAAAGCCTGAAAAACGCCGTCTCTCCCGATGAGATGTATGAGGCCTACGGGGCCGACACCTT
This sequence comes from Ilumatobacteraceae bacterium, assembly GCA_018401375.1. GTDB lineage: Bacteria > Actinomycetota > Acidimicrobiia > Acidimicrobiales > Ilumatobacteraceae > M30B72. The sequence goes on along the minus strand of JAGYKR010000004.1, from coordinate 71,320 downwards.
GCGGCTCTACGAGATGGCTATGGGCCCCCTCGATGCCTCCCGTCCCTGGGAAACCCGCGACGTGGTGGGCATGTACCGCTTCTTGCAGCGACTGTGGCGCAATATGGTCGACGAGTCCACCGGGGCAGTGACCGTGGTGGACGCGCCAGCCGACCCCAACACCCGCCAGTTGCTACATCGCACTATCGATGCGGTCCGCACCGAGATGGACGCCCTGCGCTTCAACACCGCGATCGCCAAACTGATCGAACTGAACAATCACGTGACTCGCCTCAACGCCACCTGCCGTGAGGTGGCCGAGCCAATGGTGCTGATGCTGGCCCCGTTGGTACCGCACGTGGCCGAAGAACTGTGGCAGCGTCTTGGACACACCGAAACCATCACCTATGAAGCCTTCCCGAACGCTGACCCGGCGCTGCTCGTGGACGACACGGTGGAATACCCTGTGCAAATCAACGGCAAGGTTCGCAGCCGGGTGACGGTGTCCGCAGAGGCGGATGCTGCAGCGGTGGAAGCAGCGACATTGGCTGACCCCCGAGTGATCGAAGTCCTCGATGGAGCAAGCATCCGCAAAGTGATTGTGGTGCCCGGGCGAATGGTCAACATCGTCTTGTGAATACGTGTTCACAGCGATCGGGACCTTTGCCTCTATTGCTCGAGCGGGCCCGGCGCGATCATTAATTACTGGTCCGTGAGGTGACCAAAAGGGATCCAGTCCTCTTTATGAGGTTCGTTTGGGACGAAAGTCTCCGATGTCCATTGTGGAGGGGCTCCTGATCCAAAGCCTGTCCCTGCTGTCGGGACTCACCTCACGGACCTTTTCGCGTCCGTACAGCGATCGCGAACCCTGTCAGTCCCGGTATTCGTGTTCTGAAGCCGGGTAGACGCCCGCCTCCACTTCTTCACGGAAGGTCACCGCAGCGTCGTGAAGGGTCTGGCCGATCTGGGCGTACTGCTTGACGAATCGTGGGATCCGACCGCGGGTGAAACCGGCCCAATCGGTCCACACCATCAGCTGTCCATCACAACTCGGCCCCGCCCCGACGCTGATCGTTGGGATCTGCAGCGCTGCCGTCACTTCCGCTGCCGCCTCAGATGGCACCATCTCAAGCACCACTGCGAATGCACCCGCTTCTTGGACGGCCAAAGCATCATCCATCAGTTCTTTGGCCCCGCCTTCCCCACGGCCTTGGATGATGTGCCCTCCGAGACCGTGCTCGCTCTGCGGGGTGAACCCGATGTGAGCCATGACAGGGATTCCCGCCCGCACGATCCGTCGGATCTGTTTGGCGCTGCGGTACCCACCTTCGAGTTTCACAGCGTGAGCCCCGGCTTCTTTCATGAAGCGGATCGCCGTGTGCAGCGCCTCTTCCGGGCCGTTCTCGTATGAACCGAAGGGCATATCGGCGACTACTAGGGCGCGGCGAACGGCACGCACCACTGCGGCACAGAGCGGAACCAACTCATCGATCGTGACCGGCAATGTCGTGTCGTAACCGAACACTGCGTTACCTGCAGAATCACCAACCAGCAGGAAATCGATTCCAGCATCATCAAAGATCCGGGCCGACAAAAAGTCATAGCTGGTGAGACCTGTGATCTTGATTCCGTTGGCTTTGGCTTGGCCGAAATGACGGACCCGAACCCGTTTCAGAGCAGGATCTGCTCCCTCGCCGCCTCCGTAGATTCTTGGTTCATCGCTCACCGAAATCACCGTAGTCCCCCCGGTGACCTTCGGCCCTAGCGGCTCGGGTGGCGTCATCGGCAGGCTGTGGCCCAATAACCCGCTCTCATCGGATTTGAAAATGAGGGGGCCCCGTTTAGCGGTCCAGTTGATACGCGGCTTGGGGTTGGTGGGTCGTGGTCCTTTGTAGGGCGAACTCGTTGGGGGTGAGTTAGCCATGAGCGGAGTGGGGTCGGTGATGGGGCATGCCGGTTCGGGACATGCGAGCCATGGCGAGATCATCTACCAGTCATGTCGGGTCCCCGCAGCAAACCTGCTCGGGTCCCCAAGGTGCCGGTTTCGCAATCGCCCAGGAGCGTCTTGGGCCCGGACGTATCCATCACTGCATGCGCTGGCTCGGTGTTGCACAACGTTCCTTCGATCTCATGTGTGCCCACGCAAATGAGCGACAGATCACCCCATAGGGTGAAACTCTGGCGGACCGTCAGATCATTCAGATCTGGGCCGCCGAACACGACGCTAAAACCGTGGACACCGCGATCCAAGTCCACGGCGCTCTCGGAGTTACCGACGACACGATCTTGTCCTACTGGTATCGCCACGAGCGCGCCGCTCGGATCTACGACGGCGCCGATGAGGTCCACAAAACCTCTTTAGGCAAGCGCATCCTCGGGCGTTACCGGACCGATTGATCCGCCGAGATCAACCCCCGGTCAGGTGACCACGCGAACGGTGCCGCCAAGGTCCAAGAAATCCCAGACGGCCACAGCGTCCTCTGGTAGCAGGCGTATGCATCCCGATGAATCACCAAAATGCTCGAGCGTCCCGACGCTGTCGAGGGGTTGGGCCCAAGATCCGTCGGAATATTTCGGGACGCTGTGGAATGCGATTCTCGCACCTTGGAACTTGCCGCGAGTGAACGCCACAAAATGGGTCATCGTAGAGGGCGGGCCGAACTCCCAAGACCAGGCCTGGATGTCTTTGGCATACACCGAGTACTCACCCGGATCAGGTTGCAGGTCGGAGCTCGTCAACACGAAATGATCGCCCACTTCTTCTGCCGAGCAGAACCAACCGCGTTGAACCTCACGATCCACGATCACGCCGCGGTCCAAACCGAGACAACTCTGAGGGTTTGGCCGCCACTCCAAAGGATCGGTGCCGGCACTATCGAAGAACAGTCCACCGAGGTCCACCACCGATCCGGACTCATGAGCTGCAGTTATTTGTGGATCCACTGGCACCGGAAGACCAGGCTCAGGAAGAACTTGCTCAGGACTAACCGGATCCGGAATCGGGTCAGAAACAGAATCAGACCCGAAATCAGACCCGTAATCAGATGGCGCAGCAGCCACCGTTGAGGACTCCCCCCGCCCGATAGAGAACTCTTGCACGCCCCATACCCCAACGGCGGCACAACCGAGCACTCCTAGTGCGGCCCCAAGGCCCAGAAGCAATCGGCGAGAGATCACACCCGCATGTTAACGGTGTCGCCCGAACCTGCCCGTGCATCGCTTGATCTGCTTCCCAATGGGGCTGATCAGCTGTCGGTTCGCTAACTTGACTTGGGCAGGACGAAATGAGTCATGCCGTGGAGTCTCACAACTGCGGCGAACTTGTTCTGCGCTGGCAACAACCGATCCGTTCACTGTAAAAAGTGTCCCATGAAAGGCTTACATGTCGCGCCAGCGCTCCATTCCCGTGTCCAGTACCTCTCCTTCCTTCTCGATCTCTGAAAAGAACGCAGCATTGATCTCCACACCTCTGGCTGAGATCATGGCGGAGGCTCGGTCTCTGCGTGACCGCCACCACGGCCATCGGATCACATACTCCCCAAAGGTGTTTATCCCGCTGACGATGTTGTGCCGGGACACCTGTGGCTACTGCACTTTCGCACAGCCGCCGGCGCGATTGGAGTCGCCATTTCTCTCTCCCGCCGAGGTGAAATCGATTGCCGCTCAGGGGGCCCGCAACGGGTGCCACGAGGCATTGTTCACCCTCGGAGAGGCCCCCGAGGAGCGCTACCCGATCGCTCGCGAATGGCTCAGCGATCACGGTTACACCTCCACTGTGGACTATCTGGCGGCGATGGCTCAGATGGTGCTCGAGGAAACCGGTCTGCTACCTCATGCCAACGCCGGTGCGCTCGATCACAATGATCTCGCTCGCTTGCGAAAGTTCAGCCCGAGCCAAGGGATGATGGTCGAGTCCCTGCGCAGCGATCTGGCCTGCCATCGTGGTGCTCCCGATAAAACCCCGGAGCGCCGTCTCGCCACATTGGAGATTGCCGGCGAACTTCAGATCCCGTTCACAACGGGGATTCTGGTGGGAATCGGCGAGGATCGAGCGGACCGAATCGCGGCGCTGGAGGCGATCGCTGCCTCTCATCTCCGTCACGGGCATGTCCAAGAGGTGATCGTTCAAAACTTTTTGCCAAAAGAACGGACCGGCATGCAGAACGCTCCGGCCTGTCCGACAGATGAGTTCTTGTGGTCCATCGCTGCGGCCCGCCTGATTTTGCCGCCTGAGATCCACCTCCAAGCCCCTCCAAATTTGTCAGAGGACTTCGGGATGTTGCTCGATGCTGGTATCGATGACTGGGGTGGCGTTTCGCCGGTCACCGCCGACCATGTCAACCCCGAACGGCCATGGCCGGATCTCGAACGCCTGCGTGAGATCACTGAAAGTCGCGGTCATGTGCTCGCGCCCCGTCTGACGATCTATCCGGAGTTCGCTCTGGAGCCAGAGCGTTGGCTCGATGCGTCCTTGGAGTTTGCAGTACTGGACCGCAGCGATGCCGAAGGACTTGGCCGTGACGATCCGGGTGCCCTGTGGCCAGAAAAGGTCACCGCCGCCGATGTGGTTCATGATGGCGCCGAGGTGGTCCTCGTTGGGCACCGCAGCACCCAGTGGTATTCAGGAGCCACGAGTCCGGCGCCGATCCTTATCCCTGGAGCCACTCACCTCGCAGGACGGACCCGGGTCACCGAGATCCTCGATGGGGTCCGGGCGGGCCAGATCGTGGAGGAACAAGAGATCGTGGATCTCTTTCGGGCTCGAGGTCCCGAGGTAGCAATGATCGCCGCTCTGGCCGACGACCTGCGCCGAGAGGTGGTTGGAGACGAGGTCACCTGGGTCAACAATCGCAATATCAACTACACGAACGTCTGCACGTTTAAGTGCCGGTTCTGCGGCTTTTCCAAGGGCCCACTGTCACTGAATCTGCGAGGGACCCCGTACTTGCTGACCCTCGAGGACATCGCCCAACGAGTGCGTGAAGCAGCAAACATGGGTGCAACCGAAGTCACTCTCCAAGGTGGAATCCACCCCGACTTCGATGGGGATTACTACATCGATGTCACCCGGGCGGTGAAAGACGCCGTGCCCGAAATGCATGTCCACGGATTCACTGCACTCGAAGTGACTGAGGGAGCGCGCCGCAACGGCGAAGATCTGCGCGACTATCTACTGCGGATCAAAGATGCAGGTCTCGCATCGCTGCCGGGTACTGCGGCCGAGATCCTCGATGATCGGGTGCGCGCCGTTTTGTGCCCCGACAAGATCAACACTCAAGAATGGCTCGATTGCCATCGCACCGCCCATGAGGTGGGATTGCGATCCAACATCACGATCATGTTTGGCTCCATCGAACAGCCGATCAGTTGGGCCCGCCACATCGTGGCCACCCGTGATCTTCAACGTGAGACGGGCGGGTTTACCGAGTTTGTCGGCCTGCCCTTCGTGCATATGGCATCGCCGATTTATCTGCAGCGCCGCTCCCGCAGGGGCCCCACGTTTAGAGAGACTGTGTTGATGCATGCGATTGCCCGAATCGCTTACCACGGCCTGATCGACAACATCCAGGCCAGTTGGGTCAAGATCGGGGTGGACGGTGCTCGTCAGTTGTTGCAGGCCGGCTGTAACGATGTGGGCGGGACCCTTGTCAACGAAAACATCTCGCGGGCTGCCGGAGCGAGTCACGGTCAGTCCATGTCCGAGGACGGGTTCGCTGCATTGACCTACCCGCTCGGCCGTCCGTTGCGTCAACGCAACACCACCTATCAGTTCGTGAGTTGATGACCGGGATCTGATCACCGGGCTCTGATGACCGGGGCTCGGAGGCGGTTCATTACATTTCGGCTATGAACACTTCTTCGTCGTCCACCCCCTCCGACTCGAGCAACACTGCGCCCTCCACGGCAGACCATCGGCCCTTAGACGGGATCAAGGTCCTTGAGATCAGCCAGTGGGTGGCCGGGCCGGCCGCTGCAGGGATCATGGCTGACTGGGGTGCGGAGGTGATCAAACTGGAGGCGCCGGCCGGGGATCCACAGCGGGGCGTATTCGCAGCGGTAGGGATCGAAAAAGAACTCCCGAATCCGGCCTTTGCTCAAGACAACCGCGGTAAGCGCAGCGTGGTCTTTGACCTTCAGACGCCTGAGGGACTCGCACGTTGCGAGCAGTTACTTGCGCAGTCCGATGTGTTCATCACCAACCTCCGGCCCGACGCTCTCCAACGGTTACAGCTTGATCCTGCTGCTGTGAGTGCCCGACATCCCGAGCTGATCATCGCGTCACTATCGGGTTATGGCTCGGTGGGACCGGCTCGTGATGTTCCCGGTTATGACGCTGGTGCGTTCTGGTCGCGATCGGGGCTCGCTCGCACCAATAGCCCTCGGGAGGACCCGCCATTGTTCATCCGCAGCGGCGTGGGTGACCACATCACGGGGATGGCCACTGCCATGGGCGTGATGGCAGCCCTCTATGAGCGGACCCGCACCGGTAAGGGTCGGATCGTGGAAACCTCGCTGTTCGCAACCGGGATGTACACCGCCGGATGGGACTTGAGCGTTCAGTTGACCATGGGCCGCCTCTCCTCGATGCGGTCGCGGACCAAGTCTCAGACTCCGATGGTCAACAGTTACCGCAGCGCTGACGACAAATGGTTCTTTTTGATCGGTCTCGAGGCTGGACGCCACTTCCCGGGCCTTGCGAATGCGATCGGTCGACCTGAACTTGCCGAAGATGATCGCTTCGGTTCAGCCAAGAGCATCTTTGCCAACGCTGAGGCCTTGATCACGGTGCTGGACGAGATTTTCTCTGAGCACCCGATGAGCCATTGGGCGCCTCTGTTTGAAGCCAACGATGTGTGGTGGGCCCCATGTCAAACGATGGCCGATGTCGCCGCTGACCCTCAGGCTCTTGCGCTCGGGATGTTCATCGATACCGATGACTCGGCTTGGGATGCAGCAGAGCGGGTACCACCAAAGGTGCGCACTGTGGCCAGTCCGGCGACCTTCGATGGACAGGTTTTCCTGCCACGCAGGCCAGTACCTTCCCTCGGCGAACATACTGCAGAGGTCATCGCCGAGCTCGATGCCACCTGAGATCGGAGCCCAGTTGGCACCCTCGCCGGGGCTGAGAAGCGATGTAGCCAGCGATAAGCAGCCACGCCGTCAGCATCAACACCGCACCGAGCATCACCATCCACCCGAACGCCAGATCAGAGTCATTTGAACAACTTGCCCAACCCCCGCCCTGTGGCCCGGCCCGCCACCCGGCGCGCGACCCGTTTACCGACCGTGCCCCTCTTGACAGCGTTGATGTCTCCGAGGATTCTCGCTGTCTTATAGAGAGCGCTGCGCGTCTTTCCGATACTCATGATCAAACTCTCCCTTTTCTGCTCTCCTGCGGCACGAGCGTCGGCCTGCCACAGGTCACTCACGATCATGACAGAAGGATGTGCATCGTTTGCACGACCATCAACGGAACGATCAGTGAGACGACGGTCACACCCGACTACGCTCCTGCCGTGATCAGTGGACGACAGCGCCACGACGCATGGCACGAGACGCAGAGGAATCGACATGAATAGAGATGAGGCACTGGCGTTGTTAACGGCTCCAGGAGGGCCGTATGAACTCCAGATCACTGCCGGAGTCCACGGCCCGCTCAAGGTGTTCGCTACCGGGCCAGCCACCTTGCGTGAGCTTTACGCCGACACGATCAGCGACCAAACCTTCATCGTCTACGAGCAGGAACGTATGAGCTTCGCAGAGGCCTACGCCGCCTCAGCCAAGATCGGCCATATCTTGGTCAATGACCTCGGCGTGAGCCACGGGGATCGGGTGGCGATCTCCATGCGCAACTACCCCGAATGGATGCTGGCCTTTGCTGCGATCACCTCCATCGGTGCGATCGCGGTGGCGATGAATGCCCTGTGGACCGCTGAAGAAATGGAATACGGCCTGACCAATAGCGGCACCAAGGTCTTGTTCGCTGACCAAGAACGCCTCGATCGATTTGCCGAATGTCCGGGATCCCCCGACGTGAAGTTGGTGGCTGTGCGCCCCACCCGGATGATCCCCGGAGCGCTCGATTTGACCACTGCAATGGCAGCGCTCTCCGATGTGGACATGCCAGAGGTGGAGGTGGCCCCCTTTGATGCAGCCACCATTTTGTACACCTCGGGGTCCACGGGACATCCCAAAGGTGTGGTCTCCTCCCATCGCAATATCGTCTCGGCATTGATGTCTTGGGAAGTAGACATCGCGTCGCAGGTCACGGCGGCCGAAGCCAACGGCGAAATCCCGGCATCCGCTGCTCCGGCGCCTCAGCCCTCGGTGTTGCTCGCTGTGCCGTTATTCCATGTGCTCGGCCTGCACGCGGTCTATCTGATGTGTTTTCGTGCCCAACGCAAACTCGTCGCAATGTACAAATGGGATCCGGCCGAAGCTGCTGCGATCATCGAACGCGAGCAGATCGCGAGCTTCGTTGGACCGCCAGCGATGACCGGGGACATGGTCCGTGAGGCCCGAATCACGAACCGGGATCTCCGTTCCCTGCAGGTAGTCGGCGGTGGTGGCGCAGCCCGTGCCCCCGAACAAGTCCGCCAGATCGATGCTGTATTCGCCAACGCGATCCCCAACACCGGTTGGGGGATGACCGAAACCAACGCGATCGGCACGACGATCAACGGTGCTGAGTATCTCGCTCGGCCCGACAGCGCCGGCCGATGCCTCGCCGTGTTGGAAATGCGCATTGTGGACGAAACCAACACGCCGGTGCCGCCCGGAGAGCGCGGCGAACTGCAGATCAGGGGGACGTCGCTGTTCTCGGGATATTGGAATCGCCCAGAAGTTAACGCTGAAGTGTTCGTGGATGGGGACTGGTTTCGCACCGGCGACGTCGCCACCATTGACACAGAGGGCTACTTGTACATCGTGGATCGGATCAAGGATCTGATCATCCGTGGCGGCGAGAACATTGGATGTGGGCAAGTGGAGGCAGCGCTGCTGATGCACCCCGATGTCTATGAGGCTGCGGTGTTCGCTGTTCCTGATGAGCGTCTCGGCGAGGAGGTGGCCACCACGATCTACGCGAGCCCCGACCTGGACCCGGACACTTTGCGCGAATTCCTGAGCGCCCATCTCGCCCGCTACGAAATTCCGAGATATATCTTCGTCCACGACGGGCCACTTCCGCGGACCGGTTCCGGGAAACTGTTTAAACGCGAGCTGCGCGATCAGGCGGTTGCATCGGTCACGGACTAACCGTTCGGCTCAGGCCAGACATCGCAGCGGGCGGCCACCATTAAAGGTGATCATGTCGCCGATGGCTGCGACGATGTCGATCGTGCCGCCTTCGGGCCCACCACGCAGTTCAAAAAGAGCCCGATGCAAGTTGCCGACGATGCGTTCTGGATCGCTTAACTCGGCGAACTCTCCGAGATCCACCGATCGGGCGGCCTCGAGCGCACCCACCCCGGCCTCTTCAGCGGCGAATGCGGTGTCGGCCACAAACCGGTAGTAACGCGCCAGTTGGTCAAGAACTGCAATGTCGCAGACCGGACCATGTCCAGGCACGATCACCTTTGGGGCAAACTGACGCACCTTTTCGATCGCCCTCAGCGACCCTGAGACCGAACCCATCAAGACAAACGGCGTGCCCTGATTAAAGACGAGGTCGCCGGTGAAGAGCACCTGAGAGTCAGGCAACCAGACCACGACGTCATTGGTGGTGTGGGCCGGGTTCCCGATGTAGTGGAGTTCGGCGCGCAGGTCTCCGGCATGGACCGTGAGATTGTCGGTGAATGTCAACGTCGGCGGCGCCAGTTGTAGGTCCCCCCAGTCCACCGGATGATCAGGACCCTCAAAGACCCCCGGATAATGCGACAATCCGGATTGCACAATTAACTCACGACAATTTTCGTGGCCGATGATCGTGGCCGGATAGGTCAGGTAATTCCCGTGAGTGTGGTCCCCGTGATGATGAGTGTTGACCAACATCCGCAACGGCTGGTCGGTGACGTAGCGGACATGTTCGAGAAATAACTTCGTGCGGCGCTCGGTAGCGCAGGTGTCCACTGCGATGACACCGTCCGATCCTGCGAGGAACCCCGTGTTGTTGATCCACCAGGTCCCGTCAGGCTGGATGTAGGCGAACACATTTTCCGCCACCTCCTGCAGTACCGGCGGGCCGAGTTCTGCGTGGTCATGATCGTGATATGCGCTCAACGACTCCTCCTTGGCCGAGTAGTTCGCCTAGGTCCCAAAGCTCCGACAGTGAGAACGAGATCAGATCCCAGAAGAATCTGGGCGTGATCGAATCCTCCCCCGCTGCGAGTGTACGACCACGGATCTTTTTCGGGTGGAAGGTCGCAAGTGCAAGTTCACTAATCCTGACCATCCAAAGCGCCCTCGTCACCCAAGCCTTTGGGAGTTACGCGGTCGTCCTTCAAGACACATTCGGGTGGAGTCGCACCACGATCTCTTTGGCCTACTCCTTTAATCGGGCCGAAAGTGGGCTACTCGGACCGCTGCACGGAACCCTCCTGCACCGTTATGGATCCAAAGCGGTGATGCGCGCCGGTTCGGTGATCACGCTGCTCGGGTTCGTGTGGTTCAGCCAGATCTCCACTCCGATCGGCTTCATCTTGTCTTTCTTTGTGATCGCCATCGGTAGCGGTCTCGCCGGCTTCTTGACCGTCACCACCGAAACGGTGCAGTGGTTCGTTGCGAAACGCTCACGAGCTCTGTCTTTGGCCTCGTTCGGGTTTGCTCTCGGAGGGTTCCTCGCCCCTCTCCTCGTCTACGCGCTACGGGTGCTCGGCTGGCGGTGGACAGCAGTGATCTCTGGTGTGATCTTGGCCCTGGTTGGTTGGGGGCTGTCCAGTTGGTTCGGCACCACCCCGGAACGCCGTGGTGAACCGGTAGACGGCGTCTATGGATCACACGCCTCGCCTGCACCGATCGCGGCCGATATCAGCGACCATTTCAGCGCCCGAGAGGCCTTGCGGACCCGAGCGTTTTGGATGATCAGTTTCGGTCATGCCAGCGCGCTGTTGGTAGTCGGATCAGTCATTGCCCATCTGTCGCTGTTTCTTACCTCTGAACAGGGTTACAGCCTGCAATCTGCCAGTTTCGTGGTGGCCGGTATCCCGATCGCCCAGATCGCAGGGATGGTGCTCGGCGGTCTGATCGGTGATCGTTTTAACAAGCGGCTGTTGTGTGCCGGGGCGATGTTCGGCCATGTCTTTGGTTTGCTGGCTTTGACCTTTGCGGTAAATCTCTGGATGATTTGGGGGTTCGTCCTTCTCCATGGCTTGGCGTGGGGGATGCGCGGCCCTCTGATGAGCGCGATCCGAGCCGACTACTTCGGCTCCTCCTCTTTTGGTCAGATCCTCGGTTACTCATCGGTGATCTTGATGTTTGGGATGGTCGGTGGCCCGTTGCTGGCAGGGGTGCTCGCCGATGCCACCGGCAACTATCAACTCGGTTTCTCGATCCTTGCGGCCCTCGCAGCGATCGGTAGCGCATTTTTTCTATTGGCTACTCCTCCTCGTCGGCCCGCAGCTCTGCCAGCAACAGCTGACCTTTGATACCCGGATGCAGCGATTAGGCCGTTTCTGACCTCCATCGACCCTGCTAGCGAGGAGATACTTGGGCGTTCCCAAAGTACGCGGAGAGATGGCTGCAATAACCAAGCGATCCCTAGATCACCGAGGTCCTGCCGATCTGGCCCTGTTGAGCGCCGGCGAAACCGAAGACGCCTCCTTGGTCGTGGTCGGTAAGCGCGGTCTCGGCCTGGTTTTCGCACACAGGGTGGCCGGCCTACCCTCCGAACTTCCACCGGCCTCAGTAGACCGGTTCTCGGATCGGGCCCGATTCATGGTGGAAGGCCATGTCGAAGCTGCCGTCCTCGCTGGCCGATCTGCAAAAGCAGAAGTTGCCATTGAGGATCCGCGCCGGTTCATCGAACGCATCGCCCGTGATCACGGCGCACAGATGATCGTCCTCGGTGCAGTTGGGGAAGGACCTATCGGCGGATTGCTGGTGGGAACCGTGGTCCACTACGTCGCCCAGTTCGCCTCGCTCCCGGTGATTATCGTCCGGTAGCTAACGCCAGAGGTCCACGGGCAGAGATTCACCATCTACAGTTGCGGTGTCGTTACTCGACGCTCGTCGAGTCATAAATCAGGGGGACAACGTGGCAGAGGTACATGGCGAATGTGATCCGAAGTTCGCGGAGATGCGCGACCTTCTGGAGGCGAGCATCGCCTCCGGGGAGGATGTGGGTGCCTCGACCTGCGTGACCGTGAACGGCGAGACGGTGGTGGACCTCTGGGGTGGGTATACCGATGAGTCGCGCAGCGCCGAGTGGCAGGCTGACACCATCACCAATGTGTGGTCCACCACCAAAACAATGGCCGCGCTGAGTTTGTTGATGCTCGTGGACCGGGGTCTCGTGGATGTGGATGCGCCGGTGGCCACCTACTGGCCCGAGTTTGCCGCCAATGGCAAACAGAACGTCTTGGTTCGCCATGTCATGGCCCATACATCTGGACTGTCGGGGTGGGATCAACCCGTTACTCCCGAAGATCTCTTGGATTGGGAGAAATCCACGAGCATGCTCGCTGCGATGGCTCCGTGGTGGGAGCCGGGAACCGCATCTGGCTACCACCTGATCAGCCACGGCCATCTGATCGGTGAGATCCTGCGCCGTGTGGACGGACGAACCCTCGGTCGTTTCTTCGCTGACGAGATCGCATCCCCGCTCGGGGCGGACTTCCACATCGGTCTGCCCGTCAGTGAACACCACCGAGTGTCCAATGTGATCCCACCGCCACCTCCGGAGATGGATTTCTCTGCGCTCACCTCACCAGAGGTGGCTATCAAGAGTCTGACCGGCCCGATGCTCCCGGGAGCCGAGTATTCATGGACGCCTGGATGGCGCACTGCTGAGGTCCCCGCCGCCAACGGTCATGGCAACGCCCGGTCGGTGGCTCGGATCCAATCGATCGTGGCCTGTGGCGGCACCGTGGACGGTGTGCGGTTCTTATCACCCGAGACGATCGAGTTGATCTTCCGTGAACAGGCCAACGGTGTGGACCTCGTGCTCGGCCTGCCCTTGCGGTTCGGTATCGGTTACGGACTTTTATCCGCAGAAACCTTCCCCGGCTTCCCGGCTGAGGGGACCTGTTTCTGGGCGGGATGGGGTGGTTCAGTGATCATGATCGACACCGTCAACAAGATGACCGTCGCCTACGTCATGAACAAGATGGGCGCCGACATGGTCGGGACCGGACGCGGTGAGGCCCTCGGTCGGGCCGCATACCGTGCGATCGGCATCGGTAACTAACCGGCGCTCACCAATCCGTCGGGCGGTAATCCTTGAGGAACTTCCCCCACACGTGGTCGCCGGTGAGATTGCCTGAGATGATCGGGTCCACGATCCGAGCGGCTCCATCGACAATGTCGAGAGGAGGGTGAAAGTGATGGTTCGCGATCTTGCGCTCTGCGATATGGGTCGGATCCTCGTCGGTGACCCATCCGGTGTCCACACTGTTCATGTGGATCCCATCCGCTTGATAATCAGCAGCCGAGGTCCGCGTCATCATGTTCAGGGCGGCTTTTGCCATGTTGGTGTGGGGATGGCGGGTGGTCTTCAGCCGCCGGTAAAACTGTCCCTCCACCGCCGACACGTTGACGATGTGTTTATCGGATTCTGGGGTGCGCATCATCAACGATTTGAGGCGGGCGTTGATCACAAACGGAGCCACAGCATTGACCAGTTGGGTCTCCAACAGTTCCACCGATGACACCTCAGCGAGGGTGAGTCGCCAGGAGTTCCGATCGCGCAGATCCACCTGCTGAAGGTCCTGATCAAGCAACCCTGTCGGAAACAGATCGGGACCCACCGAATAGTCCTCCGGTATCAACGGCACCTGGGAGAGGTGCGCTGAATCCACGGTTCCCGCACCCACCGACAATGCTGCCGGCTGTTGCTCAGCAGCGAGTATCGACCTCACCGAGGCGGGCAACTCAGCGACCGCTGCCGTCTCCCGCTCGATCATGTGGCGATAAAACTCCGGTGGCCGGCGCACCGTCTGACACGCGTTGTTGATGATGAAATCCAATCGGTCCCGAGTGCCGTGGAGATACCGGCAGAACTCTTCCACGCTCGGGGTATGACGCAGATCCAGGCCGAAGATCTCGAGGCGATGCCCCCAGTTGTGGAAGTCAGGTTCCGCCGCATACCGCATCGCCGAGTCCCGTGGGAATCGGGTGGTCACGATCACCTCGGCACCGGCCCGCAACAACTTGATGCCGGCCTGATAACCGATCTTGACCCGTCCCCCGGTCAGTAGCGCCACTCGACCACTCAAATCGGTGGTCTCTGAACGTTTCGCATAGTTGAACTCAGCACATTCCAGACACATCTGGTCATAGAAGAAGTGCACCTCAGAAAACTGCTGCTTGCAGACGTAACAGGGCCGATCTGAACCGGAACGGGTGAAAAGAGATTCTCGGCCCCGTACATCTGCAGGTTCGTCTTCGTCGAGAATCGACGGGTCCGACACAAACACATCCGGCGTGGTGAATACCGGTTTCGCACGCAGAGTTCGAATCCCCGTAGATGACAGGGCCTGCTGGAGGGCGTCAGATTTCTCTGCCTTACGGCGTCGACGATCGGCTTTGATCTGACGGCGCCGAAGTTCCACATCGGGCTCAAACACCGCTCCCGCCGCAGCGAGCAGCCGGCTGCGTTCGGCGATCGGCAAGGAGTTCAATACCTCACGGTCAGCAACGATCTCCTCAAGAGCGCTGATGAGCTCTCCCCAACGGCCGCTGTTGGCCTGTTCCTCATTCACCTGGGTCACCTCAATCGACAAAGGGAGCAGGGTCGACAGAGGGGGGATGGCTGACAGAGGGGAGAGCACGATCGGGCCAGCGGGCCTGGACCCCCGCCGGTAACGGGACCTCAAATACGTTTAATGTGAGGCTCACCATCGTGTAGTAACCGACGAGGCTCACCACCTCCATCAGGCCGCTCTCGCCGAGCGCTGCGAGCGATCGGGCATAGAGATCATCGTGAATCGTTCCGTCGGCGAGCATGGCTCGGGCCATTTCGTTGACGATTGAGATCTCGGCGCCACCAACCTCGGGACTCACCTGCCCTGAGGCAATTGCCTCCACAACAGCTCCTGCCATGCCCTCTGAGACAGCGATCTGGCTATGAATCCAAAATTCAAACTCGCTGCGGAAATGAGCTCCGGTTGCCATGATCGCTGTTTCGCGCACCAGCGGATCCAGTCGAGAGCCAAACCTCAACACTTCGCCAAGACGGGCGGCCCGCAGTCCCATTTCGGGAGATCGCAGCCACGCGTCGAAAGGGCCACCGAGGTGACCGGCACCCACCACCCGGGGGTCTGAACCTCTCGCACTTCCGACGATCGATTCCCATAGCGCTCGCTGCGCGTCGTCGAGGTCCTCAAAGTGTAAAGGGAGGAGGCGGCCGTCCCGAGGAGCATCTAGATCATCCATCGCCCCGATGGTAGGTCGCGAAGGCTCCAACCGTTCGGCATCGCCTGAACTCTCATCCACCCTCCTGCCACGGTGCGGCCTATGAATCTGATCCTTATCAACACATACGGACTCTCTCAATGAGTGCAGCCAGCGGTCTCAGCCGTGGTTTCGGCGGCCTTCTCATCGGCATCGGTCTCCTATCAGGACCGATGTTGGGGTCTTTGATCTTTTGGCCCTCATGGACTAGTTAGGCGGCACAGGACCAACCCCCACGGTCACTGTGACACCCCCCTGCCACACTGTGACCATGCGACTTCTGCACACATCTGACTGGCACATCGGCAGAAAGTTCCATCAGTTATCGCTTTTGGAGGACCAACTGGCCTTCGGGTCATGGCTTCGGGATCTGATCCGATCCGAATCCATCGATCTCGTTCTGATCGCCGGTGATCTCTATGACCGAGCCTCCCCGGCGGGAGAGGCTGTTGACGTCCTCGATGAGATCTTCGCTCAGATCACTGATGCTGGTGCTGGCATCGTGGCCATCTCCGGAAACCATGATTCGGGGGAGCGCCTCAACTTCGGATCTGCGGCCATGGCTGCGGCCGGAGTACATATGCGTGCCGAACGGCGCAACCTCGACGCAATGGGGTCACCCATCACCTTTGATGTCGCCGGACAGAGCCCTCTTCAGATTCTCCCGCTTCCCTATATAGACCCGTACCGGATCAGCGATCTCGGCGAGGTCCCACCTCGCCATTCGGCGGTACTCGAGTCAGTGATCAGCGCCCGTCTATCTGAACTGATGGATCCGAGTCGGACCATTGCGATGGCCCATGCCTTCGTCACCGGAGGAAGCGGATCAGATTCCGAACGCGAGTTATCTGTGGGCGGCACATCGATGGTGCCTGCCGAGGTCTTCTCACATTTCGGCTACACCGCACTTGGCCACTTGCATCGACCCCAACAGATCCGTACCGATGACTCCGGAACTCACGGACCGGGGGCCGCGATCTATTCGGGTTCCCCACTGGCCTATTCATTTTCTGAGGAACACATCAAGAGTGTGCGACTCATTGAGGTCGGTGCGCAGATCACCTCTCATGAGATCCCAATCGGGGTCGGCCGGCCGGTGCATACCGTGACCGGCACCCTCGAAGAACTGCTCAACGACAGTCAGTGGGATCAAGCCACCCACGGTTTCGTGCGAGCCCGGCTTACCGATCCCTCTGTTCAGTTGGGGGCCATGGAGAAACTCCGACAACGTTTCGTGCACATCCTCGAACTCGAACAGGTCGCACTGACCACCCAGGGTTCTCTCTCCGGATCCGAGATCCGCGAGATGGTGCGTCGCTCCCCTGGCGAACTGTTAAACGGATACTTGGATGACACCTTCCCCGACCTCGATGATCACGACCGCTTATTGATCAACGGCAGTTTCGACAAAATGGCGGGGAGCCGAACATGAGGCCGCATCGTCTCAGTTTCACCGGTATCGGTCCGTACCCATCTGCAGTGGAGATCAATTTCGATGAGTTGACCACTCTGGGGCTGTATCTCATCGTCGGACCCACAGGAGCAGGTAAGACCACCATCTTCGACGCGATTACCTATGCGCTCTTCGGCAAACTCGCCGGGGCGCGCAGCTCCCAGCCGATCATCTCCGATCACGACAGCGCTGCACCGCCGTTGGTGGAACTCGAGTTCACCCATAAGGGACGCCGGTACACCGTGACCCGCAAACCGTCCCCTCCGGGCAAAAGCACCCGGCCTACAGACCATGTGCTGCGCGCTCACGCCTCCGAAGATGACCCTGCAAGCGAGGACCACAAAGTCACCGGCGCCACCCGAGTGACCGACCAGATCGGGGCCATTCTCGGACTGGACGCAAGTCAGTTCAACCGGGTCATGTTGCTCCCCCAGAACGAGTTCCAACAGTTCCTGCTCGCTAACTCTTCGGATAAAGAAAAGCTGCTGCGCTCCTTATTCGACACAGACCTCTTCCATCGCACCGAAGAGGAACTCGAACGCATTGCCAGAGATTTATCCTCTGAAGCCGAGGAGGCGGGCCGTGAACTCGACTCCACCAATCGCCAAGTAGCTGCGGAACGCAACCGCCTCATCGAAGCTGGACTCCTCCCAGACCCGGACAGTGCAGACCAGGACAGCGCAGAAAGCCCTCAAGACGGGCCCACTGAGATCTCCGTGGAGCAGGTGTGCGCAGAAGTGGCAGTTCTCCATCAGACAGCTCTGGCCACTCACAAGGACCTCACCGCACGTGCTGAAGCCGCCACCGAGGCCCGGATCACCGCAGATGGCGAACTCATCAGATATTCCGCTTATTCAGAACTCACCGAACTGCGCGCAAAGGCTCACGAGCTTGACCCCGTTCTTCGGCACGATGAGGATCTGCTGCTGGCCCACACCGCTGCCCTCAGCCTGACTCACGAGATCTCGCAGCGTGATCTCGCAGCGCACCTTGTCATTGAGGCTCAACAGTCACTTACCGATGCTCGCAGCACTGCTTCTTCACAAATTTCCCCGCTTGCGTCCCTACACCCGTTGGTCGCCCAGTTCCACCACAGCAGCCAACACGGTCTGCCTGCTGCAGTAGCAACAGCGTTCACCAATCTCACAACTGCAGTTGGAGCATCGGCGCAACGACACGCTGACGCCCACAGCGCCCGACAGCGAGCAGCGGCGTGTCGGGTCCGCCATGCGGAGACCACGGCGCTGCTACTGACACGCACCGAGCAACTGCACCTCACAGAGGAAAATCTCGAATCCATCCAAAAGCGTCTCGAGGTTGCCCAGGCCGCAACCCTTAACCTCGCGGATCTGCTCAGCGCAGTGGAGGATCTCAAACGCCAAGAGCTCGCTGCCGATCTCTCCGCACCGCTCACAGCCTTAGAGGAGGCCCAAGCGCAACTCCACTCGGCAAACTCCACTGCGCAAACAGCCCAAGCAGATCTCCACCGAGGTGTGATGGCGCGCACCCAGTTCCTTGCTGGTGAGTTAGCTCAGGCCCTCAGCCCGGGGGATCCTTGTCCGGTCTGTGGTTCCAAAGAACATCCGTCCCTGGCCCCCTTATCGCCTGATGCGCCCGACAACATACGGCTAGCGGAACTGCGTGATCAGGCCCACGATCAACGGCTTCGGGCAGAGGCCGAGTTGAACCGACGCCTCGACGCGTTGGCTGCGGCCCAGAAGGCCGCCGATCAGCTTGCGCCCCCCGAGCAACGTGACCGCCTACGTGCTGAATATCTTCAAGCCGAGGATGCTCGCAGAGAAATCCCCGAACTCTCCGCCCAGGCACGCGATCTCAGCGAGCGGCTCACCACAGTCCGAACCAACATCACGGAATTGGGTTCAGAAGTAGACAGGGCCGTGCGTGAAGCTCACCAAGCAGACAAGGAAGCCTCCGAGAACTCCGAACGTGCCGAGATCGCCGAGGAAAACCTCCCTCCGATCACCGCTTTGCTCAACGAACTCGCCGGGTTCGAGGAAATAGTGCAGACCCTGGTCGATCGTCTCGCCCATTACACACCGCTTGAGAAGGATGCGAGCGAGCGGGTATCGCAGATGTTGGAATCCTCTACGTTCCCTGATGAAGAAACAGCTCTCGCAGCGGTCCTCGAGGAAGCGACCCACCACATAATCACCGAACGAGCTCAACTGGCCCGAGCCAGAGATCAGCGGATCATCCACCTCGAAGGGGTGATCGGAGATCGCCCAGTCCCCGACATCGCTCCTGACCTCGAGGCTTTACAGGTTGCCGAGTCTGACTTACGGAGTCAGGTCACAGCCGCTGGGAAGGCAGCCGCTCAACTCGATGGCTCCCACAATCGATTGACCGCAATCGCTCGCGCACTTGACGAACTTGGCCCGACCGTCGCCGTGAAGCACGCCCGGGCTGCCCGCTTCCGTGACATCGTTACCATCATGCGCCACGGCAAGATGCCCCACTTCGCACTCGAACGATGGGTGCAGCGGGCCATCTTCGAAGATGTCTGTCAGGTGGCCAGCGAACGGATCAAAGTCCTCAGTGCTGGCCGCTACCTACTGACGCTCAATCCGCAAGATGGCCGCGCGAAGGCCCACGCTGCAGGCCTCGATCTCTACGTCACCGATAGCCATACCGGCCGAACCCGTCCGGTGCAGACTCTGTCCGGTGGAGAGCAGTTCCTCACCTCTCTCGCCTTGGCCCTTGCTCTAGCCGATGTGGTTCAGCAGATGAGCGGAGGCATGGAGTTGGCCTCGCTGTTTATCGATGAGGGTTTCGGCAGCCTCGATGGGGAAACCCTCGACACCGCAGTAGATGTCTTGCGTTCGCTTCAGGATTCCGGGCGGTCAGTGGGTGTGATTAGCCACGTTGAGGCGATGCAAAACGATCTGCCCGTCGGGATTCGGGTCAGTCCAGCTCCCACCGGCTCGTCAATCACGTTCCCCGCGCTCAACAAGAACTAGCGGAGTTCACTTCAGATCACCGCTGCAAGTGGTCAAAAATCGCCAAGGGTCCAGGCGTGCCACGGGGCGGGGATGTCATCTTGACTGCAACGTTGGGGCCGACACCGTGAGGTGACCCCTTCAGCCCTAATCGCAAGTACCGCCGACACACCCCACAACAGTTCGGCGAGATCCAACACCATCGAAGCCGTCAAACCCGGCAGACAATCCTCCGTGATCTGCCCGCCTACCTCCAACAACAAATCAGCCCACACCACTTCGCGCTCCACCGGGCCAAGAGAAACATATTGATCATCCTCAGATGACAGATCGGTCACCTGCCATCCGTTCTCCTCGCCAATATCGAGGGCAGTGTCTACCGCCTCATCCACCGACTCTGCTTCGAAATCAAAATATTCAGAGTTATCCCAAAACGGATCTGTTCCCCGAGCAGTCCACAGCGTCATCGCCGCCACCTGGTCACTCTCACTCCTATGTCCATTACTCCAAGCCTCGCGCGCTGGGGTTCCCTCCAATGGGCATTTGGGGATCCCATCACCCCAGCATTGAGGCAATACTCGAGACATGGCTTTCACAATGCTCGCAATCTCCGGCAGTCTTCGCTCAGAATCCTCTAACACCGGTCTCGTGGAGATGGCCCGCCGGTTAGCTCCTGAAACGGTGACCGTCAAGGTGGATGTTTCGATCTCGGCTCTGCCGTTTTACAACCCTGATCTGGACACCTCGGAGACTTGGCCTGACGCCGTTCGGTTGTGGCGTGACGAGGTACAGCGAGCCGACGCATTGTGGATCGCAACCCCCGAATACAGCGGCGGCCCTACTGCAGTTCTCAAAAACGCTATCGACTGGGTATCGCGGCCGATGGGCCAGCAGGTGCTGACAGGCAAGGTGATCAGCCTTGCGGCCAGCGCTGGCGGCGGCGGTGGAGCGAGGATCCTCGACTACTTGACCGGGGTGCTGAGCTTCTTCGGTAATACCTTGGTCATTGAGCCTTCGCTCAGTTTTGCTCTCGGCGCCCAACGCATCAGCGCCGATGGCACCTGCACCGACCCAGAGATCGAAGCTCTGGTCATTGCGCGGCTCGCCGCAGTTGATGCGGCTCTCCACTCCGCCGCTACATCTGTCCCCCACTCCTGACAGGAATCACCTTTCACTGCAGCGGATTTCTCGATCGATTACTGGCGATCACCAAGGAACAGGGCTAGACCTGTTTCATGCCCTCCTCACATGAGCCAGACCGAGCGGAAGCCACCGAACTATCGCGAACTCTCGGATCGCCAATCCCTATCGGACCTGACGCTCCGCTGATTGAGGTGATGGCCACGATGCGCGCAATGCGTCGCCTGAAACCTGATCCGGTGCCAGCAGAGGTCTTAACCGAACTGATCAGGGCCGCGACCTGGGCTCCGAGCGGTTCTGACGCCCAGCACTACAGCTATGTCGTGGTCACCGATCGACCGCAGATGGCCGCCCTCGGGGATCTGTGGCGTGACGTGGTGGAGACCTACATCACCTTGATGGGCTCGCTCGTTCCGGGAGCTACCGATGAACCACACGCCCGGATGCTCGATGCCCTGCGTTACCAAGCGGCTCATTTTGATGACACCCCTGCGCTGATCGCAGCCTGCTATCGACGTAGCGGTCCGGGGGCACGCCGGCTGCTCGATCTGTCGGCCAACACCGCCCTCATCAAGAACCTCGGCGCCACCCGTCTGCGCCGACTCGCAGCCGGAGCTCTCACTGCAAACGGTCTCGCCGAGGCCTCAAGCATCTACCCTGCCGTCCAGAATCTGCTCCTCGCCGCTCGGGCCAATGGTCTCGGCGCCACCCTGACGATCTGGCATCTGTTCAACGAGAAAGGTTTCCGAGAGGTACTCGGTGTGCCCAAGGACTACGGGATGTACGCACTCGTTCCCATTGGTTACCCGCTCGGCAACTTCGGGCCTGTTAGGCGCCGACCAGTAGGTGACGTACTCCATTGGCAACGCTGGTGAAGCCCAGCGACATCGCAGTTGCCTAATCTGTGATCAGTGGGTCACAGGGCTCACAGGAGTCGGCTCCTCATGGGAGCCACAAACTGGGGGATCAGATGTCCACATTCGATCTGGTGATTCGCAACGGCACGGTTGTCGATGGTGAAGGCAATGCGCCGTTCATCGCCGATGTGGCGGTCCGCGAGGGCGTCATCGTTGAGGTTGGCTCACCAGAGTCCGGAACCGTCGAGGGTTCGGCCGCTCGTGAAATCCACGCCGATGGCGCGCTGGTTACCCCCGGATTCGTGGACATCCACACCCATTACGACGGTCAAGCCACTTGGGATGGTTCGCTGAACCCCTCGAGTTGGCATGGGGTGACCACAGTCCTCATGGGCAATTGCGGGGTTGGTTTCGCCCCGGTAAAACCCCACAACCATCAGCGCCTGATCCAACTCATGGAGGGCGTCGAGGACATCCCGGGTACAGCCCTAAATATTGGCTTGACCTGGCAGTGGGAATCGTTCCCCGAGTATCTCGATTATCTAGGCGCCCGCAATTTTGATCTCGATGTCGCCACCCAGTTGCCCCACGCAGCCTTGCGCGTTGAGGTCATGGGCGATCGGGGCATTAATCGTGAACCGGCCACCGCTGCTGACGTGACCGAGATGCGCCGGCTCGCCCGTGAAGCGATCGATGCCGGGGCGCTCGGTTTTTCCACCTCCCGAACCATCAATCATCGGTCCAGTGACGGATCGCTCACACCGACAATCACCGCTGGGTATGAAGAGTTGCTCGGGATCGCACTCGGCTTACAAGATGCTGGGCGCGGCGTATTGCAGGTGGTGTCTGATTTCGATGATGTTGATCTTGAGTTCGACTTGTTGCATCAGGTGGTGGCTGGTTCAGGTCGGCCGATGTCGATCTCTGTGGCGCAGAACCGCCAACGTCCAAACAACTGGCGCCGGGTGCTTGAGCGGATCACTTCTTCACGGGCCGATGGCCTCGCCATCACCGGTCAGGTGGCACCTCGCGGTGTAGGGCTGCTGATGGGACTGCACTGCACCTTGCATCCGTTTATGACCAACCGGGTTTGGCAGCGCATCAGCGAACTGGCTCCCGCCGAACAGGCCGCTGAAATGCGTCGCCCTGACTTCAAACAAGCGGTGCTCGCAGAGACCGAAAGTCCCGAAGAAATGATCAAACTCGGTGGGCGCAATATCTTCCGTTTTGAGGTGATGTTTGAACTGGATCGGGACCCCGACTACGAGCCTGCTGGCGCCGACAGTATCTCCGCTCGTGCCGCACGTGCGGGCGTCACATCAGAGGAACTGGTCTATGACCTGATGGCCACCGGTGACGGAGGTGCCCTCATGTATCTGCCGATGCTGAACTACGCCGAGGGGAACCTTGATGTGGTGCGCGAAATGTTGACCCACCCGTTCACCGTCCCGGGATTGTCGGACGGCGGTGCTCATGTGGGGACCATCTGCGATGTGAGTTTCCCGACCACGTATCTCACCCATTGGGCCCGCGATCGGGCCGAGGGTCGGATTCCCCTTGAATACATCGTGGCCCAACAGACTTCGGCCACGGCGCGCACCGTTGGGCTCCACGACCGAGGTGTGATCGCTCCGGGATACCGAGCCGACATCAACGTGATCGACTTCGATCGCCTGAAGGTTCATCGCCCAGAGCCCCGCTACGACTTGCCGGGTGGAGCCTGCCGTTTGGTTCAAGAGGCCGAGGGATACCTCCACACATTTGTGGCCGGTGTCGAGGTGGCATACAACGGGAAATCCACCGGCGATCAACCAGGCCGCCTCATCCGTGGCCCGCAATCCGCACCGCTCCGTTAGTCCGTGTCGGTTTTGGCCCGCTTCGGCGGGTGAGGTCCTGTTAGAGAGCCGAACCGCGGACCGAAGAGCGAGCCCGCAACCAGTCACCGACCGTGTTGAGCGACAACACGGTAAACACCATCGCTGCTGAGGGGAACAACACCGGGTGCAACACCAGACGGATGTCTTTGCGCGCCTGGTTGATCATCGCCCCCCAGGTGGGTGTGGGCGGCTGCACGCTCAGGCCTAGGAATGCCAATGAGCCTTCCAACACGATGATGAAAGCAGCAGCCACCATCGCGTAAGCGAACAGACTGGGCAACACATTCGGAATGATCTCACGCCAGAGAATTACGAACCGTTTCGTGCCGATCGCCTCAGCAGCGGTCACAAATTCTCGCCGAGATATTGACAGCGCGTTCGCTCTGGCCACCCGGGTATACGGCGGGATCGACAACAGGCCGATCACAAACGAGATCACGAGGAGGTTCCGGGTCTGCAAAAAAGTGACGAGAGCAAGCAACAACACGAGCCCCGGGAAGGCCAAAATCACATCTACGCCGGCCATCACCACGGTGTCCACGCGACCCCGGACGAATCCGACCAGAGATCCGAAGAAGCCGCCGATTATGAGGCCGAAAGATACTGCGCTGAGAGCAACCACCAACGAGACCCGGGCCCCGTAAATGATGCGAGCGAAAATGTCCCGGCTGAGATCGTCAGTTCCGAACAAGTAGGTGCCTGAGGGGTTCTCATTGGTCTGAGCGAGGCCGTAGATGAACCCTTGGTAGTTGGGGTCCTTGAGTGGCAAAAAATCGGCGAAGATCGCTCCGAAGCAGATCAGGATCAACCAGATCGTCGCCAGTTTTACGCCCCATCCCATCTCCATGAAGGCCTTTGCGAAACGCACCCAGACCGGTCGCCGTTTCGGAGGCGGGATCGGTTCGGTGCGCGCTGTGTTGGTTTCCACCTCTGACATCTCTCAGCCACCCTTCCGACGGATCCGCGGATCCACAACGACATAGACAAGGTCCACCAGCGTGTTGATAATCACGTAGGCGCTCGCCACAAACAACACGATGCCTTGGACGACGAGGAGATCCCGGTTAAAGATTCCTTCGAGCAGTCGGCGTCCGAGACCCGGCAGGGCGAACAGTTGCTCGATGACCACTGTGCCTCCGAGCAGGCTCCCGATATTCAGTCCAAGCACGGTAATCAAACTCAGCGAACTCGGACGCAGAGCGTGTCTCAACAAGATGTAACGATCACTCAGGCCCTTGGCTCGAGCCGAAAGCACATAGTTCTCCTGCAAGGTCGTGATCATGTCCGCTCGGATGAGTCGAGCAAAGATTGCCAACTGCACGAAGGCCAACGAGGAGGCAGGCAAAAGCACCGTCTTGAAGTTGCCCCAAGGCGATTCGCTAATTCGAACCCAACCCGTGGCCGGCAGGAGATTAGTTTTCACTCCGAAAAACCAGATCAAGAAAATTCCAGCCACAAAGGCCGGTATCGAGAGCAAGACCTGCACCACCCCCGAAATGGACTTATCAATCCATGTTCCTTGGCGATAAGCGCAAATCACACCCGCAGGAACTGCAGCGATCAAAGAAAACAAAATGGCGACGAACGTTAACTGAATGGTGATCGGCAACCGAGCGGTGATCTCATCGAGAACCGGGCGTTGACTGACGAACGACCGACCGAAATCACCTTGGAGAGCGTCACCGAGCCAGCCGAAATATCGGACCAGCATTGGGTCGTCAAGACGAAGTTCGGCGCGGATCGCGGCCACTGTCTCGGGATCACGTGGCGCCGTCGGCGGAAGGATGACGTCCACGACATCACCAGGGAGAAGTGAAGTCATAAAGAACGTGATGAAGGACACGGCAAACAGCGTGGCCAGCAGTCGAGCGACTCTCGACAGCACAATCTGCGGCATCACGGCTCCATTTCCAAGGGGTGTACGTCCGGGGAGAGATTTGGGGTATTCCCGCCACCAGTTCGGTGGCGGTTCGGAAGGTGGGGGCGGGCCCGAGAGCCCACCCCCACGATCAACCGAAGTCCTGACTTCGCTGTCATGACCTCGCTACGGAATCATTAACCCTTAGGTCAGCTACCTGTACGCCAGACACCAATCCAGCGCACCTCGCCGCCTCGGATACCTGAGCCCAGTGAACTATCTGGAGTTGTCCAGTTCACGAGGCCATCAAGTTCCTCAACTACAGCAACAGCTATAGCAGTGTGACCCGAGTACCAGATCGGCACTTCAGTTGCGATGTTGAGCATGATCTGCTCATAAGCCGCATACCGAGTGTCAAAGTCGAGGACCGAGCCGGCTTGCTGAACCAAAGCGAAAGATGCGCTCGCCAACTCACTGGACCAGTTCGGGAAGTTCAACACGCTCAACTCAGGCGGTGCGAGGAAAGTGGCCAGGCCCGACTGGTTGTCGCCCTCATCGGCCCAGCGCCAGCAATGGGCATGATGCTGATCCCCGAGAGCCATGTTGATGTGTGTGGCCTGATCGAAACTCGTGAGTTCGGTCTTCACGAGGCCAGTGGCCTCCCAGGTCTGCTGCACAACCTGCATGGCTGCGATCAGCGTCGGGTCGGGCGGGCAGGACAGGGTGGTCTCAATCGGCGAGCCCACCGCCAGACCGTCGGAACGGGCCGGGTCATTAACGTATTCGGTCAGCAGTTCTGTTGCGATGGCCAAATCAAATTTGGGCCATGCGTCCGCAACCTTCTGGGAGTACCACGGGCTATCGGGGCTATACCACTGCGTGGCGGAAGCCGAGATTCCTGTGCCACCGAGAGCTTCGATCACAGCGGGTTGGTTATTCGCATGGACCAAAGCCCGACGAACCCGCACGTCATCAAACGGCGGACTGGCGGTATTGAACATTCCACCACCGGTGTTGTTGCCCTGGAACTCAATCAGTTTGATGCCCGATGCTGCACGGGCGTCACGAATGGTTCCCTGCCGAAGAGTGATCATCGCATCAACAGTGCCTGAAACCACCGAGTCCAGGCGAGTGCCCTCATCGGGGATCGGACGGAAGACCAAACGATCGAGATACGGCAACTGGTTACCCTGAGAGTCGGTGCCCCAGTAGTTCGGGTTGCGCTCCAGGACTGTTTCGGCATCGATATCACGCTTCACAAGGGTGAATGGCCCGGTACCCACCGGGGCGGAATCAAAGCCGACCGGATCCGCCGCAGCAGCCTCCGGATCAAAGACCATACCGAGGCCGTAACGCTCAAGGAAAGATGGGAACGAGACGTTGCCCCTGCCCAAGATGTACTTGACGGTGAACTCGTCCACCTTTTCGATGTCTAACAGGCCCGAACCAGTGATTGACGCTGATCCACCCGCACCCTCACGCTGCAAAGGCAACATGTCGACGATGATGTCAGCGTTGAAAGCCTTGCCGTTATGGAAGGTCACACCTTCACGCAGTGTGACTGTCCATTCATCGAGGGTCTCGTTGGGCTCGTAGCCGGTGGCCAGCCACGGCACGTATTCTCCGCTTGCGGAGTACTCCAGCAACTTGTCAAACACCGCTGCTGACATGTTGTAACAGTTGGTGGAACATGAGTCATCCCATGGCCTAAAGCCGTTGGACTCAGCTTCGAGGCCGATGATCACTTGACCGCCGTACACCCGCTCGTCAACGTTTTCCTCAATCTCGGTGTTTTGCTGATCGAGAGTGGTGCTCGTTTGTGGCGCCGCGGTGGTGGCGGGACCCGAATCGGAGTCGTCCCCTCCACAGGCTGCAATCACAAGAGCTGAGGCGGCAAGTAACGCCACCGCCCCTCTCGTCTTCTTTCTTGCTACTCGCATATTCCCCCCATGTGGTGAAAGAGACGACACGGTGTGCCGCCCGGTATGTCCGTTATCTGATGGTGCAACGGGATTCTCAACGGCGGACATCAGCCCACCGCCACCCGTGTCTCGCCGAGGCTCACCGGCACATCCACCAACGGGTGGTGACATGCCACGAAGTGACCCTCGCGAACTTGACGCAGTTGCGGCTCGAGAACCGCGCACTGCTCATCGGCGCGCTCACAGCGCGTCCGGTAGCGACATCCCGAAGGCGGATTCGTCGGCGAGGGCAGTTCGCCTCCGGCCACCATTTCACGGTCGAGTGGATGATTGGGATCGGGAACTGGGCTCGACCCCAACAGCAGTTCGGTATACGGGTGGGCGGGCCGCACGTACAATTCGTCGGGGTCCGCGACCTCACAGATCTTGCCGAGATACATGACCGCAACGCGATCGCTGATGTTTTTGACCACGGCCAAGTCGTGGGCCACGAAGACCAAGGTGAGCTCATACTGAACTTTCAAGTCCTCGAGCAGGTTGAGGATCTGAGCCTGCACTGACACATCGAGAGCAGACACCGGTTCATCGCAGATGATCAGTTTTGGCTCGAGTACGAGGGCACGGGCAATCGAAATGCGCTGACACTGACCACCAGAAAACTCATGAGGCCGGCGGTTCTTTGCGGCGGGATCGAGACCCACGGCTTCGAGCATCGCCTCCACCTTGAGTTGCTGCTCTCTGCGATCAGATGGACCCCAAACCCGCAACGGCTCAGCCACCACATCGGCGATCCGACGGCGAGGGTTGAGCGAGGAAATCGGGTCCTGGAAGATCATCTGGAGTGCAGTGCGCTGTCTCCGCAACTCGTTAGGGCTCAACTCCGTGAGGTCCACCCCATCAAAGACCACCTCGCCCGAGTTTGGTTTGGGGAGCTGCAGGATCGCCCGACCGGTGGTGGACTTCCCGCATCCGGATTCCCCGACGAGGCCGAGGGTCTCACCTTTCATGATGTCAAAGGAGATCCCACTGACCGCCTGCACCACTCGGCCGCCACTCACAGGGAACCTCACGTTGAGATCTTTGACTCTCAACAAAGCGTTGTCGCGCAGATGAATGTCGCCTGTCCCTGCCATCAGCTCGCCACCCGTTTACGACCGACATCGACCATCACCGCGGACGCAAGTCCAGCCGCAAGATTGTGGGCGTAGGCGCGTTCGCTTTCATCAGATCCGACCGGGAACCAGCACGCAAAGGAGTGACCGTTGCCCATGTCAGCCAAAGGCGGGCGCTCCTCCCGACAACGATCCTGCACGTAAGCACACCGAGGGCTAAAAGCACAACCTGACGGGGGGTTGATCAGATCCGGTGGTCGCCCGGGAATCGCAGCGAGTCGGGTGTGCTTGGTGTCGACGATCTTCGGGATTGAACTCAAGAGCGCCTGCGTGTAGGGCATCTTGATCTCAGAGAACAACAAACTGGTGGGAGCTTTTTCTACAACCCGGCCGGCGTACATGACAGCGACTTCATCGGTTCGGCCCGCCACAACTCCGAGGTCGTGGGTCACGAGCACCATCGTCATGAACCTATCCTTTTGGTGCATGCCAAGCAGATTCAAAATCTGGTGTTGCACGGTCACATCGAGTGCCGTTGTCGGCTCATCGGCGAACAAAAGCCGTGGCCCACAGGCCAACGCGATCGCGATGCATGCCCGCTGACGCATACCGCCAGAGAACTGATAGGGATAGTTGTTGAAGCGCTCCTCAGGTTCGGGAATCCGCACACTACGCAGCAGTTCGATCCCGGTGGCCTTGGCTTCCGCGGCGGAGAACCCGAGGTGATGCCGGAGATGTTCGGTGATCTGACGCCCGACCTTCACCACCGGATTCAGTGAGGTCATCGGGTCCTGAAACACCATGGCGATATCACGACCCCAGAGATTCTTCATCTCCTTCATCGGCTTGGTGATGAGCTCTTCTCCATCAAACACTGCTGACCCGGTGGTCTCGGCGTTACCTGAAGTGTTGAGTCTCATAATCGAGCGGGAGAGCACGGTCTTGCCCGAACCACTCTCACCCACCACGCCGAGGGTCTTGCCTCGCTCAAGGGTGAACGACACATCCGACACCGCCGCTACCGTGCCGCGCTCGGTGTGGAACGAGGTGGACAGTCCTCGCACCTCCAAGAGAGGTCGGTCGCTGGCAGAGGAAACCTGAGAGATCGTCGTGTTCGAATCAGTCACACCGCACCGCCTGAAAAACCATTACGAGATTCTGGCACAGAACCTGTGTCGCGTGTCACATTCAATTCGATATCGCTCTCATACCCCTGCTCGTTGCCTGCTCGTTCACTGTATAACACTCAGAAATCAACGGTTGACAGGGACATAATCGAACGCCCGTGACTGTCACGGCGGACGCAATTCTAACGTGTTCGGTAGTTTGGAAAGCCCCCGTGTGAAAGGTTTCCCTCTTGTCACGTCGAATCCTCGTAGCACTGTGCATTTTGGCAACCGGGCTCTTCGGAGCACTTGTGGTGCACGACCGAGCAACTGCGCCTCGACTCGTCGGGGGCTGTCGAATTGAGCCTCGGGCGCAGTGTTATGGCAAGGATCTCTCAGGGGCGGACCTGACGGGGGTCGATCTCACTGAAGTGATCCTGAGCGAGGGCCGCCTCGAGGACGCGATCCTCGTCCAGGCAACGCTGACCGATGCGAGCATGTTTCGCGTGGTGATGAACCGCAGCGACCTCAGTGGTGCTGCGATGACCGGAGCCGTCATGGCCGGGGCTCAACTCACAGATGCGGTTCTCGTGGGAACAGACCTCACGGGAGCCGATTTGAAATACGTGGTTTTCGAGGGCGCAAACCTGACGGACGCCGTTTTGCTTGACGCTGACCTGTTCGGCGCCAAGTTTGACGGCGCGACTTTCCTCCGCACGGTGATGCCAGACGGCTCGATCCGCACCGGTTAAACAAAACGATCGGGCGCACGGGAGAACGTCGGACGGCTCTGACGCGCAAAGGCCCCGGACCGGAGCCCGGGGCCTCAAGTACGACATCGTTGTGGAGCTAAAGGGAATCGAACCCTTGACCTCTTCCATGCCATGGAAGCGCTCTACCAACTGAGCTATAGCCCCTCAGGGACGAGTGAACGATAGCGAGCAGATCCCCCCAACTCCAACGCGCTGCGGGCATCGCCCCGAACAGACGTCAACGAGACGTCAACAAGACGTCAAGCGGATTGCCACGCAACCTTCGGGGCGTCGGCGTAGAGGCGCTCAATCGCATAGAACTCCCGGATTTCATTCAAGAACACGTGTAACACAACGTCCCCGAAATCCACGAGAACCCACTGCTGCTCGCTGAGGCCCTCACTTCGCAGAGGGCTGCGACCGAGTTCAGCCTTGGCCTTCTCCTCGATCCGCTCTGCGAGCGTCCGCACCAAGCGTCGGTTGCTGGCGGAGACCACAACGAAGTATTCGGTGATCCCCAACAGATCACCGACATCAAACACTTGGACGTCACTGCCGTGCTCGGCGTCTGCGATCTGCGCGCAGATCACAGCCAAACGGTGGGCATCGGGGTCGGCAATTGCCATTGGGGTCAATCCTCACTGGATGGGGCTTCGGAGGGAACCCCATCACGATTCGGCGCAGCGCGAACGGCACTGCGCAAGGTCACATAATTCATTCCAATGATGATCGTGGCATCAACTCCTTCGATTGCCACCTCCATCACCGAGATCTCAATCTGGCCGAACACCCGGGACCACTGTTCCGCCATCACCTCGGCCAACGCTGCGTCAGCCACCTCCATCACCGTCACCTGTGGAGCCTCGGCCCCCGGTTGAGCCGGGTCATTGGCCTGCACCGACACCACGTTCGCGTCGAGAAACAACAACTGGGCGATCAGGTCGCGAGCCAAATCTGCGTTCGTTCCACCAATCTCTGATTGCTGGGCCGCGTCGAGACGAGCCACCACACGAAATCTTG
Source organism: Ilumatobacteraceae bacterium (assembly GCA_018401375.1). Taxonomy (GTDB): domain Bacteria; phylum Actinomycetota; class Acidimicrobiia; order Acidimicrobiales; family Ilumatobacteraceae; genus M30B72. Next base: position 39,738 of record JAGYKR010000004.1, on the reverse strand, counting down.
AGGACTCATTGGGTGCCGCCACGCGGGCCGGGGCAATCTGAGCGAAGACCATCAGAACCTCCGCTCGATCGAGCGCAATCACCGCCGGATCTGAGGTCGAGCTGATGGAGAGCCCACGGACCCCTTTCTCCCCTGCGCCGAAAAGACCGAGGAACTCTGCGAGATCGCGCGGCCCCGCAATAGCGGTCGGATCCGATTGCTCCGCCTCCGCAACGGGCGGGACCTGCGTCCCTGCGGGCAGACCTGCAAGGAGGGCCGCCCACAACGACACACGGATCGTCTCAAGATCCGCAGTCGCCACCGCCCCATCTGTCAGCGGAATGGCTGTCCGCGCCCGATCACTGTCAGCCTCATCACCAGTTGCGTCCGGTCCGGGCCAGGACATTAACGCAGAGAACTCGGCGTGGGTCAGATCCCGTTCCACGCCCGGAAGCACCGCTCTACCGAGAATTTCTGAATCAGACAGCGCGACCAAGGTATCGGTTTCGAGACCATCAGCGAGCGTCCAAAGAAACGGATCCGGGGCTCCGAACAGGGCTGGCAGATCAGCGGTCGGCATGATTTCCACGAAGTCAAGGCTGACTGCACTCACCGACTCCAGATGCAGTTCGAATCGTTCCTGCCCGCCTTGTGCCCATTGATTGGCGAGACTGTCAGGCTCGACATCAGCGAAAAGGCCAGGGGTGACATCGGCGCGTGCCGGCACCACGATGAGATTGCCTCCGACCCCTTCGGGCCGCAGCACGAACATTCCCACCGAGATCAGGTCATCAGAATCATTGAGCAGACCGATCGCCGCGGTCGGGGTAGCGGGGAACCGCAGCCGGTCCGGGCGGGCCCCGCCGGTCACATCCCGGCCTGCATCAGAGTTTGCCAGCGAGGATGCCCCAACCACGATGGCCAGCACCATCAGCAAGGCCGACACCGCCCCGATTGCCCCCGCAGCACGCAAGTTGTGCTGACGGCGCTCCACAAGAGCGGTCATCGACCTGCGTTCTCCCCGTTCGTGTACAGACCCAGCGAATGGATCACCGACAGCACGGGTTCGGTCACCAAGAAATCGGGCGGGCGGCCATCCACGAACCGCAACCGTAGATCAGTGCTGGAGACTTCGAGGTGCGGCACCTCCACCCTGATCCACTCCACCTCCGCGGGCAACGCAATCGCGACACCGGGCCGATCCACCACTACGAGTTGGGAGCGATCAACCACCTCTTGGTATCGCTCCCAGGTCAACAAACCAGTTGCGGCGTCATCGCCCATGATCGTGAAGAGATCCGCCCCCGGATACTGCAACCCCAGGGCTGTCAAGGTGTCAGCGGTGTAACTGGGCCCACCCAAATCAATCTCCGTCCGACCGGCAACGATGCCGGGGACGTCAGCTACCGCTGCTTGAACCATCGAAAAGCGATCCTCGGCCGGTGTCAGTGGACGGACGCCTTCTTTTTGCCACGGAATGTTCGCAACCATCAGCACCAGCACATCAAGATTGAGGGCGTGACGCACGTTCACAGCGGCGACGAGATGCCCAACATGGGGCGGATCGAAGGTGCCACCGAACAATCCAATGCGCAGAGGGGAAGCAGGCCGATCGGGCACGACTCACCACTCTATGGTGACTTCGGGCAACTGCGGCTCAAAAGGGGTCATCCCGACCTTCTCCAAACTTGACAGGTGTGTTACATTCTCCTGTCTGCCAAATTCGCTGGATGCGGCAGCCGCCGGGCTCGGCGGGCCCTGAACAGGTCTTCCCCCAGTTATTTACCCAGCTTTTACCCTCGTAAACCCCTGCTACACCCTTGGGTTCAGTTATCTGGGCCTGTCCATGTGCCATAAGCCACGTCCGTGGCCGGAATGATCACCTTACTGAACGGTTGAAGAAAACATCATGAACGATTCAATTGGTCTCTACTTGAACGACATCGGAAAGGTTCCGCTGCTCACCGCTGAAGATGAGCGCGAACTATCTCGCGTCATCGAGGCCGGTCGGGAAGCAGCAGAGCGTCTCGCCAACGGCGAGCGCAAGGCGGAACTGAAGGCAGCGGTAGCGTCAGCGGCGCACGCCAAGGACCGGTTCATCCGCTCCAACCTGCGCCTCGTTGTCTCGATCGCCCGTCGTTACCCCTTGCCACAAGGTATGGACCTCCTCGACCTCATCCAGGAGGGGAACCTCGGCCTTGAGCACGCAGTGGACAAGTTTGACTGGCGGCGTGGCTTCAAGTTCTCCACTTACGCCACTTTCTGGATCCGCCAAGCCATTGGCCGTGCCCTCGATCAAAAGGCCAGCCTGATCCGCATTCCCGGTGATCGCTCCGCCAGCCTCCGAGCTGCTTTGCGTCAAGCCTCCGGTGATGGCGAGACCCTCGATCAAGGCAACGCCGAGTTGCACCGCTTAACCACTCCGGTGTCGCTCGACAAGACCGTGGGCGACGACGGTGATGCGACTCTTGGCGATCTTATGGCCAACGGGGACGGTACCCCCGAAGATCACGTGATGACTCTCGTGGACAGCGATTTACTCGACGAGTTGCTCAGCACCCTCGACACTCGGGCCCGCTTCGCTGTGGAAGCTCGCTTTGGCCTGCTGGACGGGGAGCGTAAAAGCTTCCGCGAGGTGGGCGAAAGTCTCGGCGTCACCGCCGAAGCAGCCCGCCGTCTGGTCAGCCGGGCGGTCACCGGTTTACGTGATGATGCCGAGCGCATCCTCGCCGTCTGACCACGCTGCAATCTCACTTAACTTTTAGACGAAGACGAAGAGCAGCCCGCGGGCTGCTCTTCGTGGTTTTCTGACCGATATCCTGCGGAACATGTCCACTTCGCGAGCCGCCTGGTCACCGACCTCATGGCGCGCCCTGCCCGCAGGCCAGCAACCATCTTGGCCTGACGAGGGCGCCCTCGAATCTGCCTTAAAGCAGATTGGCTCCTACCCCCCGCTGGTGTTCGCCGGGGAGGCCCGATCGCTTCAGACCGCGCTCGGCCACGTGGCAGCAGGCAACGCTTTTTTGTTGCAGGCTGGTGACTGCGCCGAGAGCTTCGAGGAGTTCTCGGCTGACAACATTCGCGAAAAGTTGCGAGTGATTCTGCAGATGGCGGTAGTGCTCACCTATTCGATGGGTGTGCCCGTAGTCAAGGTCGGGCGCATGGCAGGCCAGTTTGCAAAGCCCCGCTCGAGCCCCACCGAGAAGATCGGCGATCTGGAACTCCCTTCGTTCCGAGGTCATATCGTTAACAACGAACTGCCCACCGCCGCAGCACGGGTCCCCGACCCGGACCGTCTCGTACAGGCCTACCACCAATCAGCTTCCACTTTGAACCTGTTACGAGCCTTCACCAAAGGTGGCTTTGCTGCGCTCGACAGGGTGCATGCGTGGAACCAAGAGTTTTTGGCCTCGAGCTCCGAGGGCCAGCGCTACATGCAAGTGGCCGACGAGATCGAACGAGCTGTGCAGTTCATGCGGGCCTGTGGCATGGATACCGAATCCAATCCGAACCTGCGTGAGGTGGATGTCTACACCAGCCATGAGGCGTTGATCCTCGGGTACGAGGAAGCGCTCACCCGGCGCGACTCTCTGACAGGCAATTGGTACGACTGCTCTGCCCACATGTTGTGGATTGGCGAGCGCACACGCGAGCTCGATGGTGCCCATGTGGAGTTCCTGCGCGGCGTCGGCAACCCGATCGGCTGCAAGATCGGTCCCTCCACCAGCGCCGATGATGCGATCTCGCTGTGTGAGGCATTGAACCCCTCTCGGATCCCGGGTCGGCTCACATTGATTTCGCGGATGGGTGCCGACCAAGTGGAATCAAAATTGCGTCCGCTTTTGCGAGCGGTCACGGATTCGGGCCATCCCGTCGTCTGGGCCTGCGATCCGATGCATGGCAACACCTACACCGCTCCGAGTGGTCGTAAAACCCGCCACTTCGATGCGATCACCAACGAGATCGAAGGGTTCGTGCGAGCCCATCGCACCGAGGGCACCTGGCCGGGCGGAATCCATGTGGAACTCACCGGAGAAAACGTCACCGAATGCCTCGGCGGGGCCGATGCGTTGAGTGATGCGGATCTGGACCATCGCTACGAGACGGTGTGCGATCCTCGACTCAACGGCCGACAAGGCCTCGAACTGGCCTTTCGAACCGCCGAACTCGTGCGCTCCAGTCCGGCCAACTGATCACCAACAAGAAACAGAGACACGGTGAGCCCCCAGAGTCCACTCACCGAGAAACTCTCGAGTGTCTTGGCCGAGGTAGCCGAGTGGCCTGTTCCCAACGTCAGCGCCTGCGTGGTCTCGAGCCGCCGTGGGCCGGTGGAGATCCTCGCTCATCACGGTGAACTCGATCGTGTCTATCGGCTGGCTTCGATCACCAAAATGGTCAGCGCCTACGCGATTGCGATCGCTGTGGAAGAGACAGTGCTGGACCTCGATGCGGCACTCCCCGTGTCCGCGGCGGGCCAAGCCCCCATTACCCTTCGCCACTTGTTGTCCCATGCCGCCGGCTATCCCTTTGAGGGCGACACTGCAGTGGCACCGGTGGAAGCGAGCCGGATCTACTCCAACACCGGTATCGAGATCGCAGCAGAGTGGCTAGCACTACAGTCCGGTATGAGCTTTGGCGAGTACCTCACCGAAGCCGTGCTGATCCCTCTCCAGATGACCTCCAGTCAGTTTTCCGGGTCCGCGGCGCACGGCCTCTCCAGCACGGTCACCGACCTCGCCAAGTTCGCTAGCGAACTACTCGTACCGCGCCTGATCAGCCCGGTCACCTTGACCGAGGTCACCCGAACCCAGTACCCGGACCTCGACGGTATCGTTCCGGGGATGGGGCGTTACACACCTTGTCCGTGGGGACTCGGCATGGAGATCGCTGGCGAGAAATCGCCACACTGGATGGGGCGCGAAAGATCTCCGTCCACCTTTGGTCACTTCGGAGGAGCGGGGACGATGATGTGGGTTGATCCCGAAGCACACATCTCGTTGATCGCTCTCACCGATCAGAGTTTCGATAAGTGGGCGGCCACCGCCACGAGACAGTGGGCCCAACTCTCTGATCAGGTACTCGCAGCTGTGGGTGATCGATGACCGATTTCATTCCCGGGGATCGGGTGCAGATTCGCACCACCGGCGATGACGGTTATCCGCTCATGCGCTACGGGTTCATTGGGAGTTGCTGGGGTGGAGATGGCCCTGTGGTCGTGATGTTTGACGACGAGATGGCGGGCAGCGCCGTGGTGGATGTATCGCAACTTCTCGAGGTACGCATCGACACAGTGGAACTCCTGCTCGAAGGTAACGACCTCATCGAAGAGCCTGAATTACGCCAAGGACTCGTTCATCTGTGGTGGGCCGAAGCAGAACAGGCGGGACTGGAAATATCTGCTTTCCATCCGATTAACGGCGGTCTGCGCGATTCCAGCGAAGGCTATGTAATCGCTGAACTCACCTCTGCGGGAGAGCACTACGTGTTGCGTGTGATCCGCGAACCGCACTCTTCCGGCGAGGTCCGGGTGAGAGCTGATCGACCTAACCGCTGGGAGTTCTGAACCCGTCTCCACCCTCGGTCAAGTCACCTAGACCGGGTCATAAGTTCACCTTGGCGAATCACCGCGCTATGGTCAGTGAGGAGAATTCATGTCCCACGACGACCCGATGCGCCCGGATGTGCGCTGAGAGGAAGAGATCGCCGAAGCTAGCGCAGTGCTGCGCACCACCGAGGAATCCGAGCCGTGACCGAGATCATGACTCCAGATTCCAGGACTCCGTCGGAACTTGATGAGGCTCATTCCGGGGCGACGGAGGCGGTGCCCCCTGCCCCAAAACCGGTGATCAAGAACATCCTGTTGGCCCTCAGCGCCGCTGCGGTGTTGTGGTATCTGTTTCTTGCCGACACCGCTGCGAACAATGATGTCTTCGGAGGAGTTCGGCAGCTCCTGAGCGGTCTGTGGAACCTTCCGGGCTTACTCGCCGACACTTCGGCCTATGCGAGTTGGTGGAGTTTCATCAGCGAGCGTGAGGGCTTTGCGAGGATCTTTACGAACACGGTGGATCACCTGCAACTGGTGGCGATGTCAATGGCTTGGGCCGCTGTCATCTCCATTCTGCTCGGGGTCACCATTCATCGGCTGGCCCGACTGCGCGGCCCGATTCTCGGCACCGCCAGCATCTTTCTAACGATCCCTTCGCTCGCTCTATTCGCGGTATTCATCTCACTGCCTGGGGTTGGGATCGGTGATCGCGGTCCGATCATTGCGTTGACGATGTATTCGATCCTGCCGATTCTGCGTAACACCGTGATCGGTCTTGAAGATGTGGACCGGGCGATTATCGAATCCGCCCGGGGAATGGGTTTGTCAAAGTCCCAGTGCCTGATCCGGGTGGAATTGCCCTTGGCGTGGCCGATCATCCTGACCGGGATTCGAGTGGCCACCTTGCTCAACATCGGGATTGCGGCCATCGCCCCTTTGGTGGGCGGATCTGGACTCGGCGGCTACATCCGAGACGGGTTGCAGCGCTTCCCCGACCTCACCTCGGTTGAGCGGATGTGGACCGGCGTGGTCTTCACCGTATTGCTGGCCTTACTCGTGGACGCCGGTTTCGCGCTCCTTCGCAAACTCACCATCTCCAAGGGACTTCGATCATGACTAGTTTTGCCACCAGCCCAGCCTCGGTTACCGCTGCCCCCTCTGCCGCGACTCCGGCCGAAACCGATGACGCGTCACGTGACGTGATGATCAGACTCGAACATGTCTCCAAGGTGTACCCGGGGACCGAGGTCCCCGCTGTTGCCGAGTTAGACCTCGAGATTCCCCGCGGGGAGATTCTGGTTCTTGTCGGGCCGTCTGGATGCGGCAAAAGCACCACCTTGCGTTTGATTAACCGGATGATTGAACCGTCATCTGGACGGATCATCTTTGATGGAGAAGACGTCACCGAGGTGAACCCAGATCTGCTTCGACGCCGAATCGGATACGTGATCCAACAAGTTGGCCTCTTCCCTCACCACACCATCGCTCAAAACATCGCAACCGTGCCTCAACTTCTTGGCTGGGACAAAAACACAATCCGAGCCCGGGTAGACGAACTTTTAGAACTCACCGGACTCGACCCATCGATCTACCGCGATCGCTACCCGAAAGAACTCTCCGGCGGCCAAGCCCAACGCGTCGGTGTGGCTCGGGCACTCGGTGCTGACCCTGACGTGTTGTTGATGGATGAGCCTTTCGGGGCAATCGATCCGATCACCCGCGACCGTTTACAAAATGAGTTCCTCCGACTGCAGTCTGAACTCAAGAAGACAATCGTGTTCGTCACCCACGACATCGACGAAGCAATCAAAATGGGTGACCGGATCGCGATCTTGGGTGATCAATCGAGGATTGCCCAGTTCGACACCCCCGAGCGGATCCTCGCCTATCCGGTGGATGACTTCGTGAGCGATTTCATTGGATCAGGTTCTACTTTGAAGGGCCTCAACTTCGAGCGAGTCCGCGACATCCAACTCGCCGACAGTTTTGCGGTTGTGGAAGTCAGCGCTACTGCGCAAGAAACTCGGGCTGCATTTGATGCTTCGGAGGAAAAGTGGATGCTGGTCCTCGACGCCGAACGGCGACCAGCGCGATGGGTGGGCAGCGAGCATCTGGCCCGGGCCGATTTTGATATCACTCGCCACGGCGTCACCGTGCGAGCCAAAGTACCGACCAACGCCACCTTGCATGATGCGCTCGAGGAAATGTTGTTATCCAATGCCGGCCAGGCCTGTGTTGTGGACAATCAGGGTCGGTTCCTCGGGATCCTCGATGTGGAACGCCTCGCCGATGTGTTGAAGCGGATGCGGGCTGAAGCTAAGAAGCACTACGACCTACTCGCTGTCGAAAACAGGTCGCAGTAGATGTTGGTCATGCGCCTCCGGTCCAATCTGGCTCTGCTCGTTACCCCACTGCTCATCAGCCTTGGGGCACTGGCCCTGTGGGTGAACTATCAGCGCGCCGACAAAATCTTCCAGGATCGCCGAGCCCTGGACTGGAGCCGAAACCTGCGACCCCAACTCGAGCAGCACCTCTCGATCACATTTTGGGCTACCGCCTTCACTGTGCTGATCGCCGTACCCCTCGGGATTGTGTTGACACGGCCTCGCTATCGCCGATTCGGTGGTCCGGTGCTCGCAGTGGCCACCTCTGGCCAAGCGATCCCAGCCTTCGGCTTATTGGTGCTCGCCTTCGCATGGCTCGGACGTGGTCAATGGACCACGATCTGGGCGCTCACTTTGTTCACCTTGTTACCAGTGATCCGCAACACCATGGTTGGTCTCGATCAGGTGGATTCAGCGGTTATCGAAGCTGGACGAGGTATGGGTCTCACTCGCCGTCATGTGCTCCGACAGATCGAGATTCCTCTCGCTGTGCCGGTGATCTTGGCGGGAATCCGCACCGCACTCGTCATCACCGTAGGGATGGCCACTCTGGCCTTCCTGATCGGTGGTGGCGGACTCGGTGCCACCATCAACGCAGGGATCGGCCTCAGCCGAGATCTTGTGTTGGTGACCGGCGCGGGCCTTACCGCGCTGGTTGCGCTGTCAGTCGACTGGCTGGCCGCGTTGATCGAAAAGGCATTGCGTCCCCGGGGTCTATGAACCGTCACACGTGCGGTCGGGCACCGATTGACGGTCGCGCCTTGAGATCAGAACCACAATCACAAAGGGGAGAAAAACTCCACATGAAATCATTACCAATGAAGAACCTTGCTAGGTCCAAGAAATTGGTCGCCGGTCTTGCAGCGATCACACTGGTCGCAGCCGCATGCGGAGGTGACGACAACGGCTCCGCTGACACCACGGCGCCCGCCAACGGTGGCGACAACGGTGGTGTTGCCGCCGAATGCACCACCATGTTCGGCCCGGATGCCTCCGTCACCTCACTCGAGGAACTCGACTTCTCCGGGATCACCGTCAATGTCGGCTCAAAAGATTTCGTTGAGCAGTTCGTGCTCAGCGAGTTGTTGATCGCTGGCATCGAAGCCGGCGGTGGCGCCACCGTGAACAACGTCAACCTCGGCGGCACGGTCGTGAACCGTGATGCCTTGTTAGCCAATGAGATCGATGCCTACTGGGAGTACAACGGCACCGGTTGGACCGTTCATCTCGGACAAGAGGACCCGAGCTTTGATCGCGAAGAACTGAGCACCGGAGTATGCGTGGGTGACCTCGAGGAGAATCAGATTCGCTGGCTCGGGGTGTCTCCGTTCAATAACACCTACGGCTTTGCGACCGCCGGTGACGGTCCAGCTACCGGGTTGGATTTGCAGGGTATGGCCGATTATGTGGCAGCTAATGCTGATGCGGTCGTCTGCATGGAAACCGAGTATCCCAACCGTCCCGACGGACTCGTGCTGTTTGAGACCGCCACCGACTTCCAGATCCCTGACGCCCAAATCGAAATCTTGGAAGTGGGCGTGATCTATCAAGAGACCGCGAACGGCAACTGCACCTTTGGAGAGATCTTCACCACCGATGGGCGGATTGCCGCACTCGGCCTCGAAGTGCTCGATGACCCGGGCATCAACATCTTGTACAACGTCTCGTTGACCCTGCCTGACAGCGTGTACCAACAGGCACCCGAGGCATTCCAAGCTCTGGTCGAGACCATTTTGAAGCCTCTCGACAATGTGACGATGGCGGAACTCAACCGCCAGGTTTCTGCTGATGGACTGGACCCCAGGGAGGTAGCCCAAACCTTCCTGCGCGATCAGGGCCTGATCAGCTGATCACCTGAAACCCGCGTCATTACGCGAGAGAGGGGGTGGGCCTGCACGGCCCACCCCCTCTCTCATTTTCACAATCACGGTGTGCTTTGTAGCGATTCGGTCAGGCAACTGACCGGGCGGATTTCAGGAGAGACGCTCCACGATCATCGCCATACCCTGGCCGCCACCAACACACATGGTCTCAAGGCCATACTGGCCGTCGGTGACCTGCAGACCGTGGATCAAGGTGGTCATGATCCGGGCGCCAGTCATACCGAACGGGTGGCCGAGAGCAATGCCCCCACCATGGATGTTCAGCTTGTCCATCGGGATGCCGAGATGCTTTGCCGACGGGATCACCTGAGCAGCAAACGCCTCGTTGATCTCCGCGAGATCGATCTGATCGATGGTCATTCCGGCGCGAGCCAAAGCCTGACGGCTGGCCTCAATGGGGCCGAGACCCATGATCTCTGGGTCCAGTGCCGAAACGCCAGAGGACACCACTCGGGCCAACGGGGTGAGACCGAGTTTCTTGGCCAAGGTGTCGCTCATCACCATCACTGCGGCCGCACCGTCATTGAGCGGGCAGGCGTTGCCGGCGGTGATTTCTCCATCGGGACGAAACACCGGCTTAAGGCCAGACAGGCCCTCGGCGGTGGTGCCGGCACGGGGGCCATCATCAGTAGAGACCACGGTGCCGTCGGGCAAGGTCAGCGGAGTGATCTCATCGGCGAAGAAGCCATTCTCCACATTGGCCACGGCCCGCTGCTGGCTGCGGGCGGCGAACTCGTCCATCTCCTGGCGGGTCACGCCTTCCACCTCACGCACGTTCTCGGCGGTCTGGCCCATTGCGATGTACATGTCGGGCAGACCGGCAGGCGGGCTCCAGGTGGGCTGACCACCTTGGGACCGCAGGGCGGTGCGCTCACCCGGGGCAAGGAACAACGGGTTGGGTGCGGTGTCGCTTGCGCCGGACCCGTAGCGGCTCACAGCCTCTACACCAGCAGCAATAAAGCAATCACCTTCACCCGAACGGATCGCATGAGCGGCCATCCGAATGGTCTGCAGGCTGGAGGAGCAGTAACGGTTAACGGTCACGCCAGGGACACCTTCAAGCCCGGCGAGCACTGCGGTCACCCGGGCGATGTTGAAGCCAGCCTCGCCGGCGGGCTGGCCGACGCCCATGATCAAGTCCTCAACATCAGAGGGCTTGACCTGAGGCACCTTCGCCATCAGAGCCCTCACGATCTGGGCGGACATATCGTCGGGACGCAGGCTGATCAAAGAACCCTTGACCGCACGGCCAATCGGACTCCGGGCGGTTGCAACAATCACGGCTTCGGGCATGACTACCTCTCACAGGTTTTCTGTCTCGGACAGATATGTCTCACACGACACTGCCAGACAAGTTGATGGATAATCGCAGGGTAGCCAGCGCGATGCTGTGACCCAAATCTCAGCGCGCCACCCGGGACCGTTGACGCCAGCGCCACACCGCAGCGATCTGAGCTCCTCCAGTCGCAACAACGACGATCCCGGTGACCACCGGCTGAGCGCCAAAGGGGTCGTCGTCCGCCCAGAGACCGAGCAGTGCGAGAAACGCCAAAACCCATCCGAGGCTGGAAAACCCCATGACCACCCGCTCCATCTGGGTTAACTCGGGGTCTGCCGCCACCGACGTCGCCCGGGCGCCTTCGGCTCGCAACAGCCCTTCCACCCAACGCACCGGGGTGGCGGCAACCGTGGCGATCACCGGGGCCCACAGCGCCACCAGCAGTGCGATTGCTACCAATCGGGCCGGCGACAAGGCGCCCTGATCCTCGATTGAGGCTCCCGTGATTGCTGCTGCGGCAAAGATCACCACGGCGGTCACCACGAACACGAGGAGAGCTTTCACATACCGCAGCACGATGGCCTGGAGCCGCAGCAGATGGCGCGCCATCCCTGCTTCCACTTTCGCAGCCTCTTCAAGTAAACCGCGATCTCGTGTGGCGACCAGCTTCAAAAGGCCTTCAACGCGCACCTGATCGCTGCCACCCGCCTGAGAGTAGGCCGCCAACTGGCGGTCGATTCGGGCCCGGGTGGAGTCCTTGGCCGGGACCAAGAGTTCATGGATCTCGGGTTGTTCGCGCATCTGCCGAAGGGCGACACCAGCTGATGCTCCAAGCTCATCTGTGGGCAGGCGTAAACCGGTCAAGGTGAAACGGGGGATGAACACCCGCGACCCTTCGGAGCCGCGTCCGACATCAACATCGACGTCAACTTCGACATGATGGGAATGGAAATAGAACCTGGTTAATTCGCGCAGCAACATCCACAGCGCGAAAAGCGGAAGTGCGAGCACCACAACGACCGCTGCCACCAGAGTTGATCTGACCCAGGTCAACTCCTGGGTCAACTCCTGGGTCAATGCCCGCAACACCACTGCTACCGCATCTCGTTCAATAGCCGGTAGCAACACCACCAAGCCGGCGCCAGAAAGTAACGCTGTCGCCACGCGATGCAAAGTAGATAATCGAACCTCGGAACGCTGCAGAAAAGCACGCACCGCCGCGCGCTCGTCTGCTGTCAGGACCAGCGGGATCGGATCGCCTCCATTGGTACTCACTGACTGCGTCATGTGGCCGATCCTGTCATGTCATTGTTAGGTCAATCCCCGAATCATTTACCAGTGATCACTTACCCAGAGTTTCGGGCAAGCACTGCGGCGATGACTCGGTCGAGTTCCTCGAGTTGCAGTGGATCACGAACCCCGAGCAAACGGGAATAGAACCGCAGACCATGCCCGGTGGCTCGCACCCGGACCGGGATGCGTTCTCCGAGATCGAGTCCGTACTCAACGGGAATGTCCACGCTGTGCACGCCCGCAGCGTGGAGATCCTCCTCGGTGGCGGCCAGTTCGCCGCCATTCATCATGTACAACTCAGCGTCAACGAAGAAGGTGAACTCGGTTACCGGCTCGTTTGCTGGTCCGGATATTGGTTCGAATATTGGATCGGCCCCGCCTGGCACATCATCGCTCATGGTTTCAAAGTAGACGAAGATCGCACAGATCAGGGCGATAGGGACGTACCCTGTGTATATGTCTGTGTCCAATGTCACCACCTCCGTCGATATGAGCGAAATCGATCTATCTTCTTTGGAGTTTTGGTTAGCTGACCGCAACTGGCGTCACGGCGCCTATCGCACCTTGCGTGATCAGCCCGGCCTCCCCTTCTTCGCTGAGCGCGTCATCGAGGGGTATCCGTTCCCGCCGGGGCCGGGATACTTCGCGGTGACCCGCCACGAAGATGCATGGACGGTGAGCCGTAACCCGCAGGTCTTTTGCTCCGGGCACGGCTCAAACATCGGTGATCTCCCCCAGGAGATGAACGAGTTCTTCGGGTCCATGATCAACATGGACGACCCGAAGCATTTCCGAATGCGGTCCATCGTCTCCAAAGGCTTCACCCCGAAAGAGGTGGCGCGGGTAGAGGGTTTCGTCACGGAGAAGGCGCGCACCATCGTCGATCGCTTGTTGCGCGAGTTCCCCGACAAATCCTGCGACTTCGTGGAGAACGTGGCGGCAGCGCTCCCTCTTGAAGTGATCTGCGACATGATGGGGATCCCCGCCGAGGACTACTCCAAAGTTTTCCACTGGACGAACACGATCCTCGGTGCCGGTGACCCTGATTTCGGCGGGAGTTACGAGAACTTGATGACCGCTGCGCTCGAGATGTTCCAGTACGCCCAGGAACTCGGCGAGAGCAGGCGATCCCACCCGACCGACGACATCACCTCAGTGATGATGAACGCCGAGGTGGACGGAGAACAACTCAGCTCCCAAGAGTTCGGATCCTTTTTCATCTTGCTGGTGGTGGCCGGTAACGAAACCACCCGAAACGCAATCAGTCACGGGATGAAAGCACTCACCGACTTCCCCGATCAGCGCGACCTGTGGTTCGGGGATTTCGAAACTCACACCCGTACCGCCGTGGAAGAAATCGTGCGCTTCTCCGCACCAGTCATCCATTTCCGTCGCACAGTCACCACCGATACCGAACTCGCTGGCCAGAAGTTATCCGCAGGCGACAAGGTGGTCATGTTCTACGGAGCAGCGAATAGGGACGAGCGGGTCTTCACGAACCCAGAAGCCTTTGATGTCACCCGCTCCCTTCAGCCCCAACAGGTGGGATTCGGAGCTGGAGGGCCTCACTTCTGTCTGGGCGCGAACCTCGCTCGTCGCGAGATTTCAGTGATCTTTGACGAATTGCGACGCCGCATGCCGACCATGCGGATCACCGGTGAGCCGGCCTATCTGCAGAGCAACTTCATCAACGGCATCAAGCGCCTCGAGTGCTCCTGGGCCTAACTAAACGGCAACTGAATCAGTCTCCAAGGTCGCCGATCACGAAGTGACGCCGACACAGCAACTCGTAGCGAACCGTGTCGCCGAACAACGGTGGAGTGGACGAGTCTTTCGTGTCTCCCACCACAACCGTCTCGCCCTCATAGACCACTATGCCGTTTACCACCCGTGCGTTATGGGTGGCTCGCACCCCACACCAGCATCGGGCCTCCACTTGAAGTGGCACCCGTTCATCGGCGAGTTCCAACATGCGGCGTGTACCTTCAAACAGCCGGCCCCTAAAGTCTGTGATCAGGCCAAACGCAAACACATCCACATCGAGTTCATCCACCACTTTGGCCAGTTGATCGCACTGGGCTGGCGAATAAAACTGCACCTCATCGCACACCAGATAATGCAGGGGCCAGTGGGCGAGAGCTACAGCGTGCAGATCCAAACCGGCTTCCACTTGGATGGCTGGGGAGGACAGACCGAGACGACTTGTCACCTGATGGCCCTCCCGGTCCAAACAGGTCAGCAACAAGCCGAACAGATCGCGCGAGGCCATGTTGTGATGGATCTGAAGAGCCAACGTGCTCTTACCCGACCCCATGGTCCCGAAACTGAAACGAAGGTGCGCCATGCCTGCGAGGACCCTAGTCCCCTGCCACAGGAACGTGAAGAGTCCATCACAAACAGTTCCCTGCAGGGTCTTGCGGCTATTGTCCCGACCAGCCTCTGCGTAGCCCTGTGAAAATGCCCAACGTTTTAGTGATCACCCTCGACCAGTTCCGCGCCGACGCTCTCGGTTGTGCCGGGATGCGGGCTGTTGCGACACCGAACCTCGACGCTCTCGCAGAGGAAGGCACCCGTTTCACTCAGCACTATGCGCAGGCTGCGCCCTGTGGTCCGGGCCGGGCCTCGTTGTACACGGGGATGTATCAGTTCAATCATCGGGTGATGGCCAACGGGTCACCCCTCGAAGCGGGGTTCGACAATCTTGCTCTCTGCGCCCGCCGACACGGCTACACCCCCACAGTGTTTGGATACACCGACCAAAGCGTTGACCCTCGCACCATCACCAGCGCTGAGGACCCTCGCCTTCACAACTACGAGGAGTTCCTGCCCGGCTTCGAAGTGGCACTGCCGTTGATCCGTGAGTTCCCGCTGTGGCGGGCCTGGCTTCGTGACCTCGGACATCAACTCCCCGATGGACCTGATGAGTTGTTGCGCACGGAATCACAACGCCCCGCTGAACACAGTCACAGCGCATTCCTGACCGATCACGCTGTGACGTGGCTGTCCACCAGAACCGACCCCTGGTTTGCTCATCTCAGTTATCTCCGCCCCCACCCGCCCTACGCAGCGGCAGGTCACTTTTCTCAGATGTACTCACCCGATCAGATGCCGACCCCGATCGGTATCGGTGAGCCCGCCCATGATCTGCACCGACAACTTCTGTCGATTGACTACACCAGCGCGCCCACCGACCCCACGGAGATGGCGGCGGTCATGGCTCAGTACTACGGCATGGTCTCCGAAGTAGACGCCCAACTCGGCCGGGTACTCGACCATCTGCGCGCCAGCGGTCAGTGGGAGGACACCATGGTGATCATCACTTCTGACCACGGTGAGCATCTCGGCGATCACGGTCTGATCGAAAAGGCCGGCTACTTCGGCGCCTCTTACCACATCCCCTGCTTGATCAAACCTGCGGGCCGTGCCGATCTGGATTTCGTGGCCGGCCAAAGCGTGGATCTGTTTACAGAGAACATTGACCTGTTCCCGACGATCTGCGATGCGATCGGCGCGCCGATACCGCTGCAATGCGATGGCTTGCCTCTCACCGACATTTTGCGCGGTGAACAGCCGAGCTATTGGCGCACGAGCGCCCACTGGGAGTTTGACTGGAGATTCACCCGGATCGGGCCTGGGTCGCAACACAATTGGCCCGTAGATCGCCAACTCGAACGACAGCATCTGACCGTGCGCCTAGATCAAACGTCGGCATATGTTCATTTTGGTAATGGCAGCACATTGCACTTTGATCTCTCTGCTGATCCGACATGGCAGACATTGACCACCGACCCAGCCCGAAATCTTTCCGCAGCGACAGCGCTGATGACGTGGCGGACTGAAAACTCACCGCGCGGTTTATCAGGCTCGTTGATCTCTGACGGGGTCATCGGTCGTGCGATCCCTTAAATCTTCGGGATTTTCAAATGGACTTTTGACCCTAAAGAACTACCCACATCCCGTTCTTTGTCTCCCATGAACAATCGCACATGCGTATCTGATTAACATCTGCAACAGCGACGCGCAACGAGGCGCGATGCTGAAGGGATGCATGATGACCGACATGATTGAACGGTCCGACGAAGCGGAGTTCCTTGACCGCCTCGTAGTCCGATTTGCCGGCGACTCAGGGGACGGAATGCAGCTCACTGGGGATCGGTTCACCTCTGTGAGCGCATCGTTCGGCAACGACCTGTCTACCCTGCCGGACTTTCCGGCCGAGATCCGAGCCCCTGCAGGCACCATCAACGGTGTCTCCAGTTTCCAGGTTCATATCTCCGACCACGACATCACCACACCCGGTGACGAACCAAACGTCCTCGTGGCAATGAACCCAGCCGCGCTCAAGGCGGAGCTGTCCCGGCTTGAGACCGGCGGCACTCTGATCGTGAACTCTGACGCCTTTGATGAGCGCAATCTCGAGAAGGTGGACTACACCGCAAACCCGTTAACCGACGGAAGTCTCGCTGGCTACCGATTGATCGAGGTTCCGATGACCTCCATCACGAAAGAGGTGTGCGAACCCCTCGGGGTGAAACCCCGGGATGCGGAACGTTCCAAAAACTTCTTCGCTCTCGGCCTCGTGTCCTGGATGTACACACGACCGATCGAAGCCACCATTCAGTGGATCGCGGACAAGTACAAGAAGAACGAACTCGTGGCCGCAGCCAACCACACAGCGTTCATGGCCGGCTACAACTACGCCGAGACCACAGAGCAGGTGGGGCATCGCTACGAGGTCCGGCCAGCGGTCATGCCTCCAGGCGAGTACACCTCAATCACCGGCAACACCGCTTTAGCCTGGGGTCTCGTCGCCGCCGGCCAACTCGCGAAACTGCCGGTCACCCTCGGTTCGTATCCGATCACCCCGGCCAGTGACATCTTGCACGAACTCTCCCGCCACAAGCACTTCGGTGTGCGCACGGTGCAAGCCGAAGATGAAATCGCGGCAGCCGGGATGGCGCTCGGCGCTGCTTTTGCGGGCCACTTAGCTGTGACCACCACCAGTGGTCCAGGGGTGGCTCTGAAGAGTGAGACCACCTCGCTTGCGATCTCGATGGAGTTACCACTCGTGCTCGTCGATATCCAGCGCGGAGGACCCTCCACCGGTCTTCCCACCAAAACTGAGGCTGCCGACTTAAATATTGCGCTCTTTGGTCGACACGGGGAGGCACCACTTCCGGTGATTGCGAGCTACAGCCCCGCACAGTGTTTCGATGCTGCTATCGAGGCTTGTCGGATCGCACTCAAATACCGCACACCGGTGATCTTGCTATCTGACGGTTATCTGGCCAATGGCTCTGAGCCATGGAAGTTGCCGGACATTGAGGACTTGCCGGACATCTCTGTGGAGTTCACCACCGAGTACAACCATGAGGACTCCGACGGAAACCCGGAATACTGGCCGTATCTCCGCGATCCTGTGACCCTCGCTCGTCCCTGGGCGATCCCGGGCACTCCGGGATTGATGCACCGCATCGGTGGTCTCGAAAAACAAGACGGCAGCGGCAACATCAACTACACCCCAGAGAACCACGCCCGCATGGGTGAGCTTCGGGCTGCCAAGATCGCCGGTATCGCTAAGGATTATGCACCGACCGAGGTGGTAGGGGATCGAGACGCTGATCTCTGCCTCCTCGGATGGGGTTCCACTTGGGCTGCGATCGATGCCGCTGTGCAGCGCGAACGGCGTGAAGGCCACAAGTTGGCCTGGGTACATCTCACACATCTCAACCCACTACCCAATGACCTTGGCGACATCTTGAAGTCCTTTAAAAAGGTGATCATCCCCGAACTCAACTTCGGGCAGTTGGCCCGGATCATCCGAGCGGAGTATCTGATCGATGCCACATCGATCCCGAAGGTGGCCGGACTCCCTTTCACCGCCCGCGAAATCCAAGCCCATATCCACACACATGCCCAGGAGGTGCTGTGATGAGTGATACCAACGTACGGATCACAACCAAAAAGGATTGGACGAGCGACCAAGAGGTCCGCTGGTGTCCCGGCTGCGGGGATTACGGGATCTTGCAGGCAATCCAGATGCTGATGCCCGATCTTGGCGTGGCCCCGGAGAACACGGTGTTCATCTCGGGGATTGGTTGTTCGAGCCGTCTGCCCTATTACATGAACACCTACGGGATGCACTCGATCCACGGTCGGGCTCCGGCGATCGCCACTGGCCTCGCCGTGGCGCGACCCGACCTGGATGTGTGGGTGATCACTGGCGACGGTGACGGACTATCCATCGGTGGTAACCATCTGATCCACGCACTTCGCCGAAATGTGAACCTGACGATCCTGATGTTCAATAACCGGATCTACGGCCTCACCAAAGGCCAGTACTCTCCGACATCCGAAATCGGCAAGGTCACCAAGTCCACACCGTTTGGGTCTCTTGATCATCCGTTCAATCCGTTGGCGGTGGCGCTCGGAGCCGAAGCCAGTTTTGTGGCCCGTACCCACGATCTCGATCGTCAGCACATGATGGAGACCTTCAGAGCCGCTCACGATCATCGCGGTGCGAGTTTCGTGGAGATCTATCAAAACTGCAACGTATTCAACGACGGTCAGTTCGATGGGGTCACTAAGCGAAATGTGCGCGAGGAGATGATGATCGATCTTGTTCACGGCCAGCCGATTCGTTTCGGAGTGGACGGACAGCGCGGCGTGATCATGAAACCTGATGGACAGTTGGGGATCGTAGAAGTAGCCGAGGTGGGTGAGGACCGCTTACTGGTCCACGATGCCGCCCGTCATGATCCGTCACTGGCTTTTGCTCTGGCCCGATTGAGCTACGACGACCACTCCCCCACCCCATTTGGCGTGTTCCGATCGGTGGAGCGCACCGAGTACGCGTCCGCTGTGAGTGCTCAGGTCGCTGCAGCCTCCGAACGGAGCGGTCCGGGGGACCTGGCTGCCCTATTGCGCTCCAACGGAACCTGGACGGTGGACTGATCAGCATCTGAATCGTTCGTCTCTGTGACACCCCCTATCTATGGTGATTCCCACGGGTCAGCGGACCCATGACGATCACCAGACGGGGGGGGTTCCGATGACAATCACAGCGACAGCGAGCGTCTCACATGTCGAAGAACTTCTCACCGGCCTCGTTGCCGACGCCCGACGGGCCATCGATCTTCTGCAGATCGGCCAGTTGTCCTCTACCGGGGTCACTGCGGCGATGCGGGAGTTCAAGCAACTGCGCAGCGTGATGGATGCCGGCGATGCCGCCCTACGGTCGCGAGCCCGCGTTCTCCAACCACCACCCCCACCTCCGGGGCCGGGTCCCCACCCAAAGCCGCAGCCGGCATTGGACACCGAATCTGATGTGTCAGCCCAGGGCCTCAATGAGACCTCGGGCCTGAGTACCCGAGAAGGCAACCAACTCGAACGTCAATCCCTTGTGCTCGAGCATCTGATCTCACTCGCACCGGCTCTCCAGAACGGAAAGGTCTCCACCTCCCACATCAAAGCTCTCGCTCGTCTGTCCCACACCATTAGTCCGGTTCTATGGGAGGCGTTGCTCACCGTGGAAACCCAGATCTTGGATGCGGCGCTCACGATGGGCCCGGTGAGGTTCACTAGGTTCTTGAACCAACTTCTCGTCCGCCTCGCCGCCGAAGCCGGGCTCGATCCGCTGCGTGACCTGAGCGGATTGATCGTCGCTTCCACATGGATTGATCCCGACACTGGACTGGGCAAACTCACCGCCACTCTTGACCCCACCACTCACGCAGAGATCGCTAGTTTGCTAGGCCATCGAGCGGCCGCCTTGCGTCACCAGAACCGGGATCTCAATCGCGACCAGTCCACTGGTTTGGCCTTAATCGCTCTACTCACTCAATCCGGTGACGGGCCCGACGGAAAAGCCGCGGTATCGATCCTCATCGACCATGAGACCTTGGTCAACGGGGCCCACCCCGACACGATCTGCGAGCACAGCAACGGATCCTTAATCCCTGTGGACGTCGCCCGCGAGATCGCTTGTACTGCAGCATTGATCCCGATCCTTCGTGACCGATGGGGTGTGGTGCTCGATCTCGGCCGTGAGCGCAGATCCACGAGCGTCGCTCAGCGCCGAGCGATCGAAGCGATGTATGCAACCTGTTTCATGACCAGTTGTGAGGTTTCGGTGACCGATTGTCACATCCACCACATCGACCATTGGAAAAACGGCGGACGCACCGATCTCGACAACCTCGTTCCGATCTGCCAACAGCACCACAATCTGATTCACAACACGAGAGCCAAGATGACAATCGACGCTCAGCGAACAATCACGGTCACCTCGGTGATCGGCACGACCACCCACCACACCCCCGACCGACAGCCGCATCGCTGTCGACGGACCCGAGAGTCCGGCGAGGAGGACCCCAACATGAGATCCGAGGCATGAACACCTCAGGTGAGGTCATAGGACAAAGGTGGCCACTGCGGCGAAATGCAGCAGTGCTGCCACCACAGTGAACAGGTGCCAGATCTCGTGATAGCCGAAGATTTGGGGCCATGGATCGGGCCTTTTCAAAGCGAAAATTGGCAAGCCGATCGTGTACGCCAGTCCGCCGGCGATCACCAGCAATAACTCGGTGAGGCTGAGGTAACGAATCAAAGCAGGACTCGCAATCACCGCAGCCCATCCCATCACCGGGTACAGCGAGTAGGCCAGCCAGGTCCACCGTCCAAAGGCCACAAGCTTCAGCACCATGCCGAGCAGACCGATCGTTCCGACGGCGATCAGCAGGGGGATACCCCACTTTGGTGGAAGAGCCACCAGACATAACGGCACATAAGTCCCGGCGATCAACAGGTAAATCATCGAATGATCGAGCCGCTGCATGATCATTCGTGCCCGCAATGTCTGCGCCAGACGGTGGTATGCCGCCGAGGTCCCAAAGACTGCCAGCACGCTCGCCACGTAGATCATGCTGGCGGTTCGGGCGAGAGCACCCTCGGAGAGGACAATCAGGGCGAGGCCAGCGGGGATCAAAGCGAAAAACGTCCAACTGTGCATACGCCCCCGCCACACTGGGCGGTCGAGCATGAGAGCGTGAACGGTCACCGTCCGAACCCTAGTCCCGATCCTCGACAGTCTGTCTGCGGCCAGTTGCGTCAGTGAGTGGGATCTACCCGTTCGTCTCCGGTTCGATGTCAATCTGTTCGCTGAGGGCCTTTTGGATCTCCGAGAGGACTGCGTCACCATGCAATTCCAGTTTGGCGGGACCGATCCCACGGATCGCTGCGAGTTCGGATAACGATTCAGGTAGCGCGTCCGCAATCGCATGCAAAGTTGCATCGTCGAACACCAGATAGGCCGGACGCGAACCTTTCACCTCTGTTCGATACACCCGCAACAGTTCTACGGCCCGCTGGGACACCGGCGCCATGGAAGCAAAATCTCTCCCCGCACCCGATGCGATCTTTGGGATTGTGGAGGATCGAATCTTGGTCACAGGTGCCGGTTCCTCCGCCATCTGATCAGGTTCCGTGGTCAATTCTGAGACGAAGCGCGAGGGCTCCATACCCGTCACGATCGTGGCATGGGTCTGTGCTCGAGTGAGCGCCACATGGAACAGTCTGCGCTCTTCATCCACGTCCTCGGCGAGACGATGGGGAAACTGTTCATGATCCGCGAAATGGACGATGACCTGGGGCCACTGCTGACCTTTGACGCGATGCACGGTGGACAACAACACGCCGTGAGCATCAGATGGCACCGACACGCTACGACGAAGCCAAGACTCAAAACCTGCCGGGTCCGATTGGAGACGGGCCAGTTGACGAAGGGCAGTCAGATCGTCACTTTGGGAGGCCCGATTCATTCCTCGTCGGGTCAGATCCACCGTTGAGATCGACGAACCGAGCCCGTAATCATCAATAATCAGATTCACGCAGTCCGTGGTGCTCGCACCAGAGGTGAGCGCCTCGCCGAGCCGTTCGATGTCGGCCGCAAAATCCAGCACTCGTTGAGATTCGCGTTCTTCTCGGAGACGAAGAGCGAGCCGCCGCAGACCGTGGAGGTCGTGTTGTTCGCTCACCCATGTGGTGCATCGCGGATGCAGCGGGCGTGAAGGCCGCCGCAAGGCTTCCACGAGGTCAGCGGCAGTGAACACTCCTTGGCCAAGACGAAGCCAAGCGAGAAAGGCTCGGATCGCAGTGCGGTCGAGGAACTCAGGCCCGACACCACCGGTGACTGGAATGTGACGGCTCACGAGTTCTACCTGCACGGGAGCGAGCACAGCGTTGACCCGGGCGAGCACCGCCACCTCTCCTGGAGCCGACCCATCTGCGATAAGTGCGGCTACACGACTCGTCGTGTCTGCTACCGGGTCAGGACTACTGATCGTTGACCAGCCCTGCGGGGACGGGTTCCGATCCGGGGCTGCTCTGATCTGTTTAGGAACTCGTCTCCGATTGTGTCGCAGTAGCCGTTCCACCACCTGCACGAGGTCCACCGGGCAGCGATAGTTCACTTCGAGGGGATGGGCACCTGAACCCGGAAACAACGTAGCGAAATCAATCAACCAAGCCGGATCTGCGCCGTTGTAGCCGTAGATCGTTTGGTCGTCATCGCCCACACCGAACACCGACCCTTCGGGACCAGCGAGAAGCCGGATCATCAAGATGTGAGCTGGGGTGAGATCTTGGAACTCATCCACACACAACACCTGACAGGCTGCGTGCGCGGCCCGTCGGGCTACGGGATCGGTCAGTAACAATGTGATTGCGCCGTAGATCTGCCCGTCGAAGTCCACCCATCCGCGCCGTTGCAGGGACTCCTGGTAGGCCGGCCAGATATCTCGCAGTCCGTTCACATCTCCGTCGTAAAGCTCTTCCACGGCGGCGGGATCGCGCAGTCCGAGACGGATCACACTGAGAGCCTCGATCCATGGGGCTAACGGATCGGTGTTGCGCCGTCGCGGCAAGTTGACGAGATCAGACAGCACGCGTCGAACATCTGGCTCGTTGATCGTGGTGACCGGCCGCGGCTGACGAGCAAACGGGGCTGTTCCGTTCATGATTGCCAGCGCGACCGAGTTCAAGGTCCGCACCTGCAGACCTGGCAAATCTGAGGTGCGTTCTTTCAGTTCTTCTTGGGCTCGGCGGTTAAAGGCTAAAACGGTGATCGCCGAGGTGGGAATCTGCCAATTTCTGATCAGATGTCGGGCCCGTTCGGTGAGCACCCTCGTCTTGCCCGAGCCGGCAGGGGCAATCACGCGAACCGCAGCCCCTCGATGGCTAACCGCTGCGAGTTGGTCGGAAGCAAGATCTGCGGAACATTCCTCGGTGATCGGCGGCCTGAGGGATCCGTGGGCAATCGCCACCGCACTGAGCACCGGAATCCTGTCAGACAGGTTCGATGGCAACGGCGTACCGAGCGGCGGAATGAAGCGCACAGGACCTGCATCCACCCACACCGGACCGACCGAGGGCACCACAAGATCACCTTGATCTTCTGGCCCGGGTAGCTGCGCCCCGAGTGCCAGAGCGTGATCGATCACCGGCCAGCGGGGTCGATCCGGATCGCGGAAATCCACGCACTGTGTCCAGATCAGATGATGAAGGTCGTCGAGATCTAAAGAGAACTGTGCGCCCAGCACCTCTGGAGCTGTCGTTTCAATCGTGGCGGGGGGTCGGTCCGGATCCCAGTTTGTACCAGTGGCGAGTTCCCAGACCACAGATTCGCTGCGGGCTCGCGCTTCTCGAATGCGCTGAAGCAATTGGAGCACCTGCGCATGGTCCCCAAGGACCACATCATCAATCCGAATCCGGTCCGAACCCAACCAGGCCGAGGGGATCTGATCGGTGTGATCAGCCTTGATCAATAACTGGCGCCCAAGCTCGGGCGGCGGTGCCAGGCTCTGGTGAGCGAAGCCTGTGCTCGCTTGGCTCACAGATGTGGAAACCTGCTGATGTTTGCGATTGCTGGGAGAAATCTCTGATGGTTCACGGCCCGCACCATCTGATTGGTGTTCGTCCTCGAGATGGTCTGCTCCTGAAGCCCAGCAGGCCCTGACCTCATCGGGTCGTTGGTGTGCTCCACCGCAATGGGCACAAGAGATCGCCATCTCCCCTTTCTACAGCAGGGGTGTCTCAGTTGGTGACAACCGGATGCCCGGCTTGAGCCCAGGCTGTCAGCGGCCCCATGTCATAAAGCTCCGTGAATCCTGCAGCCAGCATCTGATTGATGGCCGCTGCCGAGCGATTACCGGAGCGGCAATACACCACGTATGCCTGATGAGGGTCGAGTTGGCTGATTTGGGCGGCAAAGTCGGATGCTGACACGTCAATCAGGAGCGAATCAGGCACATGGCCCTCGGCATATTCGGCTGGGGTCCGCACATCGATCACGAGTGCTCCCTGATCAACAAGTTCCTTTCCACGCTGGCCAGTCACCAGTTCAGAAATCACCGATGTCGCTCCTGATGCGGGAACCGATACTACTGCGGAGTCCGCGACCACCACCGGCTCGGCAGTGCTCGATGTTGAGCATCCGCTGATTGTGAGCGCTGCGATCGCTGTAGCTACGAAGCCGACTCTCACTAACTTCATCGCCAGTGCCGTCCTCCCATTGCAATTGTCCGGTCTTTTCATTCCCAGGATGCTAACGGAAGGATTCACCGAGCCGAAACCTTTGGGACATACCGCTCTGGCATGATGCACGGATGGATCTTGCCTCCGACCGACGCAGTGATCCCCTCGGCAGGATTGTGCTAGATCTCTCTGGTAGCACGGGCGGTACAGATCACGCTGATCACACTGGCGACAGGTTGCTCGATCGGTTACTGATCGTCGGAGCCGATCACCCGAGCCTGCTCGAGGCCTACGAGCAATTCAACGCAGCCATCGGCGAACTTCACAGCCTCGAACCCGAACCCGATCCTGCAACTCAGAGCGACGCTGTTCACCCACGTAAATCCCCGACCTCGAAAGGTTTCAGCGGATTTCGGCTCGCAGCCATGGTCAACGGACACATCATCGGGGCGGCCCGGGTCAATGTGAGTGGCGACCTTCGGATCGCCGTGCGACCGGAGTATCGAGGCCGAGGTGTGGCAACCGAATTGTCGGTGGCCTGTGTGACACGAGCACGATTGTGGGGTTACCGCCGCTTGATAATGCGCGCCAGTCACCGCAGCCAACGCGCCCGACAGGTGTCGGCCTCCGAACACATCCTGCTACTCGATCGCGGCGAGGGCCGGATCGATCTGATGCTCGACTATGCCCCGATACCGCACTCAGCCTGAATGATCTGACGCAGGTCTGCTTCCTCATCTGAGGTCGCCATTGCGAGACCGGCGTTCGTGAACCGACGGTCAGAGGTCACCTCAGGTCCGAACCAGTCCGGTGGCACGAAACTGGTCACCTGACTTCGATCGCCGAACTCCACTTCCACCATCACCAGACCGTCCCACCGACCAGAGAACACATCAACTTCGGCAACTAAACCGTCGCTGAGGGCGATCACATGGCGGGTCTTTTCAATGGTCCGATCCCCGCAGATCTCCCAGAGTTCGCCGGCCTGATCTGCGCGGAGAGGAATCTCCACTTCCCGGCGCTCCGAACCCGATATCGGCGCACCGGCAGATCCGGATTCCTCCGCCGCGAGCGGGGCTTTGATTGTCATCGTCCACTGCGGGTCGGTTTGAGTCAGATCCCCGGCACCCGCATCCCGGTCGATCCCGTCAGCGGTGAGTTCGTCAACAATGCGCACTGCAGGTCTGCGACGTCGAACACGGATTGCGATCTCTCCGTCCGCCACCAAATAGCCTTGGGCGATGTCATCGCCGGCAGGGAGTTCCGGTACCGCACGGCGATGGACCAGATATCGAAGCTCGCGTTCGATCACGTAGCCACCCTAAAGGTTCCCCGAGCTTGATGAAGGGCACATATTCAAGGCCGTCACGCAGCGGTGCCCGGCCCCTCAAGGAACCGGGCACCGCCTGTCGGGGGGCTGCATCATCGGTTCAAACAGAACCGTGACTATTTACAACCATGTGTACGTAGAACAGTCAGTTCTAAATGGGTCAGACAGTGATCCGACGACGGGTGGCGACCAGCATCGCTGATCCACCGAAAAGCACCAGAGCGCCAAGCGCCAAAGTGGTGGAGGTGGAGCCAACACCGGTCTCGGGCAGGGTCGGGATCAGCACACCGTCGATGAGGTGCACAATGCCGTTACATGCCGTGATGTCGGTAGCGATGATGTTGATATCGCCGTTGAGGACCGCACCGTTCACGCTGATCGTTCCACCTTGGGCGGTGGTCAAAGAGGTGGAGGACACCACCGCGGCTGCATCAAGTGACCCGGGCACCACGTGATAGAGCAGGATCTGAGTCAACAAACCGGACGGGTCAGCCAGAGCTGCACCCAAGGTTTCGGCGGGCAGCGCAGCAAAGGCTGAGTCCACGGGAGCGAAGACCGTAACGGGCCCGTAAGAGCAGTCCGCAAGGGGATCAGCAAGTCCTGCGAGCCCAAGAGCGGTGACCACGGTGGACAACGTGGCCTCGCCAGAGGCAATTGCTGCGATGGACTCTTCGCCATCTTGTGCCGACGCCGACATCGGTGCCGCAACCAGCAATGCGGAGGCGGCCAAACCAGCCACCAGACCTTTCAAAGTGCGCTTCGTATATTCTCCTTTTTAGACGGATCTCCGTGAGCGAATATTCGCTCATCGCCAGTGTGGGCGATGCAGCGTTATCTCGGTAGAGCAGAATCTGCTCTTCGTCCATTACGGAGCAATCACCGATCTGGATTACTTTTTGGTGAATGGACCTCGGAGTGTGTATCGCCGCCAAAATCGACGACATCGACCATGGAGTCCTTGCCGAACAGCTCGGTTACAGCGATCTCTGGGTAGCCGATAGCCAGCTGTTGTGGTCTGACTGCTACGCGACGATGGCCTTGCTCGCTGATCGGACCTCAAAAATTGGGATCGGCACTGGTGTGGCCGTGGCCGGCACTCGGGCCGCGGCCGTCACTGCTGCTGCGCATGCAACGATCAATCAGATTGCCCCAGGGCGCGTGTTCTGCGGGATCGGGACCGGCAATACCGCAATGCGGATCATGGGCCGTCGCCCACTCACCATTGCTGGTTTTGATCGGTATCTGAGCGAGTTGCGCAGGCTTATGGACGGGCTCCCTGCGCTCGTCGCTTCGGGCTCAGCGATCGATAGCGAACCGGTGGAGATTCGCCATCTGATGCCAGACGCTGGTTTCGTTTCCTTCGAACCTCGGATCCCGATTCATGTTTCCGCCTTCGGACCCCGAGCGATGGGACTCGCCGTTCGCCACGGCGACGGCCTCGTCACATCGGTTCCACCGCATCCAGGGGCGATCCGAAAGATGTGGGATCGTTTGGAGCAGGCCGGCGAACTTGAGGGTCGACGGGTGGATCCGGAGTCTTTTCCAACAGCCACCTTGACGACGATCTGTGTGCTCCAACCCGGTGAGACCTCGTCCTCAGAACGGGTGCGTGAGTACACCGGTGCGTTCGCCATTGCAGCGATGCACTACCAGTATGAGCAGTGGCGTGAAGCCGGCTATCCCGAGCAGAAAGCTCCGTTCCCGTTATGGGAGGAATATGTGGCGATGCTCGAAGCGGTAGACCCATCGAAACTGAATCAGCGCATCCATCTCGGGCACAACTGTTGGGTGATTCCCGAAGAGGAACGGTTCGTCACTCCCGAGCTGATCGAACGAACCTGCATCATTGGTAGCCCGGCGCAGATCGCCTCACAGATCGCTGACCTCGAGAGAGCGGGCCTCGGTCAGATCATGTTGTTGCCACCGCTTGCCGTACGTGATCACGTCCTGCGCGAGGTGGCCGCTGACGTCATGCCACTTTTGAACTGATCAAGCGGGCGAGCGGAAATCGGGGGCTCGCTTCTCGATAAAGGCCGACACCGCTTCACGGTGTTCCGGTGTGCGATAGGCGATTTCCAATGCTGCGAGTTCGGCCCCTTGGACAGCGCCCAAGTCCACGCCGAACGCGTTGCGGGTCAAGAGTTCTTTGATCATTTTCATCTGCGGCCCCGGGTTCGCTGCGAGCAGTGCGGCTTCGGCGAGCGCCACCTCCATCAGTTCGCCCTCATTTACGCACCGGTCCACGAGGCGCATCTGCACCGCCTCCTCGCCGGTGATCGTGACCCCGCTCAACGCCAACCACGAGGCTGCACCCCAACCGCATCGGGCGGCTAAAAAATGCGAGGACGCCAGTTCGGTGACGAGTCCCATCTTCACAAACCGCGCTGAAATCTTGGCGGTGCGCGCTGCGATCAGACGATCGAAAGGCAGGATCATCGTCAATCCCACTCCGATGGCTGCACCGTTGATCGCAGCGATCAGAGGTTTCGCTCGCCGGCAGACCTGCACCCAGTCAGATACCGGATCGATCTCTGATGTCGGCTTTACGGTTGCGGGACGGTCATCGAGTTTGGAGGCGAACTCCCCGCCAATATCGGCTCCTGCGCAAAACCCCCGACCCGCCCCCGTGACAACGATTGCGCCCACGCTCGGGTCCTCGTCTGCAGCAGTGATCACCGAGATCAGTTCACGCGACATCTTCGGTGTCCATGCGTTCAGACGCTCTGGGCGGTTCAAGGTGATCACGAGCACCGCACCGTGCTGCTCAACAAGGATCTGTTCGAAGCTCATCCCGACTCCTTCAAAGGTACGTCCCCAAGTG
This sequence comes from Ilumatobacteraceae bacterium, assembly GCA_018401375.1. Taxonomy (GTDB): domain Bacteria; phylum Actinomycetota; class Acidimicrobiia; order Acidimicrobiales; family Ilumatobacteraceae; genus M30B72. The sequence goes on along the minus strand of JAGYKR010000004.1, from coordinate 10,693 downwards.
CGAACCTAATGATTCAGCCTCGCCACTTACGCAGCCAAACATCAATTCCATTGAGACACCGGCTCCGCCTTCGGGGGATGCGTTACACCCCACTACGTTGATCTTGCACCTGAATCTCGCTGCCTTCGTCTGTGAAAGGTCTCCCATGAACTTCGATATCCCACAAGATCTCGCTGACTATCTCGTAGAACTTGACGAGTTCATCGATCGGGTGATCCGGCCGCTCGAGGAACAAGACGACAACATTCGTTTCTTTGATCACCGTCGTGAGGACGCCCGCACCGACTGGGAACGTGGTGGTCTTCCTAACGATGAGTGGGAGAACCTGTTGCGAAAGGCGAAGCGTCTCGCAGATGAGGCCGGCCACTATCGCTACCCACTGTCAGATGAATACGGCGGTCGCAACGGCACGAACCTCGGGATGGCGATCATCCGTGAACATTTCGCCCGCAAAGGTCTCGGCCTTCATAACGACCTCCAAAACGAACACTCGATCGTTGGTAACAACGTCGGATTGTTGTTGATGATTGCCTACGGCACCGAGGAGCAAAAAGCGGATTGGATCGACGATCTATTGCACGGTCGCAAAGGCTTTGCATTCGGAATCACCGAACCCGAACACGGCTCGGATGCCACCCATATGGAGACCGCTGCTGTGCGAGACGGCGACGAGTGGATCATCAACGGTGAGAAAACATGGAACACCGGGATCCATTCCGCCCCCTACGACATGATCATGGCGCGCACCTCAGGCAAGGCCGGAGACGGGGACGGGATCACTGCATTTTTGGTGCCTACCAACGCCCCCGGGTTTGAAGTGCTCGAGTTCTTGTGGACCTTTAACATGCCCACCGATCACGCCCACATCCGACTCACCGATGTGAGGGTGCCGCACTCATCAATCTTTGGTGGGGAGGGTCGTGGCCTACAGGTGGTGCAGCACTTTTTTAATGAGAACCGGATCCGCCAGGCCGCTTCTAGTCTCGGGGCCGCTCAGTTTTGTATCGATGAGTCAGTGAAATACGCGAAGGAACGTCGCCCCTTCGGCAAGGCCCTCGCCTCCAATCAGGCAATTCAGTTCCCCCTAGTGGAGTTGCAGACCCAATGCGAGATGTTGCGGGCCCTGATCCACAAGACCGCGTGGATGATGGATACCTACGGTGCGTTCGCCGTGTCGGACAAAGTGTCGATGTGTAACTATTGGGCGAACCGTCTGTGCTGCGAGGCTGCGGACCGTGCGATGCAAGTTCACGGTGGTCTCGGCTACTCCCGCCATAAGCCTTTTGAGCACATCTACCGTCACCACCGTCGCTACCGCATCACCGAAGGCGCCGAGGAGATCCAAATGCGCCGTGTGGCCGGTTACATGTTCGGCTTCATGAACCAGCAGGCCCCCAAGGGCGTCGCCAGCGTTAACGGCTGAACGCCGTCGACTGCGAGTTGTCTTCAAGCGATGCAACATCCCCCTTCGGCATCACAACTGCTGACCGCAGTGGCTGAGCTTCTTAACGATGAGATCCTGCCTGCGCTTTCTGGACCGGTGCAACACAAGGCCCGGGTGGCGGCGAGTTTGGTCAGCATCATCGAACGCGAGATCAGGCTCGGCCCTGACGCGCAGAGCGAAGAACATCGCCTGCTCGGCGAAATCTTTGATCTGACTGCGTCGGGTACCGCTAACCCGCCAGAGGATCTCGACTCTTTGCGACTCACAGTTGCCACCCACTTGCGCAATGGCGCGGCGAGCGAGCCCGAAGTCCATGCACAGGTGTGGGAACGCTTGATGCAGATCGTGCGTGCCGATCTTTCCATCGCCAAACCCGGTTATGACTCTTGGGATGGTGTGTGATGAGCGAAACCTCAAACACTTCCGTATCTACTTCAGCATCGATGGGCGACCGCCTCGGCAGTTGGTTAAGCGAGATGCGAGGCCGACCCGTCACGGTGCACGGTCTCGAGGCTGTGTCCGCTGGCGCGCGGCGCTTCAATGCGTTGTGTGAGGTGCGAGACCCAGAGATCGGTAGCCAACAGATCGCCCTCACCATGATCCCCTCGGCATCGATCCAACTTCTTGATGTAGCCACCGAGGCTGCGGTGCGCACAGTCGCGCAACAAGCCGGGGTGATGGTGCCAGCGGTGTATGAGGTGTGCACCGATGAATCCGTGCTCGGCGGTCCGTTTTTCCTCAGCGCGGCAATCACGGGCGAGACTGTGCCCCGTCGGGTGCTGCGTCTCGTACAAAGCACCGATCCGAGCGGCGCCCTCGGCCAGAAAATTGCCGGGCAGATCGGCACAGCGATCGCACAGTTGCACGCGATTCCGCCCGATCAGATCCCTCCTGGTCTCGTGACTCCCCCGGGTGCTGGTCCGATTGATGCGGCGATGACTGGAGTCGAGAATCAACTGATCGAACTGCTCGCCCCGTCACCGATCTTTTCTTTTGGGGTGAGTTGGCTTGAGCGCAACGCCCCGAGCGAACCAGAGGTTGCTTGTCTGGTGCACTCTGATATCCGCAACGGCAACATCATCGTTGGACCTGATGGTCTGCGAGCGATTCTCGACTGGGAGGGCTCCCGAATCGGTGATCCGATGGAGGACACGGCGTGGACATGCCAAAGGATGTGGCGGTTCCGTGAGGACCATCTCGCCGTCGGTGGTCTCGGTGACGCAGCCTCCATGAGCGACGCATACATTGCGGCGGGTGGGCATTTTGATGAGGATCGTTTCCGCTGGTGGCGGATCATGGGCACTGTTCGCTGGGGTTTGTCCATGGCTGGCCAATCTCGGGCGCACCTCGATGGAAGTTTTCCTTCCATCGTGATGGCCGCCTCCGGACGACGGGTCGCCGAACTCGAATACGACGCCTTGTGCCTGCTGCATCCCTGAGGCTGCCCACCCCGGCCCCGGGCCGAGAGATTGACTGGGTCACCGAGCATCTCCACGGCCTGTACTCCGGGCCGACTCGTGACGCTAATACGTCACATCAAGAACTCTCTGGCACCCAGGCCGCAGCGGACCGGGCGTTGGCTGCGCTGGATCTTCGCCGCTACGCATCGGATCGTAATCAGGTGCTGCCGGTCGCGGCTCGCGGTGCGACCCGTCTGTCAGCGTGGATCCGGCATGGATTGCTGTCCTTACCTGATGTTGCCGCAGCAGCGGAACATGCCCCCGGCTCCAGTGGGGATCGCACCAAGTTCATCGATGAGTTGTGGTGGCAGGAATACGCCCGCCACCTTTACGCCCGGCTCGGCCCGAAGATGGCGCACCCATTGCGATATGCACCACCGGCCAGCACCAGGTCTGCCAGCACCAGGTCTGCCAGCATCAGGTCTGCCAGCACCGGTGTAGATCAGATCTGGGATCGCGAGATGTTGTGTATGGACGCCACCCGAGAGGAACTCGAAACTGAGGGCTATCTGGTCAATCAGACCCGGATGTGGTTGTCCTCCCATTGGACGGTGCGTCACGGGGCACCTTGGCGCGATGGGGAGGACTGGTTTTTTCGTCATCTCCTCGACGGATCTCGCGCTGCAAACCGTTTGGGATGGCAATGGACAATCGGCGCTGGGACCGGCAAGGTCTACGGCTTCTCCCGTTGGCAGGTGAACAAACGCAGCCCCGGTCTGTGTGCACGGTGCCCACGGGCCTCGGACTGTCCGATCGAGGATTGGCCTGATGCGGAAGAACTCTCCCCGGTCCAGGGGGACCCTCAGTTACGCCACGACCACCGCCCAGATCTCACCGGCGGCCCCGATCGTGTGATCGGTTCCGGTCCTCCCGCCACCGTGTGGATCACAGCCGAATCTCTCGGGGACACCGATCCGGCCCTTCGAGCCCATGACGATCTCCCCGTGGTGTTCATCTGGGATGAAGCGTTGCTGCGCGGTCTGCAGTTGGCTGGGCATCGCCTCGTGTATCTGACGCAACGCCTCGCTGAGATCGGGTCCAAACGTGACCTCCAGATCTGGCGGGGTAACCCCACCGAGGTGCTCGCTTCGATGTCGGTTGCGACCACCTTTGCGCCGGTTCCCGGCTTTCGTCGCATCAGCAGAGATCTTCAGATCGCGGAGCTTCACCCATGGCCGTGGCTGGCCCGTCCCACAGATCAGACGGTGGCCAGTTACACAGCTTGGAGAAAGACGATCGGTCGCAAAAGCTAACAAGATCTGGCTAGCAAGACCTGGCTAGCGAGATCAGTTCGGGCCTCAGCGGACGGTGCCGACTTTCAGATCCTTAAACGAGACGTCGCGATCTACCGCTGGTTCACGGGGCAGACCGAGCACCCGGTCACCGATGATATTGAGTTGGATCTCGTCGGTGCCGCCAGCGATGTTGGCGGCGAAACTGCCAACGATTGACTTTGACCACTGTTCCACCTTGTCACCGGATTCCCAGGCCATCACATCAGCACCCAGCACCTCGTTGATCAGGTTGCGCATCATCCGAGCAATCTTCGCGCCGTGCAGTTTGCCGAGCGAACCACCAGGCCCGGGGGCACGGCCGGCTTTCATTTCGGCGCGAGTCCGCATCGACACCAAGGATTTGGTGGTCTCCTCCATGTACATCTGCATCAGGTGCTGGCGAACCACCGGATCAGAGATCTGACCGGTGCGACGGGCGTGCTCGATGAGACGGTCAGCGTTCGGATGGGTGACCCCCGAAGATGATCCGGTACCGATCGCGACCCGCTCGTACATCAGCATCGCTGTGGCCTGATTCCAGCCGTTGTTCAGTTCCCCGAGCAGCCAACTCGCCGGGACCCGAGTGTCAGTGAAGAACACCTCGTTGAAATGCTTGCCGCCGTCGATCTGATGGATCGCACGGATCTCCACGCTCGGGTCGCGCATGTCCACGATGAACATCGAGATCCCGGCGTGCTTCGGGGCGTCCGGGTTGGTGCGAGCCAAGACCACTCCGTAGTCAGACAGGTGAGCCAATGTGGTCCACACCTTTTGGCCGTTAATGATCCACTCATCACCGTCACGCTCGGCTTTGGTTTGGAGGCTCGCCACATCGGAACCGGCTCCAGGCTCCGAGAACAACTGACACCAGACCTTCTTACCGCTGATGTTGTCGGCGAGGAACTGCTCTTTTTGCTCCGGGGTTCCGAAGTCATTCAGCACCGGCAGACACATCCCGTGGCTGATGGTCAGTTCGCTCGTCATGTCAGGAAACGCTGCGTACTCTTCACGCCAGATTCGATCGTGGGCCCGTGACAGACCGGCTCCGCCAACATCTGTGGGGTACATGAGTCCAGCCAGACCGGCTTCTGCGAGTTTTTGCTGAAAGGCCCGTGCCCCTTCCATCATCGCTGCACCGCGGTCCTCATGACGTTGGTCATGCCCACTGGCACCGGTTGCGTGGGCTTCAAGGAATGCCCGACATTGGGCCCTAAAGGCTGCGGTCTCTTCGGCGGTCAAGATGGCGGTGTCGACTGAACTCACGGGTCCTCCGTACGAAATGATGCGTGGCGTCTCTCCTGCCCAACGTAATGGGTAGTTCGTGTTCGCTCACTACGCTGCCGCGATGAGCCAGATTCCGAGTTCCGCCTTTCAGGTCATGTCCACCGTCACTGCTGATTCACGGGTGGAACTCGCAATCCATGAGGTCCCCGTGCCCGTACCCGGCCCCGCTGAGGTGCTGGTGCGCATTGAGGCTGCACCCATTAATCCTTCTGATCTCGGCATGTTGTTCGCTGGGGCAGACCTATCGAAGTTGGCCTCCGGCGGGGTCACAGTCACCGGGGGTACTTTCGGTCCGGTGGCAAGTGTGGATCTCGGGCCGGGCGCATTTCGAGCGGTATCCGCCCGGGTAGGTGTCCCCACCCCGGTCGGCAACGAGGGAGGCGGTGTGGTGGTAGCGGCCGGTGATTCGCCCGAGGCCCAAGCTCTGATCGGGCGCACCGTGGGCGCATTAGGCGGAGGGATGTACACCCAATACCGCTGCCTGCCTGCGAGTGCGGTGCTCGCATTGCCCGATGGTGTCACCCCCGCCCAAGGGGCTGCATGTTTCGTTAATCCGCTGACCGCGCTCGGCATGGTCGGCACTATGCGCTCCGAGGGCCACACTGCGCTGGTCCACACCGCAGCCGCTTCCAATCTCGGCCAGATGCTGAACCGGGTCTGTCTCGCCGATGGGATTGGTCTCGTCAACATCGTGCGTCGCCCCGAACAAGCAGAACTGTTGCGCTCCCAAGGGGCGGAGTTTGTCTGTGATTCCTCGGCGGCAAGTTTCGAGGCGGACCTGACCGCTGCACTGCAGGCCACCGGAGCCACGATCGGCTTTGATGCCACCGGCGGCGGACTGTTGGCTTCTCAGATTTTGGTGTGCATGGAAGCTGCTGTTTTGGCCAACTCGAGCGGCTATCAGCGCTATGGCTCGAGCGTCCACAAGCAGGTGTATCTCTACGGCGGGCTCGATCGCTCCCCGACGGTGATCGACCGGCGGTTTGGTATGGCCTGGGGTGTGGGTGGCTGGTTGTTGACGCCGTTCCTGATCAACGTGGGAGCGGAGGAAGCGAACCGTCTGCGGGCCCGAGTGGCATCTGAGATCACCACCACGTTCGCCAGTGCCTATACCGATCAGGTGTCCCTTGCGGACATGTTGACCGCAGAGTCGATCGGTGTCTACGGCCGTCAGGCCACCGGACTGAAATATCTGGTGACCCCTCAGGCCTGAACGGCAGCAGCGCGGATCTGGTCGATGAGTTCGGCCACTCGCAACGAGTCAGCCACTGGCACCTGATCGTGAATGGGGTCCAGATCACCAACGATCCGAGCGCTCACTGATTCCACCATCATCTGGAACGGGTCCACCGGCTCCCACCATTGCTCAGTTTCCCCTACGCAAAGGCTCGAGGCTGCGTTCCAGTTCGTGAAGGTTTCGCCTTCCCCGGTGCTCATCACTGCATCTGCACCGCGCACAATCAGGTGTTGGTCAGCGGGTCGTTGGAAAGAACTGGTGGAAGTAGCAGTGATCGGCAGATCGGACCGGTCTGGTCCCCCAATCTGCAGTTGCACCGACACCGAGGTGGTCATATCCACTCCGGTCGGTCCGATCTCGGTGGTGAGATCGATGATCTCCATTTCCACTTGATGCGCCGCGTCATGGCCGAGCAATGCGAGCCAGGCGTGGGCTTGGTAACAACCCACGTCCATTAACGCTCCCCCACCTTGGGTGGGATCAAGGCGATAGTTGCCTTCCATTTCCGTGCCGGTAAACGTGAAGGCCGAGTCAATGGACAGCAGTTCACCGAGCGCGCCATTGCGTGCGAGTTCGGTCATCCGCACGAACCGCGGGTGCCAGCGCATCCACACCGCTTCCACGAGCAGTCGCTGATGCTGATCGGCCGCAGCGAACATCGCTTGGGCCTCGGCCCCATTCACACTGAGGGGCTTCTCACACAGCACATGTTTGCCGGCCGCTAGGGCTTTTTCCACCCACTCACGGTGTTGACCGTTGCGCAGACTGATGTACACCGCGTCGATGTCGGGGTCCTCAATCAACCTCTCATAGCTGTCATGCACCCTGACAGGACCAAGGGCGAGTGACCGCTGTGGGTCACGGCTCGCTACTGCGTGCAGTTCTGCGCCCGACGCTGCGTGCACCGCTGGGGCCATTGCACGTGATGCCACATAACCAGCCCCGATGAACCCCCATTTGACCGTCATGTGACTCTCCCCTTTTGGATCTCCACCGAGGAGAAAATGTCAGTCACCAGGTTTCGCTCACGGATCGAAGACGTGACCTGAACTAGCGGTTCGAATCAACGGTTGTGCCGCGCAACAAACGCGGGGTGACCGGTCGACCGTTCGTGAGCGCTGATTCCTCGGCGGCCTGCATAATCGCAACCACATCACGAGATTGAGTGGCGGTGACTTCCATTGCGATGCCGTCCACCAGATAATCCACTAAAGACTGATGGAACCCGTAAGCCGGCACGGTCTCAAGTGAAGCTGTGACCGAGGCCCGATCGCTGCGGTGCGTAGTGATGATCGCTGGCAGGTCAGCAACTGCGGGTTCGGCAGCAGGGTCCCAGTCACCGAGAATCGCTCCTTCGGATCCGAGGGCGTAAAACTTCGGTTTGCGGACTGCAGCCAGATCGGAGTTTGTGAATGTGGCTTGGCGGCCAGTGGTAAACGTGATCGTGACCTGAGCATGGTCAGCGTTTGTGGCGTGCATCCATTTGCGCTTCTGGTTCATTCCGATCACGTGGTCCACGGGATCGGGGATCAGGTTCAGGATCTGATCGATGTAGTGACTGCCCCAGTCAAAGATCGCTCCACCCGAGATCAGCGCATCAGAATGCCAATAGGTGCACGGTTCGGAGTATCCACCCACAAAGGTGTCGAGTTGGAACAGGTCGCCGATCTGACCCGCGGCCAGCAATGATCTCAAGGTCACGAAATCGGGGTCGTAACGTCGGTTTTGGTAGACGACGAGCAAACGGTCGCGCTGTGCGGCAAGGGCCATCAGTTCATCGCATTCGTCTGCCGTGAGTGCCATGGGCTTTTCCAAAACAACATGCAGATCGGCAGACAGGGCTGCCTTGGCCCACTGGTAATGGCTATTCGGCGGGGTGGAGATCACCACCAGATCGAGCATCCCAGAGGCCAACATCGCGTCGGCATCACTAAAGGTCGCAGCATCGGGTGCGAGATCGAGTGCCGCCGCCACACGCTCAGGGTTCATGTCACACACCGCGCTTAAAACGAGGCCAGGAGTGTGCTGCACCGCCAGATTGTGTTCATGGCCGATCGCCCCGTAGGCGAGGAGGCCTACCCTGATCTCAGCGGTTTCAACGTGTTCCATGGGTTAGGAGACTAGGCAGACACATCCCCTCAGGCATGGTTGTGACCCGATTTGCTCTGCCGGTCACTAGTCACTGGTCACCGGACAGCGATCAACGGATCTACCGCAGACACTGTTACCGTGGCGGTGGCCCGGGTCATTTCGTCGGCGATGTCGCCAACCTCGCCCGGGAAGGATCCGGCGCTGCCGGGGGTGATCTCCATGATTTCGGTGGGCAACCCGAGACGATCCAACCAGTCGATGAATGGGCCTGGGTCCAGTTCTTCCACGTTCACCATGGTGCCCGTGTCCCAGGTCCCGTCGGCCACCAACAATGCAGCCGCCACCGGCGGAACACCCGCAGTGAAACTGATCGCTTGGGATTCCACGAACTCGTAGCAGGCTGCGTGATCAGAGATCTGATAGATCAACATCTCGCGGGGCTCACCGTTGCGGATCCCTTTCACATAGGTCGCGATACAGGTGTTGCCGGTGTAGGTCGGGGCGAGGGTCATCGGGTCGGGCAGCGCCGCTTTCACCACTTTGAGTGGCACAACTTCTGAGCCGTCATCAAGGGTGATCGGCTCATGGTTCAAGAGCCCCAGGGTCCGCAACACGGTGAACACGTTGATGTAGTGGTCCCCGAATCCCATCCAAAACCGGATCGAGTCAGCATCGATGTTCGATGCCAGCGAATGCAGTTCATCGTGACCGGTGAGATACACCGGACATTGGCCAACTACCGGGAAGTCGTAGGTCCGCTTGACAGCGTGGGTCGGGTATTCACGCCATTGACGATCGATATAGGTCCACACTTTGATGAACTCGCGAAAGTTGATCTCGGGATCGAAGTTCGTGGCGAAATATCGGCCGTGGCGTCCGGCGTTCACATCCAAAATGTCAATGGAAGTGATCTGATCGAAATGATCCTTCGCGGCGAGCGCGCAGTACGCGTTGACCACACCCGGGTCAAAGCCCACCCCGAGAATCGCCGTCACACCGGCCTCCGCGCAGCGGTCACGCCGTTTCCATTCGTAGTTCGCGTACCACGGCGGGTTCTCGCACACTTTGTCGGGGTCCTCGTGAATGGCCGTGTCCAGATAGGCAGCCCCGGTCCGCAGACAGGCTTCGAGCACCGACATGTTCACAAAAGCGGTGCCGAGGTTGATCACGATCTGGGTCCCGGTAGATCGAATCAACGTTTCGGTCGCGTCGATGTCGAGGGCGTCAAGTTGGGCTGAATACAACCGGCCGGCAGGATCGGCGACATGGCCTGTGCGGTGAACACTCTCGATGATTGCATCGGCTTTGGACACGGTGCGGGTCGCGATGCAGATGTCGCCGAGACGGTCATTGTTCATGGCGGCGATATGGGCGGCCACATGGGCCACTCCACCGGCGCCGATGATCATCACGTTGCGTTTGTTGACATCTGTCATGAAAGTGCTCCTTTAAAATCTGAGTATCCGAATTTCCGGATCACCCGGATCTGTCCTTCGGTGTCGCGTACGGCGATCGTGGGCATGACCAACCCGTTAAACCAGTTGGTTTTAACCATCGTGTATCCAGCCGCATCACCCAGACTGACGCGATCGCCCACCTGAAGTGGCGCGGCCAGACGATATTCACCAAACACATCACCCGCGAGGCAGGTACGCCCGGCGAGGATCACCCGATACGCATCGGCATCCTCGCTGACCGCCGGGGCGGTGAGGGCCGGATGGGTGCCGTAAATCAGATGATCCGGCATGTGGGCCTCAATAGAGATGTCGAGGACCGCGATGTCGATCTCGTTGTGCACGATGTCGGTCACGGTCGCAACGAGTTCTGCGGTCCCGGTGATCACCGCCTCGCCCGGTTCCAGATAGATCTGCACGCCGTGCTCATCAGCAAAGGTGCGCAATGT
>JAGYKR010000039.1 GCA_018401375.1 Ilumatobacteraceae bacterium | reverse complement strand
CCGTAACTCCGCAAGGAACGTCGGTCCCATCACCGCTGTCGAAAGCAGTCCGCGTCCGCTAACTCGTTTCACCCCTCCCCGTTGCGGTGTCAGTTGTCGGGCAGATTCTTCGAATTTTCGCCCGACAACTGACACCGCATCGGGGAATTCGATAGGCGGATTGATCACTTGACAGATCATCGCGTTTGTCGGGACAGTGCAACATGCGCTCACGCACCCCACGTTTCCTTGCCATCGCTGCATCCATCGCCGCACTTGTCTTCTCCACCATCGCTCCAGTGCAGGCGAACAACACTCCCGTTGACCTCATCAGTGGCGGCAAGCCCCCGGCTGGGTGGATCGTCGATCCAACGGCCTTCGGAAACTTTTTCGGACCCCTCAGCCAAGGCGCTCCGCGAGGAACAGTCATCGCGGACAGTGGCTTTCGGCCGTACCCGCACGGCTTCCCGGTCCCGAACTGGGGTTCCCCGGCGAGCTTCATCAATTACCAACTCATGTACGGCACACCATCGCGGCTCAGCCTCGACGCCTACCAAAAGGGCGAGGTGCAGCCCCCACAGCCATTGAACGCGCTGAGTTTGCGACGCACCTTCGGCGACGGCGTGTGCCGGGACCCTAAGACGATTGATCCCAAGACCGGCGATTGCGAGTTGATCTTCGGCGCCCAACTCCTCGCAGACTTGATTGAGACCGGTGCCCTCGGCGGGCACTGCTTCGGGTTCGCAGCTGCTGCCGCGGGCCTCTACAACGGACAAATCCCCGCCAACCAGGTCGGCGCCTCCGGGCTCGGCATCAACGCGGCAAACCCGATGGGTGACCCTGCTGTTCAGACGATCACCCGGCTGTTCGGTACCCAGTACTTCAACCCAAATACCCCGGCATCCCTCGAGGGCATCTCACCGACCGAACTCGTCAACACCCTGATCCGAGATCTGCAAAGTGGCACCGCCCCGTACGTGCTGACCATGATTAGTAGCCAAGGTGGGCACGGCATCACCCCGTTCGCTGTTCTCGATCGCGACAACGGCATCTACGACATCGCGGTGTATGACAACAATTTCCCTATGCGCGCTCGCGCTGTGACGGTGGACACCAACGACGACTCCTTCGCGTACTCATCCGCGATCAACCCCAGTGAACCGGGTGTTGAGTGGAGTACCGCCACCGAATCCGCTATCGGCCTACTGTCGGTCGCGGATCTACTGGAAGAGCAGCCGTGCCCGGTGTGTCTAGGACCTGATCAGGGAACGCTCGTCACTATCTCGTCGTTGAAGGCAGATAACGCCGATGCGATCGGTTTGGGTCTGCTCGACACTAACGGTCAGCCGTTGGATCCGTCCTTGTACCGCGTACTCTCCCCACTGAATCCGCCGATCAAAGATCGGATCACCCAGCCGGTGATCACGGTGGAGCCAGGTGTTCAATTTGGAATCGTGGTGAGCACCAAGGATCTGCAGAGTGAGCAGTCGCTGGAGCTGTACTCGATCTCTAACGGTGAAGCGCAGTACGTGCTGCTTGATGAACTGCGTAGCAACAGCAACACGTTGTTCGCTGTCGGAGGCGCCGATGGAGTCACTTTCACTTCCGACGCTCCATCCTCACCGCGCATCCTGCAACTGTCAGATCAGCCCGGTGTGAGTTTCGATGTGAACGGCCACCCGCTGAACCTGCCCGCCAACGTGAACGTCGAGCAGCGGTGGAATACAACAACCGAGCGAATTGAATATCGATCCGATGCCAAGAAGTCGCTGCGCTGGAATATCCAGGTAGGTGGACTCGATGACAGCGGCGGCCGCGAATACGTCGGCCTGAATGTGCGCGTGCCCGCCGGCGCGAAGATCGTCGTCGATTACACGAGCGCCTCCGCGACCGTTCCGCCCAAAGCTTGGGTCCGCTCCGCCGATGGGGATCGACGCCCGATCACTCTGCAGCCGGTTACCGAGCAACTGATCAACGAGTACCGCGATCAGTTGTACGTCTCCGGCGGCCCCGGCGAGTAGACGCGCCAAAGACCCGGTCATGAACGGCCAAGGGACGTTCGTCCTGTACCGAAGCATGGACCACGAGCGCACCATGGATCCATGGCCGCGATCGTCGTACGCAACATCGCCTTCTTCAGCATGCTGGGTTTTGCCTTGCTCGAAGGCCTGTTCATCGTCGGTGAGTACTGGGCCGATCCCGGCGGCGTGGAAGCGATTGTTGGATCTATCGGGGTGATCGGCACGATCCTGGGCGTCAGTTTGTGGGCGTTGCTCTCCCCGCATACCGCGCGTTACTACCTGTGGGTCACGGTCGGCATCATCGCTGCGATCTCA
>JAGYKR010000038.1 GCA_018401375.1 Ilumatobacteraceae bacterium | reverse complement strand
CACGGCGATGTCGTTGGCTCCGAAGGTCTCAAACACCTCTTCATCAGTCAGGTCGTCACCGAAAAAGGCCATGCATTGGGCCCTATGGCGCTCGCGCAGATCGGCCATAGCAATGGCCTTGGAAGTTGGCCGGGCCATGAGTTCCACTACCTGATGACCCTGTTTGATGTGGGCTCCCTCAATCCCGAGGGCCCGCTCGATCAGATCTGCGACCGCGGCGATAGCCGTGAGCGGCGCTGCGGCGCGGGTGTGAAGCACCACGCTGGCCGGCTTGTGTTCGCACCAAGCGCCGGGGCCTGCCTGATGCACTGCCTGTTGGGCGCAGAACCGTAAATCCCGCAGCACTGCTTCCTCGGAGGGGTCCAATCGCAGATCGGGATGCAAACGGGATTCGAGGCCGTGGCTGCCGATCACCTCAATCTCCACTGGGAACTCATAGAGCTGTTCGAGGTCGGCGAGGGCTCGCCCGGAGATCACGGCGGTTGGGGCGAGAGTGCCGAGGGTGCGCAGAATCTCTGTCATTCCAGGTAGCAATCGGGCATGATCGGCGTGGGCCACTATCGGGGCCAACACCCCGTCTACATCGAGGCCGATCACCTGCATCGGGTGATGGCCGGCGATGAGGGCCGCCAGTTCCCGGGCTGGGATTGGGATCGGGAGTACGGTCACGGAGTTAGTCCGGTGCCCGAGATTTCTTGGGCTTTTGGGTTTTCTGGCTGCTCGAGGATGTTCAAGAAGCGGCGAGCCCACTCGGCCACATCGTGGCTCGTGATCTTGGCCCTCAGACTGCGCATCCGGTTGCGGCGTTCGTGGCGGTTCATTTCCACTGCAGTGAGGATCGCCGATTTGAGCGCCTCTTCATCATGGGGATTGACGAGGACCGCTTCGGTCATCTCATCGGCTGCTCCGGTGAACTCCGACAGCACGAGGACTCCATCGTCATCGAGCCGGGTCGCCACATATTCCTTAGCGACGAGGTTCATCCCGTCACGGAACGGGGTCACCAACATGACATCGCCGGCCCGGTACAGCGGCACCAACTCCTCGAGGGGTAGCGACCGATACAGATAATGGATCACGGGGAAGCCGAGCCGGGCGTGACGGCCGTTGATCTCGCCGACGAGGCGTTCAATCTCGTGGCGTTCCTCTCGGTAGTGGTCCACCCCTTCTCGGGTGGGAGTGGCTACCTGCACGAGGATGTGTCGGGACCCATCGAGACGACCTTCATCGAGCAGCGCACCAAAAGCACTCAGGCGGTTCCCGATCCCTTTGGTGTAGTCCAGCCGGTCTACGCCGAGCAGAATCACCTCGGGTTCACCGAGGCGATTGCGGATCGCGTTGTATTGCTGTCGGGTGGTCCGCCCAGCGGACAAGGTTTCGATTTCGCCCACATCGATGGAGATCGGGAACGCCCCAACAGCGGTGATGCCTTGGGCGTGGTGGACCAGACCGGGGGATCCATCGCGGCCGAGGGGATGATCTATCTCGATCTGCGCCCCCGTAAGTTGTTCGGCGAGACCAGCGAAGTTCCGTGCTCCACGGTCGCGCTGAAAGCCCACGAGATCAGCGCCGAGCAGGCCTTCGATGATTTCTGTCCGCCAAGGCAGGCGAGCAAATAGTTCCGGGGGCGGGAACGGGATGTGGTTGAAGTACCCGATTCGAACGTCGTTGCGTTGGGAGCGAAGCATCGCCGGGACTAACTGCAGGTGATAATCGTGGATCCAGATCATTGCGTCCGGTGGGGCCGCTGCGGCGAGCGCATCGGCGAACCGCTGGTTCACCTCAGAGTAGGTCTGCCAGTGCGAGGCGTGGTACCCCGAGTCGCGAATCGCGTCATGGTAAAGGGGCCAGATCGTGTCGTTGGAAAACCCCTCGTAGTACTCCTCAATCTCGCGTTCGGAGAGGCTGATCGAATGCATCGCTACCCCGTCCACCTCAAACTTGCCCTCGAGATCATCGGGCACGCCGGTCCATCCCATCCATACTCCGCCGGTTTCGGTGACCATCGGCAGCAGGGCCCGCACCAGGCCACCGGGACTTGTCTCCCAGCCATCTGTGGTCCGCATCACGGGGAGGCGGTTGGCGGCGATGACGAGAGGTCGGGGGGTCATGGAGGGCTACAAGATCAGATGGGGTGAGGCTTTCTGGATGTACCGGTGTTGCGCACCTTGATGCTGTTCTGGACGGCGTTAACGGTGAGGATCCCGAAGAAAATGACTACCGAAGTCAATGCCATCGAGGCACCAGCAGCAGATCGGTAGTGGTAACTGACCAAGATGCCGACCACCACTGAAATCGAACCGATGATCACAGCGGTGAACATCACCCATGGTACTCGTCGAGCGA
>JAGYKR010000037.1 GCA_018401375.1 Ilumatobacteraceae bacterium | reverse complement strand
ACCCGAGATCGTCCCAACCCGTGCACTCACCTCCGAGCTCGTGAAGGCAGTCCACGAGGTCCAATTCGTGCCACCGTCGCTCGAGCGACGGTGCTGGTAGCCAGAGACATCCGCCGTGCCGGTGGACGACGGCGCATCCCAGCTGACGCGCAAGGCTTGATAGCGGGCCTCGACGTTGATCGATGCGGGTGCAGACGGTGGTGAAGGGGCTATGCCGATCGTCTGGATGCCATGCGTACCGAAGGTGACCACTGAGGGCGCAGCCGGGCTGATGGTCGTGCCGTTTCCGACCCGTCCGTCACTGTTATTTCCCCAGCAGGTGAGGCGCTGGTCCGAGTTCACGGCGCAGGCGTGGAGGCTGCCTGCACTGACGGCGAGGTAGCCAGTGCCCGCCGGTGGGCTGGACAAGTTGTGGTCGCTGCGACCCCCACAGATCAGTGCCCCATCGGAGGCTTTCACCGAGCAGGCAAAATCACTGCCCACACTGACTGATCTCATTGCGTTACCCAAGAAGGGGGTACCAGCAGTGGCTGGGGTTGCGATCCCGGTCGTCGTCGAACCGAACACGAAACGAGAGTCCGCTAAGTGTCCTGAACCCCAGCACCGCATGGCTCCGGTGGTGAGAATCATGCAGTTGGTCTGAGGTCCCGCAGCAAGACCGATCACCGAATCCCATGAGTTCGCCAACACCACCTCGGTCGGGTCGGCGGCGGTGGCGGTGGCGGTGTCACCGCCGTCACCACGGCGGCCTTGGGTATCGCTGCCCCAACAGTGCACTGCGCCGTCGCTCCCGAGAGCACAGGCCGTGGAGGATCCCACGGCGACCGCGACGAAGGTGCCAGTGAGGTTCTTCACTGCGGTGGGTGTGTGGGTGCCGTTGGGATATCCGACGGTGATGTTGGTGCCGAGTTGGCCTTCTGAGTTAGTGCCCCAGCACATCACGCTGCCAGCGGTAGTGAGCGCGCAGGCACTGGTATGGCCCATAGATACCGACGCGACCGTGGTACCAAGAGCTGTGATCTTGGTGGGGCTGAGGACCTGGGTCGTGGCGCTGGCCACGCCGGTCTGGCCCGATCGGTTGAATCCCCAGCACCACACCTCGTTCAGGGTGTTGACTGCGCAGGTGCTGGCGTTGGTACCGGCTGACACCGAGCGCCAGTTGGTTGCTGCGCCCACGCGAGCCGGAGAGGTGCTCGGCGTCGTGGTGCCGATACCGAGTTGCCCCTCTGCGTTCGCGCCCCAACACCACAGTGATCCGTCAGTCAGCACTGCACAGGTGTGGTCGCCACCGGCCGCGAGAGCACCGGCCAGTTGTGCCAGCGGTATGTCTACGCGGGTCTCACCGATGTCGGCGGTGGCCGGAAGCGACATGGTCACGAGGCCGGCGAGGAGCAGGGTCACCAGCGCAATCGCCCGCCAGATCTGAGAGATGGTGACGGTGCTGTGGGGTGTGGAGTCAGGGGACATCGGTCAGCTTTCGCGCAGGTGGTGATCAGGTGTCAGAACGCGCAACGCCCCGATCAGGCCAACCGCAGCGGCGGTCGAACCTGATCGGGGCGTCACTTGGCTAGGTGGGGTCCGGGCCTGAGGTTCAGGCGGCGCGGCGGCGGGTGGACATCAGCAAGGCCAATGCACCCAAAGCCAGGAACAACGCCGCCCAGGATCCGGCGATGCCATCAGATCCGGTGGCCGGCAAGGTGGGGACGACCCCGGTGGCATCGGGAGTGGATGCAGCGACCAGACGGAAGCCCAGCGACGCCGCCTCATCACCCACAGTCACCACCACGGTGTGGTCACCGAGGGGGAGATCGGCGGGCAGAGCGGCCTGTTCGGCCACTTCACCCGAGGTGCCAACGGCGAAGTCGCTGATCAGTCGCGGGGTCGACATCACGACGACCTCGCCATCAGCGCCGGGAGTGAGCCCACCGGCGATCACCGACACGTAGCCACCTTCGGGGATCTCAAGTGCACCATCAAGGCCGATCCTGGCGGGCTGCTCACCGTCCACACCGCTGGCCATGAGAACAAGGCCACCACCGGATACGAGGACCACATCCTCCACGGGGACGTCCATGGGCTCACTGGTGACCGGGTTGCGGGCGAGGCCTACGATCACGGCACCCGTCGGGGTATCACGCACCGAAATCGGCGAGGTGGCATTTGCGCCGAGCGCACCTTGAAGCTCAGCGACCATCGAGGCAGCGATGCTCTGCAGTTCGCTGACCTGAGCGGCAGTGCGTTCGGCCGGAGCGACAGTACGCAGATCACTCGAGGCCTGAGTCAGCGCAACATCCACCGACTCACCCCCTACAAGCAGTTTCGCACCACCAGCGGGAGAAGCGAGCTGTCCCTGACGCTCTTCGGTAATCAAGTCAGACTCACCCACACCCACCGGAGCAGGCTCAGTGGTGGTGGGGGCGGGGACGACCACAGCGCCGGTGTTCGTGCCGGTGTTGGTGCTGCTCGCAGGATTGACAGTGATGATGAAGTCGGTTGTGCTGTAAACGGCGGGTCCGCCGATCTCGTTCGCTGCGATGAAGAAGGGCCCGAAAGGCCCATCCTGACTGGGTGTTCCCACGATCTCGGCGGCAATTGCGCTGGTTGTGACAATCGAGAGTCCGGGCGGCAGCGTCGCCGAAACGAAGGCTGGTGGATTCGTTAATGGATCGTATTTCACCACTGTGAATGTGACCGGACCGGTCATCCCTTTGGTGCGGATCACCAGCACAGGACTAAGCGGTGTGCCTACTGTGCCCGTGCGGAAGTTGCCAATCTGGTTTATGGCAGACATATCCACCTCGGGTGCTTGCACGGACACATCGATGGTCAGACATGGCGAGGTGGCTGAGTTACCGCC
>JAGYKR010000036.1 GCA_018401375.1 Ilumatobacteraceae bacterium | reverse complement strand
CACCCCGTCGCGTTGATACACGGCGAGCCACTTGCCTTCTTCCACCGAACCTTCGGTGATGGTGACCTCATCATCGGGTCCACTGCGCCCCAGATACTGGATCCGATACGGGGGTTGATCACTCCAAAAAAATGGCACCGCCGTGTACGGAGTCTGCTCAGCACCGCTAGCCGCAGCGAGCAGATTGGTGGCAGCGAGCGCACCCTGCTCGGCAGCGTTCGTCCAATGCTCCACCCTGATCACCTGATCGAGAACCTGATGATGCCACCGCGCCACATCGCCTGCTGCGTACACGAGATGTTGTGCACCTACCGGGCCAGTAACCCGCAGATGCGCGTCGCATACGATGCCGTCCTCGATGATCAGACCACTGCCTTCGAGCCAATCGGTGGCGGGCCGCACACCGATCCCCACCACCACCAGATCAGCCGGAATCACCCCGTCAATGATCGATCCGGCAACAATCACCCCGGCAGAGCAGTGCACCCCGGCATCAGTGATCTTTTCCACGGTGACCCCGCAATGCACCTCGGTGCCTTGGCCCCGATGTAACTCAGCGATCGCTGCACCCATCTGCGCCCCGAGACCTCTGATCAGTGGGGCCGGCGCGCCTTCGAGCACCGTGACCTGATGGCCTCTAGCGCGGGCGGTGGCCGCCACCTCGAGGCCGATGAACCCGGCCCCAATCACCACGACCCGCTGATCGGGTTGTTCCAGGATCTGTCGGATCGCGAGGGCATCATCGAGGGTTCGCAAGGCCGTCACCTTTGGCCCCGCTGAGGTCAGGTGTTCTGTCATCACGGCGGGAAGATCGCGCACCACACCGCCGGTGGCGATGATCATCGCTTCAGCAGAAACCGTGCTTGCGTCAGCGAGTGTGACCAATGCTGTGGCTGGGTCATAAGAGGCCGCCGGCACCCCGAGCCGCCAGGTCAGATTCAACGCATCGAGCACCTCAGGTTTACGCAGGGACACCCGCTCTGGCTCCCAGTCACCCTTGATCAGTTGCTTTGATAACGGCGGGCGGTCATAGGGGCGATGGGTCTCTGCGCCAACCATCGTGATCTGGCCGGTAAAGCCGGCCTGCCGAGCCCCTTCTGCAGCCCGCAGTCCCGCCAGCGATGCGCCGATGACGGTCAAAGAGTCAGGAGTCGAGCGGGATGTCGGCATCGCCATGATCCCTACGCTACGTGGTGGATCACAGCCCATGTCGTAGCGTCTGCAGCGTGAGTGTCTCCATTAGCCCCGAAGCTATTAATCAGATGATCGCCACCGAATTCCCCGGCACTGGCAATCAGTGCATCGAGATCGCTGCTGACTGGGCGCTGGCCAAACGGATCTGCATCCCTACCGATCTGCGTCCCGGCGGATTCATTTCGGGGCCCACCCAGTTCGCTCTCGCTGATGCGGTGCTGTGGTACCTCACCTTTGGTGCGATCGATCGGATCGAGCCGATGTCATTGACCTCGGAGCTTTCCATTCGCTATCTGCGCCCCGCCATCGGCAGTGTGCTGTGGGCCCGTGGCACATTAGAGGCCGCTGGCCGACGCAATGTGGTGGGTACCGTGCGGATCTGGACCGATGACAATGAGCACAAACCCTCCGCCACGGCGCAGGGCACCTACGTGTTGCCCGCCGTACCCACCACCTGATGCCGGCCATCATCTGATGTGGCCCATCATCTGATGCTGCAGATCACCTCGCTCAGTGATCCACGGCTCGAGGAGTATCGCGAACTCACCGATCCTGAAGCCCGCTCTCTTCGTGAGGGAGATGAGTTCTTCATGATCGAGGGGCCAACGGCGATCAGCCGGGCGATTCAGTCCCCGTATCGATTGCGGTCCGTGTTACTGACCACCTCCAAATGGGAACGACATCGTCACGAACTCGAGCCACTCGACATCCCGATCTACGTGGTCTCGGCGGACCTTCTAGAGGCCGTCACCGGCTTTCGGCTCCACCGCGGCATGATCGCTTCGGGTACCCGAGCACCGGTCCCTGACCTCGCAGAAGCTCTCGCCCAGATTCCGCGCTCGCAGCCACTGACCACCGTGCTCACCGAGGGTCTCAATGACCCCGAGAACCTCGGCGCCATCGCTCGCACCTGCCGGGCCTTCGGGGTGGATCAACTCTGGCTGGACCCGACCTGCATCGATCCGCTGTATCGACGCACGGTGCGCGTCTCCATGGGTGAAATCTTGCATCTCCCCGTGGCCAGATCTCATCACTGGCCGAGTGATCTCCAACTGATCCGATCCACGGGGATTGAAGTCCTGGCGTTAACTCCTGACCCTGAGGCCGAGGATTTGTGGGATATCGAGATCGGCGCGCAGGTGTGTCTGATGGTCGGAGCCGAAGGGCCGGGCTTATCGACTCGAGCGCTAGCCGGCGCCACCCGCAAGGTCAGGATCCCGATCTCTCCCGGCGTGGATTCACTCAATGTCGGTGCTGCCACTGCGGTTGCTTGCGCCGAACTCGCCCGGCGCCGTCGGGCCTCAGTGCTGTGAGATCTGCGCCTTAGCCTGATCTGCATGACCCAACCCACAACCCCAGGAGAACTCACCGTCCTCGGCGCAACTGTGCACCATCCGATCGCCTTCGTCGAAAGCTTTCCGGCTCCGCAGGGATGCACCCGAGTCCGACTGCACAGCGAGGAGGTGGCTTCCATGTGCCCAGTGACCAATCAACCCGATCTGTCACGAGTTGTCATTGAGTATGAGCCCCGTGGGTTGTGCGTGGAGTCAAAGTCGCTGAAGCTATACCTGTGGTCATTTCGGGATCGAGCGATTTTCGCCGAGGCCCTCTCCGCAGAAATCGCCTCCGAAATCATGCGTGCCGCGACCCCAGAGCGGGTCACTGTCACCGTGACCCAAGGGGTGCGCGGCGGCATCGTCGTGGAAACCG
>JAGYKR010000035.1 GCA_018401375.1 Ilumatobacteraceae bacterium | reverse complement strand
AGTTGCGCGACGTCATCGATCTACTTTCGGATACATGGCAATCGCTGCGTTCTTCGACCTCGACAACACCGTTGTTCGCGGCTCGTCCCTGTTGCCCTTCGCCTGGCAACTCGTGCGCAGTGGTCGAGTGAGCACGGCCGAGATGTTTCGCTTCGCATCCATGAACGCGCGATTTGTCAGGACTCGAACCGAATCGGCATCGGGGCGCGACTACGTGATGCAGCGGGCACTTGCCTTGGCGGCTGGCCAAAGTGTGACCGATGTCCTTGGCTTGTGTGACGACATCGTTCCCAAGATCGTGCGTCGACGCCTGAATCCAGTGGTGGCGGCGGAGATACGTCGTCATCAGCGAGAAGGGCACCAAACATGGCTCGTCACCGCCAGTCCGAGCGAGTTGGCCGAACGGATCGCCCAGGAATTGGGCATGACAGGTGCCATGGGAACCCAAGCTGAACGGGTGGCCGGCGTTTACTCCGGAGAACTCGCTGGCCCCATCCTGCACGGTCGCCACAAAGCCGATGCAGTGTCGGCCCTGGCGGCGGTTGAGGATCTCGACCTCGCACGCTGTGCCGGCTTCTCGGACTCGATCAACGATCTTCCGCTCCTCGTCTTGGTGGGCCGCCCGACGGTGGTCAACGCGAACCGTCGCCTCCGCCAGATCGCACTGCGCAATGGTTGGCAGGTTCTGGGTTCCGCGGGCCGCATCTCACCGCATCGCAGCGTTGCTCACGTCTGATCTCCGCTGGTAATTGCCGCTAGGGTCCAAACGTGGACCTTTCCTCTTTGTATCCATGGCCCGAAGGTCCTTGGCTTCGCACGATGATGGTGATGACACTCGACGGCGCCACGGTTGGGTCCGATGGCCTGAGTGGATCAATCTCCGGTACAGCGGACAAGCGGGTGTTCATGGAAGCGCGCCGGCTCGCCGATGTTGTGTTGGTGGGTGCCGGCACGATCCGGGCCGAGCGCTATAAGCCGATGTTGGCCAAGCCGGAGTGGCAAGAGGCACGCCATGCTGCCGGGTTGGCGCCGGCGCCTCAAGTGGTAGTCGTGAGCGGGCGATTGGACTTGCCGTGGGAAGAGCCGATGTTCGCGCAGTCGGAACTGCCTGTGATTGTGGCAACGACCACAACAGTTGATGCGGCGCGTTTGGATGAAGCCAGCCGTCATGCGCAGGTGCTCCAACTGGGTGAAGAGGGCGTCGACATGCGTGCGTTAGTTCAGTGGCTGAACGAGCGCGGTCAGCGGCGCATCAACTGCGAAGGCGGTGAGGCATTGCTGGATGCCATGGTGCGGGGTGACCTGGTAGACGAGATGGATCTAACTATTTCCCCGATCTTGGTGGGATCGGGCTACCTTCCTGATCCGCAACGAGAGATCTCCGCGCCGTATCCCCGTTTTTCACTTGCGCACCAATTTGTTGATGAAGGCTTCGTGTTCTGCCGTTTCGTTCGGTAGTTAAGGTCAATACGTGCTCACTCTCAAAGACCTGACGCAGTTGGTGATCGGTCATCAGCCCGATCTTGAGTCACCTGTTTCTCATTTTCGTGTCGCGGATCGATCATTCGATACCGATCAGGAAACCGTAGTCATGGGAGTTGTCAATCTGTCGAGGGATTCGACCTACCGGGAAAGCATCGCCCCGACCTTCGATGACGCGATTCGCCGGTCCCTGATCATGCACGCTCAAGGCGCACACGTAATCGATGTCGGCGCAGAGTCCAGTCGCGCGGATGCGGCGCGCGCGGGGGTTGATCGGCAGATCGAGCAACTGATCCCCGTCATCATCTCGTTGGTGGAACGTGGTGTTCCGGTTTCAGTCGAGTCCTACGAAGTTGATGTGGTGCGCGCGGCGCTACATGCCGGTGCGTCGGTGGTCAACTTGACCGGGACAAAAGATGAAGACGCGATCTATCAGGCGATTGCCGAGCATGGGGCTTCGCTCGTGATGTGCTTCACGCCGGGGCAGACCGTGCGTGATGAGTTGGAAGTACGTATCCATGCCGATCCGATCCCTCCATTGACCGAGCACTTCGCTCCCCGTATCGAACGGGCTCATTCGTTAGGCGTAGACAGCATCTCGGTGGATCCAGGACTCGGCTTTTTCTACGGCTCCGACATTGACCCGATACTCAAAGCGCAGCATCAGGCACAGGTTCTGTTGCATTCCTTCCGGCTCCGCCCACTCGGGGTGCCCGTCTGTCAGATCATGCCCCACGCTTTTGACGTTTTCCAAGAGGAGTTTCGAACAGCGGAGGGTGTTTTCGCTGTTCTGGGCAAACTTGGTGGAGTGGGCATCATGCGGGTGCATGAAGTGCCCCGTGTGGTGGCGACGCTTCGCATGATGGATGTCGTCGGTACTCAGTTGCCAGAGAAGTCCTAAGGCCGGCCTTCGGTCCCAAGGTTCGGGTCCAAAGCCCTTTCGCGACGGGGCATAGGTAGGCCAGGATGGACGTACGCCCCAGCTGCGTCAGCCGGCGTGAGCTGCACACGGGAAGGGAGTTGCCCGATGCCTCCACGGGAGAATGGCCGCGACAAGACACGAGCAGAGCGGGATGCTGCCAAGCACAAGCCGCATCGCACCGAAGACCGCTTCTACAAGGCAAAGCACGATGCCAAGCACGCATGTGAGGACCTTCGCTCGCGGATCCAGCGATCACATATCCACGAGGCGGTACGCAAGGAACTTCAGGCGGCCGTCGCAGAGGCTGAATCTCGGGTGAATGAGGTGACCCCCACACGCTCACACCCGGGTGCGGAACTGAGGGAACTCACCAAGGAGGTCGGACACCTGCAGGTCGCCGAGAACTGGCTATCCGCAGCCGATCGCGTGATCGAGAGGCTTGGCCCGAATGGACCGAAATCCCAGCGAAGCGCGGTTGAAGAAGGCGTCGACACTGTGATGTGGCATGTGCGCGCGGCGCGGTCAACTGCGCTGGTGACAGCGACGTTCAT
>JAGYKR010000034.1 GCA_018401375.1 Ilumatobacteraceae bacterium | reverse complement strand
CCAGCTGAACAGACCTCCTGAATAGACCAGCTGAATCGGGGACAGATACCCCTGCCGATGCGCGGTAATCGTGTTCGTCGTGCGCACGGTGTGGTGAGCCGATGCTGCCGCTGACACGCCCAGTTGCTGTCCTACCGCCTGTGCTACCGTTGCAGCATGGCCCAACGTGAGAAGCGATCCATCTCCCTGCCACCTGATCTTGCTGCCGAGATCGAAGCGGCCGCCGCGGCCGAATCGACCACCGTGAGTGCGTGGATCGCCGCCACCGCTCGCCGCCGACTCCGCCTCGAGGCGGGCCGACAGGGCATCGCCGCATGGGAACACGAGCACGGGGCCCTCACTCCCGAAGAACTCGCTGAGGGGCTCGCCCGGGCCCGCGCCCTGCTCGCCCCTGAGACCACGCCCGCGGCGGCGCCAACACGCGCTCGAGCGCGCGCCAAGGTCTCATGAGCGGCGTCACCTACGACACCGGGGCGCTGATCGCAGCCGACCGTGGCGATCGCGCCATGTGGGCGCTGCATGCGGCCTTTCTCGCCGAAGAGGTGACCCCCACCGTGCCGGCGATGGTGCTCGCCGAAGCCTGGCGAGGTGGGTCGCGTCAGGCCAACCTTGTGCGCCTCCTGCAACTCTGCGAGGTGGAGGACCTCGACGCAGCTCGCGCCCGATCCATCGGAGAACTGGCCGGCGCATCGGGTCATGCCGACGTGGTCGATGTGGCTGTAGTGGAAGGAGCCCTGCGTCGAGGCGATGCTGTGGTCACCTCTGACCCTGCGCATCTGCACGCCATCGCCGACGCCGTCAACGCCCGCCTGCGCATCGCAACCACCTAATGAGGTCCGGCCCGTGTTGGGTCCACTGATGTGGCCGGTGGCATGTTCAGCAGAGATTGCTGCCAGAGCCGCCCCATCGCACAGGTGACATTTGAGGTCAGCCGGAACTTCACAGCGCCTGCAGAACTCAACCCTGAAGACCTCAACCCTGTATCGGCGCTGCGACTCTCGTCGCAACGTGGGACAAGATGCTCACCGAACTCAGAGCCACCTCGCTTCCCATCACCCATCGGGT
Organism: Ilumatobacteraceae bacterium; assembly: GCA_018401375.1. Classification (GTDB taxonomy): domain Bacteria; phylum Actinomycetota; class Acidimicrobiia; order Acidimicrobiales; family Ilumatobacteraceae; genus M30B72. The sequence goes on along the minus strand of JAGYKR010000034.1, from coordinate 2,511 downwards.
CGCCTTGTGTGCTGGTTCCTATCTCTCATCACAACTCGTCGTCGGCTGCGTCTTTAGTCCGATCGTCAGTCCCGTTCACCCACACCTTGTCCTGAACCACGAAGCAGCAGGTGGTCTGGTCTTCAACCAGCAGTTCCAGGCCTTCGTCTCGCAGTCGCCCGATGGCTTGGGCCACCTGATCGGTGTGCTCGACCTCCACGCCCAAGTGGTTCAATATGCCATTCCGGACCGTGTCGGCACATACGTCAGGTCCGTCACCCACAACTCGTTCGGTGCGGTCGCAGCGAAGATCCGTTTCACAAGGTCAGGTGCGCGCACCGCAGCAGGATCCTGCCGGGTGGTGAACACTTTGCGGCGTTGACGTGACACACCTTCAATATTCATGGCACGCATCAACCGGGCCACTTGGTCACGGCCAATGTCATGACCGGCACGACGCGCCGCTTTCCACAGTTTGTGCGCCCCATAAACCTTGCGGTTCGTGACCCACAACTCCATCAGGATCTGTGACATCACTGCATCACGCGTCGCTCGAGCCGACGGCTCAACCTCACGTTTCTTCGCGGCGTAATACGTGCTCGGAGCGACCTGCAATGTTCGACAGATCGGCTCGTGAGAGTTCGTCACGGTTCGAGTCAATGAACCCGACAATCATTTCGACGGGCGGTCGAGCTCCGCTGCGAAAAAAGCTGAAGCCCGCCGCAAAATCTCGTTCGCCCTGCGAAGCTCCCGGATCTCTTGTTCCAACTGGCGGACCCGTTCAACATCAACTGTGGTCACACCCGGCTTCACACCGGCATCAACCTCAGCCCGCTTCACCCATCCGCGCACCGTTTCGACACCAATCCCCAGCTGATCAGCAACCCGGCGGATCGTCCCGAGATCGGTGCCAAGTTCTTTACGCAGCTGAAGCACCGCTCGAACCGCCCGTTCTTTTTCTGCCTCGCTGTAACGACGCGTCGTCGCAACACCAGGCGCTAACTCATGTGGCATAACACAATCCTCATCTCTCAGATGTAGAGTGATGTGCCCCCGGTTTGGTGGACTTGGTTTTTTGGAATCGGTCATGCTCCTGAGTCAAAGGAGTCATCAAGATGCCACGTACATATGCCCCCGAACTTCGACGTCGAGTCATCGATCTGATTGAGAGCGGCCAGAGCGTCGCTGAGGTTGCAGCGATGGTCGAGCCGACAGAGCAGACGATTTACAACTGGTGGAACCGCCATCTTGTCGATACCGGCCGCCGGGCCGGCTCACCGTCGATCGAGAGCAGCGAACTCCTCGCAGCTCGTCGCCAGATCGCGGAACTTGAGAAAGAGCTGGCGGCCACGCGTCGAGCTAACGAGCTGCTGAAGGAGGTGGTTCCCCCAAAAGTAGGTTCGAAGCCATTTCGGTAATGGCCAGCGAGGGCCACGCCGTCGAACGAGCCTGCCGGATCACAGGAGTTTCTCACGCCGGCTACTACGCGTGGCGGCGGCGTGCTCCCATGATCAGTGTGCCCAACGCCAGCAGGGCCAACACCAGCAGTGCAGTGCTGGCGTTGCTGCCTGCTGCCGGTAGTGGGCCTAGCCCCGGTGTTGAGGCGGTGTTGTCGACGACGACGATGCCGAGGTTGACGCTGCGGTTTTTGTTGTCGGAACTGAAGCCATTGGCCTGCAGGGTGTGGCCGCCGACCTCAATATCCGCAAGTGGGAAGGAACCCTCGTAGGTGCCGTCGGATGCCACAATCAGGGCGCCGAGGTAGCGGGGCTCGGAGAAAATCCACACGTGCACGAGGCTTCCGGGAAGGAACCCGAAACCTGAGAACCGGGTTGCGCCGTTGCGGTCGAGGTGAATGGTTTCGCGTCCGTTAGCGCTTTCAATGACGGTGCAGCCGACGGTGCAGGCACCGCGCAGGCGAAGTTCAAAGTCTTGGTTGCTCAGCACCAGCTCCGAGTCGTTTTCAACGCTGAGTCCAACGGTGATGAGGATCCCATTTTCGGTGACCAAAGTTTCAGCGCTGCTCAGTTCAGGTAACACCCCGTCGGTTGTGAGTACCGGTGTTGGGGGTGTGGTGGGCTGTGGCACCGCGGTTGTGGAGGTGGTGGGTGTTGTTGGTGGTACCGGTTGTGCGATCGGGTCCGCTACCGCAGGCGAGGGAGGGACGGGCTGAGACGGTTCGACGATGGCGAAGGTCACGATCGTTGTTGCCGTTCTGGTGTTGTCGACCGTATCGGTGGCGGTGATCGTGATGATGGCTGATGACGAGTCGGTCGGTGTTCCGGTGATGACGCCGGTGGGAGTGTCCAGACTCAAGCCCGGAGGCAATGTGCCTTGGGTGACGGCGTAGGTGACGGTGGCGCAGGGGTTGGTTGGGATGAGAACTGTGGTGGCGCCGATCGAGGCGCCCGTCGTGCCCGTGACGGACTGGGTGACCGGGGCCAGGGTCATGGCCGGGTTGGTGATGGCAAAAGTCACCTGGTTGGTGGCCGATCCCGCTACCGAGCCGGTGGCTGTGATGCCAACGGTTGC
>JAGYKR010000033.1 GCA_018401375.1 Ilumatobacteraceae bacterium | reverse complement strand
GCTGGGCTGCGGCCTTCGATCTCGCCCAGCAACGCGGACTCTTGCGCGCTGACCTCGACACCCGGGCCGCGGCGGTCATGATCCAGGCCATAGCCCTCGGTCGCATCGTTGATGACGCCGCTGCCACCCATCTTGACAACGAGCGATGGGCGCGGAGTTTCTTTCAGTTCATCGACCGCACAATGCTCACCCCAGTGGGCTGATCGGCGGGATCTTCGTCCCCATCAATTCGGGTTGAGTCAGGTCGTGGCGCCCGGGCCAGGGATCACTCGGACCGAGCGGGCGTCGAGCGGTTCGCCGCAGTCCGCACAGGTCATCTGGGCGGTGGCGCGATGCCCGTGATCACGATGCTCAAGCAACAGCGGTTCGTTGCCGGCACCCAGGATCCATTCGTCGCCCCATTGCCGAAGCGCGGTCAGCGTCGGCCACAGCGCACGGCCCTTCTCGGTCAAGACGTAGTCGTACCGGTTGCGGGCGTCGTCATACGGTCGACGCTCCAATATGCCTGCGTTGACCAGCGTCTCGAGCCGGGTCGTGAGGACGTTGCGTGAGATACCGAGACGTTCTACGAAATCCTCAAATCGGCGGATACCTAAGAAGCAATCACGCAAGATGAGCAGCGTCCACCATTCACCGATGATCTCTAGGGCCTGAGCGACCGAGCAGTTCATGTCGGCGAACGACACCTTCCGCATACCCGAACTATAGCTGAGTTGCATGACAGAACTCACTCTGCCATCATGCGTTTCATGATGAAACTCAGGAATGTGGGATCCTCGGTCAGATCGAGTGAGCCATCAGGTCGCGCCACCGGCACCCCCAATCGCACTCTGCTCATCGCCTCACTGGCCACGCTGGCCACCTTTCTCGACACCACCATTCTCTTCGTCGCTTTTCCCGACATCGCCGCCACCTTCACCGACACCAGCGCAGGCCAACTTTCCTGGGTGCTCAACGCCTACACGATTGGCTTTGCGGCCCTCTTGATCCCTGCTGGAAAGCTGGCTGATCGCATCGGCCACCGGCGCGTCTTCCTCGCCGGCTCAGCCGTCTTCACCATCGCGTCGATGGCTTGTGGCCTCGCCGCCAACGCTGAGCTGCTCATCGCATTTCGTGTGATCCAGGCCGCAGGTGCCGCAGCGTTGATTCCCTCCTCATTGGCTCTGGTCATGCACGCCTTCACCCGCGAACAACTCCCTCGAGCAGTCGCCATCTGGGGTGCGGCCGGTGCCGTAGCAGGCGCACTTGGACCCACACTCGGCGCAACAATCGTTGAGACCCTTGGCTGGCGCTGGGCCTTCTTCATCAATCTGCCAGTGGGCATCTACACCGTTGCTGCCGGCCGCCGCCACCTTCAAGAATCATCCAACCCCGAGACAAAAATCCCTGCGCTGCTCGGCGTTGGCCTGATCGCCGTCGCCGCTGGTGTCGTGTCCTACGCGGTGGTCGCCACCGAAATCGTCGGCTGGCGGTCGGGGAGAACACTCGCAACATTTGGGGCCGGTGCACTCATCATTGCGATGTTGATCATGCACCAGCGGCGCACCTCGGCCCCGGTACTCGACCTTGAACTGTTCCGCATCCGCAACTTCGTTTGGGCCAACCTGGCGATGCTGGTCTTCGGGACTGCGTTTTCGGCGATGTTCTTAGGGTCGATTCTGTTCCTCACCCAAGTGTGGGGCTGGTCGATTCTCCAAGCCGGATTTGGTGTGGCCGTGGGACCGATCGTCGTGGGCCTTGTCGCTCCCCGAGTGGGTGCACTGGCCGGTCGGATCGGTCAACGCCCGATTCTGCTGATCGGTGGCGCGCTCTACGCCTCGAGCGGCGCCTATCGCCTCCTCATGCTCGGACCGAATCCGGATTATCTCCGTGACTACCTGCCCTCGATGCTGCTCGGTGGCGTGGGTGTAGGGATGGTGTTTCCCCAGCTCTCGAGTGTGGTTGCGCAGGCACTTCCACCCAACCGCCGCGGTGTGGGCGGGGCCGCTTTGCAGGCCGGACGCCAGTTTGGCGGCACTTTTGGCGTGGCACTCACCGTGGCCTTCCTCAGTGCGGCTACCGGCCTGAGCGCATCGCTCATCGCCTTTGAACGGATCTGGTGGTTGATCGCCCTCGGTGGTCTCGCTACCTCTGCGCTGGCACTGCCGCTCCTGACCTCTGGTGTCACTACCGAGGCCGCTCCTCAAGCTGCTCGCGAGTAGCGCTCCTCGTTTGGTTGCGACACCGGTTGCTCATAATCGTTGCTATGCGACGGACCGGCGACCCAGAAAATGGTCTCGAGATTTTTGTTGGGATATTCCATGGGATTTTTCCGCACCCACGTTGCAATCGAACACCTGTTCGTTATACTGATCTCACTCCCAGCACAGTCAGGCGGAACTGATGAGCACAACAACAACCCCCCCAGCCGATCTTCCAGCCACTCCCAGGCTTCTTGATGATCTTGTTACGTGTGCCCGTGCGATCGCTAACAGCGGTGCGATCTTGTCGCTGTCGAGCGCTGGTGTTGCTGACACGATGAAAGACCTCAAAAAAGTGCGGGGAGCTGTCAGCAGTATCGAAGCCGCCTTACGCAACCGGGCCCGCGAACTGCAACCGACCCCCGAGCCGACACCGTTCCCGACACCCGACCCGGATCCGACAGGACGGCCCGACCCGGTCCCTGACAGCGGGCCTGCTGTTGATGTGTCGCCGGGGACACTTGACCACACCTCAGGGATCACCACCCGCACCGGACAAGCCCGCGACCGACACGCCCGTGTACTCGAACAAATGCCCGCGATCGATGCTGCACTCACCGCTGGAGACATCACCGACCATCACGTAGACGAACTCGCCAAAATCTTGTTCACCGCCACCACTGCTGTCTGGAAAGGCATCACCGCCAGTCAGATAGATATCGCAGAAGTCGCGGTCCGGCTCGCACCCGTCGCATTCGCCCGCTACCTAGCGGCACTTGTTCAACACATCGCCGCTGAACACGATGCCCCTCTCACCCGGGATTTGGAAACAGAAATCTCTGCGTCCATCTGGATCGACCGCAACACCGGCCTCGGACACCTCCACGCCACCTTCGACCCCCGCAACCACACCCACATCGACACCCTCATCAGTCGGACCGCCGCGAAACTCAGGGGCAGCAACCGTCACCTCACCAAAAAACAAGCCACCGGCCACGCGCTCCTCCAACTCCTCACCCAACCCGACCGCGACACAGACACCGGCCCGCAGATCACCGTGATCGTTGACGAACGCACCCTGTTCACCGGCCACCACCCAGGAAGCATCAGCGAACACACAAACGGCACCCCCATCCCCATCGACCAGATGCAAGAAATGGCGTGTCACGCGACGCTCACCCCGATCCTTCACGACGGCTACGGCATCGCCATCAACATCGGACGAGCCAGACGCTACGCCACCACCGCCCAACGACAAGCCCTAGAAACCATGTACGCCACCTGCTTCCACACCGACTGCGACGTGTCCGTCACCAACTGTCACGCACACCACATCACCTACTGGAACAACGGCGGCCGAACAGACCTGGACAACCTGCTACCCACCTGCGAACACCACCACCGCTGGATCCACGCCAACAACCCCACCATCACCCTCGATAAGCAACGCATCGCAACCCTGGTCATGCCCAACGGCACCACCACCCACCACCAC
>JAGYKR010000032.1 GCA_018401375.1 Ilumatobacteraceae bacterium | reverse complement strand
TACTCGATGCTTGACGTACTTGCATACGTCGCTGTGACGCGACCAACGGTGTACGAGGTTCTAGCCGACTCAGTCGTTTCGGAATTGGGAGACGTGAACTTGATGGCGCCGGTGCCCGAAGCCGAGGGGGTGAGATGGGTGTTGTCGGCCAATGTGTAGGTGGTGGCTCCGATGACCTCAACCGATTGCGCATTGTCGATGTCGTAGAAGTGCGCTGAAAGATTCGTCAACGTGAACCGTGTGCCCGTTCCCGGCCCTGTGTACGTTCTCGATGTGTAGAAGTCAACCCTGATACGGGCCCATGCCTCAGCGCTTGTGGTGGTTTTGAGTTCAGACTCGATAAACGGAAAGGTTCCCCCGCTACCAGTGACATCGTCGATACGACTGATGTGGTTGCCGATGAGATTTTCACCCTCGACGAACGTGACGACTGCGTCGACCGGCGGTACGAACATGGTGACAACGCCGCGGTAGGTGATTGATGCGGCCTCAGGGAGCGCACGGCCAAGGTCAGCTTGGTTCTCGATGGCCTGACCGGTCACGCCGAACGTGAATTGGGTGCCGGAGGCATCGCAACCTACGCCCACCGCAAGGATGACGGCCACCAGCACAACGGTCCGCACAAACCTGTTCGCGTTCTTTTGCATAGGTCAACCTAACGGGAGAAGTTCGGGGCTCCGCATTATCTGAGTTCCCCGTACCCACGCCGTGGTGATCGGTCTGAGCAGGTACGTGATCAACAGCATTTGAAGCCGGATGGCACATTCCGGCATGTGGATCCCGAGCCGTCATCGCACCCGGACATGCCCGGGCCCTTATCAGGCACGGATGAGCACCGAGTAGGTATTCCAGCCTCCGAGGTTCTGATTGAAAACCTCAGCAGCATCGAACATGTCTCGGACGTTCTGCACCGTTGCCGGTAGCGCGGCTGAAACGCTGACAAGATTTTTCAGCGGCAGTGAAGGCGTGCCTGGAGGCTCAGGTGAAAAGGTAGGGCTCGAGGGTCTCTTGGGCGCGACTCCGGTAGAGATGCCATGCGTTGCCGCCGTAGTAGGCGAGGCTGCCGGGCCGAGCACCACCTTCGCCGTTGTAATAGGACAAGCAGTTACGCAAGGGCGCAGTGAGCGAATCCATCTCTGCGCAGTGTGTTGCGTATGCCTGCTCGGACTCCGCAGTCACCTCCACGAGCCGGTGACCGCGCTCACGCATCAGGCTCAGCATCCATGTCACATACTCCACATGGGCCTCGATCGCGTCGGTGAAGTTAAAACTCCCGCCACCGCCTTGGGGTCCCGTGATGATGAACAGGTTGGGAAAGCCATGGCTGTGTAACCCGAGATACGTACGCGTGCCACCGGTCTGCCATTTGTCGCGCAGCGTCTGCCCGGAAGGTCCGGTGATCATGTTGAACGTGGACGTCGCCATCCATTGAAAGCCTGTGGCATAAATCAGGACATCGAGGTCGTAGTCCACTTCACCGTGACGCACCCCGGTCGGGGTGATCTCGCGCACCCCCGTCGGCGCGGTGTCGATGAGGTGCACATGAGGGAGATTGAAAGCCGGCAAGTATTCGTCGTGAAAGGTCGGCCGCTTACAGCCATAGGGGTAGTACGGCTTCAGGGCAGCTGCCGTTTGTGTGTCGGTGACGATCTCATCCACCCGGGCGCGGATCTGTTCCATGATCCGAAAGTTTGTCTGCAGTTGCTTGTCCACCAGTTCTGACATGGTCAGTTTGGTTGCATGCTCCTTGCGCTGCTTGAACTCGCTGACCTTGCCTGCGAGATAATCGTCGTTGGCCTGCAGAGCGGTCCGGCCGGCCGAGATTTTCGAGAATCTCTTCCTGCGGGCACGGGCCCATCCCGGCTCACTCGCCCAGGTGACGCGCTCGTCCTCGGTGGTGGCGCGCTGATCGCGGACATCAATCGTGGACGGTGTTCGCTGGAACACGAACAACTCGCCTGCAATTTTGGCGAGTTCGGGGATGGCCTGAACGGCGGTTGCCCCAGTACCGATGATGCCGATTCGCTTCCCCGTGAGATCTTCGTGATGATTCCATCGCGAGGTGTGGAACGAGATGCCCTCAAAGGTTTCCATGCCAGGAATCCGAGCCAGTTTCGGGCTCGTGAGTATCCCGTTGGCAAGGATCACAAACCTGGCCCGCATGGCATCACCGCGATCTGTGCGCACCACCCAGCGCTCACCGGCCGCATCCCAATCGGTGGATTCCACGGTGGTGTGGAACAAACAGCGCTCGTAAAACCCGTAGCGCCCGGCGAGCATCTGGCAGTACTTAAGAATCTCCGACCCCGACGCGTACTTCATCGATGGCACGTACCCGGTCTCATCGAGCAAAGGTAGATACGAGTAGGCCTCCACATCGCAGGCCACCCCCGGGTACCGATTCCAGTACCAGGTCCCACCTACGTCGCCGCCCTTCTCGCAGAATCGAACATCCTCGAAACCCGCAGCACGAAGGTGATACCACAGCATCAAGCCCGCAAAACCTGCACCGACGACGAGGATCTCGCACTCATCGGCCAGCGCCTCCCGGGGCACCGGATCGACCGAGTAGACGTCATTCAGATAGCGAGCGAACTCACCTTCTAGTGCCATGTAGTCAGCGGCACCACGACGGGCTTCGGAAAAGGAGCGGTAGCGCTCCTTCGCCTCGGCATCAAAGACCGCCCCTTCAAGTGGGGGAGGCAACCGGCGCAAATGTTCATCAGCGATGACCGAGTAACCCGCAGCGACAATGCGATCAGTGGACGGCGCCGCACGGGTGGCGAAAATTTTGCGTCCGGTCACAGGGTCGATGCGAATCGCGTCGTTCCCACTCCCCTTGGCGTCGGTCGGTCCCGTCACCGCAGCCTCCACGATTTTGGGGTGCTGGTGAAGCACCTCTTCCACCTCACGACTGTAGACGTTTTCGCCGCCGGAAATGATCATGTCTTTGGCACGGTCAACGATGTAGGAGAACCCCTCGGCATCATGACGGGTGAGGTCTCCGGTGCGGAACCAACCGTCCACCATCGGGAACGACATCCGGCAGACGAGCAGCCGACGTGAACACCTGAACCAACGCCGACGAGACCATATGCTCTTGTCATATCCGATTAATCAGCCGCCATGCGTGTGCATACGTCTGTGCAGCTTTCGTGCACCTCGGGTACGCGATTGACCGATAATGAGACCGGCCTCAGCCTGCGGCTCGAACCACGGCGTGACCCTCTCGGACGAGCTTGGCGATCGAGCGATTCTCATTCAGGTTGTCACCAACCCCGACGACGAACTTCTTGCCAACCGCTGCAGCGAGACGCTCCAGGGTCTCCAACGTCGGCCTCGAGCCCCCACCCTCGATGCGGGCGATAGCGGACTGGGTGGTACCCATACGCTGCGCCAGTTCGGCTTGTGTCAGACCCGCTTCGGTACGCAACCGCAAGACGAGCTCGCGGAACGGAGACACCCGCTCCTCATCGTGCACAGCAGCCCGTGCCGCAGCGGAATCAGGCCGGTTGATCTGCGTCCATTTCGTTCGTGTGGTCACCGCTGGTCACCTATCGATCCGTGCTCACTCATGCATCGGGCCAGCGCTCGTCGGGCACCTGCCACCTCGTGGCGTTCGTTCTGTCTCATCTTCGTTAAGACCGTCAACAACACGATCACCCGCCCTGGCGGGATCCAGCACGTGACACGTGTCTGCCTCGATCCCAAATAGAAACGCAGCTCACGCAGTTTGACGTCGAGTTGCTTCGTGTACGGCTCGCCGAGAAGCGGCCCTTGAGCGGCAAGGCGGTCGACATAGAATCCGACACGCGACTGCTCCTCCTCGGTGTGCGAATAGAACCATTCAACGACCTCGGCTCCAGCTCAATCTCACCTCAAGACATAGCGAGCACGCACTATCGATCGGAGCGCGCCCACAACCCTGCGTGCCCCACGCTGGATCGCCGCCGACACGAACACGTTCACACCGATCACAACCTTCATTGCGGTGGCAGCGATCAGCTCGAGCGTCGCCGGCGACGCACCAATCGAACCTCGTCTACGGCCAGCTCCATCGCTCCGGTCTCATCGAGCAAGTCGTTCGCGTCGACATTGCGAGACAGCATGGCCCTGACATCGGCCGAGTAGATCTCCCACGCCGACTGCCGTGAGACCCCGAGCGCATCGCCGATCTGTTGCCACGAGGCCCCCGCAGCCCGGGCCGCTCGAACACGGTCACGCCGAATCCTGTCGATCTCCGCCTCGCTATCCGCGAGTACGCGCAACGCCACCAAAGGATCCTGCGGCAGCGATTCGGTGGAGAGGATCCCACTCATGCTGTCAGGCTAACCTGACATCTCGCCGAGTGCAAGAGGTTCGTGTTCGGTGGTGCCCGGGACGGGCTCGAACCCGTACTCCCTTGCGGGAAGGGAGGTTGAAGTCCTCTACGTCCGTACTCGTCCAGAACGTCCAGCCAGTCCGGGTCGTCGTCCGTCTCAGTCCACTGAGTCCAATCACGTCCGCATACATCCTGTGCACCTTGTGTACACCCCGAGGGTCACACGCGCCGACGAGTGGTAGGCGATGGACGACCCGCACTCGAACAATTTGACCACGCCCTCACGACATCACCGACTTGACCGGTAGGGGTGATCTGCGAAGCGGCTGCCATGACCGGTAGGTGCCGCATCGCCAGGCCCATTCAAAGGGGCCGTAGCGGAAGCGTTCGAGCCACCAGGTCGACCACCACA
>JAGYKR010000031.1 GCA_018401375.1 Ilumatobacteraceae bacterium | reverse complement strand
CGGCGACCGCTCCTTTAACGACGCCGCCGCCGCCGGTCTCGACCGCGCCAAGGCCGAACTCGGTGTCACAGGTAACGAGTCCACCCCTGCCGGTGACGGCGACCGTGCCGAGCGCCTCCAGGGTCTCTTGGACCAGGGCAACGACCTCGTCATCGGTGTCGGCTTCTTGTGGGAAGGTGCGATCACTGACGGTGCCGCCGCTAACCCCGAGGCAAAGTTTGCGATCATCGACTCCGTCGTCGATCTGCCCAACGTGGCCTCTTTGGTGTTCGCTGAGCAAGAGGGTTCCTTCCTCGTGGGTGCAGCTGCTGCACTGAAGAGCCAGACCGGCATCATCGGTTTCATCGGTGGCGTCCAGACCGACCTGATCGAGCGCTTCGAAGCTGGCTTCACCGCTGGCGCCAAGGCGATCAACCCCGACATTGAGGTGTTGGTCAACTACGTGAGCCAGCCGCCGGACTTCTCCGGTTTCGGTGATCCTGCCCGTGGCAAAGAAATCGCCGCCGCCCAGTATGAAGCCGGCGCCGACGTGATCTACTCCGCTGCTGGCTCTTCTGGTCTCGGCGCCTTTGAGGCCGCCCGTGAAGCGGGAGCCCCCGGCGAGATCTGGGCCATCGGTGTTGACTCCGACCAGCACGAGCTCGTCGGCCCGGACCTCGCCCCCTACATCTTGACTTCCATGCTCAAGAAGGTGGACGTGGCAGTCTTTGAGACGATCACGTCCCTCGAGGATGGGAGCTTCGCCGCTGGAGTCCGGGTCTTTGACCTCGCTTCTGGTGGTGTGGGTTACTCCACGAGCGGTGGTTTCATTGACGACATCGTGGACCAACTCGAGGAACTGGCCGCCAAGGTCATCTCCGGCGAGATCACTGTCCCGTCAGCACCCTGAGTCAGTCACCATCTGACCTCGGGTCCACAAACAAACTGACGTATTCAGATTGAGAGATACCCGCCCGGAAACGGGCGGGTATCTCCGTTTTCAGGCCAACCTCACACGCAGTCGACTCACACCACCGGATCGGCTAGAACTACGCACAATGGATTCCACCGCCGCTTATGCCATCGAGCTGCGCGACATCGTGAAACGCTTCCCCGGTGTGGTGGCCAACGACGGGGTCAACCTCTCGGTCCGATCCGGCACGATCCACGCAATCGTCGGGGAGAACGGAGCAGGCAAGTCCACCCTGATGAAGACCCTCTACGGGGCGCACCAGCCAGACGAGGGAATGATTCTCGTCAATGGTGAGCCCCAGCGGTTTCGCTCTCCGCGCGATGCGATCGCCCTCGGAATCGGGATGGTCTTCCAACACTTCATGCTGGCCCGCAACTTCACGGTGTGGGAGAACATCGTGCTCGGCCAAGAACCCCGCCGTCGCGGTCGCCTCGACATCTCCGGCGCCAAGCGCAGCCTCGACGAGCTCGGCCAGCGTTATGGGCTCGATGTACGCCCCGACGATCTGATCGCCGATCTCGGGGTGGGCGAGAAGCAGCGGTGCGAGATCCTCAAGGTGCTGTATCGCGGCGCGAAGATTCTGATCCTCGACGAACCCACAGCAGTGCTGGTCCCCCAAGAGGTGGACGAACTGTTCGCCTCCCTGCGCGAACTGGTGGCAGCCGGATCAACGGTGATCTTCATCTCTCACAAACTTGATGAGGTGCTTCGCCACGCAGATGCCATCACGGTAATCCGAGCGGGGAAGACCGTCGGTGAGATCAGCGATCCCCATTCCGTCACCGCCCGAGACCTCGCCGAAATGATGGTGGGCAGCCAACTCCCCACCCCAGAAACCCGGACCTCAACGGTCACCACGCACCGAGCCCTCGAGGTCCGAGAACTGACCGTGGCACCCGAACCCGGATCCATCAAGGACCGGGTGGCAAAAGTGAGTTTTGAGGTCCACCGAGGTGAGATCCTTGGGATCGCCGGAGTGGAAGGCAACGGCCAATCCGAACTCGTGGCAGCGATCATGGGACTGGAGGATTCCGTGGGCACGGTGCTGGTGGACGGTCTCGACATCAACCGTCTCTCCACCATGCAACGCAAAGCTCGCGGCATTGGCTACATCCCCGAGGATCGCCAACAAAATGGCCTCGCACTTGAGCTGCCCCTCTGGGAGAACGCGGCACTCGGACATCAACACTCTGAGCCCTACGCCAAGGGCCGCTGGATGAATCGGTCCGGCGCCCGGCAACGGACCCGTGAGATCGTGCGGCGCTTTGATGTGCGGACCCCGAGCATCGATGTACCGGCCTTTGCACTCTCGGGAGGAAACCAACAAAAGCTGGTGGTGGGACGCGAGATGATGTCGGAGCCAAAAGTGCTACTCGCCTCCCACCCGACCCGTGGTGTGGACGTCGGAGCCCAAGCGGTGATCTGGGATATTTTGCGCGATGCCCGCTCGGCCGGCTTGGCCACCTTGTTGATTTCGGCCGACCTCGAAGAGTTGATCGGGCTATCTGATCGTCTGCTGGTCATGCTGCGCGGCCAGATCGTGGCCGAACTTGATCCAGCCACTGTCACCCCCGCAATGCTCGGTTCCTACATGACAGGGGTCCACTGATGCTCAGTCGGATCCGTGGGGCCCTGCTCGCACCCGGGGTGGCCGCCGTCATGGCGATCCTGATTGCAGCGATTGCACTGTTGATCAGCCGGAACAATCCCCTCACTGCGTTCTCGGCGATGTGGGACAACATCAGCAATGCCGAATCGGTAGTGCTGATCATTAACCGAGCGGTTCCGTATTACGTCTCAGGTGTAGCGGTTGCCATTGGTTTCAAGATGAATCTGTTCAATATCGGCGCCAACGGCCAGTATCTGCTCGCTGCATTGATCGCTGCGTGGGCTGGATCCCAAGTCACATTGCCGGCGCCTTTACATGTGACGTTCATCCTGGCGGTGGCGGTGGTCGTGGGTGCGGCTTGGGCTTCAATCGCTGCAATCTTGAAGGTCACCCGCAACGTCAACGAGGTGATCTCCACGATCATGCTCAACTTCATCGCCACCGGGTTAGTGGCGTTCTTACTCACCGAACAGTTCCGTGAGCGTGATACCGGCTCGTTGATTGCGCAGACTCCTACCTTGCCACCGTCGGCTCGGCTCCCTCATCTGGATTGGTTGATCACGTGGACTGGCATCGACCTCGGCAACGCCCGATTGCTCGGATTTCTCCCGATCGCGATCGCGATCGGGGTCGCGTATCACCTCCTGTTAAATCGCAGTCGTTTCGGTTACGAGCTTCGGCTATCTGGCCTTAACCCCGAGGCCGCCCGGGCAGCAGGTGTCAACCCCAAAGCGATGGTGTTCAAGACCATCGTCTTGTCCGGGGCGATCGCCGGTCTGATCGGCATGCATTCGCTGCTCGCTGACCCTCAGTTCTACAAATACGGTGATCAGTTCCCCCGGATGCTGGGCTTTACCGGCATCTCTTTGGCTCTACTCGGCCGCAACCACCCGGCCGGGGTGGCCGCAGCCGCATTGGTGTGGGCGATGATCGAGCGGGCCACCCAGCCCCTCAGCCGGATCGGGATCCCCCAAGAGATCGGCGTGATCATGCAAGGGGCCTTCTTGCTGACAGCGATCATCGCCTATGAGGTGGTGAAGCGCCGTAACGATGCCAACGCTGCAGCTCAGGCGGCGGCGATGTCACAGAGCGTGACCACCGCCGAACCTCCCCACACCGCCCAACTTCCCGGAGGCGGATCGTGAACCTCTGGAACAAGATCTTGCACCAACCCCGATACCGAATGATGGTCTTCGCCTTGATCGGTGTGGTCTCGATGTCGGTGGGTCGGGTGCTCAGCGATAACAACGATCTCACCTCGGGAGGCACCATCGGAGTGGCTCTGCGGACCGCTGCGCCGATCGCGCTGGCCGGCCTCGCCGGGCTCTTCGCCGAGCGCAGCGGCACCGTCAACATCGGCCTCGAGGGGATGATGGTGATGGGTACCATCTTCGCCGGGTGGTGGGGCTGGCAGTACGGGCCGTGGATGGCGATCCTCGGCGGGATCATCGGCGGGATGTTGGCTGGCCTCTTGATGAGCGTGGCCACCACCACCTTCGGGGTGAACCACATCGTGGCGGGCTTTGCGATCAACATCCTTGCGCCTGGAGTCGCACGGTTCATGGCCAATGAACTGTTCACCGGCGTGCCCGGCGGGTCGGTGACGAGTTCACCGGGTAACTCTGCTCCGATGGGCCGCTTCACGATGCCGATCACCTCAGGGGGTGATTTCTTCGGCTGGTCCTCCCCCAATCTGTTACAGGGCCTTGAGAATCGGGGCTGGTTCATCCTGTCCGATCTCGCCGGTGCGTTCCGGGGACTCACCTCCAACATCTCTTATGACGTGTTGTTGACAATCATCGTGTTCGTGGGTGCCACCTATCTGCTGTGGCGCACTCCGATTGGTCTGCGCCTGCGGGCCGCTGGCGAGCGCCCCGCTGCGGCGGACTCCCTCGGGGTGTCGGTGGTCAAGATGCGCTATCTCGGCCTTGCGATCTCTGGTGGTCTCGCAGGTATGGGCGGGGCGGTGCTTGTGCTCTTCGCTAACCGCTACCAAGAGCAACAGGTGGCTGGCCGCGGCTTCCTCGGCCTCGCCACACTCATCTTTGGTAACTGGCGACCCGCTGGCATCGCCGTTGGGGCCGGCCTGTTCGGTTACGCCCAAGGAATCACGCTGCGAACAAACCCCGATCAAGTGGTGCGGGCCCTATTGCTCGCAGCCGCTGTGGCGCTCGGGCTGTCGGCGGTGTGGATGTTGGCTTCGCGCAACTTCCGGGCCATGGGCTTCGTGGCATTAGTTGCCATCGCTATGTTCTGGGCCTACTTCGTGACTGAACGGCCCAATAACCAACTCGTGTTCGTTACCCCGTATGTGGTCACTTTGGTGGCGGTATCGGTAGGGGCGCAACGCCTGCGACCCCCCGCCGAGGAAGGAATCCCGTGGTTCAAAGGACAGCTCTAACCGAGCGTCAGATCCCGACTGCTGTCCTGCATGATCATCTCGACGGAGGTCTGCGGATCGGCACCGTGATCGAACTGGCGGCACACATCGGCTGGCAATTACCGACTGTCGACCCGGTGGAACTCCAGGCCTGGTTCACCCGTGGCGCGGACTCCAAAGATCTCCTCGCCTACCTCGCAACCTTTGAGCACACGCTCGCCGTGATGCAGACCACCGATTCCATCACCCGCGTGGCCCGAGAAGCAGTCGAGGATCTCGCAGCCGACGGGGTGGTCTACGCCGAGATCCGCTGTGCGCCCGAACTTCATCAACGCATGGGCCTGAGCTTGACCGAGGTAGTCACTGCGGTCACCGAAGGTTTCGCTCAAGGAGAAAAGGCGGCTACCGAACGCGGCCAGTTCATCAGCGCCCATCTGATTTGTTGTGCGATGCGCACCGAACACCGCTCGATTGAGATCGCCCAGATGGTGGCCGACTCCACCGATCCTCGGGTGGTCGCTTTCGATCTGGCTGGAGCCGAAACCGGTTTTCCACCCTCGCTTCATGCCGAGGCGTTGCAGATCGCCCGTGAGGCCCATCTCAACATCACCATCCACGCCTCTGAACCACCAGACCTCGAGTTGATCTCCGATGCTGTTTCTCTAGGTGCCCACCGGATCGGCCATGGTGTCCGACTCTGGAAAGACGTGGAGTTCACCAGCCCCGATGATCTCGGCCAACGCCGCGTGGCGCGCCTCGGT
>JAGYKR010000030.1 GCA_018401375.1 Ilumatobacteraceae bacterium | reverse complement strand
TGTGGCCGCGATCGTGCGGAGTGGGAATCAGAGAAATTCTGCACAACGCCGCGAGTGTATCTGCGTTGAGTCGGGGCACAGGAGTGCGAGGAGGTGGTCAGTTTCAGCGGTCCCGAGATCGCGGATCATCACACCCGAGCGGGTGCCGGCCACATCGAGTCGCAGGCTGATCAGGCCGAGGCGACGTTGGAACGGGTTTTGCATTGTGGCGACGCTTTGGAGATGTCCGATCGGCACGGTCCATTGAGTACGAGTGAAAAACCCGGACCTTGTCACGATCGCTGCGTCGTCCCACCCGGTGGCACGACGCGTCGCCGCCAAGATCCCGCTCGCCACGGCGAGCAGCGCGCCAATCCCCGCCGCGATCAGGAGGTGGGCCTCGGTGGTTTGTACGAGTCCGCCGATGGCGAGGCTCGCCATGATCGCGACCGGAACGAGACGTAGTAGGCGTCTGAATACCTCACGACGTATCGCGGCGAGTGGATGACGCCGACAGATGATCGCGGCAGCCGGCACACCGAGCAGTCGGTCGCCGAGCGAGATCAGTTCTTTGCGTGATCCGATCGGAACGTCTACTGCGCCAGCGCTGCGTGGACCGAGGTCTGCCGTGTGGATCTGCATCGCAGCCAAACCGAGCATGACTCGGATCCAGTTCGATGTCATTTGCACGGCTTGAATCCGGGCCTGAGGCACGGTGACGGATCGGGTTTCTACGAGACCGCGACTCAAGATGAACTCATCGCGATGGCGCGTGATTCGGTAGCGATGGTTGCGAACGAGATGGGATCCAACAGCGAGCGCCACAGCAGCGGTAGCGATCACGGGAACGGCGATGACTGGACCAGTGGAGGTCACCCAGTCACGCAGGGTCTCGCGGGCCTCCTCGCCGCGCCCGAGATCGCCCGATAGTTGGAGTGCGCCACCGATCGCAGCGATGGGAGCCAGCCACAGCGTCCGACTGGACAGACCGGCAGCGATCAGATGCCAGGTCCGGACCTGAAAAATTGCTGGGCCCGTACTGGTACCGGAGTCAATGTTCGGGGTCGTGATCGGCTCAGGTGCTGGCGCGAGCACCATCGGGAATCCGGTGGGTGCCGGCCACACATCAGGGATCTGCGTTCCGAGGGTTCGCCAGTGTTCAAGGACTCGTTGCAGTTCGCTGGCCTCCCCAGATCTCAAGGCATCGAGTTCCACCTGATTGTCGTCTCCGCCGCCGGCGAGGCCCACGCGCACCACAGCCAGGCCGAGCAGACGATGGCGCAAACTGCGGCGGATCTCGATTTGTTGGACCCGTTGAGGTGGGACGGTTTGGGTTTGGCGTCGCCAGATCCCCGAACGCATCACGAGGCCGGCCTGATCAAGGCTCCAATAGGTACGTGACCAGACGGCGATCCGCCAGATCACGAGCGCTGCGATGAACAGGATCAGGATCTCCCAGGTGGATCTGGCCACCGATAACAGCACGACCGGCCAGGCGCGGATCAGCGCCAGTGCGGCCGAAGAGATCGGGCTGAGCGGGTTCAGCCGGCGGGGGCTGATTTCAGGTGCCATCGCTCTGGCCGGCGCGTTGCATCAGCAATCGACGAATCTGATCGACATCGCGTGAGGCAATGCCAGGGATGCTCGCATCGGTGGTGGCCGCTGCCGAACGCAACTGCACACGGGCCATGCCGAGCCAGCGTTCAAGTGGGCCGTGCGCTTCATCGACTTGTTGGAGCCGGTGATACGGCACCGAGGAGGTGCGCCGCCACCAGACCCCGTAATGCAGTTCCAAGTGATCGGGAGCAAATATGAATCGCCAGCGCCGATAGGCCGCACCGACATACCAGGCTCGGAACGAGATGAGCAGCAGCCAGATGCCGGCGGGCACTGCGAGCCAGATCACTCTGTCCTGCCACGGGGGAACCCACGTGGTGTTGGCTACGGCGATCACGACCACCGCTGTGATCACGCTCAGGCTGATCAGATCGCTGATCGCTCCCTTGATCCACCACAAGGTTTTGACCCGCGGGTGGAGATGCCGCCAGTTACTTTGGTGACCGAGGTCAGGACCAATCGCAGACGTGTCCATGGGGGATCAGGCTAGGCGGGCCAAGCCCGATCGCCAGTGCGCTCAGCGACAGGATTGCCCCGATGATGCGGCCTCAAGGTCACCGGTGACCTGAGCGCGAATCTCTGCGGTGAGGTCTTCGGCCCCTCGTCTATCTGATTGAGATCGCGTGATGCCTCTAGGTCCTGTATTTCGAACTGTCACTAGCAAGGGCTGTCGTGCGGATTGCTGGATCGGGGTCATTGAGGCAAGACTTACGCACCGCATCGGGGAGGTCATGGCGGGCCAAGATGACGAGTCGGAGATGGGTGGGCATCTCGGGATTGGTGGCGGCCGCGAACACTGATGGGCTTGGACAATCGGCGTCGAGCATCCAGTAGATCCCTGCAACTCCGAGCGTCAGGGGTGGAGGTTCCTCGTCACTTTCTGGAGTACCGGGCGCGGGGATCCCTGCAGAGTTGCTTGGATGGAGGAGCGATGGCGCACGGGTGAAAGCCTGATTGCGCGCTCGGGCGAGGTCGCGCAGTCGGCGTTCTGGGTCGGCGAAGAATCCTGCGATGGCCATTGAAGAGCACTCTGAGTTCTCCAGTAGTTTCTGGCGCAGACTGGCGTCAGGGAGGGCCACTAAGGCAGTCAGGATCTCAGGGGTTTTTGCTGCGGTCTGTAAGAGCGCTCCGACGACCTTTTCCACTCGGTCTGTGGCGAGGCGGCCGACGATACCCGGCGGCAGGTCCGGGCGTCGAGCAATCACCGCTCTGACCGAACCAAGTGGATGGCCTGCGAGCCGATCTCTCTCATGAGAGTCAAGAGCTTTTGCAGCCGCCGCAGCGAGCACCACGGGCACAGCTGGGTCATGGGCGAGCGCTGTCAATATCGCCGGCGTAGTTGATGGATTGCCTGCGAGGTGGATCCGCACCGATTCCGCTGGGTCATGAGCGAATCCCGCCAAAATTCCGGCTGGGGCGTGTTGATATGCGGCAAGAAGAGCTCTGATCTTCGGATCGGGGTCCTGAGCGACGGCCGTGACGATAGGGCTGTTTGTCCCCCTGCTGCCGAGTCCCCCGCTTTTAAGGAGGTGTCGCACGAGCTCCTCACGTAGCGACAAGGTGGGGCATTTCAGGGCATTGAGCTTGTCGTGTGTTGATGCTTTCTGAGCCATCGCGCGACGCACGATCTCATCCCAGTTCGCGAATACGCCAAGGATGTCTTCGATGGTGAAAACCCGTTCAAGGGTCGGGGCGTGAGCTGTTGTGGAACTCATGTCGTGGCCTGCTTTTCGTTAGTACGCCAGATCGCGCAGGCCTGCGTGCGCAGATACGGATCTGGATCTGTGGTGAGTAGTTGGATGATTGACGGCGGGCACTGGTCATTGTCGATGAGTGCAGTGCGCACGGAGAGGGCCCGATCGGTGGCGAGTGTCATCGCCGCTGATTCATCGATGTCGGGCCGGCCGGCGAGGTAGGCGCGGATCGCGACCCGTGGATCAGATACGCACACCGATCGAACCTCCGGCGGTGTGTGAGGATGGTCGAGCAGTTTCAGGCACAGATGTAACGGGAGATCCCGGTTGGTGGCGGCAGAGCACATCTCAGGCGTTAGACGTTCCGTGTCGAGCATCCAGTAAAGAGATGCCGCGTCGGTCCCCGGATTGTTCAGATTGATCTGGTCGGTGGGGTACACCGCGCGGGCCAGATCTCGGATCTGCCGGTCGGGACTACTGAGATGGGGACGGACCAGATCCGGTGTGATCTGCGGGCGGCGCAAAAAGATGGCGCAGGCCCAATCGGATCGGAGGCGGGTGAACTTCTGCAGCACCTCCAGGGTGCAGGCCGGGTTGAGCAGAATGCGCCGCTGGACTTCTGCTCGAGGAACTGCAGTGAGCAAGGCCAGAACCTCCTCATTGGTGGTGGAGGAGGCCAAGGTGTTGATGACGCTGGATGCCTCATCGCGGGTGAGTGCGATGCTCACATCGAGGGGGAGGTCGCTGCGAGCCGCCACCTTGGAGCGCACATCGGGATCGGGGTGGTCAGCGAGAAGCCGGATGAACTGCTCGGGGAGTTTGGTGCGAGCGGCCACGGTACTCACCACAAACTCGTCGGTGTCGCGGACGAGGATTGCCGTGAGGTCATCGGGTGTGTTGCGTCCGGCCACGGTATAGCGCACCCACATGTCACGGTCCTTTGCGAGTCGAAGCAGGACCTCGTGTGGGGCATCATCACGAGAGGCGATGATTTCTCTGATGTTGGAGTTCTTATGTCGAGATAAGGCGATGATCTGCTCGATGGGGAGCGGGTGTTCGGCAATCTCAGACAGCACCGACATGTTGGTGTCTTTGGAGAGCAGCACACGGGTCTCCATCGTGGAGGACTCATGCCGTGCGACGTTAAGGCGGACCTCATAGGAGCGATCGCTCGCAAGGGTGTGCAGCAGATCAGCGGGAGTGGATTCATGCGAGGCAGCAATCATGCGGAGATCGCGGATTGGATCGTTAGCGAGTCTGTGAATGATGGAAAGGTGAAGTTTGTTGCGTTGATTCGCGGCCCTCGCGACCTGGAGGCGGTCGCTCACGTGTGGACTGCGCAGGCCGGCCACGATGTCATGGCGGGTGGCATCTGTTCGGGTGGCGCGGCGCACGACCGCGTTCCAGTCACTGACTGCCGCAAGGATTGACTCAACATCAAACCTGTTGTCGTGGTCGGTCGCGAGAGATTCCTGGTGCTCGCTGTTGTGAATCGTTCTCGAGCGGGTGGTGATGTGCACGGAGGTCTCCTGTGTGGTCCGGGATGAACTGCCGGTGGGGCCGGCTGGCGCAAACGGTTGCGACATAAAAGAAACGCACGTCTTTGTGTTTATGTGACCCTTTTCGGCCGCGTATTTGTCCTCGAAATCGGCTGTGTGACTGCAGGCACATATGCATGATTCATGACATGTTTGCCATCTATTTGGGTGGTGGTTCCGTACGGTCAAGTACCCGGCCACAAACCGGGACTCGTGAACAACAACACCGGTCGCTCGTAACGACTGGACACAAGGAGAATCCCCCCATGCGTAAGCGCAACACTGTTATTGCTCTGGTCGCCTCTGCCTCGCTGATCTTCGCCGCTTGCGGTGGAGACGACGACGCCGTTGACACCACCACCACGGTCACCGAGACCACCGAAGCCCCCGCTGGCGAGCCCGGTGACATCGTTGAGGTAGCAGTCGCTGCCGGTTCGTTCAGCACCCTCGCTGCCGCTCTCGGCGCTGCAGGTCTCGTGGAGACCCTCCAGGGCGAAGGCCCGTTCACGGTGTTCGCACCGACCGATGACGCATTTGCTGCTTTGCCCGACGGCCTCCTCGACGCCCTGCTCCTCCCGGAAAACGTGGAGATCTTGACCCAGATCCTGTTGTTCCATGTGGTGTCGGGTGCCGAAGTCACCTCTGATCTGGTGACTGCTGGCGACGTACAGATGGCCAGTGGCGACACCGCCACCATCGTCATCGAGGGTGAGACCATCACCATCGCTGATGCCGAGATCGCCGCTGTTGACGTGGCCGCCTCCAATGGCGTCATTCACGTGATCAGCTCGGTCATGGTGCCAGCAGGCGTTGATGTCACCGCTCTGCTCGCAGGCTGATCTGAACATCTGAATATCTGAAGACTGTCAGTGTGACGGGGCGGGGCCTGCGGGTTCCGCCCCGTTGCGCGTCCCGGTGAGTGTCGTTTCACCAATGGCCTGCGCGAGTCTCCGCACACGCCCGAGCGCGCGCTGGGCGGTCTCCCGCCTCAACTTGAGATCCTTGGCGGCATCGGTGACATTTTGGCCATAAGCGTCCACCTTGATGAGCAACAAAAGATCTCGGTGCGAGACCTGATGGATGTCACGCAATGTCGTGACCAGTGCCCTCGTGATTTCCGTGGCCTCTAAGAGGAGCACAAACGGAGCCTCAGTGGAGCCGATCACTGGTTCGATGAAGGTCTCGACATCAAGTGATTCCACCACCCGGCGAGGGCGCAGGAGTTGTGCCTCAGAGGAGGCCCGGGTGCTGCCGGGGGTGTGCACGGGGACTAGGCGTGCGCCTTCGCCGCGCTGGGCGGCCTGATTTCTCAGGTAGTCCACCACGCCGTGTCGGGTCATGACGCTGGCGAGTACCTCAGGTGATTCGTACTTGGCTCGGTACTCCTCAAGACGAGGGAGCACCTTGGCCACGATCCGTGAAGCCACATCTTGGGCGTCATGGGCGCTGGCCCGGCCATTGCGACGGGCGAGGGATTCAGCGGTGTTCCAGAGGCGATGCACATAGAGATCCTCGGGCTTGTGCTGGCGTCGGTTCTGCCGGGCGGTAATGGTGTCTGCAGGTTGTGAGGGCAGTGGGTGAGTTGTCATGAGAGAAATAGTAACACGAATGATTCGTGTAGACAACCACGAACTGTTCGTGATGGCCTTTTGATAGATTGGCCCCTGTGACTTCGTCTGGTCCCGGCCAACTCCCTCGTCTTCCCGCCGCGATTACGCAGCGGCTCGTCCCTGTCAACTACGCGCAGATCGGCCGCTTGTTATATGGGGACAGCGATCTCGGTGTGATCAAACGGATTTCTGGCTGGCGGCGTACCGATGCTCGGTTCCCTGCGGCGGTGGCTTCTGGTCGTTCCCCGACCTTTGATATCACAGCGGTATGGAAATGGCTTGA
>JAGYKR010000003.1 GCA_018401375.1 Ilumatobacteraceae bacterium | reverse complement strand
CTCCCCAACCATTTCGCAGAGAGAAGAGACCTGACACATGGCACAGAGCATTCGAATCCGCCTGAAGGCGTTTGATCACGAGATCATCGATCAGTCCACCCGCAAGATCGTTGAGACGGTCAACCGGACCGACGCCACCGTGCGTGGACCGATTCCGTTGCCCACGGATAAGCACCGCTACACGGTGATCCGTGGACCTCACGTGGACAAGGATTCCCGTGAGCACTTCGAGATGCGGATCCACAAACGCTTGATCGACATCGTGAACCCCAATGCCAAGACCATCGACAGCCTGCAGCGCATCGAACTGCCGGCCGGCGTGGATATTGAGATCAAGATTCAAGGCAGCTGATATCGGCGTGCAGGATCTGATCCTGAGGTAATCGAATAAGCGTGAGATGCCGGGTGGAAACACCCGGCATCTGCGCGTGGTGGCTCAGGATTGCTGACGTCGTGAACGCTGGCCCCACAACAACCCGACCACCATCACGATCACGCTCGCTAACAAAATGGTCGTGGCCAAGACATTGATCTGCGGTGGGAACCGGACCTTGAAACTGCCATCGATGTAGATGGGGAAGGTGCTGAGTGACCCAGCATTGAACAAGGTGATGATGAAGTCGTCGATGGATAGCGCAAAAGACAACAGCGCAGCAGCCAAGATGCCGGGCAGAATCAACGGAAAGGTCACCTTCCAAAAGGTTCTCAAAGGTTTGGCCCCAAGATCCTGGGCGGCGTGTTCGAGGGTCCAATCGAAGCCGCGCACTCTGGCCCGCACGGTGAGGGCGACGAAACTCACCTGGAACATGATGTGGGCGATCAGGACCGTCGCAAAGCCACGGTTGATATCCCAGTCAAGGAACATCGCCGCTAACGAGGACCCGAGCACGATCTCGGGGGTAGTAATCGGTAGCACTAA
The DNA here is from genome assembly GCA_018401375.1 of Ilumatobacteraceae bacterium. Taxonomy (GTDB): domain Bacteria; phylum Actinomycetota; class Acidimicrobiia; order Acidimicrobiales; family Ilumatobacteraceae; genus M30B72. The sequence continues at coordinate 170,255 of JAGYKR010000003.1, read as the reverse complement.
CAAGAAGTTGAGCGGTCCACTGCCCTTAAAGGAGTATCGCGACAACGCAATCGCAATCATCGAGCCGAGCACGGTGGCCACCGAGGTAGAGAGCACTGCGATCCGCAGACTCTGAACGAAGGCTTCGGTGAGGCCTTGGTTGCTGAAGGGATCGCGCCAGTTATCCAAGGTGAATCGCTGCCATGCGATATTGAAGCGTCCCGCGGGTTCGTTAAAAGAGAAGGCCACGATCCAGATGATCGGCGTGAACAGGTAGAGCAGCACAGCGGCCGCGAACAGGTTCAGTGCCCACCTTGCGATCCGTCCGCGCTTGGAGATCGGCGCGCTCACGTCAGATCCTCGGTTCCAAAGAACTTGGAGTAGATCAGAACGAATACGGTGATCATCGCCATCAACACGAACGACATCGCCGATGCGAGGGGCAGGTCGTTTTGAACGAGGAACTGATCTTGGATCGAGTTACCGATCATGGTGGTCCCGGGACTGCCGAGGTAGAGCGCGTTCACAAAGTCTCCGGCCGCCGGGATGAACGTCAGTAGCGTCCCGGCGAAGACGCCGGGGATCGATAAGGGCAGGACCACCTTTCTGAACGCCGAGATTGAGGTGGAGTACAGATCCTTCGCGGCATCGACCAGTCGGGGGTCCACCTTTTCGAGGCTCACATAGATCGGGAGAACCATAAATGGCAAAAAGTTGTAGGTCAGCCCGCCGATCACTGCTGCCGGGGTGTTGAGGATCCGGCCGTTGTTCATGATGCCCAGCGTCTCAAATAGACCCGAGAGTTTGAAGGCCTCGACCAGCTGCACCACCTGTCCGGTGTCGGCCAGCAGGCTGCGCCACGCAATCGCCCGGATCAAAAAGGAGGTGAAGAACGGGATCACCACAATGCCGAGCAGCAATGTGCGGTATCGGCCCCCGCGAAATGCGATCACATAGGCGAGTGGGTACCCGATCAGGATCGTGAGGACGGTGGCGATGCCGGCGTAGATGAAGGCACGGGTGAACTGCGGACCAAAATCTGTGAATGCCCGGGTGAAGTTGCCGAAGTTGAAATCGAACTCGGCTTCAACAGCAAATCGGCTGGGCAATGTGGACAACGACAGCCTGAACAAGGTGACGAGTGGGGCCAAGTAGAACAGCGCCAGCCACAACATGCCCGGCTTTAACAAACCGTAGGGAGCCAATTTGCGCTTGGTGTCGGGACTCCCGGTAAGGGCCACCATCACTAACGTGACGATGGCCCCAGCCACCAGGGCCAACGCTCCGATCGCCACCACACCAGAGACCCAACGCGCCGCTATGGCGGTGAGCAAGATGCCGGTTCCCAGGAGGGAGCCGACCCCGATCAGTTCGGGGCGGCGTTCGCGCGACTGTGGCGGATCTGTTGACCCGGCGATGGCTGCGGCCTTGGCCACAGGGACTCAGGCGCCGGTGATCCGGGAGAAGGCCTCGTCGTATTGCGCTTCCACCTCATCGGACAGATACGCAAAGGACTGGGTGCGGGCCAAGGTCGCCTCGTCGGGGAACAGCAGGGGATTGTCGGCAAGATCGGCGTCGATCTTTGCCAACTCCTCGCGGACACCCTTAACCGGGGATACGTACTGAACCCATGCAGCGATCTGTGCGGCCTGTTCCGGGTCATAGACGAAGTTCATCCACTTGGCCGCTGCATCACGGTTCCGCGCTCCCTTGGGCATGACCATGGTGTCGGCCCAACTCGTTGCGCCGGATTCGGGGAAGACGAAGCGGACAGCATCATTTTCAAGTGCATATTGGGCGACATCGCCCGACCATCCGAAGGTGGCGGCAAAGTTGCCGTTGATGAGGTCATCGCCGTAGTCGTTGCCATGGAAGCGGCGGATAAATCCATCGGCCTTGGCTCGCTCAAGGAACTCAAAGGCTGGCGCGGCATCTTCGAAGGTGCTGAGGGAGCCGATTTCGATTCCGAGGCTCATTGCGATCAAGCCGATCGTGTCGCGCATCTCGGAGTTCATACCGAGGCGGCCCGCGAACTCAGGGCTGAACATTTCTTCGATCGTGCGGATCTCGCGGCCGGTGACATCGATGTTGTAGGCGATGCCGGCGAAACCGCCTTGCCACGGCAGCGAGTATTCCCCCGTCGGATCCCACGCTGGATTCTTGAAGCTGTCCTCGAGATTGGCGGCATTGGGAATCTGGTCCAGCGGCAATGTGTCGCACCAACCCAGATTGATCAGGCGTCCAGCCATCCAGCCGGTGGGAGCGATGATGTCGGGCTCGATGATCTCTCCTCGGCCGAGCACCGGTTGGATTTTGGCGAAATATTCGTTGTTGGAGTTGTAGGCCTCGGAATAGGTGAAGTTGATGCCGGTGGCGGCAATGAAGCGGTCTGCCGTACCGATCAGATCATCCTCGGTCGGGTCGATGTACTCGGTCCAGTTCTCAAACAGGAGGCTCTCGCCGTCAGATGCGCCGTCGTCTCCTCCGCACGCAGCGAGGAAAGCCGGTAATGAAAATCCGGCTGCCCCGAGCGCACCGGCTCGCATGAGCAACTGGCGCCGGGTAAGTCCCCGGCCGGGGCGAGAGGGACGTTGCTGCGAGGAGGTCATGGTCAGCCTTTCTGCTGATCACCGTTCATCGGAACGGTGCCGTGATTGTCAGGATTTTGGGATTTTCAGGACTTTGGGGTGATCGTGATCATCGGATGTCGCGAAACCGGATCTTAGAAGAGATGAGATCACAGCGCGGCCTCAACTGAATCCACGTCGGTCGTGTTTGCCCCGGCATGCTCGGGCCATCCCGAAATCAGGTAGGCCGCTCCGGGTTTCCACGTCATCGCCACGGAATCACCGGGTCGTAGGAAGGGAAGGTCAGCATCCGTGGCCACATTGGTGACCACCCGGGTGCCATCGGGGAGCTGGAGCAAGATGCGGGCTGAGGCGCCTTGGAAAACGAGTTCGCGGACGGTCCCCTCGAGCCCGCGACCAGAGATCTGAAGTTGGTGGGCTTCGGCGGCGGGTAAGAGGCTCAGGCGTTCGGGCCGTAACATCACCGACACCTGCGACCCGACGAGCATCTGCTCGGGCCCGTGGGCTAGCACCCTTGGCCCTGCAAGCAGGTCCACGATCGAGCCCTCGCTGGAGTTTTCTGCGATACGTCCGGGGAGCAGATTGGCCGAACCGATAAAGCCCGCCACGAACAAGCTCGCTGGCTCGTTGTATATCTCCTCTGGAGTGCCCACCTGCTCCACGACACCTTGGCTCATGACTGCGATGCGGTCACTCATGGTGAGGGCCTCGCCCTGATCATGGGTAACGAAGACGAAGGTGATGCCCACCTCGCGCTGGATGCGCTTCAGCTCAAACTGCATCGCCTCTCGCAGTTTGAGATCGAGCGCAGCCAGTGGCTCATCGAGCAGGAGAGCACTCGGGAAGTTGACTAACGCTCGAGCGAGGGCCACTCGTTGCTGTTGGCCGCCGGAGAGTTGACGGGGTTTGCGATCAGCGAACTCGCTGAGTCGGACCACTTCAAGCATCTCTCGAACTTGGGGTAGGTAAACGGAACGGCGGACCCGTTTGGAACGTGGGCCGAAGGCGATGTTCTCTGCCACTGTCATGTGGGGAAATAGTGCATACTGCTGAAAAACCGTATTCACGTTGCGCTGGTAGGGCGGAACGCGGCTCACGTCTACGTTTTCGAGTAAGACCCGTCCACTGGTCGGCTGTTCAAAGCCGGCGATCATCTTGAGCGTGGTGGTCTTGCCGCATCCGGAGGGACCAAGCATGGCGAAGAACTCTCCCCGCCTGATCGACAGGTCAGCCCGCTCGACAGCGGTGAATCCACCGAACTGCTTGCGCACAGCCTCAAGTCTGATCACCGTATCGTCGCCCGCTGAGTTGCCGGCAGATGGTTCTGCGGCGAGGTCCGCAATCAGGGTCGGCTCCGTTCTGTGAAATCGAGATCTGTGAAATCAGGGTCTGTGAAATCAGGGTCTGAGGGGTGAGGAAAAGGCACTGGAGTGAAATAACCAATAATTAAATTAAGGTACAAGAACATCTGGACGTGTCCCTCGTTACGTAGAGGTCACAATGACCCGGTAACCAGTGATTCTTGTCTCTGTGGTGACGGTCCGCAACCGCAGGCGACGACGTGGTCGCCTGGCGCCGCATTCGGGAGGCTGAAATCTGCTGAAAATGCATTCTTGCGGAGTTCTTGCCGTTTGTTTGCTTGAGGTTTGGCTACCTATTGATAGACAAAGCGGTACAGACTAATGAGCGCAGACTCATAAGCACAGACACATGAGCGTCGACTAATGGCCAATGAGCGAGAACCAATGAGCGAGGACCAATGAGCGAGAATCTGGGCCCCTTCCCCAACGAGCAGTTGCCACCCCCGCCTCCCGGTTCGCTGCCCGTCGGTACCCTTGCCGCTGGGTCGGACCGCAGCAACGATGCACCCGCCACCGACCGATTGACTGCCGGATACCTCAACTCATCTGCTTCGGAGATCCCCGCCTCCTCAGGATCTTCCGAGCGCGGCCGGGCTCGAACGACTTTTTATCTGCTCTTCGTGCTCGTTGCGGCCCTCGGGTCAGGCATCGGGGGTGTGTGGGTCGGAAGCCAGATCTTCACCCAAGACGCTGTTGGCTCTACTAATAACTCGATTTCTGGCGGCCCTCTCGATTCTGGCGGCCCCTTAGATGTGGCTCCTCCTCGCAACACTGGGGGCACTGACAGCCTCGGCAGTCCGGGTACGGGTCCGACGGAACGGCTGGATCCGGCTCGTCTTGACGTGGCGGCGGTGGCGGCTCGGGTCGCCCCGACAGTCGTGTCAGTGAGTGTTGACCTTGGGAACCAGGGCGGTGCTGCTGGATCTGTGGGAACTGGCATGGTGATCACTGCCGGCGGTCAGATTTTGACAAACGCCCACGTAGTCGACGGAGCTGTTTCGATCCGTGTCCGTCTCGCTGGAGAAACCGAACCCCGGCCAGCGACGCTGCTGTCTTCTGATCTTGGAAATGATCTCGCCCTGTTGCAGATCGAGGGTCGCAACCTTCCCACCGCGCGGTTTGCTGATCCGGAGTCGATTGGGATCGGTGACGAGGTGGTGGCGATCGGATTCGCCCTTGACCTCGATGGGGAACCCACGGTGACCCGAGGCATCATTTCGGCGGTGGAGCGCACGATCAGTACGAGATTCGGGGTCCTCAACGACTTGATCCAGACCGATGCGGCCGTTTCCTCAGGGAACTCCGGTGGTCCATTACTTAATAGTGCCGGCGAAGTGGTGGGAGTCGTGACGGCGGTGGCACGGGGCTCGGAGAACACTGCAGCCAGCAACATCAGTTTTGCGATCTCCACGCGTGAGACCCTGCGAGTGATTGGCGAGTTGCGCCAGCGTTCCGACGGATCTACCAGGGTGGAGGGCTATCTCGGGGTAGGTCTCGCCGATCGATCTGATGGAGGTCGCGGTGCGGTGATCACTGAAGTGCAGTCAAGCGGTCCTGCTGCGCGAGCCGGGTTCCGCACCGACGATGTGGTGGTGGCCGTGGAGGGCAGTCCGATTAACGGCAGCCTCGGTTTGATCGCTGCGATCCGGGATCGAAGCCCGGGTGACGTTGTTCGGATAGAGGTTTTGCGCAACGGGACCCGCACCACATTGACGGCCACCCTTGAGGTTCGGCCTGATTCCTGATTGAATTCCAATATCGGCGGATCTTGGATTCACTGACGTGTTGGTGCCGGGCAGTGGCGCCGGTAGCATTACCAAGCCGTGCCCTCCGGGGTATGGATTTCATCGCCAACTGATGTCCGTGTGCGCCTCGTAGAGGGACCTCACGGCGAGGAATAGAACGAATGCTCCGCATGCCGTTGGCAGCGGAGCATTTGCGTGGAGAAGGAACTCTCCACACAGCAAGTCTCTGAAAGTCTGAAATTCTCGACAGGGCCGGATTCGTCCGGCCGGACCGATAAGGAACAGCCGCCATGGCACAAAAAGCGATCGTCGGCGAAAAGGTCGGCATGACGCAGAAGTGGGTCGACGACAAGGTCATTCCGGTGACCGTGTTGCGTGTTGAGCCCATGCGCATCGTGCAGATCAAGACGCCAGAACGTGACGGATACAGCGCCCTGCAGGTGACGTACGGGCAGCGTGACGTCAAGAAACTGACCCGTCCGGAGGCCGGGCACTACGCCAAGGCCGATGTCGCCCCGGGCGAGCGCCTCGTGGAGCTCCGGGTGGACAATGTGGATGGTTACGAGGTGGGCCAAGAGATTAGCGCCGAACTACTCGCAGCCGGAACCAAAGTGGATGTCTCGGCTATCAGCCGTGGTAAGGGTTTCGCCGGCACGATGAAGCGTCACAACTTCCGCGGCCAGGGCGCCAGCCACGGTAACCACAAGAGCCACCGCGTTCCGGGCGCCATCGGGTCCTGTTCATTCCCCGGACGCGTGTTTAAAGGTGTCCGGATGTCGGGGCACATGGGACACCAGCAGGTGACCACCCTCAACCTCGAGGTCGTGGAATCTGATCCCGAACGCAAGTTGTTGATCGTCAAGGGTTCGGTTCCGGGCCCCAACGGCGGCGTCGTGATCGTTCGTAACGCGGTCAAAGTCGCGGTGAAGGAGTCCTGATCCCATGCCACAGTTGACCGTAAAAAAGATCTCTGGTGGAGAAGCCGGGAGCATCGCTCTCGATGAGTCCATTTTCGGCGTTCAGCCCAATGTTCCCGTGATGCACCAGGTGGTGACGGCGCAGCTCGCTCGGCGCCGGGCTGGTACCCAGAGCACCAAGACGCGTGCCGATGTCAGGGGCGGCGGTATTAAGCCGTATCGCCAAAAAGGCACCGGTAACGCTCGTCAGGGCTCAATTCGTGCACCGCATTTCACTGGTGGTGGCGTGGCCCTCGGGCCCAAGCCGCGTTCCTACGCCCAAAAGACCCCGAAGAAAATGATTCGGTTGGCCCTGCGATCCGCTCTGTCGGATCGGGCCAATGAGGGTCGCATCGTCGTGGTCGACAACTTCGGGTGGGACCAGCCAAGCACGAAGAACGCAATCGCAGCACTTGGTTCGCTTGGGATTGAGGGTCGTGTGCTGGTAGTTATCGCCCGTGAGGACGCAACGACAGCGCTCAGCTTTCGCAACATCCCCGAGGTCCAGTTGATCACCCCAGGCGAACTCAACGCCTACGACGTGTTGTCCAATGACTGGATCTTGTTCAGTCAGGCCACCGTCCCCTCCTCACAGTCGGAGAGCAACTGAGATGAAAGATCCTCGCGACATCATCATCGCCCCCGTGGTCTCCGAGAAGAGCTACGCCCTTATCGAGACTGGGGTCTACACCTTCAAGGTGCACCCGTCGGCCACGAAGCCTGAGATCCGCGACGCTGTCGAGGCCATCTGGGGTGTTGAGGTCTACAAGGTCAACACCCTCAACCGCAAGGGCAAGCGTCGCCGGACCCGGGGAACCAACCGGATGGGGCAGAAGCCTGATACAAAGCGCGCCATCGTCACGCTGGCAACGGGTGAAATCCCGTTGTTCGAGAACTGAGGTCACCATGGGTATTCGCTCCCGCAAACCAACTAGCCCCGGCCGCCGCGCCCAGACCTCCTCTGACTTCTCTGAGATCACGAGGACCGCGCCGACCAAATCGCTGCTCGCCACCAAGTCCAAGACTGGTGGTCGTAACAGTTATGGCCGCAAGACCGCTCGCCATCGCGGTGGCGGACACAAACAGCGCTACCGCATGGTGGACTTCAAGCGCACCAAAGATGGCGTGTTTGCCAAAGTTGCCGCTATCGAATATGACCCCAACCGCACCTGTCGGATCGCCCTGTTGCATTACGCAGACGGCGAGAAGGCCTACATCTTGGCTCCCAAGGGTCTTTCGGTGGGGGACCGCATCTCGAGTGGCCAAGGCGCCGACATCAAGCCCGGTAACGCAATGCCGCTGCGGTACATCCCCGTCGGCACCGTGGTCCACAACGTGGAGTTGCGACCCGGTCAGGGCGGCAAGATCGGCCGCTCGGCAGGCATCGCAGTTCAGCTCGTAGCGAAGGACGGCGACTTCGCCACCTTGCGTATGCCCTCCACGGAAATGCGTCGAGTACTGATCGACTGTCGGGCAACCGTAGGCGAGGTCGGTAACTCCGAGCACGAACTGATCAAGATCGGCAAGGCCGGCCGTAACCGCTGGAAGGGCGTTCGCCCCCAGACTCGCGGTGTGGCCATGAACCCGGTCGACCACCCACTCGGTGGTGGTGAGGGCCGTACCTCCGGTGGCCGTCCTGCGGTGTCCCCGTGGGGTAAGCCAGAAGGCCGTACTCGTAACAAGAACAAGGCGTCGAGCAAACTCATCGTCCGTCGTCGCCGCAGCGGCAAGGGTCGCCGGTAAGCGTGAGGACCAGGAAGAGGGAACACAGTCATGTCGCGTAGTCTCAAAAAGGGTCCCTTCGTGGACGACCATCTGCTTGCCAAAGTGGATGCCCAGAACGCCGCCGGCGAGCGCAAGGTCATTAAGACCTGGTCCCGCCGGTCCACAATCATTCCCGACATGGTGGGCCACACCATCGCCGTTCATGACGGTCGTAAGCATGTGCCGGTGTATGTCACCGAGTCCATGGTGGGTCACAAACTCGGAGAATTCAGCCCGACTCGTACCTTTAAGTACCACGCCGGTCAAGAAAAGAACACGCGGGGTCGTCGCTGATGAATGGTCCGAAGCTCAACGAGGGCGCCACCGTTATTGGTGAGCGCTCCGGCACCAAGGCCACCGCCAAGCATGTGCGGTCCTCTGCTCGCAAAGCCCGGGTCGTTCTTGACCTGATCCGTGGACTCGATGTCAAGAAGGCCGACGAAGTGCTGGCTTTCACCGAGCGTGGTATCGCTCGTGACGTCCGCAAAGTTCTTGCAAGCGCCGTGGCCAATGCGGTCAACAACGACGGACAAGACCCCGATGAGTTGTTCGTCATCGCGTGTTTCGCCGATGAGGGTCCGACCATGCGTCGTTTCCGCCCTCGGGCCCGTGGCCGTGCGAGTCGGATCCGTAAGCGGACCTGCCACATCACGGTGATCGTTGCTCGGATGGCCGAGGATCGCCTCCAAGTAGTCCAAGCGCGTCAAGCTCGCGTCACTACTGGTGGTCGTCCTACCCCGAGCCGTCGGGCTCGGGTGGAGCGCAGCCGTGAACGTGCCGCTGAAGCCACCGAACAGATCGACGCCGTTGAGGCGGCAGAGGTCGCTGAAGAGATCGCCGATGAGGCAGCCGAAGCGGCCGAGGATCTCGAGACCGAAGCAGCCACAGTCGAGGAGACACCGGCCGCCGAAGATTCCGCCGAAGATTCCGCCGAAGTCGCCGCTGATGAGACCGCTGACGAGACCGCTGACGAGAAGGACAACCAGTAATGGGTCAGAAGATCAACCCCTACGGATTCCGTCTCGGAGTCTCCACCGATTGGAAGAGCCGCTGGTTCTCTGAGCGTCAGTACAAGCAGTATCTGACCGAGGATTGGCAGATCCGCGAGACCATCATGACTCGCCTCGAGTCTGCTGCGATCAGCCGGATCGAGATCGAGCGCACCCGGGACAAGGTGCGGGTGGATGTCCACACCGCTCGTCCCGGCATCGTGATTGGTCGTCGTGGAGCCCAGGCCGATGAACTTCGCACGCTGATTACCGACATCACGGGTAACCCGAAGATTCAGCTCAATATCGTGGAGATCAAGTCTCCCGAACTAGATGCGGCTTTGATCGCTCAGGGTGTCGCTGACCAGCTCGCTAACCGGATTGCATTCCGCCGGGCCATGAAGCGTGCCGTCCAAAATGCCCAACGCGCTGGTGCCCTTGGTATTCGGGTGCAATGTTCGGGACGTCTCGGAGGCGCCGAGATGAGTCGGACCGAGTGGTACCGCGAGGGTCGCGTGCCCTTGCACACCTTGCGTGCCGACATTGACTACGGCTTCCGTGAGGCGAAGACCTCAAGTGGCCGGGTGGGCGTCAAAGTGTGGATCTATAAGGGTGATATTTTGCCTTACAAGTCGGTGAGCGATGACAAGATCCTTCGCGAGGCGGCGATGGCCGTGGGGGAGACCTCCGGTCAGTCCACCGAGCCGAAGCGAGTGGTGTCGTCCACAGCCCGTCGTAAAGAGGCTGTCGTAGAGGCCGAAGTCGCCCCACTGCTGAAAGAAGCCGATCCCGAACTCGAGAAGTTGCTCGACGAGGAAGAAGACATTGCCCGCCGAACCCACGAGGGTTCCGAGACTCCGCATTTCCGTGCGGAGGACTGAGCGGTTGGAGGACTCATCATGTTGATGCCACGCAAAGTTGCGCATCGTAAGCACCATCGAGGCCGGACAAAGGGCCTCACTAAGGGTGGAGCCAATCTCGCCTTTGGTGAATACGGGATTCAGGTCCTCGAGCCGGGCTGGTTAACCGCCCGTCAGATCGAGGCTGCTCGTATCGCCATGACCCGCTCCATCAAGCGTGGTGGCAAGGTCTGGATCAACGTTTTCCCGGACAAGCCCGTCACGAAGAAGCCGGCCGAGACCCGCATGGGCTCGGGCAAGGGCAACCCGGAGTTCTGGGTGGCCGTGGTCCGACCTGGTCGGATCATCTTCGAACTGTCTTTCCCCAACGAGGAGCAAGCTCGGATCGCCATGAACAAGGCGATCCAGAAGCTCCCGATGAAAGCGCGAGTGATTTCGCGCGAAGAGCAGATCTGAGGTATCGAGATGGCACGTAAGCAGTCAGATATCAAGGACATGGAGATCACTGAACTCCACGATGAATTGGTGGCAACCAAGCAGGAGGCACTGAACCTGCGCTTCCGCCATGCCACCGGTCAGCTCGAGAACACAGCCGAGATCAACGCCGCTCGTCGGCAGATCGCTCGGATCAACACCCTCATCCGTCAGCGAGAGATCGCTGCCGCAGAGAACCTCAAGTGAGACGGTGAATCAAATGTCTGAAACAACCTCCGACGCAGCACGCGCTGCACGCAAGGTCCGAGAGGGCACCGTGGTGTCCAATGCGATGGACCGCACTGCGGTACTGGCCGTGATCGAAAAGGTCCGCCATCCCCGTTACAACAAGTTCGTTCAGCGCACTAAGCGTCTCTATGTCCACGATGAGTCCAACGACCTCAACGTGGGCGATCGGGTCAAGGTCATGGAGACCCGCCCGCTCAGCAAGACGAAGCGCTGGCGCGTCGTGGAGATCTTGGAGCGTGCCAAATGATTCAGCAGGAAACCCGTCTACGGGTTGCCGACAACTCTGGGGCCAAAGAAGTACTCGTGATCAAGGTGCTCGGTGGTACTCGCCGCCGGTATGCCTCCATCGGAGACATCTTCGTGGCCACCGTCAAGGATGCGATCCCTGGCGCCGGCGTGAAGAAGGGCGACGTGGTCAAGTGCGTGGTCGTGCGCACCAAAAAGGAGAAGCGTCGCCCCGACGGCAGTTACATCCGCTTCGACGAGAACGCCGCTGTGCTGATCAAGGACGACTTGACGCCGCGTGGCACTCGCATCTTCGGCCCGGTGGGTCGTGAACTGCGCGACCGCAAGTTCATGCGCATCGTGTCGCTCGCACCGGAGGTGATCTGAGATGAAACTCAGGAAAGGTGACACCGTGCGTGTGATCACCGGTAAGGACAAAGGCAAAGAGGGCGTCATCGAGCGGGTTATGCCCACCGATAACAAAGTCGTCGTGGCCGGAGTCAATACCGCATCCAAGCACCAGAAGGCCCGCAAGGCCAATGAGAAGTCCGGCATCATCGATCTCGACATGCCAATCCATGCCAGCAACGTCATGTTGGTCCACAAGGGCGACACCGTCCGGGTCGGCTACGCAGTCGACGCCGAGGGTAACAAAGTCCGCGTGGCTCGTCCCTCAGGAGAGGTGATCTGATGTCGGAAATACAGACATCGACCATCGAGGCACCACGCCTCAAGGTTCGCTACAACGAAGAGATCAAGGCCGCTTTGAAGGCTGAGCTCGGTATCGCCAACGTGATGCAGGTCCCTGGCCTCGAAAAGATCGTGATCAATATGGGTGTGGGTCGTGCAACTCAGCAGCCCTCGCTGCTCGAGAGCGCTGCGTCCGAGCTTGCCCTGATCGCCGGCCAAAAGCCGATCATCACCAAGGCCAAGACTTCCATCGCCGGTTTCAAGCTCCGTGAGGGTCAAGCGATCGGCACGAAAGTGACCTTGCGCGGTGACCGCATGTGGGAGTTTCTCGATCGTTTGATCGCCGTGGCGATTCCCCGTATTCGCGACTTCCGTGGTCTGCCGGCCCACTCCTGGGATGGCCATGGGAACTACACCTTTGGTCTCAAGGACCAGACGGTGTTTCCCGAGATTGATTACGACCGGGTGGACGTACCTCGCGGCATGGACATCACGATCGTGACGACATCGTTCACCGATGAAGGTGGCAAGGCATTGCTCGATGCGTTTGGTTTCCCCTTCAAAAAGGGTGAGGACGCAGACAACGAGCCACGCCGGAAAAAGAAGCGTGGCCCGGGTCATGGTGGCAAGGGCAAGAGAAAGTGAGCGCTGCAGATGAGTTGCGCCCCGTATTGCGAACTGAATTCGCTGGACTGAACCTGGACGACTGAGATGGCCAAAAAAGCACTGATCAACAAAGCAAATGGCAAGCCCAAGTTCAAGGTTCGGGCATACACCCGCTGCCGCCGCTGCGGTCGCGCCCGTTCGGTGTACCGCAAGTTTGGACTCTGTCGTGTGTGCCTGCGAGAACTGGCCCACGCAGGTGAGATCCCTGGCCTGACGAAGTCGAGCTGGTGAGGAGAAGACATGCTGACTGACCCAATCGCCGACATGCTGACCCGTGTCCGCAACGCAAATACTGCAATGCATGATGAGGTGCGGATGCCCTCGTCTAAGCAGAAGGTGGCTCTCGCCAAGATCCTTGAGCAAGAGGGCTTCATCGTTGGATTTGATGTCTCCCCGGCCACAAAAGGCCCGGGCGATGTCCTCACCATTCAGATGAAGTATTCCTCAGAACGTGCCCGCACGATCTCAGGCCTGCGCCGTATCTCCACGCCGGGTTTGCGGGTGTACCGCAAGTCCGACACCATCCCGCGGGTGCTCGGTGGCCTTGGCGTCGCCGTGCTCTCGACCAGCCAGGGGCTCATGACCGACCGCGAGGCGCGCCGGCGCAACGTGGGCGGCGAAGTGCTCTGTTACGTCTGGTGATTCAGCGCTCAAGCGTTGATGTAGCCCGTAGATCGCATCGAGGAATCCGTCATGTCACGAATTGGTAAAGCCCCCATCACCGTTCCTTCCGGAGTGGATGTCGCCCTGTCGGGCCGCACTATCTCTGTGAAGGGCCCCAAGGGCCAACTCTCCCGGGAAATCCCCGGCCAGATCACCGTGCGTCAAGAAGGGGACCAGCTTCTTGTGGAGCGCCCCGATGACGCCCGGGAGAATCGTGCGATGCACGGTCTGACTCGGAGTCTGGTCAACAACATGGTCGTGGGCGTGACCGAAGGGTTTAAGCGCCAACTCGACATCGTCGGCGTCGGCTATCGGGCCGAGGCACAGGGGTCTAACGCTTTGAAGTTGGCTCTCGGGTTTAGCCACCCGGTCAATGTCAAAGCCCCCGAGGGAATCTCTTTTGAGGTGCCCACTGCCACCCAGATCGTGGTGTCGGGTATCGATAAAGAAGTTGTCGGTCAGGTGGCCGCCAACATTCGCAGCATTCGTAAGCCTGAGCCTTATAAGGGCAAGGGCGTTCGTTATTCCGGCGAGCGCGTTCTGCGCAAGGCCGGCAAGACCGGCAAGAAGTGATGTCGGTGTCGTTTGAGACTTCGGAGATGTTCCAATGAGTGATATTGCCAAATACCGTCGCGAGGGCCGTATCCGCCGTCACCGGCGTGTGCGTAAGAAGATCCACGGCACCGCTGCCCGGCCCCGCTTGGCTGTCTATCGTTCCAACAAGCACCTCAACGTGCAGTTGATCGACGACGAATCCGGTCGCACGCTCGCTGCTGTCTCCACTGTTGAAGCCGATTTCCGTTCTGCGGGTTCGGGCAGTTCAGTGGATGCTGCCACCCGGGTAGGCACTGTGATCGCCGAGCGCGCTCAGGCCGCCGGAATCACAACCGTGGTTTTTGATCGTGGTGGGTTCGCCTACCACGGCCGTATTGCAGCGGTGGCTGCCGCCGCCCGTGAAGCTGGTTTGGAGTTCTGATGTCTAACGGAGCAAATGTTAACGCCCAAGTCGATGAGGGTGGGCTGCGCGAATCTCGCGTGATCACTATCAACCGCGTGGCCAAGGTGGTCAAGGGTGGTCGTCGGTTCTCCTTCACTGCTCTCGTCGTGGTCGGTGACGGCAACGGTCGGGTCGGTCTTGGCTACGGCAAAGCCAAAGAGGTGCCGCTCGCGATTCAAAAGGGCACCGAGGAAGCGAAGCGCAATCTCTTTGATGTGGCTTTGGCTGGCAGCACAATCACCCACGAGGTGCTCGGTTCCACCGGTGGTGGCCGAGTGATGATGAAACCGGCAGCACCCGGTACCGGTGTGATCGCCGGTGGCGCTGCTCGGATCATCTTGGAAGAGGCGGGCGTACATGACGTGTTGTGTAAGTCCCTCGGCTCGGCCAATCACATCAACGTGGCCCGGGCCACGATTCAAGGCCTCAAGTCTTTGCAGCGGCCCGACGAGGTAGCTCGTCGCCGTGGCCTCGCTGCGGATACTTTCGTTCCGAAAGGCATGCTCAAGGCTTACGAGGAGCGTCAGCGTTCCGGTGGCCACCGGCCGTCGTCTGAGACATCCACAGGAGCATCATCATGAGCGAGAACACCATCACTGTGACTCAGGTGCGCTCCAGCATTGGGTCCAAGCCCAAGACCAAAGGCACCCTGCGGGCGCTCGGTCTGGGTCGAATCGGTAAAACCAACTCACTGCCGGACCGCCCGGAGATCCGGGGCATGATCGCTCGTGTTCCCCACCTGATCACCGTCACCGAGTCGGCATCCACCAAAGGCGAATGACGATGCGTGTTCATGATCTTTCTCCCGCTCCGGGCTCTACCACAAAGGCCAAGCGCGTTGGACGCGGTGTAGGCGGCAAGGGTGGTAAGACCGCCGGCCGTGGCACGAAGGGCCAGCGCGCCCGTAACACTGTGGCCCGCGGCTTTGAAGGCGGCCAGATGCCGCTCAAACAGCGTGTCCCCAAGTTGAAGGGCTTCAACAACCCCTTCCGGGTGGAGTACCGGGCGATCAACCTGCACGTGATCTCTGAGATCCTCGACTCCGGTGTGGACACCGTCACCCTCGAGGTGCTGATCGACCGAGGCCTTCTTCATAAGGGAGAGTTCGTGAAGGTTCTGGCCCGTGGTGAGATCTCCGGCGCGGTGCACATTCACGCCCACGGCGTTTCAGCTGCAGCGAAGTCTGCGATTGAGGCTGCCGGTGGTTCGGTGACCCTGGTGGAACTTCCGTTCCGTGCCGAGGGTCGCGCCGGACGTCCGGCCGTTAAGGGTAACCAGTTCGCCAACCGCTGATCGACTGTTGGGTCGATGGCCCATCCGTTCGTTCTTACCGGTCGTTTGTGCCGGTCGTTCCAATGGTCGGTCGTACCGCTGCTAGCGTCTCGGGACGTGGGTAGCGGTACGCCGCAACCGCCACAGACTCCACCCCCACTGATCCGAGGAACTTTGCCGTGATCGCCAACTTGAAAAACGTTTTCAAGATCGCAGACCTGCGTAACAAACTGCTGTTTACCTTTGGCATCGTCCTGCTCTATCGAGTCGGTGCAGCGATTCGGGTCCCTGGTGTCGATCCCCTGGCGATCGACCAGCTCAGCATCGGCGCTCAGGACGGGGCGCTCGGTTTGTTCAATCTGTTCTCGGGCGGAGCCTTTGAGAGCTTCTCGATCTTTGCGTTGGGCATCATGCCCTACATCACCGCATCAATCATCATGCAGGTGCTCGGCGTGGTGATCCCCAAACTTGAAGAACTGCAGCAGCAAGGGGCGGTGGGGCAGCGCAAGATCACGCAGTACACCCGCTATGTCACGATCGGTCTTGCCACCCTTCAAGCCACGGTACTCGTGTTCTTGTTCGGCACCGGCGGTGGTGGTGCGTTTTACTCGGCGGTGCAGGCCCCCTCGGTGCCACTGCTCCCCGATGGTCTGTGGCCGCGTGGCTATCTGATCATCCCGACCCTCGTGGCTGGTACCGCGGTCCTGATGTGGATGGGTGAGATGATCTCCCAGCGGGGCATCGGGAACGGCATGTCGATGATCATTTTTGCTTCGGTCGTAGCCAGTTTGCCCGGCGGCTTTTATTCGATCCTGCAACTCAATAAGGAGTTCTGGTTCGTCGTGATGGTGGCGGTGACCCTCGGGATCATCATTGCCGTGGTCTTTGTGGAACTTGGTCAACGCCGGATTCCGGTCCAGTTCGCGAAACGTGTGGTGGGCCGTCGGATGATGGGTGGACAAAACACCTACATCCCGCTCAAGGTGAATCAGTCCGGTGTGATCCCGATCATCTTCGCTTCCTCGATCCTGCTGTTGCCGGCGATCATGGTGAGCTTTCTCGGATCCAGTGAAGGCTGGCGTGGCTCAGCAGTGCGTTTCGTGGACCAGTACATCATTAATAGCCAAAACATCGTCTATGTGACTCTGTTTGCGCTCATGATCATCGCCTTCGCCTACTTCTACAACTCAATCGCCTTTGACCCGATCCGCCAGGCCGATCAGATTCGTCGTCAAGGTGGATTCATTCCGGGCGTGCGCCCCGGTGGCCAGACCGAGCGTTTCTTGGCTAAGGCCGTGAACCGCATCACTTTGCCGGGCGCAGTGTTCATTGCGATGATTGCAATCCTGCCTTACATCATCTTGTGGGTGGCCGGTGTGAACTCGTTCGCCTTCGCAGGCACCAGCATCTTGATCTCCGTGGGCGTCGCCCTCGAGTTGATGCGGCAGATCGACAGCCAGTTGATGCTGCGTAACTACGAGGGCTTCCTCAAGTAGGCGATCGCCGGTGATTCCGGGAGCGCGCCTCATTATCTTGGGCCGGCAAGGAGCCGGCAAGGGCACCCAGTGCGTGCGTTTGTCGCGCCACTTCGTGGTCCCGCATATCTCCACCGGTGACATGTTGCGCGCTGCGGTGCGTGAGGGGACTGAACTCGGCCTGATGGCCAAGAAGGTCATGGATGCCGGGGGTCTGATCGGTGACGAGATCATGATCGGATTGGTAGACGAACGGCTGAAGCGAGCCGATGCCAGTACCCGGGGATACATCTTGGACGGCTTCCCACGCACCGTCGCCCAAGCAGAAGCATTAGACCGCCTCACCAAGGAACGGCCAATCCACGCAGTGATCGATCTCGACGTACCCCGGGAGATCGTGTTGGATCGGATCTCGGCGCGTCGGGTGTGTAGAGATTGCGGAACGAACTACACCGCCACGGGTAACGAGTCCCAGCCCTGGATCTGCGATGTGTGTGGGGGAGACGTTCAACAACGCGATGACGACACCCCCGAGGCGGTGAATCGACGTCTCGATCTATATGAGTCCCAAACCTCACCGTTGGTCAAGTATTACTCGGCACAGAATCGGCTCGCTGTAGTGAACGGTGTTGGACATCCGGACCACGTGTTTCGGCGGCTGACCGATGCCGTGGAGGCGAGAAGGTGACTGCGGTCCGGCATGTAAATCAGCTCAAGAGCGTCCGACCGGACAACATTCCACCAGCCGGAGAACATTCGAATGGATGCGGAAAACAGTATTGGCGTTCTGGCCATGCGCCGGTAGGATCGAGAGTCGGCCTGTCACAGGGCCGTGTCACCGCAGGGCCGGACGGATGTCGGTCCAGTGGGAACCTTAGTAGTCCGCCACAGTACAGGTTGTGACCTGTCGAACGAGGAGAGTCTCCTGCCCAAGCCTAAAGAAGACGCAATCGTGCTCGAGGGCACCATTGTTGAATCACTGCCGAATGCGATGTTCCGAGTGGAACTGGAGAATGGCCACAAAGTGTTGGCTCATATCTCCGGAAAGATGCGGATGCACTACATCCGAATCCTTCCCGGCGACAAGGTGCAAGTAGAACTCACTCCTTATGACCTCACCCGAGGTCGCATCACTTACCGTTACAAATAACTATCCGAGATCGAGAGCAACCGTGAAGGTCCGACCGAGCGTCAAAAAGATGTGCGAGAAGTGCAAGGTAATCCGCCGGCACGGCCGCATCATGGTCATCTGTCAGAATCCGCGCCATAAGCAGCGCCAAGGCTGAGGAACGAGGTAATCACTTATGGCACGTATAGCCGGCGTAGATATCCCCCGCGAGAAGCGGTTGGAAATTTCGCTCACCTACATCTTTGGAATCGGGCTTCCCACATCACAGAGGATCTGTGACGAGTTGGGCCTTGACCGCAACACCAAGGTCTCTTCGTTGACCGAGGACGAGGTCAACAAGATCCGTGTGTTCGTGGATGAGCACCTGACGATCGAGGGCGACCTCCGTCGGGACATTCAGACCGACATCAAGCGCAAGATCGAGATCGGATGCCACCAGGGCATCCGTCACCGCAAGGGCCTCCCGGTCCGCGGTCAGCGCACACACACCAACGCCCGGACCCGCAAGGGCCCCAAGCGCACTGTTGCCAACAAGAAGAAGGCTGTGAGGAAGTAAGCGATGGCCAAGCCAAAAGCTGCAGGGCGACGCCCCCGCAAACGTGACCGAAAGAACGTCTCCACCGGTGTGGTGCACATCAAGAGTTCGTTCAACAACACGATCGTTTCGATCACTGACACCGAGGGCAACGTGATTTCGTGGGCCTCCTCCGGAGCCGTAGGCTTCAAGGGATCCCGTAAGAGCACCCCGTTTGCCGCCCAGTTAGCCGCTGAGCGTGCCGCTCGAGCCGCTATCGAGCACGGTCTGCGCCGCGCTGAGGTGCAGGTGAAAGGTCCCGGCTCGGGTCGCGACACCGCCGTGCGCTCGATTCAAAACACCGGTATCGAGGTCACCTCAATCAAAGACGTGACCCCAGTGCCGCACAACGGCTGTCGTCCCCCGAAGCGTCGGAGAGGCTGAGGTCATGGCTCGTTATACAGGTCCTAAAGTTCGCGTTTCACGCCGTCTCGGCATCAACATCTTCGAGAACGAAAAGGGTCGCAAAGCCCTTGAGCGTCGTCCGTTCCCCCCGGGAGCCCACGGCCGTACTCGTCGCCGTAATGCCGGTAGCGAGTACCTCGCTCAGTTGCAGGAGAAGCAGAAGGCCAAGTACATCTACGGGGTGCTCGAGAAGCAGTTCCGCAAGACCTACGACGAAGCCAACCGTCTCCAAGGGCCCACAGGTGAGAACCTCTTGCGCTTGCTCGAGATGCGTCTCGACAATGTGGTGTACCGTGCTGGTTGGGCAAGCACCCGTCCACAGGCTCGTCAGTTCGTAAACCATGGCCTGATTCTCGTGAATGGTAAGCGCCTCGACATTGCGAGCGCCCGTGTGCGCCGTGGTGACGTGGTGAGCCTGGCAGCTAAGGCTTCCAAGATGATCGTGATCCAGCACAACATCGACGTACTCGACCGCACCGTCGTGGGTTGGTTGGAAGTTGGCGAGGGTGGCAAATCTGTCACCGTGCGTGATCTTCCTCAACGTGAGCACATCGACGTCGCAGTGCGCGAACAGCTAATCGTTGAATTGTACTCGAAGTAATACTCACGGAGTTTGCCTCCGCGATCGTCCACTCAGAAAGGACCGGACGACACATGCTCGTCATGCAGCGACCCGCCGTTGAATCCATCGGCGAAGAGACCAACAATCGACAGAGTTTTGCGGTGGGGCCGTTGGAGCCCGGCTTCGGCCATACCCTCGGCAACTCCCTGCGGCGGACCCTTCTCTCCTCCATCCCCGGGGCTGCCGTGGTGGCGGTGCGTTTTGACGATGCGCTCCACGAGTTTGACACCATCGCCGGTGTTTCCGAGGACGTCACCGATGTCATTTTGAACATCAAAGACATCGTTGTCACCAGCTTGGCAACCGAGGCTGTCACTATGCGCCTTGATGTGCGTGGCCCGGCCACGGTCACCGCAGGTGATATCGAGTGCCCGGCTGATGTGGAGATCTTGAACAAGGACCTTCACATTGCGACCCTCAATTCAAAAGCCCGTCTGGCTATCGATCTCACCGTGGATCAAGGTCGGGGTTACGCCTCAAGCCAGCGTGAAGTAGAGAATCGCACTATTGGCGTCGTTCCGATCGATGCGATTTACTCCCCGATTCGCCGGGTTTCTTTTGAGGTGGAACCGACCCGCGTGGAGCAGTCCACAAACTACGACCGGCTCGTCATCGAAATCGAGACCGATGGATCGATCAGTCCCTCAGAAGCCCTGGCATCTGCCGGCGCAACCCTGCGGTCCTTGGTGGATCTTTTGGCCAGTCTGAGCGAGGAGCCCAAGGGTCTCGAACTCGGTGAAATGATCGACTCCACGATTAGTTCACCGGATCTGGATCTTCCGATCGAAGATCTCGATCTGTCGGAGCGTCCGCGTAACTGTCTCAAGCGGGCCCAGATCAACACCGTTGGAGAACTCCTCACTAAGAACGAGGACGATCTGTTGAACATCACCAACTTCGGGCAAAAGAGCCTGGACGAAGTCAAAGAGAAGCTGGACGAGCGCGGCTTGATGCTGCGTCTGTGATCCGAGCCTGCTCATTCGCGAGATAAAGAGGATCCTGTCATGCCCACCCCACGTCGAGCCCGCAACTTCGGAGGCGACGCCGCTCACCAGCGGCTAATGATGGCCAACCTTGCAGCATCATTGTTTGCTGCAGAGGCCATCGTGACCACGGAAGCCAAAGCCAAAGCGCTGCGGCCTGTTGCCGAGAAGTTGATCACTAAGGCCAAGAAGGCTCAAGACGGTCCATTGCGCGTCCACCGGATCCGCCAGATCCAGGGGTATCTCGGTGATCGGGAAATGACCCACAAGCTCGTCAATGACGTGGCCCCGCGCTATGAGGCGCGCAACGGCGGGTACACACGGGTCCTCAAGTTGGGTCCGCGTCAGGGTGACAACGCCCGCATGGCCCGTATCGAACTGGTCTGAGTTCTTCGCCGGCAGGTTTCGTCCGGTGGGAGTGAGTTGAGGTCTCGGGGATGCACCCCATGACCCGGCGCACCGCCAGAATTCTGCTCGCCTATCACGGCGGTTCTTTTCATGGTTTCGCGCCCTCGCCGGGGGTGCGTACTGTGCTCGGGGTCCTCAAGGAATCAATGGAGTTGATCCTGCGCGTCCCGGTGGATCTCGTCGGAGCGGGGCGGACCGACACGGGGGTCCACGGATGGGGCCAGGTGGTCAGTGTGGACCTCGACGAGTCAACGGATCTTGACCGTCTGGCAATGCGGATCAACAAGTTCCGCGGCCCCGAGTTGTCGATCAGAGAGATTTCATGGGCGGAACCTGGCTTTCATGCTCGGTTTTCCGCGACGGCGCGTCATTACCGCTACCACATCTGGAATGACCGGGCTCCCCATCCTTTGGCTTCGGAGCGGTCCTGGCATGTGCGCCAACCGCTGTCGTTGTGGGCCTTGCGTGCTGCGGGGGACCCATTCATCGGTCAGCACGACTTCAGCACCTTTTGCCGGCGTCCGCCCGATCACCTCGACGGCCAGCCGGCTTCACTCATCCGCAATGTGACCGAGTTACGTTGGTCTCGTCTCGGTGAGACCCCCATGTTGAGGTTGGACATCTCGGCGAGTGCATTTTGCCATCAGATGGTGCGCAGTTTGGTGGGGACGATGGTGGAGGTCGGTCTGCACAAACGTTCCCTCTCTGACCTTCCGGCGATGTTGCGTTCCCAGAACCGTTCCCTCATGAGAACGGTTGCGCCTCCGCACGGGTTGGTGTTGTATCGGGTGAGTTATGACGGTGTGCGGTGGGAGGCTGAACAGCGGCGAGATCACCAGCGCGATCAACAGCGAGATCATCACAGCGAGCAGTCACTAGATGAATGATTGCGGGAATGATTGCGAACAGAGAGCGATCGCTGGTTGCCGCGATGGCATATCACCCCGTATCATTCCCTAGTTCCCCGGTCGGGCCTCGGAACAGACCTGTCTTCGATCCGATCGACGAGTGTGCGAGAGCGAATCCAATGCGTACTTATACCCCAAAAGCCAGTGAGATCCAGCGTGAGTGGCACGTTGTCGACGCCGAAGGCATGGTCCTCGGCCGTCTCTGTACAGAGGTTGCACGTCTGCTGCGCGGTAAGCACAAGCCGATCTTCGCCCCTCATATGGATACCGGCGACCACGTGATCGTTATCAACGCCTCCAAGGTGCAGATGACATCGAGCAAGGCTGATCGCCAGATGCTGTATCGCCACTC
This sequence comes from Ilumatobacteraceae bacterium, assembly GCA_018401375.1. Taxonomy (GTDB): domain Bacteria; phylum Actinomycetota; class Acidimicrobiia; order Acidimicrobiales; family Ilumatobacteraceae; genus M30B72. The sequence goes on along the minus strand of JAGYKR010000003.1, from coordinate 147,921 downwards.
CGGTTACCCGGGCGGCATCAAGTCCGAAACCTTCGGTGAGATGCTGGCGCGCAAGCCAGAAGATGCGATTCGCCGCAGCGTGAAGGGCATGATCCCCAAGGGCCCACTCGGTCGTGAGACCATGGGCAAACTCAAGGTTTACGCTGGCGCCGAGCACCCCCACAAGGCCCAGAGCCCCAAGCCCTTCCTCATCCCCGGCGCAGCAGTTCGCTGATCGCCCCTCGATTTTTGATTTGAGACGAGAGATCTGATCATGGCAACTGCACCACTCACCCAGACCACCGGCCGTCGTAAGCGTTCAGTGGCCCGTGCCCGGGTTCGCCCCGGAACCGGCAAGTTGACCATCAACGGTCGGCCTTTCGAGGTGTATTTCCCGACCGCCGCACAGCGTATGGTCGTGTCCGAGCCCTTGCGGGTGATTGAAGTTGAAGAGGTCTACGACGTGGACGCAACAATCCACGGCGGTGGCGTGAGCGGCCAAGCGGGCGCACTGCGGATGGCGATCGCACGCTCCCTTGAGGAAATCAACCCGGAGTCTCGGGCCGCTCTTAAAAAGGCTGGCCTGTTGACCCGTGACTCCCGTAAGAAGGAGAGCAAGAAGTACGGCCTCAAGAAGGCCCGTAAGGCTCCTCAGTTCACCAAGCGCTGACGTGGCCTGAGCCGAGGGACTTTCCCATGGCACAAGGTCCTCGTTTTGGAACCGACGGGATCCGCGGTCGTGCGGATTCGGAGATCACACCCCATCTTGCACGCGCCCTCGGCCGTGCGGCCGGGGCGTTCACTCTGAACCGTCGGGCGCGCCAGTTTCGCGCTCGCCGGTTATTGGCGGCGATACCCGTGAATCCACCGCCGATCTCGATGCAGCGCTGTGTGAGGGTCTTGTGGCCTCTGGTGTAGACCTCATGCGACTCGGGGTGGCTCCTACTCCGATGGTGGCCTCTGTTGCGGCGCGCCGCGATGCGATCGGTTTTGTCATCTCGGCTTCCCATAATCCCTATTTCGATAATGGGATCAAGATCTTTGGTCTCGGTGGAACGAAGTTGTCGGTGGAACGCGAGGCCCAGATCGCACAGCGTCTTGATGAGATCCTGTCCGCGTCAGCCACACCCGTGAGTTGCGTTCTTCCCGACGTCTCCGAACAGGCCGAGGAGGAGTACGTCGTGGCCCTGCAGGGGGCGCTTGAAGGACGCGACCTGCGCGGTCTGCACCTCGTAGTGGATGCTGCTCACGGTGCGGGTTCGGCATTGGCGGGACGGATCTTTGAAGGTCTCGGCGCCCGTGTGGACGTGATGAATCATCGGCCAGATGGCAAAAATATCAACGCCTCCTGTGGGGCCACTGACCCAACCGGACTTGCGGCGATGGTGGTGCGCAATGGAGCCGATCTCGGCTTAGCGCTTGACGGTGACGCGGATCGTTTGATCGCTGTGGATGAACGTGGACACATTGTCGACGGTGATCACATCATCGCTTTGTGCGCCAAGGACCTGATGGCCCGAGGTCGCCTGGCTCATCAGACCGTGGTGGTCACCGTGATGACCAACCTTGGTTTTCATCAGGCGATGTCCGCCGCTCAGATCAATGTTGTTCAGACCCCAGTCGGGGATCGTTCGGTTCTTGAAGCGATGGACGAAGGCGGTTTCAGCCTCGGTGGCGAACAAAGTGGTCACGTAATCTTTAGGGAACAGGCCACGACCGGTGACGGGTTACTGACCGGGTTGATGCTCGCAGATCTGATGGTTCGTGAATCTGGCCAGTCCACAGGCGCTCAGGCCTTGGTGCCCTTCTCCGAACTTGCCGCTGCAGCGATGACCTCGTTACCACAGGTGTTGATCAACGTGCGACTGCCAGTGGTACCGGAGAGATTCCATGAGGAGTTGGCGGCCGAGATCGCAGGTGTTGAATCGCGTCTCGCAGACGGTGGCCGGCTTCTGATCCGGGCCAGCGGCACAGAACCGATGGTGCGGGTCATGGTGGAGGCGCCGACCATGGCCCTCGCTACCGCACAAGCACAGTTACTCGCTGATGTGATCAGCAGCCGCTACAACGGTTGAGCCTCCTGAGTGATGACTAACCTGAAGCCATGTGCGGAATCATCGCAGTCCTGAGTCGGCCCGCAACCAGGCCGATCCCTGAGCCTGCGCAGATTCTGGCCGGTCTCGATTCCGCTGTGGGGGCGATCGGTGACGTGTCGGCGGTGATCGCCCATCTTCGCAATGTGGATACTTCCCTAAGAGGGGTGGCCGGGGTGCAGGCCCTCGTGGGCCGCCGCGAACTCATCGAAGCCATTTCCGCTCGCCTCGAACCCCTTGACTTTCTCGCCGATCAGATGGAGGCCGAACTCGAATCATCCACGGTGGAAGTGGACCGTCTCGAAGAAGAGTCGGCGCGTGTGATCGAACTGCGCGACCTGCTGTGGGCTGTGCGGCGGGACCGGATCCGTATCGCTGAAGCTGTCGCGGATCTCGCAGGCCGTGACCCTTCAGAACCAGCCGTCCGCGGATACATGGCGATCCAACAGGCGCTCTCGGCCTTGGATCGCCTTGAGGTCAGAGGTCGGGATTCGGCGGGGGTCCACGTGTTTGTGACCGGCCACGGACTCGATCGCTCCCAACCGGAAATTGCATCCTTATGCGCTGGGCGCGAAACGGACCCGTTGTTCGGTTCCGGTTCGGTGCGCTGGGCCGGACCCACGTTGTCAATCATCTATAAAGCCGCCGCAGAGATCGGTGAACTTGGAGACAACACTCGTGTTCTGCGTGCGGCGATCCTCGCCGACTCATTGTTGCGCCGTGCCTTGTTGGCCCCGGGGGCAATGGTGTCGGTGCTCGGCCACACTCGGTGGGCAAGCGTCGGGATCGTGTCGGAGCCGAACACCCATCCGCTCAACAGCGAGGAAACAGATCTGATCACCCACGGTGAGGATCACGGGGCGAGGCCCTATGTTGTGGCCGCTCTCAACGGTGACGTGGACAACCACGCTGACCTTCGGATCGCCCATGAGCTGTCCATTCCGGCTCAGATCACCACCGATGCCAAAGTGATTCCGGCCCTTCTCGCTCGCCGGATGGAATCCGAGGTGGGGTTTGTTGAAGCGTTTCGGCGCACCGTGACAGAGTTTGAAGGGTCGGTGGCTGTCGGTGCGGCCTCGGCTGAACATCCGGGCCAGTTGGCGTTGGCGCTGCGCGGCAGTGGACAAGGGTTGTTCGTTGGTTTGGGCGATGACTGTTTCATCGTGGCGAGCGAGGCCTACGGGATGGTGGAAGAGACCGCCCGTTACCTTCGGATGGATGGGGAGTCAGGCGGGGAAATTCTCTGTTTGGATGCCGCCCGCGCCGGGGAACTGGCCGGGGTGGCGCGCTTTGGTTATGACGGGGCGATGATTGAGGTGACACCGGAGCAGGTGTTGAACGCTGAGGTGACCACCCGCGACATTGACCGTGGAGATCATCCGCATTTCTTGTTGAAAGAGATCGGGGAAGCACCGAAGAGTTTCCATCGCACGATCCGCGGCAAAATCGCCGAAGTCGACGGTGTTCTTCACGCAGTGCTCGGTGAGCGCACGATGGCACCAGCGGTGCTGCACCGCCTGGAATCCGGGGGGATCACTCGGATCCGAGTGATCGGTCAAGGCACGGCAGCGGTGGCCGGCCGCAGCGCAGCGGCGCTGATTGAGGAGCTCTGCGACGGAGCCCTTGACGTGCGAGCCGAGACCGCGTCGGAGCTGTCCGGGTTTCAGATGCGCCCCGACATGAGCGACACTTTGGCGATCGCTGTGAGCCAGTCCGGTACGACCACCGACACCAATCGGACCGTGGACTTGTTGCGGTCCAGAGGGGCGCTCGTGATCGGCATCGTTAACCGGCGCAGCAGCGATCTGGTGGATAAATGCGACGGTGTGCTTTTTACATCTGATGGACGAGATGTGGAGATGAGCGTGGCCTCCACAAAAGCCTTTTACGCTCAGGTGGCCGCCGGCGCACTGCTGGCCTGTGCGATCAGCGAAGCCGCTGGTCTCGGATCGACCACTCGACGTCATCGCCTGCTTGAGAGTCTGCGTCAGATGCCCGACGCCTTGCGCAGTGTGCTCGGCACCCGATCCGAGATCGCAGAAGTGGCCCAGCGGTTTGCGCCATCGCGGCGTTACTGGGCGGTGGTTGGTAACGGTCCCAATCGAGTGGCGGCTGAAGAGGTGCGAATCAAGCTCAGCGAACTGTGTTACAAATCGATCGCGTGCGACGCGACCGAGGACAAAAAACACATTGACCTGTCCTCTGAGCCCTTGATCCTCGTGTGTGCGGCCGGTCTTCAGGGCAGCATCGCTGATGACGTGGCTAAGGAGACGGCGATCTTTCGAGCCCATAAGGCCACCCCGATTGTGATCGCTAATCGCGGCGATTTGAGGTACTCCTCGGTGGCCACTCTCGAAGTCCCCGAGGTAGACCCGGCCCTCGGTTTCGTGCTGTCGGCGATGGTGGGCCATCTGTTTGGCTACGAGGCCGCCAAAGCCATCGACGCAACGGCGCTGCCATTGCGCGAGGCCCGCGAGGCGATTGAACGTTCTGTGGCTCGTCACAGCGACCCTGACTCCGTCTTGTCGGAGGTCGCAAGCTCTGTCGTCCCGATGATGCAGTCCTTCCATGAAATCCTTGGGTCAGGGGATTACGACGGCCAGCTCGAGGCGCGGACGGCGATCCGTCTGACCGAGGTGTTTCGCGACTTGGGCTGTGATCGCCCGGTGGAGGAGTATCAGCGTCGTACCGGCAAGGTCGGCAGTCCGACTGCGCTCCTCGACGAGCTACTCGCCCGATTGACCGTCGCGATCGAGGAGCTCACACGTCCGATCGACGCGATTAAACATCAAGCCAAAACTGTCACTGTCGGGATCTCGCGTAGCGATGAAGGCGTGCTGGATTCGGTCCTCGTGCAGGCGGCGCTGGTGGCAGGTGCTGGCCGAGATGTACTCAGTTATCGCAGTCTGAAGGTGCTCTCTGATCTGGACCCGGCAGTTGAGGAGGTGACCGGATTCATTCGCTATCGGGTGGATGGCAGCAATATCGAGGTCATTGATCGAGGTGGGATCGCGCGGGATCTGACGAGTCGGGTGGAGCGCTCCAACGTGCTCGTCGGGACCAAACGGAGAGTGGCTGATGAGCGTGAAGTCCTCGTGGCTCGGGGTCGAAGCGATCAGCGCACCGTGATCATGGTGCCAGAAGTCAAAGGTGGGGACTGCACCGGGATCACGCTGTTACATCTGCGATTCAAGAACCGGATGGAGTCGGCCGAGATGCGTGGGGTTCTGCAGGGGTACGACCGGCGCTATGACCGTCTCGTGGACTGGGTGACGGAGACCGAGGGCAGTTTCGATGAGGCCCGATTGGCCGATGTGTCGGTGGCTGACCTGTTAATCCGGCCGATCTCGGAGATGGCTGATCTCTGGTTGCACACGTGATCGAGTTAGTCCCCGGGCCGGTGCGTGGGATCGGTGTGGACGTGGTGGACATTGCGAGGTTCGCACGGGTTTTGGAGCGAACCCCGCAGATGCGTGAGCGGGTGTTCCATCCCGAAGAGCTCGCTGATCTGGCCACGATTCGGGAACCCGTGCGATCCCTCGCAGCCAGATTCGCAGTGAGAGAAGCGGTCATGAAAGCCCTCGGTGTAGGCCTCGGCGGTTTTGACTTCCAAGATGTGTGGGTGCGCAGGGCAGCATCCGGGGCGCCGACCCTGCAGGTCACCGGGAGAGCTGCGAGTTTGGCCACGGCCCGTCAGGTGAGTTCGTGGCAATGTTCTCTCAGCCACTCCGATTTGGTGGCGATCGCTTTCGTTGTGGCCTCCTGAGGCCTAGCGATCACTACGCTGGAACAGTGATTCCGGTGCTGACTCCTGCGGAGGCCCGAGCCCTTGACGAGGCCGCGCCCGTGCCGGTCAGCGAACTGGTCCGTCGGGCGGGGGCTGCGGTGGCCCGCTCCGCAGTGGAAATGCTCGGTGGTACTTACGGGCGTACCGTCAACGTGATTGCGGGCCCAGGGAACAACGGTGCTGACGCCCGTGATGCGGGGACCCGACTCACGGCGCGTGGGGTGAGGGTGCGGACCTTCGAGGTGGGTACCTGCCCCGGCACCCTGCCGCGAGCAGATCTCGTGATCGATGGGGCGTTCGGGACGGGATTTCGTGGGCGATGGCAACCCCCCGAGGTGGGAGCGGTCCCGGTGCTGGCGGTAGACATACCGAGCGGCCTCGACGCGCTCACCGGGAGCGCTGACTGTTCGGTCCTGACCGCCACCCGCACGGTGACGTTCGCGGCAGGTAAGCCCGGTCTGTATCTCGGTGAAGGGCCTCAGATCTGTGGCGAGGTGGTGGTGGCCGACATCGGCCTCGACGTGAGCGGAGCTTCGATTGCAGTTGTGACGCCCGAGGATCTGACGGCGCGTTGGCCTGTGCGGTCTCCACGGGCGCATAAATGGTCCACCGCAGTGCGCATAGTTGCGGGGAGCGCCGGCATGACGGGGGCCGCACACCTGGCCGGAGCCGCCGCATTGCGCAGTGGGGCGGGGATCGTCCATGTGAGCAGCCCCGGTATCGAGGCTGACAGTGCGCTCGAAGTAGTGGGGAGACCGATCCCGAGTTTTGATTGGTCGTCTTCGGTACTGGCTGATCTCCATCGGTTCGGGTCCCTTGTGATCGGACCGGGTCTCGGTAGAGGAGAACACACCGCCCCTTCGGTGGTGGAGACGATCACCGAGGCCCTGTGCCCGGTGGTGGTGGACGGGGATGGCCTGTTCGCTGTCACATGGAACGCTCAAGGGCCCGGTGCCGTCCTGCGGTCGCGCCGTGGGGCCACGGTGCTGACCCCTCATGATGGGGAGTTCGCACTTCTCACCGGCAGCGCACCGGGGCCGGATCGAATCGCTGCTGCCCGGTCACTCGCTGCTGACACCGACGCCGTGGTGCTGCTCAAGGGCCCAACCACCGTGGTGGCTGATCCCCTCGGTCAGGTGTTGCTGATCACTAATGGCTCCGCTCGTTTGGCCACCGCAGGAACTGGCGATGTCTTGGCGGGGATCATCGGCACCTTGCTGGCCGGTGGGGTGACTGCGATTTGGGCGGCAGCGATGGGAGCCTTCGCCCATGCAGAAGCGGCGCGCCGGGCCCCGGCCCATCACCTTTTGGCATCGGATCTCCTCGAGATGCTCGCACACCTGCGTCCAGAGGATCTCGATGAGATCTGAACCATCACCGGTGGCCTCGGGGCGTTGGGCGTGGGTGGAGATTGACCTCGACGCTGTGGCACACAACATCGCCGAGATTGCGTCGCGTGTGCAGGCATCAGAGATCTGGGCGGTGGTCAAAGCCGACGGATATGGCCATGGAGCTGCTGCGGTGGCTGCGGTGGCTCTCGAGTCCGGGGCGCACGGTGTGTGTGTCGCGTTGATCTCCGAGGCGGAGCATCTGCGTGCGGCGGGGATTACCGCACCGATCCTGCTGCTCAGCCAACAACCACCGGAGTTGATCCCGCGAATCATTGCCGCAGATGCGATCGCAACGGTGGACACTGTTGAGTTTGTGGACCTTTTGCTCGCAGCGTTGCCTGAAGGGGCGGCCCTCAAGATCCACATCAAAGTGGACACTGGCATGCAACGCGTCGGTGTCGCCCCGCATCGACTGCCCGAATTGCTGGATGCGGTAGACCGGGCCGGAACCCGAGTGAAGATCGACGCCGTGTTCACACACCTCGCAACGGCTGACGATCTCGATAACGAAGGGGTGATCTCCCAGACAGCGGTGTTCGATGCCGTGTTGGAAACCGCCCGCAACAGCCATCGCGATCTGATGAACGGCGCGAAGATCCATATCGCTAACTCAGCGGCCGCTCTTGCGTCCCCTGCGACACGGGCCGACATGGTCCGAGTCGGGATCGCAATGTACGGCATCTCGCCAGGCCCGCGCGTCGATCCGTTGGTTGCGTCCACCGGGGATCTTGATCTGTGGCCGGTGATGCGTTTAGTGGCGAGGATCTCTCATCTCAAACCGGTGGTCGCAGGATCAGCGATCTCGTATGGATGGCGTCACCGCTTCGTCACCGATACGACGGTGGCTACCGTGCCGATCGGCTATGCCGACGGGGTCCCTCGATCGCTCGGAATGTCCGGCGGAGCAGTATTGATCGCGGGGACACGGTGTCGGATCCTTGGGGTCGTGACCATGGATCAACTGATGGTGGATGTCGGGCACCTGCGAGCCGATCAGGTGGCGGTGGGTGATGAGGTGGTACTGCTCGGATCTCAAGGATCCGAAGCGGTCACTGCGACCGAATGGGCCGATCTGACCGGGACGATCGCCTATGAAGTGGTGTGCGGAATCAGTCCGAGGGTGGAGCGGGTGAACCGCCGTAGAGTCGGAGGCTAGATGTTGGTCTTGCGCGCTCCCGATCTATCGGCCACCCGGACTATCGCCGCGGCCGTAGCGGGGTTGTGTCGCGCCGGGGACATGATCGTGCTCGCCGGAGAAATGGGGGCCGGCAAAACGGCGTTCGCCGGAGGATTCGGGCGGGCGCTCGGGGTGACCGAACCGATCACCTCCCCCACTTTCACTCTCGTTCACAGCTACGACGCACCTCATCTGACCTTGCATCACGCAGACCTGTACCGCCTCGAACGCACCGCAGAGGTAGCCGATCTGGCCCTCGGAGAATTGGCCGAGTTCGATGGGGTAGTCCTGATCGAATGGGGCGATGTGATTGCCGGATCACTCGGCGATCACCTAGAGATTGCTCTGCGTCCTGATCCCGAAGGCGATGAAGGTGCCCGAGAGATCGAGATCACCGGGTTTGGTCCGCAATGGGCGAAGCGTTGGGACCGCTTGAGTGCAGCCGTGGAGGAGTACCGGTGCTGATCCTCGGAGTGGAGACTGCGACCTCGCAGGTCAGTGTGGCCATCGGCGGACACGAAGGCGTGATCGCTGCGGTGGAGATCACCCGCGGTCGTCGCCATGCCGAAATCTTGATTCCGGCCGTTGAGTTCATTTGTCAACACACCGGAATCGAGATGACCGAATTTGGAGTGGTTGCGGTGGATGTCGGTCCCGGTTTGTTTACCGGAATGCGCGTCGGCCTCGCCGCCGGTAAGGCCTTTGCACAGGCCCTGCGGATCCCGATGATTGGCATCTCCTCGCTGGATTTGTTGGCCTTTCCGGCACGCCACACCGACCGTGTGGTGGTCCCGGTGATCGATGCCCGCAAGGGCGAGGTCTTTTGGGCGATGTATCGGCAGGTGCCTGGTGGGCTGCAACAAGTCGCGCCCCCCACGGTTGGCCCGGTGGAGGAACTGGTCGCTGACCTCTTGGCTCGGAGTCAAGAGGTGCTGTGCGTGGGCGACGGCGCCCTGCGCTACCGCGAGGAAATCCTCGACGGGTATCGCTGCGAAATTGGTGGGGACGCCTACCCCTCAGCGGGGGCTTTAGTGCAACTCGCTCATGCTCAGGCCTTGCGCGAGGAATGGGTGAATCCGCGCGAAATCGAACCGATCTACCTGCGTGCGCCTGATGCGCAGATCAACTGGGCGACACGGGCGGTGCGGGAATGAAGCTCGCGTCGGAGATGTGTGAAGCGCTCGATCCGGGAGAGATCTCGGTGGAGCCGATGCGTAAACGGCATGTGACCCAGATCATGGCGATTGAGCAGCAGTCGTATCCGCGTCCGTGGACCCGAGGGGTTTTCGAATCAGAGATCGCCCAGATCCATCCTGAATCGCGGTGGTATCTCGTGGTGCGGCATCGTCGTCGCGTGGTGGCCTACGCCGGGGTATGGATTACTGGCGGATCGGCTCCGAGTTCCCGTGAGGCCCACATCACAAACATCGCAGTGGACCCGGTGTGGCGTCGTCTGGGGTTCGGCGAACTGCTGTTGCGGCATCTCGCAGAGCACGTGATCTCTGTGGGTTGTGAAGCGTGGACCCTTGAGGTGCGAGCCAGCAGTACGGGCGCCCAAGCGATGTACGCCAAGTTTGGTTTCGTTCCTGCCGGAGTGCGACGCAACTACTACGAAAACAGCACCGACGCGATCGTGATGTGGTGCCATGACATCCAAGACCCGGAGTACGCCATCCGGATCTCTCAGTTGGGAGCGCACCCGTGAGCACGTTTGTACGTACCGCACACGCAGGTCAGAGGAGCAGCGTTGGTCCAGACACCTTGGTGCTCGGGATCGAAACCAGTTGTGATGAGACTGCAGCGGCTCTCGTGCTCGGTGGGACCGAGGTGATCTCCTCCGTGGTGTCCAGTCAGATCGATTTGCACGCTGATTTCGGTGGAGTGGTCCCGGAGATCGCATCGAGAGCTCATCTCGAGAGCCTCAACCCGGTGGTTGCGCGAGCGATCGTGGAGGCCGGTGTGGACGAGAGTCGGATCGACGCCGTGGCCGCCACCGTCGGACCTGGCCTCATTGGTGCTCTGCTCGTTGGTGTGTCTGCGGCTAAGGCTTTTGCGTTGGCCTGGCAGGTGCCCTTCGTTGGGGTGAATCACCTCGAAGCCCATCTATATTCAGCCTTTCTCGAAGATCCGACCCTCGAGTTCCCGCTCGTTGTGCTGTTGGTGTCTGGTGGACACACGATGTTGATTGAGATGCAGGATCACGGCCGTTACCGGCTGCTGGGTCGCACCATCGATGACGCTGCTGGTGAAGCATTTGACAAGGTGGCCCGCTTTTTGGATCTCGGATACCCGGGCGGCCCTGCCATCGACGCCGCTGCGCTTAACGGTGACCCCGAAGCGATTCGGTTCCCCCGAGCGATGATGGACGACAGTTACGACTTTAGTTTCAGTGGTCTGAAAACTGCCGTGGTTAATCACGTCCGCAAGAACCCCGATGTTTCCTCGGCTGATGTCGCAGCCTCTTTCCAAGCAGCGGTAGTGGACGTGCTCGTGACCAAGGCCCGGCGCGCTGCGGTTGCTGTTGGGGCCAAGGGTCTCGTGCTCGGCGGTGGGGTGGCGGCAAACTCGCTGCTGCGCGAGGAGATCCTCGGAGCCTGCGCAACCGATCAGATCCGTGGTTTCCTGCCGAGCCGGCAGATGTGCACCGACAACGCCGCAATGATTGCTGCGGCCGGGTGGTACCGACTCGGGACCGATGGTCCATCGGGTCTCGACACCGGGGCGTACCCGAATCTGCGTTTGCCTCTGATCGATCCCGACGCGTGGGCTCGGTCCTGATGGAAACGGGTCCAGCAGCATCCCTCTGCGAACTTCAGCCGTTGCGGATTGGCGACTTCTCCCCGGCTGCTCCGATCGTGCTGGCACCGATGGCCGGGGTCACCAACGCAGCCTTCCGCAGCCTGTGCCGGTCCTTCGGGCCGGACCTGATCTACGTCAATGAGATGGTCATGGCGGCAGCGGTGCTGCACCGCAATGGCAAGACCTCTCGGATGATGACCTTTGGTGCCGATGAGCATCCTCGCAGCCTGCAGATCTATGGCAGTGATCCCGCCACCTTGGCCGGGGCGGTCCGCCTGCTCTGCGAGGAAGATCTTGTAGATCACATTGACTTGAACTTTGGATGCCCAGCCGCCAAGGTGACCCGACGCGGCGGGGGTGCAGCGGTGCCGGCGCGACCGCGGGTGCTCTCGGCGATTCTGCGCGCTGCTGTGGGAGCGGCCAGCCCGTATGGGGTGCCGGTGACCGCCAAGTTCCGGATGGGTCTCACCGATGATGTGTTGACCCACATCCAGACCGGCCAGATTTGTGCCGATGAAGGGGTGGCTTGGATCGCGTTGCATGCCCGTACCGCAGAGCAGCATTACGCCGGGTCAGCGCGTTGGGATGCGATCGGCGAACTGAAGTCTGCGGTGAACGGCATCCCGGTGCTCGGTAATGGCGATATCTGGGAGGCCAGCGATGCGGTGGAAATGATGGCCGCAACCGGCTGCGACGGAGTGGTGATCGGACGCGGATGCCTTGGCCGGCCCTGGTTGTTTGGGGACCTGCGCCAGGCTCTGTCGGGTGGAGAAGTGCCGGCCCCACGCCGTCTTGGTGAGGTATGCGCAGTGATGTCCACTCATGCGCGCTTGCTCGCTGATCACTACGAGGGTGCTCCCGATGATCGTGACCCGCCCTCGAGGCGGCGGCGGGCTTTGGTCCCAGAGGGAGTTTCAGCGGCAGAAAATCGGGCGATGCGCGATTTTCGCAAACACACCTCCTGGTATCTGACTGGCTATCCGGTGGGTCCGCAGGTGCGCAGGGAGATGGCCATGGTCTCATCCGTGGCGGAACTCAACGAGATGATCATGAGATTGGATCCAGATGTGGAGATGGTGCCCGGTGGGGAACGCATCACTCGGGGTCATAGCAACGGGCCGATCCGAGTGGCCTTGCCTGATGGGTATCTCGAGGATCTGGATTCCTGCGAGATCCCCGATGACGATGAGGTCATGGCGCTGTCGGGTGGTTGAACGGTGACAAATCCAACAGATCAGATCTTTGCGCCGGTGCTGCTTGCATCGGGATCGCCCCGCCGCAGCGAGTTGCTGACCGGGGTGGGCCTGCAATTTTTGGTGAAGGCCCCTGATGTGGACGAGAGCGTGCTCGATGGCGAAGACCCAGTGGACTACGTGCACCGGGTGGCGATGGAGAAGGCCCGGGTTGGGGTGCTCAGATCACCGGGCTCAGTAGTGATCGCCGCCGATACGACCGTCGCCATCGATGGACAGATCCTCGCCAAACCCGATGATGCCGCCGATGCCCGCCGCATGCTGTCGTTGTTATCGGGACGTGAACATCACGTCTATACCGCAGTGGTGGTTCGTTGCGATGACCAGCAGTGGTCTGAGGTGGTGACCAGCACTGTAGAGATTTCCACCATCGATCCGGCGTGGATCGAGTGGTATGTGTCCACCGGGGAACCGATGGGCAAGGCCGGCGCATACGCCGTCCAAGGTCGTGGTGCGGTACTCGTGGCCGGGGTCCGCGGTTCTCTCACCAACGTGATCGGCCTGCCGGTGATGGAGACCTGTGCGATGCTGGCGGCCGCTGGAGTTCAGATCCCGGGGGTTATTCCCGGTGAGACCCCGGACCCCGAATAGGTCAGCTGAGAGCGGCGATCGCAGCGGCGGTGGCGAGGGTCCGTCGAGCGTTGTCCACGTGCAGGTTTTCGATCATCCGACCGTCCACAGTGATCACTCCACGGCCCTCGGCAACAGCGGCCTCGAAAGCCTCGATCACTTTGTGGGCATGCGCAACCTCCGCCTCATCGGGGGCCCACACCTGATTGCAGGGATCCACTTGGGAGGGGTGGATCAGAGTCTTGCCGTCAAAACCCATCTCGAAACCTTGGACACATTCGGATTCAAAACCCTCGGGGTTCTTCACGTCGTTATACACACCGTCGAGGATGACTTTTCCTGCCTCGCGTGCCGCGAGGAGCGCAGTAGCTAGATGGGGCAGCAACGGGTGCCGGCCAGGCAGCAGAGCGCAGCGCAGTTCACGGGCTAAATCGTTGGTGCCCATCACGAGGACCGGGACCCGGGGATGACGGGCGATGTCACGGACATCGAGGATCGCGGTCGGGGTTTCCACCATCGCCCAAATTGTGAGGCTGGTTGGCGCACCTGCGGTATCGAGGATCGCGGAGACCTCATCGAGATAACTAACGGTGGACACCTTGGGAATGACCACCGCAGCAGCACCGGAGGTAGCGGCGGCCTGAAGGTCATCGCGACCCCATGGGGTATCGAGTCCGTTGCAGCGAATGGTCACTTCACGGGATCCGTAGGCCCCCGATTTCACGGCATCGACCGCATGAGCACGGGCCTCCTCTTTGGCATCGGGTGCTACTGCGTCCTCGAGGTCAAAGATCAGTGCATCAGAGGGAATGGTGATGGCCTTTTCGAGGGCCCGGGTGTTGGCGGCCGGCATGTACAACACGGAGCGGCGGGGGCGGTGTAGGTCAGCGGTCATCTCAAGTCCTCACAGGTTCAGAAGTAGTCGAAGGTGATCAGAAGCCGTAACTTGCGGCTAGTTCGGGATCGCGGGCGGCGAGCTCTTGGGCGAGTTCCACCACCACCTTGCACTGCTTGACAGAAGCATCGTCTTCCATCTTGCCGTCGAGCATGATTGCGCCGGTCCCGTCGCCCATGGCTTCGATCACCCGGCGGGCATGAGCCACATCTTGGGGGCGGGGGCTAAAGACCCGTTTGGCGATCGCGATTTGCACGGGGTGCAAGCTCCACGCCCCCACACAACCGAGTAGGTAGGCGTTGCGGAACTGATCTTCACAGGCAACGGTGTCGGCGATGTCGCCGAAGGGACCATAGAACGGCAAGATCCCGTGAGTGACACAGGCGTCCACCATGCGAGCGATGGTGTAGTGCCACAGGTCCTGCTGATAGATCGTGCGGGACGCCTCGGCGTTATCGGGATCAGGATCGGCGCGCACCAGATAATCGGGGTGACCGCCGCCCACTCGAGTGGTCTTCATCCGCCTGTTTGCAGCGAGGTCCGCTGGCCCGAGAGACAACCCCTGCATTCGTGGTGAAGCACCACAGATCGCTTCCACGTTGGCTACACCTTGGGCCGTTTCGAGGATCGCATGGAGCAGCAAGGGCTTGGTGAGCCCGGCCTTGGCTTCGAGCTGGGCGATCAAGCGGTCGGCGTAGTGGATGTCTTCTGGACCCTCCACTTTGGGAATCATGATCACGTCGAGTTTGTCGCCGATCTCGCTGACCAAGGTGGTCAAGTCATCGAGGGCCCACGGCGAATCCAAACTGTTGATCCGAGTCCACAACGCAGTGTCGCCGAGATCCATGGTCTTACCCACCTCGACGAGACCGGCGCGAGCAGCCTCTTTGTCACTGGCGGGGACTCCGTCTTCTAAGTTACCGAGCAAGATGTCCACCGTCGGTGCGATGTCGGGCACCTTGGCCACCATCTTCGCGTTAGATGGAGGGAAAAAATGGATCATCCGGCTCGGCCGGAACGGAATCTCCCTGACCGGTGCAGGAGCACCTACAGCGAGGGGTTTGAAGAAGTCCTTGGGTGTGCGCACCCACCTAGGGTACGCCCCCAAGGCTTCTGGCAGAAAGTGCAGAGACCGAAAGGTTTAGGCGGCAGAAGATTCGAGCACGTGGATCCCGCAGGCGCTGCCGAGGCCGATCACGTGGGCCAGACCAACCTTGGCGCCCTCGATCTGACGCTGGCCACCTTCGTTACGGAGGTGTTGGCAGACCTCCCAGATGTTGGCGATACCGGTAGCGGAGATCGGATGGCCCTTGGACTGAAGACCACCGGACACGTTCACCGGCAAACGACCGTCACGCCACGGGGCACCGGAGTTAAAGAAGTCCACTGCGCCGCCTTCCTCACACAGCATCAAGTTGTCGTAGTGCACCAACTCGGCGGTGGCGAAGCAATCGTGAAGTTCCACGAGATCGAGATCCTCGGGGCCCACCCCGGCGAGTTCGTAGGCCTGCAAGGCGGCGTTACGAGTGAGGGTGTTCACGTCAGGCAGGATCTGGCAGGCCTCCTGCCACGGATCGCTGGTAAGCACCGACGCTGTGACCTTGATGGCGCGCCGTTGCTGTTCGAGGCTGAGGGTCTTGAGCTTTGCCCCAGAGACCACCACGGCAGCAGCAGCACCGTCACAGTTGGCTGAGCACATCGGACGGGTGTTGGGGTACGCAATCATGATGTCGCCCATGATCTGCTCGAGCGACATGGCCTTGTTATACGCAGCGAGTGGGTTGAGGGTGGAATGCGAGTGGTTCTTCTCACTGATCCGGGCAAACAGCTCAAAGCTGGTGCCGCCGTATTTGTGGCCGTACTCCATTCCGATCTGAGCAAAAACGCCCGGCATGGTGTCGGTGCCGATCCGGCCATCGGTGGGTGCGACCGCCCCGTAGCGTCCGGACGGAGACCACACATTGTCATCACTCTTGGACTTGCCGCCTCCGCCGAGGAGGCCGGCGCCAGCGAGTTTCTCCACCCCGACGGCGAGACCCATGTCCACTTCACCGGCTTTCACCGCCATGATCGCTGTACGCAGCGCCGTGGCGCCGGTCGCGCAGGCGTTAGAGACATTGAAGACGGGGATACCGGTCTGGCCTACCTGCTTTTGTAGTTGCTGACCAATCCCGCCGGACCCCATTAGGTTGCCGGCGGCCAAGATGCCAATGTCAGCCATGGTGACCTGCGCATCGGCGAGCGCCCCCATGATGGCCTCGGCACCGAGGTCTACCACGTCATGGTTGGGATACTTCCCAAACTTGGTCATATGGATTCCGAGGATCCAAATCTCGTCACTGGCGCTCATCTGCTGTCTCCTTGATCCTGATCTGAAGTACTGGTGGTAAATATCGAGAATAAATGTCGGGTGGGTCAGGCTGCGACGGGGCGGAAGCCAAAGCCAATCGCCTCGGCACCGTTGTCGTCTACGCCGAGGGAATAGGTGGCTAACTCCACGTTCATACCTGTGGACACGTGCTCGGGGTCGGCGGGGACCTCGATGAGGTTGGCGCGCACGCTGGTGCCCTCACAATCGATCACTGCGGATACGAACGGCACCGGGATCCCGGGTGCGGCATAGGCCACGATCGTGAAGGTTCGAACTACCCCGGTGGTGGCGATATCCACCTGACGGAAATCTGTTGCGAAGCATTTCGCGCATGCGTTACGGCGATCAAAGAAGCGAGCACCGCAGGAGGTGCACTCTTGAGCGACGAGGTGGGGCTTGTCCCCGAGGACGAGGTACTCCACTAAGGGGACTTGACTGGCAACGGTGTCGGTCATCTTCAATCCTTCATGAGATCAGTGATTCGGTCAGGGCTATGCCTGCGACGGTAGTCAGATGCCGCTCTGATCAGCGAGTTCGCCGAGCCAGGAGGGAAGGCGGGTGGGGCGATTGTTCATCACCGCTCCATGCACCGTTACGGCGGTGGCGTGCGCCGCATCGTCCACACACAGCAGATAGGCCATCTGGAAGGTGGTTCGGGTGGTCTGAGCCATGCGTAAATGGACATCCACCAGATCATCAAAGCGAAGGGGGAGTCGATATTGGACGAAGGCCTCCAGCACGGCCAGATCGGTGCCGGCCTCGTGGATCTCGTGATAGGGATGACCGATAGAGCGCAGATATTCAACTCGAGCCTCTTCCAGATAGGGAAGGTAGCGGCTGTGATGGACGATGCCCATCGCATCGGTCTCGGCAAAGCGCACCCGAAGTCTGTGGGTATACGCATAATCGGTGGGATCAGTGGAAGGGGTGACGCTGGTTCTCATTCCGGCACTTTCATCATTTCGGTACTTTCATCATTTCACTGCTGGCTTAACCGGCTTGGCGCAGCATCGCTTCGATCCGCGCCATTCGGGTGCGCGCTGGGGGATGCGAGGATGCGAGCCGCTGGCGCCTGGTCAGTTCGGTGTTGGGATCTGCGGAGTGCTCACGGTGTGACATCATCGCTGATGCAGAGAAACTCGGTACCCCGGAGACCTTGGAGAGTGCGGTCACCAAATGGGGGCCGTACCCCATGATCACCACCCGGCGATCAGCTTCATACTCCACGGAGCGGCTGAAGTGGTTGGTGATCGCATCACTCAGGTTTAAACCGGCGAGGAACACCGAGGCCACTGCGTTGAGGGTCACGGCCACGAGATGACCGATGGTGGTCATGATCGGGGACCGCTGGGCAAAAGTGTCGGTGGCCGCTTGGGCCACGTTGTGCAAGAAAAAGCCCACTTTGGCCCACACCATGATCGGTAGAGAGAGCCAATGGCCGAGGGTTAACGACACGGTATGCATCCCGAGGTGATGGCTCAGTTCGTGGGCGAGGACGCCTGCGAGGTCTCGGTCTTCGAGTTGTTCGATTGCATAGGTCGTGACCACAACGAGATGTCCCCCAGAGGCAAACGCGTTGAGTTCCTCGGCGGGGAGGACCCGCAGCACATAGCGGTTAGCGGGGAGATCGAGCACTCGGGTGAGCTCTGTCCACACCGGTCGCAGGATCTCGGTCTCTGCGTCCGATGGGCGTCGGGCCCCGAGCAACGGGGTCAAAATGGCTACTTGGATCGGCCTCAGGAACAGTGCCGATCCGAGCAAGAGCCACCCGAGGGGGAACCACCAAAACGCGATCTCCACCCAGACCCGCAGGATGAGCCAGAAGATTGCGAGCGAGACCAGCCACAGCGGCACCAGCATTGCGACGGGGATCAGACCGGTGACCGCTACCGCCTCCATCCGTCTGCGCTGATACCCCACGATTGTTTAGGTTATATCTGGAGGGCAGCGATAGGGCCGGGGGTGTGACCCTCAAGTTTTTGGGCTAGAAACTGATCATGAGCGTCTCCGTGCTTCCCGGTGCAGAACCGTGGTCCCATCAGTCCGACGGATCAGCGGGCATTCTCGCCCTGCACGGCTTCACCGGCAATCCGTCCTCGATGCGAGGTGTGGCCCACCGCTTCGCTGAGCAGGGCTTTCATGTGGAGTTGCCGCGGCTGCCCGGCCACGGCACCACGGTGGAAGAGATGACCGGGACCCGGTGGCAGGACTGGTGTGGAGAGGTTCTTGCCGCCGCCGAACGTCTGCGGGCCCGTGCCGATCACGTGGTGGTGGCCGGCCTCAGCATGGGTGGATCGTTGACCTTGTGGTCGGGTCTGCAGGGGCTTGCAACCTCCGGTCTGATTTGTGTGAACCCTGCGGTGCGACCCCAAGCCCCCGATGTACTTGAGATGCTCGAAGAGATGCTGGCTGACGGGATGGCAGTGATGCCGGCCATCGGTTCAGATATCGCAGATCCCGATGTGGTGGAAATCGCCTATGACGGCGCGCCGGTGGCACCGTTACTGTCCCTCCAACATGAGGGCCTCGCCGAGATGATGCCTCGGTATCAGGAGTTGACTTTGCCTTTGTTGCTCGTGACCTCGCGTCAGGACCATGTGGTGGATCCCGCAGACAGCGAGTTTCTTGCCGGTGTGTACGGCGGGTCGGTGGAGCACCTGTGGCTCGAGCGCAGTTATCACGTGGCCACCCAGGACTATGACCGAGATCTGATCTTGGACCGCTCCGTGGAGTTCGCTTCACGAGTGTGCGGCCTGTGATCGCTGCGTTCCCGGCGCCTCCCGGTGCGTCGATTTCCATCGGCCCGCTGGACCTGCGCGCATACGGTTTGTTGATCGCCCTTGGGGTGATCGCTGCCGTCTGGCTGCTCGGAAAGCGGTTTGAAGCACGCGAGGTCGGGACTTCCGATGACGCTTCGGCGATCGCGATCTGGGCGGTGGCCGCGGGAGTAGTGGGAGCGCGGCTCTATCACGTGATCACCGAATGGGACCGGTTTGCTGATGACCTCGGTGCGATCCCGGCCATTTGGAAAGGGGGCCTCGGGATCCCGGGAGGACTGATCGCTGGGATCGGCGTGGGCCTGTGGATGGCGCGGCGACGCGGGATCTCGATGGCGATTGCCGCCACCTGTGCGGCTCCAGCGATCCCGCTCGCTCAATCGATCGGACGGTGGGGGAACTGGTTTAACCAAGAACTTTTTGGCAGACCCACTACCTTGCCGTGGGCGCTCGAAGTAGATGACCGCTACATCCCTTCTGGCTATGCGCTCGGCACCACTTTTCATCCGACCTTCCTCTACGAATCCCTGTGGACCCTCGGATTAGCGGGGGTCTTGCTGCTGATCGACCGTCGGGTCACACTCGCCCCGGGGAAGCTGATGGGCGTGTTCGTTCTCGGCTACGGGATCGGCCGGTTCTGGATCGAAGGTCTGCGGATCGATCAGGCCTCGCAATGGGCGGGTCTCCGCCTCAATCAGTGGACAGCGCTCGCAGCGATCATTGGTGCAGCGGTGTATCTCCTGTGGGCCCGTGGCCGTCACCGCGCTGCGCAGTAGCGTGGAGACGTGCCTGAACGCATTGATGTCCACGTAGTTGCCAAGGTGTCTCGCTTGGCCCGCCTTGATCTGACCCCCTCGGAGATTGAGGTCACCACCGAGCAGTTGGCAAAGATGCTCGACCATTTCGCCGATATCGACGCTGTGGACTTGGACGCGGTGGTCCCGATGACCCAGCCCTATCCGCTGATCAACGTGCTGCGTGAGGACGTGGAGCAGCCCTGCTTGGATCGTGACGAGGTGCTCGCGGTGGCCCCCGATGTGGAGGACCACCGGTTCCGTGTCCCGCCGATCATCGGGTTGGAGGACTGAACGATGTCAACTGCAGATTCATCTTCTTTTGCCATGTCATCGGCCACGCAGATCGCCGCCCAGATCCGGTCCGGCCAGATGACCGCCTCAGCGGTGCTTGAGAACCATCTCGCAGCGATCACGGCGCGTGAGTCGGAAATTCACGCCTTTAATCTCGTGACCATTGATCAAGCCCGAGCACAAGCTGCTGCAGTGGACGCCATGGTGGCCGCCGGCCAAGATCCGGGCCCTCTGGCGGGTGTGCCGGTGGCGATCAAAGACAACATGTGTACCCGCGGCGTGCCCACCACCTGCTCTTCACGGATGTTGGAGGGCTGGCGGCCACCTTATGACGCGACGGTGGTCACGAAGCTGGCAGCCGCGGGCGCAGTGATGATCGGCAAGACCAATCTCGACGAGTTTGCGATGGGGTCCAGCACCGAGAACTCCGCTTTCGGCCCCACCCGGAACCCGCGTGACACCTCCCGGGTGCCCGGTGGTTCCTCGGGCGGATCGGCTGCGGCAGTGGCGGCCGGATTTGCTCCGATCAGCCTCGGCAGCGACACTGGCGGTTCGATCCGCCAGCCCGCCGCCCTGTGCGGAGTGGTCGGTGTCAAACCCACCTACGGGATGGTCAGTCGGCTCGGTTTGGTGGCCTTTGCCAGCAGCCTCGATCAGATTGGCCCCTTCGCCAACGATGTGGCTGATGCGGCACTGGTGATGGATGTGATCGCCGGTCATGATCCCGGTGACTCCACCTCAATCCCCATGGAACATCCGTCGTTGACCGCAGCTATCGCTCAGGGAGTGGAGGGTCTGAGGATCGGGCGGATCACCGATCTTCCCGGAGGGGCTGATCCCGAAGTGGAAGCTCGCCTCGAGGAGGCCTTTGCGGCGTTGGCTGCAGCTGGAGCTCAGATCGTTGATGTGCAGGTGCCTGCCCTCACGTACGGTCTGACGGCCTATTACCTGATCGCCCCGGCGGAGGCCTCGAGCAATCTGGCCCGTTACGACGGTGTGCGGTATGGGATGCGGGTCCCTGCTTCAGACACCAACTCGATGTACATGGCCACTCGCCACGAAGGATTCGGGCCTGAGGTGAAACGCCGGATCATGCTCGGGACCTATGCGTTGTCGGCTGGATATTTTGACGCTTATTACGGTAAGGCGCTCAAAGTGCGTCGATTGATTGCCGATGATTTTGATCGGGCCTATCAGCAAGTGGATGTGATGCTGACCCCGACGGCGCCTTCGGTGGCCTTTGCCCTCGGTGCGAAGACCGATGACCCGCTTGCGATGTATCTGTGCGACACCTACACGATCCCGAGCAACCTGGCCGGTCATCCAGCGATGAGCGTGCCCTTTGGGACCGGGGCCGATGATTTGCCGGTCGGTGTCCAGATCATGGCGGCCACACTGAATGAACCGGTGATGTTCCGGGTGGCCGCGGCCTTGGAAGCAGCGGCGGGATCGAATGGGAATGGGCGAGGTGGCCAGTGATGAGCGAATTTCTGATCGATGGGTCCGAGGGTGGCCGGTTTGAGATGGTGGTGGGCCTCGAGGTCCATGTGGAGTTAGCCACGGCTACGAAACTGTTCTCGGGAAGCCCTAACCGATTTGGCGATGAACCAAACACGAACATCGATCCGGTCACCTTGGGTCTACCGGGCGCATTGCCCGTGTTAAATCGGCAGGCCGTGGAGTTTGCGATGCGGATTGGGTTGGCGCTGAACTGCACAGTGCAGGCCTGTACCTTCCACCGGAAGAACTACTTCTACCCTGATATGCCTAAGGCCTATCAGATCAGCCAGTACGACGTGCCGCTCAATGTGGACGGTTGGTTGGATCTGCCCGACGGCACGCGGATCGGGGTGGAGCGAGCCCACTTGGAAGAGGACACCGGCAAATCCACCCACATGGGTGGGAGTGGTGGACGTATCCACGGCAGCGAATCATCGCTGATCGACTTCAATCGGGCCGGCGTGCCGTTAGTAGAGATCGTGGGGCGCCCCGATATCCGCACCCCCGAGCAAGCGCGGCAATACGTGACCGAGTTGCGGGCGATCCTCGTGGCGATCGGCGCCTCCGACGCGAAGATGGAGGAGGGTTCGATGCGGGTGGATGCGAACGTGAGCGTGCGTCTTCCCGGGGGTGAACTTGGTACGCGCTGTGAGATCAAGAACCTCAACTCGGTGCGCTCGTTAGGACGGGCTGTGGAGTATGAGGCGCGCCGGCAGGTGGCCTTGATCGAGGCGGGGGAGCGGATTCGCCAAGAGACCCGTCACTGGGATGAGACCGACGGCCGCACACACACCTTGCGTTCCAAAGAGGACGCTGACGATTATCGCTACTTCCTCGAGCCTGATCTGGTGCCTTTGGCGCCGGATCAGGCCTGGATCGATGCGGTGCGCGCGGCATTGCCGGCCCTACCCGCTGAACGGCGAGCGTCGGTGGCTGGTATGACCGGCGTTGCAGCAGATTCCGAGGCTGTCATGGTGCTCGTAGACCGTGGTCAGGATCACTATTTGTGTCAGGTGGCCGATGCCGGTGGTGACCCGGCCCGCGCCTTGATTCACATCAAGGAAGCCTTTGCCGATCAGGGGGAACAGCCTTTGGTCGAAGCCGGGCATCTGGCCACCCTCACCCAGATGGAGCTGCGGGGGGATCTCACCGCAACCCAAGCGAAACAGGTGTTGGCCGAGATGGTGTCCGGTGCTGGAGATCCGGTGGCGATCGCCGCAGCCAAGGGTTTTGAAGCGATGGATTCTTCCGCCCTCGAAGCTTTGGTGGATCAGACGATCGCCGATCTTCCCGATGTCTGGGCCAAGTTTTGTGCTGGTGAAGGCAAGGCCGCGGGGGCCTTGGTCGGTGCGGTGATGAAAGCCTCTAAAGGCCAAGCCGATGGCAAAGCCGTCACTGCGTTACTGCACTCGCGCAAGGGCTGAATTGACCGGCTGAATTGACTGGCTGATTCGACTGGCTGAATCGTCCGGCTGATTCGACCGGCTGACGTTTCAGTCTTTGGTGCCGAGGCGCTCAAAGCGAGGGGCCCGTTTCTCGGTCAGGCTTGCAGCACCCTCAGCGGCATCGGGTCGGGCGATGGCCGCCCACGCGGCATCATCGGCCTCTGCGAATGCCTCGGGAAACTCCATACCGATATGGCGATACGTGAGGCGCTTAGTGTCAGCGAGACTGCCCGGCGATGCGATTGCGGCGAGATCATTGATGTAGGCCACCGACTCATTGACGAGATCCTCGGGGGAAAAGACGCGCTGTACATACCCGATGCGCTGGGCTTCAGCAGCCTCGAGGCGGCGAGAGGACCACATCAGATCGAAGGCGTCACCGAGACCGACCATGCGCGGCATGAGCCAGGTCATTCCGTGTTCGGCGATTAAGCCACGCTTGGAAAACACCGTCAAAAACGCGGCCTCCGTGGAGGCGAACCGCACATCACATTTAGAAGCGAGCACCATGCCGCCCCCAGCGGTCACGCCATTGACCGCTGCGATGATCGGTTTGGGTTGTTCCATGAAGTAACTGAATAGGCCGGGTACACCATGGTCAGGTTCTTGGTTGCGCATGGTCCCACCGGTGGTGGTCACCGCTGTCAGAGCGCTGGCGTCGAGACCAGCAGAAAAACCGCGGCCGTTCCCGGTGATCACCACCCCGACCACCGACCGCCGATCCACAGACTCAAGGACCGCCTCATGGATCTCGGCCATCATTGGATACGTGAAGGCGTTGAGGGCCTCGGGGCGGTTGAGCGTGATTACCGCAGCGGCGTCACGGAACTCCAGAGTGATCGAGGAAAACTGGCTCATGGGCGTCACGGTAGGTGATTGCCCCGTGGCCGCCGGTGTCGAACCGGCTCATAGTTCTTCGATCTTGGGCACTACCGTGTGGTCCATGTCGAACCTCTCTGCAGATGGAACACCGGTGGACATCAAGCCCCGTTCACGCGATGTCACCGATGGCATCCAAAAGGCTGCGTCCCGGGCGATGCTGCGGGCTGTTGGCCTCACCGATGACGACTGGGAAAAGCCTCAGATCGGCATTGCGTCTTCGTGGAATGAAATCACGCCCTGCAACATGTCGATCCGACGCCTGACAGCGGCTGCCAAAGAAGGCGTGCGCGCCGCTGGCGGTGTGGGCCTCGAGTTCGGAACGATCACCGTGTCCGATGGCATCTCGATGGGCCATGAGGGAATGCGGGCCTCGTTGGTGAGCCGTGAGGTCATTGCTGACTCCGTGGAGACCGTGATCCATGCCGAGCGGCTCGACGGTCTGTTGGCTACCGGCGGCTGCGATAAATCGATGCCCGGGATGATGATGGCGATGGCCCGGCTGAACCTTCCCTCGGTGTTTGTCTACAACGGTTCCACCCTGCCCGGATACCTGAACGGTCAGGCCCTGGATATCACGAGCGTGTTTGAGGCGATCGGCGCATGCGCTGCGGGATCGATCACCCCGGAAGAACTCTCAGCCATCGAACGCAACGCCTGCCCCGGAGAGGGCGCCTGTGGAGGCATGTTCACCGCCAACACGATGTCATCCATCGGTGAAGCACTCGGGATCTCAATGCCCGGGTCTGCCTCTGCCCCGGCGGTGGATCGCCGCCGTGAAGATGACGCTCGCCTCGCAGGTGCGGCGGTGGTGAACATGTTGAAGCTCGGGATCAGGCCCCGCGACATCATGACCAAGAAGGCGTTTGAAAATGCGATCGCAGTGGCTAATGCGCTCGGCGGTTCCACTAACGCAGTGCTGCACCTGTTGGCCATTGCGAATGAGGCTGGTGTGGATCTGGACCTTGAGGATTTCAATCGGATCGCCGCCAAGGTGCCACACATCGCCGATATGAAGCCGGGCGGCAAGTTCCACATGACCGATCTCGATCGGGTGGGTGGAGTGCCGGTTGTGCTGCGGCATCTGCTTGAGGCCGGCCTGTTACACGGTGACGTGTTGACGGTGACCGGTAAAACCATGGCGGAGAACCTGGCCGAAATAAACCCGCCGCGCCCCGACGGGGTGGTGGTGTACCCGTTAGATCAGGCAATTAACGCTGAGGGCGGCTTAAACATCTTGAGCGGATCTCTCGCCCCCAAAGGCTCTGTGGTCAAGGTGGCCGGCCTGTCCAAAGAGCAGCGTACCTTTGAAGGTGTGGCCCGCGTATTTGACGGGGAAGACGGTGCAATGGCCGAGGTCATGGCCGGCAAAATTGAACCGGGAACGGTGATCGTGATCCGTTACGAGGGTCCCAAAGGTGGGCCCGGGATGCGGGAGATGTTGGCGATCACCGGTGCGCTTAAAGGTGTCGGCCGCGGTTACGACTGCGCACTGATCACCGATGGTCGTTTCTCGGGGGGAACCTGGGGGTTTTGCATCGGCCATGTGGCTCCCGAAGCCGTAGACGGCGGCCCGATCGCCTTCGTGCGAGACGGAGACCGGATCCGGATCGATGTGCCTTCGCTGTCTTTGGATCTGCTCGTGGACGAGGCCGAACTTGCCAAGCGTCGTGAGGGCTGGGTCCCGAATCCGCCGCGGTATACCAGCGGGGTACTTGGTAAGTATGCCCGGCTCGCTCAGGGGGCCGATAAGGGCGCGATCACGAACATGATCTGATCGGGTCTGATCCGGTCGGGTTCAGGCCTCGGCCCGGGCGGCGATCCGGGTGCGGGTGCGATGGATCTCGGTCCACACGAAACGCCATCCGACCAGGCCTGCACCTGTGAACCCAGCGGCTACGAGCACGAAAGTAGTGGCTGTCCCCTGCCCGGCCACCTGAGAACGCAGCAACATTCCGAGACCGAGGGTCGTTACCCAGACCCATAGTCCGGTGTCGATCCGAGTGGGGTGTCGCCAGGCCCGAGCGCTGAGCCAACCAACTCCGAGGGCAGCCATAAATGGAGCGAGGGCACCGAGAGTGCCAGACAGAGTTTCTGGCTGTTCGTGGGTGCGACGACCAAAAACGATGAAGATCACGATGATCGCAAGATCGGCAGCGAACGCCCAGATCCATCGCCGAGCCGGGAGACTCATGTCGGGGAGATTTTTTCGATACGGACGATCGCGTTGTAGTCAGGGATGCGACTGAGCGGTTCCCGATGCGCGGCTCCTGAGGCCAAAAGCCGGTTTCCTTCAGGCCAATGCACCTGCAGGCTGCGCGCTGCGAGGGGAACCAAATGGGCTGACCCCTCAAAATATCCGTGGTCGCTACGCACCATGATCCGATCACCGTGGTTGATTCCGAGGGAGGCCGCCTCTGACGCATCTATGTAGACGGCGTCACGACCGGCGCCAGTGAGCGGGTCCACCTCGGCGTAGACCATGGAGTTGAACTGTTTGCCGCGGCGGGGGGAACACCAAAACTCCCCGGGTGCCAGATCGATCTGGGGTCCTTCCACCAAAGAGAACTGCGCCCGACCCGATGGGGTCGCGCAGTTGCCATCGCGGCACAGGTGCCGTCCGCCGTATTGCACGGCGTCTCCGGTGGCCGTCAAGGTCTCGATCCCGGCGTAGAGCGGCACCATCTCGGCGATCTCGGTACGAAGCGCGCGGTTATCTGTCCAGTTGAAAGCGGGGACCAATTCGGGGCGCACGCGACGTGCCAGATCAGCAAAGATCCGCCATTCGCTGCGGGCCTCCGCTGGCGGGTTCAGGATCTGAGGGCTGAACGCGATCCGACGTTCGGTGGTGGTGCTGGTCCCACCGCCCTCTTGCTCGTAGCGGGTAGCAACGGGCAACACAATCACCTCGGCCCCGTCGAGCAGCATCTGTGAGGTCAGCACTACGTCGGAATGCACCCGCAACGGGACACGCTCAAGGGCCCGGGCCACTGTGGGTGGGTCCGGGAGGATCTCGAGCATGTTGGAGCCGTCGAGGTACAACACATCGAGATCGCCGTTTTCGGCCGCCTCCAGCATTTCTGCAGCGGTCATCCCCGGGGTGATCGGCACCGGGAACCCCCACTTTTCCGACCAGATCGCGACGTGTTCAGCGTCGATCGGATCCCCGCCGGGAAGGGCGGTGGCGTAGGCGCCCATCTCTGCGCCGCCTTGGACCCCGGAGTGGCCGCGGATCGGCATGAGGCCCGCACCGTCACGGCCGATGTTGCCCCGGGCTAAGCCCACATTGACCACCGAGCGGACCCCGTCAACACCGTGGGAGTGCTGGGTGATTCCCATGCTCCAGACCAAGATTGCCGCTGGAGCATTGCCGTAGAGATCCACGAACTGCTCGACGAGAGCCTCTGTTACCCCCGACTCGGCGCACAGCGACTTTTGGTCCATGCCATCGAGATGTTCCACGAGATCCTCCCAATGTTCGGTGTGGGAGGTGACGAACTCAAGGTCCACGAGATTGCGGCGGATCAGCGATTTGAGGATCGCATTGGCCAGGGCGATGTCCCCACCGGGACGCACCGGCAGATGGAGATCACAGATCTTTGTGCCGAACAGGGCGGATTCGGCGTTGGACGGCACCCAATACCGCTCGAGGCCAGGTTCGAGATACGGATTGATCACCACCACCTTGGCCCCTGCCTTCTTCGCGAGGTAGAGGTATTTGGTGAAAACCGGCTGGTTGTTAGCCACGTTGGTGCCCCACAGCACGATCAGGTTGGTCTCGAGCACATCGCGCATCGAACAGGTGCTAGCTGCCACCCCGATGGTGTGTTTGAGCCCGACTGTGGAGGGGGCATGGCAGGTCCGCGCTGCGGAGTCCAAGTTGTTTGTGCCGATCGCTCGAGCAGCTTTGGCGGCTACGTAGTAGACCTCGTTGGTCAGGCCGCGGCTCGTCAGATAGATCGCCGTGCGATCTGCGCCGGCTTCACAGATCGCACGGGCGATGCTGCCCATCGCATCGGACCAGGTGATCCGGGTGAAACCGGCCTCCCCGGCCCGGCGGCGCATCGGATGGCCGAGACGGCCGAGTTCGCGCAGTGCAGCGGAATCAAGGCCTCGCAGGCTGCTCACATCGCGAAGCAGATCCGGTGAGATTGGGTCCGCCAAGTTCATTGGCAACAAGTTGAGCCGGGTGGTGCACAAGTGCACCCCGTCCAGAGTCCAGTCATGCAGGCCAGCCACTCCGAGCGCACAGCCATCGCAGACACCTTGGCTCAGGATCTTCCATGCATCCCCGGAACGGTGGCGCACCTTCCAAGCGACTTTGGCCATATCGCCGAAGTGATTGGGTTTTTGATGCCCAAGGCCGTTGGGGGACAAGCTGACCCAGGAGCGGGGGAGTTTCATCGCGGTGTCAGATCCGATCAGCTTTCGGCCAGGAAGCGGCCAAGACCACCCTTAAAGAACAACAAGGGATGTGGTCCGTCACCGTCGTTGTTTGCATCGGCTTCCAATGCGGTGACCGCACCGAGTACGAAGAAGTGATCCCCCATCTCGTACACCTCAGCGACGGTGCAATCGATCCAGGCCACCGCACGTTCGAGAATCGGTGCGCCGCCCGGGCTCATCCGCCATTCGACATCGGTGAAACGGTTGATGTCATGGGCTGATTTTGCAAACTTCCAGCACAAATCGGCTTGGTCACGGCTCAGCACATTGACGCAGAATCGGCCAGCGGGTGCCATCTGCGCCCAGGTTTCGGAGTTCATCTGGGGGAGGAAACCCACCAGTGGTGGATCGAGTGATACCGAGGTGAATGATCCGATTGTGAAGCCCACCGGGTGCTGCCCGGCCTCCCCGGCCACTCCGGTCACCACGGTGACCCCGGTGGGGAAATGTCCGAGCACCGCCCGGAACTGAGCGGAATCGAAAGAGCCAGAGGAGGCGGGTGGATTCGTTGCCATCACCTTGACTGTACGCTGCGCGCTCATGGGAGCACCGATCCCGGATGAGGCGAAGCCCGAACAGGTCGCTGCGGAAAAGGCTCGTCTGCGCGCTGAACTGCGAAGGCTGCGTCGTGATGTTCCCGATCAGGACCTGCGGTCGGCACGGATGTGCACGCTGATTGAGGGTCTCGACATCTGGTCAGATGCGCCAATGCGTGTCATGGTGTTCACGCCGATCCCCGGCGAACCCGATCTTGGGGCACTCCGCAGATGGTGCGAATCCCGTGGTGATCTGGTCACCACGCCAGAGGAGGCTCCAGACCCAGGAGCAGTGGATTTGGTCATCGTTCCCGGGGTGGCCTTCACCGCTGAGGGGGCGCGGCTCGGACAAGGAGGTGGTTGGTATGACCGATTTTTGTCCCGCACCCGTGCTGACTGTGTCTGCGTTGGTGTCGGATTCGCTGTGCAAATTTCTGAGGCGCTGCCATGTGAGGAACACGACGTGGTCATGGACCATGTCGTGACCGAGGAGGCGCGAATCGGGCCGGTTCAGCCGCTCTGGTAGTACTCGCGCCCGAGGTGGGTGATCTGATCCTCGCCCATCATCCAACGCAGAGTGTTTTTCAGTTTGGTTAACTGCACGAAGAGATCATGTTCGGGATGGAGGCCAGGGGCTACCTGCGGGCTCTTGTAGTAGAAGCTCAGCCATTCCTGGATCCCGCCCATTCCGGCCCGCTGAGCGAGATCGGAGAACAACACGAGGTCCAATGCCAACGGAGCAGCCAGGATCGAGTCTCTACACAAAAAGTCCACCTTGAGCTGCATGTCGTAGCCCAACCAGCCGAACAGGTCGATGTTGTCCCAACCCTCTTTATTGTCACCACGGGGCGGGTAGTAGTTGATGCGAACCTTGTGATACACGTCGCCGTATAACTCAGGGAACTGGCTGGGCTGCAAGATGTTCTCGAGCACGCCGAGCTTTGATTCCTCTTTGGTTTTGAAGTTGTCGGGGTCATCGAGGACCTCACCATCTCGGTTACCCAAGATGTTGGTGGAGTACCAGCCGCGCAGGCCGAGCATGCGGGCCCGCAGCATCGGTCCGAGCACCGTTTTGATCAGGGTCTGGCCGGTTTTGAAGTCCTTACCGGAGATCGCAACACCGTTGTGGGTGGCGAAGTCGCGCAGTGCCGGCACGTCCACACACAGGTTCGGTGCGCCGTTGGCGAAGGGAACACCTTCGAGCAGGGCGGCATACGCATACAGCATGGACGGAGCGATGGTCGGGTCGTTGGCGTCGATCGCAGCCTCAAAAGCGTCGAGGGTGAGGTGCGCGGCACCGATCTCGATGAACACCTCGGTGGAGGCACACCAGATCATCACCAGACGATCTACTTTCTTTTCGTCCTTGAAGCGGTTGATGTCTTCACGGATCGCGTTCAACATGTCGCGCTTGTTAATGGTTCCGATCGTGTTGTCGGCATCGATGCGCTTCACGTATTCACGGTCGAAGGCCGCCTTCATCGGGCGGATGTCACGCAGAGCCTCAGAGATCACTTCGAGGTGCTTGCCGGCTTCGAGGACACCGGCCCGCTGAGCGGCCACATAGGCATCATCGGGGAACGGATCCCAAGCCCCGAACACGATGTCTTCGAGGGCTGCCAAGGGCACGAAGTCACGGATCAGGGGCGACCGGTCATCGGTGCGCTTACCTAAGCGGATCGTGTCCATCATGGCGAGCGAGCCTGTGGGGGCTGCGATACCGCGCTTGACGAGCTCAACTCCGGCGATCAGGGTGGATGCAACGGCGCCGAGTCCGATGGTGAGGACGCCGAGGCGCCCCGTGGCCGGCAGCACATTTGGGGATGGAGGTGTAGTCACACCCGTAGGCTACGCCCTCGACCCCCCTACGCTGCGAGCATGGGAATTCTGATGGATGGAAATCAGGCCCGCGACGAGATCGTTGCGAGCCTTGCGGCCACAGTGTTGGCGGCCGGTTCACCGGAGATCTGCTTGGCCACCGTACTGGTGGGAGAAGACCCCCCGAGCAGGGTGTACGTACGCAATAAGCAGCGCAAAGCCGCCGAGGCGGGCCTGCAATCGCGTCACGTGGAACTGTCCTCTGCGGCCACCCAGTCAGAGGTGGAAGCCGTTGTGGCCGAGCTCGCAGGGGATCCGGCAGTGCACGGGATTTTGGTTCAGCTTCCCCTCCCGGACGGACTCGATGCCGAGCGGGTGCTGGATCTGATCCCGCCCGAAAAAGATGTGGATGGCCTCACCGAACGCTCGATGGGGCGCCTCGTACGGGGGCGGCCCGGTCTCGTGCCGTGCACCCCGCTCGGGGTCATGCGGTTACTTGAGCGGTATCAGGTACCGACGGTGGGTCGCCGGGCGGTGGTTGTTGGACGCTCGACGCTGGTGGGTCTGCCGATGGCCTTGCTGCTCGCTCAAAAAGGTGCCGATGCCACGGTCACCCTTGCTCACTCCCGGACCGCCGACATGGTGGCGGTCTGCGCTGAAGCGGACATCATCGTGGCCGCCGCCGGGCAGGCCAAGATGATCACGGCGGCGCATGTCCGCCCAGGCGCAGCGGTCATCGATGTCGGAATCTCACGTTCGGAAGCTGGCATCGTCGGCGATGTGGACTTTGATGCTGTGGAGCCGGTGGCCGGATGGATCACCCCGATGCCCGGGGGTACCGGTCCGATGACCATCGCCTGCCTGCTGGAGAACACAGTCACCGCAGCTCGCCTCCAAGGGGTCAGGGTGTGACGTGGTTCCGGGCCTGAAGCCAGATCTCAGTTCTCTAGATGTCAGGTCTCGTAGTTGCGAACTGGCGTCACCTCTGGCAGACTTCGGGAGTTATGCGTGAGCTGTTCACCTCCCTCGTAGTACGCATCCGGTAGCGCAACAGCTCTTGCTGTCTGCGCACCTCGACCTCCCAGACGGGAGGTCGTTTCGTTTTTCGGCGCAGATCGCTGACACCTGAATCCCCGAAACGTCCATTGCCACAAGTCCTGAAGACCGAAATCCCACTGGAGCAGAGATGAACATCCCCGACGGAACCAAAATGACCGGAGCGCAAGCTCTGATTAAGGCCTTAGAACGTGAGCGGGTCGAAGTGATCTTCGGGCTTCCCGGCGGATGCATCCTGCCGGCCTATGACCCGCTGCTGGAATCATCGATCCGTCACATTTTGGTGCGCCACGAACAAGGGGCCGGCCACATGGCCGAGGGTTATGCCCATGTCACCGGTCGTCCGGGTGTGGCGATGGTGACCTCGGGTCCGGCCGCCACAAACTTGGTCACCCCGTTGATGGATGCCTACATGGACTCGATTCCGATGGTCGGGATCACCGGTCAGGTGGGAACCGGTGCGATCGGCACCGACGCGTTCCAAGAATGCGACACGGTGGGTATCACGCGATCTGTGACCAAGCACAACGAGTTGGTGATGAGTGGGGATGACATCCCGCTTGCGATCCGCCAGGCCTTTCACATCGCGACCACTGGCCGCCCGGGACCAACTCTGGTGGATCTCCCCAAAGACATCTTGCAAAACGAGATGACCTGGCATTGGCCCACTGATCAAGAACTGTTGGATTCGCTGCCGGGATATCGCCCCAATATGAAGGGGCATCCCAAGATGATCAAGGAAGCGGCGCGACTGATCCTGGAATCTGAGCGTCCGATCATCTACGCCGGCGGTGGCATTTTGAAGGCCCGTGCCGCTGAAGCCCTGCGCGAGTTGGCCGAGTTGCTCGATATCCGGGTGGTCACCACGCTGATGGCCCGTGGAGCGTTCCCCGATGAGCATCCCTTGTGCCTTGGCATGCCGGGTATGCACGGCAACGCAACGGCGATCACAGCGATGCAACGCAGCGATTTGTTGATCGCTCTGGGTGCTCGTTTTGATGATCGCATCACCGGCCGGGTGGACGGTTTTGCCCCCGAGGCCAAAGTGATCCACGTGGATATTGACCCAGCGGAGCAGGGCAAGGTCCGCAAGCCCGATGTCCCGATCGTTGGCGACTGCCGGTTGGTGATCGAAGAACTGATCATCGCCGTCAGAGATCTGATGGCGGGTGGGCTCACACAGGCTGATTCGGCGGAATGGAAGAGTCGGATCTCGGGCTGGCAGGAACAGTTCCCGATGACCTACGACCCTCATATCCCCGGCGATGCACTCAAGCCGCAGTTCTGCCTCGAGAAACTGCGTGATGGCTCACCTCGCGACACGATCGTGGCCTCAGGTGTTGGCCAGCACCAGATGTGGGCCTCTCAGTTTTGGAGCTTTAACGAGCCCTACACCTGGGTGAACTCCGGTGGTCTCGGCACGATGGGTTTTTCGATCCCCGCTGCGATCGGCGCCAAGATGGGTCGACCCGACAAAACGGTGTGGGCGGTGGACGGCGACGGTTGCTTCCAGATGACAGCCCAAGAACTCGTGACTGCCTCCGTGGAACGAATCCCGATCAAGGTCGCACTGCTGAACAACAGTTATCTGGGCATGGTGCGGCAGTGGCAAGAGATGTTCTATGGCGAGCGCTATAGCGAGGTGTACCTGTCCACCGAGGTGCCCGACTATGTGAAGTGGGCCGAGGCGATGGGCTGTGTGGGGATCCGAGTGGAATCCCCCGAGGAGGTGGAGCCGGCGATCGAAAAGGCGAACTCGATCAACGATCGCCCCGTTGTCGTGGAGTTCCGAGTGGACGCCAGAGAGAAAGTTTTCCCGATGGTGCCCGCCGGCCAAACTAACGATGACCTGTTGTTGCACCCATCACAGAATGAAGACAGGGGGTCGCTGAAGTGACTGCGATGACACCAACAGGCTCCACCCCGCGACATCACATTTTGTCTGTGCTCGTGCAAAACCGGCCCGGCGTATTGGCTCGGGTGCAGGGCGCGCATCTGCCGCGGCTACAACATCTTTTCCCTCGCCGTTGCTCCCGCCGAAGAGCCGGGGATGAGCAGGATTTCGATTGCGGTGGATGTGGAGTCCACTCCGCTCGAGCAGATCGTCAAGCAGTTGTTCAAACTGGTGGAGGTCATCAAGATCTCCGAACTTGACCCCCGCCATTCTGTGGAGCGCGAACTGCTCTTGGCCACCGTGCGGATCGACCCTGCCCAGCGCAGTCAAATCCTCGAGTTGGCCACGATTTTTGAGGGCAAAATCCTGGCTGTGGGGACCGATGCGCTCACCGTCAGTCTCGAAGGCCATCCCGAAAAACTCGATGATTTTGAAGCCTTGCTGGGTGGATATGGCATCGTAGAACTCCAACGCACCGGAAGGGTTGCGTTGCCCAAACTGGATCGTCAGGCGCGACTGCGCTCGATGACAACCTGAGACATACCAACCAAATCATTAATCAGACCGTTAGTTAACCGTTAGTTACTAGAGAGGAAGGTGAGCCGATATGGCCGCCAACGTGTATTACGAGGCCGACGCCGACGGCTCGCTCATCAGGTCCCGCAAGGTGGCCATCATCGGGTACGGGTCCCAGGGCCACGCCCATGCGTTGAACCTCAAGGACTCGGGCGTGCAGGTGTGCGTCGGACTGCGAGAGGGTTCCTCCTCGGCTGCCAAGGCTGCATCTCAGGGGCTCGAGGTGCGTTCGATTGCTGATGCTGCGGCCTGGGCTGATCTGGTGATGATCCTTGCGCCCGACACCGAGCAAAAGCGGATCTTCGATGAACACATCGCTGCTCATATGACCCCGGGTAAGGCCTTGGCCTTTGCTCATGGTTTTAACGTTCGCTTCGGTCGGATCGCTCCGCCCGAGGGTGTGGATGTGATCATGATTGCCCCCAAGGGACCGGGTCACCTGGTGCGCCGGACCTACACCGAAGGCGGCGGGGTGCCCGCTCTGATCGCTGTGGCCCAAGACGCCACCGGCCAGGCCAAGCAGGTAGCGATGTCCTATGCCGAGGCCATCGGCGGGGCGCGAGCTGGTGTGATTGAGACCACTTTCCCCGAAGAGACCGAGACGGACCTTTTCGGTGAGCAGGTGGTGCTATGCGGCGGTCTGACAGCGCTGGTGCAGGCCGGGTTTGAGACGCTCACCGAGGCGGGTTACGCCCCGGAGATGGCGTACTTCGAGTGCTTGCATGAAGTGAAGCTGATCGTGGACTTGATGTACGAGGAAGGGATCGCTGGCATGCGCTATTCGATTTCTGACACCGCTGAGTTCGGGGACTTGACCCGTGGTCCCCGGATCATCAATGCAGCCACGAAGGCCGAAATGAAAAAGATCCTCGACGAGATTCAGTCCGGTCAGTTCGCTGACGAGTGGATCGCTGAGAGCGAGTCCGGTCGGGCCAATTATCACCGTCTGCAGCAGGCCGGTAAGGACCACCCGATCGAGACCGTCGGCGCCAAACTCCGTTCGATGATGCCGTGGATCTCGGCAGGTCGCACCAAGGTGGCTGACGCCTCCGGCGGCTGAATCGCACCGGTCACACCGGGATTACCCCGTAACGCCGGGACGCCCCGGCTAAAGATTTTCCCCTGGAGCCCTATTTCCGACTTGTTTAGTCGGGATTAGGGCTCTAGAGTTTCTCCCCATGACTGACCAATGGGGTTTCGAGACCAAGCAGATCCATGTGGGC
The DNA here is from genome assembly GCA_018401375.1 of Ilumatobacteraceae bacterium. Classification (GTDB taxonomy): domain Bacteria; phylum Actinomycetota; class Acidimicrobiia; order Acidimicrobiales; family Ilumatobacteraceae; genus M30B72. The sequence goes on along the minus strand of JAGYKR010000003.1, from coordinate 112,368 downwards.
GGTGAGCCCGATCCCACCACCGGTGCCCGGGCGGTGCCGATCTACCAGACCACCTCCTATGAGTTCCGGGATACGGCCCATGCGGCCAACCTGTTCGCCCTCGGTGAGGTGGGCAATATCTACACCCGGATCATGAACCCGACCCAAGGTGCCCTTGAGGCCCGGGTCAATGCGCTCGAGGGCGGCTGCATCACAGCGATCGGCCTCCCGGGCACGCTCGCTGTCAGTTCCGGCCAGTCAGCGGCCACGCTCGCCATCTTGACCCTCGCCGAGGCGGGGAGCCATGTGGTGGCCTCCTCCTCGCTGTATGGCGGCACCTACAACCTGTTGCACCACACGATGCCCAAAATGGGGATTGAGGTCACCTTCGTGGAGGATCCGCACGATCTGGCTCAGTGGGAAGCAGCGATCCGGCCGGAGACCAAAGCATTTTTTGGTGAGGTCATCCCGAACCCGAAGAACGACGTGCTCGATATCGAAGGCATCAGCGCCGTTGCTCACGCCAATGGCATCCCATTGATCGTGGACAACACCGTCCCCACCCCGTATCTGATCCGACCCCTCGAGTGGGGAGCCGACATCGTGGTGCACTCACTCACCAAGTTTCTCGGTGGCCACGGGACCTCGATTGGTGGCTCGATCACTGACGGAGGGACGTTCGATTTCGGGGCATCAGGACGGTTCGCGAACTTTATGGAGCCGGACCCGAGCTATCACGGCCTCGCCTATTGGCCGGCCCTCGGCCACGGCTCGTACATCTTGAAAGCCCGAGTGCAATTGTTGCGTGACCTCGGGATGGCCATTTCACCGTTCAATGCGTTCATGATCCTCCAGGGGATCGAGACATTGAGCCTGCGCATGGAACGCCACTTCGCAAACGCCCATCGGGTGGCTGCGTACCTTAACGATCACTCCGAGGTCGTCTCGGTCTCTTATGCCGGTTTGGAATCCAGTCCCTGGTATGAACGAGCTCTGCGCTACGGCGGCGGCCGCGGCTTCGGTTCGATCCTGTCCTTTGAGATCAAAGGTGGTCTCGAGGCCGGCAAGAAGTTTGTGGAGGCGCTGACCCTGCACAGCCATGTGGCCAACATTGGCGATGTTCGTTCGCTCGTGATCCATCCGGCGAGCACCACTCACAGCCAGTTGACCCCCGAGGAACAGGCCTTCTCAGGGGTGAACCCCGGCCTCGTTCGTCTCAGCGTTGGACTCGAATCGATCGAGGACATCCTTGCTGATTTGAAGGTGGGTTTCGAAGCTGCTGCCAGCTGAGGCCCAACGATCCACGCGGAAAGTCGTTTAGGAATCCTCGGGGCGTTGTTCGCGCAGAAACTGCTCAAACTGCGCCCCGAGGTCCTCAGCGCTGGGAATCGAAGCTTCGGCCTTGCGGTCATAGTCCTGTTCCAGCATTTGCACATACAGTCGTAATTGCGAGTCAGCCTCCACCACCTCGTCATGCAGACTGCGCCATCGATTGATCTCTGCGGAGTGGTCCTCGGTGGTGGGGATCCTGAGAACATGGCCGAGATGAGCGTGCAGCGCGGCCACGGCTGCGGGATGATCCGCATTGGCTAAATAGTGGGGGATGCCCACCCGTAACGAGATCGAGGGGATCGAGCGATCATCGAGGGCGGCCTGAAGAACCCCGACCACCCCGGTCACACCTTGGTAGCTCGGTTGGCTGAGCCCCAGCAATCGAGCCAGTTCGGCATTCGTGGTGCTCCCGGTCACCGTTGGGGTACGGGTATGAGGAACAGCTTCAGCGGCGGCCCCCACGGTCACCACCGCCTCGCATCCGAGGGTGGTCGCTACTTCGGCGATCGCATCGGTGTAGGTGCGCCACCCGATGTGTGGTTCCACTCCACGCAGGATTAACAGATCCCGACCTTCCCCCCGGGAGAGCTCCACGTTGTTCTGCGGCCACGAGATCACCCGCATCTGGCCGTCACGGATTTCGACCATCGGACGTTCCTGGGTGAAGTCGTAGAACGGGTCTGGATCGATTTCGGCAATCACCGTGCCGATGCGGTCCGCGGCGAGGGCCTCCACCGCAGCGGTGGCCGTGGAACCCATGTCAAACCAGCCCCGCAAAGAGATCACCATCACCGGGGATCGCAGGTCTGTGACCCACGGTTGGGCGAAACGCAGCACCTGCTCCATGTCCGAGACGCTAACGGTCCGAGACGCTAACGCTCAATCGGATCCACGCAGGCGCCGGTCACCTAGCGCTCTGTGGCGCCCCGAGATTCAGGATCCGAGGGCGCTCACGACCGCATCGATGCTGTGGGTCAAGGCCTCCACATCGGCGGGGTCGATGGCCGGGAACATCCCGATTCGCAACTGGTTCCGACCGAGTTTGCGGTAGCTGTCAGTGTCGAGGATCCCATTGGCCCGCAACACATCACAGATCGTCTCCGCCGAGATGGCATCGTCGATATCGATGGTACCGACCACTGCGGAGCGCTTGGCCGGGTCCGTCACGAACGGGGTAGCCCAATCGCGGGATTCAGCCCAGTTGTACAAGGTGTCGGCCGATTGGCGACTGCGGGCCACGCACCAATCGAGGCCACCGTTATCGAGCATCCAGCGGATCTGGTCATCCAACATCACCAAAGTGGTCAAAGCGGGAGTGTTGTAGGTCTGATTCGCGAGGGAGTTCGTGAGGGCGATCCCAAGATCGAGACTGGCTGGCCGCCAGCGATCAGAGGCGGCGATCGTGTTGATCCGTTCCAGAGCGGCAGGGGAGCAGGCAGCGAGCCACAGTCCACCATCGGAGGCGAAGCACTTTTGTGGAGCGAAGTAGTAAACGTCCACTTCGGAGGGATTCCAGGGCAAGCCGCCGGCAGCAGAGGTGGCGTCCACCGCTACGAGGGAGTTACCGATTCCCGTTGGTCGGGTGAGCGTCATCGCCACCCCGGTGGAGGTCTCATTGTGGGTCAGGGCGTACAAGTCCACGTCCACCTCAGCGGCGGCCTCGGGGTGATCTCCGGTGGCTGATTCGATGACCACGGGGTCCATCAAATGCGGGGCCGTGGTCGCGGCCTCGGCAAACTTTGAGGAGAATTCCCCAAACACGAGGTGCTGGCTGCGACGCTCGATCAGACCGAAGGTGGCCACATCCCAAAACACGGTGGAACCACCATTGCCGAGCACGATCTCCCAGCCATCGGGAAGTCCGAACAGGTCGGTGAGGCCCGAACGCACCGAACCTACGAGGTTCTTGACCGCCGGTTTGCGGTGAGAGGTTCCGAGCAGCGTCGTGGCGGCGGCAGCGATCGCATCGATCTGGCCCGCACGAACCTTGGACGGGCCGCAGCCGAAGCGGCCGTCGGCGGGAGTGATGCTGTCAGGAAGGACGATCGAGCGAGGATCCACTCCTTAAGCATGCCAGCGAATCGGTTCGGTCCCGTGGAGAATGTGCACGAATCTGGCACGATGAGGAGGTGAATCGCATCTCCGCACGTCTCGGTGCCATCGCTCCTTCTGCCACGTTGGCTGTTGACTCAAAAGCTAAGGCCATGCAGGCCGAAGGCCTGAACGTGATCGGGTTCGGCGCCGGTGAACCGGACTTCCCCACTCCGGCCCACATCGTGGAGGCGGCCGTCGCAGCCTGTCAGGATCCGAAGAACCACCGCTACACCCCAGCTGGCGGTTTACCTGAACTGAAATCGGCCATCGCCGCCAAGACGTTGCGCGATAGTGGCTATGCGGTAGCGGCCAATCAGGTGTTGGTGACCAACGGTGGAAAGCATGCGGTGTACACAGCCTTCGCTGTGCTGTGTGATCCAGGCGATGAGGTCATTTGCCCGGCGCCGTATTGGACCACTTATCCCGAAGCGGTGGTGCTCGCCGGCGGAGTGCCGGTTGTGGTGGACACCTCCGATGAGACCGGTTTTAAGGTGACCGTTGACCAACTTGAGGCTGCGTACACACCGCGAACCAAAGTGCTGTTGTTTGTGAGCCCGGACAATCCGTCCGGAGCGGTGTATTCCCCCGACGAGATCCGGGCGATCGGCCAATGGGCTCTGGCCCGGGGCGTTTGGGTGATCACCGATGAGATCTATGAGCATCTGACATACGGATCCCATGAGTTTGCATCCATGCCCACCTTGGTACCTGATCTCGCCGAGCAGTGCATCGTGATCAACGGCGTGGCCAAGACCTATGCGATGACCGGATGGCGGGTTGGATGGATGATCTCTCCGGCCGATGTGACCGCTGCGGCCACGAACTTCCAAAGCCACGCCACTTCCAATGTGGCCAACGTCTCTCAGCGCGCTGCGCTCGCTGCTGTTTCTGGCCCGCTCGATGACGTGGTGATGATGCGCACGGCCTTTGAGCGCCGAGGAACGCTGATGCATCAGATGCTGTCGGCGATGCCCGGAGTGACCTGTCTCGAACCAGAAGGGGCGTTCTACTGCTTCCCCAATGTGACGGGTCTGCTCGGTAGGCCGATCGCTGGCAAGGTGGCCCACACCACTTTGGAACTCGCCGATCTGGTGCTGTCCGAAGCCAAGGTGGCCTTCGTGCCCGGCGAAGCGTTTGGGTCCCCGGGTTACGCCCGGTTCTCTTTTGCCCTCGGTGACGATGACCTCGTTGAGGGCATTTCCCGATTCGCTGCACTCGTCGCCGAGTGAGCTGTTCGCTCCACCAGAATCACAAGAGCGATCCCGCTAACAGCGAGCAGGATCGGCACCCCTAGATCCCCGCTCGGAGCACCGAGTGTGGTGGTGGCTGTACCTTGGGGCCACGGCCACAGCACCCGCAGGGAACCGAGCATCAGACCCACCATTGCAGCGATCACACGGTCGTGATGCCGTGTCAGCATCCAGTTCAGTGCGGTGGAGAAGATCGCAAGCCCGAGCACGCAACCGAGCGCGGTCGCTACCAATGCTCCGAGGTTGCGTTCGGTGATCGCCGCTAACACTTCGGAGTACATCCCGAGCATCACAAGGATCAGGGACCCCGATATCCCCGGCAGGATCATGGCGCAGATCGCTATGGCTCCGGCGGCAAAAAAGGCCCACAGTGGCTGAGTGACGAGTCCTTCAGTTGGACTGCTCACAGCGCCATCGTCTGCTGCGGTGGCGGTGCGAAGCCCAAGTAGGAGGAACAAGCCAATCCCTGCGGCCGCCATGATCGCAGCCTGCTCAACTCCCCAGGCACGGACTCGATCCTTGGTGATCCACACGGCCCCGGTGACGAGACCGAAGAACACTGCAGCGGTGCGCACCGGTTGTTCCTCGAGCAAGGTGGTGATCACCGAGGACAAGACTGCGATGGCGAGAAGCACCCCGAGAAGCAGGGAGATCAGCCACACCCATTCGATTTTCCGGGCCGAGCGCGCTGCGTTACCGAAACGGCCGGTGAGGAGGAATTTGAGCAGTTGCGCCCCGGCGGTGATGTTTGCGATCAGACGCTCATAAATTCCGGTAACGAGGGCCACGGTGCCGCCGGAGATCCCGGGCACGATGTCGGCGGTCCCCATTGCGAACCCACGAGCGAACTGTTGAGCAGAACTCCTTAGGGGCACAGACGAACTGTATCGGACCCGATCAGGACCCGGGAGTTGACTCCTCTGTGCTGCGGGGCCGGCTCATGAGGTATCGGATCGCATCATCGGCGGCATCGGTAAAGGGTTGGAGCACGAGATCGATAGATCCTGATCGGCAGTCCGCTCCGAGCAGGGAGGCGTCACTGTTGGAATGGGCGGTGACCGCGATCCCACCGGTGAACCCCCATCTGCGGAGCGACTGAGCGAGCACCCGGTTGGCGTCCACTCGGGGGATCGTGCTCACCACCCAACGGGCCTGTTGCAAGGGCAGGCTGGAGGGGAACTCGGTGTCATCGGCATCACCAAAGACCAGTTCCACCTTGTCGGGTTCGGCGATCTCTGTGACCCGCAGGGTGCTGTGAGGATCCCAATCCACCACCATGACATGGTGACCGTTAGCCGAGAGTTGCTCCACAAGCCGCTTGCCGAAACGTCCGTATCCGTAGACGATCACTTCGGCGGCGGACCCGATGTGTTCGTCAAAGGTCAACAAGCGGGAGCGCTCAAAGATCGATAACGGCTTTGCCAATCGCTCAAAGATCCACTGGGAATAGATGATCATGTAGGTGGATAAACCGATCGTGATCATGCCGACCAAGGTGACCAGACCCACGGTGTCGTTGTCCACGTGATCGTATTGTCGAGCCAATGCGATCAGGATCAAAGAGAACTCACTGATCTGGGCCACCGCCAAACCGGCGAGGAAAGACACTCGCTTGGGGTACCCCATGAGACCCATGATCACGAGCACGATGATCGGGTTACCGATCAGCACGAATAGCGACAACACGATGGCCGCGGGGACTTGCGCGCCGATCGCTGACAGATCGAGCTGCGCTCCAAGCTCGATGAAGAAGAACAGCAACAAAAAGTCGCGGAGTCCGGTCAGAGAGGAAGCGATGGACTCTCTGAACGGGGTGGAGGCCAACGCAAACCCGGCGAGGAAGGCTCCGACCTCGATCGAGAATCCGAGCCAGTCACTAAACGCAGCCACCGAAATGGCCCAGCCGACAGCGGCCACGATCATGAGCTCCTGGGAGGTGGCCACCAAGTGCAGGACCCGGGGGAGGACCCATTTCATGAGCACCGCCATACCGAGCAGCAAGCCGACCCCTTGCACGAGGACGATCCCGATCTCGCTCCACAGGGCACCGTCGCGATCCCCGCTGGTTGCGGTGATCGCGATCATTGCCATCACGACCACGATGTCTTGCACAATCAAGAACCCGAGCGCAATCCGACCGTGCAGTTCGTCGAGTTCACGCTTATCAGAGAGCAATTTGACGATGATGATCGTGGAAGAAAAGGTCAGCGCCACCGCCACATACAGCGCAGTAGTCGCTGACATGCCGAGCAGCAGCGCCAGCCCGAAACCCACGACGGAAGTAAAGAACACCTGACCGAGACCGGTGATTAACGCGACTTTGCCGGTGGTGCGCACCAGGTGGATGTCAAGCTTGAGCCCAACCAGAAACAGCAGGATCGCAATCCCGATTTCGGCCATCAACTTGAGCGGTTCAGCTTCAGTGACCCAGCCGAGCACCGATGGGCCAACGAGGATCCCGACCAAGATGAAAGCGACGATCAGCGGTTGGCGAGCCCGAATCGCAAAGAAGCCAACCACGGCCGCCACGGCGAGCACCACTGCGGTGAGAGCGAATGTGTCTTCGGTCAGTAGGGCGAGCACCGTTGCAGTCTCCGAAATAGCTGAGTGAATAGCTGGGTGAATAGTTGCGTGTTCGGCGAGGGCGAGTAGATGGGAAATGTACCCTTTCGGATTCGGTGCCGGGTAGGGACTTAATTCCAGTATGGGTTGTGGCGGGTTCCGATCGCCACGATCACGAGCAACACGACGATCTCTACCGCCTGTTCAATCGCGCCGAGGGTGTCCCCGGTAACGCCGCCCAGGGCACGCCATGAGATAAATCCCATAACTCCTGCTGCGAGGCCAGCTCCCAAAAGAGCGGGCCCGACCCACCAGCCGAGCACGAGGGCGCTGAGTGCGATCCCGACTGCGACGCCGATCAGAATCGGCCCGGTGCGCGCTGCTCGTACGTAGTCGGCGCCGAGACCTTCCGCTGAAGCGGTAGGCCAGATCCTCATGGAGGCAATAGAGGCCGTGCGCCCGAGGGTGTGTGAGGCAACGAGTCCCGCCACCGCAACCGCCGGGGACAGGGCCCCGAGACACAGGATCCGCAGAAGGATCGATCCCGACATGGCGGCGACACCGTAAGAGCCGTGGAGTGGGTCCTTCAGAATTCGGAACCGCTGCTCACGATCCCAACCCCCGCCGATTGCGTCGGCAGCATCGGCGAGTCCGTCCTCGTGGAACGCTCCGGTGAGTAACACCCCAGCGAGCACGGTCACCCCTGCCATGACCGTCATCGGTAACACTAAGGATCCGATTGCCGTGAGGGCGCCGAGCAACGCACCGATCACTGCCCCGATAAACGGGAACCAAGCGATGGAAGCGGTCAGGTCAGGGGCGCGTGCGGTGCGGACCGGGATCCGGGTTAAGAACTGCAACGCACCCCACATGTGTCACTCGCCAAACCATTCACCAAAGGTGGGGACACGGGTGATACCAGCGCAGGCCATAGCGATTAACGGGACTGCGGCCATCGCCCCACTGCCCTCACCGAGGCGCATGTCGAGATCGAGGAGCGGACGCTTATCGAGACGTTCGAGAAGCTTTCGGTGGCCCGGCTCGGCCGAGCAGTGACCGACCATGCAGTGGTCGAGCGCCCCGGGGGTGATCATCGCGAGCGGCATCGCTGCTGCGGTCACCACGTAGCCATCGAGAACCACGGGAATGGAGCGCATTCTGGCCGCCACCACAGCTGCGGCGATGGCCACGAGTTCGGCTCCACCCACTTCGCGAAGTACCTCGAGTGGTTCGGTGATGCCGGCGATCCGGCGCACCGCAGCCTGCACGGCCTCCCGCTTGCGCGCGAGACCTTCATCATCGATGCCGGTGCCGCGGCCCACCCACGCTGCGGTCTCCCCACCAGCCAAAGCGGCCGCCACCGCCGCAGAGGGAGTGGTGTTACCGATCCCCATCTCGCCGAGGATCAGGAGGTCGGTGTCGAGGGCGTTGACTGCGGTGACGGCGATATCGACCACATCATTAAAGCGGTCCAGAGATAACGCTGGTTCTACACGGATGTCACCCGTGGGGTCGCCCACCCCCACATCGATCGCTTCCACTTCGGCTCCGGCGATCTGCGCGAAAGCGGTAATCGTGGAGCGCCCCGCCCGATAGGCCTCAAGCATGGCCTGAGTTACCCCTGTTGGGTAGGCGCTGACCTTGGTGGCTGCTGCGATGCCGTGATCAGCAGCGAAGATCAAACCGAAGGGACGTCGGACCTCGGGAAGTGGTTGGTGATGCCATCCGGCGATCCACTCGGCGATCTCATCCAACCAGCGCAATGCCCCACTCGGCCGCAGGATGTCGGCGGCTCGCTCATGGACCGAGGCGGCGGCAATCTCATCACGGGCTGGAAGATGTTGGAGAGAACGGGTCAACCACGAAAGATCGTGGACCGGTGGCGACGTGAGCGGATCAGCAGCCATGAATCACAGTTCCTTTGGGGTCGCAAACAGGTTGGCCACAGATTCCGAGGGATCGGAGAGATGGAGGATTTGTCCGGCGACCAAGAAGAAATTGTGGTCTGCTTGGGAAGCCCATATGGAGTTCACCCGGCCGAGGAGATCGCGAAACTCGCGACCCTCAGGGCTCGCCGGATGGATACCGAGACCCACCTCATTGGAGACCACCACCGTAGGGGACTCTCGTGTCGCAGCGGCCTGAGCGGTGCGAGTGGCGATTGAAATGATGTGTTCGGGGGTGTCTCCTCGCCACAGCAGATTGTTCACCCACAGCGTCAGGCAGTCGACGATCACACAGCGGCCGTCAGAGGAGGTATCGGTACGCTCGAAGGCGCCGAGAAGATTTGTGGGTTCTTCCAAGGTGGCCCAGTGGGCTGGTCGTTCGTTTTGATGGGCGCGTATCCGTGCCGCGAGGTCTTCATCACCGGGGATCTCGGGGGCGGTAGCAACCATCATGACCCCCGGGCTCTGGAGGTACGACCTTTCCCAGCGTTGAGCGAGGTCAAGGGCGAGGGTGCTCTTGCCGCTGCGAGCCCCACCAAGAATGAAGATCAGCATCGGTTGTTCGCCGCAGCGCTCGGGTCCAACACCTTTGGATCAGACACCTTTGGATCAGTAGTCGATGCCGCGCTTGGCGCGGATGCCCTGCTGGTATGCGTGTTTGATCTCGGTCATCTCGGTCACCGTGTCGGCCACAGCAATCAGTTCAGCGGGCGCATCCCGACCGGTGATCACGATGTTGACGTGTTCGGGGCGTTCGGCGATCGCAGTCACGACTTTTTGGACGTCGAGCCAACCCCAAGTGCACAGATAGGTCAGTTCATCCAAGATGATCAGACGGTGTTCGCCGGACGCGATCAGGGCAGCAGCGTGGTTCCATCCGGAAGCCGCATGGGCCTTGTCGGTCTCAAGATTGTCTGAATCCCAGGTGAACCCGTCACCAAAGGCGTACCAGTCCACTCCGAGCTTGCGACCCATGGACTCCTCGCCCACTTTCCAGTCTCCGCTTTTGATGAACTGCACCACAGCTACGGGCCAGTCCACCGCGAGAGCACGCAGCATCACCCCAAAAGCTGAGGAGCTTTTGCCTTTGCCATTCCCGGTGTTGATCAGCACCAGCGAGGGGGCGGACCGCAGGCCATCGGGGCGCGGATCGTCGGTCAAGGGGTCTTGGGTCATCGTGGTGAGCATAGACAGAGCAATACGAAGTTTGCCGTAGTCGGCTCGGAGGAATTCGTTGACGGGACGAGCGACCCATGTACAGTGCGGTGGTCGCAGACATCAGCGAAGTCCGGTGAGATTCCGGCACTGTCCCGCAACGGTGGTCCGTTGAGCAGCCCCACGAGGTGGAGCCGTTCCCACGGCAAGTCCGGTCGCCTGAGTCAGCGGGCGTTACCAAACCCTCGAGGCAAGGGTGGTTCGCAGGCCGTATGGCCGGTGACCTGACTTGTCCTCCATTTCACTGGAGGAATCCGTAATGAAGAAGTCCCTCGTCGCTGGACTGGTGGCCGGCGCTGTAATCCTGATGATGTCGGCGTGTTCCGACTCTCAAGATCCCGCTGAGTCTGATCCGCAGGTGTTCCCGACAAGGATCATTTCGCTCTCGCCAACCCACACCGAGATGCTCTACGCAATCGGTGCCGGAGATCAAGTGATTGCGGTTGACGCTTTCTCCAACTATCCACCTGAGGCCGCCGACAAACTGACCGACCTCTCGGGTTTTGAGCCCAACGTGGAAGCGATCGCTGGTTATTCCCCCGACCTCGTTGTCACCGAAGGCACTAATCCGGCGTTACTGGCCCAGTTGGATGCGTTGAACATCGCGCATTGGAGTGGTCCGGCGGTCAATGACTTTGAGGGCATTTACGCCCAGCTCGAAGAGCTTGGAGCGCTGACCGGGAATCTGGAGAACGCCATTTTCGTGGCCGGAGAGATGCGCCAGGAGATCACCCAGATCCGTGATTCACTTCCCGCTGACGCACCGAGTCTGACCTACTACCACGAGCTAGATCCGACCTATTTCTCGATCACCTCTGACACCTTCATCGGGTACGTGTACGCCCAACTCGGCATGACCTCAGTTGCCGATGCGGCAGCCGGTGCGGGTGGGCAATACCCGCAACTGAACGCCGAGTTCATTATCGCCGCCGATCCTGACCTGATCTTTTTGGCCTGCACCAAATACTGCCGGGAGACCGCAGCAACCGCTGGCGCCCGCCCCGGGTGGGCAGCGATGTCGGCTGTCCAGGGCGGCCGCGTGCTTGAGATGGATGATGACGTCGCTTCACGTTGGGGCCCGCGGATCGTTGAGTACTTCGCTTCTGTGGCCGCTGCGGTCACTGATCTGTTGGCCACCGCCGGGGACTAGCCGCCGATGACCCGATACAGCAACGTTGACGAAAACACAGATCCGTGAAATCAGGAACCACAATGCAGCGCCCTCACCCCACCTCTAATGCCCCCACCGGTCGGTCCCCGATCGGGCTTGGTGTGGTCGCTGTGCTCATGGTGATCGGCGCCGTGTTGCTCGGTTCGATGATCGGGCCAGCGGGCCCGACCTGGTGGCGGGTGCCTCTCGCCTTACTCGATCGGCTCCCGCTGATTGCGATCAACTCCGGGGTCACCGAGTCCGAATGGAACATCATCTGGCAGATCCGCATGCCGCGAGTTGTACTAGCGGGAATCGTCGGGGCGATGTTGTCGGTGGCTGGGGCCAGCTATCAAGGAGTGTTTCGCAACCCTCTCGTAGATCCCTATCTGCTGGGTGCGGCAGCCGGAGCCGGGCTCGGGGCAACGATCGTGTTCACAGTGGGACGCGAGGCCACGGCGAGTTGGCCGGTAGATCCGGCACCGACTGTGGCGTTCGTGATGGCGCTGGCCACAGTGGCGTTGACCTATCTCGTTGGGTCGGCCTTTGGGGGAGTGAAATCCAATGTGACCCTGGTGTTAGCCGGGGTAGCGATGGTGTCACTGACCACGGCGGTGCAGACATTTTTGCTGCAACGCAACTCCGAAGTGGTGCGCGAGGTCTACAGCTGGATCCTTGGACGCCTTTCCACGGCCACGTGGGCCGACATCAAAATGGTGACCCCGTATGTGGTGGTATCCACCGCCGTGCTGCTGTTGCACCGACGCCATCTCGATGTGTTGAGGGTCGGAGACGAAGAGGCTTCCACACTAGGGATACCGGTGGCACGGATCCGTCTCGTCGTGGTCATCGCCGCAACTTTGGGTACAGCTGCTGCGGTTGCGGTCAGCGGTCTGATCGGGTTCGTGGGTCTCGTGGTTCCTCATGCGGTGCGATTGATTGGCGCAACCAGTTACCGCTTGTTGATCCCATTGACCCTCGCATTCGGCGGAGCGTTTTTGATCCTCGCCGATGTACCGGGTCGGATCTTGACCAATCCGGCTGAAACCCCGATCGGTGTGGTGACTGCTTTCCTCGGCGCCCCGTTCTTCATCATCTTGTTGCGGACCCGGCAGGTGGCCCGATGAGTTCGATTGAGCTTCGCGATCTGACAGTGCGCTACGGGCGTAAAGAGGTAGTTCGAGAGTTCTCCGAGACTGTGCGTTCGGGAGAGTGGCTCGGCGTGATCGGACCCAACGGTGCCGGAAAGTCCTCTTTGTTGCAAGCCGTGGCGGGAATCGTGGCGGCCCAGGGCGATGTGCTGGTCAACGGGGTGTCGTTATCGGGTCGGGGCCGAGCTCGTCGGGCGGCACTTGTTGCCTACGTACCCCAAGATCCTCTCCTGCCCGATGACATGACTGGGGCGGAATATGTGTTGCTCGGCCGTTCACCGTACATCGGTTACTTCGCCACCGAATCCCGCCAAGATCTCGAGATTGTGGACGCAATCCTGCAGCGATTGGATCTCGATCAGTTTTGCTCCCGGCGTCTAGGTACCTTAAGTGGCGGAGAGCGGCAGAGGCTCGTGATCGCTCGGGCGCTGGCCACGGAGGCGCCGGTGCTGCTGTTAGACGAACCGACGAGTGCTCTCGATATCGGCCATCAACAACAGGCTCTGGAACTTGTGGCCAGACTGCGTCGGGAGAACGGTCTGACGGTGATTTCGGCCATGCACGACCTGACCTTGGCGGGGATGTATTCAGACCGCTTGTGTCTGCTCCATGAGGGCAACGTAGTGGCATCGGGACCCGCCGATCAGGTGCTGCAGGCGGACACCTTGGCTGAGTTTTATGGGGTCAGGGTCACGGTGCATCGTGAACCCGACGGCACGGTGGTGGTTATCCCACGCCGTGAGGATCTGAGTTCGTGAAGATTTGAGTTCGTGAAGATTTGAGTCTGGCTCAGCCAAGTACGGCCACGATCACGATCCCTGCGCTGACTAATGCGGTGGCAGCGTAGTCCCGGGTGCTGTGGCGTTCTCCGAGAGAGATCCGGGCGATCGCAAATGCGATCAGTAACTCCACTTGGCCGAGGGTGCGTACCTTGGCGGCGTTCTCGAGCGTCATCGCCAAGGTCCAGCCGATGGACCCGCCGATGCTGAGGAGCCCAAGGGTGATCGCAGACCTCCAGATCATGAACGTGGCGCGCAGTTGAGTGCGGTCATTGATTGCGAGCTGGGTTCCGTTAACGAGGGCTTGGATCGTCAACATCGTGGTGAGCGTCAACACCGCCCGATCCCACGTGGGCGCATCACCTAAGGATTGGGTAGCGGCGCGTACACAGACGGCGGTGAGACCAAAGAGTCCGCCGGCGAGGATTCCTCGCAGTGCTGCGGGATCTGCAGCCCGAGACAGGATCGAGCCGAGGTCACCTTTGGACGCAAGTGCGATCACCCCAAAGGTACAGATGGCCGCTCCCAGCCAGCCGAGGGGAGCCAATGGTTCACCGAGCAACACCATTGAAATGACTGCGACTTGAATCACTTCGGTCTTGGAGTAGACGGTGCCCAAGGCGAAGTTGCGGAGCTTGAACGAACTGAGAAGGGCTTGTGTCCCGAGGATTTGGGCGATCCCGGCGGTGGCCACTGCAAGCCAAAATCGGGCCGGGATGTCAGGGATCTCGTGGCCGAGAATTCCAAAGGTCACCGCACTGAGCACAAGCGCCACCGGTGCGGCATACAGATACCGCACGTAGCCGGCGGCGTTAGTGGACAAAGTGGAGGCGAGCCGATGCTGACCGGAGGTGCGCAGGATCTGGAAGGTGGCCGCCATCAAGGTCAACAGGATCCACATCGGTCATCGCCTCCGGCGTTGCGCTGGCATCGGCTCAGACTCGCAGATCTCTGCAGGGATGGGACTACGCGAGTTACGGTCACAGTTATGGACGAGCGAATGCTGAACCGAGATGTGGAGGGCGCAGCCGCCGCCCATCAGCGACTGCTTGCCGATGTGGATGGTTTGGACCCCGCGTCGCATGATCTCGATCCCTCCCGACCGACGGCATTGGCGGGATGGACGGTCGGACATTTGCTGACTCACATCGCCCGGCAGGCCGATTCGGTGGTGCGCATGCTCGACGGTGTGAGTCAATACGAGGGTGGGGCGCAAGGTCGCAGTGCAGAGATCGAAGCCGGTGCCACAAGAGAGCGTCACGCTCTGATCACCGATGTCCGCATGAGCATTTGGCGCCTTGAGTCACGATGGGCAGCCCACGAGAACTGGGAGGCCCCAGCCATTTTGGTGTCAGGTGCGGTGGTGGCCTGCCATGAGTTGCCTTTTCGGCGTTGGCGCGAGGTTGCGATCCATCATGTGGACCTCGGCATCGGGATGGGATTCGAGGATCTGCCCTCAGAGTATTTACGACGTGAGTTGCGGCTAATGGAAATGCTCTGGAATTCGCGCCAGCCGATGGGTCTCACAGGTCTTCCGGCTCGGGCTCTCGAACTCGCTCCACCACAACGATTGGCCTGGTTGATGGGGCGAACAGTGGTGGAGGGTTTGGCCCCAGCGGGCATCTACTAGCGAACGTTCGTGATGTTGATCGTTACAGGGCGCCACTGCCGATCCGCATAGCGTTGATGTAGCCGTGGAGGGAGGGGTCGTTGTGGACATGGGCAGTGATCTGGCTCATGGCTACGGTGCGCATTTCAGGGGTGGATGATTCGTCGAGGTGCTCAAGCAGTTCCTCAAGCTCTCGCCAAGCCTTTTCGGGGACGTCATCAACACCGAGCCTTTCGCGTAGTTCGGGGTAATCGATCGGGATCCATAGTGCCGTAGCGGTGTGGAGGATTGCGAGGTCCGAATCAAGGCCGAAGGACGGCACCTCGGGCTGCTCACCCGCTCCAAGAGCCGAGAGAAGTGCCGGAGCAGCGATGTTGGACAATGAGTTGATATGTAGGGGACCGAAAGAGACGGGGATCGTTAAGAGGTTGATGACGTTTTTCTTTCGTGCCAGAGATATTCCGTGTTCAAATGACAGGTGCTTGTTCTCTGCCCCGCGGCTGTCGGCGAGGAAGTTGAGCACTTGCTGACCTAGAGAGAGCTCGGCTTGGATGTATCGGATCGCGTCTATGTCTCGATTAGTAGAGAGGAGATTACGAGCGGCGGTGTCTGGCCGCTCTGAAACGATCTGGCCGGCGGCGATCCCGAGGATCAACTGGCTTCCGGCGTCAGTCATGATCCGCCCTAGTGCCGCAGCGACATCCTGACGTAAGCCGATGATTATGGTGCGGGAGTCTGAGAAGTCATCTGAGCTAACTGTGACTACTAGGTGTTCACGGTCGAGGTACGGAGCTAGATCATTGAGGATCGGTGCAAATGTGAGAGCCAGATACCGCATCACACTCGGTTCGAGTTTTTGACTACCCACGGTCTCGCTGAACGTGGCTAGGAACTGAAATCGCTCAACTTTACGTTCCATTTCAGTGCGCGCATCCGAGTGGCCTGCTTTCATCCGAGCGGATCCGGCATCGAGAGCTGCGCGCATTGCTGCTGCACACCCCGGCTCCGGTGGAAGCCACTTGCCGATGAATACGGCCGTTGCTGCTGGGGAGGCAGCTAGCGCGCCGTGTCCTCCTTCTCTGTTTAGGATCTCTCGCAGAATCGGAGCAGCGGCGGCGTTGACTCCATGTGGGGTGTTGAGATGTTTTGGCGACAGAACTGGAGAGTCGTAGTCAAGGACGGTTGTGGCCAGAAGCGCAATCGACTTGTTGTCAAGTAGGTGGAGGTGCGGCTCAAGAAGAGCGAGTAGGACAGGGTTTGTGGCGACGCCATGCAGGAACTGTTTGTCTGGGCCTGGTCATTTTCATCGGACCTCCAACAGAAGTTGAGCACGATCGCAAAGTTTTCTCCGCTGGTTTACGCAACTCTTCGAACTTGTTCAGGTGCCTGAAGTGGCGGTGCGACCCAAGTGCGGTGTGGTGAGCCGAATCATCGAAGGCAGGCTTTCCACGAGGTACGCTCGATTGGAAAACCTCGAAGGTACGCTTTTCCGACCCCGTTCTTGTAATGCGGCCTTGTGAGTCGCAACACATCGGATCGGTGAGTGCCCGTTGATATTGCATGAGCCTGGACCATAGGTACTGCGTCATTGGGGTCTTGGACGTGAGTCGTTGGATCCCTTCGGAGTTCAGGGCGTCTGTTTCCAGGTCGTGAAATTCAGCCCAGGTCCAAGTCCCAGGTCAGACTGATCATCGGACGCTGATCCCGTGATGTCACGCCACGGGAGCAAGGCAGAATTCTCGGCGGCGCGACGGGCCCGTTCACGGCGCATCTCAACGGAACGCACTCGACCTGCCGAGCGGGATGCGAACCGTTGCGAATAGTGGCTGTACGTCGGGACGGCATCGGTCCGCAACACGGTCTCGTAGTGGGAGAACGAGTGCAGGTCCATCACATCGCGCAGCATCGGGAGCCACATCTCACTCAGGGTCAGCGACATCCGCCGGCAACAGGCGATCGCATGGTCAGCAGCCGGATCAGGTGTGTCGATCCGCAGCAGCGCCTCAACGGCCTCTGATGTGCGCAGGTGGAGTCGGGTGATGCGGACCGGGTCAAACATCATCGGACTGGGGTGGGCAGAGGTCATTGCGGCTCCTTGCGTGCCGGGCTGATAGGTACTGGGCTGATAGGTACTGGGCTGATAGCTGTCGTTCCGAGGGCGGCTACCTGCTGAGCGATCGCGTACTCGAGTTCGAGCGCTTGTTCCTCGAGCCGACGAGCGATCTGAGCGAGCTCATCGGCAGCCTGCCGAGCAGCGACGATCTGGGCTCATCGGCCCCGTCAGCGCATTCATCCAATCGGCGCGCGAAAAGAAATCGCCCTGCACCTTGAGCGAGCCCCAAAAGGTCCATGACCGGTGAGGTGAGAATCTGGGCTGCCAGATTCCGGAGGCTCTGAGCGCGCTGTCTCAGTGCGGCCACCTCTCCATATGAGTGTGCTACGTCACCACCAGATACAGAGTTCGTGCCGTGGCTGTTCATTGGATGCAGGAGGATCCGGGGTAGATCGGGAGGGAAAGTGCCTTGCTCGCAGTGGAGTCGGTCGGAGCCGGGATCAGTTCGACAACTAGCGTCACAACTGTGACATGGGAACCCGAACTGTCCGAACTACGCCGCCGTGAGGAACTCGCCGAACAACTCGGCGGGCCAGACAAAGTGGAGCGGCAACATCACTTCGGCAAACTCACCGTGCGCGAGCGGATCGATCGCATCGTCGATCCGGGGAGTTTCTGGGAGATTGGCAAGACCGCCGGGGTAGCCCGCTACGACGCTGACGGGAACCTCGTTGAGTTCACCCCATCCAACTTCGTCTACGGGATTGCGGAGTTGGAGGGCCGGCCGGTGGTCATCTCCGGCGATGACTTCACGGTGCGTGGTGGATCCAACGATGCATCGATCTCAGCCAAGCGTGAGGCCTCCGAAGCGATCGCCGCCGAGATGCGCCTGCCACATGTGCGACTCCTCGATGGGATGTCCGGCGGCGGCTCGGTCAAGACCATCGAGCAGGCCGGTCGGACCTATATCCCGCTGCTCCCGGGATGGCATGTGGTGGTGGACCATCTCAACATCGCTCCGTCGGTCTCGTTGGTACTCGGTTCGGTGGCCGGTTTGGGTGCAGCGCGCGCTGTGGCCTCGCACTATTCGGTGATGGTGCGCAATACCTCACAGATGATGATCGCCGGTCCGGCTTTGGTGGAACAGGCAGGCTTGGGCACGGTGACGAAATACGAACTCGGTCACGCCGATATCCACACCCGTAACGGTGCGATCGATGATGCCGTGGACACCGAGGATCAGGCCTTTGAACGGGCCCTGCAGTTTTTGTCGTACCTACCTACCTCGGTAGATGAACTCCCGCCGGTGGAGGACTGGGGTGACGATCCGGGACGCCGCAACCCGTGGCTGCTCGAGGCGATACCGCGCAATCCCCGGCAGAGCTACGACATGCGCCGGATCCTCACCACCGTGATGGACGAGGGCAGTTTCTTCGAGATCGGACGTGACTGGGGGACGTCGATCATCGCCGGATTGGCCCGCCTCGACGGGGTGCCTGTGGCCGTCTATGGCGAGAATCCGATGATGTATGGCGGGGGCTGGACGGCGGATTCCTGTCGCAAATTGACCCGTCTGATCGATCTCGCCTCACTGTTTAAGTTGCCGATGATCCATTTTGAGGACTGTCCCGGCTTCCTGATCGGCAAGGAGTCCGAACAGAACGCGACGGTGCGTTACGGGACCGAGGTGCTCGTGGCCTTGCGCCAAGCGGTCATCCCGTACTGCACGGTGGTGGTGCGTAAGGCCTTTGGGATTGCCGGCGCTGCAAACCGCAAGCCGGGGAGCGAATCTTTGCGGTTGGCATGGCCGTCAGGGGACTGGGGATCGCTCCCCCTTGAAGGCGGGCTAGAGGTCGCGTACAAGGCTGAACTTGAGGCCAGCGAGGATCCTGTTGGTTTGAAAGCCGAAATTACCGAACGTCTCAATCGAGTCCGCTCCCCGCACCGATCCGCTGAGTTTTATGAGGTGGAACAGATCATCGATCCGCGCGATACCCGCCCGATGCTGTGTGATTGGGTGCGTCTGGCGCGCCGGACCTTGACCACGCAGACCCCGCGTTGGGGTTATCGACCGTGAGCGTCAGATAGCGGCGGGCTGATCATGTCGTGATGGGGTAGTGCAGTGGCGGCATCGACGTAGCCATCACCCACAACCTCCCACCCGGCGCTGGCATAAAACCCCAGTGCCGAGTCCCGGGCCCGCGCCCAGACGATGTGAGCGCCACGCTGCTGGGCCATTTGGACTCCAGCGCGCAGCAGCCTCATCCCGAGGCCGGATCCTTGGAGGTGACTGGCCACTGCCATCTGGCGGAGTTGGATGCCGTTGGGGCCCGGTACACCGGGGTGGTCCCGACAGATCCATGAGGAGGTGGCAACAAGATCACCGCTGACCTGATCTCGAATCCCGAGATGCCACGTGGTCGGTTCATCATCCTCGCTAAACGTGACCACGTCGGTGGGCGTTCCGGCGCGCAATACCGCCCGGCGCAAGGCGTGGGTCTGCGATGCCGAGATCTCTAGGATCTCGAAGCGCTCTCGGTGTTCGATCGGGCCAGGGGGAGCCCCCATCTCCCAGATCGCATCAGCCACGGCGGCGGCCTCGGAGCGACTGTGGGTTACCCAGATCGCCGTGGTCTCGAGGGATCGCAGGATCGCAGGGACCTCGAGGACCAGTCGGTCTTTGAGGGCGGCGTCGAGCCCGGTGAGTGGTTCATCGAGTAACAGCAAATCCGGTGCGGGAGCCAGAGCACGGGCCAACGCCACCCGTTTGGCCTCCCCGCCAGAAAGTTCGTCCACCCGTCGATGGTCCATGCCGACCAGACCAACGAGTTCCAACAGTTCCCCTCGGCGACGACGCCGCTGATCCGCAGAGATCTTGGCCATCTTCAATCCAAATTCGATGTTGGCAGCCACATCACGATGCGGGAACAGCTGGTTGTCCTGGAAGACCATCCCGACCCGGCGCCGATGGGTGGGCAGGTCAGTGAGCGAGACACCAGCGAGATCGATCCGCCCCGAATGAATCGGGATCAGGCCGGCAACCGCTCGTAACAGGGTGCTCTTGCCGCATCCTGAGGGTCCGAGGAGGCCGAGGATCTGGCCCTTAGGGACGCTCAGGGAGAAATCAGTGAGCACGAGTTGATCGCGGTAGCCAACGCTCAGATGACTGATTTCAAGGCTCATTGAGGCACCGGGCGCCCCGAGTATTCCTCAGATCGATGGTGACCGTCTCGATGAGATCGTTGCGAAACACGATCGATAATGAGCACGATGACCACGGTAATGCCGGCGAGGACTGTGGCCAGAGCAAAGGCCTGGGCTTGGAGCAGGGTGCCCGTCCGCCCGAGCAGGCTTTCGATCACGAGCGGCATGGTCTGGGTGCCGGAACGACTGAGCAGGCTGGAGGCGCCAAACTCCCCGAGGGAGATTGCAGCTACCACCCCGGCGCTCGCCCCGAGTGGCCGCCAAAGTTGCGCTACCACCACATGCCACCAAGCTCGATTCGGAGTTGCACCGAGGGTGGAGGCGGCATCGATGAGACCCTGGGGAATGGCGCGCAGAATCGGCACCGTGGTGCGCACCACGAACGGAACAGCCACCACCGCATGGCCGAGGACCAGCAGCCACCATCTGTTGCGCCAATCCACAGGCCAGCGCGAAAAGGTGAGGACCATACCCAAACCGATCGTGACCGCCGAGGTGCCAAGGGGCAGCATCAGGCCGAGGTCCAGCCATGTGGCGCGGCCTGTGGCCGCAGCGATCACCACTGAAGCCAACCCCCCGATCACGAGCGCGATCGCGGTCGCCCAGGCTGCGGTCTGCACCGAGGCAAGGATCGAAGCCAGCGGGTCCACACCCAAGGTAATGCCGGGGCGGATCTCTTGGACTCCGAGGTTGCGCCAGGCCGCAAGAGTGAAACCGTCGCGGTTACGCATCGATCGAGCAACCATCGCCATCAACGGCACCCCCACTGCGAGCGCAGTGCCTCCGGCCATCGTTGCGACGAGGATCCGGCGACGCGCAGTGTCGGGTCGATCCGGTGCCGTACCGGTGTCGAGGCGCAGCGACAAGCCGCTACGGCGCTGCACGATGACCGATCCCGTCACCAAGGCGAGCATCACAGTCAGCTGGAGAAGTGAGAGCACCACGGCCCCGGGTAGGTCACCAAGTTGGGTGGCTCGGCGCCAGATCTCCACTTCGATCGTGGAGCGTTCCGGAGTGCCGAGCACTCTGATCACCCCGAAAGAGGTGAAGGTCAACAAAAAGATGATCGCTGCGCTGGCCCACAAGGCCGGTCGAAGCAACGGTAAGGAAATGTGCCAGAAGACCCTCAGCGGGGATGCGCCGAGGGTGGCTGCAGCTGCTGACAGATCGCGGGGGATCTGCTGCCATAACGGTCCCGTGACACGGATGACTACAGCCAGATTGAACACCACATGAGCGATCAGGATGGCTGTGAGGCCGCGCGGGAGGCCGATTGCGGTGATCGCCGCTCCCATCACCACCGTCGGTAGGACGAAGGTCGCCGTCACCACCCCGATCAAAAGGCGGCGTCCTGGAAACTGGTAGCGCGCGATCACGTGAGCTGGGCCGAGCCCGATCACCAAGGTGGCCACGGTCGAGACCACCGCCTGCCAGGTGCTGAACCAGATCACCTGATGGATCCGGGGTCGCGAGAGCACGGCGAATGGGTCGGCAGCACTCAGGCCGCGACCAGTCAGAGTGATTACTGGCCACAGGTATAACCCGGCTATGAAGATCACCGGGGCAAGGGCGAGAACCCCAATCAGCCAGGCAGGTAAGCGGTTTGGGTGGCTCAGCGCAACACCCGGGCGGTCCATTCCTCAATCCAGTCCGATCGACGCTCTTGGATCAACGCAGCGTCAAGACTTAAGGGGCTGGTGGGAATCACGGCATGGGCGGTAAACACCTCGGGAAGTGCCACCTCAGCATTTGACGGGAAGACGAACAAGTTGAGGGCGAGTTCGCTTTGGAACTCCGTGGAGATCAAGAACTCGAGCAACTGTTGGGCGGCTGCGGGCTGGCGTGTTCCTCGCAGCACCCCGGCGAACTCCACCTGCCGGAAACAGCTGTTTTCGATGACGGCAGTCGGTGCATCATCACGGGCTGGTTCAGCGAACAGGACTTCAGCGGGAGGGCTGGACCCGTAGCTGACCACCATTGGTTGTTCGCCGCCACCCGCCCAGGTGAACCGCTCGTAGTAGGCCTCGGTCCATCCGTTTGTGATCTGGAGGCCGTTGGCAGCCATCGCCTCCCACCAGTCGATCCATCCGGTCTCTCCGAATGTGGCGATCGTGGCCAACAACATTGCGAGACCAGGCGAGGAGGTGGCCGGATTCTGCACCACGAGCTGGCCGGCGTACATCGGGTCAGTGAGGTCGCTGAGGTGAGTTGGCGCAGGTATGGATCGTTCGGCGTACCAGGCGATGTCGTAGTTGATGCAGACGTCGCCGAAGTTGACCGGCACCACAAGGTCCCCGGCATTTTGTTCGGTGGTGGCCGCAGCCATGAGGTCTGGGTTGAGGGCCTCGCGACCGGCCAGTGCGCTGACGGGAGCGAACACGTCCGCGGCGAGGGCTTGGGTGAGGGATGTTTGGTCTACTCCCCATAAGACATCACCCTCGGGGTTACCTGATGTCAGCACCGCCTTGGAGATCATCGTTCCGGTGTCTCCGGCCGACAAGATTTCCACTGTGATCCCGGTCCGCTCGGTGAAGGTCGCGATCGCATCGTTCAGTGAGGTCCCCGATTGCGGGAACGAGTCGTAGGTAACGAGCGTGATCTGAGCCGGGACTGAATCGGCCGGGACTGAATCGACCGGAGTTGGCTCGATCGGGGTTGTTTGGGATCCGTTGGAGGAACACGCAGTGAGCACCATCGCTGTGACGGTGACGATTACCGCGATGGTCGCTGCGCGGCGGGGCAATGAAATCATGATGATGCTCCAATAGCTGACGAGGGGAAGAAGACGGTGAGGACGCCGCTGCTGACACTGATTCGCACGGTGGAGGACACGGCGAGGTTGCTCAGTCCGTGGCCACTGAGGGCGGATAGTTCGGCATTGGAAAGCTCCCATTGGGTGCCCGATACCGAAACACCCGAACACGCCCCTTGAAGGGCGAGGAGCGAGATGCGGCTGCCCGGGGCCACCGATCTTCGGATTCTGCTTGGACCATGTAACACCATTGCGTACTGCCCGCCCCACCAGCATTCGAGCGAGGGGATGCCGGCCAGTTCGGAGGCGCCGAGGGCACCGAAAGCGGCCATTGTGTGATCGAGTCGATCCCCGCCGCCCGACAGCAGGATCACGCGGGCGGGGTGCTGCTCGGCCACATGGTGCAGCGCGAGTTCGGTGTCGGTGAGATCTTTTTCGGGGGGATGGGCGATCACCTCGGCATGGATGTGCGCCCATTCCAGACCAGCCGGACTGATTGAGTCGAGGTCACCGATCACTGATTCGGGTGTGAGGCCGGCTGCGAGAGCGTGGTCGGTTCCACTGTCGGCGGCAACCACTCGGGCACCTGCGGGAAGAAGAGCCACCACAGCGGGGTCAAGTGCTTCGGCTCCGATCACGACCACAAAGGTCTCGTCGAGCCCTGTCACAACTGGTGGAACTGGAGTTTGGTCCTGCATGAATCCCTCCGCCGGCATGATCCGGATCAGGTCTGCGGGTCGGTGGCGGCGGCCACCCTCTCAGCCCGCCGTGACCTGCGGGCTCCCCGTTCGTATGTGGTGACTCTAGCGGGCGAAAAGTTCGCTCAGGGTGTGGTTGGCGGGGACCACATGATTGTGGGTCTCGGCCGTGATCGGGCTGAGGTACGTGACCGACACGAGGCCACGCTCCACCGCTCCACCGTCGGTTCCTTCTGCCAGCACCGCAGTGTCACCCCAGTCCATCACCACTTGGTAGGCGTCGTCGTGGCCTTCAATTGGGGCGAGAGTGGCGGAGGCCACCGACCGTGGTGGACGAGCGCCAACCTCGGTGTATGTCCAGCCAGCCATCTCCGCCACCGGGAGATTGGGAACGTTGATGTTGACCACGAGTGGATCCGCGGGCATCGCCGTCACGAAACCTTTGACAAAACTGCTGGCCACCTCAGCGGCCGCCTCCCAGTTCAGGTCAATCAGCATCTCGTCCCATCCTTGG
Source organism: Ilumatobacteraceae bacterium (assembly GCA_018401375.1). GTDB lineage: Bacteria > Actinomycetota > Acidimicrobiia > Acidimicrobiales > Ilumatobacteraceae > M30B72. The sequence continues at coordinate 88,080 of JAGYKR010000003.1, read as the reverse complement.
CCTTCCACACCAAAGCCGCGGACCGCCTGGCTGACAGCGATTCCGCTGATCCCGCCGTTGCGTCCCGTGATGCAGGCCCCGACCGTGCCGGAGTGGTAAATCGCCCGACCGACGTTGGCCCCTGGGTTGATCCCTGAGACCACGAGATCGAAGGGTTCCCCAAACGCACCGAGCCGAGCAAACATGACGCATAGCCCGGGTGGACCATTCACTGTCCAGGCCTCGGGAACGCCGTCGAGGCGCGTGCGGCGAACTTCGGGCTGTAGGAGGTGGAGGGCACCGAGTGCCGCTCCGGCGCCCGAGTATTCGCGGTCAGGAGCAGCCACCACCACATCGCCATAAGGGGTCATCGCTTCGGCGAGGATCCGCAGTCCGATCGAATCGATGCCGTCGTCATTGGTCACAAGAATGCGCACATCATTTGCCTATCAGGCTTGGTTGCCGGTGACCGCACCAAAGGAAACATCGAAGGTGTGATTGGATGAACTTGCGGTGAATCTCATGGGGGGTGACGGCAGTTCGTCAATCATCAAGAGAATCGCTGAGGCTAGGCGGTTGAGCCACCACGAGAGGCAGCACCGCTCGGCGCTGACTCGACAATGTGAAGGCGGCTAATCCGATCACCACTAACGCCATGCCCGGAAACTGCAACGGTGCGATCGATTCCCCGAGTACTACCCAAGCCCAAAACACAGCGAGGGCCGGCCCGCCCACCTGCATGATGCCGATGGTGGCAACCGGCAGATGTTTCTGGGAAAACACGATTAAGCCATGGGCCATGATGCCAGTGAGAACAGCGAGCAGGCCCACCACTAACCAGGCCCGCCCAGACAGTGGCCACAGGCTGTCGCCGGCCACCACTAAAGCGATGGGGATGACCGGGATCATCGCCATTGGGACGGCGCAAGCCATGAAGTGGATCACGTGGATGTTGTGACGCCGCGCCCATTTGGTGGAAAGCAGATATCCGACCCAAGCGGTCAACACGATGATCATCATCAAGTCACCTTTGAGACTCGCTGCACCGTTGCCGCTACCCGTGAACAACACCAACGAGACACCGAGGAGAGTGATGAGGCCCCACCGCAACGCTTTCCAGTTTGGATGCTCCTTGAAGATCAGCGCGCCAGCGGGAAGGAGCAACAGGGGGCTGAGCGCGGCGATGAACTCAGCATGTGCAATGGAGGTCCGCGTGATCGCTGTGAAAAAGATCGCAATATTGGAACCGAAGAAGATCCCGGCGGGCATTACCCGGAGCCAAGTTTGACGTGTGGGGAGAGGAAATCCGGTGCGGGCTCGATGGATGAGCAACACCACCCACCACAACGAAGACGCGATCACCATTCGCCACAGTGCGATCGCCGGGCCGGGGGTCTGTGCCCATTTGATGACCGTGGAACTCGCGGAAAACGTGATGACCGACACGGTCATCGCAATCAGAGCCAGATTACGACCGCGGGATTCGGGGGTGGAGGCTGATGGGGGGGAGGAGGTGGAAGTCATTGCAGGCTTAAGTGCTTACAACCCTGGAAGTGCCATCCACGCATCGGCCACATCGGTCATGCCGATCACCTCTGGTGCGGCTATCGCCTCGGGCCGCGGTCGATTCCACAGAGCGAGCAGGATTGCGGCCGCCGAACCGCGGATGGCGGCATCGCCTTTGGCATGTTCGCGACGAACTGTGAGTGCCCCGGTCTCGTCACATTGCATCCACCATTCACCGTGCACATCCGTGCAATGCAGGTGTAACGAGCCCGCCGGGGCAGCGAACTGCGGCGCCGATGCCACGCGTGGGAGCACGATCTCAAGGAATTCATCGATCCCATCGCTTGCGAGCACCGGGTCCACCCGAAAGGTCTCGCCTCGGGCCTGTTGCAGATCCCACAGGTGGATCATGGACTCGTGAGTGAGGCGGCGGCGCCAGATCTCCACACGGGCCGGAGCCGCAAAGGGCATCCAGACGGTGGCCTGAGGATCTGTGCTCGAGAGCGCTGAAAGGACCCGCTCGACGAGGTAGGAGCACCAAGCCTGGAGTTCGGTGGGCGTGGTCGGCGCTGTTGGCGGTGCAGTGATGGGCGCCACCCCGGTGGAGAGCCCCTCGGTGACCCGGTGCATCACGGTGCCGAGATGGGTAATCAATGCCTCAGCGTTCCAGTTCGTGCACCCGGGTACCGCTGCGGTGAGGTCGGTACTAGGGATCAGTTCGCAGAAGTCATACAGATGTTGCTGCAGATGAACGGGATCGCTGTGGGCAGGGGGATTCGTGTTCATGAGAAGCGACGGTAGCCTGAGAACATGAGTCCACTCGATGCAATCTCGACTGCAGCCGGGTCGTTGACCACGAGCGATCCGATCATCGTCATTACCTCTGAGGCGATGCGCAAACTGATTGAACTGCGCGCCGAGGAATCCGATGCTGACAAACTCGGCCTGCGTCTAGCGATCGCTTCAGGTCAAGGTGAAGACTTTCGCTACGACTTGAGCTTTGAGGAGTATCTGACGGCAGCGTTCACCGATGAGGTGCGCACCCATGACGGTCTCAAGGTGATCATTCCCGGCCCGGATATGGAGTTCTTGCAGGGCGCGACCCTCGACTACACCGACAGCGCCGGCCTCGTGATCCGTAACCCCAATCGGCCACCAGCACCTGCGGTGGACGGATTGGTGAACGACGATGAGATCTCCGCCCACGTGGAAGCTGTCATCGCTACCGAAGTCAATCCGGCGTTGGCTGCACACGGAGGTTTTGTGACCTACGTGGGTCACGACGGAGAGGGCACCGTGTATTTGACCATGGGCGGTGGCTGCCACGGATGCTCGATGAGCAAGATGACCATGCTCGACGGAGTGCAGACCATGCTCGTGGATGCCGTGGAAGCAGTGGAACGGGTCAAGGACTTGACCGACCACACCTCCGGCGAAAATCCGTTCTACAGCTGAGCGCCCTGTTATAGCGGCCTAACGCTGCCGGCGGGTGTCTTTGGGTTCGGAGCGCGAGCGGTCCAGCCCATAACGTGACGAGATGACCGGAATCGTGGCCTACGGGGCGTATCTGCCGTATTGGAGATTGCAGCGCACGGCGATCACTGGAATGCTCGGATCGGGCGGAGGCCGTGGGATGCGCAGTGTGGCCAGTTATGACGAGGACTCCACCTCCATGGCCGTCGAAGCCGGGCGAGTGGCGTTGAGAGCAGCCGGGCCTGCCTACCGAGCACAGTCGCTGTGGTTTGCCACCACGACACCTGGATATTTGGACAAGTCCAACGCAACCACCGTGCATGCGGCGCTTGGGCTCGCCTCCTCGGTGGGGGCCTTCGATGCGATCGGCGGAATCCGCTCGGGCCTCGGTGCAGTCGCCGCTGCTTCTGCTCATGCGGGGGTGGCGATCCTGTCCGATGTTCGCACCGGGCGGCCAGGCAGCGCCGAGGAGTCCAGTGGCGGTGACGCTGCGGTTGCGCTCTGTTTTGGTGACACCGATCCGATTGCGGTGCTCGCTGGTCGCTATCAGGCCGTGGCCGAGTTCACCGACCGATGGCGAGTACCAGGCGAGGACTATTCGCGGGTCTGGGAGGACCGGTTTGGCGAATATGCCGGGTTGCCGTTGGTCCAAGAGGCCGTAGCCGCAGCGCTCAAAGAGTCGGGCTGGGAGCCGGGAGATCTGGACCGGATCATCATCACCGGTCTGCACGCTCGGGCCGTTAAAGCGGTACCGAAGGCCTGTGATCTGGACCCCTCCAAAGTGGTGAATGATCTGACCGACACCATCGGTAACACAGGCGCTGCTCATTGGGCACTGTTGTTGGCCGATGTGCTCGACACTGCGACGCCGGGCCAACGCATCGCCGTGATCGTGCTCGCCGATGGAGCAGAGGTATCGCTGTGGGAGACCACCGATGCGTTGAGCGCTTACCAACTACGGTCCTTGACCAACCTGCGAGCAGCGATCGCTGCCGGTCGCGACGATTTGGACTACGCAAGTTTTTTGACCTGGCGAGGGTTCTTAGATCGCGAACCTCCGCGGCGTCCCGAGCCGGAACGACCTGCATCCCCGCCGAGCCATCGCACCTCGGAATGGAAATACGGGTTGGTGGGAAGCCGAGACGAAACAGGGTTTGTCCATCTGCCTCCGGCTCGAGTGTCGATGGGTACCGGCAACATCGATCAGATGGAACCGGTTCGGATGGCTGACATCCCGGCTCGGATCGCCACGTTCACTGTGGACCGCCTCGCTTACTCGTTGTCACCTCCCGTGGTTGCGGCAATCATCGACTTTGATGGGGGTGGGCGATTCCAATGCGAGCTCACCGATGTGGATCCCGAAGCGGTGCGGATCGGTGGCCGTGTAGAAATGACCTTTCGACGGCTCTACACCACAGACGGAATCCACAACTATTTTTGGAAGGCGCGGCCCACCGCCGCTGAGTAACGAACAGCATCTGAACAATCCGGGTGTCAATTCCACAGGAGTGGAGAAAAGGGGATCGAAATGGCTTCACATGGGATTCGCGACAAGGTGGCGATCGTCGGTATGGGGTGCACCCAATTCGGTGAGCACTGGGATCGTTCCACCGATGACTTGTTGATTGACGCCTCCGCTGAGGCACTGGGTTCGGCGGGTGTGAGCCTCGGTGACGTGGACGCGTTCTGGTTGGGGACGATGGGTTCGGGTCTGTCGGGACTGACCCTGTCACGGCCGCTAAAGATCGACCACAAGCCGGTCACCCATGTAGAGAACTACTGCGCAACGGGCTCGGAGGCCTTCCGCAACGCGTGTTATGCCGTGGCCTCAGGTGCGTATGACGTGGTGATGGCGATCGGGGTGGAGAAACTCAAGGACTCGGGCTTTTCCGGTCTCGTGGTGCCCTCTCCTGCAAACGACGGGACATCGTCCAATGTGACGGCTCCGGCCTCGTTCAGTTTCCTCGCTCCGGCCTACGCCGAGAAGTACGGGGTGGATACCCAGGAGATGAAAGATGTGATGACCCGCATCGCCTGGAAAAACCATCGCAACGGGGCGCTGAACCCACGGGCACAGTTCCGCAAGGAAGTCTCCAAAGAGACGATCGCGTGTTCTCCGTTGGTGGCGGGACCGCTCGGGATTTTTGATTGTTCCGGTGTCAGTGACGGCTCGGCTGCGGCGATCATCGTGCGTGCCGAGGACGCCTATAAGTACACCGATCGGCCGATCTTCGTGAAGGCACTGTCGTTTGTGGCGGGCCCGGCTGCCGGTCCGATCGATCCGTCCTATGACTACACCAGCTTCACCGAAGTGGTGCACAGCGCCCGTGATGCCTACGCCCAAGCCGGGATCACAAACCCGCGGGCCGAACTAGCGATGGCGGAAGTGCACGACTGCTTCACCCCTACCGAACTGGTGTTGATGGAGGACCTCGGATTCGCGGAGCGCGGCTTCGGATGGAAAGAGGTGCTGGCCGGCACCTTTGATCTTGATGGCGAACTACCGGTGAATCCCGACGGCGGTCTCAAATCCTTCGGACATCCGATCGGTGCTTCGGGTCTGCGGATGCTGTTTGAGTGCTGGTTGCAACTCCGTGAGGAAGCGGGGGAACGACAGATTGCGAGCGTGGCCGCCGGGAAGACCAAGGCGTTGACTCATAATCTCGGCGGTTCGCCCGGAGCTTGCGTCAGCTTTGTCTCGGTAGTCGGCTCCGAACTGGACTGATTCAGGACCGGTTCAGGACCGGTTCAGAGCTTGGGTCAGATCGGCGATCAGATCGGCGGCGGACTCAAGGCCGACCGAGATTCGAATCATTGATTCCGATACACCGTTAGCAACTTGCTCCTCAGGGTTCAAACCGGCGTGGGTGGTGGTGGCCGGATGACAGACCAGGGTTTCTGGCCCCCCGAGCGACGTCGCGAGCCTGCACAAGCGCAAGTGCTCAAACACTGTGCGTACCTGGTCACGGCCGCCTCGAACTTCTACCGACAGCACCGAACCGAAATGGTTCATCTGGCGGGTTGCGAGATCGTGGTGTGGGTGGGAGGCAAGGCCCGGGTAGTAGACGGCGCTGAGTGCCGGGTGGCTACACAAGGTTGCGGCTATCTCGGTGGCGCTGTGCGATTGCTGAGCGACACGTACAGCCAAGGTCTTGATTCCTCGAAGGGCGTTGACTGCGTCATAGGGCGAGGCGGCTGCGCCATGAAGCACCCCGTAGGACCAGATCTCGTTGATCAGTTCGGCTTCACCGGCGATCACACCCAAGGTTGCGTCGTTGTGGCCGGCAATCCCCTTGGTGGCCGAGTGCATCACGAGATCCACCCCATGGCGAAGGGGCTGCTGTCCAAGTGGGGTAGCGAAGGTGGAATCCACCATGGTGAAGGGTCCATTGATCGCGCCGAAGGCTCCGAGATCCACGATGTCGAGTCTCGGGTTAGAGGGAGTTTCAGCGATCACGAGCATTGTGCGTCCGGGGCGAATCGCTTCGCCGAACGCGCCGGGGGCAAAACCATCTACAAAGGTGACCTCAATCCCGAGGCGCGCACACGGCCCCTGTAGGAAGGACAAAGTGCCGGCGTAGAGCTGGCGCTGGGCGACGATGTGATCGCCTGCTGAACACAAAGCGAGCACCACTGATGCGATCGCTCCCATCCCGGAAGCGAAAGCGAGCGCCGCTTCGGCTCCTTCGAGATCGGCGATGGCAGATTCGAAATCACGGACTGAAGGATTCCCGTAACGGCTATAAAACTCGGGACCACGAGCCGAGATCGCTCGTAAATGAGCGTCCTCAAGGCTTTCTGATTCCCAGGTGGTCGAGGCCCAGATCGCCGGTGCCAGGGCCCGTCCACTGGCGGCGCGTCCGGCGCGAATCGCACGGGTCGCGAAACCGTCGGGGGAATCAGCGGCGGGATCGGGAACAGATGTTGGGTCGGTCATGGGGCTTCAGCAGTCAGAGAAGGGTGTAAGCGTCGGATCACCTGATCGTGGAGACGGCCGTTGGAAGATATCGCGGTATCGCTCAGATGGGTGGGGTTGCCGTGGCGGTCGGTGAAGGTCCCGCCGGCTTCCTCCACGAGAATCTTCAATGCGGCGAGGTCGTACGGGGCGACTCCCACGGCATCGATGGCCAAGTCCACGGCCCCTTCTGCAACGAGACAGTGCTGCCAAAAATCACCGAAGCCTCGGGGCCGGCGGGCTTCGGACTGGATCTGGACCAGCGTCGAGGTGAGCCCTAGACGATCCCAGCCGGAGTTAAAGGTGAGGCTGACCTGGGCGTGGGCCAATGTGTCGACGGTGGAGACCTGACAACGACGTCCATCAGCGAATGCGCCGAGCCCTCGGGCCGCCCACCAGCGTCGTTTGAGGGCCGGAGCGGAGATCACTCCGAGCACCGGTCCCTGTTCCACATGGGTGAGTGCAATCAATGTGGCCCAGACCGGAATCCGACGCACAAATCCCGAGGTGCCATCGATCGGGTCAATCAGCCACTGCCAGGGTGAGGAGGTGTCGCCTTGGGGTCCATGCTCCTCACCGATTACCCCATGGTCATGACGCGCAGCGAGCAGATAGTCAGCGATCAAGCGTTCAGCGGCGCGATCAACCTCGGTGACCTCCGTGTGATTGGACTTCCAATCGAGCGCAAAATCCTGGCTCTCATAAAGCGGCAAGGTGAGCGCATCGCAGAGATCTGCCGCTGCGAGAGCGAGTTCGAGATCGGAGGCCATCAGGTGTCTCCGAATCGGGGGGACCGCTTGTCTTGGAGCGCAGCGAGACCCTCGGCGGCATCGGGTCCGAGAAAGTTCAACATCTCGTAGGCGAGAGATGCTTCAAAGGCTGGTAGAGCTTGGCGAAGCCAATGGTTGAGGGCGCGCTTGGTGAAGCGGGTGGCATCACGGGGTCCGGTGGCCAGTTTTTCGGCGATCCCCAGCGCGGTGGGGAGTACCTCATCGGGAGCTACCGCCCGTGAGACGAGGCCGATCCGCTCAGCCTCTGCGCCGTCAATGAAGTCCGCTGTCATCAAGTAGTACTTTGCTTTGGCCATCCCGCACAGCAGTGGCCAGATCGCCACCGCATGATCTCCGGCAGCCACCCCGAGCCGGATGTGGCCATCAGTGATGCGCGCCTCGGCATTGATGATGCTGATGTCTGCGAGCAGGGCTACCGCCAATCCCGCCCCCACTGCGACGCCGTTGATCGCAGAGATAATCGGGGTGTCACAGTCGATCATGGTCCGCACGATGTCGCCGGCCTCGCGCATCACCTTCATCGTCTGGGAATAATCACCCACTTGCTGGCTGATCCAATCAAGGTCACCTCCCGCAGAGAATGCCCGGCCACTGCCGGTGACCACGACCGCTGCAATGGATGGTTCGCGATCCACCACGGCGAAGATTCTTGAGAGTTCCTCATGCATCACTGCGTCGGTGGCGTTGAGACGTTCGGCATTGTCGAGGGTGATCAGCAACACCCCGTGGTCACGCATCTCAAACTTGAGTCGCTGGAAGGAGTGCAGGCTTTCTGGGGTGGAGCTCACGGCCCAAGACTAGGAGCCAGCGCTATGAGCGGGCACGTTCAGTGATCAGAGTTCGGCTCCGCTCGCAGATCCCAGCGGCGTCGAGTCCGAGTTGGGCGTGGATCTGCTGGGCGCTACTCGCATGCGCAATGAAGCGGGTGGGTACCCCGAGGGTGGCCACCGCTACGGACGGATCGACGGCGCTGATGTGCTCAGCGATCATCATTCCGATCCCACCCTCTCGGATTCCATCTTCAACGGTCACCACGGCACGGTGGGCGGCCGCATCGGCGATCATTTCTGGATCGAGTGGCAGACAGGACCGCACATCCCACACGGTGGCGGGTATCCCCGACTCATTCAGCATCTCTGCTGCATGGAGCGCCTCAGCCACCATGGACCCGATGGCGAGGATGCACACCTCAGATTCAGAGTCGCAGCGAAGGCGCAGGGCCGACATCCCAGTCCCCACCTGATCGCTCCGAACCTGTCGGGCGGCACCGCGTGGGTAGCGGATTGTGACGGGGCCGGACTCAGCGAGACCAACTGCGTCATGGAACATCTGCTGGAGCTCTTGGGCACTCGACGGTGCGAGGATGCGCATGCCGGGCACCTTGGACAGCATCGCCATGTCGTAGACCCCGTGATGGCTCGCCCCATCGGGCCCGGTGATGCCGGCTCGATCCAGACAGAAGATCACACCGAGACGGTGCAGGGCCACGTCGTAGACCACTTGGTCCCAGGCCCTCGACAAAAAAGTGGAGTAGATCGCAACCACCGGAGTGAGCCCTGACATCGCCATACCGGCCGCCCCGGCCACGGCATGTTGTTCGGCGATACCGACGTCATAGAACCGGTCAGGATATTTCTCCTGGAATGGGATCAGCCCGGTGGGCCCTGGCATTGCGGCGGTTACCGCCACGAGGCGCGGATTCGCTGCAGCCTCCGTGAGGATCGCTTCGGCGAAGGCTTGGGTGTATCCGCTCGGCCCGGACTTAGGCGGACCGGTGGCCGGGTTGAAGATGGGGGCGTCATGGAGGTTTTTCTCCTCGTCGTCCTCGGCTGGGGAATAGCCGCGCCCTTTTTGGGTGAGCACATGGACGACGATCGGGCCTTCAGAGGAGAGGTCCACGGCGTTGGCGAAGGACTGCTCAAGAGCAGTGATGTCATGGCCGTCTACGGGACCGACGTAGCGCACGCCGAGTGCTTCAAAAAATGACGGCGGCTGCAAGAACTCCCTGACCCCGGCCTTAAAAGCCTCCATGGCGCGCTCAGCGGGAGTGCCAACAACCGGAAGGTTGTGCAAGAACTCCTCGAGGCGACGCTGACGCCGAACATAGGTGGGGTTGAGGCGGATATCGGTCAGCGCATGCGAAAGCAGTTCGCCGATTCGGTCGGTGATCCGGTCCGAAATTCTTTCGCTAGGTCGATCTCCACTGCGCTCGATGCCTTGAGGGGGATCTCCGGTCAATGAGCCACTGGTGAACTTGCCCGATGGGGTGGCCGACAGGTTGGAGATTGTCGGGGCGTAACTGCGGCCGTTGTCGTTAAGGATGATGATCACCCGACGACCAGAATGCCCAAGGTTATTGAGGGCTTCGTAGGCGAGGCCCCCTGTCATCGCCCCATCACCGATAACGGCCACGATGTGGCGGTGGGTGTCTACCCCGGCGTCGCGCGCCGACGCCATCCCGTAGGCGTAGGACAACACCGTGGAGGCGTGACTGTTCTCGATGTAGTCGTGCCGGCTTTCCTCCCGGCTCGGATAGCCCGAGAGCCCGCCGGTTTGACGCAACTGTTCGAACTGGTTGCGACGTCCGGTGAGAATCTTGTGCACGTAGGCCTGATGGCCGGTGTCCCACAAGATGGCGTCGGTGGGGGAATCAAAGACTCGATGCAGAGCCACAGTTAGTTCTACGGCCCCGAGGTTGGAGCCGAGATGGCCGCCGGTGACCGAGACAGCCGAGACAATGAAATCGCGAATCTCCTCGCATAAAGCGGTCAGGTCCGCCGGCGACAGGCCGATGAGGTCCTGGGGTGATGAGATTCGCTCCAGATACATGCTCCCCTAGACGCTATCTGGTGCCATATGGGCCGAGCATCAACGAGGGGTGTTACCGGTCACTGTCGACTGGGTCTGATGTCGGTCCGGATTCCTAATCTGATGACATGACCACAGCCCAACTCCCATCTTCTTCGCCTTTTAATCTCAGCGGTCACGTGAGCCTCGTGACGGGAGGCAACAGTGGGATCGGTCTCGGCATGGCCGAAGCTCTCGTCGCCCACGGCGCAACTGTTGCGATCTGGGGGACGAACCCGGCGAAGAACTCTGCGGCAGCGGCAAGGTTGATCGATTTGGCGAGCTCTAGTCACTCGTCTGGTCATTCGTCTGGTCAATCAGCGGGTGATCGAGTGGTGGATGTGGTGTGCGATGTTGGAGACGAAGAGGCCGTGGAGGCGTCGATGGCCGCAGTCCTCGAGCGATTCGGCCGGATCGATTCGTGTTTTGTGAACGCAGGAGTGGGCGGGCAAGCGCCGAGCTTCCTGGAAATGACCACGCAGGAATGGCGCAGGGTTATGCGAGTCAATCTCGACGGTGCTTTTTATACAGCGCGGGCGGCAACCCGACATATGGCTCAACGCTCGGAGAGCGGTGACACCACCGGCGGTTCGCTCATTTTCACCACCTCAGGTTCGGCGTATTTCGGGCAGCAAAAAGGCCAGCACTATGGCGCTTCCAAGGGCGGGTTGATCTCAATGATGAGAGCGATCGCTGTGGAGCATGCCCGCCATGGGATCCGCTCTAATGCGGTGCTTCCCGGATGGATCGAGAGCGAGATGACCGCTGGGGCTCTCGGATGGCAGAAGTTTGTGGACAAGGTGCTGCCGCGGGTGCCGACACGTCGGTGGGGTGTCCCAGCGGATTTCGGCGGGCTTGCGGTGTATCTGGCGAGTTCGGCGAGCAGCTACCACACCGGAGACGTGATCACCATCGACGGCGGCTATCACTCGTTTTGATCCCGCCTAATCAGGACAACTGGATCAGAGATCCGCGCTAAGTGCTAACCAACGGCGATCGAGGCGCTCTTGGTTCCATCGGTGCGCGCTCCACCCGAAGACTGCGCCGAACCCGAACACGATGATGCCACCCACTCCGTCCATCCAGTAGTGATTGCCGGTGATGACGATGCAAAACAGCGTGACCGCCGGATACGCCAGCATTGCGAGTTTGGCTCGCCGCCGCCGGAGGAGTGGCCACAGCGCGATCGCGCACCAGGTTGCCCATCCGATGTGCAGGCTTGGCATCGCTGCGTACTGATTGGAGATCGAGGCCATCGCCTCGGAGTCAAATGACCAGGTTCCCCCGTACTCGGCCAGCGTGTCCACAAACCCGAAGCCGTTTTCTTCGTCCCGAAGATCCGAAGCGATGCAACTTCCGCCGTAGGAGTTAGCGCTCTCCCATGGACACGGTTCATCCAACAGCCGGGGCGGCATGAGAGGGAAAAAGGCGAAGCCGATGATCGCAAGCGCGGTCATTGCCGCAAGGGAGTTGCGCCACTGCGGAAACACCTGCGGGCGTTTCCAAAACAGCACAGCGAACACGGTGAGGGTGACGATGAAGTGGGCCGTTCCGTAGAACACGTTCCAAAACTGGATGAACCAGCGCATACCGAGGAACCAGGACTGGACCGTCAGCTCGTGGTAGAGGCCGACGGCCTCCTCCCATCGGATTACTCGTTCGGCGTTACGAAAGGCCGCGCGCGGGATCCCCTCGGAGGCGATCCTGTTTGAACCGAATTGGTTACGGATCGAGGAATAGATCACGTAGAAGATCGCAACGATCAACGCCTCCTTCCACCAGAACAACCGATGCGGTCGGGCCTGATGTGCGGGCGTAGGGGCGATGTTCACCGTTCACACCTTAGGTTCTTGACCCCCCAAATTTAGGTCCAGACCAACGGGGGGACAGATGATGGTAGGCCAAGCGGCCCTGTCGGTCTCGGGGGCGCCGATGTAGGTTTCGGCGATGGGCGAATGTCATGGACACGCAGGAGAACAAACCGTCGCTGCCGTACGTTCAGTGGGCACAGATGTCATGTTCACTCTCAATGGAGGACATATCTGGCCGTTCTATGAGGCGGCGCGCAATCAAAATGGCGGTGGTGGACACCCGCCACGAGCAGACCGCCACCTTCGCCGCCGAGGCTTACGCGAAGTTGACCCGTAGACCCGGCCTCGCTGTTTTGACCGCGGGACCGGGAATCACCAACGGCGTGTCGGCTGTGACCTCGGCCCATTTCAACGGTTCCCCACTCTTGATTCTCGGTGGGCGGGCCCCGGCGATGAGATGGGGCGCAGGCTCGCTCCAGGAGCTTGACCATGTGCCGATCCTGGCTTCGGTGACCAAATCCGCTGCCACGGTCACAGATCCGGAACAGGTAGGCCACGAGATCGTCGCAGCGCTGACCGAGGCCATGACACCGCATCGTGGTCCCGTGTTTCGTGATTTTCCTCTCGATGTGTTCGGCCCCGTCACCGGTGAGGTACCCGCACTTCCGAGTGGGTTTGGTCGCGGCCAAGAACCTGATCCCGAGGCACTAGCGCTCTTAGCTGCAGCGATCACCGCCGCTGAGCGGCCGGCATTCGTGATCGGCTCGGATGTCTACTTCGATGGAGCTGAAGTGGAATTGCTCGCTGCCGTGGAGCATGTGCGGGTGCCATGTTTCTTCAATGGTCTCGGTCGTGGCATGTTGGCCGCCGATCATGAATTGGCATTCCTTCGAACCCGAGCCGTGTTAAAGGATCGGGCCGATCTGGTGGTTGTGTTCGGTACCCCCCTTGATTTCCGACTCGGATTCGGCCGGTTCGGTGAGGCCACCGTGATGCATGTGGTGGACGCTGAATCTCAGCGGGCCAGGCATGTGCAGGTGCATACCGTGGTCGGTGACCACCGGCGGATCCTCGCTGAGCTCGCCGCCTATGAACCCTCAGATTTGGGTGCTTCCAGATCGCGCCACGATGAATGGATCGCAGAGCTCATTAACGCTGAACTACGAGCCACTGAGTCGGAGCGGGCCTTGCTGACAGCCGGTGGCACCGTTATCAGCCCGGGCCGGGTCTACGGGGAGTTGCGGGCCCGGCTCGCTCGCGACGCCGTCGTGATCTGTGATGGAGGTGACTTCGCTTCCTACGCCGGCAAGTTGGTGGAGGTGCAGCAGCCGGGCTGTTGGTTGGACACCGGTCCCTACGGATGTCTCGGGAACGGGCTCGGCTATGCGATCGCAGCTCGGGTGGTGCGGCCCTCCTCGCAGGTGGTGGTGCTCCTCGGAGATGGAGCGGCTGGTTTCAGTTTGATGGATGTGGACACCCTCGTACGCCACAACCTGCCGGTGGTGATGGTGGTGGGCAATAACGGCATGTGGGGGCTAGAAAAACATCCCATGCAGGCGATCTACGGATGGGACATGGCATGTGATTTGCAGCCGGAGTGTCGTTACGACGAGGTGGTGCGGGCGCTCGGTGGTGGTGGGGAGACGGTGACGGATCCCGATCAGGTCGGCCCAGCGCTCGATCGAGCCTTTGCGAGCGGGATTCCGTATCTCGTGAACGTGATGACCGATCCGGCTGACATCTATCCGAGGAGCAGCAACCTGGCCTGATCACAGCCGCTTAGCAGCGCCGGTCATGAAGTGCCGCTCAGCAGCACTAGTCATGAAGTGCTGCTTAGCAGCACTTTGCCATGAAGTTTTCCACATCGACCACGATGCGGGTGACCTTGCCGGCGGCCACGAGGCCACGCTCATCGGAGGCGGTGACGTTAAAGGTGAGTCGGCGGCCTTCAATCTTTTCCAGCACCGCTTCAGCAATAACGGCGGCTCCTACCGGGGTGGGCTGCAGGTGGTCGATCTGCACGCGCATCCCGACCGTGGTGGAACCCTCTTCGAGCACACCGTGCAGGGCCGAGCACGTGGCCTCCTCGCAGAGTCCGACAATCCGAGGGGTGCCGAGCACCTCCACACTGCCTGAGCCGAGGGCCGCAGCGGTGTCAGCTTGGAGGACAATTAATTTCGCGTCCCCACGGAGTCCTACTGCGATCTTCACGGTCCCTCACGCTAACGCTCACGTAGCATGATCGTTGTGATCGAACCTGATGTGTTGGAACGGACCCTAGGAACGGCGATGGCGGGCGGCGCCGAATTTGCGGAGGTGTTCGCCGAGAACCGACGATCGGTTTCGGCCTCTCTCGATGACGGACGAGTGGAACAAGTCACGAGCAGTCGAGATCGAGGTGCCGGAATCCGGGTGGTGGCCGGCGAGACGACCGGTTATGCCTACACCTCGGATCTGAGCGAGAAGGGTCTGGCGGAGGCCGCCCGCACGGCTGCAGCGGCCGCGAAGGGCGGTGGCGCCGGAGGGCAGCGGGTGGTGTCACTCGAGTCTGCCTATTCCCGTCCCGCAGTGATTCAGCGCGATCCCCGCGATGTGTCCACGCAGGCCAAGGTTGCGTTGTTGCTAGCCGCAGATGAGGCCGCCCGTTCAGCGGGATCGGAAATTGTGCAGGTCTCAGCGGGGTATGGGGATAGCCGTCGCAGCGTGCTGGTGGCTAACACCGAGGGGGTGTACGCCACCGATGAGCAGGTCCGGGTGCTGATGCGTCTGAGTGCTGTGGCCGCTGGTGACGCAGGCATGCAGACCGGATACCAGTCGATGGGCCACACCCGTGGCTGGGAAGTGTTCGATGAGATGGACGTGGAGCAGTTCGCTCGGGAGGCAGCTCGCCAAGCGATCACCAAACTGTCGGCGCGCCCGGCCCCCTCGGGCACGATGCCGGTGGTCATCCAGCGCGGCACGGGCGGTGTGTTGTTTCACGAGGCCTGCGGTCATGGGCTTGAAGCGGACCTGATCGCCAAAGGGGCGAGCGTGTACGCCGGCCGTGTAGGTGAACTCGTGGCCTCGCCGTTAGTCACACTCGTCGACAATGGGGACATGCCCGGGGAATGGGGCACGCTCGGCATCGATGATGAGGGCCATCCGACCCAGCACAACGTGTTGATCAAAGACGGGGTGCTCACCGACTACATGTGGGATGTGTTGCGAGCCCGGCGGGAAGGTCGTCCAGGCAGCGGTAATGGTCGCCGCCAGAGCTACCGCCACCTGCCGATGGTCCGAATGACCAACACCTACGTGCTCGATGGCGCGGAGGATCCCGATGACATCATCGCCGCCACCGACCATGGCGTGTACGTGGCGCATCTCGGTGGGGGCAGTGTCAACACCGCCAGCGGGGACTTCGTGTTTGGGATGACGGAGGCCTACTTGATTGAGGGCGGCCGGATCACAGAACCCCTGCGTGACGGCAACCTGATCGGTAACGGCCCCAAGGTGCTCGCCGATATCGACATGTTGGGTAACGACTTCGCGATGGGTAGTCCGGGGACATGCGGCAAAGATGGTCAGGGCGTCCCGGTAGGCGATGGCCAGCCGACTCTGCGGGTGGCAGCTCTCACCGTTGGTGGCACCGCAGCATGAACGACTTGCAGGCCCTAGCCGATTCGGTGGTGGCCCAGGCCCGCCCCGGTGAACAGATTGAGGCGTTTGTGGCCCGCGGCGGGGAGACCGAGATCCGCGTCTACCGCGGCGAGGTGGAACACTTTGTTTCGGCCCGTAGCGAGGGAATCGGGATCAGGGTGATCTCGGATGGTCGCACCGGGGTGTCCTCGGCCGGAACCCTCGATCAGGCCGCGATCGCCGAGGTGCTCGGCGAAGCTCGCGAGAACCTCGGGTTTGGAACCGCCGATGAATGGGCAGGGCTCGCTACCCCCGACGGGGTGGAGGTGACCCGGCAGTCGTTGTGGAGTGAGGAACTGGCCGCATATCCAACCGAGGACAAGATCGCACTCGCCCGAGATCTGGAAGCGATGACCGCTGCCCGTGATCCGCGGATTCGCGTAGATGAAGCTAACTATGCCGATGTGATGGGTGAGACGGCGGTGGCCACCACCTCCGGGGTCCGCCAGTCAGGCCGCGAGAACGGCTGCTACATGACCGTGTCCACTCTGGCTGACCAAGACGGGGAAACCCAGACCGGGTTTGGCTTCACTGTTGGACGGTCGCCCATTGAGTTTGATCTGGAACGGGCCGCCGGGGACGCCGCCCTGCGGGCCACGCGTCTGCTCGGTGCTACCAAGCCGTCCTCGGGTCGAGTGACAGTGGTGTTGGATCCGTATGTGACCGCCCAGTTCATTTCGATTATTTCCTCCACCTTGAATGGTGAGGCCGTGGTGAAGGGACGCAGTCTGTTTCGAGACCGACTCGGCGAACAGATTGCATCCGAGGTGGTGACGTTGATCGATGATCCGACGAACCCGAGGGCGTACACGGCGAGCGAAGTTGACGGCGAAGGCCTCGCAGCGCGCCCCAATCGCCTGATAGAGGCTGGTCGGCTAGAAATGTTTGTGCATTCCTCCTATTCGGCGCGACGGGCCGGGACGGTCTCCACGGGCAACGCTGTGCGATCCGGTTACGCCGGATCTCCGGGGGTGGGCGCGCTCGCACTGCAGCTCCAGCCGGGCAGCCGCTCTCAGTCGGAGATTATTGCTGAAGTGGGTGAAGGGGTGCTCATCCAATCGGTGAGTGGCATTCATTCGGGGGTGAATGCAGTCAGTGGGGACTTTTCCACCGGCGCAGCCGGCCTGATGATCCGCAATGGAGCCTTGGCTGAACCGGTCAAAGAGTTCACGATCGCATCCACCTTGCAACGCATGCTCACCGACATCATCGAGGTGGGTGGGGATGTGGAGTGGTTGCCGATGCGTTCCACAGGGATGAGTCTCGTGATCCGTGACCTGACGATGAGCGGAAGCTGATTCGGCGATGGTGCCATCAACTGAAGCTGGTGAGCGTCACCCGCATCTCCGTGAGCCGCAACGACCGGGATGGGTCCGGGTGGATCTGCACTCCCACACCATGTGGAGCGGGGACAGCACCACCACCCCTGAAGAGATCGCTGCCGCTGTGGAGGCGGCCGGAATCGATGTGTTGTGTATCACCGATCACAATGCGGTGGCGGGGGCGCAGCGGCTCTCGAGTGAACTCGGCTGTCGGGTGGTGGTAGGCGAGGAGTTGCGTACCACTGCGGGAGAGGTGATTGGACTGTTTCTCACCGAACGGGTCCCGATGGGCATGACCCCACTCGCCACCGCCCACGCGATCCGTGATCAAGGAGCCGTGGTCTACGTGCCGCATCCTTTTGATCCGATGCGACGCAACCTGTCCGAAGCAGCGTTGATTGAACTGACCGCAGCCGGCCTGGTGGATGCGATTGAGGTCTTTAACTCCAAGACCTCTTTGGCCTCGCTGAATCAGCGGGCTGCTGATTTTGCTCGAGAACATGGGTTACGCGCCGGTGCCGGCAGCGATGCCCACGTGCCGCTTGCGATCGGAGCGGCTTGTGTCGAGATGCCCGATTTTGACGGGCCGAGCGAGTTTCTCGCGGCGTTGGAGAAGGGCCAGATCATCGGGCATCACTGGGATGAGCCGCGACCTTGGACCCCACGCATCGTCCCGTCCACCTCTGGCCCGTCTGGATCAGGGCCGAAGAGCTCTGGGATCTGATCGGGTCTACCGATGCCGCTGATTCAGGCGATCATCCTCGGCATCGTCCAAGGCGTGACCGAGTTCTTGCCGATCTCCTCAAGCGGTCACCTTTTGCTTCTGCCGTGGGGTCTTGGCTGGGAGGAACTCGAGTCGGCCTCATTGAAGAAGTCCTTTGATGTGGCCCTGCACCTCGGCACGCTTATCGCTGTGGTGGGGTATTTCCGGCGGGATCTCCTTCGCTACGGGCTGGCTGGGGTCAGTTGTCTTTTGCAGAGGCGGCGGCCCGTGCAGACCGATGAGCGATTGGCGTGGTTGTTGGTGGTGGCCACAATTCCGGCGGTGCTGGCAGGGTTGGTACTGGAGTCCTTTATTGAACAAGCCCTCGGCTCCCCGGTGGTGATCGCAGTGTCGTTGATCGGTTTCGGACTGTTGCTGTGGTGGGCAGATCGATCTTCGGGAGTGCGCAAGGTGGAGGAACTCCGACTGCGCGATGCCTTGTTGGTCGGGATGGCGCAAACCCTCGCATTGAATCCGGGAACCTCTCGGTCGGGGATCACGATGACCGCAGCCAGACGAGCGGGGTTTGGCCGTGATGCAGCGGCTCGGATCAGTTTTTTGATGAGCGTGCCGATCACTGCAGGTGCGGTGACATACAAACTGGCTCAACTCGCTCGCGAGGGCGTGCCGGAAGGGTTTCTTGAACCGATGCTGTGGGGGATCGGGACCTCTGCGGTAGCCGGATGGCTGGCGGTATGGGGCACGATTCGTCTCGTGCGTACCCACACGTTCACCGTGTTCGTGATCTACCGGGTGGCACTTGGATCCCTCGTGTTGGTGGCGCTGACCGCCGGTTGGCGTTGAAGTCCCCCCGTCTGACCGGTTCAGTCTGACCGGTTCAATCTTTTGAGGTGCTCGAGGAGGATGCTGGTGCGCTGGCCGGAGTGGAGCTCGTAGATCCTGCGCCCGAAGAAGAGCCGCTTGAGGAAGAACTGCCTGAAGAAGAACCTCCTGAAGAGGAACTGCCGGAGTCGCTGCTGCTGGAACTTGAGGACTCAGTTGAGGAGGACGGGGTGGTCGAGGAAGATGCGCCCCGGCTGTCGTTCTTGTAGAAGCCGCCGCCCCGGAAAGTGACGCCCACCGGCTGGAACACTTTCTTCACCGGCATCACCTGACCGGTCGCGGGGTGTTCTGCCTCAGAGAGAGTGTCATCGGAAAATGACTGACTGATCTCGATGGTCTCACCAGTTTCGATGAACTTGTAAACGTAGATCGGCACTCGGACCAAGATATCCCGGCCCAACTCCAGATCGACACGAGTAAGGTCCTGTTCATGCAGGTGCGCCATGCCGTGATCCCGGCGGCCGGAATGGGAACCCGTTTCCTCCCGGCTACCAAGGCGGTCCCCAAGGAACTCCTCCCGATCGGAGACACCCCCGCCATCCAGTTTGTGATCGATGAGGCGCTCGGTGCAGGTATCGATCACATCGTGGTCGTGAGTTCACGTCACAAACCGGGGATCGAGTCCTATTTTGAACCGCGCCCCGATCTGGTGGAGGCGTTGCGTCGAGCCGGTCGGGAAGATGCTGCGGATCGGCTCGCAGCGGTGGGTCGGGATTGGCGGGTATCGATCGTGTTTCAAGACGAACCGCGCGGGCTTGGCCATGCGGTCGGCTGTGCCGAATCGGCGGTTGGTGATGAACCCTTTGCTGTGTTGTTACCTGATGAGATCATGGGGGACTCCTCACTGCTTGCTCAGATGAACGGAGTCTGTGCGGCATCGGGGGGAAGTGTGGTGGCCCTCAAAGCTGTGAATCCCGAAGAGGTCAGCGCGTACGGGGTGGTAGATCCGATGTCGGATCCTGATTCCGATGGGGTGCTGCGAGTGGCAGGCCTAGTGGAGAAGCCTTCCGTGGCCGAGGCACCGAGCAGCCTGATCATCATCGGACGCTATGTACTCACCCCGGACGTATTCGGCGAGATTTCTCGACTTCGTCCAGGCGCAGGCGGCGAGTTGCAGTTGACCGATGCGATCCGCGCTCAGGTGGATAGATCTCCGGTGCATGGGGTGATTTCCACGATTGCCCGTTATGACACGGGGACACCGCTCGGGATGCTGCAGGCCTCGATCGAGATCACGCTGCGATCAGACGAGCTCGGCCCGCAGCTCGCAGACTGGCTCGACGACCTGTGAACCTGTCCGGTTTCGTGAGGATTGGTTCGTAAATATTGGCTCGTGAATATCGGTTCGCGGTGCGCCTGCCTCAGCGACGCCGGTAATGGCCGGGGTCATCGAGGACGAGACCGTATTCGTCCAGAGTCAGTTCTCGCGGGGCACCATTAGGACCCTCACGCAAGAACCATGAGCGTTCAGCGGTCCGGGAGAATGAGCGTGAGGACCGGATCACGCTAAGAGTCTCAACGTCCACATTGATCACAGGAACCTCAAACTCGTCGCCGATATCCACCGGGAGGCGTCGCACCGGCAACATCATCGTGAACGGACTGCACCCGAGATCGAGATCCCGGCAGCCGTCAAGTTCGGTGCGGTGAGCACCGTTCATCTCTCCCCAGCGGCCCGCCCCATCGGTAGCCAACCATAGATCCGGTTCTTCCATATCTCGGAACAACAGCATCTGGCGGACCTGCCAGAGGGGAGACAAGCGCATCACGTAATGGATCTTCTCGCGTCCCACCTCGCCGGTGGCTGTCCATCCTTCGTTCTCCCAGCGCAAGGTGAGCACCTCTTCATGGACGGTGTCCCAGGTCTGCCAGCGCGCCGTGAATCCGTCGGCGGGGAAAGCGGTGTGGGCGAGCACCCCGCCAGTCTGCCGGGCTCGCCGTCAACTCCTCACTCAGATACGTTCTGGACATGATCCCTTTGGAGGAAGCCAGCGCTCGGGTGTTGGCAGGTTGTCCGGTCCTTGAGCCGGTGTGGATGCGAGCCGTTGATGCCGGTGGGCTCGTCCTCGCTGAAGCGGTCATTGCCACCGAACTGAGCCCTCCGTGGGATAACTCGGCTGTGGACGGGTACGGGGTGAAAGCAGCGGACCTCGCAGAGGTGCCGACGGAGCTCGCAGTCATCGGCGAGGTGGCCGCCGGCGGGTGGTCCGAACTGGTGTGTGGTCCCGGTCAAGCGATCCGCATCATGACCGGTGCACCGATCCCGCAAGGGGTTGATGCCGTGGCGATGGTGGAAGATTCCGAACTCATCGGGGATGCAGGATCTGAGATCGTGCGGTTGCATCGCAGCGTGGAGACCGGCCAAGCGGTGCGTCGCGCCGGTGAAGACACGCGTCCGGGAGAGCGGTTGTTTGAGTCCGGTACCGTGATCACACCAGCGGTGACCGGGGTGTTGGCAGGTTCCAACACCAGACAGGTCAAGGTATGGCGGCGCCTCAGCGTGGCTGTGCTGTCCACCGGTGACGAACTCGTGGACGACGGTGGCGATTTGCGGCCGGGGCAGATCCGCGAGAGCAATCGGCCGATGCTCGTGAAAGTCCTTGAGCAAGCCGGTTGTGAGGTGGAGGATCTCGGGATCATCCCCGACGACGAGGTCCATCTGGAACGGGTGTTGCGCGAGGCGGCGACGAAGTTTGATGCGATCATCACCTCGGGAGGGGTGAGCATGGGTGACTACGACGTGGTGAAAGCGGTGCTGGGCCGAATCGCAGAGATGCAGTGGATGCAGATCGCGATCAAACCGGCCAAGCCGTTTGCGTTTGGTCATCTTGGAGGTGTCCCAATCTTTGGTCTGCCCGGAAACCCGGTCTCCTCTCTCGTTAGTTGTGAGATGTTGGCGCGCCCCGCTCTGCGCCAGATGATGGGCCACCGCAATGTGACCACGAAGGATCCGTGCCGTCCGCGGCTCCAAGCGGTGGCCGCTGCACCGTTGGTACGGCGTCGCGACGGCAAGGTTCATTTGATGCGGGTGGATGCCGTGTTCGCTCCTGACGGACGTTGTCATGTCACCCCGGTGCGCGCGCAGGGTAGCCACCAACTCGCAGCCACAGCGCAGGCCAACGGGATCGCAATCGTGCCCGACGGCGACGGAATCGGCTCCGGGGGCGCGGTCGAAGTGGTTCTTCTTCTAGGGTGAGACGATGTCCGGCCCTCAGGATTTGGTGGACCCATTCGGCAGAGTGATTCGCGACCTTCGGATTTCGATCACCGATCGCTGTAACTTCCGCTGCACCTATTGCATGCCCGAGGAAGGCATGAAGTGGTTGCCCCGGGATCAGGTGATGAGTTTTGAGGAGATCGAGACCTTGGCTTCGATCTTCGTGCAGCGCTACAAGGTGGAGGGAATCCGCCTGACCGGTGGGGAACCCACAGTCAGAGCCCGTCTTCCCGAGTTGGTACAGCGGCTGTCCGCCCTCGGAGTGGATCTGGCCATGACCACCAATGGAGCCACGATGCGGCTGTTGGCTCAGGACCTGCGCGCTGCGGGGCTGCGTCGAATCAACATCAGCCTGGACACCTTGGATGCGGAAAAGTTCATGGCGATCACCCGCCGCGACCAGTTGGCAGCGGTGATCGATGGGATCGATGCGTCCGTTGAGGCCGGATTCGATCCGGTCAAGATCAACGCGGTCATCGAGCGGGGTGTCAACGAGGATGAGATTTTGGCTTTGGCTAATTTTGGTCGTGAACGAGGGGTGGAGGTGCGCTTCATCGAGTTCATGCCCCTTGACGCCACCGGTCATTGGCTGAACGACAAGGTGGTCACCCAAGATGAGATCGTGGCCGAAATCTCATCGGTCTATGAGCTTGAACAGGTGCCGGCGAGAGGTTCAGCCCCGGCGGACCGCTGGCGCTATGCGGACGGGGCCGGCATGATCGGGGTGATCCCTACTGTCACGAAACCGTTCTGTGGGGATTGCGATCGGGTGCGACTCACCGCTGAAGGTCAGTTCCGCACCTGCCTGTTCGCTACTAATGAGTTTGATTTGCTCGCTGCGCTGCGGAGTGGGGAGACCGAGGATCAGATCGCAGCACGTATCGAACGGGCCGTGGCCACCAAGTGGGCGGGCCATCAGATCAACCAGGTGAACTTTGTCCGGCCCGGTCGCTCCATGAGTCAGATCGGCGGATGAAGTTCGTGAGGAAGGTTTGTGAGGAAGGTTTGTGAGGAAGGTCTGTAAATGAGCGAACTCTCTTTCAGCCATCTCGACCCGATGGGTCATGCTCGGATGGTGGATGTCACCCCCAAAGAGCCCTCGCACCGGCGAGCTGTCGCTAGGTGCAAGGTGTTCATGACCCCAGCCACCACCACAGCGATCGCAAACCGCGAGATGAAGAAGGGTGATGTGCTTGCAGTTGCCCGGGTGGCCGGCATTCAGGCGGCCAAGCGCACCTCGGACATGATCCCGTTGTGCCACCCGCTGCTCGTGGGCAGCGTGTCGGTCAACTTCGACATCGGCGACGATCATGTTGCTGTTGAGGTGTCTGTGGAGACCGTTGATCGCACCGGGGTGGAGATGGAGGCGTTACATGCCTGTTCGGTGGCGGCTCTCACCATCTACGACATGTGTAAGTCTGCGGATCGTGCGATGGTGATTGGGGACTTGGCACTGTGGGAGAAGACCGGTGGTCGCTCCGGGGTGTATCGACGCGACCCTTGAATCTGGTGTGGCCGTCCGATCTATCTGCCGTCTCATCTATCTGCCGTCTCATCTATCTGAGGATGGATGAGGTCAAATATTGGTGATTCGGTTACAAATGTCGTACAATCGTAATATCAGCCGGTTCGCCGGTGGACACCGATCACATGATCGAGCGGCGTGCCGCTTGTGGTCATCTGAGAGAAACCCTGAATAGGAGTCATCGACACATATGGGCCAGCTTGTCCTCCTTGTGGTAGCCGCGGCATGGGCCGCAGTTCTGATTCCGCCTCTCTTGCGCTCTCGGATTGAGAACCATCCGAACTCCTCCGTCTCGGATTTTCGGCGTCAGTTACATCGCCTCCAGAGTTCGGTTCCGGCTCGTGCCGGTGGCTCGATGCGACCGGTGGGTCGCCCTCTCGCCCCCTCGCCGTTGTATCGCCAGGCTGCGACAGGTCGTCCGGGTGTGCGCACTGCACCTCGTCCGGCCGCGCAGCGCGCCCTGCCATCTCGTGGTGCGCTAGGTATGCATGGCGGATCAAGCGGAGATCACTCTTCGGCGATGCGGCGTCACTCCGATGTGGCGCTGCGCCGGATGTCTCCCGCAGCGGAGCGTCGTCGGCGTCGCACCAACGTCTTGTTCTCCTTAGTGATGCTGTCAGGTAGCACCTTGTTCCTTGCTGCCACCACTAAGGCCACCGTGATGTTGTACTTGTTCGCGATCGCCTTTTTGGCGTTGTGCGGTTACATGTATCTCTTGGCGCAGATCCGCCAGCGCAATCATCCAGACTCCCACTTCAGTTGGTGATTCTGGTCGCTACACTTTGATCCGTTCGGGGCTGTAGCTCAGTTGGTAGAGCGCAACAATCGCACTGTTGAGGCCAGGGGTTCGATTCCCCTCAGCTCCACGACTCCCCTTGTGGGGGAATCGGCCCAGATCACTCCTCCAGTTGAGCATTGACGTCACTCAGCAGTGACGCGGAGAACCGAGCGGCTTCACGAGAAGCCAAGGACGCATTGACCTGCTGGCGTTCGAGGATCTGGCGCAAGGTCAAGGCGGCCTGTGGGATCGGATGCTCAGCGAAGAACGCTGTGACCTGTTCGACCTGTTCGGGGCGGGTCAACGTCTTCACAGAATCCACCATCCGCACGATCGTGTTGGAGGGAAACTGAGCCACGGCCTCGGCCCAGTGATCGGTCAGGAACTCCCAAGCCAACGCCCCGTGATGCCGGTTAGCGATGCACATCCGGATCACGAATGGGGCATTTTGGGTTTTGACCTTCGGACTCATCGCTAGTTCGCAGGTGCGTTGAATCAGTTCGGCCTGGCTGAACTCGCTCAGCGCGTAGAGATGGCGCAACTGTTCTTGAGGGGTTCGCGCAGATTCGAAACCAGCGAGCATCTTCTCGTAGTCATCGACATGTCCGTGAGCAGCAACAACCGATGTGGCTGCTGCGAGCAGTTCGGGGTCCTCAATGGCGATATCAGATCCGGACTCGGTGAATATCTCTCGGCATCGTGCGATCGTGGGCTGATCAGCGGCGAGCACTCCGAGTGCGCCGAGCAATAACCCGCGCAGTTTGCCGCGCAGGTCATCTTCACCCTCCACGGGATCGCCAAGTTCGGCGAGACGGGGTCGCAGCAGCGCACCGATTCTGAGCCTCAAAGAAACGAGGCTCGGATCCTCGGGTTCGATCAAGCGGGCCATCCCACGGAGTGAGATCAGGATCGCTTGCCAAACCGCTGGATCGGACTCTTGTGAAAAGCCCTCGAGGAATCCGAGCAGATCCGCAGCCGAAAGATCTCCGGCGAGCACAGAGTTCCAGGCATCGTCGACGAGGTTGTAGCGCTCGAGGGTGCTCAATCCAGTGAGCACCGATCCGTGCAGACGTGTCCGCAACTCCTCGGAGTAGGCCACACGGTAAAAGCCGTGGCCACCGGAGTTAATGATCACCGGTTCGTCGGGATGCGTGAGATCCACAGTCACTGCGGAGGCATCGAGCACCACCGAAGTCACGGTGTCTCCGTTACGGATCGCTATCGGCACCACCCAGAGGGTGGACTCGGTCCGGACATCCTCGGAGTAGCCGAATCGGGTCTGCGCAAGATGGAGCAGTGAGCCTTCCTGGCGAGCGTGAATCAGGGGGAATCCGGGCTGCCAGATCCATGAGTCCATCATCTGACGTACCGGGGCGCCGCTGGTGGCTTCGAGCGCGTCCCATAGGTCAGCGGTCTCGGTATTGCCGTAGGAGTGCAGGCGCAAATAGTGATTCACCCCGGTACGAAACTCCTCCACCCCGAGGTGCTGCTCAAGCATGCGCAACAACGCCCCACCTTTTTGATAGGTGAGTACATCGAACATTCCTTCGCAGTCGGCGGGGGAATGCACCTCAAACTCCACCGACCGCGTGCTCGACAGTGCATCGACCTCAAATGCCACACTGCGCTCTAGGCCAAAGGTGGTCCAGCGTCCCCAGTCGGGCCGATATGCATCGCAGGCTGCGAGTTCCATGAAGGTCGCAAAGGCCTCGTTGAGCCAGATCCCGTTCCACCACCCCATGGTGACCAAATCCCCGAACCACATGTGTGCGAGTTCGTGGGCCACCACATCGGCCACTAACTGGCGTTCGTTCTGGGTGGCGGTGGCCGGGTCCACTAACAACAAGTTCTCACGGAAGGTGATGCAACCAAGATTTTCCATTGCGCCGGCAGCGAAGTCTGGGAGTGCGAGCAGATCCACCTTCTGGCCGGGATAAGGGATCTTGTAATAGTCCTGGAACCAACGCAGACAAAACGCCCCGACGTCAGCGCCGAACCCGGTCAGATGCCCCTTCCCGGGCACGTGAATGATCCGCATCGGGATTCCGCCCACATCCACCGGATCGGTGGCCTCCAAGGGGCCAACCACGAACGCCACCAGATAGGTGCTCATGATCATCGTGTCGGCGAAGGTCACCGAGCGCAGTTCACGTCCGTCCTCGGTGGTGATCACAGCCGAGGAAACTTCCGGGCTATTAGAGACCGCCAACAGGTCAGGTTCCACTTCGAGAACAACGCCGAAGGTGGCTTTGAAGTCCGGCTCATCCCAACAGGGAAAAGCCCGTCGACAATCTGTGGACTGCATCTGGGTGGTGGCGATGACCCGCTCAGTGCCGTGCTCGTCACGGTAGGTGCTGCGGTAGAAACCACGCAGTCGATCGTTGAGTACACCGGTGAAACTGATCTGCACCCGATGCGGCCCAACTGGGAGTTCGGAGTCCGCGGTCACGAACAATCGCTCGCTGGATGGATCGAGGTGATGGGTGGCAATCCGACCGTCCACCTCGCAACTGTGGATCTCGAGTTCGATTGAGTTCAGTACCAGCACGCGTGAGGGAGCATGGAGATCTACGTCCACCTGTACCTCCCCGGTGAACGAGGCGGTGGCGAGATCGGGCCGCAGCCGAATCTGATAGTGGCTCGGGATAGCGGTGCGGGGCAGTCGATGGGGATCGGGGGCGAGTGCGGTGTTTCTGGGATCGCTCACCCTTGGATGGTACCTGTAGCGTTCTGAGTCGTGTTGAACTACGGGCGGATGTTCTCGGTGGATGGTGTCCGTTACGACGTAGTCGGCATCGGCAATGCTTTGGTGGATGTCATCGGTCATGCCGATGACGGGTTTATTGACACCCATGAACTGGTGAAGGGATCGATGACACTGGTCGAGGCGGACCGCTCGGTGCATCTCTATCGGGCGCTCGGCTCGGCGGTGGAAATGAGCGGTGGGTCAGCGGCCAACACCGTGTGCGGTGTGGCTTCCTTTGGTGGCCGGGCGGCCTATCTCGGCAAGGTGAGCGACGATGATCTCGGCCAGGTGTTTGGTCACGACCTCTTAGCGGTTGGGGTCAGATTCTGGCCCGGCGCCCCGATAGAGGGGGTGCCTACAGGGCGCTGCATCATCGTGGTCACCCCGGATGCACAGCGGACCATGAATACCTACCTCGGGGCGTCGAGCCTGCTGTGCGTGCCCGATATTGATGAAGAGGCGGTGGCGACCGGGGCCGTGCTCTACATGGAGGGCTACCTGTATGACCGGGAAGATGCCAAAGAGGCATTTCGTCATGCGGCCGGTGTGGCCCATCGCCATGATCGTGCGGTGTCGTTAACCTTGTCGGATTCGTTCTGCGTGGATCGCCATCGGGCGGACTTTTTGTCGCTGCTGCGCGATGAGGTGGATCTGTTGTTTGGTAACTCCCTCGAGTTGTGTTCGCTCTATGAAACAGATTCCTTTCACGATGCGATCGAAGCGGTACGACAGGATTGTCATATGGCCGCGATCACCGTGGGTGCAGAGGGCTCCTGGGTCATCTCGGCAACTGACACCATCCACGTTCCAGCGTTACCGGTGGCCAAGGTGGTGGATACCACCGGGGCAGGGGATCTGTATGCAGCGGGCTTCTTGTATGGCTTGACACACGGGCAATCCCTCGCTGAGTGTGGACGTCTCGGCTCCTTGGCTGCGGCCGAGGTCATTAGCCACGTCGGTCCCCGTCCGCTCGTGGAGTTGCGTACTCTGGCGGTGTGAGCCCCTCCGTCCAAAATCAGTCTGGCCAAAATCAGTCCGGCCAAAATCAGTCTGGCCAAAATCAGTCTGGCCCTGACGCAGTTCGCATTGAAGCCGAACTGTGGCTAGCCGCTGAGCCTGATGCAGACATGGCCGCCGAACTGCGCGCACTACTTGACGGGCCGGAGGAAGAGTTGCTCGCCCGCTTTGCGGGAAGATTGCAGTTTGGGACCGCCGGCTTGCGGGCGCCGGTCGGGGCAGGGCCATTGCGGATGAATCGCTTGGTGGTCCGACAGGCCGCAGCAGGTCTTGCGGCCTATTTGTTGGACACCGTGGCAGATGTTGGGAGCCGAGGCGTGGTGGTGGGATGCGATGCCCGCTTTAAAAGTGACCTGTTCGCTGCCGACACCGCCCAGGTGTTAGCCGCCGCCGGCATTCCGGCGATGGTTTTCGATGGTGTTGTCCCGACCCCGTTGGTGGCGTGGGCCATCACCGAACTTGACGCAGCGGCAGGCGTGGTGGTGACAGCGTCTCATAACCCTCCAGCTGATAACGGCTACAAGGTATACCTCGGTGATGGGGCCCAGATTGTGCCACCCCATGACATCGGAATCGCCGCGCAGATCGCTGCAATCGATCCCACTCAGATCCCCTTGGCTGATCCGCATGACGGTTTGATCTCTGCTGTTGGTCCCGCGGTGCGCGAGGGATACCTGGCTGCGGTGGCGGGTGTGCGGCTGTGTTCGGATCTGCCTGCGGTGACCGTCGCTTACACGGCTATGCATGGTGTGGGCGCGAGTTTGCTGGCCGATGCATTTCACGCCGCCGGGTTTGATCCACCGGAAATGGTGCTCGCCCAGCGTGACCCCGATCCTGAGTTCCCTACGGTGGCCTTTCCCAATCCGGAGGAGCCGGGAGCGATGGACATGTTGTTGGATCTCGCTCGAAGAGTGAAGGCTGACGTGGCCATAGCTAATGACCCGGATGCTGATCGTCTTGGAATGGCGATCCCCCAACCTGATGGTTCCTGGCGACGACTGAGCGGTGACGAAATCGGATGGCTGTATGCCGATCACATTTTGAGTCACACCTCGGGTTCGGATCGTTTGGTGGTCACCACCCTGGTCTCCTCAGCGATGCTCGGCCGTATGGCCACAGACCACGGGGTGCATCACGCCGAGACGTTTACCGGATTCAAATGGATCGGGCGCACGATCCTCGATCGGCCTGATCTGCGATTTGTCTTCGGTTACGAGCAGGCCCTTGGCTACCTCGTGACCACTCGGCCTTTGGATAAAGATGGGATCTCCGCAGCGGTGATGGCTGCCGAGATCGCAGCGCTGGCCAAGGCCGAAGGTGTCAGTCTGCAACAACGACTCGATGATTTAGCCGCTCGGTATGGGCACCATGTGACCCGGGAGTTGTCGGTGCGGATGGATCCGGTCAACGCAGCAACCGCTGTGGCCCGACTCCAGGCTGACCCCCCGAAGATGATTCTCGATCGCGAAGTGGAATCGGTGCGGAACTTCCCGGAGGCCGGTTTGTTGCGACTGACCCTTGTGGGCGGGGTCAGGGTGCAGGTGCGGCCATCGGGAACTGAGCCAAAGGTCAAGATCTATGGTGAGGCCGTTGGCGAGGATCCGGTTGCTTACCTACAGGCGATGGTGCCGCTGCTCACGAACTGAGCGTCACTGAGTGAGGCTCTCTGCCCGTTGTCAGGTGCCCGAACCAAACTGACGATCACCTGCGTCACCGAGGCCCGGGATGATGTAGGCCTTCTCGTTCAATCGTTGGTCCATCGCAGCGGTGAACAGGTTCACCTCGAGACCTTCAGCGCGCAGACGAGCCACACCTTCGGGGGCGGCCACCGCACAGACCACAGTGATCGGGGTTGGGGCGCCGCGCTCAATGAGCAGACGCAACGTCTCTACTAAGGATCCGCCGGTGGCCAGCATGGGATCGATCACGATCACCGGCCGCCCAACGAGGCTCTCGGGTAACCGATTCACGTAGGGCTGAGGTTCGAAGGTTTCCTCGTTGCGCGAGATTCCGATGAAACCGATGTCGGCATCGGGAAGTAGTTCCTGTGCGGGGCGAAGGAAGCCGAGACCAGCGCGCAGAACCGGAACCACCACCGGTTGGGCGGCGAGTCGGCGCGCCGTGGTGGTGGTCAGAGGAGTTTCTACGGTGACGCCTACCGTGGGCAGATGGGCGGTGGCCGCAGCGAGCACCAACGTGCCGATCCGCTCAAGGTTTTGGCGGAATAAGGCATTAGGGGTGGTCTTGTCCCGGATCTTGCCCACCGCTTCGGCCACGAGGGGATGGTCCACCACAGTGACCTGCACGGTGCTCACTGCACTGCTCCCATGGATTGTTCGGCTTTCAGCAGCGCATAACGAGGTTTGACCAGACCGTTAATAATCCGCAGTCGTTCGGGAAATGGCGCAAATGCACTCTTGACTGCGTTGATGGTCAACCATTCGAAATCCTCGAGGCCCCAGCCGAATGCATCGCGCAGCCCGATCAGTTCTGTGCTCATCGAGGTATCGCTCATCAGCCGATTGTCGGTGTTGACTGTCACCCGAAACCGCAGCCGACGCAACATGCCGATCGGATGATCTGCGATGGATGCGCAGACTCCGGTATTGACATTGGAGGTCGGGCACAGCTCCAAGGGAATGCGTCGGTCTCGGACGTATGCGGCGAGACGGCCGAGCTGCTCGGCGCCTTCGGGTCCGGTGATGTCATCGACGATGCGTACCCCGTGACCGAGCCGGGCCGCCCCGCAGTACTGCAGAGCCTCGGCGATACTGGGCAGCCCGAAAGCCTCGCCGGCGTGGATCGTGGAATGAAAGTTGGCGCGCTGCACATATTGGAATGCATCGAGATGACGCGAGGGTGGATGTCCGGCTTCGGCGCCAGCGATATCAAAGCCGACCACACCGGCGTCGCGCCAGCGCACTGCGAGTTCGGCGATCTCGAGGCTGTGAGCTGCAGTTCGCATGGCCGAAGTGATCGCATAGATCCGCAGATCGGTGCCGGCACTGCCACGTCGGAAGCCGCTCAGCACGGATTCCATCACCTCGTCGAGGGTAAGACCCGCCTCTTGGTGTAGCTCGGGAGCGAAACGTACCTCGGCATACACCACTCCGTCGGCGGCCAAATCCACTGCGCATTCGTAGGCCACACGTTCGAGAGCATCGGCTTGCTGCATCACCCCTACGGTGTGGGCGAAGGTTTCTAGGTAGAGCACCAGATCGTTACGGCGAGCCCCCCGCTTAAACCAGGTTCGCAGGTCTTCCACATCGGTGGTGGGCAGATGGGCATAACCACACTCTTGAGCGAGTTCTACAACGGTGTCGGGACGAACACCGCCGTCGAGGTGATCGTGGAGCAATGCTTTGGGGGCACGGCGGATCAGTTCGTCGGTGGGTGCCGGGTTGCTCATTGTCCGGCAGTGTCGAGTCGGCGCAGCGGCATGTCCGACGTTCGTTGGAGCCAGTTCCACTCCGGATAGTCGGCCTTCCCGCAGATGCAGTGCAAGGTGTAGGCGTGCCGACTGATCGGGGAACGATTGATGTCGCTCCAGTGGGGCAACAGACCGTTGAGCACCGCCAATGGGCCGGCGGGAACTTCAAGGGGAACGAGGTCCGTGGGAGCCGCCGGAAGCGGAGTGTCATTGAGGCTGACGAATCGGATGAGGTCCTCGCCCTGGTCCGTTGCGTTCTCACGGCGTTGGAACACCTGACGTAACGGCATCGCCGAGATACTACTTGGCGGTAGGAAGCCGTGTGGCCGCAGGTGTGCGATCGGAAATGGGAATCACTGAGTGCGGCCGCGGGCCTGAATGGCCACCCGGCGGGCCTCCACCTTTTCTGGGGTGAACTGAGCGCGCATCCATGCCCGAGAGTCGCGAGATTCGGTCTCCCAAGCATCGTCGTCATGGGCGATGGCTGCGTAGGTGGACCGGATTTGAGAGACCCCTTCGGCTTCGTTGCCCACGATGTCTGAGGCGATTTGCCGGGTGAAGGGCATGAGGTCATCATGCGGGACAACATGGTTGACGAGACCCCATTGGAGGGCCTCTGCGGCGGACAGAAAGTTCCCGGTGAAGCTCATCTCGCGGGCGCGGCGCACACCGATGGCCTGCGGGAGCAGCACGGTGAGTCCCCAGCCGGGCATCACACCTACTCGAGAGTGGGTATCGCCGAACTTCGCGTGTTCCGACGCGATCAAGAAGTCGCAGTTGAGCGCAAGCTCAAATCCGCCGGTGATCGCCACACCGTTGACGGCACCGATCAGTGGCTTAGACAACAACGGGAATGGTCCGCGGACCCCGTCACGGTTGCGCGAGCCGTCCGCCCCCGAGCCACTACCGAGATTCTGTCCCGATGACCCGAGCTCTTTCAGGTCCAATCCGGCACAAAACGCAGGATCAGCGCCGGTGAGAATGATGACGCGAACATCGGGATTGGCGTCTGCTGAGCGCATCTTCTCGGGCAACAATTTCAGCACCTCGCTAGAAAGTGCGTTGCGTGCTTCTGGGCGATTGAGAGTGATGGTGGCGATGTGTTCGGAGATCTCGAGCAATACGGAGTCAGATGAAGTAGTTGTGGTCACCGACTCATTGTGGGTCATCGGCGGGCAGATATTCGAGTTTGAGATCACCGAGGCGCACGAGGGTGGACGCAATCCAACCGCCGAGAGCGCCGAAGTGGTCGTCGAGCAGGTTGGAGGCCCCGTCTGCGAGGGTCTCCTCGGCGAGTTCGTACAGACCTTCGTAGGTGATCTCAACCGCGTATTCGATAGTGGCAATCCCTGAGGTGTCCTGTGGGTCAGGATGGCCGATCTCAATGGTCAACCCGGCTCGTTCAAGGCGCTCGGCCCCGATCAGCGGACTGATCTGCGGGAGGATCTCGATGAATCGATCGGGGCTCGGTTGGTCGGCGAGGCGCTGCACCCGCAGCACGATCTCCATTTCGATCGCCGGTTGGGTTTCGAGTTCCTCTTCCACGTACCAGCGGCGATACGCGGTTTGGCTCCAACTCGGCCATTCGAAGGAGATATGGGCCACCACCCGCGGCGGTTGGCCTTCGCCCGGGAGTCCGTAACTCGTCTCCCAGGACAGATCGCCGAGTAACACATCTACTTGGAAGTGCTCTTCGAAGGCTTGGCGTTCAAGGAAAGCCGCTTCGAAGGCCTCTCTCAAAGCGCTGATCGCATCGGTGAAGACGTGGTCGAGCATGCCACGGCGATGTTACTGGCCAATTGGGCTGGGCAGCGCTCGCCATTTTGGTCTACATCTCCGGTCTACATCTCTGGCCTGCATCTCTGGTCTACATCTTTGGTCTAAAGGTCACTGAGCCCGAGATGCCAGAATGGGCCCTATGTCTTCTGACTCACTCGTCCTGCTCGAAATCAATGAAGGTGTGGCCACTCTCACCCTTAACAATCCCACCGAGCGCAATACGTTGACGGCCCCGATGGTGGCCGAGATCATCGCTGCGATGGAGGCGGTGGAAGCTGACTCCTCGGTGGGTGCGGTGGTGGTGACTGGTGCAGCCCCGGCGTTCTGCGCGGGAGCGAACCTCGGCAACCTGGCCGAGGCCTCTGGTGACAGCCTCGGCAACATTTATGAAGGCTTCTTGCGGATCGCTCGCAGTCCGCTGCCCACCTTGGCGGCAGTGAACGGCGCAGCGGTAGGAGCAGGGATGAACCTGGCTCTCGGGTGTGACCTTCGGATCGCTGGTCGCAGCGCAAAGTTTGACACCCGCTTCTTGCAGATCGGGATCCATCCCGGTGGCGGCCACACGTGGATGCTGCGTCGGATCGCTGGCCCGCAGGCGACGATGGCTGCGGTGATCTTTGGGCAAGTGATGGACGGGGCCGAGGCCGAACGGGTGGGACTTGTGCATCGGTGTGTGGAGGACGCAGATTTGTTGGCCACTGCACAGGCCTACGCACGCACCGCCGCTGCCGCTCCGCGCGAACTTGTGATTACCACCAAGGCGACGATTCAGGCGATGGCCGATGTGGACAATCACCCTGCCGCCGTGACTCGGGAGTTGGAACCACAACTGTGGAGCACCCGCCAGCCGTGGTTTGCTGAGCGTCTCGCTGCTCTGCAATCGCGCATCTCAAAGAAGTAAGACATGTCTGGTTCTGTGGTCGCGGGTGATGTAGGTTCTCCGCAGGGGGAGGAGCTACAACACCAACCACGGGAGGTAGCCCAAATGAGTCAACGTCATCGCAGTTCCGATGTGCCAATGCTGCCCAAGCAAGAGGTCAGAGCGCACGCCCACAGCGAACGACACCGAATCCATGTGGAACTCAACCACGTGGCCCATCAAGTCAGCGCCGGTCTCGATCCTGAGGATCTTCATGAGCCTGGTGCGGCATGGAAACCCGATCATCGTCATGACGCTGATGTGGCACGGACCAAACTGGCCAAGCAGAGTCGCGGGATGCGCCACTGGAAGACCAAGATGTGGAAGCGGCGCACCAATCTGCGTCGGGCACGGGTGGATGCGGCCCGACAAATCGCCGAAGCTTGATCTCACGGCGCGCTGATCTAGCGGCGCGCTGGTCTCACCACCACACAGAGAGTTCCTCTCGGCGATCCACCCACTCTTCAAGGGTGATTGCGAATCGCAGATGGTCCTCCCAAATCCCATTGATCTCTAGGAACCTCTCTGCGAGACCCTCGCATCTGAGGCCTAGTTTCTCCACCACTCTGCGGCTGCTCGCATTGCGCGGAACGATACAGATCTCCACGCGATGTAATCGCAGTTCCTCAAACGCGAAACGCAGGACAACGGCGACACCTTCGGTGGTGTAGCCCTGTCCGGCGTGTCGCTGATCAATCCAATAGCCGATGGTCCCGGTCTGCATTGCGCCGCGGATGATGCCGTTGAGGTTGATCTCTCCAGCCACTCGCTGGTCTACGAAGACTCCGAATGCGTAGGCGTAGTCAGCAGTGCGATCCCGATCGCGAGCATTGCAGCGCGCCACGAACGCCGCTCGATAGTTCACCGGGTCACCTTGGAGGGGGTGACGTTGGGGTTCCCATGGGATGAGCCAGTCCTCGTTATAGGTGCGGACCTCGCTCCAGGCCTCGTAGTCCGATGCCATCAGTGGGCGTAAAACGACCCGTGACCCGTAGAGCCGTAGTGGCGATCTCGGACTCCCGGAGGGGTGACGCACTCAGACCACCTCAACTCGGTCCAACCCGAGGGTCCGCACAGCGCCCACCACCAAGCAGGCGGCAGCCACGATCAGTTCCACATCTCCAGCGGGCAGTCCGGGATTGGCGGCACGATCGGCAGCGGCCTCGGTGGCCAGAACGCGGAACACTTCTTCGAGTGCCTCCCGGGTGATCTCTACCTCGGCGGGGATATCGGTCAGGCCAATCTCCACCTGGGCGAGTGACCTGGCCAATGTGCCGGTGATACGAAGTCGCAGATGTGAGGGGAGCTCAGGATGTTCGAGCAACATCTGCACCAGATCGTCTTCCACGCTGCCAAGAGCATTGGTGAGGCTTGCCGGATGTGGCGGATCGCTCTCGTTGAGGCCGTGTTCATGAAGGAACTGTGGGGCGCTCTCAATCCGGTGCTGCCATCCGCGTTGGCTCAACACACAAGTGTCCTGCGCATCGATACGCAACAACAACTCGCCATCTAAAGCATCGAGACGGTCTTGGACCCACGCCCCAACGGGATCGTCACCGCCAACTAAGAACCACGCGTAGTGGGCATGTAGGCACTTGACCCCTTCGCGGGTGCCGCCCACTCCGCCATAGGGCCGAGGTCCGGAGTGATCAGGGGGAATCAGCCGATCCCGCAACTCTTGGTAGCGGTCATGCGCAGCACGCAACGTTTCGGGGCTGATGGCCGCTTCGGCGGCCCGCACCCCACCCTCGGCCTCAAGACGCCCCACCCGGTTGATTTCGGTGGGGCCGACCAACCAATAGCGGGTTGGCATGGGTCTACCGTCATCCAAAAACGGTGCGTTTTGGATCACGACTGGTGCACCGGCCTCATCTCTGACCACCACGGTGAACGCGCTGAGAGGTTCGCGACCGAGGAGGCCTCGGACGATGTCGAGATCCTCAGGCTGATTCTCGGCAGATATGCGGTAAGGCATTGGGGCCGCAGCCGACTGTCAGCGGATCAGTTGCCGCGTCGACGCAACAGCAGCAAGGCCAAGAGCAGCACAACAAGAACCGGACCGAAGCGCTTAGCTAGGGCAGGGCCTGCCATGCCGGCCATATCGATCGGCTCAGAAGCCGGTCCATCGATCTTGCGGACCCTCGGGGCGGCAGGGGTCACGTCGGACTCAGCCGCTGAAGATGCATCTACTGTCGATGCCGAGGAGCCGTTTGTCTCCGCCACCGTCGTTTCTGGCGCTGTTGTGTCTGGTGCTGTCGCATCTGGCGCGGGGCTATCGAGCATCGTGGTGTCGAGCATCGTGTTGAGGTTCGTGGCGAACTGAGTCATCAGTTTTTTTGAAACATCGCCGAGGATGCCGCGGCCAAACTGGGCCACCTTGCCAGTGATGTGGA
Source organism: Ilumatobacteraceae bacterium (assembly GCA_018401375.1). Classification (GTDB taxonomy): domain Bacteria; phylum Actinomycetota; class Acidimicrobiia; order Acidimicrobiales; family Ilumatobacteraceae; genus M30B72. The sequence goes on along the minus strand of JAGYKR010000003.1, from coordinate 51,308 downwards.
GATCAGCGATCACTTCAACCCGAGTGCTGGTGGGAGAGAGCGCCACGGCAGTGGCAGTGATCTCCGCTGCGGCATTGCCGCGCCCACCTGTGTCACGGCCCTCGGCGTGAAGGGCTGCGGTGTAGTTCACATCGTCACGACTGGTGAACGAGGCAGCGCCCTTGAACTGGGTGGCCACCGCGCCGAGTTTGACCTTGACGATCCCGCGATACTCGTCGCCTTCGATTTCTTGGAGCTGGGCCCCGGGGAGACAGGGAGCGATGCGCTCGAGGTCGCATATCACCGGCCACGCCTCTTCAATCGGGCGGTTTACGGTGAATTCGTTGACGAGTTGTTCTGCCATCTCTGGAGGTCCTCCACTGTGTCGATGTCGGCCGGCGACCCCTCGCAGGGTATCGCCTCCACGAGTTCTGGGCGCATCCGGATGAGTTCGCGTGCCCCGTGGTCTCCGGTGGTGGGGAGGTGCTCCCACACACTGGCATCTAACTTTACCGGGTTACCTCGATGGGGGGTCCCGTCGGCATCGAGGTACGTCGCCACAGCGATCGGAGAGTGCGATTGAGCGAGCGCCCTCCAACTAGCCGCCGTAATGAAAGGCTGATCGCCGAGTCCGATGACTGCACAGGATGCTCCGAGCGAGCGGGCATGTTCGATTGCGATCTGCACGGAGGAAGCTTGGCCTGATGCCCACAGCGGATTGTTGATTTCGGTGTAATCAAGATCCGGTTCGTCGATCTCAGGGCGGGTGGCGCCAGTGACTACGACCACAGGGCCGATCTCTGCGCTGAGCGCAGCGCGGAGTGCCCACTCAATGATCGTGACCCCGCCGATGCGCGAGTTCAGTTTGTGGTCCTGGCCCTCAAACCGTGACCCAGCGCCGGCGGCAAGCACTACGGCGATGGGCCCGTCATGCTCCTCATCGCGAATCCCCATCGCTCTATTCTCTCAGATCTGCGCAGGTCCGATGGTCAGATCGAAGCATCAGCATCGACGTGGGCACAGAATTCCAAACATTTCAATTATGTCGATTTGGAGTTGATTATTACGGATTGATGACGATACTGTCCCGGAAGTCATCAGGCCGCAGGGCCTGTGGCGCACCAGATTTATGACAGCCTCTGATCACTCAGTCCTCGCCCCGGCGAAGTCCCTGAACCTTCGAAGCCTGAGGGCCTCGTCCGTGCGGGCCCTGTTCGTGCTCGCGCTGACGGTGACATTGTCAGGTGTTGTGGTGTTTGGCTCCGGAGCCGTGGCCGAGGCGAAACCCCTTCGTCTCCAAGATCGCAGTATTGCCGAAATGGCCAATGAAGCGCTCGAGGCCCTTGCCGCTTGGCGCCAAGATGAGTCTCCTGCCCACTACGTGACGTATCTCGAAGGCCGTGATCTCGTGGCACGGCATATCTCCACCGAACTCGCAGTGGAGAGCACCGACCTTGAACAAGCATGGCGAGAACTCCCGATGGTCCGCCAAGTGGTTGCTTTGACGGCGGTCGCTCAGGTGGGCATCAAGTACCGCTACCTTGGCAAGAACCCCGACGGGGGTTTTGACTGCTCGGGCCTCACTGCCTACGCCTGGGACACCGCCGATATCTTCATCGGCCACTACAGCCGTGGTCAGTACCAAGCGGGGAACAAGATCTCGGCAGAAGAAGCGCAGGCTGGAGATCTGATCTGGTATCCGGGTCACATCATGATGTATCTCGGGGCCTCAAATATCGTGGTTCATGCCCCTTACACCGGGCGCAACGTTGAGATCCGCCAGATGGTTTCCTCCCGGACGCGCAGTGCCAGGTACTCCAGTCCCATCTGAGTAACGGCCTGCCGACAACAACGGCTACGAGATTTCAGGCGTGGATCGGGCCTGAGGTCGCTCGCAGCGATGTGGCCGAACGCCCAGTTCTTCTCGCAATAATCTCCGCGCAGATGGAGATCGCAGTTTCTTCGGGGGTGCGAGCGCCCAGATCCAATCCGATCGGGGACATCAGGCGGTCGAGATCTTGTGGTTGATCCACACCGGCCTCAGCGAGACGCTCGAGACGTTTTGCATGGGTCTTTCGGCTCCCCATCACACCGATGTAGCCAACCTCGGTGGCTAAGGCGCCGGCGATCGCCGGTACATCAAACTTCGGGTCATGGGTCAAGATGCACACGGCGTCTCGAGAGGTGAGCGACCCACCTCGTTCAGCGAACATCGGGCTCGGCCAAGTGACCCGCACCTCATCGGCCATCGGGAAACGTCGACGAGTGGCGAAGATCTCCCGAGCGTCACAAACCGTCACCCGGTATCCGAGGACTTTGGCCACCTTGGCTAAGGCCGCCGTGAAATCCACCGCACCGAAGATCCACATCTGTGGCGGCGGGGACCAACTCTCAATGAAGACCCTGATCGTGGACGAGCCCACGAGGTCCTCGGGGGTGGTTTGGCCTTGGGGTCCGTAGTGACGGATCCCGCTCCGGCCGGCCTCCAGTTCGGCTCGGGCGTCGCGAGCCACGACCCGATCAAGTTCGGGGTCACCGAGGGTGCCGGACACCTCATCGGAATCCGTGACCACGAGCCGACCATTGAGGACCGTTCCGCCGGGGGTAGTTCCATCGAGAGCCGGTCCCTCGATCACAGTTGCCAAAGCCACCGGCAACTCAGCGCGCAAGCGCTGGCTCAACAAGTCATAGAGGCTCACCAGTCCAACTCCTCAAGGAACAACCGGATCGTGCCCCCACAGGTCAGACCTACAGCGAACGCCTCGTCATCGGAGTAACCGAAACTGACAACACCCGGGGACCGTTCGCCGCCCAGTAGACGCAGAGCCTCGCTGACAACTGCCCCCTCCACACAGCCGCCGCTCACGCTGCCCACCACTTCACCTTCGGCGCTGACAGCCATCGCCGCCCCCGGCTCACGCGGGCCTGAGCCTTCGATGTCTACCACTCGGGCCACGGCCACCCTGACCCCTTTTGCCCGCCAACGATCCACATCATCGAGTAGTTCTTTCATTTTCTGATTCCTTCCGATCCGGTTCTCATGGTTGCGATGCTCGGCGCGGAGATCACAGCACACAACTCTTCCATCGCTGAGATCGAATGTCCTTCCACGAATGCATCGAGATGGGGTAGGGCGGCGGCCATCCCCCGAGCCAGAGGCGCATATCCCGGGGTGACCTTCAACGGATTGACCCAGATCAGCCGGTGCGCCACCCGTTTCAGGCGTTGCATCTGTTCGCTCAACACCTCGGGGTCACCTCGGTCCCAGCCGTCGGACATGATCACCACCACCGCACCGCGGGCCATGCCGCGTTGACCCCATTCGTCGTTAAACCGCCCGATGCCCTCGCCGAGGCGAGTTCCGCCGTTCCAATCGGGGACCCGAGCAGAGGCTTGGGCCATCGCAGTGTCGGGGTCACGGCTCGACAGTTCGCGGGTCAGGCGGGTCAGGCGGGTCCCGAGGGCAAAGGCCTCCACTCGTTGGCGACCAGCAACTGCAGCATGAACGAAGCGCACGAGAGCCCGGGCATAGGGATCCATAGAGCCGCTGACATCGAGAAGCAACACCAAACGGCGGGGTCGGACCCCGGGTTCACGCCAGTGCCGCCGCATCGGTTCGCCTCCGGCCCTTAGGCTGGCCCTCACGGTACGGCGTAGATCCGGCCGAGGTGCCCGGCCCGTGGCCGAACTCAGGCGCAGGGAGTTGCGCGGTGTGCTCACGAGGCGCATTTGGGCCATCAACTGTTGGGAGAGCGCCATTTCCTCGGCGTCGTAGGTTGCGAAGTCTTTGTGACGAAGTATTTCGGCTGCGCTGAACCGCAGATCGATCGAAGGTTCGCGCTCGGAGTCATCCTGCGCAGGAGGATCCTCCCCGTCATCGGGTGCATCGGTGGCGATCGTGATCCGCAACGGTTCGGGGGTGATCTCCTCGGTGGTGCTGCCGGTGCGCTGTTCCCAAAACACCGCGAATGCCTTGTCATAGAGGTCGTGATCCTCGGGGCGGTGAATCAAGGTGGATCGTCCCGCCCAATAGACATGGTCTCGGTCCTCAACGCCGAGAGTGCTGAGAGCCTCCCGAAACGCAAGGGTGGAAGAAATCGGCAACGTGACCCCGCACCCCCGCAGTAGTCGGCCGAACCCGACGGCGATCCGCGCCACATCATTGAGGGGCCCACGGCCCTGTCGCGGGTCGCTAGGTGCGGGCAGACCGGTCGGTGTGGGGAGTTCGCTCAACCGTGGAGCAACCCGTGGTCAAAGGCTTGCTTAACGAGTGCAGCGATTCCGTTCTGCTCAACGCGCTGATGGTCCTCACGGTATTTGAGCACCGTGCCGAGAGTTTTGGCCACGCTGGCTTCATCGAGAGTGGTGACCCCCAGGCGTCCGAGAGCCGTGGCCCAGTCAATTGTTTCGGCCACGCCAGGTGGCTTATACAGATTCATCTCTCGGAGTGCTGCGACGGCGCCGGCCACTTGGCGGGCGAGACGGTCCTCGATATCAGCCACCCGGAGTCGCACGATGGCCACCTCGCGCTCAAAGCCGGGATGCTCCACCCAGTGGTAAAGGCAGCGTCGCTTGAGAGCGTCGTGGACATCGCGGGTGCGATTGGAAGTCAAGATCACGATCGGGGGTTGCTCAGCGCGAAACAAGCCGAGTTCGGGCACGGTCACCTGGAAATCCGAGAGCACCTCAAGTAGGTAGGCCTCAAACTCGTCGTCGGCCCGATCAATCTCATCGATCAGCAGCACGGGGGCGGGTCCCTGACCGTGGGCGATGGCCCGCAGAATCGCTCGGCGGATCAAAAAGCGCTCGGCATACAGTTCGGCTTCGAGAGCATCAGAACTCCGACCGGCACTCTCACCGGTGGCTTCTGCGGCCCGCAGATGTAACAACTGGCGTGAATAGTCCCAGTCGTACACCGCTTGAGAGATGTCGATCCCCTCGTAGCACTGCAGTCGGATGAGTTCTCCGCCGGTCCATGTGGCAAGCACCTTGGCTAGTTCGGTTTTGCCTACACCCGCTTCGCCTTCGAGCAGTAGCGGACGCTGAAGTGAAAGCGCTAAGAACACCGCCGTAGCCAACCCCTCGTCGGGGAGATAACCGTGGGTGGTCAATGCAGCCGATACGTCCTCGGGACTTAAAGGGATCACCTGCTTGACGCTAACGCACTCGGTAACTGCCGGTGAGACTGGCCACAACCAATGCCCTGTGCCTAACTGTCAAAACCGAGACCGAGACGATCCAAGGTGCGTAGCCACAGGTTGCGCCGACCCGTGGAATCTTCACGGTCCAACGACCAGCGGGTGGTCTGGATACCGATGAACTTGAACGGCTCCGGGGGAAAGGGCAAGGGCTTGGAACGTACGAACTCGGTTTCGGTGGCCCGGCTGCGCCGGCCCTGCAACAGATCCAGCATCACGGCCCCGCCGAACCGGCTCGAAGCCACCCCGAGCCCGGTATACCCGAGGGCATAGGACACCCTCCCGCCCATCGCTGTCCCCCAGAACACACTGAAGCGACTGCAGGTATCAATGGCACCACCCCAAGCATGGGTGAAGCGGACATCTTCAAGTTGAGGGAAGGTTTCGAAGAAATGCTGACTGAGTTTGGCCCAAGACTCGGGTCGGCTCTCCAGCTCCGAGGACACCTTGCCACCCCAGAAGTACACGGCGTCATAGCCGCCCCACAAAATCCGATTGTCGGCGGTCAAACGGTAGTAATGGAACTGGTTGGGGATGTCGGATAGCCCCTGGCGTTGGGCCCAACCGAGCTCGGCTAACTGGGCATCGCTGAGCGGTTCGGTGACCATGCAGTAGTCATAGACCGGTGCGATGTAGTGGCGCAGACGCCGCAACAACGGTTTGAACGCATTGGTGGCTAAAGCAACCTGGCCGGCGCGCACGTTACCGAGTGGGGTCCGAACAAGGACCCCAAGCCCATCGCGTTCAAGGGCAGTGGCCTTGGTGTCTTCGAAGATCCTCACGCCGAGTGACTCAGCGGCCGCTTTCAGTCCCCATACCAAACGGGCCGGATCCACCATCGCAGCACGATCCTTACGCCACAGCCCACCGTTGTAGGTCGGAGAGTTCACCTGTCTGCGCATCTCGGTCGCGTCCAGCCAAGACACGTTTTGGCCAAGTTCACGCAGTTGCCGGTAATCGTCTTTGAGTTCGTCCAGATAGCTCGGGGGATGGGCCGTGGATGCCACATCGATCACTCCGTTGCGCTCGTAATCGCAATCGATGCCGTAGCGCCTGATCGCCGCTTCGATCTCGTTGAGGTTCTCAAGACCGAGTTGTTCGAGGAGTTCAATCTCCTTTTCGAAGCGCTGCTGACCGTTAGCTACCCCGTGGGTCAGGCTGGATTCCATGAAACCGCCGTTGCGACCGCTGGCAGCAGAGCCCACTTCATGGGAATCGATCAGGACCACATCGATGGAGGGATCGCGTTCTTTGGCGATGATCGCCGTCCACAACCCGGTGTAGCCACCGCCGATCACACAGAGGTCACAACTCACCGATCGGACGAGCGTCGGGTTGGAATCTGGTTCGGAGGAATGCTCGTACCAAAAGGGGTACGGGTCCGCATCGGCGATCGCATCAAGATGCCGTCGGTCCGGATCGTGATCGGATTCCCTGTCTGATTCGAAATTCGTGGATGATTCGAAACTCATATGGGCCCACCTCTCCGGGCCATTGCAGTCTAAGCCGAACGGTCTACGGTGGGATCATGGATCTTGGGATTGCTCATCGCAAAGCGGCAGTTGCTGCCGCCTCTACCGGCCTCGGTTTTGCTTCAGCCAAGGCACTCGCTGAGGAGGGTGTGCAGGTGGTGATCTGCGGGCGCGAGGCCGGACGTATCAATGAGGCCGCATCACAGATCGGTCACGGGTGCATCCCCATCGTCCAAGATGTGGGGAATGCCGAGGGTGGCGCCGCATTTGTGAGGGCTGCGATTGAGGCTCTCGGCGGGATCGACATCTTGGTCACTAACGCCGGGGGTCCGCCTGCCGGGAACTTTGCTTCCACCCCAGTCGAGGCCTATCCCGATGCGATCAATCTGAACCTCATGTCGGTGATCGGGATGTGCACCGTGGCAATCCCGGTGATGCAGGCCAACGGATGGGGCCGTGTGGCGGCGATCACCTCTGTATCGGTGCGCCAGCCGATCCCAAATCTGATCCTGTCTAACACGGCTCGGGCGGGGGTGACCGGGTACCTCAAGACGCTGGCTCGCGAGGTGGCGGCTGACGGGGTCACCGTGAACTCAATCCAGCCCGGCATCCATCGGACGAACCGGATTCTCACCCTCCAAGGCGGCACAGTCTCAGGGCCAATGGGTGAGCCGGAGGATTTCGGATCCATCGTGGCGTTCATGTGCAGCGAGCAGGCCCGCTTCACCACAGGAGTTCAGTTCCACGTGGATGGCGGGGCCTACGCCGCGCTGCTGTAACTGCGTGTGTATGGAGTTAGGCCGAGGCTGCTTCAAGGGCCCGGCGGGTGAGCACCTTGGCCAAATGCACCCGATAGTCGGCGCTCGCATTCAAGTCCGGCTGGGGGTCTGCTTGAGCGGCGGCTAAGCTCGTGTCCAGCCAGTTCGTGACCCTCCGGATCGCCGAGCCGATCCTGGAACTCGCCGCCGAGGCGACGTCGGTGGCCAGGATCGGCACCGAACCCATATTGACGAGAGCGACCCCCGCATCGCCGTTGCGGCGCCATGCGGCCACACCGACGATCGCCCAGTCTTGGGCCCGCCGGTTGAACTTTTGGAAGGACCAACCGGCGCCGTTCATCTTGGGGACCCGGATCTCCACGAGCATCTCATCGGCCTCGAGAGCCGAGGTCAAGAAGCCATGATAAAAATCGGCGGCCGCGATCTCACGGGTGCCGTTGGGACCTTTAGCCACATAGGTGGCTCCGAGGGCCAAGGTGGTCGCAGGTAAGTCCGAGGCGGGATCGGCGTGAGCGATAGATCCACCGATGGTGCCTCGGTGGCGGACCTGGGGATCTCCCACATGGCCGGCGGCGTGGGCCAGCAAAGGCACATGTTGATGCAACAGGGGAGAAGTCTCTACGTCCATGTGTCGGGTAAGGGCACCGATCGCAATCTGGTCTCCCTCCTCACGGATGTAGGACAGATCAGGAACCCGTCCGATGTCTACGAGCACCGTCGGCTGAGCGAGGCGCAGTTTCATCAATGGCAGAAGGCTGTGGCCACCGGCAAGGAACTTGGCCTCATCTCCGTACTGGCCGATCAGAGCGATCGCTTCTTCAGCCGATGAGGCTCGGGCATAGTCGAATGCTGCGGGGATCACGATGTTCCTCCAGAACTGTGGTTGGCACGGGCGTTATTGAGAGTGTTCCAGACCGTGAGGGGGCTGGCTGGCATCGGGACATCAGTAACCCCGAATTCTTTCAGTGCATCCACCACCGCATTGATGACGGCGGGGGCGGCTCCGATGGTCCCGGCCTCGCCAACACCCTTCACCCCCAGCTGGTTGGTGGGTGAAGGAGTGACGGTGTGGCCGGTGATGATCGATGGGACATCAGAGGCCGCAGGCACGAGATACTCGGCCAAGGTCGATGTGGTGAGGTTCCCGTCCACATCGTAAACGGCCTCCTCATAGAGGGCTTGGGCGATGCCTTGGACCACACCGCCATGGACTTGACCGTCCACGATCAACGGGTTGATCTGTACTCCGCAGTCGTCCACGGCCACGTAGGTGATCAGGTCTACCTTGCCGGTCTCGAGGTCCACTTCGACAGCGCACATGTGGGTGCCGAAAGGCCAAGAGAAGTTGGGTGGGTCATAGGAAACCTGAGCCTCAAGGTTGGGTTCGAGCCCATCGGGAAGGTTGTGGGCGGTGAACGCAGCAAACGCGATCGCTGCGAGAGGCAAGGCACGGTCAGGTGACCCTTGGACGCTAAAGGATCCATCCTCAAAGGTGAGGTCTTCAACGGCGGCCTCGAGTTGGTGAGCAGCGATCTGTTTGGCCTTATCGATCACCTTGTCACAGGCCATCGCCACCGCCACACCTCCCACAGGCAACGATCGGGACCCGTAGGTGTCGAGGCCGAGCGGGGAGATTGCAGTGTCAGAATGCAACACATGGACATCAGCGGGATCCACACCGAGTTTGTCGGCCACAATCATCGACCATGAGGTCTCATGGCCTTGGCCGTGCGGCGAGGTGCCGGTTACCACCTGGACCTTATTGGTGGGCAGCACCCGCACGGTGGCTGCCTCCCAGCCGCCGGCCCCGTAGTTCAATGAGGCGAGCACCCGTGACGGGGCGAGACCGCACATCTCAAAGTATGTGGAGACCCCGATCCCGAGACGTTTCGTGGAGCCCGGGACATTGACCTCGGCTTGACGGGCCCGAAGACCGTCATAGTCGATCATCTCAGCGGCCTTAGTGGCAGCGAGATCGTGATCTCCGGAGTCGTAGGTCAATCCGCTAAAGGCCTCATAGGGATAGGCCTCAGTGGGAATGAAATTGCGACGGCGGATTTCGAGCGGATCCACGCCCACCTCACGGGCGAGGGCGTCCATGGCCCGTTCGATCGCATAAGTGGCCTCGGGTCGACCGGCACCTCGATAGGCGTCGGTGGGGGTGAGGTTGGTAAACGCAGCGGTGCAGGAAAAGTCATAAGCCTTGGGGATGTGGTACACCCCGGCATACAAAAAGGCTCCGAGGATCGGGATGCCTGGGGTAACTAACTGAAGGTAGGCCCCCATATCGGCGAGGAGGCGGACTCGCACGGCGGTGAGCTTGCCCTCGGCATCGGCTGCTAGTTCGATGTTTTGGATCTGGCCTCGGCCGTGGATTGTGGCCATGGAGTTCTCTGAGCGCTCCTCGTTCCAGCGGACCGGGAGGCCGATTTTGCGTGAAAGAGCCACACACAGCAACTCCTCGGCGTAGACGTTGAGTTTGGATCCGAATCCACCGCCCACCGCCGGGGCGACCACACGCACCTGATGCTCGGGGATGCCGAGGGTGATCGCGGTCATGACCTTCAAGATGTGGGGTACTTGGGTGGACGAATACAAGGTGATGTCGCCACCGAAAGGCTGTGGCACAGCCGCTACGGCTCGGGTTTCCATTGCCATGGGTAACAGGCGTTGTTGAACGTAGCGTTCCGCAACGGTGTACGTGGCTGAGGCAAAGGCGGCCTCCACGGCTCCCTCGGTCTCCTCCACGAGCAGATTCCAGGTGTAGCTCTTATTGGTACCGAGATCGGGATGGATCACCACCTCATCAGAAAGTGCATCCTCGAGACCGACCACGGCCCGCAACGGCTCGTAGTCCACTTCGATGGCTTCGAGAGCGTCCCGGGCGATGGCGTCGGTCTCCGCTAACACGCAGGCCACCCCGTCGCCGACGTAGCAGGCGGTGGAGGTGGCCAAGGGATAGTGGACCGGATTCTTCATGTCATCTGTGACCGGCCATGCACATGGCATGGGCGCCGCCCACAGATCAGCGAGATCGGCTCCGCTGTAAGCGGCGCGCACCCCGGGCATCTCGAGCGCCCGAGACAGATCCACTCTCAGAATTTTGGCGTGGGCATACGGGCTGCGCAGCACGGCGAGATGCAGCGCCCCCGGGATCTGCAAGTCATTGGTGTATCGGGCCTCTCCGGTAAGGAGCGCCGGATCCTCTTTGCGCAGGAGCCGCTGGCCGATTACTCCGTTAGTGGTGTGTGTGGTCTCTATCGTGGTCATATCGGGACCCCCATCCCTCTATGGATCCGAGGGCCCCAACCCTCGGATCGTGTATGTGGTGGGCTAGGTAAGCCCGTGTGTCTCAGGCTTTGGCCGCAGCCAAAACTGATTGAACGATGTTGTGATAACCGGTGCAACGGCACAGGTTGCCTTCAAGACCCAACCGCACATCTTCTTCTGTGGGGTTCGGGTTCTCTTTGAGCAGACTTGTGGCCGCCATCACCATGCCCGGTGTGCAGTACCCACACTGCAGGCCGTGGTTCTCCATAAAGGCCTGTTGCATCGGATGCAATGTGCCATCGGCGCCGGCCATACCTTCGATGGTCGTGATCTCGGTACCGTCGGCCTGAACAGCCAAAATGGTGCAGCTCTTGACGGCCTCACCATCGAGGTGCACAGAGCAAGCCCCACAAGAAGAAGTATCGCAGCCGATATTGGTTCCGGTCATGCCGAGTTGTTCGCGCACAAAGTGCACGAGCAATGTGCGTCCTTCGACCTCTGCTGTGTGCTTGACCCCGTTGACTGTGACGCTGATCTCCACTTAGGTACCCCCTCGACTGAATGTGGATCCGACGATGTCGGGAACACATCATGCCTCAAATCAGACCCCCGTGTGAACACGGATCCGCAACCGGGCTCCCGGAGGGTCCAAGGGGCGGGATCTGAGCGATCGAGTCTTCAGCTCAGCAGGTTGATCAGGTCGCGGATAATCAGACCGATCATGAACACAATCACCGCTGCACCGAGGGTTGTGTAGTGCCAGCGCTTGGAATGATCGGCCCGCCAGAACCTTCTCATCGAGTAGGTGATCGCAATGATCGCAACCACACCGATCGGGATGCCGATGATGGGTCCCACACCCGAGGCCACGCCGAGTGCGGGCAGCACGAAGGGGAACACGATGTACATGAGCAGGCACCGCACAGAGGCCACGGCGATTGAAGTCTGAAAGGCGGAGCGGGCGTCTGCAGCAGTACCGCTAGGGGAGTTTGCCGGCAGGCGCAACAGGCTTCGCATGAACCGTTCGGCGGGGGCATGGGACCGGTAGGTGGGGGCGATGTCGCACAGTGAGTGAGTGTTCGGTTCAGAACCCGCAGAAAGGGAGGGATCGATGCTCATGACCAGTGATCGAAACGGTAGGTGCGATTGACAAGTTCCACAACATCTATCGGGGTATCGGCCATCACCACTGCCCCTGAGGTCAACAGTTCTTCAGGCGAGCCGTACCCCCAGTTGACACCGATACACGGGATGCCGTTTTGCATGGCTCCTAAGACGTCGTGATCGCGATCGCCAACCATGATCACCTCTTCAGCCATTCGGGGGTAGCTAGCGGGGATGCCAAGCAATCCGAGTGCATGGGTGATCACTTGGGCTTTAGCGCGCCGCTCCGGTGTGTAGGAAGCGCCGACGATCGCCTCAAAACGATCGGTCAGACCGAAATGTTCGATGATCCGCAGGGCCGTACGTTCGGGTTTGGCGGTGGCGATCGACAATGACAAACCGCTCGCGGCCATGGCATCGAGCATGTCGACGATGCCCTCATACAAGGTGTTCTCGAAGAGTCCGATCTCCTCGTAACGCTCCCGGTAGCGATTGATCACTCGGGACAGCGCGTCATCGGGGATACCGATTGAGGGTAAGCCCAACTCAAAAGGCGGCCCGATCACCGATCGCACCTCCTCCTCGGAGGGAATCGGAAAGCCCTCAAGTTCGCAGGCCCACTGCAAGGACCGCATGATGCCGGGTTCGGAGTCGCTGAGTGTTCCATCGAGATCCAACAGCACGTGGGTCCGGCCACTGGTAGCACCGGAAGTCACCGTGGAGTTGGGTGTCGGAGTGTTCGGGCCGCTCACATCTGTGACGGTACTGCCCGGGGAGGGCTAGTCCTGCAATCTGCGCAACCCTGTCCACGCAAAAGTGGTGGTCAAAAAACTGATAACAATGATCGCCACGAGGCCACCCCAAATGTGTTGCCAGGCCATTTCATTGACGAATCCGGCCCTTGCTAACTGCAGGATCTGCGTAAACGGGTTCAGTCGCGCCACGTCATAGAGCCACCCTTGCATGATTGACAGTGGGGCTTGAGCAGTGGTCAAGAACAATCCGAGGAACAAGGTCAACTGCATGATCGCAGCGGCCCGCATGTCCTTAAACCGGTAGGCGAGGCCGAGGCCCCAGCCGGTCCCAATCACCGACATTCCGGCCCCGGCGGCGAGCAAGGTGACCAGCGCGAGCGGGCCTCCGGTAGTGCGCGCTCCAAGCCCAAAACTGATGATCGTTACGAGGGTCACCACCATTACCGCACGGGTGAGGGCCGACAGCAACGGCCCGAGCAGCAGGGCTCGGCGCGGAGCGGGTGACATGCGGATCCGGTCATAAAAGCCACTTTCGAGGTCACGGACCGTGGAGAAACCGATCCCGACTCCAGCGAAGGAGGACCCCATCACCACGCCGAGCGGCATGTACCAGTTAATGGAGCGATCGGTCGGGAACCCGGGGACTTGGGTGATCGCGTAGAAGGTTCCTGAGAAGGCGACCGTCTGAAAGATCGGCATCAACAAGGCCGGCAAGAACGCCGAAGGTAAGCGGCGAATGTTGCGCAGGTTGCGGCCTGAGAGGCCCACTGCGGCGGACAAACTAGAGGTGCGGAGATCGTTCATTGCCGTCCCAATCTGATGCGGAGGCTCCGCAGGCTGAGTCCCATCCCGATTGCGGCGAGCAGTGCAGAGAATCCGAGCGCTCGCACCACCGCCCAGGTGGTGAGGCCGTCAATGGTGAGGTCGCGGAATCCCTCAATGAGATACGAGACCGGGTTGAGGTTGGCCAGTGTGCCATAGATCCCGCTCATGGTTTGGCGAGGAAAAAAGGCACTCGAGAAGAACAACATGATGAACAAAAGCGGAAAAGAGCCCTGTACCGCTTCGGAGGATCCGGTGCGCAGGGCCATCGCCGACATGATGGCGCCCACCCCAAGGGCGGTCATCGTCCCGCCAAGAATCATGACCGCCACGCCGATCGGACCGGACTTGATCCCGAGACCAAAGGGCAACAAGACCGCGATAAAAAACGCTGTCTGGAATGCCCCAAAAGCCATTGCACCAGCGAGTCGGCCAAACAAAATGCTGCTGCGTGCAGTCGGGGCGACCAGCAATCGGTCAAAAAAACCGTTCTCAATGTCGGTGGCGAGGGCAGCGGCCCCGGTGATTGAGCCGAAGAGCACACCTTGGACAATTGCGCCGGCGAGAGCGAAGTTCAAGAAGCTGTCCACTACGGGGAAACCGGGGAGATTGATCGCTCGAGAAAATGAAGACGTGCCGAGGGCCACGAAGAACAACGGGAAGATCATCGAGGGAATGACGGTGGCGGGCTGGCGCCACAGTGCGATCATGGAGCGGACAGACAAAGCAGAGGTTTGCGCCCAAGGCGAACTTCGCAGATCTTGGGGGGCGGTCAGTGTGAGGGTTGGATCGGTGTTCATTGGCCGGAACTCATTTCTCGGCGCCCTCGAGGCGATGCCCGGTGGCTTCGGCGAACACGTCATCGAGGCTCGGCTCGTTGAGTTCGAGGTGGATCACCGGGATGGAGGCCTCATCGAGGCGACGGATCACCGCAGAGACTCCGGATGCCCCGTCAACTAGTCCCACACCCAAGGTGCCTTCAGCGGTGGGCCGGGCCTCGCCAAAATGGGTGAGGATCTCGCGGGCCGCAGCGAGGTGAGTGGGGTCCACAGAGATCAATAATGTTGGGCTGCCCACCTCGGCTTTGAGGTCTGCTGGCGAACCTTGGCTTACGATCCGGCCGTTGTCAATAATCGCAATCCGGTCAGCGAGTTGATCGGCTTCCTCAAGGTATTGGGTGGTCAGCAGCACAGTCGTGCCGTCATCGTTGAGCCGGCGGATCTCCTCCCACAGGGATTTGCGGCTCATCGGGTCGAGGCCGGTTGTTGGCTCGTCGAGGAACAACACCGAGGGCTCGTGGATCAGCGACAGCGCCAGATCTAGACGTCGTCGCATCCCACCCGAGTAGGTGCCGACCCGGCGATCTCCGGCGGCAGTCAGCCCCACCCGCTCAAGTAACTCGCCGGCGCGGGTGGCATGAATGTTGCGGGGGAGCCCGTAGAGCACAGCTTGGAGACGCAAAAGTTCGGTGCCGGTCATCAGTGGGTCGATGGCTGCATCTTGGAGCGCCACGCCGATACTGCGTCGGACCTTGTCGGCCTCGGTGCTGACGTCCCAGCCGGCTACCTTGGCCGTACCTGAGGTGGGGCGTAACAAGGTGGTGAGCATGCGCACGGTGGTGCTTTTACCTGCACCATTGGGTCCAAGGAACCCGAAGATCTCCCCGGCCTCTACCTGGAGATCCACCCCATCCACGGCACGCACCGCATCATCTCCCGAACCGAAAGTACGGACCAGATTCTCGGCGAGGATCGGATGGGGGACTCGAGATGTAGTCATCAATCCTTCAGTGTGTCGGTAGTGGGCCGAGAACCAGCGATTGTGGAGGTCTCGGGAACAAAAATCAGGAGTTTGGGTACCACATTCCCCAGATTGGCGGACTGTCCTCAGCTGTGAACTCGCTGATTTCTTCAAATCCCAAGCGCAGATACAGAGTGCGACTGCGCGTACTGGTGGCTTCCAGATAGGCCGGCATGCCCGAGGGGAGAAGATTGGTCAGGGTGTGGGTGAGCAGGTCTCCACCTAGTCCGTGGCCTTGATGATCGGGGAGCACTCCCACGGCCAATAGATACCAATGGGGATCGTCAGGGTGATGCTGCGCCATGGATCGACTCATCGCCGAGAGTCGATCCATGTCACCGTGCATCGCTTCGAAGAACTCCGCCCCACGACGATCTCGGAACTCTTCTGATCGCAGATTGGACGGATCGCGCCACAACGCAACCGCGCTGTGATCCTCGGTGGTCGTACAAAAGCCCCCGGGGAGGTACACGTACTCTGCCATGAACCGCCACAGGGTGGACAGTCGCTGCGCTCTGATGCTCTTTTCGGGGAAGGCCCAACTCATCAAGGGGTCACCGAAAAAAGACTCGGTGAGAGTGGCAGTCACCGCGTGTAGATCATCAGGCGTGGCGATACGCATGTCGGGGGGTCTCAACCTGTGGTCAAGGAGTCAGTTTGAAGCGGCCGCAATGGCCTTCCACACCTTCTCCGGAGTGGTGGGCATGTCCACATGTCGCACACCGAGATGGGCGAGCGCATCCACAACCGCAGATTGCACCGCTGGAGTGGACCCGATGGTTCCTGACTCGCCGATGCCCTTGGCGCCGAGTGGGTTGATCGGGGTCGGGGTCTCCATATGGACCACTTCAAAGCTCGGCAGTTCAGCCGCCGAGATCATCGCGTAGTCAGCGAGGTTGGAGGTGACCGGGTTCCCGTCGGAATCGTAACGAACCTCCTCAAGCAGGGCCTGAGCGGTTCCTTGGGCCACGCCACCATGGATCTGACCTTCGAGCAGGAGCGGGTTGAGCACCCGGCCGGCATCGTCACAGGCCACGTGGCGGATGTGGCGGACCTTGCCGGTCTCGGTGTCTACCTCAACTACGGCTACGTGCGCTCCGAAGGGGAACGTAGCCCCGGATGCCTCAAAGCGGGTCTCGTGGGTCAAGCCGTCAGGAAAATCCGCGTTTGTTGTGGCAGCAACTGCCAGATCAGCCCAGGTGGTGGACACCGCTGGGGTGCCGGCCACGTGGAAGTTACCTGAATCGGTGTCGAGCACGATGTCGGCTTCGTCGGCCTCGAGCAGGGTGGCCGCTAAGGAGCGGGCCTGCTCTACGAGTTCGATGGCCGCCTTGTTGACGGCCGCCCCGCCTTGCTGGAGCGAGCGTGAACCCATGGTGCCACCACCGACGGGAACGAGGTCGGTGTCACCCCACACCAAGGTGATCCGGTCCATAGGGATCCCGGTCTGCTCGCTGGCGATCATCGACCAGGAGGTGTCATGGCCTTGACCGTGCGGGGAGGTGCCGGTGTAGATCGATGCCGAGCCGTCCTCGTGCACTTCAATTTTGGCGGCTTCACCCATCGGCTGAACTCCACCGGTGATCTCCACGTAGACAGAGACGCCGATGCCGATTTGGACCGGGTTCCCTGAGGCGCGGCGAGCGGCCTGCTCAACACGTAGTTCGGCATAGCCAGCAGCCTGCATGGCCTTATCCATGGCGACTTCGTAGTTGCCGACGTCATAGGTCTGGCCCACCGCAGTGGTGTGGGGCTCGAGGAACTTCGGGATCAAGTTGACCCGTCGGACCTCGGCGGCATCCATGCCGATCTCGGCGGCGAACATGTCCATCGCCCGCTCGGCGGCAGCGGTGGCCTCGGGGCGACCGGCGCCGCGATAGGCCACGGTCGGGGTGGTGTTGGTGACCACCGAGGTGGTGCGGACCTCAATGTTGGGGATGTCGTATACAGCCGAAGCCATCGGGCGAGTCATGAACGGAGCGAGGATGGAACCCATGTCCACGAACGCACCGGCGTCCTGGTACACCTGCATGCGGTAGTGGGTGACCTTGCCATCACGGCGTCCGCCGATGGTGACGTACTGGACCTGAGCGCGACCATGGCCGAGAGCCATCATTGACTCGCTGCGAGTTTCGCGAAAGCGCACCGGTCGGCCGACCTCTTTAGCGAGGCGACCGAGGAGGATCTCTTCGGGATATGTACCAATCTTGGCGCCGAACCCGCCTCCAACATCCGGGGTGATGATGCGGACCTGAGAGGCTTCGAGACCGTTGGCGGCGATGATCGTGGCGAGCGCACCCTGGGCATGCTGAGTGGAGAGCCATTGGATGAGCCGGCCATCCACCCAGGCCGCAGCAGCAGCGCGGGATTCGAGTGGACAGGGAGCGACACGCTGGTTAATGAAGCGGCCTTCCACCACCACTTCACAATCAGCAAAGAACTCACCTCCGGTGTTTTCGGGAAGCCCGAGCGCCGTGGTGTCAAACACGACATTGGATCCGGCCGCCTCGTACAACAGATTGTCAGAGGCCATCGCTTCTTCAATATCCACGAGGGCCGGAAGGGCATCGATATCGGCATAGACCATCGCTGCGGCATCCACAGCCTGCTCATATGTCTCTGCGACCACAGCGGCGACGGGTTCGCCCACGTAGCGGACCTTGTCCGTGGCGAGGTACGTGCGGGTGACGGCGGGATTGAAAGCCGAGGGAACCTCAGCCAAGTTAAGGCTGGCAGCGGTGAACACACCTATCACGCCAGGCATCTCTACGGCCTCGGACAGATCGATGGAGGAGATCACACCATGGGCCACCTGGGAGCGGACATAGGCCACATAGACGGCGCCAGTTAGTCGCTCATCTTCGAGGTCGTCGAGGTAGACGCCCCCCGAGGTAAGGAACTTCGGATCCTCTTTGCGCAGAACCCGATTACCCAGAATGCTTCCAGCCATCACGACCCCCTGATCATCTCGTGGCTGAGGCGTTCAGCCAACGACTTCCCAATGGACACAATGTAGTCACTCGGTGAGGGCGGTGACGCCACGAGCACAGATGTGGCCTATACGCCTGTGGATCAGTGCGGGCAGAGAAGTCGTGTGGAAAATGGACGATCAGGGTCTGGGACTGTCCATTCGCAGGGCGATCACCGAACGATAGAGACCGTAAGGCCAGCCTCCGGGAAGATCGGTGGGTAATTCGGGAGTACCGATCACGGTCAGGGTCTGCTCTCCGGCCTCAAAGAATCCGAGTTCGGCACGGGCGGCTTCACGGATGCCGGGATTCGTGCGGAGCCTGTCTACCTCAGCTTGAAGCTGGTAGTTGACCTCAAGTAACTGAGCGAGTTGTTGCTCCCGGGTCTCAAGGATCCGGCCTTGTTCTGTGAAGGTTTGGATCGGCAGCACGAAGAGGGTGGCACCGAAGGCTGTGAGCACAGCCACTGTGACGACGCCGAGAACGATGGAGGTGCGGCGGCGCCGGGTGAGTCGTCGGTCGAGTGCGATCGGCCTTGTCAGATCCCCGAGCCGAGATCTTCCGGCGTCGGAAGCGGCGGGGGCAGGGTCAGGGCGCGCCACCTTTGTGCGCCTCGGGCGAACAGAGCCAACCTGGGTGTTGGTCGTTTCTGTTGTGTTGGTCTGGCTGGTCGGATCCTTCATCGCGGTGCGAGAGCCCGACGGCCAATGAAGGCAGCCGACTCCCCGAGGTCGGCCTCGATTCGCAGAAGTTGGTTGTATTTCGCAACCCGGTCGCTGCGGGCCGGGGCCCCGGTCTTGATCTGACCGCAGTTTGTGGCCACTGCGAGGTCGGCGATGGTCACATCCTCGGTTTCACCGGATCGGTGGCTCATCACCGAGGTGTACCCGTGGGTGTCGGCCAAGCGGACCGTGGCCAAGGTTTCGGTCAAGGTGCCGATCTGGTTCACCTTGATCAAAATGCTGTTGGCCACCTTGCGCTCGATGCCGAGCGAGAGTCGGGCGGTGCTGGTGACGAACAGATCATCACCGACGAGTTGGATCTTGTTCCCGAGCAGAGCGGTCACCTCAGCCCAGCCATCCCAATCATCTTCTGCCATTGCGTCTTCAATGGACACGATCGGGTAACGATCGACCATCTGGGCCCAGTAGGCGGCGAGGTCCCCCGGGCTGAGCACCCGGCCTTCACCGGTCAGGTGGTAAGCCCCATCGCGCATGATCTCTGAGACCGCAGGATCGAGGGCGATTGCGATCTCCTCACCGGGAGTGAAGCCAGCTCGGGTGATGGCCTCCACGAGGACCGCGATGGCCTCTTCGTTGCTGCGCAGGTCGGGAGCAAAACCGCCCTCATCGCCGGTGGCTGTGGACAGACCCCGCTCGGCGAGCAGGGATTTCAAGCAGTGGTAGGTCTCGGTACCCCACCGCAACGCCTCGCTAAACGAGGGGGCGCCCACCGGCATCACCATGAACTCTTGGAAGTCCACGTTGTTGTCGGCGTGGACCCCGCCGTTGAGGACGTTCATCATCGGGACCGGGAGCACGTGAGCGTTCGCTCCTCCGATATACCGATAGAGCGGGAGTTCAGCCTCCTCGGCAGCGGCTTTGGCCACGGCGAGGCTGGTGCCAAGCAGAGCGTTTGCTCCGAGGCGGGCCTTGTTTTCGGTGCCGTCGAGGTCGAGCAGTTCCTGATCGATCAGACGTTGCTCGGAGGCCTCGAACCCTTCGAGCACCCCGGCGATCTCGGAGTTTACGAATCCGACAGCCGTGCGGACTCCCTTGCCTCCGTAGCGCTCATCACCGTCGCGCAGTTCTACGGCCTCGTGCTCTCCGGTAGATGCACCGCTCGGTACCGCAGCACGTCCGCGGGCACCAGATTCGAGGATGACCTCCACCTCCACGGTGGGATTGCCACGCGAATCAAGGATCTCGCGTCCGTGAATATGGAGGATCTCGCTCATGGCCCATACGGTAGCCCTTGCCCGGACACGGGTGCAGATCAGCGATCGGCCCCTTGTCTCTTTAAGAACCAGAGTCGCTCAGTTTGGCTGTGCGCCACAGATCCTCGAGGGTTGCTAAGGGTGCAGTAGCGAGGTTGATGCCGGCCGCGGCTGCGAGCTGTTCAACCTTCGTCGCCCGTTCGCGGAACCGATTGGCGGCGAAACGCAACGCG
Organism: Ilumatobacteraceae bacterium; assembly: GCA_018401375.1. Classification (GTDB taxonomy): domain Bacteria; phylum Actinomycetota; class Acidimicrobiia; order Acidimicrobiales; family Ilumatobacteraceae; genus M30B72. The sequence goes on along the minus strand of JAGYKR010000003.1, from coordinate 30,991 downwards.
GACTCGGGATCCACATCGAGATGCCGGGCGAGGTTCACCACCGAAAACAACACGTCGCCGAGTTCACTAGCGGTTGCGTCGGAATCTTCGGCGGCCACAGCGGCTTCTACTTCAGCGATTTCCTCGGCGATCTTGGCTAAGGGACCGTGACGGTCCGGCCAATCAAAGCCCATCTTGGCGGCCTTGGACTGAAGTTTGCGGGCGTAGGCGAGCGCTGGTAGGCCCGCTGGGATCCCCTCAAAGATTGAGGTCCGACCTTTCTCGGCCTTTTTAATTTCCTCCCAGTTCGCCAAGACACCTGCTGCATCGGTGGGTGTCCCGAGGTTGCTGGAGACACCGGTGGCTGGATCATCAGGATCGGGGGGAAAGACGTGGGGATGGCGACGGACCAACTTGTCGTGGATCCCACGGGCCACGTCAGCGATCGTGAAACGCCCCTGCTCTTGGGCGATTCGCGCATGGAACTCGATCTGGTAGAGCAGATCCCCGAGTTCCTCAATCAGATGCTCATCGGTGGTGGGGTCCTCAGGGTCGAGGTCGCCGATCGCATCCACCACCTCGTAGGTCTCCTCGATCAGATGTGGGATCAGGGTGTGATGGGTCTGCTCGATGTCCCAGGGACACTGCTCACGCAAGGTGCGAGTGAGTTGATGGAAGCGCAGATATTCCGCACCGACCGGCTGGCCGAGCGCTGGTATCCACAAACTGGTGAGGTGATCGGCGGTGACGCTGCGATCGAGATCCTCCCAAGTGGTCCACACGATGGCTTCTTCACTGGTGCCGAGGCGCTGACAGATGGCTACCGGTTCTGAGCCGTCGGCGTCTTCCACCGCGATTTTGATCTCCGATAAGACCCAGTCAGCGTGCGTGTGAGCTACCAGCATCGGACCGGCGTATCCGGCGGCAGCCACGGCGAACTGGTGTCCGTCTACGAGTTTGACTCCGGTCTCTACCGGGTCGATGCTGAGGCGTTCGTAGAGCAGATCAAGAAACGAGAGTGCCGGATGGATCACGCAGCGCTCACCGTGCTCGGAACGTAGTGCTGCCACGGTGCGTTCGAGGATCAATGGCGAACCGGGTACCGCGTACAACACATCGTGGCCGAGATCGGCCTGGGCAATGAGGTGGGCGGCGATCTCTCGGTAGACCTCATCAAAAGAGTCGGCACGTTCGTAGAGGTGGTCGAAGCTATGAGCCTCGGGCACCAGATGCGCCGTGGGATGGCGGCGGGTGCGCACGAACCTGTGTGGTACTGACTCAATCACTTCAAGGGTGTGGGCGGTGATGTAACGCTCATCGCCCGGGCCTAAACCAACGATGATGATCTTGCCCTGGGTCATAGGAAGAAGGGAGGTAGCGAGCGGGGTCCGGGGCTGACCTCAGCCGATTGCCAGAACTCCCGATTGAGGATCAAAGGTCCCGTAGCGCGGATTCACATAGACCTCGGCGGCCCGAGCGGCCCGCTGGAACCGCATGGTCTCGTTGGTGTAGAGCGCGAAAATTTCTTGGGCGCGGGCCTCGGTGAAGGGATCGAGCCGGATGATGTGATAGCCGAATGCTGTGGGGATCGGATCGGTCACCTCCCCGATTGTCGCTGCAAGCGCAGCGTCGGAGAACTCGGGGGCGAAGGCTTGGGCGAACTGCACGGGGGTAGAACAGGGCAAAGCGCCACCGTTGGCAACACTGTTTTGATCGAGGGAGTATTCGGTGGCAACTTCCTCAAAGGGCCGACCTGCAGCGAGTTCGGCCTGTGCCGCCTGCGCATTTTCGAGGGTGATCGTCAAAATGTGCGAGGCGCAGATCACCATTGAGGTCGCGTGGCCCTGTTCGTAGGCCTCTCGCACCTGATCGGGACTCAAGGCATCAGCAAGTCCCGTCCGCCAACGGTTGATCACCGTCTGCTGATCGATCTGCAGCGCCTTAAGGGCTGGTCCTGTGGTGTCGTCCCAGGTCGGTCCAAAAACTTCGAAGAGTTCAGATATCGCAGCCTCACGGTCCTCTTCAGTCACGCTGAGTCCAGCAGCGGCTAGTTCGTTGCGCAGGATCTCGGTCAGCAGCCAAGAGTTCAACATGTTGTGGGCCACGCTCATGTCTACGTTGAGCCGGTCCCCGGGAGTGGCCCCCGGCGTGGCATCGATAAGTAGGGCGTCGAGTTCGGTGCGTTCCATAGCCACCGGGCCCACCCGGGCGATCTGGTTAGCTTCGGTGAAAGTGGCGCACGAACTGAGGAGCAGCGCGCCGATGGCCACACCAGTCACACGAGAGGCCATCGAGGTGAGCGAACTGCGGGTGCGGGCTCTGGGGGGCGTGGGCACAGCCGGGAATGAGGTTGACACGAAGGAGAACCTATCGTGAGCGGCCGCGATCATCGAAGCGCTCCGGTGAGTGGACCCGAGTGATGAGGTCACTGGAACTGGGGCGAACTCAGGTGGACTCGGGTGGCACGAGTTCGTTTAACAGATCCACGAGCAATGCAGCCGGATCGGGAGCCTTCCCAAAACCCCGGCCTAGCGGGATCACGAGTTGGCCGGAGTCTTCCCTGTAGCGGGCTTCTTTTGATAGCCGTTTGAGCCGGGTGGCTGCACTGAGCTTCAGGTGGATCGGTGCCAGTTTGGCTTGTTCGGAAGTGATCTGAACCTCGGTGATCCCGATCCGATGACAACAGGCCCGTAGCTCGGCGATTTTCAGGAGGGCTGCAGCCGCTGCGGGAATCGGCCCGTAGCGGTCCTCCCATTCGCTGCGGATGTCCGTCACTTGGCTCGCGGAGGTGACCGCTGCCAGGCGGCGGTAGGCCTCCAAGCGCATCTCTTCGCGATTGACGTAGTCGGCGGGCAGATGAGCGTCGGTGGGCACATCCAACTTCAGTTCCGATGGGGTGGCGACCGGTTCACCCTTCATCTCCGAGACCGCTTCGGTGACCATCTGGCAGTACAGGTCGTAGCCGACCGCTGCGATATGACCGGACTGCGATTCGCCGAGCAGGTTCCCGGCCCCGCGGATCTCGAGGTCACGCATCGCAATCCGGAAACCGGAGCCGAGTTCGGTGGCTTCACCGATCGTGCGCAGTCGTTCGTATGCCTCCTCGGAGAGCACCCGATCCCTGGGATGAAATAGGTATGCGTAGGCCCGGGATCCGCTGCGGCCCACCCGGCCGCGCAGCTGATGCATCTGGCCGAGTCCGAGCAGATCGGAGCGTTCCACCACCAAGGTGTTGACCGTGGGCATGTCGATACCGGACTCGATGATCGTGGTGCAGACCAGCACGTCGTAGCGGCCCTCCCAGAAATCGAGCACCACTTGTTCGAGGGTGCCCTCATCCATTTGCCCGTGAGCGATTGCGATGCGCGCCTCGGGGACGAGTTGGCGGAGTCTTTCGGCGGCAGTCTCGATGGATCCCACCCGGTTATGCACCCAAAACACCTGGCCTTCGCGCAGAAGCTCGCGTCGGATGGCTTCCACTGCGACCCGCTCGTCGTATTCACCGACGTAGGTCAAGATCGGCTGCCGGTCCGCAGGAGGAGTCTGCAACAACGAGAGATCCCGGATGCCGACCAAGCTCATTTCCAGGGTCCGTGGGATCGGGGTGGCTGACAGGGTCAAGACGTCCACATCGGTCTTCATCTTTTTCATCATCTCTTTGTGCTGCACCCCGAAACGCTGTTCCTCGTCCACGACCAACAAGCCGAGGTTCTTGAAACGGATCTCGGGGGAGAGCAGACGATGGGTGCCGATCACGCAGTCCACCTCACCGGATTCGATCCCGGCGATGACTTTCTTCGCTTGGGCCGCAGACAAAAACCGCGATAACACCTCTACCCGGATCGGATATCCGGCAAACCGGTCAGCGAAGGTGTTGCCGTGCTGGCTCGCCAACAATGTGGTCGGCGCGAGGACCGCAACCTGCATCCCATCTTGCATCGCTTTAAACGCAGCGCGCACAGCAACCTCGGTTTTACCGAACCCAACGTCACCACACAGCAGACGGTCCATCGGATATGGCCGCTCCATGTCGGCTTTGATGTCCTCAATCGCTGTCTTTTGGTCGGGGGTCTCCACGTAACCGAAGGCCTCCTCCATCTCGTGTTGCCACGGGGTGTCAGAGCCGAACGCATGGCCGCTCGCATTAACCCGTTGCTGGTAGAGCAGGACCAGTTCTTGGGCGATCTCTCGGACGGCGGATTTAACCTTGGATTTCGCCTTGGCGAAATCAGATCCGCCGAGGCGGTGCAGGGTTGGGGTTTCGCCGCCGACATAGTGGCGCAGGGCATCGATCTGGTCGGAGGGGATGTAGAGCTTGTCGCCACCCTTATAGGCCACGAGCAGGTAATCGCGTTCCACCCCGCCGATCGCCCGGGTGACCATGCCTTCGTATTTACCTACCCCATGCTGGTAATGGACCACGTAGTTCCCGGGTCGAAGATCTTCAAAGAAGCCGGCCGAATCCCGTGATCTCGGTCGTGCGGCTCGGTGTGCCCGGCGACGTCCAGTGAGGTCAGCCTCGGCGAGAATCGCAATCTTGGCTGCAGGCAAGGTGCAGCCACGCTGGATCGGAGCGACTACGACCCGACCGCCGGGGGCACTGAGATCACTACCGGGTGCGGCCACAACGAGGTCGAGACCGCCCTCGAGGGTGATTTGTCGGAGTCGTTCGGCTGAGGCCGGGCCGTCGGCGGCCAGCACCACGCGGTAGCCCTGGGAGATCAGATCGGTAAGACGGGCAATCAGGCCCGATGGGTCACCGGCGACCGGACCCCAGCCGATGGCCTGCACGATCGGGGTGTCGGGGGATTCGGGGGTGGAGTCCACGCTCCAGAAGGCACCGACCTCTGCGAGCAGCGCGTCGGGGTCGCCGTGGAGCCGAGCAAAGGGTCGTGCGGGATCGCGATTCCAAGTGGACGCGAGGCTCCGAGCGAGATCCTCCTCCTCAGCGAGGAGGTCATGAGCGCGGTCGCGCAGTCGCCGTGGTTCGATGAGAACCACCTTGGCGGACGGGGGTAGGACGTCGGTCAGCAGGGTCTGTTCTGCGATCAACCAAGGCAGAAAGGATTCCATCCCGTCAAAGATTGCGCCCTCGGCGAGTCGCTCCCAGTGTTCGCGCCCCCAGGGCTCCTCGGCGATGAGTTCTGCGGAGCGGTGACGGAGTTCGTCGGTCAAGATGAGTTCCCGGGCGGGCCAGATCTCCACCTCATGGAGATCCTCCACGGAGCGCTGATCGCTGACGCTAAAGCGGGTGAGCCGATCCACTTCATCGCCCCATAGATCTACTCGGATCGGTGCATCAGCGGTGGAGGGGTAGATGTCGATGATCGCGCCGCGCCGGGCGAACTCGCCGCGATGTTCCACGAGTTCCTCACGGCGGTAGCCAACCCGGGTGAGTTCGGCGGCGAGCAGATCCGGATCCACGCTGGTCCCCCGGACAATGCGGATCGGAGAGATCTCCAGGACCCCGGGAGCGAGCTTTTGGAGCAGGGCACGAATCCCGGTCACGATCACCGATGGCACAGCGGCCGGATCCCCGAGACGGTGGATGACCTCAATCCGACGGCCCATGGTCTCCACGGCTGGGCTGACCCTTTCAAAAGGCAGCGTCTCCCAAGCAGGAAACAACAGCACCTCAGAGGGGGGGAGAAACTGGCGCAGATCATCGGCGAGTTGCCCGGCCATGGTGCCTGTGGGGCAGACCACGACCAGCGGACGCCGATCAGAAAGATTGCTCAGACCAGCCAGAGCAATCGGGCGGGCTACCTCCACGATTGCCAATCGGGCATCGGGCTCACCGAGGGCGCGGGTGAGGCCCGGCTCTGCTCGCAGCAGCGGCGCGAGGCTGGCCAGACCGGAGGTGGGTGCCGAATCTGTCACGGTCTTTGTGCCACGTTCTCTCTGTTATGCCGACGGACCAGGGGTGAGGCCCGAGTTATAGGTGCGCATGGCGGAGTCCACATTGTTGGTAACGATCTCAACCACCGCATCGGCGGCGGTGTGCACCGAATCGGACAGGATCTGACGGTCCACCGCACCGAGGCGAGACAGCACGTGGTTCGCACCTTGTTCACGGCTCGGAGGCTTACCCACACCGATCCGAACCCGCAGATAATCCTGGGTGTGGAGGTGGGCGGTGATACTGCGCAAACCGTTGTGACCGGCGAGTCCGCCACCTTGTTTGACTTTGACGGTGCCCGGCGGAAGATCCAGCTCGTCGTGGATCACGATGAGGCGTTGGGGGTCGGTGAGGCGATAGCGACGCCACATCGCACCGACCGCTTGGCCGGAGTTGTTCATGAACGTAATCGGAAATGCGATCACCACTTTGTGATCGGCGATGCGGGTTTCGGCCACAAGGGCTTTATCTCGTCCGGCACGCAACTTTTCGTTGTGTCGCTCCGCAAGCACCGTGATCGCGTCAGCTCCCACATTGTGGCGAGTGCCCTCATATTCGCGGCCTGGGTTTCCGAGGCCGACAATCAACCACTCACACAGGCTGGTGCGGCCCGGCATGCGCACCGGATCAGATCACTCGGCTGAATCGTCGGAGGCGGCTTCGTCGGAGGCGACCTCATCGGAGGAGGCCCCGGCGGGTGCTGCACCCTCGGCCTCATCGGATGTTCCGCCTTCGTCAGCGCCGCCGGCGGCGCGCAATGCGAGGACGGTGACGATCGGGGTGTCCGGATCGCCGACGGCGGTCACCCCGGTCGGCAAGGGGATGTCGCTGAGCCGGATGATGGAATCCATCGTCATGTCGGTGATATCAATCACGATTTCATCGGGGATATTGCGTGGCGTGGTGCTCAACTCAATGGAGTCAACCGACGGGTCCACGAGGCCATTATTGGCAAGCACCGCTTTGGCTTCGCCCTCGAGGCGAAGCGGCACCGCAACCACGATCTCCTCGGTCAGGTTCACTTGGATGAAGTCCACGTGACTGACGGTGCGGCGAACCGGATGACGCTGAATCTCTTTGACGATGGACGGATACATCTTGCCGTCAATGGTCAGGTTCAGCACGGTGTTCATACCTGCAGACCCGCCGAGGGCCGTGCGCAGATCGCGTCGGGCCACCGAAATGGTGATCGGATCCATGCCTTGGCCGTAGACCACAGCCGGGATGATTTCTTCGGCCCGCAGGCGCCGAGACGCAGCGCTTCCGGTGGGGCGACCAGTGGTGGCGACAAGAACGGTTTCAGACATGGGAATCAGCCTCAAATAGAGAGTTACAGCGGCAACGGATGCTATCGGACCCGACTGAGATACCCACCGGGACTTCGGTGGATACGCCCAGCAAAATGTCTGGCCGAAAGTGAGACAGGAAGATTGACGGGGAAATTGCCGATCGGTGAGGAGGCGGGTTACCCGAGGTTGTCGCCGTCGAAGATCTCGCTCACGCTGGTGTCATCAAACACGGCCGACAACGCCTCAGCGATGATGCCAGCCACCGAGATGACCTCGATCTTGGGGATCTTTTTTTCCTCGGGCAAAGGCAGGGTGTTCGTGAGTACCACTCGGGCGATACGGGACTTCTGGAGTCGCTCCACGGCCGGCCCGGACAGCACCCCATGGGTGGCCATCGCCCACACCTCGGTCGCTCCGCGCTCGAGAAGGATGTCGGCCGCAGAAACAATGGTGCCGCCGGTGTCGATCATGTCATCGGTGAGGATGCACAATCGCCCTTCCACATCACCGATCACTTCCATCGCCTCGGCAACGTTTGTCATCCCCTTCGGGCGGCGTTTGTACACGAATGCCAAACTGGCATCACGATCTCCGAGGTGTTGAGCAAGACGCTGTGCCACCTTGATCCGGCCTGCATCGGGGGACACGATCACGGGCTGATGAGGAGCATGTTCTCTGATGTACGCCTCGATCACCGGCATTGAGGTCAGGTGGTCTACGGGGCCGTCGAAGAATCCTTGGATCTGCCCGGAGTGCAGGTCGATCGAGATCATCCGCTTGACCCCGGCCGCTTTCATGAGATCAGCCACCAAACGGGCGGTGATGGGTTCACGACCTTCGGCTTTGCGGTCCTGACGGGCATATCCATAAAAGGGGCAGACAGCCGTGATCCGTTTGGCCGAGGCCCGATTGGCGGCATCACACATGATCAGTTGTTCCATGATCGAGTCATTGATTGATCGCCCATCCACACCGAAGTGGGTCTGGATCACGAACACGTCGCTACCCCGGACGCTTTCGCCGAACCGGGGACGCACCTCGCCGTTGGCGAACTCCACGATGTTGGGTTGGCCGAGTTCAACCCCAAGGTGGCCGGCTACCTCAATGGCCAAGCCGGGATGGGTGCGACCCGAATACAGGGCCAAACGCTTGGTCGTAACTTTTTCCATAGATGTTCTCGGCTCCCGACCGTGGTTCAGATTTCGTGAGCAGTGTAGAACGCGCCGGTCACTTGACCCGAAATCACTTGACTGGCTGGCGGCAGGTAAGCGTAAGGCCCAACCACGGCCCCATCGCCGACACGGGCCGCATTGGCAACGGTGTGGTCGATGACGCAGTCGGTCCCGATTTCACAATCGGTTAAGCGGGTGTTGGGCCCGAGCTCACAGCCGTCTCCGATCACCGTGCTGCCGTGCAACATTGTCCCGGGGTAGACCGTGACGTCCTGGCCAAGGGTGACGGTGACGTCAATAAAGGTCTGACGAGGATCGAGCATCGTGACCCCGCGCATCATCCACGCCCGGTTTGTCCGGGACCTGAGCTCGCGTTCGGCGAGTGCGAGCTGCCAGCGGTCGTTTACTCCTTGGGTTTCTGCGGGGTCAGCGTTGATGCACCCGATTCGATGACCCATCGCTGCGAGGCTCCCGATCACATCGGTCAGGTAGAACTCACCCGAGGCATTGTCGGTGTCCAAGTTACGTAGGGCCGGCCCGAGCAGATCACGTTGGAATGCGTAGATCCCAGCGTTGATCACATCGATGTCCAGTTCGTCGGGGGATGCATCTTTTTGTTCGACGATCCGCAGCACACGACCGTCTTTGGATTTCACTACACGTCCATATCCCGCTGGGTTCTCCACCACCGAGGTCAACATGGTGGCCGCATTGGAGTTGGCCATGTGCGTGGTCACCAGTTCGGCCAAGGTCGCCGCCCGTAACAACGGGGTGTCCCCGGGCAAAACGAGCACGATCGACTCCTCGTAATCGTCGCCTGTAAGTACGGACATCGCCGCAGCGGTTGCATCACCGGTGCCGCGGCGGGTGACCTGCTCCACGAACCGGACATTCGCCCAGTCGGGAGATTGGCCCTGCACCTGCTGGGAGACCCGATCAGCTTCGTGGCCCACGACCACCACCGTCTGGGAAGGTTGCACCTTTTCGAGGGCATGGACCACATGCAACACCATTGATCGTCCACAGATCCGATGCAGCGGTTTTGGACGCCGGGACTTCATGCGGGTGCCCTCGCCTGCGGCCAAGATGATGGCGGAGACCGAGGTCTGGTTGATTACCACAGCTCCGGGGAGAGGACTCGAACCCCTATAAACGGCACCAAAAACCGCTGTCCTACCATTGAACGACCCCGGAATAACGCCCCTAACGGTACCGCCATCCCGGGGACTGCCACACTTTCAGGGCCAGCAATCGGCCCGGCAATCAACCCGGCAATCAACCCGGCAATCAACCCGGGTGCTCGGTGTGGATCTGAGGATGGGGCGCTAACCTCAGAGGACTTATGGGATCGCTGGTCAAGAAGCGCCGCAAGCGCATGCGCAAGAAGAAGCACAAGAAGATGTTGCGTCGTACGCGCCACCAGCGTCGTAAGTAGTTCCGGTCCTCAGCCCGGCCTACGTATGGTCTGAGCCACAACCACTTCAGCGCCTTGCCCCTCGAGGTGTGAGAGCGCCATCCGGTGATCGCCTTCGAGGAACCACGTTGCCCCACTGCCCGCGAGCGTGGGTGCGCAGCCGCAGGCTTCTCCGATGGCGTCTCGCCAATATCTCAACTGTGGCTCCACTGCGAGAGCAGCGGGCTCAAGATCGTTGATCAACCGCTGGCGAACGTCAGTATTTGCTTCGGCGAGTTCATCAAAGGCCGCATAGGCCGCAGGCGTGCTGACCGCTAACGGCGGGATGACCAATGTGTAGGTGGCATCGATGTGGTCCATCGGCACGACCACCTCTCCGATGCCTGACACATGGGCGCGACCGCCGATCAGGCAGTACGCCACATCGGCACCGATTCGTGCAGCCTCAACGAGATCGTTGAAACCGGCCCAGCGTAGGATCGCAGCCGCGTCGCTCGAACCACCGCCGAGCCCGCCGCCGTTAGGGATCTGTTTGTGGATTGTGACCCCGGCCTCAACGCCTACTAACTCGAGGGCGCGGTGCACGAGATTGCTGCGATCGGTGGGTACGCCCTCGGCGTAGGGGCCGGTGATTTCGATCCCGCTCTGACCGGGCATGATCTCGATTCGATCGCACAGATCGAGGGACACCATTTCAGCGTCGATCAGATGGAAGCCATCGGCGCGCAGACCGGTGATCGTGAGTCGAGTGGTCAGTTTGGCGGGGGCGGTGATCGAGATGCTCATCGCTCTGTGTCAGCAACCACTCGGGCCAATCGACACCACGCATCAAGACCGAGATCCTCGGGGCGATCTGTTGGTGAGACGCCGGCGATTGCGAACTGTTCTGAGGTCACCAGTTCGGCCAGAGAGCGGCGCAACATTTTGCGGCGCTGGCCAAATGCAGTGGAGACCAATCCGAACAGTTGCGCAGGTTCTACGGCCGCCGGTGGGGTCCGCCGGGTGATCTCCACGAGAGCAGATTCCACGTTGGGTCGCGGATGGAACACCGATGCGGGGACATCGCCCATCAAACGGGCTGATGCCCAGAAGGCAATCTTGACGCTGACAGCACCGTAGTGATCCGAACCAGCAACTGCAGCGAAGCGTTGGGCTACCTCGCGTTGCACCATGACCAGCATCCGGGTGATCTGGGGTACCTCATCGAGCAGATCGCAGATCAGCGGTGTGGCGATGTTGTAGGGCAGGTTGGCCACCATCACATGGGTGCGATCACCGGGCAGTACCTCATTCCAGTCCACGGTGGTTGCGTCGGCTTCGAGGACTCGGACCTGGCCAGTGTGGGTTGGATGGGCGGCGCGACCTTGTTCCACGACCTCGCGAAGGATCGGGACGAGGCCGCGGTCCACCTCAATCGCCGTGATATCCACCCCGATCGGGCCGGCCACTTCAGCGAGCGCAAGGGTCAATGATCCGAGCCCAGCCCCGATCTCCACCACATGATCCTCGGGGGTGATCCGAGCCATATGCGCGATCCGACGCACCGTGTTGGGATCGGTGACGAAGTTCTGTCCGAACTGGCGTCGTGGCGACATCTGTGAATCGCGCAGCAGTTGGACGATGCGCGGGCCGGAGTGGGTCACCAGGTGATCTCCACGGGGATCGGAGCGTCGGTGAGATCGGCGATCCGAGCGAAGGCGACACGCGCCAAGATCACGTCGTGCGTACCAAGTGAGATGAAAGCCACCCGACAGGCCATCGATTGGCCGTTGTCCAGATTGACCACCCGGATGATCGTGTCCGCAGGGATCGCCCGTGCCGCACACAGATCTTCTCGGGTCAGCCAACTGCGAAAGGTGGCAGATCCGAGCAATTCGTTTTCGGGGTCAAAGGTGTCGGGATCAACATCGCTCGGGTCGGGGAGCACCGCTACCTGGTCAGGGGAGGGAATATTGGGGATCGTGGTGGTGGTGGTCGTGGTGGAAGGCAGCACCGCATCAGGGTCCAACGGTTCAGGTTGCAGCAAAAAGGCGCCCCCCGGCTGTCCGAGCAGGCTCGGGATGGGTGGCCGATCCCGCACATCAGTGGTCGGGGCTGGGTCACCGATGATGATCACCTCTGAAGAACCGTCGGCGGCGAGTCCGACCGTGTCAGAGCGTTGAGAGATCCACAGTGCTGGGAGGGCGAAAAGGGTGATCGCCAGAGCGATCATTAAGCGACGCCGATCCAAGGTCCCAGCAGCACTCATGGTCAGGTCACCAAAGCGGGAAAGGCGAGGCGCGAGTTGCGGCTAGTGATCTCACAGATCTCGGTCGCCTCGCGGTCGGTGAGTTCAGCGAGTCGATGGCCCACATGAATCACCCAGGCCGGCTCGTTCCTTCGTCCTCGATGGGGCACCGGAGCGAGGTAGGGGCTGTCGGTTTCAATGAGCAGGCGATCGGTGGGGCACTGTCGGGCAGCCTCGTGGAGGTCAGTAGCCGAAGGGAAGGTGACGATGCCGGAGAGGCTGATGTAGGCGCCGCGGTCCACTGCAGCGCGCATTTCGTTGGGTCCGCCGGTGAAACAGTGAAAAATTGTCCGCTCGGGCATTCCTTCAGCATCGAGGATCTCAAAGGTCTCCTCCCACGCATCACGGGTGTGAATGATCAACGGGAGACCCAGATCATGAGCGATCCCGATCTGATCAGCAAACACCTTTCGCTGGATTTCGCGCGGCGAGTGCTCGTAGTAGTAGTCGAGGCCGGCTTCACCAATCGCCACAATCCCGGGTGTGTGGACCAGATCGGCGATGGTGTCGATTCCCTCGGTGGCCTCGTGGGGGTGAAGCCCAACGCTCGCAAACACTGCAGGGTGGTCGGCTGCAGCAGAGATGGCCGCCAGAGAGGTCGGGCGATCGCAACCCACGCTGATCATCTGGCTGACCCCGGTGGCCTGGGCTGCGGCCACGGCGACTCCTACACCTTCGGTGAATTTCGGGTCGTGGACGTGACAGTGGGTATCCACCCACCCCGAGATCACCGGCCTCAGAGACTGTTCAGACATCAGGTGATCCGAGGGAACAGGGAGTCGCCTTTGATGACGGGCTGACCGCCCGGGTACTGGCCCCACGTGCCGGCTTCGGGGAGTCGCACAGCGGAAATCTCCCCGCTCATCCCGATGCGGGACCAGATCTCTTGGGCGGTAGCTGGCATGGCCGGGCTTACCAAAATCGCTAGCAATCGCAGGGCTTCGAGGGCGTCACCCATCACCGCATCCACGGCAGAACCCGACTCCATTTTCCATGGTTCATTGGTTTCTAGGTACGCATTGACGGTGCGGATCAACTGCCAAGTGATGTCGAGGGCGCGATGCGGGGCCACATGGTCCCAAGCGGCGGTGACCCCGTCAAGTGTGGTGGCAGCAGCCTCAGCGAGGGGACTGTCCGGCGAAGGTGCGGGACCGATACCGTCACATTTCTTCGCCACCACGGTGGCGACCCGGGCGGCGAGATTGCCGAGGTTGTTGGCGAGGTCGGAGTTATAGCGCCCGACAAGGCCTTCGTAACTGAAGTCCCCGTCTTGGCCATAGGGGGTGTCGGCCAGCACGTAATAGCGGAACCCGTCCACGCCGACCACATCGATCAGATCCAGCGGGTTCACCACGTTGCCGGTGCTCTTTGCCATCTTTTCGCCGTCGACGAGCAGCCATCCGCCTACTGCCCAGCCTTTGGGGAGATCGACGCCCGCCGACATCAGCATCGCTGGCCAATAGACACAGTGGTGGCGGATGATGTCTTTGCCGATGAGGTGGTAATCCACCGGCCACCAGTCCTTGTAGGAGTCGGTGCCATCGCCAAAACCCACTGCAGCCAGATAGTTGGTCAACGCATCAAACCAGACGTAGGCCACATGAGATGGGTCCCACGGCAGCGGGATGCCCCACGTGAGGCTTGTGCGTGACACGGAGAAGTCGCGCAGCCCGCTGCGGATCAGTCCGTAGGCCTCATTGGCCCGGAACTCCGGGACGATGGACCCGGGATGATCTGCGTAATGCTGCAACAGACGGTCCTCAAAGCGTGACAATTTGAAGAAGTAGTTCTCCTCCTCGTAGTCATCTACGGGGCGCTTATGGATCGGGCAGTCGGTCCCACCGGTAAGTTCCTCTTCGGTGTAGTACTCCTCGCAGGCCACGCAGTACTTCCCGCGGTACACACCGAGTTCGATATCGCCGGCGTCGTAACAGCGCTGCAGCAGTTCGCTGACCGCAGACTTGTGGCGAGGCTCGGTGGTGCGGATGAAATCGTCGTTGGCGATGTCGAGGCGTTGCCAAGCATCAGCAAACTTTGGGGCGATGGAATCAGCGAAACTTTGGGGATCAAGGCCGGCAGCATCGGCCGCCTGCTGAATCTTGAGGCCGTGCTCATCGGTGCCGGTCAGATACTTGACCTCGTCGCCAATCAGTCGGTGCCACCGGGTCAGCGCGTCGCCGACGATCGTGGTGTAGGCATGCCCGAGATGGGGTTGGGCGTTGACGTAATAGATGGGTGTCGTTGCGTAGAACCGGCTCACTGTCTTCCACGCTACCGATGCGGTGGGCTCGGACCGCGACCAATAACCTCGCCGCAGTGAGTTCTGAATTCGAGATCGCTACTGCGGTCACCCCTCTCGACGACCAGATCCTTCCCGCCGATCCGTCAGCAGGACTGGGCATTGCCTACCGATTTGCGGCTCGGATCCATCCTGGTTGGGATATTGGAGGCAACGCGAACGGCGGCTATCTGATGGCGATCGTGGCCCGGGCGATGGCTGCAGTGACCGGGCGACCGCCACTGACGGTGACGGGCCATTACCTCTCACCAGGACCTGCGGGTGATTGCGTGGTGGAGGTGACGTTGGTGCGTTCGGGCCGCCGGATGGCCACGGCCACTGGATCGTTAAAAATGGGGGATCGTGAGATCCTGCGAATGCTCGGCACCTTTGCCGATCAGGACCACTCCGGCGTGCTCTATCGCGATGGAGCGCCACCCGAACTCCCGGAGTACGCGCAATGTGTCAATGCTCCCGGGCCAATGGACACCGAACTTCCCGGCCTCGTGGCCCGACTCGATAGCCGGCTGCGGCCTGGGGACGATGGGTTCCGGACAGGCACCCCCACCGGGGCGGCCGAGATCATCGGCTGGTTTGATTTCGCGGATCGAGGTCCGATCGATGCGTTCGGTCTGCTGCTAGCCGCTGACGCATTTCCACCGCCAATCTTTAATACCGATGTGCCGGCGGCGTGGGTGCCAACTTTGGAGTTGACGGTGCATCTGCGAGCGATTCCGGCTCCTGGCCCATTGAGGTGCGTGTTCCGGTCAAAGTTCATTCAAGGCGGACTCCTCGATGAAGATGCGGAGATCTGGGATGCGGACGGTCAGATGGTGTGCCAAGCCCGCCAGTTAGCGCTCATCCCCAAGGGATGAACGAGCGGGACCGGCGGGCGGAGAGCTTCGCGCCGAGGGTGAAACTGATGACGGCCACCCCGGTGGTGGCTACCGTGCCCACGGTGCGGCGCACCACCAGTTTGCTGCGCTGACGGAACTGCACGATCGGCCAGCCGTTGCGCCGGGCCTCCCGCTCGAGGCGCTTATCGGGATTCACCGCCACCGGGTGCCCGACGGCGCCCAGCATCGGCAGATCGCTGGCGGAGTCGCTATAGGCGTAGCACTGGGCGAGGTCCAGACCGTCCCAGCGAGAGAGTTCCTCCATCGCTTCCACCTTGCCGGCCCCATAACAAAATGGCCCGGCCAACTGCCCGGTGTAGATCCCATTGCTGACCTCGCTACGGGTGCCAATCCCACCCGCCATCCCCAGCGATTGGGCGAGCGGTCCGACGATCTCTTGAGGTGCAGCCGACACAATGTAGGTGGCACGACCTGCATGACGATGCAGGTCCAACAGGCGCCGGGCCTCGGGCCGAATCATCCCGAGCAGAGTGGGCAGGACCCGTTCGTTAAGAGCAGAGAGATCGTCTTGGCGTTGTCCGGTAACAAACTGCAGCAACTGGTCGCGCACCCGGTCGGTGGTGTCGTCGCCAGCACCGGCGAACTTGAACATGATCGCCCCAACCGACGCCCGCAGCAACTGATGGCTGGGCATCATCCCAGCGCGACGGGCCGCAGCGGCAAGGGTGAACGTGGATGACCCGGAAATCAACGTCCGGTCCAGATCAAAAAACGCTGCACTGGGGCCCGAGGAGGCCACACCCATGTACTCACTCATGTGTGGCCTGCGATCCTTCCGAGACAGCTGATGACTGTGAGGCAGCGACGGCGATGGCTACCTCAATGGCGAGGGCGTAGATCCGGCGATGGGGGAGACGGTGTTCGGCGACCACAGCGCTTACAGCATCGCGCGTCGATAACCCTTGGGTCAGGTATCCATGGAGTTCATCGCGGAGTTCGTCCTCGGTGGCCTCGGGAGCGGACTCGGTCATCCCATGCACCAGAATCACATATTCGCCGCGGGGCTCGCCGATCTCGATCTCGCCGAGGCGGCCGCGGTGAAACTGTTCGAACATCTTGGTCAGTTCACGGGCCACCACCGCCTCACGATCGGGACCGCAGGCTGCAGCAAGATCCACGAGGGTGCGTTGGATTCGATGCGGGGCCTCGTAGATCACCACCGTGTGCGGGGATGAAGCGATGCGAGTCAACTGTTGTGTCCGGTCGGAGCCTTTGCGGGCCAGAAAGCCTTCAAATACAAACCGGTCGGTGGGCAATCCGCTCGCAACGAGGGCGGTGACCCCAGCGAATGGGCCAGGGAGCGCACTGACCTCAAATCCGGCCTCGAGTACGGCTCGCACGAGTCGTTCACCTGGATCGCTCATCGCTGGGGTGCCGGCATCGGTAACCAGGGCCACGCTGGCCCCGCTCGCGAGCACGGAGATCACGCGGTCAGCGATCTTTTCCTCTGTGTGTTCATTACAGATCGCAAGGGCTGTCGCTCTGATTCCCGCATGAGTGAGCAGGCCCCGGGTCCGCCGGGTGTCCTCACAGCACAACAGCCCCACCGTGGACATGACCTCGATCGCCCGAGGAGTTAAGTCGCCGAGGTTCCCGATCGGAGTGGGAACGAGGTAGAGCAGGCCTGTTTGATTTAGCCCGGTTTCATTCATCGTTAGTGCGCAGTTCTGCGAGATCTCCGACATGGAGGCCCCACCGCTCAAATGCTCCAGCCTCGGCCTCTACCACTGTGTGAGACCCACGTACTGGCGTGCCGATCCGGTGCGGGGGCATCCGGGTGATCTTGATGACGAGTCCTTCAGCATCGAGATAGGCCACATCGATGGCAAATCTCATCCCGATCGTGTGCACCCACGCACAGGGTTGGAGCACGAGTGCTCCCCCGAGGCGATCGCGCCCGAGCAGGCCGCGCCGTCGGGAACGGCGGTCCCCGGCGATCTCCACCGATGCGAGAACTCGACTGTCGCTGACCAACCAGGGCACCCCTGAAGTGTGCCATGAGAGACACGTGCACCGGCGGCGTGGTTAACGTGGGTCGATGGTCCGAAGATTTCTGGCGTTGCTGCTCGGAGCCCTGGTGGTTGCGGGTTGCACCGATTTTGCTGCGGAGCCGGAACCTCCTGTCGGATCGGCTCGAGATGCAGCGATCCTGACAGCGGTGATCGCCTCAGTGGCAGAGCTCGCACCAGAACCTGCTGTTGTACCAATCGTGTACGTCGTAGGTGTCCAAGGAACTATGGAGATTGAGGTTCAGGCCGCAGTGGCCGCGAACTTGATGGATATGTGTGACCTGCGTTTTGCTGATGACCCTGCCGAGGCTTTCGAAGAGATCGATAGCGAAAAGCGTCTTCGCGCTGGAGCGGTGTTGCTCGTGATTGGACCAGTCCCGAGCGAGGAGCAGCAGCAGGTGGAAGTGGCGGTGATCCGGCAGACCGCAGCAGATTTCAGCGAGGATCTCATCGTGACAGTCGCCCTTCGGGATCTTGATTGGACGGTTACCGAAGTGTCCGTGTCCCCCGTGTCCGTGTCCCCCGTGTCTGGGTAACTGGAGTCCGGATAACCAGTGTCTGAATATTCCGGTGACGAGAACATCAGCCACCGCATGTAGATCATCAGGTAATTGATCCGAGTGAAGCGGAACGTACGAGGTGCAGGGCGGCCTCGACCTCGTGTCGGAAGTTCACCCGATCGCCTGAGTTGTAGTCCTGTGAGCTGAGGGCTGCGGTGCGCAGCATCGAACAGTGCTCGTGCAAGGCGTCATCGGTACTGATTCCTGCGGCCTTCGCGAGATCCATAGCTGCGGCTAACTCGATCATCGCCAAGGAGGCAGAGCCCTGTTCCAGCCAGTGTTCAGCGGCGGTGACATGGCTTGCGATCGCCCAAGGCACATCGGGGGTTACCAGTTTGTGGGTGGAGGTGGATTCGCTGAGAAGCAACGCCTTATGAGCGGATCGCAAGTAGAGCGCAGTGGCCGGGATGAGTAGCGCAGCCACCACAGTCAAGCTGATGCGAGTTGGCACTGCGGCGGCTGTGGAGAACGTGGCACCCACCACCCAGCCGATCTGAAACTGGGTCTCAAATCGGGCGAAGGATCGGCCGTGCAACGCCCGCGGTGCGGTGCGTTGGACGAGGCTGTCAAAGCCCTGTCGACCAAAGGTGGTGGCAGCCCCCATGACCGCAGCCACGGCGATGATCAAGATGCGCGATCCCCCCGCAGCAGCGAAGGCCGCAGATACTGCGAGTCCCAAAAGGGCGATCCCGAGCAGTCGGTCTTCTCCGAATCGCCGTCTGACTGCAGGGGCCACCAGATTTCCGAGGTATGCCCCAGCCCCGTAGGCCACGAGCGCGGCGCCATACATCCACGCTGGTTCCGAAGCGCGCCGTAAAGCGAAGGCCAATCCGAACACGAAGGCACCGACCGCAAAACGGATGGCCGTGTACGCAGTGGCGGAGATCGAGATCAAGGGACGATGGAGATCTTGATATTCGAGGTCGGCGGCAACTTCATCTTCAAGGTTTGTGTGGCGAATGATCGGGCCCGGCAGTCGTGCTGCGATCGCTGCGGCCACCACGAACAGCGCAGCGGCCCCAAACAAGGTCTGCTGAGAGTTGCCGATCGTGGCGATGCCCGCTGCGACCGATCCGCCGACCCCTCCGACGATGGTGGTGACTCTGGCGAGACGCGAGTTGGAGGACACCAGATTGTGGGGGTCCTCAACGAGACCGGGGACGAGAGCGGACTTCAGCACCCCCGAGGCCTTATTGGCCACCAGCAGCGCAAGCGCAAGGAAATAAAACCACAAGGTAAACAAGGTGAACCCGAGCGCGATCGCCAATCCAGCCCGGTTCACATACAAGAGCACGGCTAACCATCGGTGTCCCCCACGGAACCGGTCGATGCTCGGCCCAATCAGGGGAGCGAGCACAGCGAAAGGGGCCATGGTGACGATCAGGTAGATCAACACCTGCCGACGCGATGCATCGGGACTGACCGAAAAGAACAGCGAGCCGGCCAAAGAAACGGTGACGAACGCGTCGGCTGCCGCAGCGATTGAGTGAGCGAACGTAAACCGCCGTAACCCAGGTGTGGACGGGTGTCCAGTGAGTCGGGGGATCAGTCGTGACCGGATCGGCACCCCACCATCGTGCCTCATCTCACAGGTCAGTGACCGAAGAAGCCGCAAATTGCGTCCCAATCTTCATATCTGTCCCGCTGTCTCCCTGACAGCATCGAGGCTCAAACGTTGAAACGGAACTCCATGACGTCGCCATCAGAGGCGATGTAATCCTTGCCCTCGAGCCGGACCTTGCCGAGTTCTTTGGCTTTGGTCCATGATCCGATCTCCACGAGTTCTTCCCAGCCGATCACCTCGGCCCGAATGAAGCCCCGCTGGAAGTCCGAGTGAATGCGTCCGGCACATTCGGGTGCTGTGGACCCCTCATAAAAGGTCCAGGCCCGGCTTTCTTTCTCCCCGGTGGTCAAGTAGGTGCGCAGTCCGAGCAGGTGATAGGCGCTGCGTACCATCCGGAACAGCGCACCTTCTCCGAGACCGAATCCTTCGAGCATTTCGGCGCGCTCAACCGGATCGGTGATCGACGCAGCCTCAGCTTCAAGTTGGACACACATACCGATTACTTCAACGTTGGCCCCGGCGTCGTTGAACTCGGCGGACACCATCGCTTCCACCTCGGGGATCTTGTCGAGTTCGTTCTCGCCCACGTTGACCACAGCCAACACCCGGCGATTGGTGAGCAGGAAATGCGGGGCGAGGATTGCGCGCTGATCCTCTTTCAAGCCGGCGCGATACAGCGGGCGCCCTTCGCTGAGGGAGTCATAGGCGGCTTGGAGGGCGTCGATCTCATCTCCGAGACTGCGATCGAGTTTGGATTGGCGGGTGGCCTGATTGAGACGCTTCTCTACGGTCTCCAAATCAGCCAAGGCGAGTTCGATTTCGAGGACCCGCAGATGTTCGAGCGGGTTGCTCGGTCCGGGGACATCGTCATCTTCGAAGGCTCGCAGGACGAACACGATCGCGTCGGTTTCGCGAATGTTGGCAAGGAATTTGTTGCCAAGGCCTTCGCCCTTGGAGGCACCTTCCACGAGGCCACCAATATCGACCACCTGCACAGCGGCATGCACCACATTGCGCGACTTCGACATCGCAGCGAGGGCATCGAGACGGTGATCGGGCACCTTGGCCACCCCGATGTTGGGGTCTTTGGTGGCAAACGCATAGGGGGCGGCAAGCGCGCCGCCCCCGGTGAGTGCGTTATAGAGAGAGCTCTTGCCCGCATTGGGCAGACCGACGAGTCCGAAACGTTCCATGAGGGGCCTCAGGCTACCGAGGCCTGCCGGTCACGGTTCAGTTACTTGGTGGGGAGTTCTGCGCCTCTTGTTCGGCGAGTTCGGCGCGGACTGCATCCATATCGAGTTCGCGGACCTGGCGGATCAGATCATCAAGGGAGTTCTTCGGCAGTGCGCCCGGCTGAGAGAACAACTGCACGCCGTCACGGAAAATCATCAACGTGGGGATCGACATGATGCGCAAAGCACCGGCGAGGTCTTGTTCTGCTTCGGTGTCCACTTTGGCAAAGGTGATATCGGGGTTTTCTTCGGCGGCCTGCTCGAAGATCGGACCGAACATCTTGCAGGGTCCGCACCATTCGGCCCAAAAGTCAATCAGAGTAATGCCATCGGAGTTGACAGTGGGTTCGAAGGTTCCCATATTCAGTGTGGTGGTCGACATGGTCGTCGTTTCCTTCCGTGTTGAGTCGCATGTATGAAACCGGCTTGGATCCGGAGTTATTCCGCCACCTGTACCGATAGCGTTGCGGACTATGTCCAAGAAGACTTCAAAGCGCAAGGCGCGCCTGCGTCGCTCCAAGGCCAACCACGGCAAACGCCCCAACCTGGGTCGCTGACGCACGCCTCATGGAATCATCGCCTCTCCCAGAGTCACGTATCGAGTGGCTCCGGGTAGGCGGCGATCCTCTGAAATGGCAGCGCATCGGCTGCGAGGTGACCTCAGATGGTCGCATTCCGATGCTGTTCTGTTCCATAGTGATCTCCCCTGACGCGCCTACTGGTCTGTCGGCTTGGGGGCTCAGTGGACTGGATCCGGCGATCACCGAGATTGACGGGATCGTTACGGTTGCGGTGGAGCCGATGAGCCCCGTGCTATGTGATCATCCCAATGGCGGTACCGAACTCGACCATGTGGTGGTGATGACCAGTTCACTGGACCGCACCTGCGCGGCTATCACCGCAGCCACCGGCGCACCATTGAAGCGCATTCGAGATCTTGGATCCATGCGTCAGGGCTTTCATCGCCTTGGGCGGGGAGGCCTGATCGTGGAAGTGGTGGAACGCCCGGAAATCACCGAAGCGGTCGCTTCATTGTGGGGCGTAGTGATCAACGTGACGGACCTCGATCATGCGGTCGCGCAGATCGGTGAGGATCTCATCAGTTCCTCCAAAGATGCGGTGCAGCCGGGTCGACGCATCGCCACCGTGCGCACTGAGGCTGGTCTTGGCACGGCTGTGGCGCTGATGTCGCATCCCTGAGCGGGTAGAGCAGAGCCCGCTGTGGGTGGGCGGTTTCAGTATTCCTCCTCGAGGCTCTCTATGAACGCTGTCCCATCGGCGCACTGCTCACGCAGCGGACACCATTTACATGCGTGAGACACTTTGGTCTGCGCTGGCCTGAGGCCCGTGGAAACCTCCACGAGCGCCCCGAGGCCGTCCAAGGTGCGACGTGAGGCGGAACGCAAAATGCCGATCGTGACGTCTTCAGCATCGGTGTCGCCCGCATCGAGATAGAACGAAGCGGTTTTACGCGGCGGGACTTTGGCACGCAACGTCTCAAGCAGGGCGTAAAAGCGCAGATCATCACGATGGTTCGGTCGGGGACGCCCGCTCTTTAAGTCCACGATCAGTTTGCGGCTCTCATGGCCCGACGGCTTACCGATTACGAGATCCACCTTGCCCGACAAGGTGATCGGGCCATCGGTGGGCCAATAGACCTTGGACTCGGTCATCGGATGCGAACGCGGGTCCAGCGGTGGGAAGGATTCGATGAACTTTGTGACCCGTTCGGTCGCCATTCCGCGCAGATCGGCCCGGTCCGCTGGGGACAGGCCCGCCACCCAGTCGCCGAGGGAGGAATCCTCCTCACTGACGCGGGCGATCGCTTCATCGACGAGGGTGATCGGAGCCGGCTCACCGGGCCAGTTGATGCCGAGTTGGATGGCACGATGCGAAATTTGGCCGAGTGCGATCGGCACTGCCCATTGGAACTCCTCCGGTGCCACAGCGGCCACCTCGCAACCAAGGATTCGGGTGAGGAGATGTTTGTTGAGAAAGAACTTCTGGTCCTCAGGGACGGCTGCCACGATGGCCTCAAAGCCACGGGTGAACTCCTCGATGAGTTCAGCAATTTCGGCGGGATCGATGAGCACAGGCATTTCGCTGCGCCGCAAGGCCTGCAAGGTGCGGTCTTGGAGCGGGGTGAGCGCTGGCTCGTTCATCACATGTCACAGTACCGATTGCGAGGACCTCGGAGAGTTGCTCGCGATCTGGCTGCAACACCCCCTCGTCATGATGGGTGTATGGACACCGCGCACACCTCAGATTTTGCTCAAGCCGCCCGACAACTCACCATGGCGACGAGGGCGGAGAGGTTGGTGGCGCCTGGGTTTCGCTGCCCGCCACGCCTCGTGGGTGTGGATCGGTCAGTGCGGCGCCGTGGCGACACCGCGGTGGTCGCCGTCAGGGTCAGGGACCGTCCGCTCGCCGCAGTGCTCGCCGACATGATCGAAGGGATCATCGTGATTAACGGGCTCTGCTCTCCGGATTCAGACCGGATGCGCGGCGTGTTGTGGGCGGCGGTGACGGAAATGACGTCTCGCGATGACACCGGTGGCACGGTCCGGACTCAGGTTGCCTAAGCCCGGACCGGCCAGTTCATGTCAGATTCTGTGTGTTCAGATCAGAGTTGCAGGCTCTTGATCTCCAGGAACTCCTCAAATCCATGGCGGCCGTACTCGCGGCCGACACCGGATTGCTTGTAGCCACCAAAGGGGGCGTTCGGGTTAAAGGCGCCACCGTTGACTTCCACCTGGCCGGTGCGCAGGCGGCGGGCCACTGCCACAGCGCGGTCTTTATCGGCTGACCACACGCCACCGGCGAGGCCGTACACCACGCCGTTGGCGATGGACACGGCATCTTCTTCGGTGTCATAAGGCAAGATCACGAGGACCGGACCAAAGATCTCTTCTTGGGCCAGCGTCATCTCGGGGGTGATGTCAGAAAAGATCGTGGGCTTCACATAGAACCCGGTCTCGCAGCCCTCGGGTGCACCGAGACCACCGGTGATCAGTTTGCCGCCCTCATCAATGCCGATGCGGATGTAGTTCTGCACCCGGTCGCGCTGGGCGGCTGAGGCCAACGGCCCGAGGTTCACACCGTCGGCGAATGGATCACCGACCACCATCTTTTCGGCTGCGCCTGCAGCCACCTGCTCGGCCTCGGCCAAACGGGTGCGTGGCACCAACATGCGGGTGAGAGCTGAGCAGGTTTGACCCGAGTTCAAGAATGCTTTGCCCACACCGTCAGCTACAGCCTTCGCGAACTGTTCGGTGCTGAGGTCATCGAGCATGATGTTGGCGGACTTCCCGCCGAGTTCCAGAGCGATTTTTTTGACGGTCTCAGCACCCACTTGGGCCACGCTGCGCCCGGCCCGGGTGGAGCCAGTAAACGACATCATGTCGATCTTTGGATGCGCCGACATCGCCGCACCGACCTCGGGGCCGTAGCCGGTGACGAGGTTAAACACGCCGGCGGGGAGGCCTACCTCAGAGATGATCTCGGCCAAAATGAAGGCGTCTACCGGGGCGACCTCAGACGGCTTGAGCACCACGGTGCAGCCTGCAGCCATCGCGAAAGCCACCTTGGCGGCGATCTGATGCAGCGGGTAGTTCCACGGGGTGATGCATCCGACGACGCCGATTGGCTCGCGCACGACGAGTGAACTGCCGACGGTCTCTTCAAAGGCGTAGCCCTCAGCGATCGCCGCGGCCTGCTTGAACGAGTTAATCGGTAAGCCCACTTGCACCAGTTGCGACAGCCACTTGGCCATACCGGTCTCACGCGAGATGGTGGTGGCGATTTCGTCCATGCGCGCTGCGAGGGCATCGCCGATCCGCGACATGTATTTGGCGCGTTCTTCCACGGGCATCTGACTCCACGAGTCAAAAGCAGCAGCGGCCGCCTCTACGGCGGCGTCCACATCAGCTGCAGTGCCAGCGGGGATCGTGGCCATCACCTCTTCGGTGATGGAGTCGATCACATCAATCGAGCCCGTGGTCGAGTCAGAGGAAGAAGCGGGCACCCAGGCCCCGTTGATGAAGAAGTTCGTGTAATTGGTCACAGCCTCAAGTCAATCAGAGGTTCTGGCCCACTGACATGTCGTTCACCGAGAACTGTGCAAACCGCGTTGATCAAAAGCGCGGTCGATCGGTGATGCGATGAAGAGAAACCATTAGCGTGTGGGCCGAGCCCGGGTGGCGGAATTGGCAGACGCGGGGGGCTTAAACCCCCCTTCCCCACAAGGGAGTACGGGTTCGAGTCCCGTCCCGGGCACGAGGTGTCAGGTGTTGTCGTTGGAGAGAATGTCCTCGAGCAGGAGTCGTGAGCGTTCGCTGAGTGGTTCGTCGGGGAAGTAGCGGGCGACGATGTCGGTGATGGCGCCCACCTCGCGCAGCCCCAGTTTCGCGAGCAGCAGTCGCACGTCGTCGGCGTCACGGAGAGCACGGGCCGCCCGCACCTTCATCGCCAACAGGTGTTCCATCGGCGTGGTCATGACCCGCAGGTGTGGATGGTCGAACACCGGTGTTCCTCGACCGGCGCGTCCGGACACGTAACTCGATGCCTGATTGTTGAGCCATGAACGCGGGAGCCCCAACTCGGCTGCAACCTCCCATGCAGCCTCGAGGACCTTTCCGTCGGGGGCGAACAGCGCATCGACATCGCGGGTTGCGGCGCGGGAGTTGAAGGCCAGCACCATCGCCGCTCCGCCGAAGACATGGACTTCGCCAACGACGCCCTGGCGTGAGAGCCGATCGGCGAGCAGGGAGAAAGCGCGGTGGAGCACCTCGCGGTCCAGCAGTGGCTCGTTCACGCGGCCACCAGGTCCCGCCGGTCGATCATGACGCCCCGACGTCGGAATGACGCTGGTGTATGGACGAGGGCTGCTGCGCGCGCCGATGGGAGTCCGCTCACCCACCACGCGCCGTCGAGGAAACGGCTCGGAGCGTGAACCCATGACGGTGGGGTCTCTCCCGCATGGATGCACAGGTCCTCCGCGATCGCGGCGAGCACGGCGTCGAAGCGTTCATCCCCGATCAGGGCTGGCTCGGCGGCGACGAGGAGAGTGAGGGGGTGACCGTCCTCGTGGGCTCCCCGCAGGAACTCGAACACGAGTCGAAGCCGCCGTGCCTCGTCGGTTGGATCAAGGGCGCCGATGTCACGAGCGACATCGGCGACTCGGTACAGCGACTGATTGGACTCAATGTCGAGTGTCAGCTGAGAGCCGGCCGCTGCGCACAGACGGGTGAGCACAGGAACCGTCGGCTCCCGTGTTCCTGCCTCGTAGGCAGCGATGGCGGACTGGGTGGTGCCCGCAAGTTCCGCGAGCCTCGTCTGGGTAAGCCCAGCCTGTGCCCGCGCGCGTCGTATCAGCGAGGCCGACAGGCCGCGACCCAATCGAGCGGTATCTCTCATCGTCGATATCTTATGGTATGCCGTGACAGGTTGATCGGCGGGGTGCACAAAAGGCGCACAGGACGCATGCGGACGGGGCTGGACTCAGCGGACTGAGACTGACGACGGCTCGGACTGGCTGGACGTTCTGGATGAGTGCGGACGCAGACGTACGGACCTAAGGCTTGCCCCCTCTCTGCAAGGGGGTACGGGTTCGAGTCCCGTCCCGGGCACCTGCCCCGCAGGTCATTCGTATCCGAACGAGTGGACGTACCGATTGCGCCATGCAGCATTGCGCGGGCGTGGTCCGAACTCGTCGCTTGGCTGTAGAGGACGCCGGTCCCAGATCAGTGATCGGGGTGCGGTACGGCGACGACCTCAAGGCCGTCGATCTTGTCGAAGTCTGATGGGTTGCAGGTGTGAACCCGAAGCCCACGCGACAGGGCGACAGCAGCGATCATCGCGTCGTACGCCCGAGCGGAGGGCTTGAGGCCGGCGCGGCGCAGCGATGCTGCAACCTGACCGAAGCTACGCGCGGCGGCTGCGTCGAACGGTAGGGGTTCGAAGTCGGCTTCGGCCTGTTGCAGGTGTGCTTGGCGGGCCGCCCGCTCGTCGTCATCGGCGGTCACGAGCGGACCGACGGAGAGCTCGGCGAGGGTGATGGCCGTGATCAATGGCTCGTCGGGAAGCGTGTCGGTGCGTGCGTCGATGCGCGCCAACAGCAGGAGTGTGCTGGTGTCGAGGATGCCTTGTGTCATGTCAGAGCGCCGGATGTCAGAGCGATAGATCGATCACGTCGTCAATGTCGCGCTGCAGAACCGCAGGATCGACCGGTGGAAGTTGCTCTCGGCGCCGGCGGAGCTCGTCAAGTGTGACGGGTGGCCGTGGGAGGCCGGTGAGCTCGGCGATGGGCGTGCCGGCGTTGGTGATCGTCAGTCGCTCCCCGCGCTGAGCGCGCTGGACGATCTCGCCGCCCCGGTTGCGGAGATCACGGATCGAGACATCAGCCATGCGCTGAATGTATCACGCGTGAGACAAGGCAGCGATGTGTCTAGTTTCGCGTCGAGCGATTTCGAACGGGGACTGTCGGAGGACTGGCCGGATTGGGACATCGATGCAGCGCGGTGAGGTCTGGTTCGCGGCCACGCCCGGCGGCGACTGACCGGTTCTTGTGCTGACCCGTGATCCGGTTGCGGATCGCATCGGTTCGGTGGTGGTCGCCGCATTGACCGGGACGCGTCGCGGGCTCGTGTCGAAAATGGTGCTCACCGAGGCCGACGGTGTTCCCACCGACAGCGTGGTCAACTTCGACAATCTCCACACGATTCCCCGGGAGACTTTCCGCAGGAAAGTCGCAATGCTGCCGCCGGCGCGTCTGGCCGATATGTGTCGCACCCTTCACGCTGCCACCGGGTGCTGACCCGCATCATCGGCGATGTGCGCGCCGATCGCCCAAAGCTTTGTTGTTGGGCCATGCCTCGAGGGCGGCAACCA
Organism: Ilumatobacteraceae bacterium; assembly: GCA_018401375.1. Classification (GTDB taxonomy): domain Bacteria; phylum Actinomycetota; class Acidimicrobiia; order Acidimicrobiales; family Ilumatobacteraceae; genus M30B72. Next base: position 3,503 of record JAGYKR010000003.1, on the reverse strand, counting down.
AGAGTGCGATACCGGCGGGAATGAGAAACTCGATGCTGATCACGAGTTGCCCGATTGGGGTGTCGGTTGCGATTGCGAGCAGAATCCCGATCGCGATGGCGGCGACTGCGGTCCAGGCGACATGCTCAGCGACTCGGCGCATCGGTGACCGAGTGGTCGCAGTGTCGCCACTGGATTTCGAGAGCACGACGAACACAGCGATGGCCATCACGGCACCTTCGACCAACCAGAACCGTGGCTGTCGGACCGCATCGATGAACGATGCGTCACGGATGAAGGTGATGACCCAGACGATCGCCAACGCGGTCGCTGCGCTGATCACACCGGTCGCTACGGCTGTGGCGAGTCGGTTCATCCCGGCACGGTTTCGACCGCAACGATCTACCGCCAATGCCCGTCGGGCTCGCCTCAGACGATGTGGTGGTCGTGGGCGAAGACGACGACGGCGACGCGGTCTCGGATGCCGAGTTTCGTGAGGATCCGACCGAGGTGGGTCTTGATCGTGGCCTCGCTGACGAAGAGCGCGTCGGCTGCCTCACGGTTGTTCAGTCCGCGGCCGACCACCTTAAGCACGTCGAGTTCGCGCTCGGTCAGTGCGCTGAGGTCGGGCGACTCCCGTGAGGTTCGTTCGCGGTAGGCGCTGAGCACTCGGCCGGCGACGCTGGGGTCGATCCATGCGTCGCCTGCGGCCACTGTGGCAATCGCGCGCAAGATGTCCTCGCCACGAGTCGTCTTCACGACGAAGCCCGCAGCTCCGGCTCGAAGCGCTGCTGCGAGGGTCTCGTCATCGTCGAAGGTGGTCAGGACCAGCACCGGCGGGCCGTCCACGGCGCGAATGCTCGCCGTTGCGGTCGCTCCGTCCACCCGCCTCATGCGGATGTCCATGACCACGACATCGGGTCGGGTGAGTTCGATCTGGCTGATGACCTCGTCACCGTCGGCGCATTCGCCGACCACGGTGAGTCCAGGGTCGGTGGCGACCAGGCTTCGGAGGCCCTCGCGAACTAGCTCTTGGTCGTCGACAAGCAGCACGCGGATCATGCGGGGATCCTTACTCGCAGCGTCCATCGGCCGTCGGATCCCTGTGTCGTGACCTCGCCTCCGAGGGCTTCCACCCGCTCGCGCATGCCGATGAGGCCCGTGCCCGTAGACGGCATCGGTGGGCGAGCGGCGCGATCGTTCACGATCTGGACACCGACCTCGCTGCCATCGAACCCGATGGTGATCTGGACGGGTCCGGTTCCGTGTCGGATCGCGTTGGTCACGCCCTCTTGCACCACGCGATACAGGGTGAGGGCGGTTACTGCTGTGAGCTCGTCGAGATTCCCGGTCGTGTCCATGGCGACGACTGCGCCGCCGGCTCGCACGTCGTCGACGAGTCGGATGAGGTCGTCCACGGTCGGCACAGGCGCGTCGGCACCGGATCTGTCACGAAGCAGGTGCACGATGCTGTGGATGTTGCGCATCGAGCGTCGGGCATGCTCTTCTGATCGCTCGAGTGAGGCGATGGCTGCCTCGGGGTCGGTGCGGATCGCGAGGCGGGCCGCCGAGGTGTGCAGCATCGAGGCAGCGAGGGTGTGGCCGACCACGTCATGAACCTCGCCGGCGAGATGTCGGCGAACATCGTCGAGTCGATGCTCCGATAGCCGGCGTTCGGCGGTGACCCGGTCTTCGAGAATGCGTAGGAGCACGAGGAGGATTCCAATCGTGCCGAGGCCGCTGAGGGTGGCCCGCTCCAGAAAGCTCGCTCGGCTGACGCCTTGGCTGAGCAGAGTCAAAGAGATCGCAATCGGGATGGTGATCGTCCACACCGGCCACCGAGTGTCGGAGGAGGACTGAGCCAAAGTGGTGAGCGCTCCTGTCAGCAGTGCCCCACCGATGACGCTGCCAGAGAGACCGGCCACCCAGGACCACTCCCAGAGCCCTACACCGATTGACCAGCAGACGAGGCCCAGGATCACGATTTTGTGGACTGATCGACTGGCTCTTGGTCGGTTGTTTCGGGCCTCGTACGGAGCGTCGTTTCGGGACTCCATTGCTCCAGCCTTCCAGACGATGACTCGGTCCGCATCGACCGTGGGGATGATCCTGGAACCATCCCGGGGATGACACCGATGCCTTGTCCGGCCGACGACTACACGTCGACTTCGGTTCAGGCTGTTGTTGCATCAATCGGGCCCGTCAGGGCGAACCAAAGAGGAGCGAACCATGAGCAACACCAATGACAGGCAAGATTCACCACTGTGGCCAAAGCAGGTCGCCATCGGGCTCCTCGGTGTCGCCATCGGCGCGGCCATTGGTGCCGGCACTGGGATGTGGTGGATGATGGGTGTGCTCGGCGGAGTCTTCGGCGGGTTCAGTGCGATGCTCGGCCGGGGACGCGGCTGACCATGGGTGGCCATGACCGATCAGCTGCGATCGTTGTTGACGCTCCATGTGCCGGGTCTGCCAGAATCCAGGCGCAGTCATGACATCGCCTACTAGTTCTGCGTCAGGACCGGTCTCACGAGCGGAGCGGATCACCTCGCTTGACACCATCCGGGGTATCGCAATCTTGGGGATCTTGCCGATGAACGCGCTGACCTTTGGCCTCAACCCTGCTGCGTACTTCAACGTGTCCGCCGACGGGATCGGACAGCCATTCGACTGGGTGGTCGGGGTGCTCACGATGGTCTTCATCGACCAGAAGATGATGGCGCTGTTCTCGTTGTTGTTCGGTGTCGGTGTGGTCATCTTCGCTGACCGCGCCAAGGCCAAGGGCCGCCGCGTCGTCTCGCTCAGCTTGTGGCGTTTTGCCCTGTTGTTGGGCGTCGGCCTGATTCATGGGGCGTTGTGGTTCGGCGACATCCTTGCGCTCTACGCAATGTGTGCCCCCTTCGTGCTGTTAGTGCGACGTCTGCCAGCCCGACTGCTCGTCATCTCCGGTGTGGTGCTCGCCATGATCGGGACCGTGTCCGCACCGTTTTTCCAATCTGCAATCGGGGGCGACCCCACCGAGCTCGGTGCTTTCTGGTTTGCCGGAACCGACATCAAGGGCGCAACGGCAGAGACCTGGTTCATCATCAATGCGGTGGGTCGGGCACTGGGCCTGATGCTGATCGGGGTCGGGATCTATCGCCTCGGCATCGTGCAAGGCGAGCGCGACGACGCCTACTACCGCCGCCTCGCACGATGGGGCCTTGGGGTTGGTGTCGCTGTCACCGCCATCGGCCCGGTCTGGCACATCGCCACCGATTGGTCCGCTGAGCATGCGATCACCGCCACCATCCCCACCGGAGTGGGGACCATCCCGATGGCGCTGGGGTACATGGCGGTCATCATCTTGTGGAACCGCAGCGGCAGCCGTCATCTGGAGCGGTTCCGTAACACCGGCCGGATGGCGCTCTCGAACTATCTCACCCAGACCGTCATCGGGCTTGTGACGCTCGGGTGGCTGCTGGGAGACGTTGATCTCACTCGCACGATGATCGCTGTGTGGATTCTGGGTGTTTGGGTCCTGCAGT
>JAGYKR010000029.1 GCA_018401375.1 Ilumatobacteraceae bacterium | reverse complement strand
ATTGGCGCGCCCGGCCACGGTGCCCGCCACGCCATGCGCACGCAGCTCATCCGGATCTCTTCCGATCGCCGCCGCCCGCCGGGCGACCTCGGCTTCATTGGCCCCCACACAGGCCACCAGCGCAGCAGACCAGACCATCGAAGCTGGGTCCCGATCGATGCGCTCACATGCGGCGCTGACTCGATCTTGTTGGACCCGGTACGCCTCAAGATCGCCGAAGGGAAGATTGAATTCAGCGGCGTAGCGCGCTGCGAGCATCGGGGTGCGCACGGCGCCGCGACCCCCGATGATGATGGGTGGACCACCGGCCTGACTGGGCTTGGGCAGACCCGGAGAAGCGACTAACTGATAGTGCTCGCCGGAATAGTCAAAGGTCTCGCCAAGCGGGGTCCGCCACAGCCCGGTGATCACTGCGAGCTGTTCGGCGAGGCGGTCGAATCTCCCACCGAGGTCAGGAAACGGGATCCCGTAGGCCGCATGCTCGGACTCATACCAGCCGGCGCCAAGACCAAACTCCACGCGTCCCTGCGACATCTCATCCACCTGAGCCACCGAGATGGCCAGCGGTCCAGGATGTCGAAAGGTGGCCGAGGTGACGAGGGTCCCCAAGCGGATTTTTGAGGTCTGCATTGCGATACCAGCTAGTGACACCCAGGCGTCAGACGGCCCGGGAAGCCCGGTCGCACCACCCATTTTCAAAAAATGGTCACTTCGGAAAAATGCCCCGTAGCCGAGCGCTTCAGCGCGCAGAGCCACGGCGACCAGATCGGCATGGGAGGCACCTTGCTGAGGTTCGGTGAAGATACGCAGATCAGAGAGGTCCATCACTCGGACACTACCCTGAGGCCCCATGACCACCGATCCCTCTGAGCTCCCCGATCTGTTTGGTACCCGCGCCGTTTTGCGTGACCATGTGATGGCGCATTCGGTCAAACGTGGTGAGTTCGTGTTGAAATCAGGGGCTCGGTCCACTTGGTTCCTTGACACCAAGCAGACCGCATGTCGATCCGATGGGATCATGGCGGTAGCGAATGCACTGCTCGAGATCTTGCCGCCTGAGGTCACGGCGATCGGCGGGCTGACCATGGGTGCGGACCCGATGGCCTACGGGGTGGCTGCAGTGGCGGCCACAAGGGGCAGGGACTTACGCAGTTTCAGTGTGCGCAAAGAAGCCAAGGACCACGGGGTGACCGGTCGGATCGCCGGGGCGTTAATGCCGGGGGACAAGGTGGTGATCACCGAGGACACCACCACTCGAGGAACTTCGCTGATGGAAGCGGTGGAGGCCGTGCGGGCGTTCGGTGCCGAACCGATCCTCGTGACGGTCATCGTGGACCGCGGCGGAACATGCGCAGCCATGTGTGAGGCCGCCGGTATTGCGTATCAGCCGTTATTGACGGCTCCTGATCTCGGTTTCCCGTTTGGGACCTAATCCGCAACCGAGCTCACCGGACTCAAAACGCCGGGGTTCAAGAGGCCGGTGGGATCCCAGGCGCTGCGCATCGCAGCCATGACCGCTAACTCGGCGGAGGAGCGGACCAATCGGAGCCATGGGCCCTTGGCCACACCAACCCCGTGCTCCGCCGAGATCGTGCCGCCGGCAGCAGCCACCGCGGTCAACACCAGTTCGGCGATCGCAGCAGGGTCACCGGCCTCGAGATAGTTGAGGTGCAGGTTCCCTTCGGCCAGATGACCGAACGGGATCAATCGACCACCGTAAGTGACGGCAGCCTGCTCGGCGATCTCCACGAGCGCAGGCAGACCGGCCACCGGCACCGCTACGTCAAGTTTGTAGGGAACGCCGGCCGCATTAATCGCCTCGGTGATCCGGTCTCGAAACTCCATTAACTGATCCCGGCTCGGTCCCTCGGTGGTGACGGCAGTGTCCACCACACCTCCCTCTGGTCCGTCGAGAGTGCTGAGCACTGCGAGCAGATCATCGGTCGGATCCACATGATCGGCGCATTCGATCATCACATAGGCACTGCCCTTTGCCACCGGAGGCCGCCGGCCGAGATGTGCGCTGACCAACTCCATCGCCCCGGGCAGGATCAGTTCCACCGAATCCAAAGAACCGAGTCCAGCCCGTACCCGCCCGAGCATCTGCACGGCCGCAGCCAAGGAGTCCAAGGACACCAACGCCGTGATCGTGTGCGAGAAACGAGGAACCAGACGCAATCGGGCCCGAGTGATCACCGCCAAGGTGCCTTCACTTCCGGCGAGCACCGAAGGCAGATGCGGGCCGACGGTTTCTTTCGGGAGACCCGCTAAAGATCCGACGATCTCGCCGGTGATCGTGACCGCTTCGATCCCGACCACCTGTGAGCGCATAGTTCCGTAGCGCACCACCCGAGATCCACCGGCGTTTGTGGCGATCGCACCACCGATGGTCGCTGAGTCTCGGGCCGCGAAATCCAAGGGTGCATCCACCCCAGCGGCGCGAGCGGCGTTTCGCCAAGCGGCGAGCGTTACCCCGGCGCCAACGGTGACCTGCATCGCGTCAGAATCCACCGGGCCGAGATCACTCAGACCACGGGTGGACAACACCACCACTGGTCCATGGCTGTGTGCCCGAGGCACGCTCCCTCCGACGAGGCCCGTGTTGCCGCCCTGGGGGATCACGGCTACCTGGTGGGTCGCACAGATCCTCAGGACCTCGGCCACCTGCGCAGTAGTTCGGGGTCGCAGCACGGCTGAGCAGGTCCCGGTGTAACGACGGGTCCAGTCCACTTCGTACCCGGCGCGCAGATCCTGATCCACCAGCACATCGTCGGGGCCGAGCACAGCCAAGAGGTCTGTGTATGAGCCGGAGCTCAGGTCAGGCTGCATAACATCGCCTGCTTACAGCAAGGCCTCGCTCACCCAACACCGGGTGAGATGCAAAGTGGACTCGATCCGGACCACCCGCTTGGGCTCATCGATCCCACGCCCGCACATGGACAGGGCTGCCTTAATGCAGGATTCCTCATCGGGCAGCACCATCGGCATCCGCGCCCTTCGCAGCCCCGAAGGACCGGCTGTAAAGCAGTTGACGTAGGTCTTGTGCCAATCGATCTGTTGGGCGAGCGCCGCTGGGATGAAATCGGCAAACCCGATCCCAAGCAGGTTGCCTCCCGAGATCGGGGTCATCGAACACAGCACGATTGCGGTCACCTGAGGCTGGGGGAGATCAGCGAGACCGGGCACCCAGAAGCGTCCGGTCACGTTTGGGTCCATGGTGGTGCCCGAGATGTCCTTGCCACCCTTATCGATGATCAACACATCGATCTCATCAAATGGCAAGCGCGGGATCAGATCCCGGGCGTACTCGGTGAGTTCCTCTTCCGCAGGCCCACCCACATCCTCTGATCGCAGAGCCTGGACCCGGACCACATCGCCGTGAGCGGCTTCCACTGAAGCCACTCCGCCAAGTAGGCGACCGGTGGCTCGCAGCGCAGCGATCCCATCGAGCAGACGATCTCGCATCTGTTCGGGACCGCAGGAATGGATCTGGGCGGCACCGGGCTGTTTGCCGAAACCGACCACCGCCATCTTTGTGCAGCCGGATTCGATCGGGCCCTTAAAACAGGTATGAGGCTTGATCCGGTTGACCGGGAAGATCGCATCGGCACCGGCCGCATGGGAGTCGAGATAGATCGGCATCCCCGATGCCGTGCGCGCTACCTCCACGGTGTCCATGGTGGCTCGGATCTCCGCATCGAGTGCAGCCTCGGACATCCCTAAGGATTCGAGCATCGCGACTTGGCCGGGCCCAGTGGCACCGCCATGGCTGCCCATCGCCGGCACCACAAACGGATCGGCTCCGAGGGCACGCAATCCGGAAATGGTGCCTCGCAGTAGCTCTACTCTGCCGGTGAGACCGCGACTGCCGGCGCCCACAGCCACCGTCATTCCTGATGTGACGCGTCCGGCGAGTGCCTTCAGCACCTCAGCGTGCGTGCTGGACTCGAGATCGGTGATCGCTGCGGGATCGGCCACATCGAGGTGAATCTCGTGCAACTCGGGAATCTGAATCCGAGGATCCACCGGTAAGGAAATTCCGGCGTCTAGTTGGTCCCACCCCATGGGAGCCAGCATAGGGAACGAAGTGACGAGAGGAGTGGTCGCGACCGGCGTCGATCCGGTGACCTTCCGCTTTTCAGGCGGACGCTCTGCCAACTGAGCTACGCGACCCGGGAAACCCGGTATGTGAACACAACAGCCGGTGGCGCTAGGCGCACCGGCTGTGTTGTAGCGGTCCCGACGGGACTTGAACCCGCGACCTCCGGCTTGACAGGCCGGCGTGAACTCCAGACTTCACCACGGGACCTTGCTGTGGCATTCATAAAACTAAAACTGCAAACCCTTACACACTCACGTCATTACCTTCACGTAAATAACTTCACTCAATTCCCTGACTGCTGACGCAGTGGCACCCCCAACGGGATTCGAACCCGTGCCGCCACCTTGAAAGGGTGGTGTCCTAGGCCACTAGACGATGGGGGCAGGTGCCTCGTCTCGTTGAGAGCAATGCGAATCTAGCACCGTCCGCAACATGTTCCACCACGCATGAAATCCAATCGTGGTTCCTCCAGCGTAGGGGCATTCAGGGGTTGAGCGCCTGCACGGTCCAGTCCAGCACCCACGACAAGAATTGATATGCCACCTGAAGGCCGAAGTTCGGGTCATCGGAACGGGGGTCATCGATCCAGGTGATCTCGTCGGAGGCATCAGGATCCTCAACATCATCGGTGATCTTGAGGATCGTGCCCAGCACTAACCGCAGGGCGTTGACCGCCTGAAGAAACCCGATCAGCTGAGGTTCGGAGAGATGGCGAGGATTCTCTAGGCATTCGCGCACTGTTGCGATCGATGCCAGGCGGCTCTGCACCAGTTCGTCGCGCATCAGACGTTGGTATTCGGCTTCGCGTTCGTTCAGTTGTTCGTCGGGAGTCGCACTCGAATACGCCGGTGGAAACAGTCGGGCGAGGCGTTCCCGGTTATCGCGATCCGGTTTATCGCTATCCGGGTTATCGCCGCTGTCGTTCATTTCAGCGCTCAACATGGCCGCCATCTCATCGAGTAATCGCAACAGGAGCTCGGACTGATCTGCGGTCAGGTGAATGCTGAAGTCGTTGCGGTGGCGGCGCACCGGCGGTCTCAGGATCGCCACGTGCACTCCCCCCGGTGGAAAACTGGGCCTCGCAGGTCAGCGGTCATGTTGACAGGTGGCCCACAGACCGTGCTCATGGAGACGAAACACGTGCATCTCCGCTTGTTCCCGATTTCCTTCGGCTACAGCGGCTCGACCCTCACGGTGCACCTGCAACATCAGTTCGGTGGCCTTTTCTAAGGAGTGGCCGAACAGTTTTTGCAGCACGTAGGTGACGTAACTCATCAAGTTGATCGGGTCGTTCCAGACGAGGACCACCCACGGTCGATCCTGATCAATATCAAGATCGGAATCGGGGTCGAGTCCGAGGTCTCCGGGGAGTTGTGTGGGACGGACTTCCGTCGGAGTCGAGGTGCCTGAGGTTGCCCCCATCATCGGCCGCATCATCTTCCCCATTGTGCCGTTGCCACGGGGAATTCCGCGGACACGTTGGTGACTCTCGCGCATCGCGCCGTACGATGGGACTCGTTATGGCCGTCGGATCTCGCCCCCTGGTCCCGTCGCGGTTGGCACCCGGAGGCGTGGCCCACGGAAGCCGTCGGACCCCACGATCCCGGGCCGGTGCCTATGTGGCGCTTACCAAACCTCGGATCATCGAACTGTTATTGATCACCACCGTGCCGACCATGGTTTTGGCCCAGCGTGGATGGCCAGCGACCAGCCTCGTGATCATCACCTTGATCGGCGGCACCCTCGCTGCCGGCGGGGCCAACGCCATCAACATGTATGTGGATCGGGACATCGATGCGTTGATGGAACGGACCCAAAATCGGCCGCTGGTCACCGGGGTGATTGCCCCCCGTAACGCCTTGATCTTCGCAGTGGCTCTTGAGATCTGCGCCTTTGCGGTGTTGTGGGCCGGGGCGAACCTGCTGGCCGCAGTGCTTGCGCTTTCGGCTACCGCCTTTTACGTCGGGGTGTACACGCTGTGGTTGAAGCGCAGCAGCACACAAAACATTGTGATCGGTGGTGCTGCTGGCGCCGTGCCGGTGCTCGTCGGCTGGGCTGCGGTGACCAACTCGTTGTCCTGGGCGCCGGTGGTCTTGTTCATCGTCATGTTCTTATGGACCCCGCCACATTTCTGGGCACTGGCCATCAAATACGCCGATGATTACCGGGCCGCTGATGTGCCGATGCTGCCGGCTGTGGTGCCGTTTGCTGAGGCGGTGCGCCACATGATTGGGTACACCATCGCCCTCGTGATCTCCACGCTCGTATTGATCCCGGTGGCCGAACTCGGCTGGATCTATGCGGTTGCGGCGGTGGTGCTCGGTGCCGTCTTCATCGGCTCCACACTGTGGTTAGCCAAAAATCCAACTCCTCAGGCGAGCATGAGGGTGTTCGGTTTCTCCATTACCTACGTGACCGTACTGTTCGCTGCGATGACGGTGGACGTCTTCGCGCGACATGGGTTTTCCTGACCTGATGCGACCACGAGATTCACAAGATTTCGGTCTGAGTGGGCCATGCCAAGTAGTGTCGGGGAAGTTTCGCATCTCGTTCGTGATGCCCGAGCGACAGTCTGACAAGCGAGTTCACACCAGATGACCACGATCGATACCAGTCCCCCTGCTACCACCCCAGTTTCTGCGGAGATGGCTCCCTCAGATCCCACACCCACTGTCTTGACGGCGGTTGGTGCTTGGGTGACCTCCAGCGACCATAAGCGCATCGGGCGCCTGTGGATCGGTGGCGGTCTGCTCGGCACGGTGGCCGCCGCTGCGATCGGTGCAGTGATCGGCCTCGAGCGGATCTATTCCGGAGTTGGCACGATGGTGGTGCCCTCAGCGGCTGTACCGCAGTTCGTTCAGTCGTTCCGCTTCCTCATGATCCTCGCAGCGGTATTGCCGTTGTTGATCGGCCTCGCCCTCGCCGTGGTGCCTCTCCAGCTGGGCGCTCGGGCTGCGGCCTTCCCACGGCTCGCCCTCGGTGGGTTCTGGGCGTGGGCTGTTGGCGTGGTGATGCTGATGGTCGCTCTGTTTAACGGCGGCCGCATCGGTGGCGCCGATACCGACATGGTGGGTTTGCATCTGCTCGCCCACGCAATGATTGCGATGGGTGTGCTCGCCGCCGCCGCATCAATCGCCACCTCGGTGCTCACCACTCGGGCACCGGGAATGACCATGCGCCGGGTGCCGATGTTCGCTTGGTCGGCTCTGGTGGCTTCGTTGGGTCTGATTGTGGCTCTGCCGGTAATGATTGGTGCGGTCATCTATTTGTTCATTGACGTGCGCTACGGCATCGGAACATTCGGTGGTTCCGAGGGCATCGGCAACTGGATCGGCTGGGCCAAGCAGCGGGGCGTGGGCCTCGACTTCAACCCCACCTGCTTCTCCCACCCCAAGGCTG
>JAGYKR010000028.1 GCA_018401375.1 Ilumatobacteraceae bacterium | reverse complement strand
CCTCAACGCCGAACCAGATAACACCCGTCAGATCCTGCGCGAGTTCAATCGTCCTCGTGGAACAATCATCAGCGCCGATGGTGTGGTGCTCGCCCGATCATTCCCATCGGGCACCGGCTCGGTCACCTACCAACGCAACTATCCAACCGGGGACCTGTTCGCCCACATCACCGGGTATCACACCTTTGGGCTCGGCTCCACCCAGATTGAGCGCACCCACTCCCAGTTCCTCGTGGGCACCACCCCGGAGCAGCAACTCTCGGCGATTCCCGGCATCATCGCTGGCCGCCCCGATAACTCGGGCACGGTACAGCTCAGCCTGCGCCACGATCTCCAACTGCTCGCCCGTGACCTGCTCGGCGAACAAGAAGGCTCCATCGTGGTGATTAACCCGCGCACCGGAGCCGTGCTGGCGATGTGGAGCACCCCGTCATTTGATCCGAATCTGGTCGCGGACCCGAACTACGACGATGCCTATCAGGTCATGCTCGGCCTCCAAGATGACCCGCGTGATCCCTTGCTCGCGAACGCCTATCAACAGCGGTACATGCCGGGTTCTACCTTCAAGATCGTGACCACGGGAATCGCCTTGCGTGAAGGGGTGATCACCACTGATTCGGTGTGGGAGCCAGAGACCGAGTACCTGCCGCCCCAGGCCACCCGCCCGGTGTCTAACTACCGCGGTACCACCTGTGGCGGGGATCTGACCGAAGTGTTTGCCCGCAGCTGTAACACTCCGTTTGCGCGGATCGCGATTGATCTCGGACCGGAACGCTTCGCTGAAGGGGCCGCGCTATGGGGCATCGGAGAGCCACTGCCGATCGATCTTCCGCGGCCCGCAGCAAGCACGATTGGACCCACCGAAGACCTCGATCAGAATCTGCCGCTGCTCGCGATGCGCGGGTTTGGCCAAAACGAAGATCAGATCGTGCCGTTACATATGGCGATGATCGCCGGGGCTGTGGCCAATGGCGGCCAGATGATGGCGCCCTATGTGGTGGAAGCGGAGATTGACCATCAAGGACGAGTGCTGCGTCGGGCTTCACCGCGGGTCTGGAAAACCCCGCTCGGGGAACGCAACGCGCAGATCCTGACCGAGTTAATGGTGCAAGTGTCCGAAGTGGGTACGGCACGCTGTTGTATCGCCCTAGAAGGCGGTGTCCCGGTGGCTTCCAAAACTGGCACCGCACAGCTCAACGAACCCGGTGAGCCCGAACAATCCCATGCGTGGATCACCGCTTTTGCTCCCGCCAATAACCCGCAGTTTGCGGTGGCGATCATGCTGAAGGGCACCTCAGCAGAAATCTCTGCTGGCACTGGTGGACAGTTAGCCGGGCCGCTCGCCAAACGCATGCTTGATGCAGCACTCGCTGGTGCAGCTCAGCCAGGGGCGTCGCAATGAGACCGGACTCCCCACTGAGATCGGTAACCTTCAATGCACGGACCACACCGGTCCGGCGAAGGCAGCAGCTGTGAGCGACAAACCCATTGCGACGGTCATTAATGACCGCTACGAGATCCAAAAGCGCATCGGCCGTGGCGGTATGGCCGATGTCTTCTTAGCGCGCGATCAACTGCTTGATCGTCAAGTGGCGGTCAAGGTGCTGTTTCCCGAGTTTGCGGTAGACCCAAACTTTGTGGAGCGGTTTCGCCGTGAAGCCCAGTCCGCCGCCAGTCTGAACCATCCGAACATCGTGCATGTCTTTGATTGGGGACGTCACGGCGGGACCTACTTCATCACCATGGAGTACGTCCAAGGCCGGACCCTCGCCGAGATCCTGCGGGCTAACCGCCAACTCACCTCCAAGCAGGCCGCCGACATCGGGTCGGAGGTGGCAGCGGCCCTCGCATTCGCTCACGACACCGGGCTCGCCCATCGCGACATTAAGCCGGCCAACATTCTGATCGGCTCCAACGGCCAAGTGAAGGTCACCGACTTCGGGATTGCTCGGGCCATGAACTCCGCCACCGAGTCCCAACTGACCCAGGCGGGCGCAGTGATGGGGACCGCCTCCTACTTCTCTCCCGAACAAGCCCAAGGCGCCCAACCCGATCCACGCAGTGACCTGTATTCCCTGGGCATCGTGATGTACGAAATGGTGACCGGCCAGCCACCGTTCACCGGTGACAACCCGGTCTCCATCGCCTACAAGCAGGTCCACGAAACCCCTACTCCGCTGCATCAGATCGTGGTGGATATCCCGCGGGCCTATGAGGCGATCGTTAACAAACTGCTGGCCAAGAAGCCCACCGCCCGCTACCAAAACGCCGAATCTCTCCGTGAGGATTTGCGTCGGTTCCGCAGCGGTGAACCGGTCACGGCGCTCACCGAGGCTGCGGCCGCAAGCACGGCGCCAACCTCCGCCCCGACCTCTGCATCAACCCCTGCACCGATGCGTCGCTCTCCTGATCCCGATGCGACCACCACCCTTAACGCACAAGATCCCGGCCCCCGAGCTCAGGATTCGCCGAGCCAAGGTCACGATGCGTCCACCTCAATGATGCCCGCCACGAGTGTGATCGTCATCGGTGCTGACGATGACCTCGGTGGTCCCAACGGGCCGAGCGGTCCCGATTCGCGCTACTACCAAGAGGAGCCTCCGCGCACCGGGTGGTACGCGCTCGCTGCGTTCATTGCCTTGTTCGCGATCATCATCGGCGGGATCTTGCTGTTTCAGGCTCTTAGCGGCCAAGACGAGGACACCTTTGGGATCACCCTCGACGATTACACCAACCAGCCGCTGGAAGGGGTCACCGGCGCCCTCACGGCACTGAACTTGACGTATCGATCTGTGGCCGAACCGAATGCCCTCGTCAACGAGAACTTCGTTCATCGCACCAATCCGGCCGCCGGAACTCTCGTGTTTGAGGGCGATCTGATCACGATCTACTTCAATCCGTCAGCCACGCTGATCCCGATCCCCACAGTGCGCGGCCTTGCGCTCGCCGACGCCGAACGGATCCTCGCGTCCAACGGTTTCACCACCTCAGAGAGTTCTGAGCAGAGCGAACTTCCCGAGGGCACCGTGGTCCGGACCATCCCGTCTGAAGGTGAACTGGTCCGCCAAGACCTCGTCATTGAGATCATCGTCTCGGGGGGACGTGAACAGGTGCGGATCCCGAGGGCGATCCTCGGCGACCCGGTAGAAGACGCCCGCGAACTGCTCGAAAGCGATGCGTTCGGTCTTGAGGTTCGCGAGGAATATCGCAATGATCCAACCATTCTCGCTGGGGTGGTGATCACCACAGATCCCGCACCTAACGAACTCGTGGATCGCGGATCGGTGGTCACCTTGATCGTCTCTTCGGGTCCCGAGCAAGTGATCGTGCCGGACATCATCGGGATGACCGAGACAGAGGCCATCGCAGCGTTGCGGTCAGCGGGCCTGCAGGGTTCGAGCAGTTTTGTGGAAATTCCGTTTGATGATCCGAACAACGGGCGGGTGATCGATCAGGATCCGGAGTCCGAACAGCTCGCTAATCGTGATTCGGTTGTGCGGTTTGTGATCGGTCGCACGCCCACGCCCACTACCACGGCACCGGAAACAACTGTTCCACCAGCGACCGGTCCTCCAGACACCAGTCCTCCAGACACCAGTCCTCCAGACACCACTGCACCGGCCGGGGATTAGTTCCCGGTATCCCAGCCAGATTTAAGCCGGAATCCGATGTCCGGCCCGGCGCACAAAGTTCGCTAGTAGCTCGTGTCCGGCAGCGGTCAGGATGCTCTCGGGATGAAACTGCACACCCTCCACATCAAACTCGCGGTGACGCAGACCCATCACCATCTCGTCTGTGGTGGCTGTGACCTCAAGGCAATCAGGAACGCTGCCAGCGTCCACCACCAGCGAGTGATAGCGCGTCGCTGTCAACGGATCGGGCAGACCGGCAAATACGCCCTTTTGGGAGTGTCGGATCTCGGAGGTCTTGCCGTGCATTAACTCCGGTGCATGGACCACCTGAGCCCCGTAGACATGCCCGATCGCTTGATGACCGAGGCACACCCCCAGCAACGGAATCCCGGCTGATGCACAGGCCGGGATCAGTGCGCAGATGATGCCCGCCTCTTCTGGTCGGCCCGGTCCCGGAGACAACAGCACCGCATCGGGAGCGAGGGCGAGCACCTCATCAACGGTGATCGCATCGTTGCGATGCACCACCGGCTCCACCCCCAACTCCCCGAGATACTGGACCAAGTTGTAGACGAAACTGTCGTAACTGTCGATCACCACCACACGCGTCACCGGACAAGCCTGCCAGAAGAACTCTGATTTCGCGTAGAGCCGAGACCTGAGCGCCTAGAATCGAGGCGTGGCACCTCCAAAGCGCAAATCCGGCGGACGCATAACCCCACGGGGTACCCGTCCAGGCGAAAAAGTGAGCACGGCTCCCGAGGAAAGCGCCACAGCGGTCCACACCTCAGGGCGTTACACCCCACCGATTCCTCAGTCCATGCGACAGAGCCCGTCCTGGGTTCCGATTTTGATGCTGGCCCTTTTGATCCTCGGCGCAGTGTTGATCATCGCCCGCAACCTCGTGTTCTCTGGAAACAACTGGCTGACCTTGGTAGGGCTCGGATGCATCATGGGTGGTCTGTTCACTGCCACCAAATGGCGTTAGCAACCCATCCATCCGTTGCGCGCTCAAGTATTTAACTTTCTGTACCGAGGCGAAGTACCTGCATACCGATACTTTTTTGGCCGATGTTGCGACTGAAATTCCTCTAGTTATCCACAATGGTGCTAACTCGAAGTCTGTAATTCTGTTCCGTTATCCACATTTCACGGATACCTGTGGATAAAAACTAGGACAACCCCCGTTACAGACGAGGGTTTTCCCGTTATCACCGGAACTATTCAAAGATTGGAGCGACCAACTCCATCTCCTCGAGACAGTGTTTCGGCGGTGGCGGGTCCTCATCAGGGGCCATGGTGAGTTTCAGTTCCACCCCACACACGCTGCACCGATAGCGCAGGTTCACCCTTCGCATCTCGCCGGCGGGCGGGGGGGCGGGCAGTGGGGTCGTGAAGGATCTCAACATCCCAATCCCGGTTTTCCACAGGAAGGCCCCGATGGCCAGCCCAAATAGGACCCAGATCACCGTGGAGAACTCCATTGGATCACCTTATCGGGGGCAGATCACCCTCTTTCGAGGGCAGATCCGCCCAAACCGAAAGAGGTCAGCCCAGTCGCTCGATGAGCGTGGCGTTGGCCATGCCGCCGCCCTCACACATCGTTTGCAGACCAAAACGGCCGCCCGAACGCTCCAACTCACACAGCAGCGTGGTCATCAGCCGAGCCCCAGAGGCACCCAACGGATGGCCGAGGGCAATCGCCCCGCCATTCACGTTGACGCGATCCATGTCGGGATGGAACTCCTTCTCCCACGCCAGCACCACCGAAGCAAAGGCCTCATTGATCTCCACCAGATCGATCTGATCGATGGTCATCTTGGCCCGCTCCAACAGCTTGCGAGTGGCCGGGATCGGTGCGGTCAGCATCAAACGCGGATCGGCGCCCGCGAGAGAAAAATCAACGAACCGTGCCCGCGGGGTCAAACCAAGCGCCTTGGCCCGCTCCTCGCTCATGATCAAGATTGCCGATGCGCCATCGGTGATTTGCGAGGAGTTACCTGCTGTCACTCGGCCACCCTCTTCTTCGGGACGAAAGGCCGTCTTCAGTTTGCCAAGCGATTCCATTGTGGTTTCGCGCAACCCCTCATCAATGCGGACCAGTTCGCCCTCCGCACCAAGGATCGGGATGATCTCACGATCGAAGCGACCCTCTGCGGTGGCCCGAGCGGCATAGGCCTGGGACCGCACACCAAAGGCATCCATGTCATCACGGCTGATGCCCCACTGATCAGCGATCAGCTCGGCGGAAATACCCTGCGGCACGAGGCCACCCTGATCCGCGTAGCGCACGCCCACCTTCGGACCGAAGGGATACCCAAACTTGCCGTCGGCCATAGACGAACCCATCGGGACACGAGTCATCACCTCAACACCAGAAGCCACGACCACGTCATATGCGCCGGCGATCACACCTTGGGCGGCGAAGTGGGCCGCCTGCTGGCTGGATCCACACTGCCGATCGATCGTGGTGCCGGGGACATCTTCTGGCCAACCCGCCGCGAGCACGGCGTTACGGGCCACATTGACGGCCTGCTCACCGATCTGCATCACGCAACCCATGACCACGTCATCGACGATGCCCGGATCGATACCGGTGCGCTCCACGAGAGCATTCAATGTCTCAGCCGCAAGGTCCACGGGATGCCAATCCTTCAGCTTCCCGTTGCGGCGACCAAGTGGAGTACGGACAGCATCAACGATTACGGCGGTGGTCATAACCTCAAGTCTGCTGTGTGTAAGGCTCCCAGCCCAAACCGGAGCGTCGCGTCACCGGCTGTTCGCATAGTAGATGTCGACCGGCATCCACCGGCGTGAGACAATGTCCACATGACCACCGACACAGCCTCCCTTGAGATCGATGCCCTCGTGAAGGGCCAGACCGCACCGAAGGCCTTTTTAGACCTCGTGGCCGCCCATCTTGATGTGCCCGCAGTGCACTCGATGAACGCTGACCAATCCTGGAACGTCTGGACCTTCGCTCAACTGCGCGACCTCGTGGCTCAGGCGGCCGCTGGCCTGATCGCGGCGGGGATCACCCCCGGTGACCGGGTGCTCCTGATGATGCGTAACCGGCCGGATTTCCACTGGTTTGATATCGCTGCCCAGTTCGTGCGCGGTACTCCCGTCAGCATCTACAACTCCTCCTCACCCGAAGAGATTCAGTATCTCGCCGAGCACGCCGAGGCTCAGATCGCAATCATCGAAGACGACAGCTTCTTAGACAAGATGCTCAAGGTTCGCGCTGAACTTCCGTTGCTGAAGACGATCTATGTGATCAATCCACCCGCTGGCCCACTGCCCGCTGGAGTGGCCCCGGCCGCCGATCTGCTCAGCCAAGGTTCGGCCGATCTCGCAGCCCTCGCCGCGGCCACCGAGCCGTCAGACCTCGCCACCTTGATCTACACCTCGGGGACCACCGGCCCGCCCAAGGGCGTGATGATTGACCAATACAACGTGGTGTACACGGTGGAGATGCTGCGCCGGACCATTGATTTCGGTGACTTCACCGGCCGGCGCGCCGTGTCCTATCTCCCGATGGCTCACATCGCCGAACGGATGATGAGCCACTATCAGGCAATGATGCTCGGCTACAGCGTCTACTGCTGCCCCGACCCGACCCTGCTCACCTCCTATCTCGGAGCGGTGAAGCCCGAAATCATGTTTGGCGTGCCGCGGGTCTTTGAGAAGATCTACGCCGGAGTTAACGCCGCGCTGTCTGCTGACCCCGAGAGGAAAGCCAAGTTTGATGAGGGCGTGGCCGCGGCCCTAGAGATCAAAGCCGCCGAGCGGGCCGGCACCGCCACCCAAGAACAACTCGACACCTGGGCATTTCTTGATGCAGTGGCATTCTCCACCGTGCGTGCACTCGTCGGCATCGAAGAGGTCAAGGTGGCCGTCACCGGCGCTGCGCCGTTGCCAGCTTCGGTACTCGAGTGGTTCAACGCAATCGGTGTACCGCTGTCAGAGATCTACGGTATGAGCGAATCCTCCGGGCCAATGACCTGGTCACCCAATGCCAATAAGCCCGGCTCAGTGGGCCAGGCCGTGATCGGCTGTGAAATCCGGATCGCCGAGGACGGTGAGGTGCTCGCCCGTGGCGGCAACGTGTTTAAGGGCTACTTCAAGCAGGCCGAGAAGACCGCCGAGACCTTGATCGATGGGTGGCTGCATTCGGGTGATATCGGCGTGATGGATGAGCACGGCTACGTCACCATCGTGGATCGCAAGAAGGAACTGATCATCACCTCGGGCGGTAAGAACATCAGCCCCGCAAACTTGGAGGCGGCGCTCAAAACGATCCCGCTGATCGGCCAAG
>JAGYKR010000027.1 GCA_018401375.1 Ilumatobacteraceae bacterium | reverse complement strand
TTCCCGCCTACTGGAGATCCACGGTCCCAATCAGTTGGAGGATGATCCGCCTCCGCATGTGCTGGTGCTCGTGCTCCGGCAGTTTAAGAGCCCCCTGATCTACATCTTGGTCGCGGCCACAGTGATCACTCTGTTGCTTGAGGAATACCTCGATGCGGCGGTGATCGCAGTGGTGCTGGCCCTCAACGCGGTGATCGGATTCACCCAAGAACGCAAGGCTGAAGGTGCGGTGAGGGCCTTGATGGGCCTTGTGGTGCCTCACGCCAAAGTGGTTCGCAACGGTCAGGAATGGGAGATCGACAGCAGGGAACTGGTACCGGGAGACATGGTGCTCCTCGAACCGGGCGCTCGGGTACCGGCCGACATTCGCCTCACCCACACCACAAATCTTCATATCGACGAGTCCCTGTTGACCGGTGAATCCGCCCCGGTCAACAAACATGCCGAGGTCCTTGAGGGCGGGTCCCAACTTGCGGATCGCCGCAATATGGCCTTTACCGGTGCGGTGGTGACCGTCGGTCGAGGACGCGGGGTGGCGGTTGCCACCGGGACCGCCACTCAACTGGGCTCGATCGCCGGTTTGATTCGCTCCGAGGTATCGATGGATACCCCCTTGCAACAGCGCATGTCGCGCTTCGCATCGGTGATCGGTGTCGTGGTTGGCGTGTCCTCGCTCCTGGTGTTCGTTTCCGGGGTTGTGCTAGGGGGCGGTGTGTCGGAGATGTTCCTGACCGCAGTGGCCTTGGCGGTGGCAGCGATTCCGGAAGGCCTGCCCGTGGTGTTTACGATCACGCTCGCCCTCGGCGTGCGGCGGATGGCTCAGCGCAATGCGATTATCCGGAGGCTGCCGGCAGTGGAGACGCTCGGCTCTACCACTGTTATCGGATCGGATAAGACCGGCACCTTGACCGAGAACCGGATGACGGTGCGCACGATCTGGGCGGGTGGCCAATGGCACAACCTGTCCGGAAATGACCCGATGAGTGGGTTCGAACTTGATGCCCGCTCTGTGGGCCACACCGGGCATCCGGACCGAGTGCGTGAGATGTCCCTGATCGCCACCTTGCGTGCAGGATCTCTGGCTAATGAAGCCGAAGCGGTTCGCAGTGCAGACGGCATTCACACCACCGGGGATCCGACCGAGATCGCCTTATTGGTGGCAGCGATGGGAGAGGGTATTGAGCCCGAGGTTCTGCACCAGGACACGCCGGTGGTTGCAGAGATCCCCTTCGAATCGGAAAACCGCTACGCCGCAGTGTTTTGCCGGTCTGGAGGTGGGCCCAATCTGTCTGCGGAGCCTGCGGTAGCGGACTCGGCGGCGATCGACGTCTATGTCAAGGGCGCCCCGGAAAGGGTGATCGACATGTGTGACCGGATGGTGTGGGGTGAGGAGATCGTTCCGATCAACGCTGAGGAGGCACGGGCGGCTGCACACGAGATGGCCAGTTCCGGCTTGAGGGTCTTGGCTATGGCCACCGATCACATTGAGGAAGGTCTTGATGATCACACCAACCCACCCGAGCCCCACGGGCTGGTGCTCGTTGGTTTGCAGGGAATGTGGGATCCGCCCCGAGAAGGGGTGAAGTCTGCGATTGCGACCTGTTATCGCGCCGGGATCAAAGTGGTGATGATCACCGGAGACCACGCGGTGACCGCGTCGGCGATCGCTCGCAATCTCGGCTTGGGTCATCGCAACAGTGCGGACAACGCCAACGGGCCGGGCGATGGGCCGGGCGACGGAATCGACAGCATCGGGGTGGTCACCGGGGCTGACCTCGCACAGATGTCGGATGAGGAACTCTCCGAGCGGGTGGCGACCACCGAAGTGTTCGCCCGCGTGGCCCCCGAGGAGAAGCTCCGGATCGTGCGTTCCCTCCAAGCCCGGGGCGAGGTGGTGGCCGTGACCGGTGACGGGGTCAATGACGCCCCGGCCTTGAAGGCTGCCGAGATTGGTGTGGCGATGGGTCGCAGTGGCACGGACGTGGCCCGAGAAGCCGCTGACATGGTGCTCACCGACGACAACTTCGTCAGTATCGCTGCTGCGGTGGAGGAGGGTCGGGTCACATTCGACAACGTTCGCAAGGTGACGTTTTTCCTCGTTTCCACCGCCGCTGCGACGATCATTGCGATCACCGCCGGCGTGTGGCTCGGGTGGCCGTTGTTGATGCTGCCAGCGCAGTTGTTATGGCTGAACCTCGTGACCAATGGCCTTCAAGATGTTGCCTTGGCCTTCGAACCCGGCGAGTCCGATGTCTTGGACCGCAAGCCACGGCCCCTAGCCGAAGGGGTGCTATCTCGGGAACTATGGCAACGCACCGTGGTGGCGGGGATCGTGATGGCGGTCGGGACCCTGATCTTGTTCCGCTGGCAGCTCGATCGATCAGGCGCCGACACCGCGCAAGGCCTGACATCAGCACAGACAACAGCCTTGACGGTGATGGTGATCTTCATGGCGCTGCACGCCGGCAACTCGCGGTCAGAGCATCAGTCGATCTTCTCGGTGAGCCCGATCTCCAATCCATTCCTTTTGGCTGCCACTGCGGCGGCGGTGGGGGTGCACGTGGCAGCTTTATATCTGAGACCCACCCAATTCGTGCTGCGGGTGGAGCCGTTGGATCTTGCGACATGGGTAGGAATCCTCGGGTTGTCGGTCACGATTTTGATCGCAATGGAGATTGATAAGGCCGTGCGGAGAAGACGCCGCCACTAGATTTCTTTCATGCCCCGTTTGTGCATCCGTCCCGGCGTGCGGCGCCGGGCGTGGTGGCCTTTGACTCCATCCGGCCGGCCAGTTGTTTTGGCTGGCGACTATTGAGGATCCCGAGGACATTCACGTGCTCTGCAAACGCCATTCGGTCCGTTTGACCGTGCCGCGGGGCTGGTTGTATCGATGACCGACGCGTAGGGAACAACACCCGGCATGTTCCAGCTACCCACAGTGATTCATCTGATAGGCACCACACTGGTCCCCGATGCAGACCAGAGTTGAACTGATTGTGGTTCTGCGGGCCGGATGAGTTGTTCTTCCATGTGTCAGATCTCGATCGGTATCCGGGCGTGGATGGGGTGGACTGGTATGCGGCGGAGCGTCTCGAAGCCGACTCCAATGATCAGCGCCATCTGGTGGGTGGAATTACATGGAGTTTGGATTGGCCCTTTGCCAGATCGAAGAAGTTGCGGATGGTGCGGACCGAGATCATCGAGGGGCACCGCCGTTTTGAACGCCGTGAGGTCGATGGCGCAGCATTCCACTTGGCGACATGTTGAGGTGAATGCCGTTGCGGCGGTGGGAAGCGGACCAGAGGGCCCCGAGGGAGATCAGCGGAGAGCCACCCTCGAGATGAGACCTGACTCATGAGGGGAGGCTCTGGACCGGAGGAATCCTTGGAAAGGTGTTGCAGGATCAGATCGACCGGGGGTCGCACCAACTGCCGAACATCCTTACTCAGCCCATGCGCCGAAGCGGCCGTTCGCACGGCGCTCCAATCGCAGATCCAATCCAAAACAGGCGCTCAGGCCTTCGGCGGTCACAACCTCGGCGATCGGGCCTGCGGCCAGAGTGCGTCCCGCTCGCAGCAATAAGGCGTGGGTCATCGACGGAGGCACCTCATCGACATGGTGAGTCACGAGCACGAACGGAGGGGCATCAGGTTCAATGGCCAGATCTTCGAGGGCGCTCACCAACTGTTCGCGTCCGCCGAGGTCAAGGCGTGCTGAGGGTTCGTCGAGGATCACCACGGCGGGAGAGTTCATCAGGGTCCGAGCTAGTAAGACCCGTTGTTGTTCGCCCGATGACAGCGTCCCGATGCTGCGCTCGGCGAGGTGTCTCACACCCATTTGAGCCAGACAGGCAAGGGCCTGATCCCGATCGGCAGGTTCGTAATGGTGCCACCACGGTTCAAGCGCCCCGTGACGCGCCGTCATGACCACGTCGCTGCATATCAGATCCGTCCGCAATTGTGCGGCGAGTGCCGCGGACGCGTACCCGATCCGTGAGCGCAGAAGTCGAATGTCGGTGCGGCCCAGTTCGTGTCCGAGCACCGCAACCGATCCTGAACTCGGATGCTGGTAGAGCGAGGCGATCCGCATCAAAGTGGTCTTACCGCTGCCGTTTGCCCCCAGCACCAGCCACCGCTGTTGTGGTTCCACCGTCAACGACACGTTGTCCAGAATTGCGCGGCCTTCCCGATCGAAACAGATCTGGCGCAGGTCAAGGGCGGCGGTTGCGCTCACTGGGGCGAGATACCCCGGGAGCGACTGATGCCGACGGTCACCGGCTGTCCGGCGGCTAACTGTCCGCACGCGGCGTCGATATCGGTGCCCCGGTTCCATCGCACCGTGGCATTTGCCCCAAACTCTTCAAGGAGATCGCGAAATCTCTGGACCCTCGCCATGGGAGAACCCTTCGTGGGGTAGCCGGGGGTGGGGTTGAGGGGAATCAGGTTGACGTGGGCTGCTGGAGTGAGGCGACGACATAATGCGGCGAGTTCTCGGGCATCGGAATCACGGTCGTTGACCCCGTCGATCATCGCCCATTCAAAGCTGATCCGACGGTTACGCACCTTGAGGTAGTCAGCACAGGTGTCGATCAGGTCGTTGATTGGGTAACGCGTGTTAATCGGAACGAGTTCATCGCGCAGTTCATCGTTGGCAGCGTGCAGGCTGACCGCAAGATTGACCGGCAACGGCCGAGCCGAAAGGGCCCGAATGCCCGGTAAAACGCCCACGGTGGAGATTGTGATGTGGCGGGCGGAAAGACCGAGATCGGTGTGAATACGCTCCACTGATCCCCATACCCGAGCCTCATTGGCCATCGGTTCGCCCATTCCCATGAACACGATGTTGGAGACCCGTCGATCCACCGAGCGAGCCCGAACGGTGGCACGGATCACCTGTTCGGTGATCTCGCCCACGCTGAGATGTCGAGTGAAACCGGCCTGGCCCGTGGCACAGAAACCGCACGCCATTGCGCATCCGGCCTGAGAACTCACACAGACCGTGGCCCGATCCCGGTAGATCATCAGCACGGTTTCGATGCGGCTGCCCCCATCGAGTTCCCATAGGAATTTGATGGTGGAACCGTCATCGCTGACCGATTCGGTGACCGGGGTCAGGGCCATCGGGAGATGTTCGGTGAGCGTCTCGCGCAGGCCAAGCGGCAGGCTGGTCCATTCGGCTGGATCGGTCATCTGTTCATAGAGACCGGACCAGATCTGATCCACCCGGTAGCGCGGGACCTTGCCGGCTACCTCAACGAGCAGGCTGGTCAACTCCTCTCGGCCGAGGTCGTAGCGGGTGGCCATAGGGGGCAGGCTATCGGTGCCTAACGGCCTCGGATCTCGCCGATGAAGGCCAGATCGGTGCGGGAGACAACGAAACCGAGGCGCTCATAAAGGCGCAGGGCTGGGGTGTTGTCAGCGTCGACATAGAGCATCGCCGTGGAGCATCCCTGAGCGAAGATGTGGGAGAGGCCCGCCAAGGTGAGTTGACGGCCGAGGCCGGTGCCCTGAGCGATCGGATCAGCGGCCACCACGTAGATCTCTCCCATCGGTGGAAAGGTGTTGGTGTGCATTTTGGTCCAGCAGAACCCGCGCATCACGCCTTCGTCTTCGTAGACCAAGAAGCCTTCGGGATCGAACCAAGGTTCGCTGCAGCGGGCTTGTAGCTGGGGCAATGTCCATTCGCCCTGTTCGCCGTGACCATGAAAGGCCCGATTGTTGACAGCTAACCACTCCTCGTCATCAGCTCCCGGACGAAAGGCGCGAGTCGTGATCGTGACGGGCTCATCTATCGGTAGCTGAGCTTGCATCTGAAACAGGGTCCTGCCAGGAGCGAAACCGGCTTCTGAGGCCACGAGATGATGGTGAGGGCGGGGTTCAGACACCCACCACACCACAGATCCGCCGCCGTCATCAGCTACCTCTTCGAGGGCGCTATCGAGGAGTTCAGTGCAGGCCGCAGCGGGATCGCCGAGTTCGGGGTGGAGCACGATCTCAAGAAGGAAATCTTGTGGGCCATGGGAGATCTGTGCGTAGCCGAGGGCTCGGGAATGACCGACTTGACCGAGCAATAACCCAAGGTAATCGTGGATGCCGCTGTTGCGCAGTTCCACCCAGAGCCGATCTGACAACGGGCGACTCCCATCGGGACGGCGTGCTGCGTCGAGCAAGTCGGTGACTACCGAGATCACCCGCTGATCGGCGGTGCGGGTCACGGCGATCTGCATATCGGATCGCAGGTTAGCAAGAGCGGTTCCGGATTGTTGAGAATCATTCCCAATAGTTGAGTTGATCTCGGAGATCTGCAGCACTGGACAGATTCGCTGGAGAGGTACATCTGAGCATTCTCCACTGACTCGGCTCTTCGCAGGCATGTCCGTGTGGGCATGCCTGCGGAGTCATGTAGGCTGGGGGACGGATCAGGTCCCGCCACCTGATCCCTGCGACCGCCGGGATCCGCCGCCTGGCGTCGCCCGAGCGACGGCCTCTCCTCGTGAGAGGTCGTCGCCGTTTTTCGGCCCGGTTCCGATCAGACCCGTAGGGTTTTATGTGCTCGCAACAGGGTGCGTTCTGCGGTGAGCAGAGCTCGTTCGGCCTCGTAGATTGCCGAAAGCACGTCTTCACGCTCTGAGCCGATGAATGGCTGTGCGAGGTCCGCGATCCGCAAACGGGAGCGTTGCACGGTTTCGGCGACCGCAGAGAGTTCAGCGGCCACGGAGGAGAGTTCGCCCGACATCGTTCCCACGTTAGGCGATCAGGTCCCAGATAGTCTGAGGGCCGTGATCTCGGTACGCGATGACCTCCGGGCCTTGGAGGGATACCACTCTCCGCAAGTGGATGTGCGCGTCCGTCTGAACACCAATGAATCCCCGTTTCCGCCGCCTCAGGAATGGGCCACGGAGTTCGCTGAGGCGATCGCTGGAATTGACTGGCATCGATATCCCGACCGCGGCGCCACCACTTTGCGGGCCGCGATCGCAGCACTTCACGGGGTGAATGCGGCCAACGTGTTCGCGGCTAACGGCTCAAATGAGGTGCTTCAGACGCTGCTGCTCGCTTATGGCGGGCCAGGTCGCACGGTGGCCACCTTTGAGCCGACCTATCAGTTACATGCCCAGATCGCCCGCATCTCGGGGGCCACGGTGGTCGAGGGCGAGCGCAATGCGGAATTCCGCCTCGACCCCGCTGAGATCCAGCGGGTTCTTGGAACCTATGCGCCCGAAGTGACGTTTTTGTGTTCCCCGAACAACCCAACCGGGGTAGTGGAACCCGCCGCAGTGGTGATGGAACTCATTGAGAGCGCTCCCGGTCTCGTGATCATCGATGAGGCCTACGCCCAGTTCTCTGATTGGTCAGCGTTGGAACTGGTCCGTGAAGACCGACCGATGGTGGTGGTGCGCACCTTTTCCAAGACCTGGGGAATGGCGGCGGCCCGACTCGGCTATTTGGTGGGGCCCAGCTGGCTGGTAGCAGAACTGGACAAAGTGGTGCTCCCTTACCATCTCGATACGGCAAAACAGCTCGCCGGCACGTTGGCGCTTCGTTATGTGGTGGCGATGGACGACCGGGTTCGATTCATCGTGGCCGAGCGCGAGCGTCTAGCCGCTGGTCTCGCCGCACATCCGATCGATGTGATTCCGAGCGGGGCGAACTTCATTTTGTTCCGACCCCGGCAGATGGCTGGCCGAGCGCTGTGGGAAGGACTGCTGGCGCACTCTGTGCTGGTCCGCGATTGCTCGGGATGGCCGCGTTTGGCAGATTGCCTGCGGGTGACGGTGGGTACCGAGGAAGAAAACACTGCGTTCCTTGATGCGCTGGCCGCCGTTGTGTCTGCGCCGTCACCCGTTCTATCGATATCAGAATCCTGAGGGGTCTTTTCATGAGTCGTCAAGCCACCCGCACCCGCTCCACAAAGGAGACCTCGATTGAGATCTCCATCGATCTCGATGGCACTGGGATCACAGAGATCTCCACCGGTATCCCGTTCTACGATCACATGTTGGATCAGCTCGGTCGGCACGGCGG
>JAGYKR010000026.1 GCA_018401375.1 Ilumatobacteraceae bacterium | reverse complement strand
TTTGCGATCAGGGACAAGTTCCCCGTAAGTCCTGGCCACACCCTCGTGATCCCCAAGCGGGTGATACCGACATGGTGGGAGGCCACACGCGAAGAACAGTTAGCACTCTTCGCACTTGTTGACAGTGTGAAAGAGAAGCTCGATGACGAATACTCCCCCGATGGCTACAACGTCGGTTTCAATGCCGGTGCCGCCGCTGGCCAGACCGTTGATCATCTCCACATCCATGTGATCCCGCGATACGCCGGCGACATGGCCGATCCCCGGGGCGGCGTCCGTCATGTGATCCCATCGAAAGGTAACTACCTCCAACCGCCCGTACCAGTTAGTGAAGAAGCTTTCGAATTATTTGACGGTCAGGAGCGTCTACTCAGCCTTGAGCTCAATCGCCGGCTGCGGGCACCCGAATTTGACCGGATCGATTTCGTGGTCAGTTTTGTTATGCGCTCGGGACTCAACGTGTTGTTGTCTGCTCTGACCGACGCCTTAGATCGCGGCGCGATGCTGCGCATCTTGACCACTGACTACATGCAGATCACCGACGCCGATGCTCTCGCCCGGCTGCTTGATCTCGCGGACGGCGGAGCCGCAGGCAGTCTCGAAACACGCGTCTTTCATGACCACTCCACCAGCTTTCACCCGAAGGCCTATCTGTTTTGGTCATCTCATCACGATCTAGCCGCCGGCTTTGTGGGGAGTAACAACCTGAGCCACTCCGGCATCGCCGGCGGAGTGGAGTGGGCTGTTGGCGTGGACCAGGTGACACCCATGCTGCAGTCATTTGAGCGCCTATGGACAGACCCCCGAAGCCAGGCACTCAACTCAGGCTGGCTAGAGCAGTATCGGTCTCAGCGCAGCCACATCGGAGAAGTGGTTCCGATCGGCCTGGAGATTGAGCCGCCTGTCCAACCCGCAACTCCCCGGCCAGTGCAGCGTGAGGCGCTCGCCGCATTAGAGGCCACCCGGGCAGAGGGGTTTCGAGCGGGTCTTGTGGTTATGGCGACCGGTCTCGGCAAGACTTGGGTCGCGGCATTTGACTCTTCGCGGCCGCGGTTTCACCGGGTGCTGTTCATAGCTCACCGTGAAGAGATTCTGCGCCAAAGCCGTGACGCATTCCGTCAGGTCCAAACCGGTGAGTCCTTTGGTCTGTACTTCGGTGGTGAGAAGCAAAGCGACGCCCGTGTGGTGTTTGCGAGCATCGCAACACTTGCGAGCCGGCTCCATGAGTTCGCACCTGAAGAATTTGATTACATCGTGGTGGACGAGTTCCATCACGCCGCGGCCCGCAGCTATCGCAAAGTGATCGACTACTTCTCTCCCAAGTTCCTGCTCGGCCTTACCGCCACTCCAGAACGGATGGACGGTGCAGACCTGCTCAGTCTGTGTGATGACAACTTGGTTTTTGAGAGCAACCTGATTGAAGGGATTAGGTCGGGTGATCTGTGTCCATTCCAGTACCACGGGATCAAAGACATCGCAGATTTTGCTCCGATCCCTTGGCGTAACGGCCGCTTTGATCCCGAACTCTTGGCCCAAGCCATCGAAACTCAAGACCGCGCCCAGCAGGCCTTTGATGAATGGCAAGAACGCCGCGGTAAGAGGACCGTCGGTTTTTGCGTCAGCACCTCTCACGCCAACTTTATGGCATCGTTTTTTGCGAATCGCGGCGTCAATTCAGTTGCTGTGCACAGCGGGCCAGACTCGGCTCCTCGGGGTGAATCACTGGACAGACTCCGTAACGGGGAGATCGACATCATCTTTGCGGTGGATGTGTTTAACGAAGGACTCGATCTTCCCGGGATCGACACGGTGCTCATGCTCCGCCCAACCGAGTCACCAGTGGTGTTTCTCCAACAGCTCGGTCGAGGATTGCGCACCCAAGAGGGCAAGGACCATCTCGCCGTTATCGATCTGATCGGCAACCATCGCAGCTTTTTGGCGCGGCCTCGGACACTGCTGAGCCTCGGAGGACGGTCTGCTCCTGGGCCGCTTGAAGTACTGGACGCTATGCGCAGCGGGGAGTTTGAGCTACCTCCAGGATGTTCGGTGCACTATGAGCTCGAAGTGGTGGACATGTTGTCCAAACTCGTGCAGCTACGGCCAAGTGACCTGATTGAGCAGTACTGCCGTGACTACACCGAGGAGCATGGCTACCGACCCACGGCATTGCAGGTTTACCGTGCCGGCTTTAATCCTGATCAGCCGAGGAAGACCTACGGCAGCTGGTTTGCGTACCTGCGCCATCTCGGACTGCTCACCACCGCCGAAGCCGATGTGGTGGGTGCATCTGAAGATGTACTTCTCGCGTTTCAGACGGAATCGATTAACAAGGCCTACAAGTTGGTCACCCTCAAAGCGATGATCCTTGACGGAACCCTGCGCACCGGCTCAACGGTTGGCCAGATTGCGAATCGAGCTCACGAGATCATCCGCAGCGACCCGCGCCTTCTTGCAGAGACTGTCAGCACCGAGCTGCCCGATCCGGCCTCTGCCGATCAGGCGAAGTGGGCCGCGTATTGGCGCAAATGGCCGTTAAGTGCATGGTCGGGACAGCTGCGTGAATCAGCTGGGCGCACCTGGTTCCAACTTGAAGGGGACCAATTCATTCCCCGGTTCAGCGTTGCCGAAGAACACGGCGACGCCTTTGATGCGATGGTGGCCGAAATCGTGGAGTATCGCCTTGCACGCCATCTGTTAGCCGCGACCCTGAGCTCAAGCTCGGCTACCAGCTTCCAAGCCAGAGTGTTTCACTCCTCCGGCAAGCCGATCCTGCAGCTTGATCGGAACCGGTTCCCCCACATCCCGGAAGGTAAAACCGAATTCCTCGCTGATGGACGGCTGTATCTCGGTCGCTTCGTGAAGATCGCTCTCAATGTTGCTAACGAATCCCACGGAGGCGCTGGAAATCTGACCTCACTGTTACGGAGTTGGTTTGGCCCATCAGCGGGTCTGCCCGGAACCAGTCACCGCGTGGAGATGGAAAATATTGAGGGCCGTTGGGTGATGCGTCCAGTCGGAGTATCGACTTCCTCCACCGATCACTCTGCTGTGGCTTTCTATCCCACGCTTGAAGTGGCCTGCGGTGACTTTGACCGTCCCATCCAGAACCGCACTCCTGCGCAGATGATTGAAATCACCGCCGATTCGGGTCATGAGCCGGCGACCCTGTTCGTTGCGTTCGCCCGTGGCGATTCCATGGATGGTGGCATCAACCCCATTCGTCACGGGGATCCGCTGTTGCTGCAATGGGCTACCGGATCCAGAGAGGACTACATCGGTCAAGTTGTGGTGGCCGAGAGATTTGCCACTGGCCAGACTGCAGTGGCCCTCAAGCGTCTGAAACGTGATGAAGCCGGCTTCCAGCTGGTTTCAGAGAATCCCGATTACCCGACCATCCGTGGTGAATCGTCGCTGCGCATTACGGCCCGGCTGATCAAAGTACTTACCCAAGACGAAATCAATCCGCTCGCCACCCACATCGGACGCGCCTTTCTTCGAGCACAGATCCCTCCGCTCTACGGACAAGAGTTCAACCCAGGAAATTGGAATAGCGGCCACGTCTCTCTGGGCAACGATGTTCTGCTCTTCATCACCCTCGACAAGTCCGGTCACTCTGCCGATTACGCCGACCACTTCGAGTCCGCTGATGAGTTGGTCTGGAGCTCCCAAAACAGCGTCGGGCCGGGCAGCAAGAGGGGCCGTGAAATACTCGAGGTTCTCAACACCGGAACCCGGATCCACTTGTGGATTCGTCGTCGCAAGAGCGACCTGGCGTTCGAATACCGTGGGCTGGTGGTTCCTCTTACTTCTGAGGGGGAGCGTCCGATGTCTGTGAGGTTCCGACTTCTTACCAGCCTCGACACTGACGCCTGGCAACGATTCCGCCCGACAGATCGGAGCTGAGAGAGCTTGCAATGCTCTCCCACGACCAGGGTCTACTGGGCCGCCAGGAACCGCACGTAACGCTCCGCAAGCAGATCACGATCTGGACGCGAGTTGCGCGAGTGAGGAAGCTGACGGAGCAACTCGCCGTCCATCTCTTTGATTGAATGCTGCAAGGTCGGCCCATCAAAAGTGGCCAGGACCGATTCCCTTACTTTGACTCTGTAATCAGGCGTGATTCCAATGATGTTGTTGTCAAAGGCACCATGGTGAATCTTGCAAAGAGCCAACCCATTCGTCACAACCGCTGCGCCACCCTCGGCATCTGACTTGATGTGAGCCGCATCCAAAAGTTCGGCAAAAGGCAGTTTGCAAATGGCACAACGCCGTTGATACGCGTGCAAAACCGCTGCGCGGAACAATGGCTGGTGGTGACGAGTGCGAACTATCCGTTCGTTGTATCGACGGGAAATTTCGATGACTTCGGCCGAGGCAGAATTCCCCACATATTTCTGGCTTTCATCAATCGAGACAACAAACTGTTGTTCCTCTGGCTCCTCAGCAACGAGCCAAACAGGGAACTGCGGTACAAACTCTTGGG
The DNA here is from genome assembly GCA_018401375.1 of Ilumatobacteraceae bacterium. GTDB lineage: Bacteria > Actinomycetota > Acidimicrobiia > Acidimicrobiales > Ilumatobacteraceae > M30B72. Next base: position 3,680 of record JAGYKR010000026.1, on the reverse strand, counting down.
TCTTCGAGCCGTCTCGATATCCGATCCCCATGAACCACACGAGGGGGAGCTGAAGTTGCATAGCAGAGCGCAGCCATACATTGTCCGCCGTCTTCGGGTTAGTCCCACGCCACTTGTAACGCAGCATCCCGTCTACTCCCACGGCATCCTCGTACGGCCGTCGCCCACCTTCTGGTACATAGGCGGTGACGATGCTGATGGCGGCTTCGGAGAATGCCTTAACTCGCCAGATACCCGTTTGAGGGCCAACTAGTCGAACCCGCTGTCCTTGATAATCAAAGCCGGCGAGATCCTCTCTGGAAAACGCCTCTTTGGACAGCATCTGCACGCGTAGCCGGGCAAAGACCGATTCCCTAAAAGCCAAATCATCCAGTTCGTATGCGATTACACAATCGTAGATCAAGTCTCGAAAGGACGCGGTCTGCCAAGTGGCCTTGGCTTCTTCGGCCGGACCTAGCAGAGATTGACCACTCGTTGATTCGCAATCATCCGGCGCTACTCGCTGCGATCACCGTCGGCAGTGTTGACGACGCACGACTTCTGGAAGCTGGGGTTGAGCTGTTCGTTCGCACCGCCCGCTACCACGCCGCTCCAAGAGCAACTGTTTTAAACCCACACGTAGGTTTGGGGCTCGCTGGTGCCGTCGAAGCGCCGTGCGCTCTACTTCACGTACAGGAGCACAACTCAGAACCCAAGTAAACTAAGTCTATGACTAAGTCTTTGCAAGTAGTTGGAGATGGAGACAGCTCCGTCAAGGTGGGGGTGCATGAAGCAAAGACTCGACTCTCTGAGCTCTTGCGTTACGTGGAAAGCGGACACGTGGTGGAGATCCTGCGAGGAGGCTCGCCTGTGGCCCGGCTCGTGCCAGCGGAGACATCGGGAGCCCGGATCTTCGGCCAAGATGCCGGCTCGGTCGTGGTGAGTGAGGACTTTGACGCTCCACTGCCCGACGAACTGCTCGCCGAAACACGCAAGGGGCGGCAGGTCGTCAACCTCAAGGGCGATGTGGCTGCTCAGCAACCCGGGTCGACTTCAGCCAGATCTGCTTCGCCAGTTGCACCCAACACCAAAACGAACTGCTGCTCTCTTTGGCCAGCAGTTGGGAGATCTCCGTTAAATATCGGTTGGGCAAACTGGCGCTCCCAGACACCGACACCTTTGTGCCGTCGCGGCCTCCTGCGGGACCACACCCATCCCAATCCGAACCGCTCACGCCCTAGCCACAACCGCCCTACCGCTCCATCACCGAGATCCTTTTGATCGGCTCTTGATCGCTCAGTCCATGGTGCTGAAAGTCCCACTCGTGACTGCGGACCCACAGTTTGAGCCCTACGAGATCGAGACCATCTTCACCTGATCACCACCGGTCCCGATTACTTGCCATAAAACGCGCTGAGTACCCGATCAGCCAGCGCCACGCCGGGCCAGCGACGTTCGTCTAAACGATCAGAGACTTTGGCCATAGAACGGGTCGTGTTCACCCCGAGCCACCGCAGCGGTTCGGGCTCCCAACGGCGTGAACGATGCCCCACCCAGGGCAAACCGACCAGCGCCGAATCGCGCTCCAAGATCAGATCGGCCATTGTGCGGCCGGCCAAAAATGTGCTGGTCACACCATCACCCACATACCCACCGAGGCGACCACGACCACTCGCCCGGTCCCACAACACGTGGGCGTGCAGATCACGCGGGATTGCGAGTGGCCCACCCCAGTGATACTCAATGGCCACGTCACCGATCATTGGGAACAACTCACGCAATGTGACACCAAGCCATCGGCGGATCTGCTGATCGGTATCGAATGCACCAGAGATCTGTGAGCCGAAGTGGTACCTCGCACCTCGGCCACCAAACGCACACCGGCCATCAGCGGTGCGTTGGCCATAGATGATGTTTTGGCGAAAATCAGCAAACGTGGCCCGACCCTCTAACCCGATCTCCGACCACACCTCATCGCTCAACGGTTCAGTCGCGATCATCAGCGAATAGATCGGAATCACATCACGACGATGACCAGGCGCCTGCGCTGTATACGCCTCGGTGGCCATCACCACCTTCGCGGCGCGCACCGTGCCCTCCACACACACCACCTGATCTGATGTGACCTCACGGACCTCACCGCGATAAATCATCACCCCCGAACCGATCAGCAACCGTGCCAGCCGATGCGCGAGACGGGCCGGCTGAATGGTCAGACAATGCGGGGTGAACAACGAACCTGTCGTGGCACTGGTCCGCAGAATCTCCGCAGTCTCTGACGCATCGAGATAGCGCAAATGCTCCTGACCAAACCCGAACGATCTCCACTCGTCAAGATGGGCTTCAGCACGTCGGGCCTGCACCTTCGAACGGATCAGATCCACTGTGCCGCCACGCACCGCACCGGGCTCAAGGTCATGGTCACTGATCACCTGATGCAGATCACCGACCATGTCGATCATCGTGTGCTGCAGACGCTTGGCCTGATCACGACCGTGACGCTTGGCGAGACCGCTCAATGACACAGCGCTGATCGCTGACGCCCATCCGCCGTTACGACCACTGGCCCCAAACCCAACACCGTCACGCTCGAGAATCGCGATCCGTAAAGACGGGTCAGCCTCGTGTAACGCCCATGCGGTCCACATGCCACTGAACCCGGCGCCGATGATCGCAACGTCCACATCGAGATCACACGGCGGAGCATCAATCTCCACGCGTTCGGTCTCGCTCAGATCAGCGTTCCATAACGATGCCGGCGACGATGCCGGCGCAACCAGAGCCATAATCCCACGCTACTGCGCAGGAAACATCCGGGCTTTGGGTAGTCAGATCAAGCCGGGTAACTGACCGATCGAACATGGGTCTCCAAGGCCTTCATAGCGACGAACTTCGACAGCGTGAAAACAATGAACGCGCTAAACCCGCCGCTCGCGGCGAGGCCCACTCCCAGACCAATCGAGTCATAGGAGTTCGTGCACGAGAATCGCTCACACTCCTCCGAGGGGATTACTGCAACGATGATTCCAACGAATACCGACAAGACCCCAAAACTCTGGGCGGCGTATTCCATCCATGACGCATACTTCCCGACATCTTGAGCTTGCTTACGCAACTTCTGCGCACCATCTTCGGTCCCGACAAGAATGCTTGCACCGCTGACGGAGTTCACCCAATCAACAAACCTGTGCAGATGATCGACGTCTTCAGATCGGAACCTGACAGCATCCGTTCCCGCAGGAATGACCAAATCCGAACTGTTCACGTACAAAGCCGAGTCGGCGGCGGTGAGATGCAATCTCAACAGGACCGAACCACTCTGGGTCAACCGAACAGTTAACTCTTGGCTGACACCGTCAAAAGCAATAGCTGCGGGCTGGTCATTTACGGTTCCCTTAATGCTGCGATAACTCATTAGGAGAGTCTGACAGCGGGGTGGATTAAAGATCGCTTGACCCCAACGCTGGCGGAGTCACGATTGCAGCGGCAAAAGGCTCACAGCCAGCAGATCAGACCCGTTCAAACATTGCGACTTCGGCGTTAAAGGCCTCGAGCATCTCGGGGGTGATGGAGGCTTTCGTGCGAGCCACCGCCGTGTTCAGTTCCTCAATGGTCACCACGGCGGACCGCCCCTCTGAACGGGCCCGAGCAAACGCCTCAGCGGCGGCGCGCTGGGCAGCGAGATCCACATCACCGGGTGT
>JAGYKR010000025.1 GCA_018401375.1 Ilumatobacteraceae bacterium | reverse complement strand
GTTGACCACCACATCGCATTCGATACCGGCGATGTCGACCAATGCCGATGGCCCGGCGATGATCCCCGGCAGCGAGGCTTCCCCTTCGGCATACCCGTTCTCCTTGGCCCACGCATACATACCCAGTTGCAGGTCAGATACCGATGACGACGACGACACCGCCACCACCGACGGCGCAAACTCTTGAATCTGTGCCAGCAGCAACTCCATGCGAGCACCTGAGGCAGCCAAACCGACCACCGTGAACCGCTCGGGGTTACGCCGGATCACATCCAACGCCTGGGTTCCGATAGACCCAGTACTTCCCAAGATCACTACGCGCCGCACGTGCCAACCCTAGGCCGACAACGCAGCGACGAGCGATCGAAACTACGCAGTGCGATCCGACCGCGGCGGCGCCATATCGAAGAACTCCTGCCCCAGGCGCACGATCTGCGCGTCGGTGAGGTCATCGACATCCACCCGCAGGTCGCCCAAGATCGCCGGCGCCAATTCGCGGTCGTGCTTTTCCACGTAAGCGATGAACTGGTGCGAGGCATTTGCCTTGCCGTTCCCGTGACCCAGCAGCAGCACCGCCGCTGCTCCTTGCAACTGTGAAGCCAAAGACCGCCACACCTCAACATCGTCGGGGTCATACCAGCCGCGGACAGTGCCCGCCTTGGTGTGCAGGTGCGCGTGGTAGCCGCGCGGATCCAGCGGCACGATCTTCTCCGGGCGGGTCACTCCCCCACCATCCAACAGATAAATACGTGATTCGTGAAAGTCGATCGCGACCACCAAGTAGTGGCCAACAACGTCAATCAGATCCGCCACGCGCTCGGGATTGCCTGGCTCCACAGGTTGTGGCTGGTTCATGCTGAGGGCTCCAATCCCGCTGCGGTGAGCATCCGGCGCAGGTCCATGACCTGCTCGACGGTCAGATCCTTGCCGTGGTTGGGGTCGAAAACCTCGGGCTGTCCGGCGATGGTGATCCGCCACGAACCGTTGTGCTTCTCCTCGACCTCACCTACCGCATCCAACAAGGTGCGCACTTCGTGCCAGGTCAGGTTGTGCGCCACTGGATGGGCATACACCCGCTTGAGGGCATCGAGCTGCTTGTGGTTGAGGTGGTAGCCACCTATTTCGTGGTTATCGGCTTTGGACATATCGGCAGTCTATTGCCCGATGAAGACAACAACGACGACGAATCCCCAGCCCCCAACCCGCACCGAACAACTGTCACTCAGACGCACTCAACACCAACTGCGGCAGCTGCCCTGATCAAAGACTTGTCCAAGGTCGCAAGCGGTTCGCCGGTAACCATGGCTGCTCGCAGATACGTGGCGTCGTAGGCCGACAGAGTATGGACGTTTGCAGCCTCCACAACCGCATCAGGACTTCCTTCTCAACTACGGCGAAAGGCAACTGAAGGGCATCACTGAGCAGGAGCGCTGCCTCGGCCGACGTGATTTCCCCTTGGCGCTGCCACTGAGTGATGACGCTCATCACCTCATAGCGCCACAAAGCAGGCACAACGGCGACCCGGTCGTCAAAGAGTGATCTCTTGTCCAGCGCGGAAGCCGATGGGTCCTTGCTCAACCACTCCATGGCCAACGAGGCATCCAGGACGAACGCCTTCACATTCGGCCTTCCTCGATGGAACGCTTGATGTCAGCCCTCGAGCCACTACGAACTCTGCGTTCATCAACGCGCGCCCAAAGGCCTTCCAGTCTCGCGACTCACTCTGATTCACCGGGACCAGCCGTGCGATCGGGCGACCATGTTTGGTGATCGTCACCACTTCTCCCGCTTCGACTCGCTGCAGGAGGCTGGACAGATGGGTCTTGGCCTCGAAGGCTCCTACGGTTGCGGTCATGAGCGCAAAATACGCGTGTTTCAACTAGTCGTCAACTAGATTTCTCGACCCCAGGCGCCACGACGTTCAGTCCAGGCGGCGCATGCTTCGTAGAGCCGCCTGTCGTACGTGATTACCCTTCGAGATCATCACGACGCCAAGGCGGTGCCACGGCTGCATCCAAACTGCGCAGAACGGTTCAATCTCTGCAGCCAGTTACACATCACCACTCAAGGCGATGAAGTCGACACCGCAATGCTCACGGGCTTCTTCATCACTGAGCGATCCTCCTGCAGATCGCAGTGCTTCGATTCGCAATAAATGCGATGACACGAATGCCGGGTCCACGATTGCACCCATGTCACCAATTCCAACGAGTTTTGTTCAATCACAATCGTCTTCACGAATGCGAAGTGTCGATGAGTAGACACAGCGTTCATGCTCGCTGCTCGGCAAGGATCTCTCCCAAGGTCTTTTGACCAGGCTCAAGAGGGATCGGCGGAGGCAGATCCGCAGGCTTTCGGGTCGCTTCTCGCACCAGTCCCGCACTTCGAAGCGCTTCCATGCCGCGCAGGTGCGCTGGAACTATGCGCGCGACGAGCCGGCCCCGATCAGTAATGTCGATTGATCTCCCCGCCGCAGCCCGCTTAACGACCTCCGACGCGTTCTGCTGCAAAGCGCGCACTCCAACTTGCTCCCGAGCCATGCGCCAATGTAGCAATGATGGAACACATCCCCACGGGGTCGATCTTGCCGCCTACCCTCCACCCCCTGAACCCACTTTCGAGCAAGTCCCGATTCGCAACCCTCGTCATCCGCAGCCCTCGTGGCTATCTCCGCTCCCTGATCGCCGCCCCTTCCGCTTCGGCCGCCAAGGCCGACCGTGTGGTTTCTCGATCGCGACTTCCGCGAAACCGTCGACGTGAAGGGAGACGGCCATACCGCTGGCGATATCACCATCGCCAGCGGCACAATCAAGCGAAACCAGAGGCGGTAAGGATGTCGGTACCTACGCACTCGTCGGCGTAGAAGCCACACTGAACATCCCCGGTGGCCGCATTGACCGCTCCGTCAACACCGCTCTCACGGTGGGCAAGAGCACGATCTACTTGACCACTTTGGTTGCGACCAACGCGGGAGTGCCCCCCAGGTACCGTCAAGCACGCCATCATCGGCGGACCCGGCAAGTACTCCGGCGCTCGCGGCGAGGTTGTGGTCAAGCCCGTCGGATTCGCGCTTCAAGTGCAGCTTCTACTTCGTCGACTAACAACAAACAAAGAACAACGACGACGTCACAACAGGAGCGGCGGGGCCCAAAGGCCCCGCCGCCGTCGTCAAGGAATCAGCCAGTCCAGGACTTTGCGGATCCCTGCGACCACCACAACCTGCGAAAGAAGAACTGCCGCAGCTCGTAGCGCCCGTGTTACGCTTCTCGTGCTTAGGGAGAAGCGCTGGCGGTTCGGATATTCATCCGATCCGCCTTTGCTTTTCCTCACATCGGTCACCTCCCTTTCCTTCGCCTCACTTGATGTGGACGAAGTACGGAAGCCACCCGACTTGGGAAGGGAAGGACTCAACACGAGAACGCAACACCACGAAACTAGGCCGCGAGGTCGGCCCTCCCCAGCCGCTCATCATGAACTGTGGACGCACTGCGCGCGCCCTGGGGACGCAGGACCCGCTAGCTGCCCTTGATCGGATTATCGAGCGCCCACGTTGCCGATTCAGCCATGGCCGGCCCCGCTTCCGGGCCGAACGTTCCGGTCAACGAAGAGAACGTGTTCACCATCGTGCCCATGCCCGGACCCGAGGCAACGCCACCAAGTTCAATGCGCACCCGCTTGAACCGCAGCACATTTCCTGCGGCGCAGTTTGGCTCGCACGTGTTGTAGAACAGCGTTCCGCGACCCACGGCCTCGTTCATGTTCCACTTGGACCACTTGATCCTGCCGAAGTACACGCCACCATCACCACACGCGAAAACAATCTGCTTGGGCTTGAAGTCCAACTCACCCGCGCAATCGACCACATAGGTACGCTTGGGGCTGGGTGTCTCCGCAGCAACCGCCGGAGCAGCAACGCCACCAGCCATCAATCCAGCGATACCCAGGGCTATTCCCAGTTGACGACGCATTCCCTACTCCTCAGCTCGACGGTGCTTCCACAGTACGGGAGTGACGGGGCCAAAGGCCCCGCCACCGCCGCTAGGGAATCAGCCAGTCCAGGACCTTCCGAATCCCCGCGACCACCACAACCTGCAACAGAAAAACTGCCGCAGTTCGTAGCGCCCGTGTTACGCTTCCCTTGCTGTGTGGGAAGCATCGGTGGCCTGGATTTTCATCCGGGCCGCTTTTGCTTTTCCTCACATTCGTCGCCTCCCTTCTCCTCACCACACGCAATGTTGGTGAAGTCCGGAGGCCACCCGAAGAAGGTTGGCGACAAGCACGAGCGCGCAACGCAAGCGACGCTAAGCGCCGCAACAAGCCAGCGAAACCCCACAAATCAAGCCTGTGGAAAGCGTGCACACCGATAGCCGAGTTATCCACCCCGGCTAAACATCACTCGACTTCCACGAACTCCCGCGCCGGCACCACCCGCACCGGATCCGAAGTGACCGTCACAACACCATCGGCTCCCACAACAGAACACGATCCGAACACCGAACACACCTCAGCCCCCGGTGAGAAACCAGAAACGGCGCCCGTCCCAAACTCAGACCACACCACCTCAGCAACAACCCCGTCCTTGCGCACCAGGCACGCATTCGCCAAACCGGAAGCCGAGCAGCCTCCCCATTCCCCGCCGGCAACCCACGAGGACACCACCCGCAACCCCGCAGCACCGGCGGAGTCATTAGTCATCTGCAAACCCAGTAGGTCGTACGGCTCTTCAGTCCAGATGTACCAATACGTCCGCGCCACCCCATCGCGCAGCGAATCCAGATACGTCCGCACCACCCAGGACAGCGCCTCATCCCCCACCACCTCACGACGCGGCACATCCCCCGGCCCGGCCAACCCGTAGTTCAATTCCGTGTCCCACACCGGCAACGCCGGCGCATCCAAGGAAGACAGCGTCTGCTGCACCCACCGAACGTGCAGCGCCCTATCTAGCGGCCCCTCCACCCCACTGGGATAGGAGTGCACAGCGAACACATCCAACGGCCAGTCCCGCGCCGCCAATTCCTCCAGGTACGCCGGGAAGAAACGTGAGTACGCCCGCGATATCCGCACGGTCGTGCTCGCCCCCACCACCAACGCGGAAGGATCTCGCTCCTTGATGATCCGATACGCCCGCTCAGTCAACTCGGCCATCTGCGCCGGGCTGCCCTGCCAGAACATCTTGAGCGATGCCTCGTTCCAGATCTGATACGCCGTTATCTTCCCCGCGTACCGATCCACCACCGCAGAAACGAAGTCATCCCACGCGGCAAAAGACTCAGGCACCGACGCCGCCCCCGGCACCGGGTACTGCACGCCCGACAAAGAGCTCGCGTTCCATACCGGCGTGGGCCCCAGCACCATCAACACATCGCTCACGCCCGCTGAGGAAGCGGTCTCCAGTGCCGTATCCAACCCCCGCCAGTCATACCGCCCGCGCGTAGCTTCGATCTGTAACCAGGAAGTCCCGGTATCCCACAACCGAAGTGACTCAACCGGCACCGAATCAGCCGGCCAGTCCCCCTCCTGCGCCCCGGCCACATGCATCCCCAACATCCCCGCATCCACCGGCGAGAAAGACACCGACCGAACAACCGGAGAGGGACTTACCGAAGGAGAAGCCGACGACGACGCCACCGGCGTCTCCACAACCTCCGACGCCCCCTCATCTCCGCCATCACCACCGCACGACGCCACCAGCACACCTGATGCAGCGAGCAGCGCGATGAACGCTCGAGGGATACGCATGTCTCTGCCATCCAAACACACCCAAATCGACCAACGGACCAGCCCTGCGTTCAAGGAAAGGCAGGTACTTTCCTTGGCCTCGTATTACTGTGCAGGGAAATAACGCCACGAAGGAGAGACCATGCGCGTGAAGATCCTGCTTGCCACCGCTCTTGCCAGCGTCATGGCTATTGGCCCCGCCGCCGCGATGGGCTCAGGTGATCCGTTCGTTGATCAGCAAACGGGCGTGAACTACACGGTCTATAAGCCTTCGTGGACGGCGGGACGTGAGTTAATCGACACAAATGGCCTTCCGTGCGGGGAAGGCAACGACGAAGGCTTCACCGCGAACTACGGTCTCGGCGCGGGTTCTTTCCTTTTATTGCAAGGGAACCCCGAGTGCAGCGACGGCGGTGATGCAAGGCGGGTGGCTGTTCGCACCATCAACGGCCAGCGGGCGGAGGTTTGGGCCGCATGTGATGTGCAGCCAGGCTGCTGGTCCAACCCGAATAGGGCAACTGCCTTCTTCCTCAACGGTGGATGGCTGAAGTTCACCCAGCCAAAGCAACCCAATCAAACCCCCACGATCGTTCAGATCGCACCTACACGCGGAGGCATCACCATTGCCCAGGTTGTGCGTATCGCACGTAACCTCAAGCCCGCGGTGGAGCTCTCTGGACGTTAGGTGATGCCTTCGCGTCGGTCACTACTGCGGCGTGATGGACCAGTTTCCGTCTGCGTTGATCTCGAAGACGCCATCCTCAATCACGCTTTCACCGGAGAACGGTCCAATGTCGTTGATCAGCAGATCGGTTCCAGATGAGGAGAACAGCCACACAACAAAGTTGCGGCTGCCGTTGTGATTGATGGAGGCAACTGTGCGGCTGCCGTCCCAAATGAAGACGTCATCTCCGGTGCCTTGCACGCTTCCGCTGAGACGAGGCGCCTGCGAAACCGGAACCACTTGCACGGTCCAGTTGCCGTCTCCTTCGATCTTCAATCCCCCGTAACTGTCATCGGATCCGAGTACTCGCCCTTGGTAATCGCCAATGGTGTTGACGAGCAGGTCGGTGTCGTTCAGGCCGGAGTCCATTCCCCAGACAACAAAGTTGCGATTCCCGCCGTGGGCGATGGTGGCAACAAAAGGCCCGGAATCAAACTGCAGGATCTTGTTTCCTGACCCGCTGAACTCCAGTGGTTCCACTGTTGGTTCAACAACGGGCTCAGGTTCTGCTTCCTCAACGGCCGGTTCCTCGGCAGCCGGCTCTTCAACAACTAGCTCGTCTTCCACCTCTTGTTGCTGGGTGGCCACCGGTTCACTGGCGGGTGAATCATCATCTGATCCACCGCTAACAACGGCGATAGCAACAAACAGCAGTATCCACGCGGCACCGATAACGATGGCTGCCCACGCCAAGCCGACGCCCTTGCCAACTCGCTTGGCCGCCGATAGACCCACCAGTCCCAAAATCACACCGATGATGGCGGTGATGAAGAAAAACCCCAGCAACGACAAAACGAAGCCAGCGGTAACGGTTCCGGGTGTTTTGACCCCAGTGTTTGCAGACACCACCGGTGATCCGGTTGGTGGCGGTAATGGATTGTCGGACATTTTTCCCCCTCGGGAATTAGAAAATCAATAAAGCGATCACGAGTAATGCGATAACACCGAGCACGATCCACGTGATCGAGCACCCCACAGAAGCCATCTGATTTCCGGTCTTCTGCATGGCGTCCCCTATGCGAACGGCCGCGCGCGGTGTTGGATCTCCCACCCAAGCCGAGCCATCCCAATAGCGCAGATGCGTGCTCGGATTGATCGGATCGGGATACCAACCAGCCTCAGCGGACATGTTTTCCCCCTGATTCATGCCCTCAGTGCACCACGACGGTCTGACACCCGACACTTGCCAATTGCGTGACCCCATGCCGTAGAGCCGATAGCCTCATTCTCGCTCGGCTATAGGAGGAGAACCGCTATGTCCATGGAAGAAATCGTCAACGTCGAATTTGAACAACCCCCGCAAACGGGTTTCGTTGCAGCAATCAAAAAGGGCTTCAAGGGCTACGTGGTGTGGAACGCTCGCTCCACGCGCTCGGAGTACTGGTGGTGGACGCTGTTCGTCATCATCGTGGGTCTTGTGGTTGGTGTCATTGATGGCGCAATTTTTGCCCCCGACAACTTCGGCCTTGGGCCGCTTTCAATCATTGCCAATATCGCCTTGTTCCTGCCGGGTTTGTCCGTGCTCGTTCGGCGTCTGCACGACATCGATCGGTCGGGCTGGTGGGTGTGGATTGCGCTGATTCCGATCGTAGGTTTCATCGTCTTGTTTATCTTCAGCGTGCTGCCATCCAAGATGGGTCCCACCCGCTGGAACAACCGCATTCCCGCGTAAAAACAGCGCAGCACAGCAGCGGAACCACGTTCCGCAGATGTGACATCAAGCGAAGGCGGTCTGGAGAAATCCGGACCGCCTTTACTTTGCCCTTAACCAGCAGCCGCCAGCACCCACCGTTCAGCAAGCACCTCAGCAAGTTGGTTCACCGGTAGTTGATCCAACGGCACCTGCCGCAACCCGGGCCTGCCGGTCACGTACGTGAGCTGCTGGATGGCATCTCCCATGAACAACAAGATGCTGTAGGACTTGACCGAGAAATTCCCGGCGCTACCCCCGTATGTGTTGAGCTGACGAATCCATATCCCTGGCACGCCACCGAAGGTCAGTGCCGACACCCCATTGGTCGCACGCTGGAAATCTTCGTTGCCGGCGATCGGTTCATTCTGATCCTTCGAGCAGCGTTTGGCTTGGCGGGAGAGGTCTTTCCATGCCCGTTGCGCGGCCGCCTGCGTTGCATACTCGCTCACCATCTGGCTCAGATTGCCTTCACGAGAGACCGTAAGAGCACCTCCCGTGCTTCCCAGGCCTGCGATGAAGGACTGTTCACCATCGGGTATCGCTCCAATGGAAACCGACAAACACGGCATAAACATGTCAGAGCCTGGTTGCCTGAAGTCGAAGATGCTCCATGCGCCTGCTTGCGGTGACAAGATCGGCAACGACGACGGCACATCCCCAGGCCGGACCATCGACAACTGAGCACGCGTCAATGCCGGCTCTTGGGTGAGCGGCAGCGTTGCCCGCTGCAGCCACCGCTGCGCGAGAACCACGGACAGCTCCTGCACAGCGTTCAAAGCTCCGCTGGGAAAAGCTTGGCCCACGGTGTTGAAGACGACGAGCTGGATCGCATCGCCCACTAAATACACAGTCGAGTACGCGGATCCATCTCCGCTGCCCACCACGGCCCAACCACGCTCACCGACGCCTGGAATGCGCTCAGCGTCGATTGCGAGGGATGGATTGGCTGAGGTCGGCCCAGTGCAACGGTTGGCGATCTGATCACTCACCGTGGTCCACGCACGCTGGGCACCAGCGTCGCTTCCGTATTGATACACATACTGCGACACCAATCCCGATTGAGCCATGAAACCCGTTGCCTCATCCCCGGGAATCAGCACCGGAGTGAAGTTTGGTCCCGGTGAACACACCGCAGGCGGATCCAATCCCTCCGCCGGGTTGTTGAACCCAGTTTCGTACCCACGCATATAGGAAGGCATCGGCAAGACCAGCGTGTCGACCACATCACCTGGCCGCAGCATCGCATTGGTTGCAGCCGCCAAGGAACTCGCCGACGGCGGCGGCGGCACCGGTTTCGCAGTCTCCGCCCACGCTGGAGCACTCAACAACGACGACGCCACAGCCAAACCCAACGCCCCACTCAACACATACCTACGTGACATGAATACCCCTCAATTCGCCGCCTTGGCCAGGATCACCTCAACCTACACGCCTGACTGAGTCTGGCTGAAAACTGACAACAGCGACCTTCTCGCAAAGTTAGGGCCTTGATCCCAGATCTTCCGCGAAACCGCCCTTCTCCCCGGCAGCAA
>JAGYKR010000024.1 GCA_018401375.1 Ilumatobacteraceae bacterium | reverse complement strand
TCCATTCTCTTGGAGCGGAAGCCCATCTGGACGAACTGGTCGATCACCTCCTGCTCCTTCCCGTCCGCCAGCGCCACGATCGGCCCGACTGGCCGTGATGGCGCGGGCCGAGACCGGCGCCTTAATGAACCTCTGGTATCGAAACGTGCTCGGACCTGACGGCTATCTCCATGAGATCACTCTGGGCGAGGTTCGCCACCTCCGACTACCCGTGACGATCATGCACCCTCATTTGGGTGTGCCAGTCACCATCGGCCAGATCCGAGCCACAGAGGTGGAAGCCATTGAGGACCTCAACGGCATTGAGGAGGACCGCACCAAGTTTGATGTGGGCTACGGAATGTGTCTTGGCCACAATGAGCGCAAAGCCATCGCTATGGCCAACTTGGACATTGCGTGTCATCGTGATCACGGCCGCAGCAGCCTCGAGCAGTCAGTCCTTCTGACAACGGATGGTCTTGATGCGTCCGGCTTCCTCGAGCACCTCAAACTCCCCCACTACGTGACGTTTCGGTCGATGATGGAACGCAAGCAGGCGATGCGCTCGGCTGCGGAAATGCAACCCGGTGACAGCTCCCAACCAGCCTCAGGGATGCGGCAATGACTCTGACCCACGACAGCACAACCTCCCAGCAATCGCGACTTGAACAGTTGTGTCCTCCCACACCGCGCGCTGGCCTGATCGACGACTTCGCCCAGCGTGAAATCCGCCGAGCCATCCTGACAGCCATTGCCATCCCGGGCTATCAGGTCCCTTTCGGATCCCGTGAAATGCCAGTCGCCCGCGGATGGGGTTCAGGAGGACTCCAGATCACGCTCGCACTCGCTCAGAGCCACGATGTGATCAAGGTCATCGATCAAGGTGACGATGAAGGCGTTAATGCCGTCAATCTGCGGAGGCTGATCTGTGAAACAACAGGGGCCACCGAGACCTCCGAACCTGCCGAAGCGACATTGATTCAGAGTCGTCACCGGATTCCCGAGGACGAACTGAGGCAGGACCAGATCTTGATCCTCCAAGTCCCTGTGCCCGAACCACTGCGTGGAGTAGAGCGAGATATGCGCGAGTTGGCTCGGATGCACGCTGAGGCGGATTACTCCAAGATGTGGGTCAGCCTTTACGAAGACAAGGTTCGTAACGGTGTGATCACTCGCACCACCGGCTATCCATGTCTGGTGAACGGGCGGTATGTGATCGCTACGACGCCGATCCCAAGGTGGGATGTTCCTCGTCTTCATCAGGCTCCATTCCTCACTCTGTTCGGGGCGGGCCGAGAAAAGCGGATTTATGCCGTTCCACCTCGCACCGATGTGGAACCCCTGACCTTCACCGATGTCCCCTTTGAAGTGGAGTCCACGCCCGGCGCCCGTTGCCACCGTTGCCGATCCGAGGACTCATTTCTGGTGGAGATTCCCGGACCTCAGTCCCAGTGGATCTGCAGCGACACAGATTGGTGTCGCCGTGAACGACTCTCGAAAGAAGCCCAGATATGACATCACACTCCCCAATGGAACGGGCCCCTTGGGTTCTAAAAGTAGAGAACCTCGGCAAGGTCTTCGGTCCGATGGACTCCGATGTACTCGCCGAAACCGGGCCGGAAATCGGCACATCCAAGAGCTCGCGAACAGGCACGGTGGTTGCTGCTTGGGACGTCAACTTTGAGGTGGCCGCTGGTGAGGCACTCGGTGTGATCGGCGAGTCCGGATCTGGAAAGTCCACGGTGATGCGGGCGATCGCCGGCGATCATGAGGCCTCCCATGGAGCCGTCTGGCTCCGCACCCGAAAGGGTGATGTCGTCAACGTTGCGGCGATCCCTGACTCTGCTCGGCGGGCGCTGCGCGTTGATGAACTTGCGGTGGTGTACCAAGACGCCGCCGAAGGATTAGATCTAGGGGTGACAGCCGGTGGCAATGTCGCCGACCGCCTCACCGCCGCCGGGTGGAGAAACTTCGCAGAGATCCGGCACCGAGCAGCACACCTTCTCGGCCGAACGGAAGTGCCCCTCGAGAGGATGGACGACATCGTCCGGCAGTTTTCGGGCGGGATGCGCCAGAGGGTCCAACTCGCGAAGGCCCTTGCCAACAACCCTCCGATCGTGCTGTTTGATGAGCCGACCACGGGCCTCGATGCTTCGGTGGCTGCAGGGGTACTGGACCTGATTCGTGACCTGCTCACCGAGTTAGGGATCGCAGCGGTCGTGGTCTCCCATGACTTCTCCGTTATTGAGATGTTGACCACCCGCTGCATCGTCATGCACCACGGCCGAGTAGTGGAAGAAGGTCTCACCGACCAACTTCTCGAGGATCCGCTCCATCCCTACAGCCAGCGCCTCGTGGCGGCTGCGAGGACCTGATGACCACCGACTTGGTACTGCCCGTCTTGCGTGTCCGTGGCCTCCGGAAACACTTCATCCTTCACAACGTCGATGGTCGTCGAGTGGATGCACTCCACGGAATCGATCTCGATGTGCTCCCTGGCGAGCATCTGGCACTGGCCGGCTCCAGTGGTGCGGGAAAGTCCACTCTCCTGCGTTGTATCTACCGCACATATCTTCCCTCCGAGGGAGAAGTGCACCTCCGACTAACGACCGGCCACGAAGTTGATTTGGCCACCCTCTCCGATGCAGAGATGGCCGGCGTTCGAGGCAGCGAACTCGGCTACGTTTCGCAGTTTCTCCGTGCCGAGCCACGCCGCGGTCCACTCGACATCGTCGCCCGGGCTGGGGTGGCCCGGGGAATGGACCTCAGCGACGCCCGCGATGCCGCAGCGATTGCGCTGAAGCGATTGAACATCGATGAGGCGCTGTGGGATGTCTATGCCACGGTGCTCTCGGGCGGCGAGAAGCAACGCGTCAATCTCGCCGCTGGCACGATCTCCCCGCCCAGACTGCTCCTGCTCGATGAACCGGTGTCGGCATTAGACCCTTCTAATCGTGAAGCGGCGCTGGACCTGATTGCTGATCTCACCTCACACGGTGTTGGTGTCCTTGCGGTGTTCCACGACTTAGAAGCCATGGAACGCCTCGCCACCCGAGTGGTCCTGATGGCCGATGGACTCATCTCCGCCCAGGGTCCGCCCACGCAGATCCTGTCAACACTGACTGGAGTTTCACGATGACCACCTTCAGTATCCGCAATGCGCTTGCCGTGCTTCCCGATCGGCTGGTGCATGAGGCCACAGTTGTAGTCGAGCACGGCCTCATCGCATCGGTGGTTGAACGCGGACCCGCACCCCCGGGAGCAATCGACGCAAAGGGGGCGATCTGCATTCCGGGCGTGGTCGATACGCACTCAGACGGACTCGAAAAAGAACTCCGGCCTCGTCCAGGTGTGGAACTGCCCATTGACTTCGCCCTGCGCTCCTTCGAGGGAAGAGTGCTCGCAGCGGGCGTCACCACGATGTTCCATGGGGTGGGTTTTGAGGAGAACGATCGCCAGGAGCGCTCAATCGATCTGGCTGCGCGCCTTTGCGAGGCCATCACCCAACGAACCGCATCACCTGATGCACTCGTGGACCACAGAATCCTTTACCGACTCGACGCTCGTGATGACCGCGGCTTTGAGGCGCTCTCCGAACGGCTCGTCAGCGAGGGACTGCTCGAGACTACGGAACCCTCCCGGATGCCCCTCGTCTCGTTTGAGGACCACACCCCGGGCCAGGGGCAGTACCAGGATCGGACCGCTTTTGAGCGCTACATCCGAGGAACGCGAGGCCTCAGCGAGCACGAGGCCCGCGCAGCGGTGGACCAACTCATCAGCGAACGTGATGCCCTGCTTGACAACAGAGAACAAGCCCTGCGATGGCTGACAGACCAGGCGGCAAAAGGCCACATCCAACTCATGGCGCACGACCCATCCAACGATGCCGACATCCAACAAGCCACGTTATGGAACGCGCAGATCGCAGAGTTCCCGACAACGGTTGAGGCGGCTCGGGCGGCTCGCTCCGCCGGACTACGCACCGTTTGTGGTGCACCGAACGCGTTGCGGGGCGCCAGCCACTCAGGCAATGTCAGCGCATCCGAACTCGTAGCTCTCGGCCTGTGCGACGGCCTGGCCTCGGACTATCTCCCTAGTGCCCTCATTGGCGCTGCTGCAGTCCTGATCCACGAGCGGGTCTGTGACCCGGTGAAGGCTTTCGGCCTTATAACTCATGGGCCAGCCGACACCGTGGGCCTCACCGATCGTGGTCGACTCGTCGAGGGCTCCAAAGGAGATCTCGTGCTGCTGAGGCTGGAGGGTCGCCTCGCTACCGTGAGGATGGTGCACCGCAGCGAACTCGCCGCTGATCAACATCACCAGAACTTGGAGGCAGTCACACGATGAGGACAGTCACCGACCTCGATGCGTTGATGCAGCTGCTCCGAGAGGGTGCAGGGGCCCATGATGCTCCCCATCAGTCAGGCACCGAGGCCGTGGACCTCCTCTCTCATGGTCTGCAATGCGCCGAGCGGCTCCGCACCTGGCATCCAGAGGATCTTGAGTTGCAGGTGGCGGGCCTCGTTCATGACATCGGGCATCAACTGCAACCCGGCGAAGATGCGACTCACGGTGTGACTGCCGCGGCAGCGATTCGCGAACTCCTCGGGGAACGGGTCGCGCGTCTCGTGGAGCACCATGTGCCGGCCAAGCGCTACCTCGTTACTACAGACGCGAACTACCTCAACCGACTCTCACCGGTGAGCGTTGAGACGCTCACCGCTCAAGGGGGCCTGATGACTCACGAGGAGGTCATCGCCTGCGAGCAGTTACCGGATTGGAACGCCGGTCTTGAACTCCGCCGAGCGGATGAGGCTGCGAAATCACCAGGACGGGTGGTCCCAGGCTTAGATGCCTGGCGTACCGTTATCGCTCAGGTGATCTCCGCAACCCACACCCGCTAGTCGCAGCGTTACAGCAATTGCTTGCGCACCCATCCGGAGAGTCGCTCGATGGAGTACACCATCGCAAACACCAGGATCAAGATGCCACCGACGAGTTCCCAGTTCAGCGTCCGCGTCGCTTGTATTAATGAAAAGCCGATACCACCGGCGCCGACGATGCCCAAGATGGTGGAGGAGCGAATATTGATGTCCACGATGTACAAGGCCGTACTCACGAACGCTGGCATCGCTTGCGGCGATACACCGGTGAACGCTTCTTGGAGGCGAGTTGTCCCTGCCGCAGTCACAGCGTCACGCGGACCTTGGCTCACTTCCTCAATCGAATCGGCAAGCAGTTTCGTGGCGAAGCCCACCGTGCCAATACTGAGTGCCATAACACCGGGGAAGGGCCCGAGACCCACAGCCGACACGAACAACACTGCGATGATCAAGTCAGGAAGTGCCCGATTCATCACCAACAGGCTGCGGCCGAAGTAGTACACCCATCGAGCAGGCGCAACATTACGGGCGCACAGAAATGCCAGTGGAAACGAAATCAAGAGACCGATCGTGGTGGCCGCAATCGCGATCGCAAATGTCTCCACCATTCCCCGCACGACCACCGAAGACAACCAACTCAGATCCCGTGGAACCAGGCGCGTCGCCACAACGAAAATCTCACCGAATGAGGTGAACAGGCGGACGGGGCTCAGCCGTGTGGACCAGAAGGCGTACACCAATACTGCGAGCGATCCCCATCCAAAGATCGCCATCCGGCGTCGATCGCGGGTCCACGGCGGACGCAATGTCTCCCGGTTAAAAGATGCTCGTGACGCGGCCTCAGCCTGCGCCGCAACATTGCCTCGGCCCTTGCCCCCAGGGAACAGGCCAGCGATCCGATGAGAGAGACGTTTGTGTGAATGCGGATCGGCACCCAAAATGCCTTTGCGAATCGCCGCTGAAATGAACTCCACGGCGAGCACCAAAACCACGATGACCGCTACAACCCCCAAAGCTTTGCGATATTGCAGCCCGCTCAGGTAGAGCTGCAACAGTGTGCCGATACCTCCGGCACCGACATACCCAAGAATCGTGGAGGTTCGGAAGTTGATATCGAGACGGAACAAAGCAATACCGATGAATGACGGCAACACCTGAGGGATCACTCCCGTCAGAATCGCCCGAACCTGTGAGGCCCCGGTCGCAAGAATGGCCTCGCGAGGCCCTTCGTCAATTTGTTCGATGGCATCGGCATACAACTTGGCGACCATGCCAATCGCGCTTAATCCGATCGCCAAAATGCCGGCGAGCACACCGATGCCGATGGCCCTCACGAAGATCAGCGCAAAGATCAGGTCGGGAATGGCCCGCATCGCCACGATGAATCCCCGCGCTGGCCCCGAGAGAAACACGCTCGGAGTCGTGTTCCTCGCAGCAAAGAAGGCCAACGGAACAGAGATCACTACAGCGACTGCAGTTCCGATGAAGGCCATGAAGAAAGTCTCAAACGCCAGCCTGATGATTTGCGACAGGTTGCGAAACTCAATCGGCAACATCCGATCTAGCAGTCGCCGGAAGTCCCCGTACCCTTCAAAAAGAGCGGTGATCGACAAACCGGTCCGTCCAATGGCCCACACCACGGCCACTGCGTACACGGCTGCGATTACCAGCAGCACCTTGCGGCGCCATGGCAGAGGGGGCCTCAGGGAACCCGAACGCATCTCTGGGGGGATCGTCGAGGTTCGGGGTCCCTGAGGTTTCTCTGTCAGCGTCATGAGCCGCGGGCCGCCATCGCAGGTTCGTATTCGTTCTGCTTGGTACCCGTGGGATCAAGACGCTTATAGACCGCCATGACATCTTCGGTGGACAAGCCCTCGGCCGGCTTGTCAAGCACCACCTGCCCGTCACGCAGACCAACCAGACGTTTAGCCCACCCAAGGGCCAAATCCACCTGGTGCAGGCTGCAAATCACCGACAGATTCTCTTCGGTGCAGATCCGAAAGAGCAGATCCATCACTTGTCCGGAGATCTCCGGGTCAAGTGAAGCAACCGGCTCATCAGCCAACACCAATTTTGGCTTTTGCATTACGGTGCGGGCAATCGCAACACGTTGTTGCTGACCGCCTGACAGCGTGTCTGACCGCTGGAAGGCACGATCCCCAAGGCCCACGCGATCGAGAAGCTCCAGGGCTTCTCGTCGCATGGACTTCGGATAACTCAACACGCCGTAGCGAGGTCCACGAAGCCGACCTAACGCCCCCGAGAGGACGTTTTCTAGGCAGCTCAATCTTCCAACAATGTTGAACTGTTGGAAGATAAAACCGACGTCACGACGTAATGCCCGGAGATTGGCTCCACTCAGATCTGCTACCGGTTGGCCGAGCACCTCCACGGTCCCTGTTGTCGGCACATGCAGTTTGTTGAGGTGCCGCAACAAGGTGGACTTGCCCGATCCGGAAAGCCCAATCAACACCGTGAGTTCCCCTGCGTGAATATCGAGATCCACGCTATCGAGGGCAACTACCCGACCTTGATCAAACTCTTTACGCACTCCGCGCAGACGAACCACATCTCCGGACAGTTGCATCAGATGCCCTCACATGAAGGGGCGCGCTCGGCTCCCAACTCACGGCACAGCAAACGGATTCCGTCATAGAAATCGTCACCCTTGGCTGTATATCCCCAGATCGCCTCATCGGAGAATGAACATGCAATGGGATCGGGGCTATCGCAGTAGCCATTGGCGGCCGCCCAGTCAACGTTGATCTTGTTGAGGAAGATCTCCTCGATCGCGTCCTGCAGGGACTGCGGGAGAGTGGTCCTCATTGACATCGGGGAACCGGCGATGATCGGTGACTCCCACACGATCTTCACATCGCCTTCTTCGATTTCTCCACGATCAATGAGCAAACTGGTCACCATTGAGTCAAAGGCAAAGCCGGCATCGCAGTCACCGTTCACGACCGAGAGCACCGATGCATCATGGCCACCAGCAAAGATCGAGTTGGTATCTTTTTCGGGATCAATTCCCTGATCCAGCAGACCTGCGAGAGGAAGCAGATACCCCGACGTTGAGCCTGGGTCAACGAAACACACTCGCTTGCCAAGAATGTCGTTAAGAGTGTTGATCTCGCTGTTGTCCGTGCGAGCGACGAGATAGGACTGGTAGCCCGGCTCAGCGCCTTTCTCTGAGGTCATGACGCCGACTGGCTTCGCCTGTGCCCCGTTGGCGGTGGCGATCACATAAGAGAAGGGCCCGAACTGCGCCAAGTCCACCCGTCCAGCAATCAGGGCTTCGATAACACCGGCGTAGTCAGCAGCTTGGAAGAAGTCAAACTCAATCCCGAGTTCATCAGAGAGAATCTGCACGGTCACCGAATAGCTCTCTTGAAGCTGTGCATCCTGTTCCGCTGGAACAGCGGCTAAGACCAACTTGGTGGGCCAATCGGCGCGGTCATTATTCGGGGCTGCGGTGGTGGCAGCACCACTTCCGCCTGCTGCAGTTGTCGCGGGGCCGCAGTTGTTGGCTGCTGCTGTCGCTGGAGCCTCCACAGGCAGCCATCATCAGCACCAAGGGGACAACCCCAAGGGCTGTCATCACGCTACGTAACGATTTTGACTTCATTTTTCCTCCCTGAAAGGCTCCACGGCACGGTGCCGACGCCACGGAACCAAAACTAGGAAAGGCTGGTGAACACCAGTCCAACGTCGTCCCACGCAACGGTGATATCCGAGGGAACATCACGACACCGGCAGACAAACAGCAATCTGCTGCCAGTTGAACAACAAAAATCAAGGCTGGGTGGTATGGACCGCCGCAGCGATCTCTGAGGCCAGTTCCGTTGATGACGCTGCGATCCCGGACCATCGACGGGTCAGATCAGTATCCATTTCGATCGGACGGCCAAACACGTCAATGACTGTTCCACCGGCAGACTCCACGATGACGTGAGTCGCTGCGAGGTCCACGATCCGATGCACCTCGCCGCCACAATCAACAAAAGCGTCAATGACTCCATCGGCGACCAAACACGCCTCGATCACGGAGGAGCCGAGCACCCGCACCCGAGCAGCAGCCATGGCCACCAAAGTCCACGCGGCACGAGTGTCGGGGCGGGGCCTCAACATGGATACCGAAGCGCCCAGCAATTGGCGCCGACCGGTCACACCACCACCCTGTGAGACCCCGCCGCGAGGTTCACCTGCGCGGGCGTGCCAGCGGCGTCCCATATCAATCCAAGAAACGAGCCCTTCGGTGATGACACCGTCCACCGCTAAGGCTCCCGCAAAGGCGCAGATCGGTACTCCAGCGACGGCATTAGCGGTCCCGTCTAGCGGATCAACAATGAGTGTGAGCGATGACCCCCGGTCAATCCACCCTGCCTCCTCCGACAAGATGTTGACTCCATAGGACTTCACGGCCTCGAGCACTGCGCAGTCAACGAGTTCATCGAGGTACGTGGTGGGGGTCCCATCTCCCCCCAACCCGATCTCCTCAGCGAGACGATCCCGAGGGTATTCAGCCAAAGCACGGAAATACGACTCCTCGGCGGCCCTCATCGCCTGGGACAACACCGGGTGAACCGCAGTGAGGTCCACATCAACTTGAGCGCCCTGCGTCATCGCTACTCCTCATCGGTAGGCACCCCTCTCCACGAGAGATGAACTCCACCACAGGGTGCAACCCGCAGATGAACCTTTGAAGAGCAGCAGCGAGACCCGAGGTAAGACCAAGATGAACTGATCGCCACCAGTAATCGGTTCTGGCAAACGGTCTGGCAAATGGTCGGGGTGAGAGGATTTGAACCTCCGGCCTCCACGTCCCGAACGTGGCGCGCTA
>JAGYKR010000023.1 GCA_018401375.1 Ilumatobacteraceae bacterium | reverse complement strand
GATCAGGTGGCTGTGGCACGCTTTTTGGCAGCGGTGATCGACTGTGCCGACCCGCACAGGTTGGCCGCCTTCTGGCAGTCGATGCTCGGAGGTGAGGTGGACCCGCGCACCGCATCGGAGGAGTGGATCGCCCTCATCGACGTGCCCGCCATGGGGATCCTTGGGTTCCAGAAGGTGCCCGAACCCAAGGCCACCAAGAACCGTGTCCACATTGACCTCGAGGTGGCCGACATCACCGAGGCCGTGAGTGCGGCGGTGACGGCTGGTGCGCAGGTGACCGGTGGGGTGGTGGTGGAACCCACCAACCGCTTTCAGCTGATGAGAATGGCACCCGGCACCTGGGATGCGAGACCGCGATCGCAGGTGATGAGGGTCGCGTCAAGGGCAGAGGCCAATGACGCATAGAGCGCATCGGCCGCACTTAACGTGCCGGTCCGGCCGGCCGCGTCACGGATGAGTTCGTGGGTTGCGTGTCGCACCACCGCAGCAGCGGCGAGAGCGCCCAACATCTCATCTCGTCGATCGACGTCGATATGGCCACGGCGATACATGCGCACCACCACCCCGAACACTTCTGCGTCGAAGTGGGCTGGCACATGCCACGAACCGCGAGCGAGTACATCGGTCACACGCTGGCCTCTGGTGGACTGCAGCATTGCGTCAATGAAGGCAGACGCGTCGACGACCAGAGGTGTCATCGGAGCTCGTCAGATTTCATCAGTTGACGTTCGCAGACCAAGGTCGGCTTGGGCGCCATGAACGGCGGCCTGGATCTCCTCCAACGGAATCTCGATCGGTTCGTGATCCTGCAGGGCTGCGAGCCACGCCTTTTGGCGCAGCATCCTCAGCGATAACTCGATTGCTTCGCGGCAGACCCCCGACACGTTGAGTCCTTCAGCACGGGCCTCGGCGGCCAGATCGTCGGGAAGATAGATGTTGACACGAGCCACACATGGAATATACACACATCTGTTTGTGGCTCCTCGGGTCAGGCGCGGGTTCCTGCGGGAGCAGGTGTCATCGCTCGGCATGCCTGGCCTCGCAGGACCTTTACGGCGGGATCAACTCGGTGGGCCACCAGCGCATCTCTCCGGACTGCGGGCGCGATACTCTCAGAGGATGCTGTCGAGTGCGGTGCTGCGTGATTTGCGGCTCCAGCGAGGCGTGTCCCAAGCGGAACTCGCTCGGAGGGTCGGGATCTCGCCCGCAGCAATCAGCGCTTACGAGCGTGAGCGTCGGCAACTGTCCCGAGAGGTCGCCGCTCGGATCATTGACGCCCTCGGAGATGACCTGTGCATCACGGATCGCCTTGATCCACACGAACAGGGCCGTCGCCTCGTGGAGGTTCTCGAACTCGCTGAGGCACTCCCGTATCGTCCCCGGCCACTCGCTCAGGCCCTTCGGTCGTGACCCTTGTTGAGCGAATCATTGAGATTGCGAGGGCTTTTGATGCTGCGCAGATCGAATGGGCCTTCGGTGGCGCGTTGGCCCTGGCGTACGCCACGCAGGAGCCGCGAGGCACACGAGACATAGACGTCAATGTCTTCGTCACCGGAGGTGCTGTTGACCGGGTTTTCTCTGCGTTGCCGACGGGCGTTGCTTATGGTCGTAGCGATGTTAAGTGCGTGGAGGCTACAGATCAGGTACGGCTCTGGTGGGAGGGAACTCCCGTTGATCTTTTCTTTGCCGCAGATCCATTTCACTCTGAAGTAGCTACGAGATGTCGAGTGGTTCCCTTTGCCGGCCACACAATCAAAGTGCTTGGCGCTGAGGACTTAGCGGTCTTTAAGGCAATGTTTGATCGGCCCAAGGATTGGGTGGACATTGATGAGATGGCGGCATCGGGGGCGCTGAACCGAATGATTGCGGCACAGCGCCTAGCGCAACTGCTTGGTGCTGAGGACCCTCGGGTGAACCGTCTCTTGGCTGTGTAACTCAGATTTCCACGGAGGTGAGATCCGGCCCGAGGATCACGGTGCCGGTGAAATGTGTGGTTGCGTGGGAGCGCCACTCCTCTTCTTGTCCTGGAGCCATCGGTGGAACGTAGTGAGTGAGCAACAGGTTTTTTACCCCGTTGCGTTGGGCGGTCTGGGCGGCCTGCTCCACTGAGGAGTGATAGTCCAAGATGTCGCGCATCCGTTCGCCGATGGGGAGGAGATCTGCGAGAGCGTTAACCAGATCGGGACGGATCACCGTCTGGACATACGCATCGGCATTTCGACACATCTCGTCAAGACCGGCGCACGGGATGGTGTCGCCCGCAAGAGCTGCGATTTTGCCGTCATGTTCGATGCGAAAGCCGATGCTCGGATCCACGGGTCGGTGATCGGTCTGATGCACGCTGACCAAGACATCGCCGATCATGAGCTTCTCGCCTGGGGTGACCTCCTCAACGTCGACGGTCAACGGACCATTGGCTCGAAGATCTTCGTGGTGGGCATGGCGGTAGTGCTGATCAGCGCCCAACATGAGCAACATCGCATCCACCATGGCTTTGGTGCCCGGCGGCCCGATCACTCGTAGCGGCACATTGGCAGGCATCATCACCCAGCGGGAGGTGACGAGGTCATTCAGATCGGTGATGTGATCGCTATGGAGGTGAGTGATCAACACGGTCTGCACCATGGCCGGCACCACCCCAGCAGCCATGAGTCGCATCACGGCACCGCGTCCGCAGTCCACCATCAGGTTCTGATCGGCGGCGCGCACCAGGGTGCATGGGCCGGCTCGGTGAGGGTCTGGAATTGGACTCCCGGTCCCCAGCAGGATGATCTTCACAGGCTCCCCAGACATCAGCTCGGCGGTCAGAGCCGCAGGAATATGAGAGTCACTATCTCATAACAATCCGGGGACTTGTCAAACCAAAAGTCGTTGATTACTTGGGCCCTCTTGGTGTCAGTGCGAGTGGTTGACTGCAAGGGTGGAGATCCCCTGAACTGAGCAGAAGGAGTCAACCGCCCGGTTTGGCCATGATCGATTCGGGGGTCACCAGTCCACGGCGAAGTACTTGGTTTCGCAAAAGGCGAGGAGACCTTCGTGGGCGCCTTCGCGACCGATACCTGATTCTTTGAACCCGCCGAATGGAGCTGAAGGGTCAGAGACCAGACCTCGATTGATGCCGATCATCCCTGATTCGAGGCGGGAGGCGATCCGCATCGCTCGGCCAGCATCGCCGCTGTACAGATAAGAGACGAGCCCATAGGGCGTGTCATTGAACAACGGGATCGAATCTTCGATGTCATCCACCGCGATCACAGCAGCCACCGGACCAAAGATCTCCTCGCCGGTAATGGTGTGGCCGTGACGTACCCCGGTGAGGACTGTGGGCTGATAGCCGCAGGATCCGTCGGTGGCGATCTGCCCTCCACAAAGCACTTCGGCGCCTTCGGCTATTGCAGTGTTCACGAGGTCAGCCACACGTTGCTGTTGAGAGCGATTCACCATCACCCCGACCGTGGAGGTGGGGTCGAGGCCGTCGCCCATCACGAGGGCCGACATCTTGGAGGTCAACATGTCCACAAACCGATCGTGGACATCGCTGTGTACATAGAAGCGATTCGCCGCGGTACAAGCGGCTCCGCCATTGCGCATTTTGGCGATCATTGCCCCGTCCACGGCCGCGTCGAGGTCAGCGTCCCCGCAGACGATGAAAGGTGCATTCCCGCCGAGTTCCATGGTGGTGGAGATAGCGCGGCCGCAGCCTGAGCGAGCAATAGCGATCCAACCTTGGTGCTGCCGGTAAATGACAGTTTGCGGATGATCCCCGAGGCAAGTAACGCCTCTACAGCAGCGGCGGGGATCCGGGGTGATGACTTCGACCTTGTGGGCAGGCAGCTTCACGCAGTAACTCGGCGATAGCGAGCGTGAGGTCAGCGGGTTTCGGCTGCCGGCCCACCACCACCGTGCAGCCAGCGGCGATGGCTGGTGCGATCTTGCAGGTGGCCATCGCTGCAGGGAAGTTCCAAGGGGCAAGTAACAGCGCCACCCCAATCGGTTCTCGGGAGACCAGAATCTGGTAGGACCCCGATGGAGCGCGTCGATAGTCGCCGTCGGCACGCACGGCCTCTTCGGAAAACCACCTGAAAAACTCGGCGGCGTAGTTCACCTCAGCGAGAGCATCGGCGAGGACTTTGCCGCTTTCGGTCGTGATCAATCGGGCCAGATCATCACGGTCCCGGATCATTAGTTCCCACACCCGTCGTAAGACCTCGGCGCGCTCGCGCGGAGCGGTGCGTGACCAGGTGGGAAATGCCGCCTCGGCCCGCCTGGCCGCATCCAAACAGTCGGCCACGGAGAGGTTCGGGACCGTGGCGATGAGGCGGCCGTCGAACGGGTTATAAACGGGAATCGATAGGTGCTCGCTCACGCTGACACCCCGAGGGCACGGTCCAATAGATAGTCCGTGTACGGCCGGAAATCGGCCCGCCACAGTTCGGGATCGAGATCCGCCAGCATGTCGCGCCCTGTCACACTGGAGCGGATATATCCGGCGATCATCTCAGGGAAAGTGTCCTGTCGCCCCCTTACCGGGGCGACCATCCGCAGAACTTCCTCAAGATTCGCTGCGCAGGCGTCGCTGACTGCGGCGCCGATAGCTGGATTGTGGATCCCGGCCAAAGTCAGTTCTTGGCGTAGCCGGCGTCGCACGGTGCGAGTTGGATGCAGGCTCTGGGAAATCGTCATCGGGATCAGCCAGCGGAAGTTCTTGTGGATGACGATGTGAGCATTGTGATTGCCGGTAAGCAACAGATGGTGTGTTAACGCCCTGTTGACGGTGTCCATGATGAGGGCGTCTTTATTCTCGTAGCGCTCATAGATCGCAGCGGTGGTGAAGCCGGCTCGACGGGCGATTCGGCTCACGGTAGAACGCACAAAACCTGAGTTGGCGATCACGCCGGCGGCCGCCGAGATCAGGGCATCGCCGACGGGATCACCTGTGGGCACGTCGATGCTGAAACCGAGTTCGTTAGAGGTTGGCTCCAAGACTGGGGCCTCGGTGTACTCCCATGGAGCATCGAGGATTCCTTGGTGGATGCGGAGAATCTGTTCGGTGGCGAGCACGACGGGGGAGGGCAACATGCGTAACACGCTGAGGCCGATCATCGGGCTGAGCGAGCACATTCCCCGGGCATAGCGGATCGGGTCCTCTTCGAGGACAAAGCCGTGACGGGCCTGCCAGCTGCGCAGATCCTCGCCGATGACCTCGTTGAGCTCTTCCACTCTTCGGGCCACGAGCATCAGGTCCAAGGCACCTCGCCATTCGGGGGAAGGATTGGAGATGTCTGCGATCAGATCCGGAGGAAATGGCTCTCCGAAGGTTTGGCCGGTGACCTCAAGCATCCGATCGAACATTTCAAAGGCTCGATCCCGGAGGCTCTCTTGCCACAGCGTCACGGCTAATTCGGCCACGTTTTCGAAACGGTTATAGACAGCACCGCTCGACAATCCGGCCCGGGAGGCCACCGCACCCATCTGTAAACCGTCGAATCCGGAATCCTGCAGTTCCGCAATCGCCGCAGCGGCGAGGCGCAGATCGTTGCGCACAGCTCGTTGTGAGCGCGCACGAGTAGTTCGAGACCGACCCTTTGGTTCGGGGGTTGCGGGAGGACCGGCGATCTGTGTCATCGTCGAGGATGAATGTAGTGGAGAGGAACCCGACGCTGCAGGTAAGCGTTAGCAGTCTCCGGTCGTGGTTGCTAAAGGCGCTATCTCTGGCCTATCGTTGGCACTCGCACTGATCGAGTGCTAACGCAATGTTTGAGCCCGTCAAAGTGACACGCCAATGGAGGCCTGCACCAATGAATTTGAAGCCACTGGATGACCGCATCGTCGTCAAGCCCAATGAGGCCGAAGAGCGCACAGCCTCGGGTCTCGTGATCCCTGATACCGCCAAGGAAAAGCCGCAGCAGGGATCCGTCCTCGCTGTTGGCCCCGGCCGCTGGAGTGATGACGGAGGCAAGCACTACGCCCTCGACATCAAAGTTGGCGACACCGTCCTGTACTCCAAGTACGGCGGCACCGAAGTCACCATTGAGGGTCAGGACCTGTTGATTCTGACCAGCCGCGACGTGCTCGCGATCGTAGAGAAGTGAGGATCTGAACAATGGCAAAGATTCTGAAGTTTGATGACCAAGCGCGCCGCTCCCTCGAGGCCGGCGTTAACAAGTTGGCCGACGCCGTGCGCGTCACCATCGGCCCCAAGGGTCGCAACGTGGTGCTCGATAAGAAGTTCGGCGCCCCGACGATCACCAATGACGGCGTGTCCATCGCCAAAGAGATCGAGCTTGAGGACCCGTTTGAGAACATGGGTGCTCAACTCGTCAAAGAGGTGGCCACCAAGACCAACGACGTAGCCGGTGACGGCACCACTACCGCCACCGTGCTCGCTCAGGCGATGATGCACGTCGGCATGCGTAACGTGGCCGCTGGCGCTAACCCAATGGGCGTGAAGAAGGGTATCGAGGCCGCCGTTCGGGCCGCTGTTGAATCCATTCGCCTCCAGGCCAAAGATGTAGAGGACAAGGCTGATATCGCCGCTGTCGCCACCATCTCGGCCGCTGACTCCTCGATCGGTGATGTCATCGCCGAAGCCATCGATAAGGTCGGCAAAGACGGCGTGGTCACCGTTGAAGAGTCCAACACCTTTGGTACCGAGCTGGAGTTCACCGAGGGCATGCAGTTCGATAAGGGCTATTTGTCCCCGTACTTCGTGACCGATCCGGAGCGCCAAGAGGCCGTGCTCGAAGAGCCGTACCTGTTGTTCCACAGCGGCAAAATCTCCACCGTGCAGACCCTTCTCCCGACCCTCGAGGCCGTGATGAAGACCGGTCGACCGCTCGTGATCATCGCCGAGGATGTCGAAGGCGAAGCCCTCGCCACCCTCGTGGTGAACAAGATCCGTGGCACCTTCTCCGCCGCTGCCGTTAAGGCTCCCGGCTTTGGAGATCGCCGTAAGGCCATGCTCCAAGACATGGCAACCCTCTCCGGCGGTCAGGTCATCTCTGAAGAGGTGGGCCTCAAGCTCGAGAACGTCACCTTGGATCTGCTCGGCTCCGCCAAGCGCGTCATCATCAACAAAGATGACACCACCATCGTGGACGGCGCCGGTGACTCCGACGACGTGAAGGGCCGGATCAATCAGATCAAGGCCGAGATCGAAAACACCGACTCTGACTGGGACCGTGAGAAGCTCCAAGAGCGTCTGGCCAAACTGTCGGGCGGCGTGGCCGTGATCAAGGTGGGCGCTGCCACTGAGGTGGAACTCAAAGAGAAGAAGCACCGCATTGAGGACGCCGTTTCGGCCACTCGTGCGGCCATCGAAGAAGGCGTCGTGGCCGGCGGCGGTACCGCTCTCGTGCGGGCCCGCAAGTCCGTGGCTGAAGTTGTGGCCAGCCTCCAAGGTGATGAGGCCACTGGCGCTCGTTTGGTCTGGGAAGCCCTCGTGGCCCCGGCCCGTAACATCGCCGAGAACGCCGGTATGGAAGGTTCGGTCGTGGTCAACATGATCGAGGCCGAGACTGGTTCGATGGGCATGAATGCCGCAACCGGAGAAATGGTGGACCTGATGAAGATCGGGATCATCGATCCGGCCAAGGTGACCCGGGCAGCGCTGCAGAACGCAGCCTCCATCGCAGCGATGGTGCTCACCACCGAGTGCCTCGTGGCCGATAAGCCCGAGCCCGCCGGTGCCGGCGGCATGCCTGGTGGCATGGACGGCATGGGTGGCATGGGCGGCATGATGTGACCTCGGGTCACATCTTCTGATCATCGCTTATTCAGTTGAGTCTGAGGGCCCCGGCTTCGGCCGGGGCTCTTGGCGTTTTTCGGAAGGAGGATCAGGCCGGCGCGGTAGTTTGGGGTGGTGACTGAGACCGTTGGCACCCGGGTGCAACGACCCTTCTGGCTCCACCAGATCGTCGAATACATCTTGGGATTCGTTCTGATTTCCCAAGGCCTGCAACTGCGTGAGCCACTCACGTTGACCGCAGCGGGGATCGCCATTTTGGTCAACGCAGCCGTCGTGTCGGGCCCGTTGTCAGCCTTCAGATGGACGACGAGAGGTGTACACAAGGTCTGCGATCTCGTGCTCATCGCTGTGCTGCTGCTGCTCGGCCTACAACCGTTGTGGACCATGGACACAACCTCACGGTCCATTTTGGTGGCTGTGGCAGTGGTGATGCTCATGATCTGGCGCCTCACCGATTACCGCCCTCCCGTCTCGCGATCGATACGGCCACCGAGAACGAATCAGCCACTGCGCCAGAGTCGTCCGCACGTGGTGTCGCGTCGAACCGATCCCGAACAGGTGGGCCGTGCTGCAGGGCGAGCGGCCGGGGGAGTGGTCCGGCGTTGGCGGCAACAGAATTGACCGGACCTAGGCGAGGAAATCAACCGTAGAGTAATCACTATGAGTTTTGATCAGCCTGCGCCGGACCTCTCCAAGTTGCTCGCCGCGTGGGAGGCCTTCGAAGCCGGAGAGGAACTCCCCGGCAAAGTCCTCGCAAAACTGAAGACCGCTGGTCTGCCCGAGGTGCTCAAAGAACTGGTCGCTTCTGGCTGGTCGCCCGCAGCCTGAGCCACCTGTAAGGATCCCCTCATGGATCGTCGGCGAGGTGGACGGCAACACATTCCACGGCCGGATCATTGGTCAGATGGACCGGCCGCTCCGTGGCACGGTGATCGGCTCCCCGCAGGGCTTTTGCGGGCTGCTGACCTGACGGCCTTGCTCCCCGCCCCTGCACGGCCCATCGCTCCGGCCTTTCCTGATGCCCGACCTGCAGCGGTATTGATTGCATTGGCTGACGGTCCCGACGGGGCCGAGGTGTTGCTCACCAAACGCTCGATGAGCCTTCGTCATCACCGTGGTGAAATCTCCTTCCCTGGCGGTCGGATGGATCCGGGTGAGACCTCTCTAGAAACTGCTCTGCGTGAAGCCGAAGAAGAGGTGGGTTTGGACCGGGCACTCGTCATACCGCGAGGCGAACTCACTCATATCAGCACCATCGTCTCTAAGAGCTACATCATCCCCCATGTCGTGCAAGTAGCCGAACGGGTGGAACTACGACCCGCCAGTGGGGAGGTGGATCACGTCTGGTGGACACCACTGTCAGAACTGATCTCGCCGCAGACCTATCGGGCAGAAGTGTGGGGAGTGCCGCCGACGGATCGATTGCTGCATTTCTTTGAACTGGAAACAGAAACGGTGTGGGGTGCGACCGCGCACTTGCTGGCTGATCTGTTGAGATCCACGCTGATGGGTGCACCATCGGTTGGCGAGTACTTTTCGCCCCGATGACCACTCTCGCTGATATCGATCCGCTTCGTTTTGCAGTGCACCGGGCGGCGCCCCGTGGCTTCGCCCAGGCCTATGTACATGAGAGTCCCTCTGCCGGGGCGGGGGTGCCGTTGGTGTGTGTTCATGGGTGGCCAGAGACCAAGCGCATCTACTGGAAGGTGATCGAACCGCTGGTGGCTGCAGGCTTTGAGGTGATCGTTCCCGATCTGCGCGGCTTTGGGGACAGCGAGATCGGCCCGGACGGCTTCCATGATGTGGCCAGCCATTCCGCTGATGTCTACGCCTTAGTCCACGACCACCTCGGCCATGATTCTGTGGTGCTACTCGGGGGCGATCTCGGAGGGCCGATCATCCAAGATCTCGCCTTGCGTCATCCGGAATGGGTGGATCGAATGGTGTTGTTTAACTCGCCTTTGCCGTATCTAAAAGATCAGATGGCGGACATCGTCAATACTCGGGCGCCGCGTGAATCCGCCGACTACTTCTTTGCCCAAGGCACCGCACCGGAACGGGTGATGATGGGCCTGCCAAGCCCTGAGGCTCGGACCGATTACATCTCCACGTTCTATATGAGTCGGTATTGGGCGCATCCGGGAGCGTTTACTTCGCTCCCCGGGGAGGTGGACTTCCACACCGAACCCTTTGCGGACGCAGCCAAACTTCGGGCGAGTTTTGGGGCCTATGAGTCAAGTTTCTCCGCTGATGCACGGGTGGCACCGTCCAAGATTGGCCCGAATCCGCACACCCCGACACTGATCTTGTTCGGGCCGAGCGACCACGTTTTGTATCCGGCCTTTGATCAGATGGCCGCCGTGGTGTTTGAGCGGCACACCGGGCCGTTCTTGCTGCGCAACTGCGGTCACTTCGTGCCGTGGGAAGCACCCCATGCGCTGATTTCAGGGACGATCGCTTTTTGCTCTGACCTGCTGTAGGCGGTCTCAGTCGCCAGCGGTGTGGCTCGTAACTGCGTCACGGCGACGGATCCCGATGACGATGCGTGTGCCGATAATCCCGAGACCACCAATGAGAGCAATAAACACTGCGGTCTGCGCCCATCCGCCCCGAGCCTCCGAGCCACATCCGGGCTTGGGGAGCACACTGAGACATTCGCTCAATGAACGATCGGTGGGCATGAAGTCATTTTCTGCCACCACCGGGCGAGTATCGACTGGTGGTTCGGGGTCAGCAACAGCCAACGCTTGGGATGGGATGGCCATGAGCACCATGCACAAAACGCTGAGGAAGATCATCTCGATGCGCCCCGGCCGAGTCATAGGTGATCTTGCCACCAGATCTGTCTACCATCAGGTTCTTGAAATCAGCGCCAACAAACTCCTCCGATACACCCACTGATCCGACCACCGAAACGAACATCAATGCGACGATCAGTACGACCACTGATCGTCAAACAGTGTTGGTCGTGGACTTTGGAGCCCAATATGCCCAGTTGATCGCGCGCCGAGTCCGCGAACTTGAGGTGTTCTCCGAGATCGTGCCCGCGCGTATCACCGCTGTGGAGATCGCTGAGCGGGCCCCCGCTGCGATCATCTTGTCCGGCGGTCCCAAAAGCGTGCATGTAGACGGCGCACCACTGCTGGACCCGGCCATCTACGAACTTGGGATCCCAATCCTCGGCATTTGTTACGGGGCACAGCTAATCGCTGAACAACTCGGCGGCACCGTGGGTCGAGGCATGCGCGGTGAATACGGTCGGGCCCAGATGACTCGTACCGGCCGATCTTCGCTGCTCGGCGCAGAGGTCCCGGTCGAACATGACGTGTGGATGAGCCATTTCGATGCGATCACCGAGGTCCCAGAGGGTTTCATTGCGACGGCCTCCACACCGGACGCGCCGGTGGCAATGCTCGAAAACGATGAGCGCCAGATCTGGGGTGTGCAGTTCCATCCTGAGGTAGTGCATTCTCCCTATGGGATGGGCGTGATGCGGGTGTTCCTCCACGAACTCGCAGGCTGCGCCCCGACCTGGCGGATGAGTTCGCTGGTGGAAGAACTGACAGCGAAGATCCGCTCCCAAGTAGGGCAAGGCCGTGCGATCTGCGGTCTGTCGGGCGGTGTGGATTCCTCGGTGGCCGCTGCGTTAGTCCACCGGGCGATTGGGCATCAGTTGACGTGCGTGTATGTGGACACCGGTCTTATGCGCAAGGGCGAGAGCGCCCAAGTTGTGGAAACCTTCCAACGCAGCATGGGGATCGAGTTGATCCACGTGGATGCCGGCGCTCGGTTCTTTGAGCGTCTGGCCGGGACCACCGAACCTGAGGCCAAACGCAAGGCGATCGGCGAGTTGTTCGTGCGGATCTTTGAGGAGCACACCGGTGGCTTGACCGAAGCCGAGTATCTCGTGCAGGGCACCTTGTATCCCGATGTGATTGAGAGCGGTGGGGCGGACGGCACTGCTGAGGTCATCAAAAGTCATCACAACGTGGGCGGATTGCCCGAGGACATGACGCTGTCCTTGATTGAGCCATTGCGCGATCTGTTCAAAGACGAGGTGCGGGTGCTTGGTTTGGAGCTCGGTTTGTCGGAGGAGATCGTGTGGCGTCAACCTTTCCCCGGACCGGGTCTCGGGGTACGGATCATCGGCGAGGTCACCCCGGAGCGCGTCGCACTGCTTCAAGAAGCCGACGCGATCGTGCGCGCCGAGATCGCTGCGGCTGGTCTCGAACGCGAGATTTGGCAGGCTTTTGCGGTGCTGGCCGATATTCGGTCGGTGGGTGTGATGGGCGATGAACGCACCTACGGGCATCCGATCATTATTCGGGCTGTCACGAGCGAGGACGCGATGACCGCGGACTGGGCCCGCCTGCCCTATGAGTTACTCGAAAAGATGTCGAATCGAATCATCAACGAGGTGCCCGGGGTGAACCGGGTGGCCTACGACATCACCTCTAAGCCGCCCGGCACTATTGAATGGGAGTAGTCTGAATGGGAGTAGCCAGAGGCGAATGGGAATAGTCGGGGGAGAAGACCGGCAGGACACAGACCCTTTTCGACACATTCGCAACACAACTGTAATAATGGGAGTGGAGTTCTGTTAGGGTCTGCATCACGATGTCGACCGCATTTCGCCGCCACCGCAGCCGGATCGCCGCCACCGTTGTGGCCTCGATGATCCTGGTGATCACCCCGTCGATGCAGACTTCCTACGTTTCGGCTACCAGTGTGGATGACGCTCGCCGACGAGTGGAGCGCATCGTGGACGAACTTGAACGCCTTGCCGAGCGCAGCGACATCCTGGCGGAGGATTACGCCGAGGCAATGGACGAAAAGGCCCGCCTCGACGGAGAGATCCTTGAAGCTGAAGCCCGTCTCGAGGCCCTCGCTGAACAGCTCAACCGCCTGCGTGGTGACCTTTCGGCTGTGGCGGTGAGAGCGTTTACTGGATCTGGAGTGGATGTTCTCGGACCGTTGTTTACGAGCGCTTCGGTGTATAGCGATTCCTTGCAGCGCGATCAGTACTCGCGGGTGGCTCTCAGCGTGGGCACCACAACCGTTGATGATTACGACGCATCGCTCGGTGAATATGAGCGAGAGAAGAACTCCCTCGAGCGGATGCGGACCCGGACCGAAGCCCTCGGGGACCGACTGTCGGGATCGCTCACCGAAACGACTCGTCTGCGCGATGAGTATCTGGATCGCCGTCGGCAAGCCGAGCGTGAACTCGGAGCCGCTATCGAAGCCGAGGAACGTCGACGG
>JAGYKR010000022.1 GCA_018401375.1 Ilumatobacteraceae bacterium | reverse complement strand
GGCTGGAGCCGTTGTTGCGCGGCGAGATCCGCTCTGCCTACTCAATGACCGAGCCCGGCGTGATGAGCTCCGACGCCAAGCAGATCCAGACCACCGCTGTCCTCGACGGTGACGAGTGGGTCATCAACGGCGAGAAGTTCTACATCTCCGGTGCCGGCGACCCGCGCTGCAAGATTTTGATCACGATGGTGCGCACCAACCCCGATGCCGACACCTATAAGCAGCAGTCCCAGATCCTCGTCCCCATCGACGCTCCCGGTCTTGAGATCGTTGGCCCGATGCATGTGTTCGGTTCTGATGATGCACCCCACGGTCACATGCACATCCGCTATAACGATGTGCGCGTCCCCAAGGAAAACATTCTGTGGGGTGAGGGCCGTGGCTTCGAGATCTCGCAGTTGCGTCTCGGACCGGGTCGTATCCACCACTGCATGCGTTCCATCGGTGCTGCCGAGCGGGCCATTGAGATGATGGTGGATCGCGGTGTCAGCCGTGAAGCATTCGGCAAGAAACTGATCAACCTCGGCAAAAACATGGAGCTCGTCTCACGGGCCCGTATCGAAGTTGAGGCGATGCGTCTGATGGTGCTCCGTGCCGCAAAGGCCATGGATACCCTCGGTAACGCCGAAGCCCGAATCTGGGTCAGCGCCGTGAAGGCGATGGTCCCCGAGAAGTGCTGCGACATCATCGACGAGGCCATTCAGATGCACGGCGCCGCCGGTATCTCTCAGTGGTTCCCGTTGGCCGATATGTACCACAGCCAGCGCACCCTGCGTCTGGCTGACGGCCCTGATGAGGTCCATCACATGGTGGTGGCCCGCGCCGAGGTCAAGACCTACGAGTCCGACAAGTCTTCGGGACTCCGTAACTCCTACTCCTCAAAGGGTTCGCTGTTCTCAGGGAGTTCCTGAACCGTCATTGATCACAGCCCTTTGTGATACCAGCGTTGCTACGGAGCCCGGCGGATCTTTCGCCGGGCTCCGGCGCGTCGGGGGTCAGTTCCCAAGAGATGCAGAAATTCGATTGATGGAGGGGCGCAGGATCACTGCGTAGGTATCGGCAATCGCCCGTTCCCGGTATTCACGCTGAGCAGCTTGACGCTTCGGATCAGCAACCACCTCAAAGAAGGCCTCGCGAGATGGGAACTGGTCAAAGCGCACCTCATGCCACGCCCGACCGTCACCGATGATGGTGCCCTCCACGTTAAACCACCCGGCAGTGGCGGTGCGCTGGTCATTGCGCATCATCTCCGAGCCACTCACCGGATCGTGGTAACGGATCACATGCATCACGATGACCGGATCAAGCGCTGGCCCGCTCGCAGGGTGCAACGCCAAGGGTTCACGATCAAAATCAAACTCGGAGTCAGCAAGTCTCGCTTGAGGCACACACCCCATGACGATCGTGAACTCCATACCGGCTTCTTTGTGGACATGACGTTCGGTGAAGTCCGGACGTGATTGCATCTCAATGAAACTGCGACGACTCGGGTATTTCACCACCCCGACCCGATCCCATGTGGTGGTGTCCCCGAGCAGTTGAGTGTCCACATCGCCGAACAACACCACTTCTGCCCCGATTGCAGCCAGCACATCCATGGGCGCGTAGCGGTCATCGGCCTCCTGGCCGCTCAGACCTGCAGTGCCGTCGCCATAGGCCGCGACTTTTTTGTATTTCATCAAGTTGACCATCCAGATCGGCCCGTCATGGGAGGGATCGATCGTGGCCAGACGAAGGCCGTAGGTGGAATCAATCCTGCCGTAGGAGGGTGTCTGACCGCTCATGAACCTTCCCCTCGTACTCGGCCTGCGGGCATCCATAACGGCCCTGCAGTGGCATCTACTCGGGCCATCAATCTCTGCCCAGCAGCGTTGATGATCCCGAGGAGTTCCTCGCTACGAGGCCAACCGAGGCGCTCCCATGGCTCGCTCGTCAGGGCATCCAATCGATCCTCCATTTCCTGACGTGTGCGAACACCCGCGGCGTTGACCACGCCATCTGTTGCTAGGCCGCGGGCGGTCAACTCTTCCGAGGCCAGGGCCAGGTCCGCATCGCTAGCACCCCGACTACGGGGCAACCAGTCTCCCTGGTACCCCCGCCATGTCGCATCAAGCACCATTGCCGCAGTCATCGATATATCCTGCGTGACCTGCAGCATCCAGTGCGTGTCACCGCGCCACTCACGAATGCAGTTCAGTGCTAACCATGCGGATAAACATCCAGATAGCGCAGAGTCATCACCCGGCCGAGGGGCCTCACGATGAGCGCCAAACAGCACCCGCCCCGCGCTCGGCAATGCGTCCACCACATTCCACAACTCCGATGCAAAGGTGGCCAAAGGCTCAACGATATCGGGGACATGAGTGGCCAAGCCATCCGCCACCGCTCCGTTGCGAACCTCGGTAACGGAGCCGAAATCGGTATGCGCAGCGGCTACCTCAATCGAAAATTTCACGAAATCCGGGTGAATAGAGCCGAAAGCCGCAGTCACCGCCTGAGCCCCAGCCGGAGCCAGAGGTGCTGCTCGTGTTGCGATGTAATAGCCCTGTCCACCCGGAACACCGAGCGCCTCATAGCGAGCAATGCCGATCGGATCCCAAAAGATCCACCCCACGAGTCGATGGACACCAAAAGACAATTGACGGTTCAGACCGACCCAGTCATTTTCTTTGTGAGCATTCATGGGGTGTGTGCGATGAAATCCACAATGACCCGAGCTAACTCGGGACCGCGGTCCTCTTGAAGGAAATGGGCCGCCCCTTCAATGGTGGTGTGGGGTTGGCCCGCAGCGCCCGAGACCTTGGCCAGAAAAGGTGCGTCCCCACCCCGGGTGATGGGATCAGAATCACTGAATGCGATCAAAAATGGTCGATCAAACCGAGACAGCACCTTCCATGCCTCCACGTTGTCGGCGCTCGCCGGGTCATCTGGGCTCGTGGGCACAAGGGAGGGGAAGATCCGTGCGCCGGCCTTGAACTCCTCGCTCGGGAACGGAGCGTTATAAGCAGCGATCGTCTCTGCAGAGAGGTCGTTCAGACAGCCGCCGTTAATAATCGCCCCAACCGGGAAGTCCTTCGTCGTGCGCGAGTAGGTCTGCCATTGGAGGAACGCCTCACTGGCTGGACCGTGGCCGGTGGGCAGACCGGTGTTGCCCACCACCACTCGGTCATAGCGATCTGGATCGCTGGTCAGGACCCGAAGACCCACTAACCCGCCCCAGTCCTGACCAAAAAATGTGATGTGGCGCAGATCTAAATGCCCGAACACCACCTGACGCATCCACTCCACATGCCGGGCATAGGTGTAATCGGTGGTCTCGGTTGGCTTATCGCTTCGGCCAAAGCCCACCAAATCGGGGACCACCACTCGACGACCTGCGGCCACCAGCACCGGGATCATGTGGCGATAGAGGTACCCCCAGGTGGGTTCACCGTGCAGCAGCAGGACCGGGTCCGCATCCCGGGGGCCTTCATCCACGTAATGGACCCGCAAACGACCACCATCGAGATCATCAATCTCGGCGTAGTGGGGAGTGAAAGGAAAATCAGTAATACCGGCGAAACTCGCCTCCGGTGTCCGCAGGACCTTCATCGCGTACTCCTCTGGCTCATGGCGGTTGGTCTCAGATTTTTTGGTGACGACCCGTTCACTGCCGGCTCATTTCGGCTCGAGCGGTGGTCTCTGCGAGATCCCCGAAGCGGTCCGGGCTGGTCTGAATGACCACCTGTTTGAGGGTGCCCGTGAATGCGAATGGTGCCTCATACCGAGTGGACACCGCAGAACCGGCATCTTGGCCGAGGCTCGGTCCGATCGAAGACATCATCGTCATGAACAACCCGATCTCGGCGGTGCCGGCCGGTTGGCCGTTGACGAGGAGTGCAGCGGTACCTGTGCGCTTTGGTCCTCTCCGTAACTGCACCGTCAGCTCATTGGCCCCTGTCGGGATCTCCATCGTGGATTCACACACGAGGTGATCGCCGAATGCGTTGTAGTCGAGGATCAGTCGACGATTTTGGACGAACACCGATAATCCGGCGTTCTGAGTGCCAGTGGCAAACAGGACTCCCTCATCACTGGGGCTCAGCTCCACCGTTGCGGTCAGATCAAAACTGCGTCCGCCGATCGCAGCCCCGGCCTGCCCGGGCATCGGTGACATCGGTGGCCGATACACGTATCGGCGATCCGGGCGATGTGGGCTACGCGGGTGGTACCGCGTGGCGAATAGCTCCACCCCCCGATCATCGAGAGGGAGCACGCCGTGGCGATCCGCCTCGCTCCACCACAGTTCGATGAGTTCGTGCAACTTCTCCGGATGAGTGGATGCGAGATCCTCACACTCGCTCGGATCGAGATCGAGTCGGTACAACTCCCATTGCTCGGTCTCAAAGTCCGCTCCGGGGAGGTGCCGACAAACCGCTTTCCATAACTCGCCACCCTGGTCAGCCACCAAGGCCCGACTCCCCCCGTTCTCAAAATATTGCAGCCTGTTCGTGGCTGGAGCCTCCGGGTCAGTGACGGCGGCAAGGAAGGAATGTCCGGTGACAGGGAGTTGGGTGAGGCCACGCCGTGTAGACGGGGGTGTGACCCCGAGGACCTCATACAACGTGGGCACGATGTCGGAGACGAATACGAACTGTGACCGCAGACCGCCGTGCAATGGCTCGGGGATCCCTGCCGGCCAGGACCAGATCATCGGCACATGCACCCCGCCTTCATGGGTGTTTTGCTTGTACCACTTAAAGGGTGTGTTGCCGGACTGCGCCCACCCCCACGGATAGTTGCTGTGGCTGTTTGGCCCTCCGATGTCATCGATCCGAGCGATCGCCTCATCGGGCATCTCAATGATGCCGTTAAAGAACTTCATCTCGTGCATCACCCCGAACGGGCCGCCTTCTTGGGAGGCCCCGTTGTCAGCGAGCAACACCACGATCGTGTTCTCTAACTGCCCGAGCCGTTCGAGGCCATCGAGCAGACGTCCGATCTGTGCGTCGGTGTGATCGAGGAACGCCGCAAAGGCCTCCTGCAATCGCGCTGCGAGCCGCGACTCGTTGGGTGTGAGCTCATCCCAAGCTGTAACCCCCGGATTGCGCGGCGCAAGTTGGGTCTGCGGGGGGATGATCCCCATCTCGATCTGACGCTGATGGATCCCTTCCCGGGCCACATCCCATCCCTCATCGAAGCGACCCCGATACTTGTCCAGGTAGGCCTGCGGGGCCTGATGTGGGGCGTGGGTCGCACCAAAGGCGAGGTACGTGAAGAACGGTCGATCCGGCCTGACTCCGGTGGAGTCGGCAATCATTTTGAGTGTCTGGTCCACCAGATCTTCGGATAGGTGGTAGCCACCATCGGATCGATGCGGAGGATGGACCGGATGATTGTCCGCTACCAGTTCGGGATGGAACTGATCGGTTTCACCCTCAAGGAACCCATAGAAGCGGTGAAATCCTCGACCGAGCGGCCATTGATCAAAAGGCCCGGCCGCCGAACACTGATCCATCGGGGCGAGATGCCATTTACCTGCAGCGAAGGTTGCGTACCCGGCATCGGACAACACCTCCGCCACGGTGGCGGCATGGTTCGTAATGTGTCCAAGCTGATGTGGGAATCCGGTTGCGAAGTTAGAAACCGAACGCATTCCGACGGCGTGATTGGATCGTCCGGTTAACAGCGCCGCTCGCGTCGGTGAGCACAATGGGGTGACATGAAAGTTCGTGAATCGCAGGCCCCGCGCTGCGAGCGCATCGATGTGGGGGGTGTCGATCGGGGAACCGAAGCATCCCAACTGAGCAAATCCGGTGTCATCGAGCAAAATGACCACGACGTTTGGAGCCTGCTCGCCCGGGTGATTCGGCTCGCTGAACCAGGGCTCCGAATCCGCCATAGTGCGGCCGATGCGTCCCTTGAACTGTGTTGTTCCATCGGTGTTCGTAGCCATTCAGTCTGTTCCCCTCTGGCCGAGCCCCATCTGGCCCGACCCGCTCGCTGGCCACAGTAACTCTTGGGAGTATTACTATCAATACCTGCGTGCTTGCCGCGAAAGGTCCGGTGCGCAGGGCCTAGGCTCTGATCCAATGACTGAAACTTCTGCAACGGAACTGGACGGGCGTCGGGCGCGCACCGAACGGGGTCGCACGGCGGCGATCGATGCGATGATTGATCTCGTCCAAGAGGGCCATCGACCCGTTACCGCCGAGCAGGTCGCAGCTCGGGCCCAAGTCTCCATCTCCTCGTTGTTCCGTTACTTTGAGGGCCTCCAAGATCTTCAGGCCCACACCATCGATCGGTTCACGGAGCGCTACGCCTCCTCCTTTGAGATCACCGACTACTGCTGTGGTGACCGCCCAGCGAGAATCGCCAGTTACGTGGCGTCACGGATCGCGCTCTATCAGCTGATCGAACCGATGGCCAGACTGGCCCGGGCCAGGGCCTATGAGCATCCGAACCTCAAGGATCTGTTGCATCGGATGCGCATCAATCAAACCCATCAGGCGCTTGCGCACCTTGAGGCCGATCCCGACGTGGCCCGGACGATCGCCACGCTGACCTCCTTTGAGTGTTGGGACCAACTGGCCAACGATCACCTTCGCAATGAGGCCCAAATCGCTGCGATCTGGACCTCAGCTCTGCACGCGCTGCTTGACAACACCGACCGGTTCGTGACCCCTCAGAGCGCAGACCAGAAATGAGAGCGCCGGGCGCAGTAGTGGTCACCGGGGCCAGCCGTGGCATCGGCGAAGCGATCGCGCTGCGGTTCGCCTCCGAAGGACATCCGGTGGCCTGTTGCGCCACCTCTGCGGCTAACGCCGAACCGGTTGCCGCACGGATCCGCGAACTCCATGGTGTCGCTGCGATGGCTGTTGGGATGCACGTGGAGAACGAGCGGTCCGTCCAAGAGGGTATGGACGCAATCGAATCCGAACTTGGCCCGATCTCGGTCATGGTCAACAACGCCGGAATCGCCAATGTCGCTCCGTTCCTCGAGATGCCCGTAGAGGACTTCGCACAGGTGCTCGATATCAACTTGCGGGGGGTCTTTATCTGCGGACAGATCGCCGCTCGCAAAATGGTGGCCGCTGGCGTCCGCGGTCGCATC
Organism: Ilumatobacteraceae bacterium; assembly: GCA_018401375.1. Classification (GTDB taxonomy): domain Bacteria; phylum Actinomycetota; class Acidimicrobiia; order Acidimicrobiales; family Ilumatobacteraceae; genus M30B72. Next base: position 13,505 of record JAGYKR010000022.1, on the reverse strand, counting down.
GTCAACATCGGTTCGATCGCGGGGATCAATGCCTTCCCGCGACGGATGGGGTATGCGGCCTCCAAGGCCGGCGTAAACCACATGACCAAGGTGATGGCCCTCGATCTTGCCGAGTACGAGATCCGGGTGAACTGTGTGGCGCCGGGCTACATCCGCACCGACATGATCCAAGATCTCTTTGACGCCGGCAAGCTTGACGAGGCCGGATTGCGGCGGCGAATCCCGCTCGGTGATCTCGGCACAAGCGAGGACGTGGCCGCAGCGGTCTCGTGGATCTCCTCTGATGAGGCCCGCTACGCAACCGGCGCAACATTGGTGCTCGATGGCGGATGGACCGCCTACGGACACATCTAGTCGATCAACTGGGCTATCAACTGGGCGATCAACTGGGCGATCACCGATTCAGACAGGTGCCTGCGCCTTAGCCAACGGCCTTGAAGGCAGTGGTTGATGATCCCAAAGGTCAGCCAACAGGTCGCTGCGCAATCCAGCGTGGGACGGATCTGACCACAGGTTCACCTGCTGCAGAGGATCCTCTGCCAGGTTGTATAGCTCGCCCTCGGTCCCGTCATGGCTGTGGCCGGCCTGGTAGGTGGTGCACACCCAACCATCTCGACAGATGGATCGTAGATGCACCTCCACCCCAAACAGCTCGCTGTCCCATTCGGTGAGCACCCGTTCGTGACCGCGCCGATCGGCATCGGCATCGTCCACCGGTAACGGCTGACCTTGCATCCATTCGGGCACCGCGACCCCGGCGATCGCACACAAGGTGGGAGCAATATCGACGAGGCCAACCGGACGCGAGATCGACGAGGGTGCTACCACGGCGGCCGAAGAGGGAGCTGGTCTCCAGATCAGAGGCAAACGCATCAACCCATCCACGTGGTACGGACCCTTAAACAACAGCCCGAAATCTCCCTGCAGTTCACCGTGGTCAGTGGTGAAGATGACATCGAGATCCTCCCCCCAACCTTTGGCCTCGATCGCTGCGAGCACCCGTCCTAGGGCTTCGTCGATCAGTTCCACCTCCACGGCATTGCGCGCATTGACCTCACGCACCTGATCAGCGGTCATCGTGGCCGGCACCCAATCCAATGGCGCCTCGTAATTGGAGACCAGGTCACCTTGGTACCACGACATCCAGTGCCGCGGCTTATCTGCGAGGACGTGTTCGCGAGCGGCCGGATCCTCGATATAACCGGCTGGCAGGGGCACTTCACGCCAGTCCACCCGGTGCATCTCCTCCACCGGTGGGTCCCAGGGGTGGTGTGGATCAGGAAAGCTCAACCAGCAGAACCAGTCCTCATCAGCGTCGATTCCGCTCAACCAGTCAATGGTGCGATCCGCCACCCACTCGGTGTGGTACCACTCCCGAGGAATCACGTTGTCGTGGACCTGAGGGGCCCCGGTGGCTCCGCCACCAGCAGCATTGACCTCGAGGGCCGCGTCCAGCACCCGGTAAAACATGCCGATCGCTTCGGGGTGATGAGTTGCGATCCAGCGGGCGTAATGGAAGGCACCCATCGCACCGTGAGCGGCGGACTCAAAGTGTTCAAAGCCCCGCAAAGGACCCGACCCAGCGCTGCCCAGCAGATCGGGATCAATGACCCGATTCTCGGCGAAGCGCGCGAACGGGTCGAGGAACGGCTCAAAATGTGCTTTGCCGATCAGCGCAGTGCGATACCCCGCGCTGCGCAAAACCTCGGCCACTGACGGCGCATCGGGAGCTAACGGCACCCCATTCATCCAAACCCCGTGGGTGCTCGGGTACTGCCCGGTGATGATCGTGGATCGCGAGGGCATGCAGACCACCGATTGGGGATGGGCTCGCTCGTAGCGATATCCCGCAGCGGCGAGACCGTCCACGACCGGGGTGCGCGAGAGCAGTCCCCCATTGCATCCGAGCGTGTCAAAACGCTGTTGGTCGGTGGTGACGAGCAGGATTTTTCGTCCCATCAGTGCGTCTGCCTCTCTAGCGAAACGTCGTTGGTGAGCATCTCATCAAGTGTGACTAAGGCCTCTGATGAGGCTCCCGCCACGACGAGAGCCATGGCCCGAGGGTCCGCCTCGGTGGTGTAAATCGCGATGCAGGATGACTCGTCCAGAGCGATCACATCGATGGTCCCACGGTGGAAAGTAAATAACGGCGCAGTAATCCGGTACTGAAACCGCATCTGCAGGTCATCGTGGACAACGATCTCTTCTGGCATGACGAGTCCGTTCCCGAGAGTAATTTTGCGGCTCGCACCCTCCACCACACAGTGGGTGATCCCGGGGAACCACTCATGCAAGCGGGCCGGATCCCCTGCGATCTCCCAGACGCGGTCGGCTCGATGATTCAAGATGCGGTGGTGACGAATCGATCCAAGGGCCATAACGAATCCAAACTACAAAGAGGATCAAAGCCTCTACTAGCTAACGAGCAATATTATAGGAGTCTTACTTTCATAAGTTATCCCCGGCTTCGGATAATGTGGAAATCTGGATTCTGTGACCTCCGCCGCTGCGATCTCATTGGATGAGGTCTCCAAGGTCTTCCCCGGCTCGGTGTCCCCGGCGGTGAATCGCCTCACACTGACCATCCCACAGGGGCAAATCCTCGCTCTGGTCGGACCATCTGGATGCGGTAAGACCACAACGTTACGGATGATCAACCGGCTCGAAGAACCGACAGCAGGCCAGATCACCGTTCTCGGCCACGATCACCGTTCTGCGAAACCCCACGAATTGCGTCGCAACATTGGGTACGTGATCCAACAGATTGGCCTGTTCCCTCATCATTCAGTCCGCCGCAATATGAGCGCAGTGCTGGAGCTCTTGAAATGGTCTCCGGATCGCATCGAACAGCGCATCAACGAGTTGACCGATCTCCTTGGCCTTGACCCCGCACTGCTCGATCGGTACCCCAGCGAACTTTCGGGCGGCCAACAACAACGTGTCGGTGTGGCACGCGCCCTTGCGGCTGACCCTCCGATCCTGCTGATGGACGAGCCCTACAGCGCTGTGGACCCGGTAATACGCAAACACCTGCATTCAGAGCTTCTTCAGGTTCAGGCGCGAGTCACCAAGACCATCGTGATCGTCACCCATGACATCGATGAGGCGATCACTCTGGCCGACCAGGTCGTAGTCATGGCCGAAGGCGGCACAATCGAACAACAGGGCACCCCGGAAGAGCTTTTGGCCCACCCCGCCACCGAGTTCGTTCGCGAGTTCCTCGGTCGCGAACGCGGACTGCGCCGCCTCGGGCTACGAACTGTCGGCCAAATCCTTCGGTCACCTTCCAGATCATCGGTGCCAGCGGATCTTGAACCTGAAGATCTCGCCCCTGAAGATCTTGCAAGAGTCACAGCCGACACCCCGCTACGTGAAGCCCTCGACACGATCCTGACCTCAGGTCAAACTCGGGCGGTGGTCTGTGCCGACGGCCAAAAGATCGGCTTCATCACCATCGAACACATCGCCGAGGCGTTGCGCCCATGACCACAAATCCCGGTGACGCATTCATCTGGTGGGAGTGGATCACACGCCGACCCGGCGAAATCTGGGAGCGCACCATCGAACATCTGCAGATGACCGTCGTCGCAGTCACCGTCGGCTGTGTGATCTCTGCTGCACTGACCCTGATCGCATTGCGCTACCGCTGGACTCTTGGGCCCATCACGTGGATCGGCAATCTGCTCTACACCATCCCGAGTCTCGCGTTGTTTGTGATCTTGATCCCCTACACCGGTCTCGGATTCCTCACCGCCCAAATCGCACTCGTCAGCTACACGATTCAGATTTTGGTGCGCAACATGGTGGCTGGCATCAACAGCGTGCCCGCATCAGTTACCGAGGCCGCAACCGCCATCGGCTACCGCCGACTTCATCGTTTGTGGGCAGTTGAGTTACCTCTCGCCGCACCGACCATCATCGCTGGGATCCGCATCGCTGCAGTGACGGTCATCGGTCTCGTCACGATCACCGCGCTCATCGGTAATGGTGGATACGGCGCCTTCATCAATGACGGGCTGAATCGCCGTTTCTCCACCCCAATCGTGCTCGGTGGTGCTCTGTCCATCCTGCTCGCCCTCGGCGTGGATGCACTGCTCATGTTGGTGCAACGCGCCGCCACCCCATGGACCCGTCGGCGACTTCGCCCGCGCTCCTCGTGACATGAACGCGATCTTTAATGATCTGTGGGGATTCATCTCCACCGCTGACAATTGGCGGGGGTCTAACGGGATCGCAGCGCGCGCCCAGGCCCATCTGTGGATCTCCTTTGTTGCCACTGTGATCGCGACTGCGATCGCTTTTCCGCCTGCCCTGATACTCGCTCACCTCGGAAAAGCCCCCGTGCTCTCGGTTGGAATCGCCAACATCGGTCGGGCCCTGCCCTCGTTTGCGGTGATCGCCCTCGTGCTCCCAATCAGCATCAGTCTCGGATTTGGCCTCGGGTTTTGGCCTACCTGTGTGGCCCTTGTGGCGCTCGGCATTCCGCCCATCTTCACCAACACATATACCGGTGTGGCGAACACGCCTGCGGCCTTGCGCGAGGCGGCTCGAGGGATCGGGATGACCTCGCCACAGGTAGTAATGAAAGTCGAAGTGCCCCATGCGATGAACGTGATCCTCACCGGGTTTCGGATCTCGGCGGTACAGATTGTGGCCACGGCCAGCCTCGGTGCGCTGGTCGGGTACCAATGTCTGGGCAGTTATGTGATTGAGGGTCTGGCCCAACCAACTCGAGCACGCGATCGGCTCCTCACCGGTGCAGTCTTGATCGCTGCAATGGCGATGATCGTGGATTTTCTGATCAATCGTGTGGAAGGGCATCTCACCGGCTGGCGTTCTCGTTTACGGTAAAACGAGTTACGGTCCATAGGGACGACCCGCCAGAGGAAGTGAGTTCCCCATGAAAAATGTCTCTGTTTTCGCCGCGCTCGGTGTGAGCGCCGCTTTGATTTTCAGCGCCTGCGGTGGGGAGGATGAGAGCATCGCCGCTCCAGATCCCGTCACTGCGGCGTGTTCCAGCGAAGGCCCCGAAGTGGTCATCGGAGCTCAAGCCTTCGGTGAAAGTGCAATTCTCGCTGAGGTGTACGGCCAGGCTCTCGCCGATGCCGGATGCGTGGTGCGTCAGCAGTCATTGGGTGGATACCGGGATCTGGTGTTCACCTCATTTGCTTCCGAGGAGATCAACTTCACCGCCGAGTACGCGGCATCGGCCCTCGAGTTCCTCAACGGGTTTGCCGGTGAAGCGACCGGCGAAATCGCCCCCACCGCAGAAGCATTGCGCGGTTATCTGAACGAGATCGGCCTGACTGCGCTTAACGCCTCTCCGGCAGTGGACTCCAACGCTTTCGTAGTGGCCGCAGACACCGCTGAGCGTCTCGGATTGTCCAAGATCAGCGATCTCACCGAAGGATTGCGGCTGGGCGGGCCCCCCGATTGCACCGATAACGCCGCCTGCATCCCCGGTCTCCAAAAGTTCTATGACCTTGACTTGAGTGGTGACTTCATTCCCCTCGACGGAGCAGGCCCGATCACCGTTGCCGCACTGCTCGGCGGAGAGATTGATGTGGCAGTGTTGTTCTCCACTGCAGGCGTCATCGCTCAAGAGAACTGGGTGGTGCTCGAGGATGATCGCAACATGATCAACGCCGACAACATCATCCCAGTGCTCACGCAGACTCTCGCCGACGCCCACGGTCAAGGCTTCACCGATCTCGTCAATGCGGTCAGCGCAGCGCTCGACACGCCTCAACTCACCGAACTGAACCGGTTGTACGAGATCGACAAAGAAGATGCTTCGGTCGTGGCACGTAACTGGCTGATCGCATCGGGACTTATCGCAGGCTGATCTACGGTTTTCGATCGGCCCGTCTCGGTCCGCCAGTTCGGCCTGTCGGACCGAAGCCTCAGCGGGTGACATGATTACGCTCGAGTGATGCACTCAGACAGCGTGATGCTCCGTCCGGCCACCGAACTCGCAGCGATGGTGCGGCGTGGTGAAATCACCCCGAGCGAACTGCTCGAACATGCGATCACCCGCTACGAACGTCATAACCCGGCGGTTAACGCTGTGGTCGTGACCCGCATCGAACTCGCCCGGGAGCGAGCACGAACGGCCGATCAGGCTGCGGCGGCGGGCGAGTTTTGGGGCCCGTTACACGGAGTGCCGATGACAATCAAAGAGGCCTACGACTGGGCGGACACTCCCTCCACTTGGGGTAACCCGGAGTGGGCCCAAGTGGTGCCCTCTGCCGATGCGCCGACTGTCACCCGGATGCTTGAGGCCGGAGCGATCATCTACGGCAAGACCAATGTCCCGTTGATGCTCGGAGATTGGCAGAGCTTCAACGCGATCTACGGAACCACCAATAATCCGTGGGATCTCACACGCACACCCGGCGGCTCCTCGGGTGGATCGGCTGCCTCCCTTGCGACCGGTATGGCGGCGATCGAAATGGGCAGTGATATCGGCGCGTCCATCCGAAATCCGGCTCACTACTGCGGAGTGTTCGGACATAAGCCGACGATGTCGCTCGTGCCCTTTGAGGGCCACACCACCCCGGGCAATCTTCCCGAGGTAGACATCAGTGTCTGCGGACCAATGGCGCGTTCGGCCGGAGATCTCGACCTCGCGTTATCGATTCTGGCGGGGCCAGTCGGCGATCGTGCCACCGGCTATCGGGTCGCGTTACCTGAGGCCCGCCAGACCCGCTTGAGCGAGTTTCGGGTGGGGGTCATGCTCGACACCACGGTGATCGCTAATGACACCAAAATGCTGGACCGTCTTCAGAGCACTGTGGACGCACTCGCCGCCGCCGGACTGAACGTGACCGAGGCGGTCCCGGATATCGATCAGGCCGAAGCATTCGAGAATTATTTGATGTTGTTGCGCTCCGCCACCGGCGCCATGTTTAACGATGCTGACTACGCCGCTGCCCAGGCGGTCCGCCATCGTTGGGATGAAGGCGATCACAGCTATCAGGCTCTCGTGGATCACGCAGTGACAATGAGCCACCGAGAGTGGTGGCAGCATCACAACCGACGTGAGGGCTATCGGCGCAAGTGGGCTGAGTTCTTTGAGACCTATGACCACAAACCTGTTGCTGTGTCCGACGGCCGCATCCAGCTGCGTTCCCCGATCACGAGGCACCCAGGACAACGCAGAATCCCAATCAACGGTCAGATGGAACCCGTGGTGGACCAGCTGTTTTAGGCCCGGATGGTCCTGCAATGTCTATCTCCCGGCACCACGGCACTGCCGATTCATCTCAGATGGACTGCCCGTTGGACTTCAGATCGTTGCGCCGTATCTACCGGACAGCAAGCAGTCAGCCGCGTCCCTGATGGAGCGCGAACTCCGCTGGTGGCCGTACCCGTTGAGTTTTGAAGTGAAATGACCAACTCAGCCAGGTTCTCACGGATCACGAGATCTTTCCCTCGGACTGCGCGCACCGCAGCCAGACAACTTGCTGCTCGTTTGCTTGGCGAGGGATCAGCGGTGTGGAGTTGCTCCAGGGTGCACCTCGCCCGCGCCGAAACGATGGCCACGCCGATCAGTATTGACCTCTATCGATGCTGGTGGCCGGGCCGCGGCTCATCCTCCAGCGATAATGATCGGGCCCGCGGCGACATCAGTCACGGCCCATTGCACGGATTGTCGATGAGCGTCAAAGATGCCCTGCCACCGCTGGTCTGCACTCCACTGGCGAGCAGGTGGAACTTCGTGACCATGTCCCCACCCGTGATGCTGAAGTGGTGGCTCGAGGTGCGTGCCGCTAAAGCGATCGTGTTTGCGAAGGCAATCTGCCGCGGTCAGGGGACTCGTGGGCCTTTAGCGAGATCTTCAGGTTCACCAACGTCCCTGGAGACAAAGCCGCGGCCCGGGCGGATCTTCAGGCGGTGCGGCTGCAGCCGTGGCCACCGACTGACCTCATGAGATCGAGTACCGACATCCGGTGGCTCATCCGTCTGCCGCCACTTTTCTGGGGTCTGTGGCCATAAACCCTCCTTTGGCGTGGTGCCCCAGCTCGGGTATGGATATGAGCCTGGAGGGTCAGCGGGGCGACATCAAATGTGGTCAGTCCGATCCTTGCTCGGTGCAGGACCTCGGGTTGTTGTTCTCAGTCCTCGCCGGTCCCGAAAGGATCAGACGAGCGCCTGGTCCTTGCAGCTTCCGATCCCACCACCGAAGCATGAAATTACCGGGTAGCGGCCTGGCTCGACGATCCGGCCTGCAGGTCAGTTCCCGCATGAGTGCGGTGTTGAAACGAGCGATGGCAGCCGTCGTTGGGCCGAGCGTGCGCGTGGATCACGACGCCCGACCGGCCCACAGGTTCAACGATGTGTGGGAGATCGGTCTACCGCTCGTCTCCGCCGCCACCTCGCCAGAGGCCTCACCGAAGCAGAAGTTTGCCCGTTTAATGGATCTGGCCTCTGACGCGACCCCGGATCGAGCGGTGATGGCGATGCGGGCTCGAGCGCCGATCGGACATCGAAGTTGTCGCTCGCGAACGCCGCGAACACAGCCGGGCCAACTGGGCGCAGTTCTTTGAGGTTTCGATGTGTTGCTCGCACCTGTTGCGTTCGTTTCCTGCCTTTCATATTCACCGCAAGATGGCAACGTCTAGCCGTCAGTTCATGGTTGACGAAGCAAAACCTGGTCACGCCGATCTGTTGGCTGGACCACCCGTTCGGATACGTGTACCTCCCTTCCACGGTGGTGCCTGTGGGCTGGACCGATGACGGTTTGCCCGTTGGCATTCAGGTGGTCGGCCCATACCTCGGCGATCGCAGCACGTTGTTGGCATTCGCGAAGTTCCTCGAAACTCTCCTCAGCGGATATCGCGTCCCGGTTCTACCGATCGCAGAGATCTAAGAACATCGGATGCAGATCGGCCTGTCACCCTTTCCACCACGGGATCGGTCATCGCGACGACGCTCGCAGTTACACCCGCAACCCCGGTGGATCGCCTCCGACCGTTGTTGGTTGCTCGAAGACCGCTGAAGCTGCCAGTTCCATTCGCTTCTTCGGTTCCCCGATCATGTCTACATGCCGCGATCCTGCGAGCGCGTATATGAACTCCCTCAGGCTCGGACCTACGCAGGCGCCATGTGATGTGGGATGCAGCGGTCACTATGGGTACCGTCGCTGTACCGTCACCGAACGCATCAACTCCCGCAGCCAACGATACTGATCGCACCGTATCGCTCCCCGCTGAGCGACGACAGTTCGCCACACTCGATGTGATCTCTGGCGGCCGGATGATTCTCGGTGTGGGAACCGGATGGATGCGAGGTTTGGGCCATTTAGATTCCGTTCTCCGGGCGCAGCGCCCACACCGAGAGTCCATCAGATCTACCGGGCCGCTTGGGAGGAATCTCCTGACGGGATGGTTTCGTATCAGGACGCACTTCAACTTCGCTGAGGTCTCCATGAGTCCCAAACCGCTCGGTCGCCCGGTGATGGTGTACGGCGGGATGTCTACGCAGAGGCGCCATTGCGCAGCTTTGCGATGGCCTTTACCCGCTGTTCCTGGATCCGACTATCGATCGGTACCTCGCCCCTCCACCACCGGATCGTGGCCGAGGAGTTGGACCGTGCTGGTACGTCCCGAAGGTTTGCGATGCTGGCCGCGATCGGCGTTGCAGTGGACGCCCTGAGGACTGCGGTCACCACGGATCTGTGCCGGGTCCCCCGACCGAGTGCTCGAGAAGGGGCTCTCAGGTTCGCTGCGGCCGGGTATTCCACGGTCGTCGTCAAACCCGACTGTCGCTGACCAATCAAATCCTTGAGCGAATCCACCGGGTCGGCAAGAGATCATTCCCGCGAGCTGCTGACATCACCGCAGCGGGCGGCTGGCGGGAACTCAACCGATGAACCATAATGATCTTGAAGCGTGACGATCGTTGAGCTGCGGATACAGCGACTCGGGTATCAAGCAATCAAGGTTCTCTCGAGGCGATGTACTGCGACTTCTGCGACCGCAGCTATGACGCTGGCAGGGTTGCCAGCCTGATGACCGAGGATGCGGTCACCGGGATGGTGGTGCCACATTCGAGTGCGCACGGCCGTGAGAAATCCTTAACATTTCAAGGGGCATCGACTCGGGTGACGATCACGCTCGACATCAGGTATTCAGACGATGATTGAGATCAACGGTAGTGAGGCCACGGGGCAATGGTTGTTCCAGCCCTGCACCGACAGACCTCCCGGGAACAGCGGTATGGCTAGCGGCCACCTATCGAGACCGCTACCAAAGAGTTGGTCGGTGGCTGATCACAAACATATCGATGTTGCGTTCTTCAGTCGTTATGACAAAGGCTGGGTGGAGAGGCAGTTTCTGCCCGGTCGCGCACCTAGGCCACACAACTGAAGCAGCGATCACTCCCCTGCTGGCATCGGCATGTTGAAGCTTGAGGTTCTCTCCGTCAGACGGCTCGCTGGATCCCGTTCCACCGCCCGCGGCGAGTCTCGGGATGGGTCAGGATCCAAAGCCGGCGAGCACGAATCGCGTCGATGACGTCGTGACACTTCCACTCCGGGGCGATGCCACCATCGTACCCGCACCCCAGCTGGTTGGTTGGCGGCGGCCCGACCTCACCCACCTGAGTGGGTTCATGTTCCATCAGACGAGTCCGCGTTGAGACCGGACGCAGCACGCTGACTAACAGGTGAACCGGCGATCTCGAAAGTTCATGATAACGATTCCTCAGCCCCGACGGCGTGCTTACTCGCTGCATAGGGTGCAGCACCCGGCTTCTCGGCCCAGGCAGCCACCGATGCAGTGTTCTGATGTGGCCCTCACCTTGAGTCGGACATGATCAGCAAAGAACGCCCGGATCCCGTGCACCTACCCCATCACATTCACATCCATCACTCGAGCCCACAGTTCGATCGGATCATTCAAGCGTCACCGATCCCAGCTTGATCCCGCGTTGTTGCACAACACGTGAGCCGCACGAACCAACTCGAGTGGCCAGGCCCAGCCACCTTACATCAGCCTCACTGGTGGTGTTACACACCACCGTGGCCACCTCCGCCCCGGATTCGGTCAGGCGGGACTCCACATCGCGCAAACGCGGCTCATCAATATCGGCCAACACCACTTTCATGCCGGCCCCGATGAACTCTTCAGCGAGCCCCAAACCGATGCCACTGGCCCCACCGGTGATGACCGCAACTTTGCCTGTCAGATCCGACATTCCCAACGTGTTCTCGATCGTGTTTCCCATCGCCGCATCGTAGACCTGAGCCCGGTCGTAGATGATCAGCCGGAGTAACTGACCCCCATGCCGGCACGAGCATCTTGTTGGACCCCATAGGGTGCGATCGGATAGCGCAGACCATTGGCTGACAGCGCTTCAAGGCCGGCGATCACCTTGGGCAGATAACCCGGCGGGAGTGCCATCAGCAGTTCGTCCTCCATCACTCCGCCGTACCGCCGCTCGGCGAAACACGGGATCGACAGGCTCGGCTCCCCTGTCGCAAGGGCCCGACCCCACGAGTCAGCGCAAGAGGATTCACCCACGCATCCCCATTCCAGTTTGCGATACCCCGCCCATTGGAGACCGTTGATGAACAAGATCATCTGAGCCGGTGTGGCGTAGATCAAACAGATGTCGGGTGGATTGAGCCGGCCCGAGGCCAAGGGAGAGACCGCCATCGCCTCGTATCGGCCAAAGGGCACCACGTCCATCGCTTGTTGATGGGCAGCAGCGTCGGTCGGGGTTGAGTACCAGACCCCGGTCATGCGATCCCCTGATAGCCATTCATCAGAGCGCGGACTCAGGCCGATCACGGTTGAGCATTGAGCGCCAACGAGATCGTCCACAGTGATGCCGACAGTCCAGCCGTTCCGACTTGCCTGGCCGACGATCTGATCGGTGGTGTGAATCGCGTTCGGTCGACGAATCTTTGGGATCGCCTCCATTTCGGCAACCGTCGCAAACATCTTCATTCCGATCGGTGTGGTCCGTAACCGCAGCAGCCGATTCAGATCATCCACTGCTCGGCCAAGATCCACATGACCCTCCACGCTGACCGGCGTCTCGTGATGTTGCGTCATTTTTCTCCCTTGAAACTTCAGTCGGTGGTGAGTTGATCAGAATCGATGTGACCGGCGGCCATCACGGGCAACTCGAGAGTCCGGGCCCTGACCTCAAGCGGGGTCGGATCAGAGGCCTCGTCGCCCGGCACGCCAAGTTCGCGCATCCGCCGAAGTGAAGGCAGCACACGGCGTTCCACGCTCCCTACCAACTCGTTATACGCGTTGGTGGCCTGCTGGATATGTCGTCCAGTTTTAGCGACATGATCAAGCACCACACCCATGCGTTTGTACAGCTCCGCTGCCTCGGTGGCGATCTGGGTGGCGCTTTCGGCCATCTGGCGGGTCTGCCAGCCACGGGCCACCGTCAATAGCAACGCCATCAGACTCATCGGCGAGGTGATGACCACCCGCGAGCGCATCGCCTCATCCATTAATGAACTCTCGGCGCGTAAGGCGTCCGCGAGAAAGGATTCTCCGGGCACGAACATCACCACGAAGTCTGGGGATTCAGGGAACTGCGTCCAGTACTTTTTGTCCGCCAAAGCCCGCACATGGGCCCGGGTAGCGCGGGCATGTTCGGTGAGTTTGGCCGTTCGCACGGCCTCCTCGGTCGCCCCTTGCATATCGAGGTATGCCGCTAACGGCACCTTAGAGTCCACCACTAAGAACGCACCGTTGGGCAGCCTCACTGTGAGGTCGGGACGTTGTCTCCCTTCCTCGGTGGTGATCGTGGTCTGTTCGGAGAAATCGCAATACGACGCCATGCCCGCGAGTTCGATGATGTTGCGCAGTTGGTTCTCACCCCACGCACCTCGGGCGGCCGGTGATCGCAGTGCTCCTGCGAGTTCGCTTGTCACTCCATTCAGCGCACCGATCTGTTGGACGAGGTTCGCGCTCATCTCGGTGACCGCACCCTTGTCGTGTTCATAGGTGGCTTTCATCTCCCCCACGGTGCGTTCCAGAAGTTGCATCTGAGCAGCGATCGGATCCAACAAACCTTTGGTCTGTTCTGCGATCACAGCACCGCGCTGTTCCAACATCTCACCGGCTCGTTGGGCGTTCTGATCCACGGTGTCCGAGGTCGTCTTGCGTACTTGGGCGTCCACAGCGTTGCGGATCAGTTCAACGAGTTGGGTCGAGTCAGCGAGCGATTCGATCGGGGGCGGAGTGCCCGGTGGACGACGCAACAGCAGGACGACCACAGCGATGAGTGCCACCACCACTATGCCAAGTATCGCAACGAACGGATCCATGCTGGTCAGGGTAATTCAGGGCTGTGGCGCAGAACGGGGGTTATTAAACCGGGGTGCGCGCTTCTCTGCGAATGATGCTGCGCCTTCGCGAGCGTCCGGGTGGTGGTCAGCGATCCCGGTCCGCAATGCGATGTCATCCATGGATCGCGCAAAGTCTGTTTCGGCAGCGGTGTAGATCGCCCGTTTCAAAAGACGCATCGCTACTTGG